>CAJTUA010000044.1 GCA_910579615.1 uncultured Lachnospiraceae bacterium | reverse complement strand
AGCCGTAAGGGGCTTCGCCGTTGACGCGCTCGCCTTTCTGCGCCTTTGCCTGTTTTACTGCCCGGATTTTCTTTGAGGTGTCGCGGGCGTAAAACTCGTTGAACCAGTTCCGCAGAGGGGTAAACTCGTTATCTTCCCTCGCTGTGTCTACACCGTCGTTAATGGCAATATAGCGCACTTCGTATTCGGGAAAGACAATCTCTATCAGCTCCCCGGTTTTCAGATAATTACGTCCCAGACGGGAAAGGTCTTTTGTTATGACGGTCGCCACGTTCCCGGCTTCAACCTCATGCAGCATGGCTTGAAGCCCCTCGCGCTCAAAGCTCACGCCGGAAAATCCGTCGTCTACGAAAAAGCGCGTGTTGAAAAAGTGGTGTTCGTCAGCATACTTTTGTAAAATCAGTTTTTGGTTCTGTATGCTCTCGCTTTCCCCGGCTTGCATATCTTCCTGGCTCAATCTGCAATATAAAGCGGTAATCTTGTCTGTCTGTAACATTTTGT
>CAJTUA010000043.1 GCA_910579615.1 uncultured Lachnospiraceae bacterium | reverse complement strand
TTTTAACATTCTCGCAAGCTGTGATTTCTGTCCTTTCTCTGCCAGTTCAACAGCGTTCCATAAGGTGGCTCGGTCTGCATATTCTTTGGGCGCATTGGGCGGGAGAGTGATTTCACTGTGGACTAAATCTTCATGGTATTTCGGGCGGTAGGTCTGCCCGTCAAACTCGCTGACAAGAATGCTCCTGCTGATATAGGACGCTTTCTCAACTGCCGACTGCCCCTTGCTCCGCCTGACAATGGAAAAACGTGTGCTTGCCTGTTTCGTAACATTAGCCATGCGCAACACCTACATTCTGCCGACAGGGTATAGGGGCGCACTCATAGACTTTGTGGGCAGATAAAGGCTGTTCTTTAGCCTTTATCTGAACGCAAAGTTCACTAAAGGGTAGCAAGCGCAGCTTGCGAAGGGGAATTGTCGTTTCCCCTTTTGGCTGCCGCAAGGCAGACAACGCCCTCCGCAGGAGTCCATGCAAGTGAAACTTGCTCCCCGAAGGGCGCACATACCACCTCTG
>CAJTUA010000042.1 GCA_910579615.1 uncultured Lachnospiraceae bacterium | reverse complement strand
GGCTCCTTTCGTTTGGGAAAAGGTGTAATGAAGTAAGGTAATTCATTACACGGGAAATCCTGTAAAAAACATGATAGTATGTACTACTAATCCTTGAAATTGTATCACAGGAATCTTTATTTGTCAACAAATTCAAAGGCACATTTCGGTTTACAATACAAATATAGTTATTTTAATGCCTAGATAAACATTAAAGCAACATCAATTATTTATAAATCAGTCGGGCGTTATCAATTCGCAGTCAAAAATAAGTGTCAATACTAAGAACATTTTGTATGTGATTCAATCAATAAATTTTCACTTCATTTCTATATATAGTATCTGTGATAGTCTATTATACTTTATTTCGTACCAAACACTCCACCCTCGGATAGTTTCTGACATATTCCACAGTATGGAATCTTTTTTGCAGTCATGATGTATTCGCAGTCATTCGCAGTCAACCTCTGAACAGCAATATCGCACAAACCCAGGAAATTCTATGATTTTTAGCGCGGGGAATCTCCCGTGTAATGAATTACCTTACTTCATTACACC
>CAJTUA010000041.1 GCA_910579615.1 uncultured Lachnospiraceae bacterium | reverse complement strand
GAAAGACCATGACCATTCCATAAATAAGGATGCAACATACGGTCAGCAATAGGAACATAGTCAAAAATGTCTTTGCCCCGATACTTTCTTTAATTTTCTTTCTCAATTTTATATCCCACCCCTCTTATGGTTTCTATGTAATCCACGCCTAATTTCCTGCGGATATTTTTGATATGGGTATTTACAATCTTTTCATCGCCAAAATAATCATATCCCCATATACTGTTCAGCAGATTATCCCGTGTAAATACACGCCCTTGATTTTCCAGAAACAATTTTAGAATTGCAAACTCACGGGCAGTAAGCGTTATGCCTGTTTCTCCAACGGATACCTCGTAGCTTTCTGCATTTAGGCAAATATCTTTATAGCGGATAACCGTAGATGCTTCATTTTTTCTGTCTGTTCTTCTTAGGACTGCTTCAATTCTCCGCACAACAAGCGGCATGGAAAAGGGCTTTGTGATATAGTCATCTGCCACCAAATCAAAGCCTTTCATCTGGCTGTCCTCATCATCCAATGCGGTCAACATAATGATAGGCGTGTCGCTTTCTTTCCGTATCTGCTCGCAG
>CAJTUA010000040.1 GCA_910579615.1 uncultured Lachnospiraceae bacterium | reverse complement strand
CATTTTCGTGGGTGTCAGGTTCCCAAAAACTCCTTTACACCCACGGAATTTTTTGCAAGGACTGCGAACATTCGCCAGGTCTTTGCACCTGCCGCCAGCGCCTGCCATTTCCCGGGGATGGGAGACCCCGTCCGGCACAGAAAGAAAGGGTACATATGTTATGTATTTAGTACATATCCAATCCCAATGCAACATTTCCCGCAAAATGTTGCATCCTTGCTTACACCCTATATATCGGATGGTTTCAAAAATACTTTATAGGTATTTTGAAACTTTTTTTCATTTTTTTTGTACTTTTTTCAGAAATGCCCATTTTACGCGGCTTTCATGGCATAAAAAGTCCAAAAAATATTTTATTCAGGGCATATCAAAGATTTAGGTTCAAAAATACTTGGTCCTTGTCATCCTGTTCGATTCCAAGATACCTTTTTGTAATCTCAAAGGAAGAATGATTGAAAATCAGCATCAGCATAGTGGGATTCACGCCTGCATTGTATGCATGGTACCCAAAGGTTTTGCGCAGGGAATGGCAGCTGATTTCGCACGAAATCGCAAGGTCGGCGCAGGCGTTCTTGATAATCCGGAACGCCTG
>CAJTUA010000039.1 GCA_910579615.1 uncultured Lachnospiraceae bacterium | reverse complement strand
TGTAGGATTACAATACATGTGTTACAACTGAATATTGAAAAAGCAGAGACACTGCCTTTGTGTTATAATTAAGTCACCACAACAAAACAAACAAAAAGGAGTTCCCTGCTATGGCTATTATAACACAGGATATGAGGTTTCGTCTATCACTTATTCATTACGCTGAGAAATATGGGGTTTCGAAAGCTGCCATCAAATATAAAACCAACCGCCAGTACATCTACCGCTGGAAACGGCGCTTTGATGGTTCCATAGAGTCCCTGCGCGATCTTTCCCGCAGACCTCACCACCACCCAAAACAGCATACCCCGGATGAGATTAAGCTTATTTCCAATCTGCGCAGGCGTAACCCCCATGCAGGGCTTGTTGTTTTCTGGGTTAAACTCAGGCAGCGTGGTTATTCCCGTTCCCTTACTGGACTCTACCGCTTCCTCAAAAAACAGGGCATTATGGCAGTCCACCCGCCCAATCCAAAGTATGTCCCTAAGCCTTACGAGCAGATGGATCATCCTGGACAGCGTATCCAGGTGGATGTGAAATTTGTTCCCTCCGCCTGCCTTGTAAACAGCAGGGTGATTGGCAAGCAGTTCTTCCAGTATACTGCCATTGATGAGTATTCCCGATGGCGTTTTGTAGAAGCTTTTGAGGAACACAGCACTTATTCGTCTGCCATGTTTGTGGATCACCTAGTAAAAGCCTTCCCATGCCCGATTGAGTGCATCCAGACGGACAACGGTACTGAGTTCACAAACCGCTTCACCACCCACAGGGACAAGCCTACCCTTTTTCAGATACACCTAGAGCAACATGGCATCCAACACAAGGTAATTCGTCCTTATACACCAAGACATAACGGCAAAGTGGAGCGCAGTCACAGGAAGGACAACGAGAGGTTTTATGCGACGCATACCTTCTATTCCTTTGAAGACTTTGCGAAGCAGCTTAAGGGATACAACCAAAGGGATTACAATACCTTCCCCATGCGTCCCTTGGGATGGAAATCCCCGAATCAGGTATTGAGGGATTTTTTACGGTCAGTGTAACATATGTTTGACAAACCTACA
>CAJTUA010000038.1 GCA_910579615.1 uncultured Lachnospiraceae bacterium | reverse complement strand
TAGAGATGTGCAAAACTCATTGCTTAAAAAATAGGATTTGGCTGTTTATTTTCCTTAATTAAAAAGAGGGGATTTATGGCATGACAAAACAAACGTAAGCCCAAAACCTACGAAAATTTAAAAGATAGGTGATGACAAAGATTAAATCATTCGTTTTATCGACTTTAGTTTACGGTAAGATAACCTGGGTTTCCCTGTGACGGCAACAACAGCAACGGCTAAAAGGGTAAGGTGTGCAAAGGTAGCTAAATTTGTCACCGAGTGTTTATTCCTTACCCACATCCGTTCCTGGCCAGTATGTTTAAAACGGGAGTTGTAACGTTCACATTCTGTCCTAAGAGAATATGTCCTTTTAAAGGATTTGCTGCTTCGGTCAACTGAAAGCCGTAAATCATCGGGGATGGTGATGTACTTTGTACAGCCACGATGCTTTTTGCCATTGTAAAAATTTTTATGGTGGCAGGGGCAACCGGTATCCTTGGAACTCTTTAATGGGCAACAGAATTTCTGGCGGGTACGGCCATGGTCAGAAAATTTACCTGCCTTCCACATCGCAAGACCAGCTGCGCAGACGGGATTTCCCTGAGGGAGAAGCTTTGGATTTTTGGTATTGCGTTTGTTTAACGGGATGATACATTCCCCTTGGTAAAGCTCCCCCACTTGCCGATAAATCTCTTTAGTATCATACCCTTTGTCCGCAAGAAACGTGCATTCAGTAATGGGGAGGAAGGAATGGGTATCCGCAAGAAGGTCAAGTGCGATGGTGGAATCAGGGACTTCAGCGGTGGTCGTTTTCTCATTGATGGGTAAACCAGAAATACAATCGACAAGGACATGGTTTTTGTATCCCCAATAGAATTGATATTTCTTTTCATTGGCCTGGTTGGATGCGGTATGTACCCCAAGTTTGCAGTCGGTGTCTGCCTTTGGCGGATGGTCAGGCTTAAACTTGTTTGGTAGAAAAGATTTCGGGTTATTGTGTGAAGTATTGGCAGCAACCGGGGTAGAATCAAGCCCAATAAAGGAAGAATCGATGATCCCTTTTTCCACAAGAGAAAGAACCAGGGATTTCATGACTGAGGAAAGAACAGCATGGTCAAAAGTTTTCAGGAAACGCCGAAACGTCCAGTAAGAGGGAAGGGGTTTGAGCGTGTCAAAACCACAAAGGTAGGCAATCAGGGGATTGTTATGGAGAAAGTCGACCAGGGAGGAAACCATGGAAAACCCTTCACTTTTCATGACAAGAAAAGAGAAAACCATGGGATGGGCGGAAAAGCCTTTCCTCCCTGTCTTAGGGAATTCAGGGACAGGGGATAGGTCAAGGCAGGAAAAAAGGGAATGGTAAAACCTTGCAAGTGGTGGCAGGGGAAAACAGGGGATATTTTTTAACTTATCTTGGCGGGCGATAGCAATCAGCTCCTTTCGGTGAATTGGTTTGGCGACTTTATTATACCATATGGAGCTGATTGTTACGATAAATTTTGAGTGATAAAGAGGTTGGTCATGCCACGTAAAACTGCATCAATACTGGAGATATGGAGTTTTGCACATGACTAT
>CAJTUA010000037.1 GCA_910579615.1 uncultured Lachnospiraceae bacterium | reverse complement strand
TCAATGCTGAGACGCTGTTGCATTACCAACGGCCTCAACATTGACCATATTACCACACTTCCATTTATTTGGCAAGAGGAAATTTCAATTTTTTTTATTTTTTTTACGATTTGTCTCTTTCGCTGTCACAGTCAATCGGAGATATGGACGACAGCGTATGCATCATGGACTCATCATAAAATTTGTACTGTCCCCGTCCGGCGCGTTTTGCCGCATAGAGCGCCTGGTCTGCACAGTGGAACAGCGTCTCATAGTCAGACAGTCCTCCCGACGCCCTTGCAATTCCCATGCTCACGGACATCTTAAATCCTTCATACTCCCCTTCCAGATGATGGAAGATACGATCCACAGAGGCTTCAAATGCCTCTCTTCTGTACTCCAGAAAGATCAGGAACTCATCGCCGCCCACTCTGGCAACAATATCGCCGCCGCGCACACTCTGGTGCAGCTTCTCTGCCAGATATTTGAGCACATGATCGCCGAAAATATGTCCATACTGATCATTTGCATTTTTAAAATAATCAAGGTCGATGATGAACAGGGCATAATTTCCCCCCGGATTGTTCATGAGACGATCCCGAATCATCTGCTCCGCCTTTGACCGGTTCAGAAGGCCCGTGAGTCCGTCATGAGACGCTACGCGCTCCAGATCCGTCATTCTGATATGTTCTGTATGAATATCTACCGCTTTTCCAATCGCGCCCTGATATTCCGAAGGCTCATCTACCGACCATGTCGCATGACAGATGATCTGATACCAGCGTGATTCTCCGTTGACATGAAGCTGACAGTTGTATTTGACCACCGGGTTCTCCGGCGATGTATTCCGCAGCTGTTTTCCAAGGCCTTCCAGAGCATCTCTTCCCATGATTTTCAGAGTATCCTCATCATTCATCGGATCCATGATAATCTCCTTCACCCCGAGCTGTTCTGCACCCCAGTCCGTGAGCGTAATCATGGAAGGCTCCACCGTATATTCAAACTGTATCTCATTGGACATGGAGGCGAAGAAACGGTATTTCGCCCGCTCATGCTCCAGAAGACGCATGGTCCTGTCGGAGGTCGTCAGTTCTTTTCGGTGAAGGATCTCGTCTGTAATGCTGCGGACTTCCTTCATGCTGAGATCCGCCCGTCCTGTTCCGGAAACAAACTCTGCCTGAATATCATCTGCAATATCCCGAAAACATCCCAGAAGCTCCGGACTGAACGCACCGCACTCTCCGTTGCTGATCATCTCCACCGCCTTCTCATGCGGAAAAGCTTTTTTGTATGCCCGCTCGCTGGTCAGTGCATCATATACGTCCGCCAGCGCGACGATCTGCGCCGCAATCGGTATATCATCTCCCCGCAGTCCGTCCGGATAACCTCTGCCGTCATAACGTTCATGATGCCACCGGCAGATCTGCCGTGCCGCCTTCACCAGCGCCTCGTTCTGATAAAACGTAAGCTGCTCCAGCATGGCATCCCCTACTGCAGAGTGCGTCTTCATAATCTCGTATTCTTCGTTCGTCAGCTTTCCCGGCTTATTCAAAATCTCCGACGGAATCGCAATCTTTCCGATATCATGCAGCGCCGAAGCGGTACTGATTGCAGAAATCTCCTGATGCGAAAACTGATATTTATCCGACATCTGTCCAAGGCGTTTCAGTAAAAGCTCTGTAATCGTATGGATATGAAGCGTATGCAGCCCGCTTTCCCCATTTCGGAATTCTACAATATGGCTCAGAATGTCAATCATCAGGCTGCTCTGTTTTTCCTTCTCCATGATCTGATCCGCAACCATATCAAACAGACGTTTCTGCTTCGCGTAAAGCAGAATCGTGTTTGTAACTCTTCGCTGTACAATCAGATTATCAAATGGACGACTGATGTAGTCTGTAACGCCAAGCCCAAACGCCCGCTCCAGATAACTGGAGGAACTCTCCGCAGATATGATGATGACCGGAATGTCTTCAATCCAGTGGTATTTGTTCATCATATCCAATACACCGAAACCATCCAGCTCAGGCATGACGATATCCAGAAGGACCAGCGCAATCTCGGTTCCCATCTGGCGAAGAACTGCCACTGCCTCGGCCCCATTCTCTGCCTCAACGATCTCATACTCTTCTTCCAGCATATCCAGAAGAATCGAACGGTTCATCTCTGAATCGTCAGCTATCAGAATCTTGGATTTGTTCTTTGTCTCCATATACTTCTCCCCTGTTTCAGACTAACTGCAGACATCTGTTGCCATGTCCCGTATCCTCGCCGTTCATACCAACCTGATTCCTGCAGCCTAAACGTGTGAACCACATTTGCACTCATTATACTCGATAACGTTGTTTCTTTCAAGTTCCTCATTTTGCGGATGTTAACATTCACTGCTGTTTTATCATCCTGACACCGCCCTGCCTTGAAGAAAAACGGTTCTCTGTACCCCTCTTTGAAAAGCAGCCGATCCCCTCTGTGTCAGCGCCTCAGCAGATGATACGAAAAAGTCCTGCAAGCGCCAATGCT
>CAJTUA010000036.1 GCA_910579615.1 uncultured Lachnospiraceae bacterium | reverse complement strand
TATTGAGGGATTTTTTACGGTCAGTGTAACATATGTTTGACAAACCTACATTTTTTCAAATTTCCATCTGCTTTGGTCTTGGTTCGGAGGGCGGTAGGGCGGTATCACTTTTTATCCGGATTTCCGATATGTACCTCGGATTCGTCCTTTGACTTCATAATCGCCGCCAAATCTTCTTCTGCATCCCGGTTAATGCATTTGAGCATAATCAGGCAAAGAACCAAAAACAGAAAAATGCAGATGAAAAAGAAATCCCAGGAACGGATTTCCATCCATGGATACAAGCGAAGGAAAAGAACCACCCCGATACATATACAAAAAACAAGAAGAACCCGATACAGGATTTTGCACCTTGTAAAAAATCTCAAATATATCCCCTCCCCTCTTAAAGGTAATTCGTAAATCCCCTCTTTGTTTCTGTGATTTCACGTCCTGAACTGCGGTTAAAACCGCCATCCGAACAGGGAAACGGCTTCTGCTTTGGTCCGCGCCTGCCATTTCCCACGCCGTCACACGGCTGCGCGCACCGTCACTTCCCCGGTAGAAAGCACACGCCGCCGCCCATCCAAAAGCTCCACAACCAGACCGCCGTTTTCATCGACATCCACCGCCAACGCCGCCTCCGGCTCCTCCCCGGAATAAATCCATATCTGTTTGCCAAGCAGCATGGAGTGCTCCTTGTATTCCTTTAAAAAGCTCCGCTCTTTCAGCTCTTTTAAAATCTGCAGCATCTGCGTGATGATTTCCGCCGCCAACTGGCTGCGCGTCACCGGAATCCGCTTATCGCCTGCGTAGAGTGCACCTGCTATCTCCCTTAGCTCCTCCGGGAACTGCTCCGGCGCAATATTGAAATTCACCCCAATACCCGGAATGACACAGTCCACGATGCCGGTCTCGCAGTCCGTGACGGCTTCCGTCAGGATACCGCAGACTTTTTTCCCCTGATAATACAAATCATTCACCCACTTGATGTCACAGATAATTCCTGTCACCTTGCGGATTGCGCGGTGTACGGCAACACAGGCCGCCGTTGTGATGAAGACGGCATCCCCCGCCGCAAGCGCAGGCTTTAGCAGGAAGCTCATACAGATATTGCCGCCCGGCACGGACACAAAACTCCTCCCGCGCCGGCCCTTGCCCGCCGTCTGCATCGCCGCAACATACACGGCCGGTGCAGAAGCTCCCTCGTTTGCCGCCCGTTTTGCGAGGGTATTGGTTGAGGTTGTCTCACGGTACACTTCGATGTGCATGGACTGGCATTCCTGCGGCAGGTAATTGCGGATTCCCTCTTCCGAGAGGACATCGCTGTCCATCGGCAGGCAGTATCCCCGATTAGGGGCTGCCAGAATTTCATAGCCCTCTTTTTTGAGTGCCCCGACCGCCTTCCAGACTGCCGCGCGCGAGACATTTAGCTGTTCGGCCAACTGCTCCCCGGAAAAATAGCTCCCGCGCTGTTTTTCCAGCATTGTCAAAACGTCACTTTTTACTGACATTGATTTCTTCCATCACTTTCCGATATTGATTATACATCCGTTATGCGCACACTGACATTGTTTTCCTTTAAGTATTTTTTTACCTGGGAAATCGTAAGCTCCTTATAGTGGAACAGCGATGCCGCCAACGCCGCATCCGCGCCGCCCTGTGTGAGCACTTCCCGGAAATGTTCCGGTTTCCCTGCACCGCCCGAAGCAATCACCGGTATGGAAACGCTTGCTGTGACTGCCCTTGTCAGCTCCAAATCATAACCGTTCTTGGTTCCGTCGCAGTCCATACTTGTAAGCAGAATTTCCCCGGCACCCAGATTTGCCGCGCGGACCGCCCATTCCACGGCATCCAATCCCATATCAATGCGCCCGCCGTTTTTGTAGACCGTCCACCCGCTACCGTCCGCCCTGCGCTTCGCGTCAATCGCCAGGACAACGCACTGGCTCCCAAATTTTTCTGCGGCCTGCGAAATCAGCTCCGGCTGCATGATTGCCGCCGAGTTCACCGCGACCTTATCCGCACCCTCGCGCAAAATCAGCTTAAAATCCTCAACCGTGCGGATGCCCCCGCCGACCGTAAATGGGATAAAGACCGTCTCCGCCACGCGCCGCACCATCTCAAGTGTAATTGCCCTCGCGTCCGAGGATGCCGTAATGTCCAGAAACACCAGCTCGTCCGCCCCTTCACACCCGTATGCCGCGCCAACCTCCACCGGGTCCCCCGCATCTCTTAAATTTAAAAAGTTCGTCCCCTTGACAACCCGCCCATTGTGAACGTCCAGACATGGGATAATCCTTTTTGTGAACATAATCTTCTCCATTCCAATCCGCTAAAATGATTTCTGCCCTGCAAAGTTTTTCAGTATTAAAAGCCCTGTCTCCCCGCTTTTTTCCGGATGGAACTGGCACGCAAAGATATTGCCCTGCTCCACGGAGGCATGGATTTTCACGCCATATTCCGTAGTTGCCGCTACTTCCTGCTCATTTTTTGCCCTCAGATAGTACGAGTGGACAAAATAAACATAGGCTTCTTTTTGCAGGCCGCGAAAAAGTGTGGCACCTTCCCTGATTTCAAGCGAATTCCATCCGATATGTGGGATTTTCAGGTCTTCTGCCGCCGGAATCCGAACCACTTCCCCTTTCAGAATCCCAAGCCCTTCCACGCCGGGGCTCTCCTCGCTTTTCTCAAAAAGCAGCTGGAGCCCAAGGCATATGCCAAGGAAAGGCTGTCCGCTCTGCACGGATTTGCGGATGACCTCCACCAAGCCGTACCGCCGCAGTTTTTCCATCGCGTCCCCGAACGCCCCGACCCCTGGCAGGACAACCGCATCCGCCTGCAGAATTTCCTGCGGACTGCGCGTGATAAATGCGTTTTCCCCAAGATAAGCAAATGCCTTTTCCACGCTTCTTAAATTTCCCGCATCATAATCAATGATTGCAATCTGTGTTCCAGACATAGGTTTTCCTCCATTTTATTGTCCGGCAAAAGGCTGCCGGTCGCCATTTTTCCGGTTCCCGACAGCCTTTTCGCTATCACATCATTTCATTTTTTATTCCATATGGCTTGCAATGTCGTATATTTGCTGTGCATATACGCCCTGGTCTTTGATGGCCATCAGCGCCAGTGCATCCTGTTCCGTGAGGGAGTATGTTTCCTCAAGTTTGCCCAGAATCTCCTTGCGCACAGCGCTCAAATCCTCGTCAACCTGAATTACCGTGGCAATCGTGGAATACTTATCATACCGCTTCAATCCCTTTAAAAGGGAATCGAGTGCTTCCGGATACAGCCCTGCCGCGTAATAATTTTGAAAGGAATTTAACTGTTTATAGGTGTACATGACAACCATCACCTGCAGGGCGAAGGTCTCATCCTCATCCTTCATCTCATCAATTCCCGCAATCTCCTCATATGCCTCATTGTAGTGTTTGAATTCGAAACTCTCACGCGCATTTTCAAGACTTTGCTTATAAGAATAAATATTTGTTCCGAGCAAGATTGCAATGGCCACCAACGCAAAAAACACAAAGACAATGGCAGCGCCAACACGGTTGATTTTCCCCTCGTCTTCATCGATTGCATCAATGAGGTTTTGCACTTCCTGCTTCTTTTTGTCTTTTGCTTCCTTCTTTGCCGCAGCCTCTTCTGCTTTTTTCTTTGCATTTTCCTGTTTCTTCTTCGCGGCGGCGGCTTTGTTCTCCGCCGCTTTCTTTTTCTTTTCCTCTTTTTGGGCAGCGGTCTGCTTGATCTTCGCTTCCTTCGCCGCTTCTTTTGCCTCGGCATCCGCGATGACTTTTTCTTTCATCTGGGCAATTTCTTCTTCGGAACGCTCCGTTTTGATATTCCCAAACAAGCGCTGCCATACGGACGGTTTATCCCTCTTCTTTTTTTTCGGCTTTTTCTTCTTTTTCCCGGTTGCCTCTTCTTCTTCTTCCTCATCCATCAGGTTTATGTTCTGGATGGATGCCAAATCCTCTTCTGAAATATCCGTGAGCAGGTCAGAAAAATCCTCTGGCTTCCTGCCCATCTCAAGGTCATCTTCCGTTCCATATTGTTCTGTCGGTATCAGATCCTCTGCTTTCTCCGAAGGAGTTTCCCCCTCCGTACTGTAAATAGAATTTATCAGGTCAAGAATGTCCTCCTGTGTATCCGTCCCACTGTTAAATTCTTCATTTTCCGCCTCACTTGCTGCTGCTGTCATACTGCTTTCCCTCTCTCCCATGATTCCAGACAAGTCATTTCCCTCGGGAGTATCTATTTTTTCCATTTTATCTTCGGCGGCTTCCGGCTCCGGAACCGAAACCATATCTTTGATTCCGGCATCCGCTGCTAAATTGCTCTCTTCCCCCGTCTGGTCCAAATCTTTTGGCACAGTCTGTGCAGTATCCATCAACGGTTCCTCCTGCATACCGTTCTTTTCCCCGGTATCCAAAATTTCCTGCAGCATCCCGTCGAACTCATTGTCCGAAAGCGTATCATCGCCGAATATATCGTAGCCATTGCCTTCCCAGTCAAAATCAGCCGGCGTATCAAGCTCAAATGCCGCTTCCTCTTCCGGGGTCAGCATAAACTTATCATCTTCAAATCCTTCGTTTTCCTCTGCAAAATCCGTCAATGAAATCCTGTCTCCTTTCGTGGCAAATCCCCTGCTTTCTGACTTTTCGGGATGATATCCTCTTCCTGGTACAATTCCATCCCATCCAACATAGTCTTATCTCCGATTCTATGCCAAAATCTCCCAGAATGCCGTCTACAGTCATGTCCTCTGATTAAAAATACTTCCCGCGAAGCAATCCTCTTCTTTGTTATCTCATTTTATGTTCTTTTACTTACTCAGCAACAATTTATCTATCGCCTCAACAAGCAAACCAATTTCCGGCTTGGAAAGCTGCGCGTCCGCACCAATCCCCTCTCCTTTCCGCCTCATCTCCTCGTTTACCAGGGAGGAGAAAATAACGACCGGAATATGTTTTAACTCATCGTCCGTCTTAATCAGTTTCGTCAGGCGGTGGCCATCCATCTGCGGCATCTCAATGTCCGTAATCACGCACTGTACATTTTCCTGTATCGTTCCCTCAGACTTATATTTCTCAAGCAAATCCCACGCTTCCTGCCCATTGACTGCCGAAATAATATTCGTGTAGCCTGCCTTGACAAGACAATCATGAATCAGCTTGCGCAGCAGCGGGGAATCTTCTGCCGTAAGAATCGGGATGTCATTCCTTTCTCTTCCGGTAAGATGGTCAATCGCGGATACTTTCAATCCGGTATCCGGGCTGATGTCTGATACAATCTTCTCAAAATCAAGAATCACAATCAGTTTTCCCGACAACTTAATAATCCCTGTCGCAATGCCATTCCCTGAATTTTCAAGGGTCGCATCCGGCTTGGCAATATCTGCCCATGAAATACGCTGAATCCCCACAACACAATCCACATGAAAACCGACATTTAACTGGTTGAAGTTTGTCACAATGTACATATCCGAAGTTACATCCATTTTACTCTGCCCGGTCAGGCATTTTGAAAGATTAACAATCGTGATAATCTGGTCACGTGGCATAAAGATACCTTCAATAAGCGGGTGCGCGTTCGGGATTGGAGTCGGCTGCTTATATGGAAGTATTTCCCTGATCTTGGCTACATTGATACCGTATGAATTTCCCCCAACCATAAACTCCAGAATCTCAAGTTCGTTTGTTCCACTCTCTAGCAAAATATTTGTTTCCATAACCTTACCTCCAATAATTTATCTTGGCTATCGTAAACTCAAACATATACTTCTATTATAGAACAACTTATCTTGAAATTCAAACTATTTCTCTAATTTATCAAAAAAAAATATTTACAAAAATAATTTTACTCAGAAAAACAAAAAAGCCAAAGCAAAAATACTTTGCTTTGACCCGACCAAAAACAAAACAATATTGTCTTGGCAACCTGAAAAATATACACATTTTACAATCCGGTTGGCAAGTGTTTTTTACCAACCGGACTGTCATTCCAACTCACATTGAACGACAATCCATAACCT
>CAJTUA010000035.1 GCA_910579615.1 uncultured Lachnospiraceae bacterium | reverse complement strand
ATTAACCGCCTCTGTTTGCCATTGGAAAATTAATTTTTTACAACTGTAATACTAGATGAAGGATACAGTTTGGATATAACAACTAACAACATTTCCTTAAGCAATGAGGAAGTTGGAATTTTTTCATCACAAAATAATCTGTATGCAAAATCAGAGAATATCGCAACATTGAATGTCAAATTTGAGGTAAGCGCAAAAAAAAGTTTTTTTAAACCGGAAGAGTTTTATGGAAAACTTTCTATTGACGGAAAAGAATATATTAGCACCTTCTCTGTTGAAGATTTAGAAGAGGAACCGTGGCTCTATTCTTTTCCAAAATCTATGAGCAGTGTGTTAGAGTCCACTGCCATTTACATCCC
Source organism: uncultured Lachnospiraceae bacterium (assembly GCA_910579615.1). Lineage (GTDB taxonomy): Bacteria > Bacillota > Clostridia > Lachnospirales > Lachnospiraceae > RGIG4057. The sequence goes on along the minus strand of CAJTUA010000035.1, from coordinate 21,844 downwards.
GCACGATACAGGCAACTGGATTCAAAATTTTAAAGCAAAACTGCGAGGAGAAAAATGGATTCCATTATTTATTTTGAAAGACCATGAAAGTACAAAGGATATTATAATAGTTAACAATTTACAGGAATTGTTTAGAAAAGACATAACAGAGGAATCCGATTTGACAATCCAAATGGGAAGAGAATTATATACTATAAAAGATGTTGTACTAGATTAACCGAGAAAATATTCTAATAATTGCTCCTTGATGCAGAACGGTATATCCTTTCTTTGGATACCACTGTTGTATAGGTTCAAAAAGAGGAAACGCCCAAATCGGACATAAACGGGGAAGCAAACACCAAAATCCATGTTCATCGTAGGTGTCTAAGGCAACCCTGCTTATGTACGGTCAGCGAGGGGCAGTGGAATGACATATGTCATTCTGTTGCCCTGTCCTCTAAATTTAAGAGGTTGTGTCATACTGCAACAAGGTATGATATACCTTTTTTTCTCAGGTGAGTGAAACCATATTACAAAAAGGAACGTTGTTATTGGGGTGAAACCAAAATTGATGGAAGATTTGATTGTTATAGCAAACGAACATGACGTTGTTTATCCAAATATATTTTACCTCAAGACATATGGTGCACATTTATTAGTTGATTAGGAGATTTTTATGTACCAGAGCAACCTTATTATTGTGAAAAATGAAAAAGCAGTTTCCTACTTGCAGGGGATGAAATATAATGTGGTTCCCATGGAGCTTTTGGGCGGATGGAAAGCTTGTTGTTCTTATGAAAAATGCTATCTTGACCAGGTCATAGGCTCAGAAGCCTCGACATTAGCGGAATATGGAAAATATCCGTATGAATTATCCGCAGCCGATTATCCGCGTGCCATCCAAAAAGAAAATGACTTTTTTGATTTGGTGCTTTTAAGGCAAAAGGAGGATGATTTTGCTGAAAAAGTAAAGCAAATACGGGATATGAGCGTTCGAAGCGCTGAGCTGTCAATGGAAATCAGACTGAGGGATTCACAAAAAAATTCTGTGGAAGAAGAAAATGAATTAAGAAAAAAGAAGGAAGAGATGTTGATGCTGGATGCCCTTCTTGCAGAGCTCCGTAAAGATAAAGTGTTAATGTATGCCTTCTGCTATGAAGAAGAAAAAATCCGCAAAGAAAAGTATCAGCATATGGACCGGTGGAATTTTTGGTTGCAAAATTATCTTTACTACCACAGACTGTTTTCAAGGCTTTTGAGATATCAGACTTATATTTTCCTGACATATGCCGATGATGAATTGCCAAAGGAGGAACGGAAGAAGGAATTTAAACTTGTCAAGACGATTCGGTTTGAGAACCTGCGAATTGGTGACCTTGCACTGTTATGCAACAAGGACGTTTTAAAAATCTACCGGGGAAAGCAATAAAACTGGTATCCATGCCAAGTTGTCAGGATATGTTCGGGGACGCCGCGGGGGGAACAAAATACGGATAGGAAAGCATGGGGAACGGAGCAGGGGAGCAAAGAATGATTTGACAAAATAGTTCTTGCACATAAAATGAATCTGTGGTATACTAAAGAGAAAAGGCGGTGATAACTTATGGCATTACCTTAAAAGCCAATACATAGAGGGATTAACATTTTAATTTATGGAGGATAAAATATGATTCGGTACATGACTAAGAATAAACCATTAATCGCTTTATTGATTTTCTTGATGATGGCAAGTGGCATCTTCGGAACATTATTTTCTTTTGTGCTGAGCGCATTGGTCGATTGTGTTTCCGGAGAGCAGGATAAACTGTTTTCCACTTTGCTTTATGCTGTCCTTTTTGTGGTTATTTGCGTTTTGTTGGAGAGTGGCTATTGCTATATCAAAGCATATGTGGTTGCAGCGACGAGGAAAAATTTGAAAAATGAACTGTTTGGACATATTTATTTTCAGAGTATGGCAGATTTTGAAACACGGAGCAGTGCAGAATATATCAATGAATTAAGTAATAATATTTCAATCATTGAGGATACATATTTTCGTAATGTAATAAGAACTGGTGATATGTTGGTATCCTTTTTGGTAGCGTCCTTGATAACTATTATGGTGCAGCCCATAATGCTTGTTATAATGCTAGTCCTTGCATTTATCACGCTTGGTACGACAAGGTTAACGACCAGACCATTGGAAAAAAGCATGAAAGAATATAGTGGGAAAATGGGGGAGTATACGGAGGAGATTAAAGATGATTTTTCCGGGTTTGGCATTATCCATTTATTCCATACAGTGGGTGCTATTGTGAGTAAGCACCAAAAGAAAAATGCAGCGGTGGAAGCAGCAAAAAGGAAGGGCGAAAATTACAGGATAATATGTGCATGTGTGGGGGAGTTTGTTGGTTTGCTCTCGACAGTGCTTGTAATGGCAGCAGCGGCATATTTTTCGCAGAAAGGATTGTTTTCGGCGGGGATGATTATTGCATTTGGACATTTGATTGGAAATGTCGTATCGCCAATTACCAGTATTCCGACCGTGATAGCGGATTTTTATGCTGCAAAGCCGATAAAAGAACAGTTTGAGAAAATATTGGAGAAGGAAAGGCTGCAGGATACGGATGGAGAAGCACTTCCGGAGGGAAATATTACGTTGGAGGGCATTACATACGGATACGGTGAGAAAAAAGTGCTGTGGGATTGCTCTTATTGTTTCGAGAAAGGGAAGCACTATGTGTTACTGGGCAGCAGTGGTGCAGGGAAGAGTTCCCTGCTAAATCTGTTGTCAGGGCTTTATCAGAATTATACAGGGAAAATTGCCGTGCAGGATGTAGATATCAAAAACGTCGGCAGAAAGAATATGTCAAAAGCTGTCACGATGGTAAAGCAGGATACTTTTTTGTTTAACGATACCATCCGTAACAATATTACCCTGTTTTGTGATGATTATTCCGAACAGGAAATTTCCGATGTGATTGAGCGGACGGGGCTGAAGAACCTGGTTGCTTCGCTGCCGGAGGGGCTTGAAACCACGATACAGGAAAACGGCAGCAATTTTTCCGGCGGCGAAAAACAGCGGATTGGGCTGGCGCGTGCCCTGTTGCGCAATAGCCAGGTGCTGCTTTTGGATGAGTTTACAGCAAATCTTGACCCGGTCATCGCGCAGGAATTGGAAGATAATATTTTAAAAAGAAAAGATAAAACCATTATTACGGTGACCCATCAGCAGACGAAAGAAAAATTGGAGAAATATGATCAGGTGATTGTTTTAAAAGATGGGAAACTTGTAGAAGCAGCATGATAAAAATATAATTTTGCCCTGTCTGTACGATTTGATATGTCCCCCCTTTTTTCCAAGGCAAGTGAAACCATACAATTACAAGGATGTTTTAAAAATCTATAGGGGAAAGAGAGAAAAGCACTGATGCGCTTTTCCGGCTCGCACCACTGCCAAAAATACAGCTGCCGCACGAAAAAAACACCCCTTCCGTGCGGCAGCCTTCCTTCAATAAAATCCGGCACAATCACAATTTCTTCAGATAATTCCCATCAATATTCATAATTTTATTATAAATAATAAACGCATGTGGGTCAATCTCCTGCACTGTGCGGCGTACAAGGTTGATTTCGTACTTCGAAACCGCAGTAACCAGGATGTTTGTTGATTCATGCGTGTAGGCGCCATCGCCCTTCCATTCGGTCACGCCACGGTAGATTTCTTTCATAATCGCGTCTGCAACACCGTTTTTCTTGGTGAAAATCGTCACCTGAATCATGATATTCTGCGAGTGCACGCGGTCGAGCGCAAAGGAAGAGAGCGCGGCGTAGATGATACAGTAAATTGCGGTCTGCAGGTCAAACATAAGCGCACAGATAAGGTAAATCACGCCGTTAATCAGGATATTGACTTTGCCGACACTGAAATTGCGGTAACGTTTGCTGAAATAAATGCCAAGGATATCGATTCCGCCGCCGGAGCCGCCCGCGTACAGGCAGAGCCCCACACCCGCCCCGTACATTAAACCGCCGATGATGCAGGCGGTCAGCGGGTCCTCAATAATGAGCGGGTCCGGAACCGGAATGACCGTTACAATAAATGTTGTGAGCAGTACGGACATTGCGGTCTTGAAGAAAAAGAGACGGCTCACGCCCTTGTATGCGAGCAAAAACAGCGGGACATTGAGGATAAAATACACAATACCCGAAATATCAATGTTTGGCGCGTTAATTATGTGCAGCCGGTCAACCAGTACGGTACGGGTGAGCTGGGAGATACCGAGCGCACCACCGTTGTAAAGTTTTAACGGGGTGAGGAACAGGTTGATGGCGGCGGAGAAGACAATGGTACCAACCGCGACCATCAAAAAACGCCATAATTCGTTTTTCCCAAGTGTGTTTTTCATGAAAATATACCTTTCTTTCCATAAATAAATTGCTCCAAAATCCACTTTCCCTTCCTGCTTGATGGATTGGTTATAACCATGAAGCAGGATACATTGTAAGATAGTTTTGGATAAAGTGCAAGGGGAAAATGAAAATTTTGGTGCTAAAGTTTGAAATCAGGTTGAAATACAGAAATTCATAGCAAAATTCATCCATAATCCGTATTTTGATTATTTGACGTAGATTCCAAAATATGCTATGATGGGATAAAGCGAATTTGTGTTACAATCTTCCGGCAGGACGTGTTTGTATGGTAAGGACGGGATTGTAAAGGGAAAATTTGTCATTTGGGGCAATTGCTGATGCGAAAGGAGGATTCTTATGGCGATTACAGGAATTTCAAATGGATATAATATGTATATGGACCCGTATTATGTGGGCAGTGCGGCGGGTGGTGCGGCAAAGGCTGCAGGTACAGGTGGCACCATGGCAAAGGATGCTGCCGGAAATGTGCAGGAAGGCGCTGCGGCAGGAAGTGCGGAGCGTGTAGAAGGCAGGACCACACTGGAGGGCACAGGTAATATGCTGCCAAGAACCCCATTGACCGTGGGGGTTCCCCCGGTGCCGGAAATTGCACTTAGCGCTACCGGTATGCCGCTCCCGCCAGGCAGCAAAGCGGAGGAGGCGCTTTCCCCGGAAGACTCCGCTGACCCGGATGCGCAAAAGAAAATCGGGCGCAAATCCTCACCGGAGGAATGCCAGACCTGCAAAGAGCGCAAATATCAAGACGGTTCGGACGAAAATGTTTCCTTCAAGGCGGCGGCGCATATTTCCCCGGAAGCGGCGGGGGCAGCGGTTCGCGCACATGAGGGCGAGCATGTGTCAAACGCTTATAAGGAGGCGGCGGAAAACGGCGGCAAGGTTGTCAATGCTTCCGTTATGATTCACACGGCAATTTGCCCGGAGTGTGGGCGCACCTATGTTTCGGGTGGAACAACAAGCACAACCATCCGCTATTCCAAGGAGGAAAATCCTTACCAGAAGGCAAAAGAAGCGCAGGAAGCGATAAAGCTGCGCGGAAAAAACATCGATTATGCGGCATAAAAACAGGGTGGGACATTCTGGAATGTTTTGGAGAAAATAAACAATGAAGTTTACTTACAGACATACAAAATATGCGGCGTATATCGGCTATGTTTCGCAGGCAATTGTGAATAACCTGGCACCGCTTTTGTTTGTGTCCTTCCAACGTGACCTCGGGCTGTCGTTAGATAAAATCAGCCTGCTTATCACGATGAATTTTTGCGTGCAGATTGTGGTGGATTTGCTCTCGGCGAAATATATTGACCGGATTGGCTACCGCAGGGCAACGCTGCTTGCACATATCATGATTGTGTTGGGGCTGGTTGGGCTTGGCACACTGCCGTTTTTGCTTGACTCATTCGCGGGTGTTGCGCTCTGCGTTGTGGTTTACGCGGTTGGCGGCGGGCTGACGGAGGTTATCATTTCGCCGATTGTGGAGGCGCTGCCGGGTGACGAGAAGGAATCGGCGATGAGCCTGCTGCATTCGTTTTACTGTTGGGGGCAGGTTGCGGTTGTGCTGCTGTCCACGCTGTACTTTACGGTTATCGGCGTGGGAAACTGGCGGTATTTGCCCTTTCTTTGGGCGGTAGTGCCAGCGTTTAATATTTTTATGTTCGCCAATGTGCCGATACGCACGCTGAATGAGGACGGGGAATCCGTGCCGCTGAAAAAGCTGTTCCTCGTGAAGATTTTCTGGCTGTTTTTGCTGCTTATGGTCTGCGCGGGTGCCTCGGAGCTTGCCATGTCGCAGTGGGCATCGCTGTTTGCGGAGGAGGGGCTTAAGGTATCAAAGACCTTCGGCGATTTGTTAGGACCTTGCGCGTTTGCGGTGCTGATGGGGACGGCGCGGACGGTTTATGGTATCCGCGGTTCGAAAATGAACCTGCAGCGCACGATATTCTTCAGCGCGGTGCTCTGCGTCATCAGCTACATGGTTGCGGTGTTTGCGCCCCATCCGGTGGTGGCGCTGGTTGGCTGTGCGTTTACAGGGCTTTCCGTCGGTATTATGTGGCCGGGAACCTTTAGCCTTGCGCTCAAATATTACCCGCAGGGCGGTACGGCAATGTTTGCGATTCTGGCGCTTGCGGGGGATGTTGGCTGTTCCGCAGGACCAACGCTTGCGGGCTTTGTGGCAGACCACACGGGCGATATGCACGACGGGCTTTTTGCGGCCGCGGTATTTCCGGCTTTGCTGATTGTGGGGATATTCTTGCTGCGCCGGGGAAATTATAACGGCGAAGAGAATGCCTCTGCTTAGCGCAGAATGAAATCATGGAATGTAGGTCTTAGTATGGAGGTCATCATGAAAAAATATGCGGTGATTACCGGGGCGAGCTCCGGGATTGGAGTGGAATTCGCAAAACGCCTTGCGGCGAAGGGTTATGCGCTTGTGCTTGTGGCACGCAGGGAGGAGCGTTTGAAGACGCTTGCAAAGCGGCTAAAGACGGAGTGCGAGGTGGCGGTGGCGGATTTGACGCAGATGGCGGAATGCGAGAAGCTGTGCGAATGGCTCGCGGATAAGGATGTGGAAGTATTTATCAACAATGCAGGCTTTGGGGATTGCGGGGAATTTGTAAATACGGATACGGACAAGGATTTGGACATGATTCGGTTAAACGTTGCGGCGCTGCATCTTCTGACAAAGCGGATGGTAAAGCGCTTTGAGCAGAGAGGGGGCGGCTATCTGCTCAATGTGGCATCCTCTGCGGGGCTGCTTCCTGCCGGACCGTATATGGCGACCTATTATGCGACAAAGGCGTATGTGACGAGCCTGACGCGCGCAGTAGCACAAGAACTTAAGGAAGCGGGCAGCAGAGTCTATGTCGGTTGTCTCTGTCCGGGACCGGTGGAGACGGAATTTAATGCGGTTGCAAATGTCGAGTTTGCGCTGAAGGGAATCCGCCCCGGGTATTGCGCGGGCTATGCGCTTGATATGATGTTCAAAAAGAGAAGGACAGTGATTGTGCCGACACTGCTGATGAAAATCGCGACAACCGGGGCGCGGTTTCTGCCTGTGAAGGCTGTGGTGGCGGCAGCAGGGATGCAGCAGAGGAGAAAGGTTAAGGGAACCGAGTAGGGGAATGTTTTCCTCCGCTGTTTGCTTGCTGCGCAGGGCGCGTGCTGTATAGCATCCAGATTTCATTCGCGCCCCTGCGCATAAAAAATCAGGGCTTTTGGAAAAGCCCTGATTTTTTTGCGATTATCCCCGGCACAATCCCCAGTGCCAGAAAGATAAGCCCGCCGCCGCCCAAAGCTGCGCACATGACGAATGCGCCTGCATCCGACTGGATATCGCGGGGGTTGGTGAGGGAGCACCAGATTTTTACCGTGCTGCCCTCCTGCACGGTGCCGCGGTGATAGTCAAGGGGCACATTGCGAAAGGTGCTGTCCTGAAACTCGTAGGTAATGTAGATTTCATAATGTGTTTCGCCCTCCGAATCCATCGTTTCGCGGATGTCGCTCACCGTGGCAGTAATTTTCTCTGCATTTTGACGGAATTTACAGGATATCACACCGAGCGCAGCCGCACCCCCAATCATTGCGAGGCCGACAAGGATAAAAACGATATATAAAATTATGCTAAGATACTTAAATTTGGTCTGTTCTGGCATGTGATTCTCCGTTTCTGTATTTAACTTTCCGACAAAATGTCGTATCTTTTTTCAACAGTATATCATGAAAGCCTGTCTGTGTCAAAGCAGATAAAGTTTTTCTTGCCGATTTTAAGCACCGCTTCCGGCGTGGCAAGCGGCGTATCCGCGCTTTCGACCCGCACCCCGTTCATCGACACTCCGCCTTGCTTTATCAGCCTGCGGAATTCACTTCCGGATGCAATCATTTTGTCGGAAATTAAATGCGGTACAATATCAAGCAGCGTTTGTTCCCCGTTTGTGCAAACGACGTGCGGCATGTTTTTTGGCAGTTCCCCGGCGGAAAAAACAGAGAGAAAATATTCCTTTGCCTTTGTGGCATTTTCCGCGCCATGGTAGAGCGCCGTGATATTTTCTGCCAGCAAAAGCTTGATGCTGCGCGGATTTTCCCCATCCGAAAGCCGTTTTGCAAGTGTTTCGATTTCATCCGGGTGCAGGTCGGTGACAAGCTCAAAATAGCGCAGAATCAAATTGTCAGGCACTTCCATCGCTTTTTTGAACATGACTTCGGGTGCTTCGTCCACGCCGATATAATTTCCAAGGCTTTTGCTCATTTTTTCCACGCCGTCCAAGCCCTCTAAGAGCGGCATGAATATAGCAATCTGTGCTTCCTGCCCCGCGGATTTTTGCAGCGTGCGCCCCATCAGGATATTGAAGGTCTGGTCGGTGCCGCCCAATTCGATATCCGCGTGAATCTGCACGGAATCGTATGCCTGCATGAGCGGATAGAAAAATTCATGCAATCCGATTGGCTCCTGCCTGCGGTAGCGGTTGGAGAAATCCTCGCGTTCCAAAAGCCTTGCCACGGTTGTGCTTGCCGCGAGACGGATGACGGACTCGAAGTTAAGCTTCGCCAGCCATTCGCTGTTAAAACACACTTTCGTTTTTTCGCGGTCGAGCACTTTGAAAATCTGTTCCATGTAAGTCGCGGCGTTTTCGCGTACCTGTTCCTCGGAGAGCTGTTTTCTCGTTTTTGAGCGCCCGGTTGGGTCGCCGATTTTCCCGGTGAAATCCCCGATGATAATGACAGCGCGGTGGCCGAATTCCTGCATCTGGCGCACCTTGCGCAACACGACCGTGTGCCCGAGATGAATATCCGGTGCGCTCGGGTCAAGTCCGAGCTTGATAATCAGTGGCTGGTGCTCTGTTACAGAGCGGCGGATTTTCAGTGCAAGCTCGTCTTCCTGCAGAATTTCCAACGCGCCTTTTTTCATGATTTTGAGTTGCTCAAGGACGAGCATTTCCGTTTCCGGGTTGGTGGATGCTTCCACCGATGACATTCCATTTTTTGTTTGTTCCATGTTTCCCTCTCATTCCGCCGCACAAGCGGCATTTTAATTTATATTTTCCGGGTAGTTCGCGGGCAAATAAAAAAACGCCCCCTGCAAAATGCAGAGGGCGAAAAATTCGCGTTACCACCTCAGTTTATCGGATGCTCACGCAGCCGACCTCTTCAAGTACGCAGAAAATCAACAAAATCCCGGTTTGCTGATCAGACCAAACCGGCGTGTTTCCTGGTGATACTCTAGCGCGGTAACGGGCGCGGGAACCGTCGCAGCCTACTTAAGAAGCAACCCAGTCAGCCAAAAAGCTGGCCTTGGATATCTTGTTCAGTGCAATGCTCAAAGATGTATTCAGAATCTTCGTCTTTGCGCCTCTCATCCGCCGGCTGCTTTCTGTAAAGCTTCATGATTCTTACTTCTTCTTCTCATAGCAATCAAATATAGAATTATGCTGGACATAAGTATAACGCAGGAAATAAGGTTTTGTCAAGGGGGAATTTTGATGCTGTTTTTGCCGGGAGAGTTTTACCTCGCTGTATTCCCCACATTTTACCATCCCAGTTCCAATAGCCAGTTATTTAATAATCTCTCCCTGTCCTTTTCTTTTATCCCCGGGTCTTTAGGGCTGATATACTCGCCCTTAATGTTACCATCTACAATATACAGCACTCTGGAACACTTTGCGGCTACCTTTGCATCATGGGTTACCATCATAATCGTCGTGCCATCTTCGTTTAATTTTACCAGCTCCGCCATTACCTCATTTGACGCAGTTCTGTTCAAAGCTCCCGTGGGTTCATCCGCAAATAAAACCTTGGGCATATTCATCATACTTCTGCAGATGCAGGCTCTCTGGAGCTGCCCTCCCGAAACTTCATTGATGTCGTTATCGGCGGTGTCAATAATACCCAGCTTGCGCATTAAGTCTTGTCCGCGCTGAATCTTTTCCTTGCGTGTCTGGGTATTTTTATTGGACTGTACTGCAGGAAGAATAATATTGTCAAGAACGGTCAGGTTTTTTAGCATATACATCTGCTGGAAGATAAAGCCCATTTCATCAAGACGTAAGTCTGCAAGCTCCTTTTCCCCCATTTTTGCAATGTTCTTTCCGCAGAATTTTGCTTCGCCTGCGGTAATGGAATCCATGCCCGAAACGGCATACAGGAGCGTTGATTTACCCGAGCCGGACGGTCCCATAATGGCGACCATCTCGCCTTCGGAAACGGTAAAGTTTACATTTTTCAAAATGTTGTTCTGGCGTTTGTTTACGATATATGTTTTGCAGAGGTCTTTTACTTCTAAAATATTCATAACCGGGTCCTTTCTTTATTGGAATTTAAAAAATTATTTAATATATTATTCAATGTTAGCGGTGTCGGAGGCTTTGATTTTCCTTGTGTAAAGCGCCGTCAGGAATGCACTGACGGTGGTTGCGGCAAGAATTACAACAGGCAAGAGCAGATACATTTCAACAGGATTGATAATGTAGTCAACCGCAAGCTCCATCCCCATCATTTTAAAGATTGGGTCAATGCAAAGGTGCGTAAGGGGCATTGCCAAAATTTCGCTGATTATCACTGCAATGATTCCTACGAATAAAAATCTTAAAGTGTGGTAAGCATAGATTTTCCCGTTTCGTGCGCCTACAGCTTTTATAAGTGCAATTTCGCCCTTCTCCTTTGCGATAAAGGAACGCTCCATAAGTACGGTTATAAGCGCGGCCAATATGATTGTAAGAACAGCGAGAAGGGATTTTACTGCATCAAGGGCTCCCCCAATACCGACCATATCCGCTACTGCTTCGGCGCAGGTTCTTATATTTCCGTAACCGGGAAAAATCCTCTGAATTTCTCCTATTCTTTGTTCAATTTCCTTGCTGTCCGGATGGTCTGTAAAGGTAATCTGCGTATTGATACTGGCCATTGCCTGAACGTAATTTATATACGCATCGCTGTGAAGCCGGATACCGATGCCCTGCATATTCGTAGCCTGGAAAAATGCCGAAATGATATATTCCTTATCTCCGTCAATGGTTTTTATCGTAACGGTATCACCAATACTTGCGTTCAGTTGATTTGCAGCAATTCGTGTTATTGCAATTTCATCGGTATTCTGTGGTGCCGTTCCTGCTGTGTATTCGTACATATCCATTGTTGTGCCTGTGCCGTGATATATACAGATATTACTCTCGTTTTCTTTGAAAGATACGGGCAGGATAAAGAGGATTTCCTGATAGCATTTTGCAGGAATACCATTTTCTGCAAGAGTCTGTTCCATTTCTTCAAGGTGCTTTTCAAGCTTTTCGCGTCCGTCTTCTAACATACATTCCGCACTTATTTTACTGTCCAAATATATATCACAGTCCGCCCATCCAAATGTTGCGGCAAGCTGGTTGCTGTTCATAGTAGAAACCGTTGTCGAAAGTATAAGCAAAAGAGCAAGGCAGAGGAAAAATGTGAGTGTGATAATGCTGTAACGCCTGGGGCTGCTTACAATATCATTCAGTGCAAGGAAAGGCGTTACAGGAAGCTTGGATTTCCCGAAACTCATAAAACTCTTTTTACGGAAACGTTCCCCTGTCTGACCGTTCCGGATTGCGTCAATGGGCATCAATTTCTTAACCTTGCCTGTACAGCCATAGCAGAACAGTAAAATCACTGCGATGACAAGAACGGCACAAATAATGTTTACCAAAACGGGGCTTTGATTTCTGACAATAATGTTCTGTGAGGAAGCGCCCATAAGCATTTTGCTGAAGGGGAAGCTAAGGACAAGGCCAATCGCCGCACCGATGATAGAAAGCCCCATATATTTCACAAGGTATAAGCCCCGGATTTTGAAATTCCCGATACCAATCGCCTTCATAACACCGATTTCACGGAATTCCTCGGAAAGTGTAAAGGAAATGGTAAAACGTAGAACTACAAATGCTATCACAATAAGAATAATGCTTACCACAAGCAGAATACCTACTACAATCATATCAAAAACATATGAGAATTTTGTAAGAGCTCTGTCCAGTGTAAGAGCGCTGTTATCTACAAGCGGCTTTATCTGTGGCAGAACCGCTTCCATATCGGAAGAATAGATGTATACGAGAGTCCCACCGTAAGATTTCTCCGTGCCATCTGCGGAAAGGAAACTCTCGAAATCCTCTCTGCTTATGATATAACGGTGAAGTGATAGCTGTTTTGAGCCTAAAAGCGCGTCCTTTATTTTATCCGCAAGAACAAATTCACGGCTCACACCGTTTAATTCTATGATAAGCTTATCTCCCACATCAACACCGAGCTCGTCTGCCGTACTTTCCGTCATATAAAATTCGCCCTGCCTGACCGTTTCAAGGATACTGCCATCGGAAAGAAAATAATTCATACGAATGTCGCTGTGAAGCAGATTCGAACCATCGACGACGATATCACCGTCCTCATAGATAAGATTCACAGGCGATAAAAACAATACGTTTTCCGTTGCATAGCGCTCTACTGCACTTGCCGACCCTACCATTTCATCAATGTCAACGGCAAGATTTTTATTCATAGTGGCCGCAAAATAATCAGGCACATCTGCCATTTCAAAATAACTGTCCAGTGCCGTAGTTACATTTATAATGTTGTTGACGCTGGACGATACAAACATTGTGGCAAGAATAATAAACAATAGAAGAATTATATTCATTGCCCTTTTTCGTTTTAAATCTTTTTTCAGTATGTTTCGATACATTCTTTTACTCCTCTCTTGCTTCTGGATTGATTTTACAAGAGATATGCTAACACCCAAATTATTAAATAATCATTAAATGCAAAACTTCAGAGCCAGGAAATATGACTCCGAAGTTTTCATACCCATTATGCTTTTCTAACGACTGCCGTCACACAAAAAACATTTTCCTCCATCCCGGCAAAGATTTCACCCTCCATTTTGCGCATCAAGGTTTTGCAGATATAAAGCCCCAGACCGCTCCCTTTCATACCGGTACTGTTGCTTCCGCGGTAAAAGGAATCGAAAAGATTTGGAAGTTCCTCTTTTTTCAGACTGCACCCTGTGTTCTTGATATGTATTAGTTTACAGTCCTCTTCCTCCCCGAACGAAATGCAGATACGCTTACCATCCCCATATTTTATGGCATTTTCCATCACATTTTGCAGAACCTCAACCATACGGTTCTTATCCCCTTTGACAAGGCATTCCGAAATTTTATCCACTTGAAATTCGGTGTGAATTACGGACAACTTATCCTTATAATAACTTTCTGTGGCTTTCATAACCTCTGAAAGGTAATACTCTCCCATACGTACATCCAAATTCAGAAAATCTTCTCTGGATGCCGTTACAATTTCATTCACGTACCCCTTTATTTCTTTCACATTCCTTGCAATGCCATGCAAAGCTTCGTCCTTTTTTTCCTGCGTGTCATACAAATCCTCCGACAGCGCTTTCGCATACAATTCAATGGAAGAAAGCGGCGTTTTAATATCGTGGGACAAAGAAAGAATCAATGTCTTCCGCTCCTTTTGAAATTCAAGCTCTTTCTCTCTGTTATCCTCCAGCTTTTCGCGGAGCATGTCCATTCCCCAAAGGAAACGCCCAAACAGCTTACTTTTTTCTTCTTTTAAAGGCATGGACAAATTCCCTTTCGCCAGCTCATAAGATAAATTACTCATATCCTGAAAAGGCTTTAAGACTTTCTTGTACACATACACAAGCACAAGATTTGTCACAGTCATCATACCAAGCAACGCGATATTTATGTACAAAGGTAAGCGGGAGCTTCTTTCCTCTGCATATTCTATCCGATACAGTTTACCAGCGATTTCTTCCACGAAATAATCGTTCTCACAAGCTTCTCCGGCAGCAAATTCCCGGATTCCTACAATCGTCTCATACTGATCGAAACTCATTGCTTCTATTTCGGAAGCACTTCGTTTTTGTTCTTTTATTTCTTTCAGCACACGCCTTGCTTCCACAAGATATAATTTTCCGTCACGGTCATTATTTTGATGAAAATACAGTCTGTTCGCTGACAATATCAAAAATATCTCCACAAGGACAATCCAAAATATAAAAATTTTAAACTTACTCAAACCGATAACCGACTCCCCACTCCGTAATAATATGCTTGGGCTTTTTGGGTTCTTCTTCTATTTTTTCCCTGAGCCACTTAATATGTACCGTCAGTGTCTGAATCTCCGAATCACTGTCACTTCCCCAAATGGTATTGAACAAATATTCCTTCTTCATAGTTACATTCTTATTCTCGATCAGCAGCTTTAACAGTTCAAACTCCTTTTCGGTAACTTCTTTTTTCTGCCCGTCCACATATACCGACTGCTGCACCGTATTCAACCGGATATTCCCTTCTATAATCTCTTCCCGGCCATATTTTCTTTTAAAAATGCCTTTAATCTTGGCAATTAAAATATCTACATCATAAGGTTTCTCGATGTAATCATCCGCGCCAAGATTTAAGCCTTTCAATTGATCATTCTTTTCCACCCTGGCACTGGCTATTAAAATATGGGTATTGGAAGTTTCCCGAATTTTAGAACAAACCGCAAATCCATCTATCCCGGGAAGCATAATATCCAGCACAATCACTTTGGCTCCATATTTTTCATATAATTCCAAAGCTTTTTCACCGGTCTGAACCACACTGACCGTGTAATTCTGCTTGCGCAAAAAATCACACAGTAAAATACCGATTTCTTTATTATCTTCGACAATTAATATATCCAGCATGTTTCTTTCCTTACTCTCCCTATATTTCCCTCAGCCCGCAGCAAAGAGGAGACACGGTAGCTCCTCTTTGCCTGGTAATACTGTCTGATATTTAAAACTTAGAAAAATCCTGAATTATCTCCTGCTCCATTTTCCGAAAAACGACTTTTTATAGTGTAAAAGCTCCTCTTTTGCATTCTCACTATTTTTTGCGCGTTTCAAATATTCCACTGCTTTCGGAATATCCTCCCCTACGCCAAGCCCCCTGCCATAAATATATCCGAGCATATAGAAGGCATCGCTGTTTTCCCAGTCTACTTGCTCGAGGAATTGCCTTGCTTTTGTGTAATCCTGTGTGGTTCCCAGGCCTGCGAAATAACACTTTCCAAGAAAATAAATGCTTTTGTTGCTTCCGTGTTCGGAAACGTAGGAAAAAAGCTGGAATGCCCTTTCGTAATCCTGCGCAACGCCCGTGCCGTAAAAAAGTAATCTCCCAAGGTTATGGTAGGCATCCAAAATGCCGAAGTGCAGGTCTTTCTCGAAGCATTGCGCGGCGTATGCCTCATCCTTTTGCACATATGTACCGTTGAGGTAATAAAGCCCTACATCCGTCCATGCGCTCGGGTGTCCGCCCTCCGCCGCCAGTTTATACCATTGGAGCGCGTCGGCATTCAGGCCGAGTTTTTTCAAATCATCCGCATAGATGGCCTGGTGAATCGGATGCCCGTACTCCGCGCCGATTTTCCACAAGTCAAGTGCCTTCTGTGGCTGCGGTGCAATGATATCCTCATCGCCTTGTGTGTAGTAGCGGTTGAGGTTGTTTGCGGCAAAATACATTCCGCCCTGGAACGCCTTCCAGAACAAATCCTCGCACTTGGAGATATTTTCTTTCAGGTATACTTTGTAGGCAGCCTGGTTTGGGAATGAGTTTCTGTTTTTATTCTGGATTTGGAGAAAATCCCACCAGAAATAAGCGTTGGCAATAATGTACTGGCAAAAAGCATCGCCGGTGTCCGCGAGCTCCACCGCCTCATCAAAGGCTTCCTGCAGACTGGCAAACGGCATTTTCTTCTGCACTTCGGGCGTCAGCTCCCCGGTTCGCAGGGAAACAAGAACGCCCAAGGCACTTCCCTGCTCGACGGATTTGTGTAAGAGCTCCGTGGCAAGATTGTCATCTTCCGGGAAACCGTGTCCCCTCCAGACATACTGGCGGCCACAGTAGCAGCGCGCCAGCACGCAGGAGGCATCGCCGTCCCCTGCATCCGAGGCTTTTTCCAACAGGGCAAACGCTTCTTTGCCCCTGCCTGTGCGCTCATTGTAATAAATGTCTTGCAGCGCCTGTTTTACTTCATTGCTTAATGTTTTTCCCATATTAGTTTTTCCTCCCATAATTTGAAATCATTATATATGGAGCTTCGCCTGACAAGAGACTGTGGCTGCGGACGGCGCGGTTTATTTTGTCTGCCATGTGGCTTCCTGCAATGCCTGCCTTGTTGCCCGCGCCGCCTCCCTTTGGCGGAATTCCCGTTCGTAAGTCTCACGTTCCACATCGTCCTTTGCCAGAAAATCTATGTAATCGCTGTTGATTCCGCGGAACGCGCTTGGAACCCGAAAGCCAAGGCAGTCTGCCGCTGCCTGTAATTCCCCCGGTTTGTGGAACGTTGTGATGGCGGCTTTCCAGCGGTCATCGACGAGGACAAGCTGCAAGGTGCGGCTTGTACGTACCCCGGTCTGTGTACGGTGCTGATGGATTTTGTCCACCGTGAAAATTGCGCGGATGCGGTCAATGCGGCTCGCTGAATCGCCAAGCACCCATTCCTTCCCAATGCCGACAGCATCGAACCATTCCCCGTTCTCTTTTAGGTCATTATCCACCATGGCGAACAATTCTCTCACCGGCGGGGCTTCGTTCGGGAAAGGAAGCTGGCGGCGGATGGATTTGGCAAGCCCGCTTTTTGCAGGGAAGAAGGTATCCCGCACACTGACAAAGCCTTCATAAAATCCGGCGAGTGTCAATCCGGCGGCGGCCACACCGGAAATGATTAAGGTCACATAGTCCATTGCTTCCCAATCGTCTTTAGGCTGCCGTATTTCAAAAAAGAATAAAGTTCCCAATGCCACGCCGATGAACAGGAACAGCAGGGCGAGGAGCACGCCAGGCAGATGCTTGCGGGTGCGGGAAAGACAGTAGCCCTCCGCCGCCCCGTGTGGATTGTTTTTCTTCTGGATTCCCATCAGAATCAAAATAACGGGGATGCAAAAAAGCCGCAGGGAGATGGCTGCGAGGATGTAAATTACGACATTCCATGGCCAGCGGAGGAAGCGCAGGCCGTTCTTTTTTTCTTGTTCCATTGGTTATGTCCTCCTGGTTTTAATTTCGCTGAATTTTTTATGGCAGATTTGCCGCTTCGCTGTTTCATATGTTTCTTCCTTCACATCGGCAAAGAAGAGGCTGATGACCGGATAACTCCCCTGTAAATCGCGGTATTGCCCATCCCCCCCAGATATCTAAGCCTGAAAAAAGCGCTCCACCATGCTCAGGGCCAGCGTCTTGCCAAAGCGCCTTGGGCGGGTGATAAGCGTCACGCTGTCCTTGCCATATCACAACCCTTCCTGATTTCCATGGATTTATCATACCACAAAAGTCGTTTTGTTAAAATACCTTTTTGAAAAGTTTCGTGTTCCACCGCAAAAAGCGCGGCATCCGCTTGACAAAAATAACCAATCCTTCCATAATTGAAGATGTAAAAATATTGAGGCTTAACACGGAGGGATTCAGAATGCAATATCGGAACGACAAATACGGAAACCAAATTTCAATCCTTGGCTACGGCTGTATGCGCTTTACAAAAAAATCAGGCAAAATCGACATCGCGAAAGCGGAGCAGGAAATTATGCAAGCCTACCGCGCGGGTGTAAATTACTATGATACCGCTTATATTTATCCGGGCAGTGAGGAGGCTTTGGGGAAAATTGTCGAGAAAAATGGCATCCGGGATAAAATCAACATTGCAACAAAGCTTCCGCACTATATGATTAAAACAAGAGAAAATATTGAAAAAACCTTTCAGGAAGAATTAAAGCGTCTGAGGACGGACTACGTGAATTATTATCTCATGCATATGCTGACGGATGTAAACACATGGGAACGGCTGAGGGCATTGGGGATAGAAGAATGGATTCAGGAAAAGAAGAAAAGCGGGGCAATCCGCCAGATTGGATTTTCCTATCACGGGAATTCGGATATGTTTTGCCAGCTTCTGGATGCATATGACTGGGATTTTTGCATGATTCAGTACAATTACCTGGACGAGCATTCCCAGGCGGGGCGCACAGGCCTTCATTACGCGGCGGCAAAAGGGATTCCGGTTATGATTATGGAACCGCTGCGGGGCGGCAGGCTTGCAGGCCAACTTCCGGAAGCGGCAAAAAAATTGTTTGAAAATTATGAAATAAAACGTACCCCGGCGGAATGGGCATTCCGCTGGCTGTGGAACCAGCCGGAGGTGACCTGTGTCCTTTCCGGGATGAATTCCCTTGAAATGGTGCAGGAAAATGTGAAGAATGCCGCGTCTGCGCAGGCGGGGGAATTCACGCAGCAGGAACAAGCGCTGTTAAAGGATGTTGTGCAGGCAATCCAAGCGAAAATGAAGGTCGGCTGCACGGGCTGCGGCTATTGTATGCCATGCCCGAAGGGGGTGGATATCCCGGGCACATTTGCAATTTATAATAAACGTTACACCGACGGAAAGAGCAAAGCCCTGCAGGAGTATATGCTTTGTACTGTACTGCGGAAAAATTCCACATCCGCTTCAAATTGTGTCAGGTGCGGTAAATGCGAGCAGCATTGTCCGCAGCATATCGAAATACGAAAGGAGCTTGGCAACGCAAAAAAAGCATTGGAGGGACCGGTTTATAAAATCGCGAAAAAAGCAGTGTCATTGTTTTTAAAATATTGATGTGTATATTTTTTTCACGCTCCGGAAAGTGGATATGATTCTCATTCCGTGGATAAAAGTCAGCCAAATGCAAGGGGATGTGGATAAGTTTGCGGGAATATCCATTGAATCCGCACAGATTTAATGGTATAATGGGAAAAGAAGGCAGATTCTGCCGCAGGTTTCCTAAAAAACTGTGAAAAAGTAAAAAGGCTGGGAGAAAATTTAGGTGCTGTGTGGACAGCGGAATGTGAGGAGAGATGGAAAAGAAGGTATTGGACGGGATTTGGCAGTTTAAAATCCTGGGGGATAATGTTTACGGGATACCGCAGGAGGCAATGGACGCGGCGGTGCCGGGGTCGGTGTACCAGGCGCTGCTTGCACATGGGCGGATGCCCGACCCGTATTACCGCGACAATGAGTTGGGCGCATCCCGGTTGATGGAAAATGATTTTGAATACCGGACGGAAGTGGAAGTCGGGGAAGAGTTTGCGGATGCGGACGAGGTGGTTTTGCGCTTTGAGGGAATTGACACGCTCGCGGATATTTATTGGAATGGCGAGTATTTGGGCCACGCTTATAATATGCACCGGACATGGGAATTTCCGGTTGAAATCAGGAAGGGAAAACAGGAGTTAAGGGTGCTTTTGCATTCCCCGCTAAAATACATCCGCGAGGAAAACAAAAAGGTTTACACAGGGGGCAGCATGGAGTGCACGGAGGGCTTCCCGCATCTGCGCAAAGCGCACTGTATGTTTGGATGGGACTGGGGGCCAAGGCTTGCGGATGCCGGGATTTTCCGGACGGTGGAGCTGCTTTTTGTGAAAAAAGCCCGGCTGGAGTCTGTGTATGTGTCACAGAACCATATGCCTGCCTGCGTGGAGCTGGATTTTGATGTGACCGTGGAATTGTTTGACGAAAAAACGGATGACACCAAAATTGAAATCGAGGTGGCGGCACCGGACGGCGCGGTTTACCAGCCGTGTAAAAATGACCGGGCGGGGGCGGCTATCGAACCATTGGATGCAGGGGGGCAGGATGACAATGCTGCATTCAAAGTGCGGATTCCAGAGCCGCTCCTGTGGTGGCCGCACGGCTACGGCGCACAGCCGCTTTATACCGCAAGGGTGGTTTTGAGGGCAGCTGACGGCAAAGTGCTTGATATCTGGGAAAAGCGAATTGGTCTGCGCACAATGACCGTAAATACCGAAGCGGACGAGTGGGGAAATTGCTTCGCGCACGAAGTAAACGGTGTCAAAATCTTTGCGATGGGGGCGGATTACATCCCGGAGGATAATATTTTAAGCCGCGTGACAAAAGAACGCACAAGGCGGCTGCTCCATGATGCCGTGGCGGCGAACCATAACAGCATCCGGGTCTGGGGCGGCGGCTATTATCTGGATGATTATTTTTACGATATCTGCGATGAGCTGGGGCTGGTGGTGTGGCAGGATTTTATGTTTGCCTGCGCCTCCTACGAGCTGGATGACGAATTTGAAGCGAATGTTACGGCGGAGCTGCGGGATAATGTGCGGCGGCTGCGCCATCATGCCTGCCTTGGCCTGTGGTGCGGCAACAATGAGATGGAAACGCAGACACTGGATAAAGCGTGGCACCCTTCCATAAAACAGAAATACGATTACATCAAGCTGTTTGAATACATCATTCCGAAGGTGTTAAAGGAGGAGGATCCACAGACTTTTTACTGGCCATCCTCCCCGTCCTCAGGCGGCAATTACGACAACCCTTGGGATGAGAACCGGGGCGATACCCATTACTGGGCTGTGTGGCATGGCGATAAGCCGTTCACGGAGTACCGGAAATTCCGGTTCCGCTACCTGTCGGAATTTGGTTTCCAGTCGTTTCCGTGTCTGAGGACGGTGGAAAGTTTTACAGAGCCAAAAGACCGCAATATTTTTTCGCGCGTTATGGAAATGCACCAGAGAAACCGGGCGGCAAACGGGAAAATCATGAATTATCTGTCGGCAACCTATCTTTACCCGAAGGATTTTGAGAGCCTTTTGTATGCTTCGCAATTGTTGCAGGCGGACGCGATTCGCTACGGTGTGGAGCATTTCAGGCGGCACCGCGGGCGCTGTATGGGCGCGGTTGTGTGGCAGCTCAACGACATCTGGCCGGTTGCGTCCTGGGCGAGCATTGATTATTACGGCAGGTGGAAGGCGCTTCACTATGCGGAAAAGAGGATGTTTGCCCCGGTCATGGTTTCGTGCGAGGAGAAAGGCGAAATCAGCGAAAGGCCGTACTGTATTGCCGAACCTGCGCCGATGGAGGTTTCCGCGCGGCTACATGTGGCAAACGAGACGGTGCAGGCGGTTTCCGGCGAGGTTCGCTGGTCGCTGAGAAATCCGGACAGCAGCATTTTGCGGGAGGGCAGTGAGCGGGTTACGGTTTCTGCGTTGTCAGGTGTGTGGCTTGAGAAAATGGATTTTTCGGACTGTGATGTGTTGGCCATCAATTTGGATTTTGCGTTTGTGGTGGATGGCGTAGCGGTGTCTTCGGGAAATTGTATTTTTACCGCGCCGAAGCACTACCGTTTTGAAAATCCACAGCTTTCATGTCGCGTGGAGGGCGACGAGGTGGTTGTTGCCGCGGGCGCTTTTGCGCAGAAGGTTTGGATAGAGGGAACGGATGGGGATGCGGGATTTTCTGATAATTGCTTTGATATGCAGGCGGGCGAGCGCCGGGTGAAGATTGTGAGCGGGGACGCGAAAAGCTTTAAGGTGCGGTCGGTGTATGATATTGCATATAACTTCTCGGAATCTCAATGAATGAGATTCCAACCGAAGATTGACAACTGAAT
>CAJTUA010000034.1 GCA_910579615.1 uncultured Lachnospiraceae bacterium | reverse complement strand
AAGAAACTCCGTAATTTTGTGGAGAGCGACAGCTATACCATAGCAAAGAAAGCCGCTATGATGGTTGACCACTTCCATGAACAGGTTATCGCCAAGGGAAAAGTTGGCGGGCAGGCTCGCGCTATGGTTGTGACTGCCAGTATTCCGCGATGCATCGAATATTATTATGCTATCAACAAGTGTCTTTCTGAAAGGCATAGTCCCTACAAAACCATTATTGCTTTCTCCGGCGAGTGTAAGTACAACGGTCAGGAACCGCCGCTGACCTCGGCAGGCATGAATGGATTTCCGGATGCAAAGATACCAAAGACCTTTAAGGCAGACCCATATCGCATCCTGATTGTCGCGGATATGTTCCAGACTGGCTTTGATGAACCCCTGCTCCACACGATGTATGTGGATAAGATGCTTTATGACATCAAAGCGGTACAGACCCTTTCAAGGCTGAACCGTTGTCATCCGAAGAAGTATGACACCTTCGTTTTGGATTTCGCTAATAAACCGGAAATTATTGAAGAGTCCTTCTCCCGCTACTATCGTACCACGATTTTGTCCGGCGAGACCGACCCCAACAAACTCTATGATCTTGTAGCAACGATGGAAAGGTATCAGGTATATTCTGGCAATGATGTAAAACACTTGGTTAACCTGTATTTGAATGGCGCAGACCGAGATAAACTTGATCCTACCCTGGATGCCTGTACAGCTATTTATATACAGCTTGAAACGGATGATCAGATCAAATTCAAAAGCGCGGCAAAAGCGTTCTGCCGTACATATGGATTCCTCGGCGCGATTCTTCCCTATGGCAATGCGGATTGGGAACGGCTTTCCATTTTCCTCAATCTGCTGATACCAAAGCTGCCTTCTCCCCGCGAGGACGATTTGTCGCAGGGCATCCTTGAGGCAATCGATTTGGAAAGCTATCGCAATGAGGCGCGTGAGTCAATGTCCATCAAACTGGAAGATTCCGATTCCGAGGTTGCGCCAGTCCCCGCTGGCAAGGTCGGTCACATTATCGAGCCGGAGATGGATTTACTTTCCGTTATTCTGTCTGATTTTAACGATATGTTTGGCAATATCAACTGGAACGATGCGGATAATGTGCGCAGACAGATTCTCGAAATTCCTGCTATGGTTTCCAAGGATGAGAAATATCAGAATGCTATGAAGAACTCCGATGAACAGAGTGCAAGGCTTGAAAGCGAGCGGGCTTTGCAGCAGATCATCTTCGCTATCATGGCTGATAATATGGAACTGTTCAAACAGTTTCAGGATAATCCCTCATTCAAGAAATGGCTTTCCGATCTTGTATTTAACCTTACCTACAACAAAGAAGGAAAGCCTTATGAAGCACCACCACAGGAGCATAAGTCCATCGTTTATAACTTCGAGCCACAACAGGAAATGCAAATGGTAGCAGAGGAGCAAACGCCATACGGAGAAAAAAGCGAATAATTCAAGGTTCATATCCTTACTGGCTACTATCGAATAGCGGCAAGACTGGCAAAGGACTGCCTGGATAATTCTCAAATCTCGTCCAGGCGGTTCTGCAAATCCTGAATGTCCGCCGCATAAATGCTCCCTGTTTCGTTCGCCTGCTTGGCGTACTGGTTCAGATTATCGGAGCATCGCCCTGACAAACCAAAAGAAGAAATTTCAACATTGACATTCTCTGATTCCATGGTATAATGGATACCATAAAGGAACAAACTGTATCAAACCGTAAACCGCCTGGCAGCATTCCCGCCCGGCAGCTTACCGTTTAACAGGAAATTGCCCAAAACGTTGAAGAGACGAGTAGCAGGCAGGGTATGCCAGAGAGGGATGGATTTCGCTGTGACCATCCTCATATGAAGCCTGTGAAGACCAGCTCCGAGTGGCTCTAATACAGCCCGGTGATTCCGTTATCATCGAGAATGAAGCAGGCGGCAGGTGCATGGATATGATTATGTGCAGGCTGCAAGAAGGGTGGAACCGCGGGTATTTGCTCGTCCCTTTCAAGGCATCAATGTCTTGGGAGGGACGTTTTTTTGTGCGCGGGGCGCAGATTTGCAGAAATGCAATGTGCATAAAAACAATGTGCAGCAGTAGTTAGGAACCTGGTTCCAACGAGCAGAAATGGAGGCTTACCATGAAAATTACACTAAAGGATGGCTCCGTAAAGGAGTACGCGGGCGAAATGTCCGTGATTGACATTGCAAAGGATATCAGCGAGGGGCTTGCTAGGATGGCATGTGCCGGCGAGGTAAACGGGAAGGTGGTTGACCTTCGCACCGTGATTTCTGAGGACTGTGTGTTAAGTATCCTGACCTTTCAGGATGACGCGGGCAAAAAGGCGTACCGCCACACGACCTCCCATGTGCTTGCGCAGGCGGTAAAGCGCCTTTACCCGGAGGCGAAGCTTGCGATTGGCCCGTCGATTGACAACGGCTTTTACTATGATTTTGACTGCCCGCCATTTGACCGCGAGGCGCTTGACGCACTCGAAGCGGAGATGAAAAAAATCATCAAGGAGGGCGCGGAGCTTGAGCGATTCACCCTGCCGCGCGAGGAAGCAATCAAATTCATGCAGGAGAAGGAGGAACCCTACAAGGTTGAGCTGATTGAGGATTTGCCGGAAGATGAGGAAATTTCTTTCTACCGCCAGGGGGATTTCGTGGATTTGTGCGCGGGGCCGCACCTGATGAGCACGAAAAATATCAAGGCAATCAAGCTGATTTCCTCCTCTGGCGCTTACTGGAGGGGCAGCGAGAAAAACAAAATGCTGACCCGCATTTACGGGACGGCCTACACGAAGAATGCCGAGCTTGAGGAATATCTGGCATATCTTGAGGATATCAAGAAGCGCGACCACAACAAGCTTGGCCGTGAGATGGAGCTGTTTACGACCGTGGATGTGATTGGGCAGGGGCTGCCGCTTTTGATGCCAAAGGGTACGAAGATGATACAGACCCTGCAGCGCTGGATTGAAGATTTGGAGGACAATGAGTGGGGCTATGTGCGCACGAAGACCCCGCTGATGGCAAAGAGCGACCTCTACAAGATTTCCGGTCATTGGGACCACTATAAGGAGGGCATGTTCGTATTGGGCGATGAGGAAAAGGACAAGGAAGTGTTTGCGCTGCGCCCGATGACCTGCCCGTTCCAGTATTATGTGTACAAGGCGAGCCAGAAATCCTACCGCGACCTGCCGCTTCGTTACGGGGAAACCTCGACCTTATTCCGCAATGAGGATTCCGGCGAGATGCACGGGCTGACCCGCGTGCGCCAGTTCACGATTTCCGAGGGGCATTTGATTGTGCGTCCGGACCAGATGGTGGAGGAGTTTAAAGGCTGCCTTGCCCTGGCAAAATACTGCCTGACAACGCTTGGCTTACAGGATGATGTGACGTACCACCTCTCCAAATGGAACCCGGAGAACCGTGAGAAATATATTGGCGAGCCGGAGGTCTGGGAGCAGACCGAGCAGCACATCCGCGATGTATTGACCGAGCTTTCCATCCCGTTTGTGGAGGATGTCGGCGAGGCGGCATTCTACGGTCCGAAGGTCGATATTAACACGAAGAATGTGTACGGCAAGGAAGATACGATGATTACGATTCAGTGGGATGCGCTGCTTGCCGAGCAGTTTGATATGTACTATATTGACCAGAACGGCGACAAGGTGCGCCCGTATATTATCCACCGCACGTCGATGGGCTGCTATGAGAGGACGCTTGCGTGGCTGATTGAAAAATACGCGGGCAATTTCCCGACCTGGCTGTGCCCGGAGCAGGTGAGGGTGCTGCCGATTTCGGATAAGTACAATGATTACGCGAACAAGGTGCTTGCGGAATTGAAGAAAAACGGCATTCTGGCAACCGTGGATGCGCGCGCGGAGAAGATTGGCTTTAAGATTCGCGAGACGAGGCTGGCGCATGTGCCATATATGCTTGTGGTTGGACAAAAGGAGCAGGAGCAGGGCGTTGTCGCTGTCCGGAGCCGCTATCTTGGCGATGAGGGGCAGAAGCCGCTCTCCGAATTCATTTCGGCAGTCTGCGAAGAAATCCGCACGAAGGAGATTCGCAAGGTCACGGTGAGCGAGGAGGTAAAATAAACTTTTAGGGGCTGCCGTCCCGGCACAAGACAAAACCAACAAAAGTTCTGGGGAGGAATCTGTTTCAAGGTTCGTTCCCAGGACTTTTGTCCGGTTTTTTGCCGGAAAGTCCCGTATGCAACAGAAAAGACTTGAGTTTGCCATGATTTTGTAATAAAATTAGGATAGAATACCATGAAATAGCAGTTATTTTTGAGATTTTTAGTATACCGGGTTCCGGAAATGTTTTGGAGGGCACGGCAATGGGGAAGACGGAAAAGAAAAAGCGCTTTACTTCCGAGGAAACAGCATCCTTCTGCGACCAGATTGCGATGCTGCTAAACAGTGGGATTCCGCTGTATGAGGGAGCCTATATCCTTGCGCAGGAGATTGAGGATAAGCGGACGAAGCAGGTGCTCTCCCGGCTTGAGGAGCTGGTGGGGGAGAATATGCCGCTGTATATGGCACTTGAGGATACGGGGGCGTTTCCTGCGTATATGGTACATATGGTAAAGGTCGGTGAGACCACCGGAAAATTGGAAGATGTGCTGCGCTCCCTGGCATCCTACTATGAGCGCGACGCAAATGTGAAGGCGGGAATCCGCAGCGCGGTCACATTCCCGGTTGTTTTGTTTGCGATGATGGCAGTCATCATGCTTGTCATGGTGTTTAAAATTATCCCGATGTTTGAGGAGATGTTCCTTGAATTGAATGCGGAAGTGGCGGCTTCGACCCAGAGGATGATGAACGGCGGCATCCTGGCAGGAAAGCTTTTGGCGGCGGTTACATGTGTGCTTTTTGTGCTGTTGCTTGCAATGCTTTTGTGGTACCGCACGGCATCCGGGGAAAGGGTAATCAAGCGGATGGCCGCGCAGTTTGGGCCGGTTGGGAGGCTTTTGGAGCGCATGGCAACGGGGCAGTTCATATCCGCAGTTGGGCTTATGACGGTGAGCGGCATGGACCAGGGCGAGGCGCTTAAGATGGCGGAGGACGGTTGTTCGAACCCGACTGTGAAGGGGCGCATTGCAGAATGTCTTGAGCTTGTGCAGGCGGGGGAGAATTTTGATGAAGCCTTAAACCACAGCAAACTGATTGTCGGGCGCGATAACCGTATGCTTGGCGTGGCAATGCGCAGCGGGGCGACGGATGAGATTCTTTCAAAGCTTGGGAAGCAGTATGACGAGAAGCTTAGCGCTTCTCTTTCGAGCCTGTCGGGAAAGATTGAGACGGCGATGGTGGTGGTGCTTGCGGTGATGGTCGGCACAATCCTGATTTCGATTATGCTGCCGCTTGTGAGCATGATTTCCTCAATTGGGTGATGCGTATGAAAAGTTTGAAAAAAAGCGGGAGAAAATGGTGGCGGCCGCTCATTGCGCCCACGGTGATATTTGGGCTTTTGGTGTGGCTTTTGGTAGCAGGAACCGGATATTTCCGGAAGGTAAGCGGCCAGCAGCAGCTGGTTCTGACGCGGCAGGCCATCCGCAAGGCGGTTTTGCAGTGTTACGCAGTTGAGGGAATGTACCCGTCGGAGCTTGCGTATCTGGTGGAGCATTATAACCTTAAGATTGACGAGGAAAAGTACCGTGTCAGCTACGACTGCTTTGCCTCAAACATCATGCCGGAAATTTATGTATTTGAGCGGTAGGGGGAAGTACAGGAAGAGCATATGCAAAACTTTCAAACAGCATATGCCCGTACAGTGCCCCAGTGGGATTTTTTTGGAGAGAAGCGGAGAAAAAATCCCACGGACGGTCGTTGGGTACAGGAAGGGCAGATGCGGAACTAAAAACAGCATATGCCCGTACAGTGCCCCAGTGGGATTTTTTTGGAGAGAAGCGGAGAAAAAATCCCACGGACGGTCATTGGGTACAGGAAGGGCAGATGCGGAACTAAAAATAGGAGGCAGTGGGGATGCACCAGGACAATCAGGCGAAGGAAACATGGATGGTCAGTTTAATCAGCATGGTATTTATCCTCGGCATTTTTGCGGTGTCGGCACTGTTTCTGGTCAACATTGGCGTGCAGGTTTACAAAAACATTGTCACGGCGAACAACGATAATTTTGAACTCCGTACATCCTTGTCCTATGTGGCGACGAAGGTGCGCCAGGCAGACAGCGCAGGAATGGTAGAGCTTCGTGAGATGGACGGGCTAAGGGTGCTTGTTCTTGGAGAGGAGAACGAGGAGGGGGCTTTTGAGACATACCTCTACTTCTGGGATGGATATCTGTATGAGCATTTTATGGAGAAGGGCGGTTTTTTTGAACCGGGCTATGGGATGGAAACTTTTGAGGCGGCATCCTTTTGGATGGAGCAAACCGGGGAGGGGCAGTTGTATTTTAAGGCGGAAAACAGTGCGGGGGATACGCAGGAGCTCTATCTGACATTGCGCGCGGCACATTGAGGGGTCTTGATACCGCGGCTTTTAAAGGGCGCTGCGGGTGAGTCGGAGGATTTGGCAGTATGGGAAGTGACAGGGGAAATTACCGGAGGACGATATTGGAGCTTGTGCTTGTCACGGCGATTTTTGCCGTTGTGAGCGTATTCATCCTGAAAATATATCTGACTGCGGACCGGCTGCAGGCGGATGCCGTTGCAATCAGTACCGCGACCATGCAGTCGGAAAGCATCGCGGAAGCAGTCAAGCTTTTGGGGGTAAAAGGCGCTGCCGCGCGTTTTGGCATGGAGGCAGGGGATGGATATTATATCCTTCGTTACGATAAAAGCTGGGGGAGTACAGCTGGGAAAGAAAAATACCAGGTTGTACTTGTCCCACAGGAAACAGAAAACGGCCTTGAGCGCGCGGTAGTTTATGCGGGCACGGCAGAGCTTGAAAGCCGCATAAAGCAGGAACAGGATGTGGAGGATATTCTTTTGTGCAGGCTTTTTGTGGCAAGGCAGATGGGGGCGATGGCTGCACGGTGTGGGCTATGGATATTGCCGGAACCGGCAGTGTGGCGCTTTGCATATCCGAGAGTGTGAAAGGGGCGGGGGAACTTGAATCAGTCAAGATATCATATGAATATTGGCGGGGCTTCCATTCTTTTGCTGATTACGGTATTTGCCCTAACCGTTTTCGCCGTGCTCTCCATCCGTGCATCGTACAGTGAACGGCAGATGGCAGAGCGGGGAAGGGATGCGGTTGAGCGCTATTATGAAGCGGATACAAAGGCGGAAGAGGTCTACGCAAAGCTTCTGGATGCCTTTTTGGCGGCGGGCGCAGGGCGCACGGCGGCATCCGTGCTTGAGGCGGCGCAGCTTCCGGCGGAGGTTATGGCAGGCGCAAAGGAAAACCGGATTATCTATAGCATTGGGGTTGACCACAACCGGACGCTTAGGATTGTTTTAGAGCTGTCCGGGGAGGAATGCCAGGTCAGGGAATGGCGGCTTATCAGCGCGGCATCCGGCAGCTATGAGGAAGAAATTGAGATATGGGATGGGGTTTTTACGAACTGAGTGCTACACGGGATAGAAATGGAGAATTGCAATGGATATAACGCAGATTTTAAAGCGGGCGGTGGACCAGAAGGCATCGGATATTTTCTTTATTGTCGGTCAGCCAATCGCCTATAAGGTGGGAGGGCAGATTATCCGCCAGGAAGGGGATTTTATCGGAAAGGCGGAGACACAAGAAGCCGTGGATATGCTCTACCATCTGGCAGACGAGAGAGAAACGGACATGCGGGAGAGCGGGGACGATGATTTCGCGATTTCGGTTCCGGGGGTCGGGCGCTTCCGCGTGAATGTGTTCCGCCAGCGCGGCACCTGGAGCGCTGTATTAAGGAGCGTGGCGTTTGAACTGCCGGATGTGGCAACCATGGGGATTCCGGAGTCGGTTATCCGCATGAGCAGGCAGAAGAAGGGTATTATTCTTGTAACGGGAACCGCGGGCAGCGGCAAGAGCACAACCCTGTCCTATATTATTGACCAGATTAACAGTACAAGGAATTGTCATATACTTACATTGGAGGACCCGATTGAGTTCCTCCACAAGCATAAGAAAAGCATTGTCAGCCAGAGGGAAATCAGCATTGATACCGCCAATTACAGCAAGGCACTGCGCGCGGCGATGCGCGAGGCACCGGATGTCATTTTGATTGGGGAGATGCGTGACCTTGAGACGATTGAGATTGCGATGACGGCCGCGGAGACGGGGCACCTGGTTTTGTCCACACTGCATACAGTCGGTGCGGCGAACACGATTGACCGCGTGATTGATGTATTTCCGGCGAACCAACAGCAGCAAATCCGCGTTCAGCTCTCGATGGTGCTCAACGCCATTGTTTCGCAGCAGCTTTTGCCGGCATTAAACGGCGGTCTGGTGCCTGCATTTGAGATTCTTGAGGCAAACAGCGCCATCCGCACGATGATTCGGGATGGCAAGGTGCATCAGATTGATTCCGTCATTTACTCGTCCGCAAAGGATGGGATGAAGTCGATGGATGCAAGTATTCTGGAGCTTTACAAGGCGGGGAAAATCGACGGTGTGACGGCATTGAATTATTGTATGAACCCGGAGGCGATGCGCAGGAGTGTGAGCTAGGAAGCATCCTGTGCTGCATTGGCAGGCAACCGTGCCGTTTCCCGCAAAAGGGCGGCACGGTATTGCAAAGAATGTACCCGCAGGCAGCGCCTGCTGTCTGTGGCTACAGATAAAGGAAGCGACAAAAGAAGAGATTTAAGATGTGGAACCAAAAAACGATATGCCAAAAAAGGCAGATGCAAAAACCAGAACAGGAGGTGTGCGCATGAAAAAAAGGTGGCTGATGTTCTGCGCGATGCTTATATTCGCGCTTTCGTTTGCGGGAATGGCGGCGGATAAGGCGTTGGCGGCAGAAGAGAAAACGGAGGAGAAAGAAAAAACAGAAACCTCGGTAACGGACAACGGGAACGGAACCTTCAATGTTGTGTACGATAATACGGAGGAAGCGAAGATTGTCGTCATGGTATCGAAGGACGGTGTGGATTACAAATATTATCTGAGCAGTGGTGTCGTGACGGAAGTGATTCCGCTTACGCTCGGCAACGGAGAATATAAAATCCGCATCTGCAAAAATATTTCCGGGACGAAATACAGCGTGATTTATTCGACAACGATGGAGATTGAGCTTGAGGATGAAACGGTTGTATTTACCAACCCGAACATTATCGTTGACTACGAGACAAAGGAAAAGGCAGTCAAGAAGGCAGGGAACCTTTGCCAGAAATGTACGACTGACACGAAAAAAATCACGGCGATTTACAAGTATCTGGTAGCGAACTATACCTACGATTATGCGAAGGTTGATACGGTGCGCGCGACGACGGGGTATATCCCGAGTGTCAGCCAGACCTACGCTGACAAAATGGGCATCTGCTACGATATTTCTTCCCTGTTTGCGGCGATGCTGCGCAGCCAGGGGATTACAGCAAAGGTTGTAACAGGCTACACCCCGGCAATCAGCACGCTTCATGCATGGAATGAGGTTTACGACGCAGACAAGGACGTGTGGTATGTGATTGATGTCACCTCGGACATTGCTTACTACCAGGCAGGCGTATCCTACACGATGAAGAAGAAAGCAGACGATTACACCTCAGTGAAGTATTATCATTAAAAAGACGCAGTGAAAGCTGATGGCATGAAAAAAAGAAGCATCCGCGGATGCTTCTTTTTTTCATGCCCACTATTTCCCGGAAACGGTAAAACCGCCAAATGCCATGTACGGCAGCACGGACGTACCATCCGAGACAGTTTCCTTTGAGACGGAAACAAGATTGTTCAGCATATCGGCGAGATTGCCGCTAATCATTGTCTCGCTGACTGCCCCCACAATTTTTCCGTCTTCAATCAGGAAGCTGTTCTTTGCCACGCCGGAGAAATCGCCGTTCGTGCCCGGCTGTCCGCCGGAAAATCTGCCGACCAAAATGCCCCTTTGAATCCCGGAAATCACATCGGAAAGGGCAGTGTCGCCGCTTTCCATGATGATGTTAAAGGAAGAGTTCGGCGCATGTGCATATCCGGTCTTGTTCGCGGTGTAAAGATTCAGCATAAAGCTTTGCAGCACACCATCCTTGATAATCTCGTAGTCTTCAGAGAGGAAACCGTCGGCGGTATAGCGCTCTCCGCAGACAACGCGCGCATCGTGCGGCGCAAACCGGATGGTAATGCGCGGGTCGGCAACCTGCTTACCAAGCTTATCAAGCCAGATGCTTGTCTTTTCGAGGATGACATTGTCGGTAACAAAATTGTTTAAGGCGGAGTAGAGGAATTCGCTCAGGCTTGACGGGGTCAAAACGGCAACACCCTCAAATTTCCCGGAAAGTGGAACGGTGACAAGCTGCGCCTCCACATCCGTCAAATCCTTTTCAATCGAGCCAAGCTCAATAAATGGCGTGTCAAGTGACGCGGTGTTGATGTAGCTGCCAAAGAACGAGGTGGTCGCATCACCCTCGTGGGCAGAAAACATCAGCTCCACCATATAATTTCCCTTGAAGGTCTCAAACTCCGTGCCGTTCGTATTCTGGTAGAGTGAATGGGTTTTGACATGCTGCACAATCATCTGTTCCATGAGAATCTTTGGGTGGCGCGCCTTAATGTCGGCCATCAGCTCCCGGGTGCGCTCAAAAAATTTATCAACATCCGGTTCGTATGCACCCTCATGAAACACCGCGTTCTCCTGTTTTGGGGCAATGTCGTAGGCGGAATCGGCAATGCCGGAATCCGCGGATTTGATACAGTCGGACGCGGCGGCGGCAATCGCGCCGTCATCAAATTTGTTGATTGCGATGGTACCCTTTTTGTTGTCCTTAAATGCCGTTAAGGAAAGGGAATTGTCGAACATCGTGCGGAACAGGGAAAACTCGCCGCCATCCACATTGAACTCGTGCGTTATCTTCTCCGCAGCGGTGTACTGTGCCTTTTGTGCCCCTTCTTTTATCAGCGCTTCCCTTACCTTAGAAGCAATCAGCTTTAAATCTTCCATAAATATCCTCCATTTATCGTCCTGCGTCTTCCCTTCGGACATGTTTTTCAAGCAGTGGCATTTGATATCTGCCAATTTGCGCTTTTGCAAATCTGCTCTTAAAAAATCCCACGTAGGTTGTGTGCGGGAAGATGCTGTTTTTCACTCCATATATGCGGAGTGTTTAGCGCCCGCCAATCATTACCTTGCAGCGGAGTGCCGGACCGCCAAGCCCCACCGGCATCGGCTGTTTTTTGCCACAGAAGCCGGAGCTTGACCAGGTTACCGTATCCGATACCATATCAACCGTCTTTAGCATGTCAAATGCAACGCCGGAGATGGTGGTATCCAGAATCGGGCGCGCGAGCTTGCCATTTTTAATCTCATAGCCAAAGCATACGCCGAACATGAACTCGCCGGTGGTATCCGCCTGGCCGTTGTTCGTATCAAGCAGGTAATAGCCATCGTCCACCGAGGCGATGATGTCCTCAAGCTTGTCCTTGCCCGGAAGGACAGCGGTGTTGCGCATACGAATCAGAGGCTCGTCCGAAAAGCTCCAGGCGCGCGCGTTGCCGAGCGGCTTCATGTTAAAATGCGCAGCACTCTCGCGGCTGTTCATGTAGCCAGTCAGAATACCGTCCTTGATAATGACAGCGTCCTCCGCCGGGGTGCCCTCGTCGTCGAGCCATACCGGCAACGGAGCCTGCTTACCGAAAGCAGTATGCGCGAAATCCACAAGGCTGACAAGCTCAGAGCCGACGCGTTTGTTCAGGTTTGGACCGGCAACGGAGCCGCCGAGTACAAGGTCCGCCTCCACCGTGTGGCCGACTGCCTCATGTGCGAGCATGCCCGCAAGCACCCCGCCGAGCACAACGGTCTTGTAGCCTGCCTCGGCGTAAACGCCCTCCCGCTTTTTCATCAGACGCTCATAGAGGGCGTCGATTTGTGCATAAAGCTTTTTCGGGTCATCAAAATTTTCAAGGAAATTGCCAAAGCCGCCCACCGGCTTAAAAAGCTCAAGCGGAACACCGGCGTCGGTTTCCGTATTCATAAATATGTAGATGTAGCTTCTCGGGGACGTGATGTGTCCGTCGAAGCCATCCGAGGTGCATAAAATCTTGTCCATGGAATCCTCGGACATAATGACGGAACGGCTGGAAAGTTTTGGATATTTAGAGACGATATAGGCGTCCACTTCCTTGATGAAGTCAACATATGCTTTTTGCTGTGTGTCGCAGATATTCTTTTTTGGCGGGAGTGTCCCGGAAGAAAGTGGCGGGAACAGAGCCTTTCCTTTGTTGATGTGGCGGTCCATAAATGCCGCGTTTTCGGTTGCGGCATTCAATACCGACTCGGCTGCAGCCGCGTTGCACTGCGCGGTGGAGGAGAAGCCGTAAACGCCGTTTTTGTAAACTCTTGCGCAGACACCGGAGGTTTCCGTGCGGACGTTTGCGGTTAAGTTGCCCTGGACTAAGCTGACACGCCTCTGGCGGTTTTCCTGTGCCCTTAGCTCGGTGTGTACGCCCGAAGCAAAGAGGGATTTCTTGCCTGAAATAAAATCTTCTAACATCTTTAAAACCTCATTTCTGCGGGAAGGGCGCTGCCAAGCCCGCGTTATTATGTGCCGGAAGATGTTCCGGTACGGATGATTATATGATAACATAGACTATTTTGAATTGCAATATATTTCCGTATAATATTCCGCTGTTTTGTGCCCTGTCCATGAGGTGATGCTTATTTTTCGCTTCCATCCCCGTTTTCCGGGGCGCTGCAGGAAGGCTTTATATCATGTTCTAGCAGGCGGATAAAATGGTCTGCCGGTTCCGGAAGGGGCAGTGTGCCGTCGCAGGCGGCGATAAGTTTGCGCTCCGGCATGGGTTCGTTGGTTTCTAAGAGAACCAGGCCGTTTCGGTTTGCACCCGCAACGCAGAAGTCCGGAACAAAGGCGATGCCAAGCCCGATGCGCGCAAAGTCAATTAAGAGGTCGTTGCTGCTTAGCTCGATGGCGGGCGCTAATTCGAGGGAATGCTGCAGGAAGAGATTATGTAAAAATACACTTGTCGTGGAGCGCTTGCTGAGCATGAGAATCGGGAGCTGCTGCAAGTCTTTCAGGGAAAGCCGCCTGCCGCCAAGCGGAAAATACTCAGGGTTGGCGATGAAAACGTCAAAAAAGGTCTTGACCTCATGAAGCCTCATTGTATTCGTCAACGCCGGGTTTGGCGAATTTGCAACGATAAGGTCTGCTTCCCCTGCCTCTAAAAGCTCGGCACAGCGCAGCGAGGTACCGTTGATGACACGCAGATGGACATCTGGGTAGAGGAGATGGAAATGTTTTAAATAAGGAACCAAATAGTAGCGGCAGATGGTATCACTTGCGGCGATGCGCAGTTGGACGCTGCCCGTTTTTGCGGAGGAAAGGAGCTGGCTCTCCCCGCGGTCAATCAGGTTGACGGCGGGTTCGATGTGTTTAAACAAAAGCTCCCCTTCCTTCGTTAAAGCAACCCGTTTTGTGCTGCGGGTAAACAAACTTACATCAAGCCGTTTTTCCAAAACCTTGATGGACTGGCTCACGGCGGACTGTGAGATGAAGAGGATACCCGCCGCTTCGGAAAAGCTCAGTGTTTTTGCGACATGGTAAAAAACCTTGTATAATTCGTAGTTGATATCCATAAAAACCTCGTTTCTATTCCCGTGTCTGCTTTCTGGTAAAAGCCTTTATCAACACCCTATACACCCAACGCCAAAATCTGGAAGCATTCCGGGATGCCTACTGGTACATAACCACATACAGATATGCGCAGGAGAGCACAGTCTGGAGAATCAGGAAACGGAATACCGTCTGGGTGTCGGACCAGCCTGCATTTTTGCGCGCATGGTCATGCAGCGGCGTGCGGGTATTCTTGAGAATCTTGATTTTGAGGAAGCGAAGCAGCGCCACCTTCACCAAACCGATGCCCCCGTCCACAAGGAAAACGAGGCAGAATATGAGATAAACCAGCGGGCGGCCGGATTTTAAGGAGAGTAACGCCATCAAAAGACCGAGAGCCCTTGAGCCGGCATCCCCCATCAAAAGCTTGCTCGGCGAGGCGTTGAACCAGAGATAGCCGAGCAGGCAGATGACCATCAAAAGGCAGAGCTGACCGTACATTGCATTCGAAAGAACGCTGCGGAACAGAACGAAAAACGACATCAGCGAGATAATCGCGACGCTGCCGCAGAGCCCGTCAACGCCGTCCGTGCAGTTCGTGACATTGATGGAAATCCAAATTAAAATCATTGCCAGAATAATATAAACTATTTTAGGCAAAGTAAAGGTAGTGCCGGAAAGAATGATTGTCATATCCGACCCGTTATAATTGACGTAGGAATAGGCGCATACAAACGCAATCACAAGGTCAATCAGCCCTTTTTTGTATTCCCCCCATGGCGTTTTGGAGCTGTCGTCGAGGTAACCGCTCAACATCGCGGCGGCGAGCATAATCAGGTAGATGGCAAGCTCCTTGAAAAGCTCCTTTTCAAACGGGACAAAAAGCAGCGACATCACGCAGAAGACAAGGACAAAAACAATGCCCGCACCGCGCGGTTTTCCCTGCGAAAGAGCACCGTTGACCGCGAAGGCACGTCCACCGTCACGCGGCAAAATATTCTGAAGCGTTTTGAGCAGGAAACATGTCAGTAAAAACGCCAGAACAAGTCCGAAAAAGGCAATCCATTTCGCGGCAGAATCCGAAAATAATAAGTACAGCATAGCAGCCTCCGTTCCTTCCTATAGACATAGTGCTTATCCATAGGTTATGTTATGTTGTCTATTTTACTACAAAATTTTGGATTTGTATAGCGAGGAATTTCGTTTTTTCCATTGAAAATACGCAAAATGTATTTGTTTTCTGACGGTTTCTGACGGCAGCAGGTGCTGTGCGTGTCGAAAAAAGAGAGAAAAGAGACAGAAAAATGTAAGATTTTTTTCGGTGTCAGATGATTGCATCTTTTGGCGTATTATGCTATGATAGCGGGTGGGCGAAATTTACATTCCGCCTTTGCAAAAGAATTGTAAGAAAAAGGATGGGGATAAGAATGCAGGAAAAAGTAAGAACAAATAAGGAAAAAAACAACTTAAAAGGTATTGCGAAAATGGCGGGGGCGAGGGCAGCATTTCTGTGTGTGGTGCTCATCTGGTGTGAGCTGATTTTCCATTTTTTTGTATTTCGAAACATCAGCGGGAACCTGGTTTTCCCGGTACTGTTCGCGGCGGTGGCAGGGATGCTGTTTTCTGTGCTCACCGATTTGTTCCCGGAAAAAGGGAATAAGGCAGCCATGATTGTGCTGACGGTACTTGCAGCGCTCTGGTATTCCACACAGACAGTGTATGAGCACATTTTTAAAGCGTTTTTGTCGGTCAATTCCATCAAGGAAAACGGTGCGGATGCGGTGGGGGAGTTTTATATGCAGGCAGTCAAAGGAATCCTTTCCCAGCTGCTCCCAATCTTTTTGTACTTTGTCCCGCTCATTGCGTTGCTTGTTTTGTACCGGAAGGAAAAGCTTTCTCTTTCGCGCTGCGGATGGCAGGCGGTAGCAATGCATATCATGGGCGCGGCACTGCTTTATGTGGCGGCAATTCTTGTGCTGAGAATTCCGGGGAAGGAAGCATTTACGCCGTATGATTTATATTACAAAGATTTCGTGATGGATTTGTCGATGGAAAAGCTCGGCGTGCTGACCTCGACCAGAAAGGATATTGCGCAGGTGTTTGGCAAAGGTTCCAGGGATTCCCTGGATGACGTGGTATTTATCGGGCTGGAGGGAACCCCGACCCCGGCGTTCGCGGCGAAGCCGAGTACAGAACCAACACCAACAGCGGGAGCGTCGGAAGGTGCAACGCCGATACCGACCCCGACCCCGGTAACGCGGGCGGATGCAACCCCGGAACCGACCCCAACCCCGACGCCTACCCCTACCCCGACCCCAACGCCGATTGACACCTCGCCGAATGTGCTAAACATTGACTTTGCGGCGCTTGCGGAAAACGAGTCAAAAAAGACCATCAAAAATCTGCATACCTATATGGCAAGCTCGGTTCCGACGAACAAAAATGAGTACACGGGCATGTTTGAGGGCTACAACCTGATCATGCTGACGGCGGAGGGCTATTCACAGTGGGCGGTCAACGAGGAAATCACGCCGACGCTCTACAAGATGACGCACGAGGGCTTTTATTTTGAGAATTATTACACACCGCTGTGGTGGACCAGCACAAGCGACGGGGAATTTGTCGAGTGCACGGGGTTGATTCCAACCGGAACAAACAGCTTTTATAAGACGGCGGACCATTATATGCCGCTTGGCTTTGGCTGGCAGTTTAGCCGCCTAGGCTACAGCGCGCGGGCGTACCACAACCATACCTACACCTACTACCACCGCGACCAGACGCACCCGAATATGGGATACGACTACAAGGGCGCAAAGGGAGGAGGGCTTGAGGTGAAACTGACCTGGCCGGAATCCGACCTTGAAATGATGGAGGTCACAATACCGGAATATATTGGCGATGAGCCATTCCACACCTACTATATGACCGTGAGCGGGCATATGGAATACAACTGGGGCGGCAATTCCATGTCAGTGAAGAACCGCGACTATGTGCGCGACCTTAGTTTGTGCGAGGAGGCGAAGGCATATCTTGCGGCGCAGAAGGAGCTTGACCTGGCACTGGAATATCTGCTCGCACAGCTTGAGGAGGCAGGGGTTGCCGAGCGCACGGTGATTGTGCTCTCGGGTGACCATTATCCGTATGGAATGGAAAAATCCTCGCTCGATGACCTGGCAGGCCATGAGGTGGAGGAGAATTTTGAACTGTACAAGAGCCATCTGATTCTCTATTGTCCGGGCATGGAACCGGTAACGGTAGAAAAACCGTGCTCGGCGCTGGATATTGTGCCGACCGTGCTCAATCTGTTTGGCGTGGAATATGATTCAAGGCTTTTTATGGGGCAGGATATTTTCTCAACCGCAGCGCCGCTTGTCATGTTCTCGAATAAGAGCTATATCACGGACAAGGTAATGTACAATTCGAAGAATGGCGAAGTAACAAAGCTGACGGACGAGGAATTGCCGGAGGATTATGTAAAAACCGTCTCAGCGATTGTCAAGAATAAGTTTAATATTTCGGCGGCGATTATTACGGAGGATTATTATTCTTATCTGGAAGAGTATTTACCGAAGGAGTAAAAGGGAAAACAAAAGCAAACACAGGAAAGCGGCAGCTGCAGGGACGGATGCTGTTGGAACATCTTAACATGGAGTGAACAGGTATTGGAAGAAGTCTGCAGGAATGCGGACTTCTTCGATTTATAAACATTTTTGGATGATGAAAAAACACATTGTATTTTTGCGGTTGACAGTACGGCTGTTTTGAAATATACTTTTCGCAGGGATGCCATGTATACTTGAATCACGTTTATAAGCAGAGGAAATTTGAGCGGAGGCAGCAGTATTATATATGGGAATTTATTTAAATCTGGGAAACAGCGGTTTTGAAGAGTCAATTCGTTCTGAAATTTATGTTGATAAGACTGGATTGATTGCATGTACGAACAGGTATTTAAATACAGAGCAGAAATATATTTGCGTCAGCAGGCCGAGACGTTTTGGGAAGTCTATGGCGCTGAAAATGTTGGCGGCATATTATAGCAGGGGATGTGATTCCAGAAAGCTGTTCCAAGGTTTTAAAATTGAGAGGGAACCGACATTTGGGGAATACTTAAACCAGTATGAAGTGATTTCCCTGAATATGCAGCAGTTTTTGATTGAGTCAGGAGACCAGAAGGTAACAGAGTATCTGGAGAAAGAAGTATACAGGGAATTAAAAAAGAAATACAAAGAATTTTTAACCGGGGAAGAAGTCGGGCTTGCTGCTGTATTAAGGCAGATTTATGTGGAAACCGGGCAGAAGTTTGTTTTCCTGATTGATGAGTGGGACTGTGTGATGCGGGAACAGCAGAAATCAGAAGAATTGCAAAGAAGGTATCTGGATTTTTTGCGTAATCTTTTAAAAGATCAGGCTTATGTGGCACTTGCCTATATGACGGGGATTCTTCCGGTAAAAAAGTATGGAGTGCATTCTGCCCTGAATATGTTTACGGAATATTCCATGACCGATCAGGATGTTTTTGAGGAGTATACCGGATTTACAGAGGATGAAGTAAAAGAATTGTGCGAACGGTTTTCTATGGATTTTGAGGAAATAGGCAATTGGTATGATGGATACACGTTCACAAGGTTTGCGCATATCTATAATCCGAAATCTGTGGTGGAGGCAGTGCGCCGCCACAGGTGTAAAAGTTACTGGACAGCCACGGAAACCTATGATGCCCTGAAAGTTTATATTGACATGGATTTTGACGGGTTACGCGCGGATATTGTGCGGATGCTTGGCGGGGAGTATATTCCTGTGAATACCCTTACCTTCCAGAATGACATGTGGACGTTCCGGACAAAAGATGATGTACTGACATTGCTGATTCATCTTGGATATCTTGCATATGACCTGGAAAGAGAAGAAGTTTTTATTCCGAACAATGAAATCTACCGGGAATTTAAGAATGCAATGAGCGCCGGCGGGTGGGAAGATATCATGACGATTTTGAATGCCTCTGAGAAGCTGCTGCAGGATAGAACGTGTCGTTTATTCCGCCAATGATGTCTAAGAGAAAGAAGGCACAGCAGAACTGGCGGTAATAAATTGTGGAGTTTAAAGAGTATCGTCTGCAAAAAAAACGATTTGTATATTGACGCGATATACAGATTTCTGTATAATGGGGATAACTTTCATTTGCCTTGCGCCCGCGGACGCAAGTGGATTGAAAAGGAAGCAGCGCAATGCTGTGAGATGAGCCGAGAAAGGAAAGATGGAATATGTATTCATTTGACGAGATTAAAAATTTTGACCCGGAGCTGGCGGAGAGCATCGAGCTTGAGATTGGCAGGCAGAACGACCATATCGAGCTGATTGCTTCGGAAAACTTTGTAAGCAAGGCGGTCATGGCGGCAATGGGCAGCCCGATGACGAACAAATATGCAGAAGGGTATCCGGGCAAGCGCTACTACGGTGGGTGCCAGTTTGTCGATATCGCGGAGAACCTGGCAATCGCGCGCGCAAAGGAGCTGTTCGGCTGTACCTACGCAAATGTTCAGCCGCATTCCGGCGCGCAGGCGAATATGGCAGTGTTTTTCGCGCTCTTACAGCCGGGGGATACCGTGATGGGGATGAACCTCGCGCACGGCGGGCATCTGACGCACGGGAGCCCGGTTAATTTCTCCGGAAGCTATTTTAATATCGTACCTTACGGTGTCAATGGCGATGGCTTTATCGATTATGATGAGGTTGCGCGCATCGCGAAGGAGTGCCGCCCGAAGCTGATTGTGGCAGGGGCGAGCGCATATGCGAGAAAAATTGATTTTAAGCGTTTCCGCGAGATTGCGGATGAAGTCGGCGCATTTTTGATGGTGGATATGGCGCACATCGCAGGTCTTGTGGCAGCAGGATACCATGAAAGCCCGATTCCGTATGCACATGTCACGACAACGACAACGCACAAAACACTGCGCGGGCCTCGCGGCGGCCTTATTCTTTCGAGCGAGGAATTCGCAAACGAATATAAATTAAACAAAGCAGTGTTCCCGGGCATCCAGGGCGGCCCGCTCATGCACGTCATCGCGGCGAAGGCAGTCTGCTTTCAGGAAGCGCTCGCCCCGTCGTTTAAGGATTACGCAGGGCGTGTGATTGAAAATGCGCAGGCGCTGTGCAAGGGTCTGATGGAGCGCGGCTTTTCCATTGTTTCAAACGGCACGGACAATCACCTGATGCTTGTTGATTTGCAGAATATGGGCATCACCGGCAAGGAAGCGGAGCATGTGCTTGACGAGGTCAACATCACGGCAAACAAGAATACCGTGCCGAATGACCCGGCGTCCCCGTTTGTCACAAGCGGTCTGCGGCTTGGCACCCCGGCGGCAACGACGAGGGGGCTTACCGCGCAGGACATGGATGTGGTGGCGGAGGCGATTTCGCTTAGTATCCATGATTTGGAGAAGAACCGGGAGCAGGTGCTTTCGATGGTGAAGGGATTGACGGATAAGTATCCGCTGTATTAAAGTGGTCTTTGGACTGCCGCACAAGAAGGAAATGGAGCGGGAGGGGGGATTTTGACGGGTTCAGAATCCCCTGTGTCCTGCGGGGATTTTCCGGTGCGGCAGTTTTTTTGTTTTTTTACCAGAGGTTCAAGGAATGTTGGGGAGGAATCAAGATGCTTCATTTGGTAGATTTGGTATGGCAATGGATTTGTCGTTGATAAATTGTAAAATGTAATGAAGCACCATACTTCATTACATGTAAAATCCTGTAAAAACCATATAATTTGTACTACTAATCTTTAGTATTGTATCACAGCAACCTTGTTTTGTCAATGAAATTACAAATGCTAATTCTTTATTCTGCCGAAAAGGCAGGAGAAAAGCGTTTATTATCCTGTTAAAAATGCAATATTATATTATAAAAGTCTTATTTTCTCGTGGAAAATTATCAATTCGCAGTCAAATTAAGTGTCAACAAAAACCATATCTCTTTTAAAATGCAATGATATAACCGCGCATAAAATGCGAAAAAAAGGCACTTATTTTCAAAGCACCTTCCATTCATAATTTTCAAACAAATATTTTGTAACCAGACGATTCGCAGTCATTTGCAGTCAATACCAAAGAGCGCTAATCGCGCCATCCTGCATATTCTCTATGTTCTGGGCATATTGCCATTCCCTATGTAATGAAGTATGGTGCTTCATTACACCCATCCTACAGAAAGGAGCCGCCGATGGGCAGCATATTATTCGAACATAACCGCAAAGCCTATGTGGCGGCAACCTCCATGATGGAGCGGACCGACAGGGCTGCGGTCATCCATCCAACCGGAACGGGAAAATCCTTTATCGCGTTCCAACTCTGTGCAGACAATGCAGCAAGCAAGGTCTGCCTGCTTTCACCGTCAGAATATATTTTCATGACCCAGCTGGAAAAATGGCATGCAGCAGGCGGTGCGCCGCTTGAAAATGTGGAGTTTATCACCTATGCACGGCTGATGCGGATGGGGGAGGAGGAACTGTTAAAAATCCAACCGAAATATATCATTCTTGACGAATTCCACCGCTGTGGTGCCGCGCAGTGGGGCGAGGGTGTGAAGCGCCTGCTCCGGATGTATCCCAAAGCACCTGTGCTTGGGCTTTCCGCAACAAGCATACGCTATCTGGACAACCAGCGGGATATGGCAAGGGAGCTTTTTGAAGGAAACATCGCTTCGGAACTGACCCTGGGGGCAGCTGTGGC
The DNA here is from genome assembly GCA_910579615.1 of uncultured Lachnospiraceae bacterium. GTDB lineage: Bacteria > Bacillota > Clostridia > Lachnospirales > Lachnospiraceae > RGIG4057. Next base: position 2,706 of record CAJTUA010000034.1, on the reverse strand, counting down.
AGGTGGAATCCTGCCTGCGCCGAAATATGTGCTTTCGGTTTATGCGTACCAGAAGGAACTGCGGCGGTATGAAATGAAAGTAAAACAGGCAAGGAGCCGTGCAGTGCGCGACGCAGCGGAAAAAGAATTCGAAGCGCTCAGGAGGGCATTGGAGAAGGCGGATGGGCTGGAGGATGTTTTTGCAAGACATATGCCAGTAGGCAAATACATTGTTTTTTGCGCCAATTATGAACATTTACTCGAAATGCGGGAGCTTGCCAGGGAATGGTTTGCAAAGGTGGACACCGCGCCGCATATTTATACGGCATATTCGGACAACCCGGCAACTTCGGCGGAGTTTAAGGCATTTAAGGATGATGCGAGCAGTCATTTAAAGCTTTTGTACTGCATCGACATGCTCAATGAAGGCATCCATGTAGACGGGGTGGACGGGGTTATTCTGCTGCGCCCGACCGTTTCCCCGACCATTTACAAGCAGCAGATTGGGCGTGCGCTCGCGTCCGGCGCGAAACATAACCCGGTTATTTTTGATATTGTAATGAATATTGAAAACCTTTGCAGCATCGGCGCGATGGAGGAGGAACTGCGCGAAGCCGTTTTTGCCTACCGCGAAAAGGGCAGGGGAAATGAAATTGTTACCGAGCATTTCCGGGTGGTGGATGAACTGGGGGACTGCCGGAAGCTGTTCGTGCGGCTGAATGAGATACTTGGCGCATCGTGGGAGGCGATGTATGGGATGGCAAGGGAATATTTTACAGAACATGGGAACCTGGAAGTTCCAGCAGCTTATATGACGATGGCGGGTTATCCGCTCGGCGCGTGGGTTTCCACGCAGAGGAAGGTTTACACAGGAAAAACGGCAGGAAGCCTGAGCAGGGAGCAGACCGCAAGGCTCGAAGCAATTGGTATGCGGTGGCAGGGCGTACAACAGACCGCCTGGGAGCGAAATTTCGCGGAGGCGGAGAAATATTTCAGGGAGCATGGGGATTTGTGTGTTCCGGCGGATTATGTGACGCAGAGCGGGTGCGGACTTGGACGGTGGGTGCGCAGGCAGAGGGAAGTGTACCAGAAGCTTGTAGGAACCGATGCGTTGGAAAAAAATATTGCTTGTCTAGATACAGAGCCAGCCAGTACAGTGCTTTCAAAAAACAGTGCCGGGGCATCTGGAATTGTCAGTAAAACTTCCGGCAGGAAGGGGCAGAGTGTCCACATGCAACGAATGGAAAGGCTTGCACAGATTGGGATGGTCTGGGAGAACGCCGACACATGGGAAGAACGCTTTGAACTTGCGAAAAAATATTACGCGGAGCATGGTGATTTGAAAATCCCTGCGGATTATGTAGTGGAAGGTGTTTGGCTGGACCGTTGGCTGCGCGAGCAGAGGGCGCGGCTGCGGGAAGAAGATGCCTGCAAACAAAATGTTTGCGGGGAAAAAGAAGTATTGGCGGAAGGAAGCACCTGCACTTACGGAATAAAGCGGAAACTTTTAAATGCAGAGCAAAAGAAAAAGCTTGCGTCCATCGGGATAACCTCCGGGATATCGCAGGGAGAGATTTCCTGGCAGCAGCAATACGGCGAGGCGGAGGCGTTTTACCGCGAGCACGGCAATCTTTCCATTCCAAAACGTTTCGTCGGCAAAAGCGGAAAGAACCTGGGTGTGTGGCTGCAGCATCAGCGGGCAGGGCGAAGAAGCGGGCAATTAAGTTCCGAGCAGGTGGAGCTGTTGAACCGTATCGGGATGGTGTGGAATCCGGATGCCCCATGGAAGATTGGGTTTTCCCATGCGCAGGAATTTTACAGGAATAACGGGCATTTGGCCGTTCCGAATGGCTACATCTGTAAGGATGGATACCGTCTCGGAAAATGGATTTCCAATCAGCGCCAGGCTTACCAGCAAAGAGCGGGGAAGGGTTTGGCGGCAGAACAAATCCGGCAGTTGGAGGAAATCGGGATGGTGTGGAGCGCCAGGGCGCAAAAGCAAAGGAAGACAGAAGCAGGAAGAAAAAGATAACCATATGGAATTGTCGCTATGTCGCATTCCATCGGGTATCGGTCATAAGAGAAGAAATCAGTTCATGGAATATGTAAAAATGCACGGGGAACGCGAAAAACACATATTTGATGGAGTGGCGAAGCCTGCCTTTTTGGGAGATTTCTTTGTGGATGACATCGCTCCAGGGGTTTTGGCGGTGAAGGAGATTGCAGACAGAAAAGAGGAGTAGGGCAGTGAAAAAAAATGGGCATTTTCTGATTGGGGATTTCGGGATTTTATTCAGGAAGCAATGTTTGTTTCACTGTGCCAGAAAGCATTTATATGTTGGGGAAAGACGTGAAAAATAAGTGCAGGAATTTGTAAAAATAAAAACGAAAATAAGAATAAAGATGAAAAAATGAATAAACGAAAAAATGGAAATGAAACTAAAAATGAAAACGAAATAAAAACAAAAATAAATTAGAGGCTGATTATGAAGCAATTTGATTATAAATCTGACCCGAGGTTTGCGGGGCTTGTGCCTTTTGAAAAGAAGGTCTGGCTTTCCTCACCGACCATGCACGGGGAGGAACAAAAATATGTGGACGAGGCAATCCGAACGAACTGGGTGTCCACGGTCGGGGAGAATATCGATGCGGTGGAGCAGTTAGCAGCAAAGAAGGTCGGGCGGAAATATGCCGTGGCGCTTTCTTCCGGGACGGCGGCGCTGCACC
>CAJTUA010000033.1 GCA_910579615.1 uncultured Lachnospiraceae bacterium | reverse complement strand
GTACTACATAGAGAAGCCCAAAACGCAAAGCGGTATCAGACAAATCCCAATGAGTGAAAAAGTGTATGAAGCGTTGGGGCGCGTGATGAAGAACCGTAAGGGAGCGAAAGCGACCACCATTGACGGTTACAGCAATTTCCTTTTCCTCAACCGGGACGGTTGCCCGAAAACGAATGTGAACTATGCTACCATGTTCCGGGGGCTTGCGAAGAAGTACAACAAGTGCCATGAGGAAGCCTTACCCAAAGTAATGACACCCCACACCCTGCGCCATACGTTCTGCACCAACTTAGCCAATGCCGGAATGAACCCGAAAGCGTTACAGTACATCATGGGACACTCCAATATCACTATGACGCTGAACTATTACGCACACGCAACATTCGCTTCCGCAAGGGCTGAAATGGAAAGGCTGATTGCATAGCCGCAGACGGATTTACTACTTCTTTTACTACCATTGAGAGGGAAAACCTAAAAGGTTTTGAGAGTATATGAGAACTTCTCCCCATATCTAAAATGCCGGAAAAGCCCGGAAATACGGGCTATACCGACATATAAGAACTTCTAAAGAGATAATCTAAATTCACCCATAATTTTAGCAGATAAACTAGGCAGAGACATAGCAGACGAGGAGTGAGGGATTTGAATATAGCAGTTGTTGATGATGAAAAAGTAATCTGGGAGCATATCCGTGAAATGATAGAAAACCGGAAGCCGGACTGTGATGTGGCTTGCTTTTCGTCCGGGGAAGAACTTCTTGCCGCAGCAAAGCCGTTTGACATTATGTTCCTTGACATACAAATGGACGGCATGAATGGCATTGAAGCTGCAAGAGAAGTAAGGGAAAGGAACGCAGACACCGTTTTGATATTCATTACGGGCATAAAGGAATATGTGTTTGAAGCCCTTGACATATATGCGTTCCACTATCTGTTAAAGCCTGTCACAGAACAGAAATTCATGGAAGTTTTTGAACAGGCATTAGAGGAAGCCAGGCTGCGGAAAATGCGCCCAAAAAAGCAGCTTTTTATCCATACAAAAAATTATGGCAATTACAGGTATTGGAAACAATCACAACAATGTGCATGAGAGTACATATGCTGCACAGAAAAAGGAGGCGGCAAAGGAAACGGGGACGAAAGATACCACACCTGCGCAGGCAGGGAATACGAAGAAAGCCGGGACGGACAGCGTATCAGACTATTATTCTTATTTACAGAAGAATTATGATTGTATGTCAAATGGAAATGTATCAATATCCGGTGAGTATTTGAAGAAGTGTTCGGGCAATTCTGCAAAAGCAAAGGAACTGGAAGATTTTCTGAAAAAAATTCCTGAACTGGAAAAGCAGGGATATGAACAGCTTTCAGCACAAAATAAAGCTTTGGGCGGAACAGTAACCTATTATCAACAGACATGGATGGTCAACAAGGACGGAAGCATACAGAGTACCGTATATTCTGTTACCGAAACCGGAATGACCAATGCGGAGAGAATGAAGAAGAACATGGACGAACGCTTAGAGAAACAAAAAGAGAAGAAAGAGGAAAAAGAAAAAGTAGAAGAACAGAAAGAGAAAAAAGGGGAGCAGGCTGAAAAGCTGAATGGAGATACAGAGAAAATTTCTGTGTCAAAAGCGGCGGAGCCGGAAATCTCTGTTAAGTATGTGGAAGCGGAATCTGAATTGGAAGCAAAGGCAATGATGCTGAAAGAAAGACTGGAAGATGCCTATTATGCAAAATTTAATGTGAATGTTTAGGGTATAAACAAAATGAAAAAGCCTGTCCGCCATTTGTTATAAAAATGGCAGACAGGAATATATGTATCAGAGATGCATATCGAGGAGGACATAATTATGTCAATGGAAATGGAAACTGAAAAGCAGGAAAATCGTAAGGAAATGGGGAAAGAGGTAACAATACAGCCATAAAAATTTATAAAAATTTTGTTGAAAAAATGATGATGAAACCGTACAATATAAACAAGGAAGTATGCGTAATGAAAATTTTAAAACGAAGGGGATTGTTATGGAAATTCGTGAATATCTGCCATACAACGAAGAAGAAATTTTGCGCCTGTACACCAGTGTGGGATGGACGGCATATACCGACCAGCCCAAAGTGCTGCGGGAGGGCTTTGAAAAGTCCATGCTGACCTTGGCGGCTTATGAGGGCGATGAGCTTTTGGGGATAATCCGCACGGTCGGTGATGGCTGTACGATTGTATTTATCCAGGATATTTTGGTGTTCCCAAAGCATCAGCGCAAAGGGGTTGGTTCACGGCTGATTCAAAGTGTTTTGGAGCGCTTTTCTCATGTGCGCCAGATTGAGCTGGCAACGGAGAATACGCCAAAGACAATCGACTTTTATAAGTCTCAGGGTTTTGGGGAGATGTCGGAACTTGGCTGCTGTGGATTTATGAGGATATAGCAGGGGAGGAAGGCAATGGGGGAACGCTTAAAAAACTATCTCAGGGCAACGGAGCACATGTTGGATGAGCTAGAGCGCAAAGAAGGGGATGCCAACCACGAACCGGCACAGGATGTACAAGCCACGCAGACGGCAAAAATCCGGTGCGCACGGCTGCAAAGGGCGAAGGATGCGCTGTTCGTCCAGATTCAGTTCTTCCAGCACGAAAGGCTGATTCACCTGATTGTCACGGCATTGTTTGCTTTGCTGGCGATGATGGTTTTGATTTGGGTGACGGTGGATTTTGTCCCGGAGGCAGCGTTGCTTTTACTATTACTTCTCATCCTTCTGGTTCCGTACATCCGCCACTATTTTATTCTGGAAAATGGAACGCAGAAGCTTTATCAGTTTTATGACCGGTTGGAGATATTGCTGGAGGAAGTCATACCAGAAAGCGAAGGGAAATAAGTGCCATTGCAGTGATATTGCAGATTTGTCTGTGCATAAAAAGAGGGGAAGATGACACTAAAAGATTTTTTTACACAACACAAAAAAGTAGCAATCGCTTTTTCGGGTGGGGTGGACTCGGCATATCTGCTTTTTGCCGCGAAGTCCAACGGTGCGCTTGTCTGCGCATATTATGTGAAATCGGAGTTTCAGCCGCGGTTTGAATATGAGGATGCGCTGCGCTTTGCGGCAGAGTTAGGTGTACAGCTGCGGGTTTTGGACGTAAAGGTTTTGGAGAATGACTGCGTTCGGGGGAATCCAGCAGAGCGCTGCTACTATTGCAAACAAACAATTTTCGGTGCTATCCAAAAAGCGGCGGCGAAGGATGGTTTTTTTGTGCTGCTTGACGGGACGAATGCTTCCGATGAGGCGGGGGAGCGCCCGGGAATGCGTGCGCTTAAGGAATTCTCCGTATACTCGCCGTTGCGCGAATGCGGGCTGACGAAGGCTAAGGTGCGCAGGTTGTCAGAAGCCGCAGGGCTGTTTACATGGGATAAACCAGCCTATGCCTGTCTTGCCACAAGGATTCCGGCAGGGGAGGAAATCACAGAGCAAAAACTTTTGGCGGTTGAGAAATCGGAGGATTTTCTCTTTTCGCTTGGGTTTACGGATTTCCGTGTGCGCACGCAGGGAAAACATGCGAAAATACAGCTGCCCGAGGCAGGGTTTCCGCGTTTGCTGGCGCACCGGGAGGAGATTTTGGCGGAGCTGAAAAAATATTTTGATGAAGTAACGCTTGATTTACAGCCGCGGAAGAGATAAAAACTGTTTTTGGAGGTGCAAAATGGACGATGATATCAGAAATCTGCTTGCGGGGGTGCGCGACGGGAAGATTTCGGTGGAGGATGCGGTTTTAAGCTTAAAGCGCAAACCGTTTGAGGATATCGGCTACGCGAAGGTGGACGTGCACCGCAGGCTGCGCCAGGGCGTGGCGGAGGTGATTTACGGTGCGGGCAAAACCGTGGAGCAAATCATTGGGATTGCGGATACGATGCGAAAAAACGGGCAGGGGCTGGTGCTTGTTACCCGTTTGGCGCAGGAAGCGGCACAGGGAATTGCGAAGGTGCATCCGCTTGTGTATTATAAGGAAGCGCGCTGTGGGGTAATCGGGGAAATCCCGGCACCGGACGGCATCGGAAGGATTGTTGTTGCGACCGGCGGCACGAGCGATATCCCGGTGGCGGAGGAGGCGGCGCTTACCGCCCAGGTTCTGGGCAATGAGGTGGTGCGCCTCTACGATGTTGGCGTGGCAGGGCTGCACCGGACCTTGGCACATTTGGACGAGATTATGGGTGCGAGTGTGATTGTTGCGATTGCGGGCATGGAGGGGGCATTGGCGAGTGTGATTGGCGGGCTTGCGGATTGCCCGGTGATTGCGGTTCCGACGAGCGTGGGATACGGCGCGTCTTTTCAGGGGCTGTCAGCGCTTTTGTCCATGCTCAATTCCTGCGCGAGCGGCGTGTCGGTAGTGAATATTGACAATGGTTTTGGGGCGGGATATCTTGCCAGTATGATAAATCATATCCACGGGAAAGGGGAGGAATAGTTTTGCGTACAATGTATTTTGATTGCGGGATGGGAGCCGCCGGGGATATGCTGACGGCGGCGCTGCTTGAATTGCTGCCGGAGCCGGAGGAGTTTATCCGGGAATTTGAGGCGCTCAAAATTCCGGGGGTGAAAATGACGAGGGAAGCTTCGGTGAAATGCGGGATTTTTGGAACGCATGTTTCGGTCACGGTGGATGGCGTGGAGGAGGAGAGCGTTGACCATGTGCACGGGCATGCGCACGGACACGGGGAGCAGCCCGCCCATGCCCATGAAGCGGAAGCCATGCACAAGAAAGACCACACACATGAGGGAGGGCATACCCATACCCATACCCATTCCCACACAAGCCTGCATGACATAGAACATCTCGTGCGTGACCACCTCGCGCTTCCGGAGAAGGTAAAAAATGATGTCATGGCAGTGTACCAGCTTATCGCGGAGGCGGAGAGCCACGCACACAATGTTCCGGTGACCGACATCCATTTCCATGAGGTCGGCACGCTGGATGCGGTCGCCGACATTACGGCAGCCTGTATGCTGATGAACCGCCTGGCACCGGATGCGGTGGTTGTCTCGCCGGTTCATGTCGGCAGCGGGCAGGTACATTGCGCGCACGGCATCCTTCCGGTTCCGGCACCTGCAACGGCATATATCTTAAAAGATGTACCGATTTACGGTGGCAGCGTCAAAGGGGAGCTGTGTACGCCAACGGGGGCAGCGCTGTTAAAACATTTTGCCACGCGCTTTGGAGATATGCCGGTAATGAAAACAACGGCGGTTGGGTACGGCATGGGAAAGAAGGATTTTGAGGCGGCGAACTGTGTCCGTGTATTTCTCGGAGAAACACAGGAAAATAAGGATGTGCAGGCGGATTTTCGTGGTTCCGCCCAAAACGGGGCAGGTTCGGATTCCGCTGACAAAGGATTTTTAACCGATGCCGTCATTGAACTTTCCTGCAATCTTGACGACATGACGGCGGAAGCGGTGGGCTTTGCGGTGGAACGCTTGTTTGACGCCGGGGCGCTTGAGGTTTACACACTTGCTGCTGGAATGAAAAAATCGCGTCCGGGTGTGCTGCTTACGGTGTTGTGCGGGGAAGAAAAACGGGAGGCAATGGTTGGGCTTTTGTTCCGGCATACGACAACCATCGGTGTCCGCGAGGCAAAGATGGCACGCTACGTGCTTGGGCGGAAGCTTACGACAGTGCAGACACCTTATGGAACGGTGCACCGCAAGGACTCGGAAGGCTATGGTGTTTCCCGCTCCAAATATGAGTACGGGGATGTTGCGCGCATTGCCAGGGAACAGGGGATGAGCTTGGAGGAAGTCTATAAAAAAATCCAATAATATCCTTTCAGGGAAACGCTTTTTATCCGCGTTCCCCCTAAACTTTCTTACCATATATGCCGATAAACGTATCAGGTTCTACGGATTCTTTTTGCGGTTGTACCAAACAATTGCATTTGAAATATGAAAAGCTAAGGACAGCGCTGTGATTTCCGTGATGGATAAAGAAGGGAAGTCATGGCGCTGTTTTTGTCCGCAAGCCGAAGGAAAATGTATTTTTTACAGCCAGACGACAGAACCGCAGGTTCTGTCTGTATAGCACTGCATTTTGGCTGGCGGATGGCAATTGCAAAATTGAGGAATCCGTCCGAATCTGAAAGACAGAAAAAGCAAAAAACAAACCACTTGGACCGTTATGGAAAGTGGTGCAATCCCGATTGCCAGACGGATTGCAGAAAGGAGAATGATGGCAGTAGGAGCAGTACAGTCCGGGTATGATACATATTTATATCCGGCGAAAGCAAAGGCAAAGGAAGCGGGGGCGGATTTTTCATCCTTTGTGGCGGAAGCGGCGCAGAAACCGCAGGAGAGCATGGATTATCAGAAATTCATGCAAAAGAAGATTGAGGAGCTTTGGGTAAAATTCCAGAATGGCGAAACGGAGCCGAGCTACCAGATTGGTGCGGCATCCTTCACGGAAAAAGAATGGGATAAGCTTCTGGAAAAATTTGATGCATTGCAGGAAGAAATCCGGGCACAGATGCGCCAGGAACATGAAAAAAGGGCGGAGGAACAGGAAAGGCAGGCGGCGCGTCTGGCGGAAAAAATCGCCGCGGGGGATACGAAGGAGCAGACAAAAGCAGTGCAGGAGGGCAGCCTTCTTACAGGCACCTACACAGAAGCGCTCTACCCGTCAGGCAAACCGGAGGAGGAACCCGTCCGTTACATCACATGCTATACCGAGGATGGGATTTTTTGCAGAAGGGCAGGGCAGACCGAGGGCTATGAGTGGTCCATTGATTTTGCGGACAAAGGGGATTATAACAAAGTAACGCAATTTCTCGCGCAGTTTCCTTCGGACTGGAATATGCGTTTTGCTTCACGCGAAAATTTCTGGAAAGATTTTCTGGAGGATAAAATTGATTTGGATGGTTTTGTGGAGTTCCTTCAGGGAACGGACGCAGGAGTGCCGGATTATACAGTAACGGACGGCGATTCCGTGTACATTGACCGCGATAAGGCGCAATGGGCAAAGTATATGAACCAGGATATCGGCAGTTTTTATACGGCGCAGGAGATGGAACAGATGCAGGCGGATTTGATTGCCCAGAACATAGCGAAGCTGCCAAAGCTTACCGGACCTTATGAGAATATATACCGCCAGCTTCACCCGGAATACCGGGGAGAGCGGATTTTTTGTGAGTATCCGGGCGGACCGCTCTATACGGCGAATGAAATCGGAAGGAAAATGTATGAAAATTATCTGCAGTCGCAAATGGAAAAAATATAAAAATTTATATTTTCGCGGCAAAACCAAACAGCCAAAAGAGATTTTCTTCCAGTATGAAACTTTCCTTTTGCGGGGAAGATAGAAATGCGCATTTACAAGAGCAAGTTCGTATCTGCGCACTTGGGATAGGAAACGAATACGCAAAGAGAATAAAAGGAAAAGTTACAGGAGAAGAAAATGGAGCGACTGGAAAAATATTTGGTGGAGTATTGTGCGCCGACCCTGGCTTCTTTGAAAACGGCAAATCTGTTTTCATGCCCGGAAAGTATGACTCCTGCGCTTGGCGAAATTCTGGATGATTGGAACACATGTCTAAGAAATAAGGGGATAAAGCTGTGTCTGCTGAAAAAGAAAGGAAATGCGTTGGTGTATGTGTACCGGACCGGAAGGTTAAAACACGACCTTTCCGCACCCGCCGCACTCTGGATTTTGAAGCGATATGGTTATGGAACAACGGAGGAAGAAGGCGCGATTGACAGGCTTCGTGCGCGCCTCATGGAGGGCGGGGAATTTCCACATGAGATTGGACTGTTTTTGGGTTATCCCCCGCAGGATGTAGAAGGATTTATCCGTTACGGTGGGCGGTGCAGCAAATGCACCGGATGTTGGAAAGTGTACGGGAATGAGGACAGGGCAAGGCGTATATTTGCGAGTTTTGAACGTTGCAAAAAGGCGTATGCACGTCTCTGGCAGGAAGGCGAGAGCATTATGCGGCTTGCAGTAGAGGTTCCAAAAGAGAAAGATATGCGGATATATGTATGATAAAATGTATATGAGAAACGAAAATATCAGGCGAAAAAGAGATGTACAAAAAAGATGAATATATCTGAAAAACAAAGGAATCAATGGAACGAACAAGGCGGTTGCATGGAGGAAAAAATGCATAAGGCAGAGCGGGATTTATTGTAGCCAGACGCTATGGCTTGTGTGTTTTTTTCTTCGTGTGACGGTCTTGTTTTTTTGCTGTATAAGAGATAAAATGAATCTGTGCAGGAAGCTGGATGAATTTTTGAATGCTGGCCTGTTGCTGCACATAGCCTGCGGTTACACTTAGTGTTGTTGCATTTAGTCTGCTGTTGCACTTAGTCTGTTGTTACACTGAGCCTGTTGTTACACTGAGCCTGTAACGATTCGATTTTTTTGTTCTTTATGGATTTCTTTGGTTTTCTGGTTTTCTGTGCTCCATGCAATAATATAAAATGCAAAAAAACGCCGCGATTGCAATCCACCGGATATCTTGTTATAATAAAAAGAAAAAACAGCAAAAACGGAGGGGAAACCGATGAAAAAATATATATCAGTTCTGATGGTGTCGGTATGTCTGGTGTCGGTATGTCTTTTGTGCAGCAGCATGATATCTGGCTGCGGGAAAATGAAACCAATGCAGGAAGAAGGCGGGAAAAAACAGGAAGAAACCGAGAAGAGCCAGGGAAACCAAAACGATGAAGAAAATGGGGAGGGCAGGGAAACCGAGGCGGTACTGGAATTTTTTGCAATGGATACCTTTATGCGCGTTTCGGCATACGGGGAGAAAGAGCAGGCAGAAGCGGCAGTTGCTGCGGCCAGGGAGGAAGTGTACCGCCTGGAAAATCTTCTCTCAACCGGGCTTGCAACAAGCGAAATTGGGCAGGCAAATGAATCCGGGGGCGGAATGGTCTCCGCCGATACGGTATATTTATTGAAACGTGCGCAGCAGCTCTATGGGCAGACGATGGGAGCTTTTGACATTACGGTTTATCCGCTGATGCAGGCATGGGGATTCACGGAAAAAGAGTACCGCGTTCCGGATGCAGAAGAAATCGAAAAACTTTTGGAAAAAACGGACGCGATGCAAATAATGGTTGACGAGGAAAACGGGCGGGTGGAGTTTGGGATGGACGGAATGCAGATTGACCTTGGCGGCATTACGAAGGGGTATACGTCTGCGCGCATTATGGAGATTTACAAAGAGGCGGGCATTGCAAGCGGTCTGGTCAGCCTTGGGGGCAATGTGCAGGCGCTTGGCACAAAGCCGGATGGAACCTTATGGCGCATTGGCCTGCAGCATCCGGATAAAGAGGGGTATCTTGGGATTTTGCAGGTGAGGGACAAGGCAGTCATTACCTCCGGGGGCTACGAGCGCTATTTTGAGCAGGATGGTGTGCGGTATCACCATATATTAGACCCTGCGACCGGATATCCGGCCAGGTCCGGACTGATTTCCGTGACGGTGGTAAGCGCGGATGGTGCACTTGCGGACGGGCTGTCCACATCACTTTTTATTATGGGAAAAGAGAGGGCGGTGCAGTTTTGGAGGGAGCACGCGGATGTGTTTGATATGGTTTTGTATACAGAAGAGGGAGAATTGTATGTAACGGAAGGGATTTCGGGCGATTTTTCAGCAGAAATCCCAGTGAACGTAATTGGGAGGGAACCGTGAGGAAAAGCGCCTGCAGTCTGCGGTGTTTTTGGGGATGCCAAAAAATTTTTCACGGGAATCCGGGAGGGCGAAATTGAAGAAAAAAGACATTATGTTGGCGGCGATATTGCTTTTGGTTGCTTTTTTGCTGTTCTTGGTATTACGGCCGAAGGATGGGGCAAAAGGGGGGCAGATTCAGATTACAGTGGATGGGGTACTCTACGGAACATATTCGCTTTTTGAGGAGAGGGAGATTCGGGTTGAGCAGGAGCGCGGTGTGAATCTTATCTATGTGCGGGATGGCGCGGCGTGGATGGCACAGGCAGACTGTCCGGACGGGTATTGTATCGGGCAGGGGAAAATCCGGGAAAAGGGCCAGAGCATTGTCTGCCTGCCGCACCGCCTGGTGGTTGAGGTGACAGAGGCCAATGGGGACATGGCAGAGGAAGGGCAGCAGGGATTTCGTCCACCGGATGCAGTGGTGCATTAAATAAAAGAGGTGCTTGCGATGGGAAAAAAAATTGCATATTGTGCGGTGCTTGTGGCACTGGCGATGATATTTAGCTACATAGAAGCGGTTCTGCCAATCCATTTTGGTGTGCCGGGCATAAAGCTTGGGCTGGCGAACCTTGTGGCTGTGACGGGATTTTATTATCTGCATCCCGGCGAAGTATTTCTGATTTCGCTGGTGCGCATTTTACTTTCCGCCCTGCTTTTCGGGAATGGGCTTTCGCTGGCTTACAGCCTTGCCGGAGGAATTTTTAGTTTTCTTGTGATGCTTGGGCTGAAAAAAATAAAGGGATTTTCGGTGGTCGGTGTCAGCATTGCAGGCGGTGTTTCGCACAATATCGGGCAGATTGCCGTGGCGGCATGGGTCGTAAAAAACAGGGCAATTTTATATTATCTCCCGGCGCTTATGGTGGCGGGGGTTGTGACAGGTATGTTGATGGGAATTCTGTCAGCGCGGATATTGCCGGTGATACGGCGTGGCAGGACTTAAAACAATAAGCTATTCCAAAGCTGCAAGGATGCTGTCGGTAAGCCGCCGCACGGCTTCCTTTATGTCTTCTTTGCGGATGCCGGAGTAGTTCATGACAAGGGCGTGCACAAAAGAAGCATCCCGTTCCCTGGCATGGTAATATTCTGACAAACAGGAAATATTCAGTCCGTTTTTTCTCGCGTTTTCCACCAATTCTTCCTCAAGCAGCCTGGTCTTAACACGCAGAATAAAATGCAGTCCGGCACTTTCTTCGGCGATGGTACAGCAGGTGGCAAGGGGGCTTGCTTCGATTTCGGAAAGCAGTGCATCGCGCAGGGTGCGGTAATAATTGCGCATGCGGTTGATATGTTTCTCAAAATAGCCGTCGCGGATAAATTTCGCCAGTGTGTATTGTTCAAAGTTGGAGACGGTGTTGGAATAAAAGGAAAGCTCCGCGTAAAAACGCTGCAACAGATGGGACGGCAGCACCATGTAGCTGATGCGGATGGTGGAGGCAAGGCTTTTGGTAAAGGTGTTCATATAAATGACCTTTTCCATCGCATCAATGCTTTGCAGTGTCGGCAGCGGGTGTGCGGCAAAGCGGAATTCCGAGTCGTAATCGTCTTCGATAATGTAGCGCGACGGGCGCGCTGCCGCCCACCCGAGCAGTTCATAGCGGCGGCTGACAGGGGTTACGGTTCCGGTCGGATAGTGGTGCGACGGGGAAATATGGGCGATATCGGCGTTCTGGCAGTTTAAGTCCTCAATTTTAATCCCGCAGGCATCCATGTTGACGAGACGGCAGTCCACGCCGTTTGCGCGGTAGACCTTTTCAATTTTTCTGTATCCGGGATTTTCGACCGCATAGATTTTGTCGCGCCCGAGCAGCAAAATCAGCATACTGTACAGATAATCGGTTCCCGCGCCGATGATGACTTGTTCCGGGCGAATCTGCATACCGCGGAATTGTTTTAAATGCGCACAAATTGCAGCGCGCAGCTCAAAAATACCGCCGCAGGGCGGTGGGGTCATAAGCTCGTTGCTTTTTGAGGAGATGGTCTCGCGCAGAAGCTTCGCCCAGATGGAAAACGGGAAGCTTTCCGGGATGGTATGGTTGTTTACGAAATCTGCGAAAATGGGCGGGAGGGCTGCGGGCTTAGCAGCATCCGAAGTGGTTTCCCTGCAATTGGAAATTTCTTCCTGCGAAGTTTGTGCCCGTGAGACTTCCGGCACCGTTGGCAATGTGATATCTGACACAAAAAATCCACGTTTTGGCAGCGAAAAAATGTAGCCTTCTGACTGCAGCAGGGCGTAGGAATTTTCCACTGTAATATTGCTCACGCCGAGATTTTTGGCAAAGCTGCGCTTGGAGGGGAGCTTTGTGCCGGAAGGAAGTACGCCATTTAGGATATCTTTTTTTATGCATTTATAAAGGTACAGATACAGACTGTCCTTGCCTGTATCCGAGAGGGAATAGGTGAGCATGAAAAACCTCCGGTCGTTTTGTATGATTGGTGTCTGGTGCTTATTTCTTTCTGCTTATTGTAGCATTTTTGCATGATATTTGCAAATATCTCTTGTAATTTGAAAAGCCACATGATATAATCCCTTTGTCAAACAAATTGAGCAGAGTAGGAATTTGCGCGTTAAGTGTCATGCAGACGGGGAGTTGCTGTATGAACGAAAAGTTTTCTTGCGGTGCAGGTTCCGCATCCCGCTGCTACAACGATTGATTCGGCTTTTAGTTGTAGTGTGCTTGCACGGTTCTGAACCGGTGATGGTAGGTCTGCCCTTTTTTGGGCAGACTTTTCTTTTGCCGGGCTACAGGATTCGTGCAGTCTGCGAGAAAGTAAGACAAAATAAAGAAAAAGGAGAATCAATCATGCATCAGAGTGTAAACCATGCAGCGCCTTTGGGGGCGCAGAAACCAAAAGGGTATTGGCAGAGCGCCGCCGCCGTTTTCAGGGACCGCAGAGCCATTGTGGCAGCGGGTATGCTTCTGGCGTTGCACATTGTTTTATCGATGTTTTTAGGGATTTATCTGACGCAGACGGTCAAGCTGAGCGTTTCCTTTATCACAAATGTTATAACAGGGTACTTGTTCGGACCGTGCATGGCGCTTGTGACAGGTGCGCTCGGCGATATTCTGCAGTATATTTTAAAGCCCGTCGGCGGATATTTTTTTGGCTGGACACTGAATGCGGCAATCGGCGGGCTTGTGTACGGGCTTGCGTTTTACCGCCATGCGCCGCGGGAGATGGGTGTTTTGGAGGGGAAACGCACGTTTCGTGAGGAAGAGGGGGCGAGAAAGGCAGGAATTCCGGATTTCTTTTCCGGCACAATTTTTGCCGCGATGCTTGTCTGTTGGGCGGTGCTCCCGTTCCTTGGGGCACCGGCAAAGCCGTATCCGGTGGCAGTCCTGGCAAAAGCGCTGGCAAAAATTGACCCGTCGGGTATTATGGCGCAGGTGCCATCGCCGGGGGCGGGGGAAGGTACCATCCACAGCGCAAGCGCCCTTGGTTTTCTGACCAAAACCGTTGGCGAATGCGTGAGCACAAGCCCGAGAACCCTGGCGCTTGTGTCGCTTGTGCTGATTTTGGCGGGAGTCGTTTTCGTCCTTTGCAGACGTCGCCTGCCCATCGTGATTCTGTCCGCTGCAGCGTGCCTTTGGCTGCTTCTGCCCGTCTATACGGACAGGAAAGTGCTCACGGCAAAAAGCGGTTTTGTGCTGCTTTGCGCAGGGTTTGCCGCATGCGCCGCAGGAAATCTTGTGGCGGTGCTGCGCGCGAAAGCATTGGATGCGGTTTTTTTGCTGCGCTGTTTTGTGGCAATGCTTTTTATGGCGGTTGTGGTACAGATGTTTCTTGGAACAGTTTGGTGTACGATAATGTATGGAAAAGGGTTTTGGTTTTATTTTGTGCCGCGCGCCATCAAGAGCCTGATTCAGCTGCCATTTAATGCGATTCTAGCGTATTATGCGATTCGTGCGCTGAAACAGCTGCGGATTGCGAAATCATAAAAGAGCGTGTGTCGGCCTTCGTGCGCCATCCGGCAGGAAAAGAACCGCCCGTTTCGCACCATTGCGCCGTTAAAATTTCGGGGCGGTGCCATTGCATCACCTTTGAAATTTTAACGGGCACTGGTGCAAAGCTTCACGGGAGCAACAACAGCGGAAGCTCGTTTTCATGGCACCGGTCGGTCAGATGCCGCATCAGGCGGCTGCGCAGTTCCGTGTCAAAATCAAGCGCCTGAATGCCGGAAACCGCAAGCGGTGCGTGTTCCGCAAAAAAGGAATCCAACATTGCATCAATCTGCGCCGCAATGGTACAAAACGGAACTTTATCCGAGTGAAACGAAAAACAAATAACACAGTAGAGTGATAATGTGCTGTTGTAATAAAGCAGTTCCACCTGTAAATCATCCCTTATCAGAGCAAAATGAATCATATAACAGGCGGACGGGTCAAGCGCCGCAAATACCGGGTTTTCCTGTGGGGCGGCAAAACTGTGGAATGGTTTCATATAAACGTCTCCGGTACAAATTCTTTCTATACATTATATGGTAGAAACGGCGGCAGCGCACCAAAAAGAAATGAAAATGTATTTTTATCCCGCACACCCAACTCCCGGTGTTTTCCGCTTTCACCGCCGCCTGTTTTACATTCGCACCCTCGCTGCACCATTCTGTTAAAAAAGGAAAATTAAGAAAAAATTAAATTTCTCTTGACATTCGACGAAATAAACAATATTATAGTATACGTTAATTCGCATGCACAATAGAATGCTTTTTATATACGGGGGTATTTCACAAAGGAGTGGGTATATTATTATTCATTCCTTTTGTTATAATTGCTTTCGTTGTTTAAAGTATGAAAGAGGAGTAGTGTATGGAGAATAAAATAAGGAGGAAAAGAGTATGAGAAAAATCTCAACAAGAGTGCTTGCCCTTTCCCTTTCCACCGCGATGGCTTTCTCGATGTCAGCCTGCGGCAAGAAGGACGGTGAAAGCGCGACTTGGGACATGTCAAAGAAAGACTATGTTTACAAAGATAGCGTACCGGCGTTGGCAAGTTACTGGAATCCACATGACTGGCAGGTGGATGCAGATGGTTATCTGGCGCAGAACTACATCTTGGATGGTCTGTATGATTTCGTTTTTAACGATGAGCTCCACCCGGTGGAGGGCAGGGAGGATTATGAGGGTTACAAGGTAATCCCGGCGATGGCGGCGAGCGAGCCGGTCGATGTGACCGAACAGATTAAGGCTTCCCACCCGCAGTTTAACATTCCAGAGAGCGCGACGAGCGGCTACGCTTATACGATTGACTTGAATCAGGACGCTTGCTGGGAGGACGGCACGCCAATTAACGCGGATACCTATGTGTATTCCATGCAGCAGCTGCTTGACCCGAAGCTTATCAATTACCGCGCTTCGGATTGGTTCTCAAGTTCCCCGTGCATTGCGGGCGCAGAGGATTATTTCTACGGCGGCAGAACCGTAAAGATTGCAAACAGTGGTGATGCTGAGACGATGCGTTATCAGGTTGCGGAGCTTGTAAAGGGCGATGATGGCAAGTACACAACACCGGAGGGCGATGCCGTATTCATCGGTCTGAAAGATAATTACGCTTGGATGGGCGGAAACAGCCTTTCGGCTTATCAGGCGGCGGGCTATATCCCGGGAGAGGGATGCTGGGATATCCTTTCCGCGGCGGCGGATGCAGAAGGTTATGTGCCGGTGACGGACGAGGCGCTTGATGCGCTCTATGTTTTCACGGGCAGCGATGACTGGGGCAACGAAAGCAGGGAGGACTTAGGTTACTATCTCTCCGTGAACATGACGTATCCGGAAGTAGCGTATGACGGCAACGTTGGTCTTTTTAAGAGCGGCGATTACCAGATTACCATTGTTTTTGCAAAGGCACTTTCCGGCTTCCAGCTTCTCTATCAGCTTTCCGGCAACTGGATTGTATACGAGCCATATTATGAGGCATGCAAGTCCGAGGTTAACGGAAACTTCACGACAACCTACGGTACAAGCGTTGATACGACAATGTCCTACGGTCCGTATAAACTTACGGAGTACCAGACGGACAAGGCACTGAAGCTTGAGAGAAATGAGAAGTGGTACGGTTATACGGATGACCTCCACAAATATAAAGACCCGACCGACGGCGAGGTTTACAGAATGTACCAGACCGACGTGATTGAGTGCGAGGTAATCAGTGAGATGGCGACTTCGAAGCTGATGTTCTTCAAGGGTGAGCTGATGACCTATGGATTGCAGGCGGATGACGTAGATGCTTACAGAAATTCCGAGTATGTCCACATCACACCGGATGAGACCATTTACTTCTTCATTTTTAACGGCTTCCTTAACACTCTCAATGAGAGGGAAGCAGCAGCCGATTTCGACCAGACGAAGTTTGACTTACAGACGATGACACTGACATCCTTCCGCAAGGCGATTGCGGTTACCTACGATAAAGAACTGCTTTGTACGTCGATTTCCCCGGCACGTTCCGGCGGTTACGGCCTGATTGGAAATGCCTACCTGTATGACCCGGAAACCGGCGCGAGATACCGCGATACGGACCAGGCAAAACAGGTTCTGTGCGATTTCTACAGCGTGGATGTTTCGAAGTTCGCAAACCTTGACGAAGCGGTAGATTCGATTACCGGTTATGACCCGGTAGCGGCGAAGGAGCTCTTTACCGAGGCATTTAACGATGCGATTGAGGCAGGCTATATCACGGATAATGACGGGGATGGCAAGTCTGACCAGACTGTCCGCATTGAGTACTGCTTATCCGAACAGAGTGATTTCATCACAAAGACCGTAAATTACCTGAACGAGAAGTTAGCAGAGGTGCTTGTCGGCACACCGTTTGAAGGCAAGGTAGAGTTCTATGAGTCCGCACCTTACGGCAATGAGTGGTCCAGCAAAATCCGTGACGGTCTTTCGGACGTCGTACTCGGCGGTTGGGGCGGTTCCGCATTGGATCCGTTCGGCCTGACTGACCTTTACGTGAATCCGGACCGTGCATATGACGGAAACTGGTTTGATGCGACAAGTGTGAACCTGACACTTACCGTTGACATCGCAGCCATTGGCGAGCCGGCAAATATGCAGACCATCACAATGAACTTAAGGCAGTGGTCGGATGCACTCAACGGCACAACGGTTGAGTCGAGTGTCGGACCGGTAAACTTTGGTGACGGTATGGCGGAGGTTGATACAAGACTTACCATCCTTGCAGGCGTTGAGGGTGCGGTTCTTCAGACCTACGACTATATCCCGATGCTGCAGAACGCAGGTATGAGCCTCCTTTCCCAGCAGGTATACTATGTTATCGATGAGTACAACCCAATCATGGGCCGCGGCGGTATTGCCTACTTAAAGTATAACTATACCGAGGACGAGTGGACGAAGTTTGTAAGCGACCAGGGCGGAGAATTAAGCTATTAATATCTTTGGCTTTCATAAGAAGAATCAAGGATTTTCATGCCGGATACAGGGGCGTTAGCCCCTGTATTTGGTGTTGAAATTGGCTGTTGTTGGAAAAAAGACTGGCAGTGGTGCAGTTTTGGCGGCAGGCAGGGGGTTTGTGCTTGAGAGCTGAGAAATCGGAGGATGTTTTATGTGGAAATATATTACACAAAGAATTTTGCTGATGTTTATGACATTGTTTATCATTACGGCGATGTGCTTTGTGCTGATTCGCATGCTGCCGTTACCGCCGCTTCCGGCGGGGGATACGCACGCGGAGATTGTGGTCTTACAGCGCGAGGCTGCCGGTTACAATAAACCAATCCCGGTACAGTTCGGTATTTTTTTGAAAAATATATTTACTAAGTTTGACTGGGGTGTCAGTGATAAGCTTTACATCGGAAGAGATGTTGCGGCAACCTTTTTGGAGAAGCTGCCAGCGACAATGATTGTAAATCTTTATTCTATTATTTTTAGTATACCTATCGGTATTCTTCTTGGTATTTTTGCCGCGTTAAAGAAAAATACGTGGATTGACCACACGATATCGACCCTGACGATGGTTGTTATTTCCGTGCCGTCGTTTGTATATGCGTTTATTATTCAATATATCTTTTATTACAAGCTAAGCTTGCTTCCTGCGCTGATGAACTCCGGGAAGGATTATTTTACATGGAGTATGTTTAAGAGTATGCTCCCTGCCATTATGTCGCTTTCCTTTGGTGTGATTGCAGGATTTACGCGTACCACCCGTGCCGAGCTGACGGAAGTTTTGACAAGCGAATTTATGCTGCTTGCGCGCACGAAGGGTCTGACAAAGACGCAGGCGACCATCCGGCATGCAATGAAAAACTGTATGGTTGTCGTGTTGCCATCGATTTTTGGTGAATTTATCAGCATTTTGAGCGGTTCCCTGATTATTGAGAAGATTTTCTCCGTTCCGGGTATCGGAAGCTTATATTTGAATTCCATCAACGCGCCGGATTATCCGACCTTTATGATGCTGACCGTATTCTACACAACGATAGGCCTTGTTGCCGGAATTGTGGTGGATATCAGTTACAGCTTCATTGATCCTCGTATCCGTATGGGTTCGAAGAAATAAGAAAGGGAGGTGCAGAATATGGAAAATAAATTTGAAAACATCCCGAAGGAGCTGTTTGAATTTGCACAGCTCGATGAGGTTTTGCATGATAAAAAAATGGACACAAAGGCAAGGGGGTACTTTGCCGATGCGTTCCTGCGCTTTAAGAAAAACAAATCGTCCGTGGTAGCGGCAATCATCATTGCCTTTTTGATTCTGTTCGCAATCGTTTCACCGATTGTTTCGCAGTATACCATCAACGACAAGGATATTGTCTACCAGAATTTCCCGCCTTACATCGCGGGGATGCAGGAGAAGGGGCATGGCTTCTTTGACGGCTCGAAGGTGCTTGGCAGCCAGAACGAACTGTCACTTGACAAGTGGAAGGCGGTTGCAAAGGAGACCGGCATGGACCCGGTGATTGGCATCGTGGGTACGGAGGAAGTGGAGTCCAAGCACCGCGGGCAGACCATCGTCTCGAAATACTATAAAGTGAAAATCAACCAGTATTATGCGGTCGGCGTCCGTTCCATGACACTTTCTTATGAGGAGTTTGCAGATATCCAGCGTTTTCAGGATGAAACCGGAATCCAGGTTCTCTATCCTTGGGTAGAGGCAAAGGACATCGAGGGAATTACGGATGTTTCCGTCTGGTACCAGGTACAGGACGCGAAGGGGACACCGTTAAAGGATGCGGACGGCAACTGGATTCCGGCGTACTCCTCGAATTCCGAGCTTGAGGGCGCGCCGTATACAAGCCAGAGGATTGCGGGGGACCCGGGCACATGGATTTACAGTGCGCGCAAGTCCGGTGCGGTTTCGTGCCGTTTGTGCTACTACAATTACTATATTTACAAAAACGGTTATGAGCCGCATTATCTCTTCGGCACGAATGTCATGGGGCAGGATATGTTCATGGCAATCGGCATCGGTGCAAGATTTTCCCTTGTTTTTGCGGTGATAGTATCGGCAATCAACCTTTTTATCGGTACGATTTACGGCTCAATTCAGGGTTACTACGGCGGAAAAATCGACCTGGTGCTCGACCGCATCGCAGATGTGTTAAGCGGTCTGCCGTTCATCGTCTGCGTCACATTGTTTAAGCTGCATCTGGGGCAGAAAGTGGGCATGGTTCCGTCCTTTATGTTCGCCTACGTGCTGACGGGGTGGATTGGCATGGCGGCGCTTGTCAGAAAGCAGTTCTACCGCTTTAAAGGACAGGAGTATGTCCTTGCGGCAAGGACGCTTGGCGCTTCCGACAGACGCCTGATGTTTAAGCATATTTTCCCGAACTCGCTTGGTACCATTGTGACGAGCTGCGCGCTTGTCATCCCGGGTGTCATCAGTTCGGAAACAACGATGGCATATCTTGGTATTGTGGATTTGTCTTCGTTTTTGGGGACGACCATGGGTACGTTGATGGCGCAGGGGCAGTCCGTTGCGACGACTTCGCCGCACGCGATGATTTTCCCGTCGATTTTCCTCTCGCTTTTGCTGATTTCGTTCAACCTTTTCGGCAATGGTCTGCGCGATGCATTTAACCCGTCAACAAGAGGAATGGAGGATTAAGCAATGGAAAAAAAGCTTGAAGTAAAAAATCTGGTGATTTCCTTCCGTACCTCAAATGGAAAGGTGCAGGCGGTAAGAAATATCAGCTTTGATTTGGCAAAAGGCGAAACGCTTGCCATCGTGGGCGAGTCCGGTTCCGGAAAATCCGTTACCTCAAAGGCGGTTCTCGGCATTTTGGCGGGGAATTCCATCATGGAGGGCGGCGAGATTATCTATGACGGAAGGGATTTGCTCAAAATCTCGGAGGACGAGTTCCACAAAATCCGCGGCGATAAGATTGCGATGATTTTCCAGGACCCGATGTCGAGCCTTGACCCGATTGTAAAGATTGGAAAACAGCTGACGGAAGCGATGATTTTAAAGAACAAGGCGCGCCGGAAGGAATGCCGGAGCAATTTCAACAGCTATCTGAAATTGCTTGAGGAAAATATGATTGCGGCAGTCGCGAAGGGCAATTCCGCGAAGGCGGCAGAGCTCACGAAAAAATGTAAGGATTTTGACAAATTTGAATATAAGCATATCGAGCTTGAGGCAAAGTACAATGACGCGAGGGAAGCTGCGGTGGAAGCAGTTTCAGAGCTGGAAAACCTTGTTTTTGAGCTGGGGAAAAAGGTAGACAAGGATTTAAAGCGCAGAATTCAGGAGGTGAGCGAATTTGCAAAGAAATCCTGCCATACCTACCTTGTAAACAAGGATGCGGCGCGCCTTACGGCACTTTCGAATGAAATTGTAAAATGTGCGGCGCAGGAGAAGGTAAGCAAGGATTACAAAAAAACCATCGCCGCGATGAACGAGATGCTGCCAATCCTAAAGGCTGCGCTTGCGCTTGAGGAGCCGAACTTCTTTGCGCTCGGCTACTATGAGACCTTTGCGAATGCGGCGGTTCCGGAAAAGGCAATCCCGGAGCTGAATGCCTTTATGCACCAGTACCTTGACGATAATTTCATGCTTGCCTTTATTGAAGATGCAAAGCAGGCGCTCGTCTATTCGGCGGAGAATTCCTACCAGCAAAAGGAGCAGGCAATCCATTTCCTTACCAATAAGCGCGACGTTTTTGCGCGCGCGCAGCTGGATAAGAAGGAGTGTGCGGAGGCATACAAAGCCTGTGTGAAGAAGGTTGCGGATACGATTGACCGCATGGAAATCAAAAAGGACAGCTTACTGTACACCTTTGACAGTGGCCTAAAGAGCGCGCTTGAGAAATATTTCGGCGGTATCAGCAAAAATGAGAAGGAAAAGAAGCGCTATACAAGGCAGAAGGCAAAGTATGATGCGCTCGTGGCGAAAGGAAAGGAACCGGACTGGAAGGTAGTTCCGGCATCCTACACGGACATCGAACTTGCAAAGCAGAATATCCTTGCCCAGCTTGACCGGGTAATCGCACACTGCAAGAAGCTGTTGGAGAGCAAGGGGCAGCGCGATTTCGGCGTGGAGACCGTTGCCGTGATTGACTATTTAAAAGAAAACGCGAGCGGCGTGGTCGAGAAAGTGACAAAGCGCCTCGCAAAAGAGAGGGCAATCAAGCTGATGGAGGAAGTTGGTATCCCGGAGCCGCGCACGCGCTACAACCAGTACCCGTTTGAGTTTTCCGGCGGTATGCGCCAGCGTATTGTCATTGCGATTGCACTGGCGGCAAACCCGGATATCTTAATCTGTGACGAGCCGACGACAGCGCTTGACGTGACGATTCAGGCACAGATTCTCGAGCTGATTAACCGCTTGAAGCGTGAGAGGAATATTTCGGTTATTTTCATTACGCATGACCTTGGTGTCGTTGCGAATATGGCGGACCGCGTGGCGGTTATGTATGCGGGCAAGATTGTGGAGTACGGCACGGCGGAGGATATTTTCTACGAGGCAGCACATCCGTACACCTGGGCATTGCTTTCTTCCATGCCAGACCTTGATACGGAGGAGAAACTTGACGCGATTCCGGGAACCCCGCCGAACATGATTTACCCGCCACAGGGTGATGCGTTTGCGGCGCGAAACAAATATGCATTGAAGATTGATTTCGAGAAGCAGCCGCCGATGTTTGCAATCAGCGACACGCACCATGCGGCAACCTGGCTGCTGCACCCGGATGCGCCGAAGGTGGAGCCACCAAAGATTGTAACAGCCAGGATTGATAGAATGAAGAACAGGAGGAGGGCAGAAGATGGAAAAGAAGAATGATGAAGTTTTATTAAAAATTGAACATCTTTGCCAGTACTTTAAGATGGGGAATTCCGAGCTAAAGGCCGTGGATGATGTCAGCTTTGATATCAAAAAGGGTGAAGTGTTCGGTCTGGTTGGTGAGTCCGGCTGTGGGAAGACGACAACGGGGCGCTCCATCATTAAGCTGTACAACATTACCTCCGGAAATATTTATTTCAAAGGGGTGCGCATTGGCGCGGGCATCCGTTCCTATCAGGACGCAATCGCAAAAAAGAAGGAAGAATACAAGGCAAAGAAAGCGGCGGGCATCAGCGCGGAGGAGGATGCGAAGCAAAAGAAAGAGTTAGACGCGTTTATTGCAGAACAAAGAGCTGCCATCAAGGCGGCAAAATATGACCAGAAAAACTGCGACAAGGAATACGCACAGCAGTGTGTGGCGCAGGTGAAGGCGGAATACGAGCAAAAGCTTGCAAAAGCGGGGCAGGCGGAGAAGGAAAAGCTGCAAAACGAGTACAAAAATGAGCTGCGCAAAGCAAAGAACACGAAGCTTGTCACGCAGATTCAGATGATTTTCCAGGATCCGGTTGCATCCCTTGACCCGCGCCTTACCGTGCGGGAGATTATTTCCGAGGGTCTGATTATCCAGGGGGAACGTGACAAGGAGGTCATCGACAAAAAGGTCTATGAGATGTTAGAGCTTGTCGGGCTTGTCCGGGAGCATGCCTCCCGTTACCCGCATGAGTTTTCCGGCGGACAGCGCCAGCGTATCGGCGTTGCGCGCTCGATTATCATGAACCCGGAGATGATTATTGCCGACGAGCCGGTATCGGCGCTCGACGTATCGGTTCAGGCGCAGGTTATCAACCTTTTGAATGAATTGCGCGATAAGTTTGGTCTGACGATTTTGTTCGTGGCACATGATTTGTCGGTTGTAAAGTATTTCTCCGACCGCATCGGTGTTATGTATTTCGGCAAATTGGTTGAGATGGCCCCGTCGGATGAGCTGTTTAAAAATCCGCTGCATCCGTACACGAAATCGCTGCTTTCGGCGATTCCGCTTCCGGACCCGGTTTATGAAAAGCAGCGCGTGCGCATCGTGTACAATCCGCTCGCGGAGCATGATTATTCCGTGGATAAGCCATCCCTGCGCGAGATTAAGCCGGGGCATTTTATCCAGTGCAATCATGCGGAGTATGAGAAATATCAGAAGGAACTGAAGTAGGCGGCTTAAAATAAAAGGGGGTAATGACGATGAAAAAACAATTGAACTATCTGATTTGTGCGGTGTTGATTCTTGTCATTGCCCTTTTTGTGTCATGGCGTGGCGGGCTTTTTTCGGCGGACACGGCGCGCGGGGTCTTCCGGATTCTTGCGGACAGCTTTTTTGTGCCGGGGGTTCTTTTTATGGGCTGCGGGCTGCTTGGCTTTGCCTCATCAAAGGGAACCTACGACATGATAAGCTTTGGCTTTGGCAGGATGATGCGCTATTTTGTACCGATGATGGACAAGCGCAAATATGACGATTTTTACAAATACAAGCAAAGGCGCGATGAGGATGGACGGGCGTGGAAGCCGTTTCTTTTTATCAGCGGGGCGGTGGCATTCAGTCTCTCGCTGCTGTTTACGGTGCTGTACTATGCGGTATAATGAGTTTTGTGCATTGGCTGTTTATCGGCGGTTTTGGGGGTGTGCGGGAATGCACTGACCGGGGAATCAAAACATGCTGATTCGCCGCGCACGGGCTTGCCGGAAGAAAAAAAGATATTATCATGTATACCTGCGAAATGAGAATGCAGTTCTGTTTTATGAAAAAAC
The DNA here is from genome assembly GCA_910579615.1 of uncultured Lachnospiraceae bacterium. GTDB lineage: Bacteria > Bacillota > Clostridia > Lachnospirales > Lachnospiraceae > RGIG4057. The sequence goes on along the minus strand of CAJTUA010000033.1, from coordinate 5,249 downwards.
AGGGATGGCAGGGCGGAGGATATTATGGTTATAATCTGTTGAATGGACGGATTTTATTGTAAAGTAATCAGTGGGTTGTGTATGTTGGCAGCAAATCGAAATGGCGGATTTGCTGTTTTTTTTGTGCACACGCAGAAAGAACCGTTTGTTCCATTTGTCTGAAGAAAAAACATATCCAAAAGAGAAAGAAATACAGTCCACGGTAATCGAAAATATGTTCGAAAAAAGGCTTGACAAAATCGGAAAAGGAAGTATAATATAAGAAAAGGAACAAATGTTCGAAAAAAATCAGAAGAAAACAAAAGGGCGGTTGGCGGTATGGCAGTGATATATCAGGAAAATTTGGGTCTTGAGGAGAAACTCCGCATTCTCTCGGATGCGGCAAAGTACGATGCAGCCTGCACCTCGAGCGGTGTGGACCGTGCAGGGGGGACAGGTTTGGTTGGAAATTCGGCGGCATGTGGTATCTGCCACAGCTTTGCGGCAGACGGGCGCTGTATTTCCCTTTTGAAGATATTGTACACAAATGAGTGTATTTATGATTGCAAATATTGTATTAACCGCAGTTCGAACGATATTGTCCGCACGTCCTTTACACCGGAGGAGGTCTGCACACTTACGATGGAGTTTTACCGCAGGAATTATATCGAGGGGCTTTTTTTAAGCTCCGGCGTCATGCACAGCCCGAATGCGACGATGGAGCAGATTGTAAGGACGCTGCGCATGTTGCGGGAAACCTGCCATTTTAACGGCTATATCCACTGTAAGGCGATTCCGGGGGCGGAGGAAAGCCTGGTTGAGATGGCGGGGTGGTATGCCGACCGCATGAGTGTGAATCTCGAGCTGCCGACGGCGGAAGGGCTAAAGCGGTTGGCACCGCATAAAAACCGGAAAAATATTTTGCTGCCGATGCGCAAAATCCAAAATGGAATCGAGGAGAGCAGGGAGCTGCTCGGCGCATGTGGCGGAATGAAGGGCTCTTACTGGCATACACAGCGAAAGCTTGAGGGGAAGACGGTGGAGAGGAAGCAGGACGAGGATGCGGCGCTGTTTTTCAGGGAGAGGGAGAAAATCCGCGGGCTTGACCGGCGTGTGTTGGAAGCGGCGGGAGCGTTTTGTGACAGAGAAAATAGAAATGCCCCAAACACCTCGCTGGAGAAGAGCGCGCCCGGGGGAAGGCATTCCAAGAAGCTTGCAGAACCTTTCGGAAAGCCCGGCTTTGCTGCCCGGACAGATACAATTTTGCCGGATGGAGATTTTCACAGGCATTCAGGCGAAGTGGATACTGTTTTTGGGGATGGGATTTCCGGCGCTCAGACAGGTGTGGGGCTTACGATGCCGTACCCCGCCACGGCGCGCGGGTTTGTCCCGGCAGGGCAGAGTACGCAGATGATCATCGGGGCGACGCCAGAAACGGATTTTGAAGTGATATCGGTCGCGGAGGCGCTATATAAAAAATTTGACCTTAAAAGAGTATTCTATTCCGCGTTTGTCCGGGTGAATGATGACACAAGCCTCCCTGTGCTGCAGGGCGGACCGCCGCTTTTGCGGGAGCACCGCATGTATCAGGCGGACTGGCTTTTGCGGTATTACGGTTTTTCTGCCGGGGAGATTCTGACGAGGGAGCGCCCGAATTTTAACGTATTGCTTGACCCGAAATGCAACTGGGCAATCGGGCATCTTGAGATGTTCCCCGTCGAGGTCAACCAGGCAGATTATTTTAAGCTTTTGCGTGTCCCGGGGCTTGGTCCGAAATCGGCGAGGAGGATTATCGAGGCGAGGAGGAGCGCAGTTCTTGATTTTAAGGATTTGAAAAAGCTCGGGGTTGTGTTAAAGCGGGCGCTGTATTTTATCACCTGTTCGGGGCGTATGCTGTATTCGACAAAGCTTGAGGAAGATTATATCGTGCAGCACCTTTTGGACGCGTCCGAAAAATTGCCGGCACATTTGGACGCAGACCGTTTCACATACCGGCAGATGTCCCTGTTTGATGTCGGGGGAATGTTGGAAAACGGATAGGAGGAAGAACGATGTTTTTGAGAGAAGAGAAATTGAATCGGATATATGAATGTGAGGACACTTTGGAGGGCATGCTAACGGGCATTTATCAGGCTTGGGATGCGTCCTACGGGCATGATTATATCCATCTGACCGTACCGGAGGCAGGGGGCAGTGAGAGTATGCTGTTATTCAGTGAATACCATACCGTGATACCGGATGCGCAGCAGGCACAAAAAGTCGTTCAGACCATCCGCAAAAAAACATCCGAAAAAGTATGTGAGAAGCTGCTTGGCGCGCTTTATTCCACAAATCCGGAGAAAGCAGACGCGGTTTACCATATTCTTCCGGAAGCGTTCCGGATGGGTTGGAACGTGATGGGAAACCTTGCAAACCCTTATGTTCTGGCAGTGTTTGAGATGAACCGCAACGTTCGCCATGAAGCACATGAATATCTTGGCTTTTTGCGCTTTGAGGAGCAGCAAAACGGAGTCCTGCTTGCCAGGTTTTCCCCGAAGAATGATTTGCTTGAACTGGTAACGCCGCATTTTGCCGACCGTTTTCCGGGAGAAAATTTTGTGATTTATGATGCAAAGAGGAAAAAAGCAGCTTTCCATCAGCAAAACAGTTCTTTTGTCATCCGGGGGCTTTTGGAGGAGGAACTGAAACGTTTTTTTCAGATTTCTCCAAAAGAAGCGCAATTCCAGGCGATGTGGAGGTTGTTTTTTGAAACAATCTCGATTCAGGAGAGGGAGAATAAAGAACTGCAGAGAAATCTCCTGCCATACCATTTTCGGACGTACATGACAGAAATGAACTGAAACAAAATAAAATTTTGAATAAAATCATGATTTCTGCAAATACTGAGAGTGTGAAAATACTTTACAGGAGGAGTGAGGTTTCATGAAAAACAAAATTTTAGCATTATTACTTTGCGGCTGCCTTATGGCAACCGGAATGACAGCGTGTTCTTCCAATCCGGACCACAATAATTCCGCGACAGATGAGAATGCCGCAGGCGCGGGAAACGATGGGAACGAAGGAAATACGGACAATAACAACAATAACGGAACCGGAAATGGTACGGGCACGAATGGAACAAACGGCGGTTCGAATAATGGCACCGCGAATGACCAGGATGGTGTCTCGGGAGCCATAGAAGACGGTGTGGATGATGTCATCAACGGAATTGACAACGCGGTGGATGATATTACAGGCGGCGGCACAGGAAACGGTAACGGCACGAACGACGGGATGACAAACGGCGGAAACGGCACAGAAAATGGCGGCACAACAAATGGTGGTGCGTCAAACGGTGCAAATGGCATGACCAACAATGGTGCCGCGGGCAATGGCAGCGGGACGACGAACAACGGCGGCGTAAACAACGGGGCAGGAACGACGCGATAGGAATTTTGCCAAAAGTTTTCAAGGACAGTTCGTTCATAAAGGGCTGTGGTGAGGAAGGGTTTCCCTGCCACATACCGCAGCCCCTACATAGAAAGTCTGGTTACCTTCCTGATGCCGGCAAATCAAAGCGGAACAAAAAACAGGAGATTCCATTTCGAATGGTTGTCCCACAAGGCTTCATCCCAAATGCTTTGGCGAGATGTATGGAGGGCGCATTATCCGGATGAATCACGGAAAAAATTTCGGAAATACCGAAACGGCTTGCGATGGGAAGGGCAGTCCGGATGGCTTCCGCAGCATAACCCTGCCCCCGGAATGGTTCGGAAATAAGATACCCAAGTTCGACAAAAGGGGAAGCAGGCAGTGCGGCTGTTTCAAAACCACACCGTCCGATAAGCTCCCCGGTTGCATTCAGGAACACGCCCCAAAGCCCAAAGCCGCGAAAAAGATATGCCCCGGAAATATAGGCTTCGTGCAGCTGCATAAGCTCCCCAAGGCTTCTGGAAGGCTCACCGGAAAAACGGGTAACAGAAGGTTCGGATAAGATTTTGTGCAGGGCAGGGATATCCTCCATGGAAAGTTCACGCAACGTCAGGCGGCTGCTTTTTGCGATGACTGCAGGAAGATGGTTGGCATGTTGGTAAACCTGGTATAAAAACTCAGGTGTGATTTCTTCAAAGCCTTCAATAACATAGTCCGCCATGCTAAGATTCTGGCAGCCAGAATTTGGATTGCGAAAGGCAAGCCCTGTCATACCAGCAGCTTTCGCGGCGCGAAGACCGTTGGAGGAATCTTCGATTACAAGACATTCCGACGGAAGGACACCAAGCGCATCTGCTGCGCAAAGAAAGATGTCAGGAGCCGGCTTTGGGTTTGGCACCTGCATTCCGGAAACGGTTTTTTGCAAAAAAGCACCCAGTTTAAGGCGCTTTACCGTTTCGGAGATATCGCTAAGAGGGGAGGAGGAGGCGATGGCAATCTGGTAACCCTCCTGGTGCAATGCCTCCATCAGTTCCCGGATGCCAGGGATGATGGGGTAGCCGCCTTCCTGGTCAAGCAGTTCTTTTTTCGCTTCTTCGTTTGCACATATCAATGTTTCCAGGGAAAAAGGCAATTGCCATTTTTCTTTTATCACTTCAATCATGTGTTTTGCGGTGCTTCCAATAAAAGAATAACAAAAATCGGTTGTGATGGAAATCCCAAATCGTTGAAATGCTTCAACAGCAGCGCGGGCATGCAATGGTTCGCTGTCAATAATCACACCGTCCATATCAAATAAAATTGCTTTTAGCATAAGAACCTCCCGAGAATGATTGTTCATACTGTGGTAGTGCACACCGGTGTGCCAGTATGCGTAAAACAGAAAAAGGTTATGGGCAACTACGTAATCATAGTACATGAGAAGGGAGGAAAAGTAAATAGCAAACGAAGGGATTTGGGGTTTTGCAAAAATCAATAAAGAAAAAAGTAAAAATTATCTGGATTTTCAAGGAAAGTTTTTTATATTATGGAAGTAAATATCCGCCGTTTCATAGTTATACACTTCAGTTTTACATGAATAATAATTTTCTGAAATTTGATTATCAGTCGTTAGCAGCCGGTTCGGTACTGACCTCGCTGTTGGTGCTGGCGATTGTGGGGATTGGATTTTATATGCAGAAGCGGGTGGAATATTCGTGATTCAAAAAAATATGAAAAAACACTTGACAAAACGCTAAAAGGGTGTTAAGATACAAAAGCTGTCGCAAAAAAGAAAACGACTTCGAAAAATAATTTAAAAAATTGAAAAAAAGTTGTTGACAAAACCGAAACAGTGTGGTAATATGTAAAAGCTGCTTCGA
>CAJTUA010000032.1 GCA_910579615.1 uncultured Lachnospiraceae bacterium | reverse complement strand
TCGGCTACGATGTAAAGGACGGGAAAATGACCATCAACGAGGAGGGGGCGAAAATCGTCCGCCTTATCTTCCACAAGTTCGTGGACGAGGGAAAAGGCACTCATGTTATCGCCCGTGAGCTTCGGGAGGAAGGTATCGAGCCTATGCGTGTTAAGGAATGGCAGAATACGGTTATTCTCCGTGTTATCCGCAACGAAAAATACTGCGGCGATTTAGTGCAGAAGAAAACCTATACGCCAGACTTCCTATCCCATGAAAAGAAATACAACCGAGGGCAGGAGGAATTTGTCATCCTCAAAGACCACCACGAGCCGATTATCTCCCGTGAGCTTTTCGATAAGGCAAACCGCATTTTGGATGCAAAATCGCTTTCGCAGGAGGGCAAGGCAAAACATAGCAATCGCTATCCGTTCTCTGGGAAAATCAAATGCGGCAGATGCGGAGCAAGCTATGTCGCCCGATATAAGACCCGCAAAGACGGAAGCAGATACAAAGCGTGGCGTTGCTATGAAGCGGCAAACCACGGCAGACCGCACATCGACAAGGCAGGGAATCAAGTGGGCTGCTCTGGTGAGAGTATCCGCAATGAGGATGCGATTTATTTACTGTACCTTGTTTGCAGGGAGCTGAAAATCAACCGCCAGAAAGTTGTCGATAATCTCACCAAAACGATTGACTTATGTTTGCGGATAGACCTAACAGGAACCAGCACGAGTGCCATATCGGAGAAAATCGAGGAAGCCAAAAAAAAGCGTACAGGTCTTATAGACCTTTACACAAGCGGTGACATAGACAAAACCGAGTTTACTGCCCTAAGAGCCAAGTATGACGAGGATATTGAAATGCTAAAGTCTACAATGGAGGGAACCCGGCAACAGCAGACAATGATACTCAAACAGCAGGAATTGATGGCGGATATAGAAAACGCCATTGAAGGGCTGATTAACGGTATTCAGTACGAGGACGAATACTACACCCAGATACTCGATAAGATGGTAATCAACGATAAAAACCATATAGATGTTTATTTGAAAATGCTGCCGCACAAGTGGAGCTTTACGGTAGCAAAAGGCGTTACGGGGGCTTTAGAAACGCTAAAAAAAGCTAAAGCCTCAGAAAACTCCATTTCTGAGGCTTCTCTACCGATGTCGGTCAGCACGCCTGCCACTTTGCGGTTTTTCATTGCGTAGCGTTGGGAAAGGTAGCGCATGGAAGCGGCGAGTTCGCCGTCTGGTCCGCCGAACTGACTAATAATCACCATCGCAAGCTCCGGATTTGTCTGCCTGATATTTACCGGATACTGTAATCTTCTCTCATAACTCCACATAGACTAGCACTCTCCTTCCCACGGCCACGGAGCATTTACCCATCTCCAGTGTTCGTCACACACATTGTTGTTGTAAAAATTCATCGGGCCGTACAGCTTCTCGTATTTGCGGATATGCTCATCGCGCCTCTTTGCAAGCTCATTGAAACGCACAAGCGCCTCACTGCAATCCGGATGCGTATCCAAAAAAATGCGCAAGTCATCCATGGAAAAACTGATTTTTCCGATATGGCACAATAATTCCTGCCTGCTCATCTCACCCATATCAGTTGCACCTCCTTGCCATAAAATCGAGGTCTAACTGTGCAAAAATCGTGCCCTTGCACCATGCCTCCTCCTCGGAGCAGATATCCTTAAAATCCTGCCACGGCACATACGCCATCGCGAGCGGCATTCCCGCAACCGGGTCTTTCTTTGACGGAAAACAACCATAATCTACTTCCTCGTTCCCACAGCCACAATTGTTTTCCGGAAGCGGCATGCAGCAGCTGTCTTCTGGTTGTGGTGCGCAGCAGTTGTTCTCTGGTCGCGGTACACAGCAATTCTCTTCCTTCTGTGGTGCACAACAATTGTTTTCCTGTTGTGGTGCGCAGCAATGATTCCCCTGCTGCGGTGCACAGCAATTCTCTTCCTGTTGTGGCGCGCAGCAGTTGTTTTCCGGTTGCGGTGCACAGCAATTATTTTCCTGCTGTGGCGCGCAGCAGTTGTTTTCCGGTTGCGGTGCACAGCAATTATTTTCCTGCTGCGGTGCGCAGCAATTATTTTCCTGCTGCGGTGCGCAGCAATGATTCTCCGGGGTACGGTACGGCCTTTGCATACCAAAGCCTCCGTTCCCGAAATTCATATTCGGCCGCGGTTGGCCTCCCATCTGCGGCGATCTGAAATTATTCCGATACATAATCTCCCTCTTTCTGCGTGGTATGCTCTTGCCAATCGGGCAGGGGATTGTTTTCCTCCACTGCCCGCCGCGCGGGGCGTGCTGCAAAACAGTTCGTTTCCATTCGCCTCCTGCGCATTAAAACCGCCGGATGCGCACCACACAAAGCGCCTCCTGACGCTCTTCCTTCGTTCCATAACATAATATGAGGGGTTGGGGGAAAGGGTTACAAAAAATATTGTCATGGCGCGCGAAACAACATTTAAACATACAAAAAAGGGCGGCTGCAAAATATGGCGTTTCCGCGATATAAAACCGCGTCCGGACGCGGCGGACAGGCATATACCACAGGAAACTGACATTTTGCAAACGCCCTTTTTTCCTCTTTATATTCTATTTGCTGTACTCTCTATAGCCAACCTTCTCAAGCCGCTCCTTCTTTGCGACAACACCCTCCTTTAGTTCCTCCTTGTAAGCTTTCAGCTTTGCCAAAAGCCCCTCATCCGAGGTCGCAAGTATCTTTGCCGCAAGGATGCCTGCGTTCGCTGCACCGTCAATCGCAACCGTTGCAACCGGAATGCCGGACGGCATCTGGACAATCGAATACAGGGAATCCACGCCCCCGAGTGCCTTCGTGTGGATTGGCACGCCAATCACCGGCATCGGGAAAATTGCCGCCGCCATGCCCGGCAGGTGCGCCGCGCCGCCCGCGCCCGCAATGATTACCTTAAAGCCCTTTTCCTCCGCGCTTTTTGCGTAATCAAAAAAAATGTCCGGCATCCGGTGCGCAGAAATCACTGTCATCTCGTAATCAATCCCGAATTTCTCAAGCATCTCCGCTGCCTTGCTCATAACCGGCAGATCCGAATCGCTCCCCATCACAATACCTACTTTTGCCATAGTTTCGTCCTCCTGTTTTTAAATTCTGTAAATGCCTCCAAACACCCATTGACAACAGAAAAGCTTCTGTTCTCCATCCGCATTTTTTGCGAATCCGCTTCCCCAGCATCCCACCGGGACACGGCGCGGGGAAGCTGCTTTTAGTTCCCGGTATTTAACCCCTCCGCACCCGAAATCACGAATTTCCCATCGCGGATGAGCGTAAGCTTCGCTCCATCCTCCAACAACACGGAAATCTCTGCGATTTCATTGTACGGAATTGTGATATCTGTATGGCAATTCATATACGCCTTCGCGATATCCGTTTTCCTTAAGATGGATACTTCATTGTCACGCGCAATAATCTCTTTTCCGTCCGGGTTGAACACCGCATGCTCCTCGCTCATTTTGTAGCAGGTATCCCCCAGGGCAAAATGCGGTCCTGTCTTCTCCGCAATCAGAATCGGAAGCTTCGCCTGAATCCCGTATTTCTGCCCCATCTCATAGGCCGGTACATTTGTTCCAATCGCAAACTCCCCGATTGGCAACGTTTCATGCCCATGCAGGATATTCTCAAAAATATATCTGCGGTTTTCCTGTGCATCTGCAAAATTTGCGCATCGGTAATCCGTGACCATGCCATCCGAAAAATGAAACTCCAAATCCTGGTATTCCAGACCATTCAGAAACACGCGGCTCACATGCAGCACTCCGCTTGTTCCGGCGAGCACTGGCGAAGTAAAGACCTCACCAACCGGGATATTGACGTCCGCCGTACAGTTTTCAAAATTTGTCTGATGCTCCGGCTCGGTCAGACGGTGCAGGCACACCAACATATCCGTGCGGTTGCCCCTTCCCCCGCGCACCAACACTCGGTTTCCCAAATCCAGCGCATCGACAAGCACCTGCTGCATTTTCTTGTACGCGTCGTTGTCCAATGTGTTCAGGCGGATGGTTTCATGGAAAATCTCCTCAAACCTCTCCCCGATGCTAGGCAGCGGAAAGGCAATTATCGTATAGGAGGTCTCCTCCGATTTCACATAATCCATCATCTGCAGGCTAAGCTCCCGGCTTGTCTCAAGCATACACGCCGTCACCTGCTCATCCTTGCGCACGGCTTCCTTTTTATTGACTGGCACAAATTCCGGCTCCCCGAAAACCTCCAGAACCGCCGGTCCCGCATACGCCGCGTATTCCGGGCGGTAATATTCGCACACTGCCTTCGCCGCCGCCAAAATTGCTTTCTGCAGCTTTTTGTCATAGCAGAATGCAATGTCATTTTTGTGGTCATACTCATACTGCGGGTTCGCGCTCGTCGCAAAATACCCGTCCTTGCGCCCGTAAGTACGGCTCACAAGATTCATTGCCGCCCGGTGCACCGTCACCTTTTTCCCCATGCCCTCAAACGTCTCCAGCGCATACCGCAGCATTCGTTCAAAGCCAATCACATAGCGGATGCCAACAATGCTCTTCACCGAAAAATCCGCCCCCATCACCTCAAAACCGCGCACATAACCATCCGTATATGTATTTGCCATCCTGCGCACGGTCTCTTCCGGCAACGAATTCAAATACCCGGCAAGCCTTTTCTCATTGTCCGTAATGTACTCGCCAAAATAATACAGGTACCGCAGGTCTGAAAGTTCGGATTCCATGATGATGTCCCGCGCAAAAGTGTAGGTCGGGTCCTGTTTTTCCCGCGCGCGCATCATGCGAAACTCCTGCATATAATCATGCAGATAATAGTAAAGTGCCTCCCTGGCTTCCTTCCCGGTGTACTCCCCCTCCACTTCAAAGCAGTTGTACAGCTCAATCAGCAGCTCCAGCCCCCAGGTCAAAGGCAGGAGACGTCCCTCGAACGCGCAGGCTGTCAGGCTGTGGATTTCTGCGTAGACAACCGTAAGAAGCTGCCCATATTCCCCAAGACGCTGTACCGCGAAAGCAGGATTCCCGTAGCAGACCTCATAATGTTCCGGCAGGATATCCCTGTAAAGTTCCGCATTTAAGCTGGAAAGTTCCTCCATGTCCATCCGGTATAAATCCCCGGAAAGCACCGCCTCCGCTGCACCCGTCAACAGCGCGGAAAAATCCGCCAGTGTGACAAAGTAATCCCGGAACGGCTCCCGCACACCCTCTTCCCTGCAAAATTGCGCAATTCTCTCTTTCGCAAGCTCATACCGTTCCCTGATCCCTTCATTTTCTTCTCTTAAAATTTCCAATATACGCATTTTATGCAGTCTCCTGTCTTATTTTAGTTCCGTTTATGCCGTTATTTAAACCATCATTCCAGTCAGGTACAATGAAACAAGTGCCAAAAGCAGAATGCCGTTCACGGTCACCCCAAATACCGGCTGAAAATACAGGATATCCGGCTCACGCAGGCTGAACACACCGAGAATAAATCCGGCCAATGCCACAAAAAGACAGCCTATCCCAAGATAACCGACCAGAACCCCCGCCTGCCCTTTCGCGATAGCGGATAGGACGGATGCAGCCGCCAGACCGCCAAATGACAAAAGTGCGAGGAACATTGCCGCAACTCCTTTTTTCGAGTGTTTCCTGCCCTGGAATTTTAATTTGCTTTTTCTCTCTAAGCGGATGTCAACCATAAAAAGCCCTTTCTATTATTAGTTCCGCAACTGCCCTACCAGTACCTCGCACGGCAGTGGAATTTCTCTCCGCCTTGCTCCGATAAATTCCACTGGGGTACTGTCCGGGCATTTGCTGTTATTAGTTCCGCAACTGCCCTACCAGCACCTCGCACGGCAGTGAAATTTCTCTCCGCCTTGCTCCGTTAATTTCCACTAGGGTACTGTCCGGGCACTTGCTGTTTGTCTAGTTCCGCAAATTGCCCTTCCTTGCCCACAAAAACATCAGGCACATCAGGACATATCCGAAAATCCCTCCAAGTGTATTCAGGAACAAATCGTCCACATCAAAAGTCCCCACTTTAGTGACAAGCTGAATCGTTTCCACGAACAAGCTGAACGAAAAACTCCAGAAAGCAACAAACAAAAGCCTTCCGGATTTCGGCCAAAGTATCGGGAGGAAAAAACCAAACGGCATAAATGCCAGAACATTCCCCACCAGGTTCACCAGGACACTTTGGATACCAAGAACCTCGCGGTACTGGTAAAAACGGCGAATCTCCCGAAACAATACAAGATTATAATGGTATTCGTCCGAGATGTCTGTACGTCCGTACCGCTCGGAAAAAAACAAAAGATAAAACAGCATTCCCAAATATATGATAAAAACAAGCTGGCTTGCCACACGCTGCCAACCAGATATTTTTCGTTTCACAAAAACCTCTTTCTATAAGCTTACTGATACCATCTTGATTCGTACATCCCACATTATACACTAGCCCCCTGGCAAATTCAAGCTTCCTCGCAAAAAATTTCACATGCTTTTGTAACTTTTACGTATCTTATGTCATATCTGCTTCCGTAAGTGTTTTATCTTGGCGCGCGCTGCAAAGCAGCAAAATTCCATGTGCATGGATGCACATTTGCGCCCCTGCGCATAAAAAACTTCGCCCTCCGGCAAATGCCAAAGGGCGAAAGCCAAAAAACAAATTTTAATATGCGCTTACCGTAGGAATATACTGTCCCGAAGTAAAGTTTGCCTTGTTTCCGCTGAGGTCAAAAATTTCATTCTCAGTAATCACAAAGCGCACGGAACGCGAAGTCGGCACACCGTCCAATGCAATCGAAATCTGCCTGCCCATGGCACTTCCATACCCGGTGTAGCTTACTCCCGCCGAATCGGTCGCGGTGATACGGATTGAACCAGTTACTTCCTCACTCATCGTAATTGTAATCATATTGTAGCTGATGGTGCTCGAGGCATACCTCGGCGGATTATTTTCAATTGCGGTAAAGAGGATACTCTTGTTCGTAATCGCACCAAAGGTTCCCCCAAACCCTCTTACACCATTGACAACCAGCTCATAGCTGCCATAGGCGTTTGAAAATGCTCCGGTATTGAACGTAAGCTCTACCACTGCGCCATTTTCATTGTTCTGGCTTACGGAAGCACCAATTGGATAGGTGCGCGACGTGCCGTTTACAACATAATAATTCTGTACCTGCTCTGCCGTATCCGGGTCAATTTTATTGCTGAACGTCAAATATATCTTGCCGTATTCCGTCGGGTCCTGCGTTGCTGCAATCGGTGCCGGGAGCTCATCCGTCGATGTGGTTCCGTTTTTGTTGATAGTAACATTAGCAGCCCTTGAATAATTCTCCAGGCGGTCTGCTACCATACCCTGCGGAAGCGTAAACGAAAACTGCCCGCTCTCAAACATGATAGGGTCGTCAAAAATATATGTAACAATTGTATTTTCCACCTCTGCCGTGGTGCTAATCGGTGATGCCGAGGAAATATTTCCGTTCGTGCTCCTTACACGCACCCCAACCTGCTGTGTCGTTGTCGCAACCCGGATTTCCTTGTCGTAGGTCAAAATTAGCTTGCCAACCGTCCTTCCTTCCACAACGGCATTCGTCATCTCATAGGCAAGCAGTTGCGGCGGAGTCGTATCCAGTGTAAAATTCACCGGGTAGGACGCTGTCGGGTTTGTCGTTGTGTTTGCATTGTAATTGTACCACCCCGAAAAACGGACGGTCTGCATCCCCGTCATTGCCTGATAGGAAGCCGGGATATCAAAGTGTACCACTTTCAGATTCTCTGCGTCAACAATGCCATACGAGGTTTCCAGACCAAACTGTGCAAAGCCCCCGGAAGAAATCTCCGCGCTGAAGGTAACCTCAACCTCTGTCTTTGAGACGCGCTCTGCCTTCACAATGGAGGCAAGCGGTTTTGGCGATGTGTCTGTCTGCACATAAACACTCTGCAGCTGCCGGCTCGTCGCGTTGCCCGCACGGTCGCGAATTCCCTTCAGGTTTACCATTACCCTCAGATTTTTATCCGTGGTATAGCCGCTTAAATCAATGGAAAGCGTCCGCCCGTCCTCACTTAACCTGTAATTTGACGCTTCTTTTAAATAGCCGCTCAAAATCGCATCTGTCGTGCCAGTGACACTGTCAACCGTCATATTGGTAATGTCGATTGCCTCATTAAAATTAATGTTGCTCACCCAACCATTGTATCCAACCGTCGTATTCAGATAAACCGGTCCGGTCGTATCCTTTAAGGTCATAACACTCGCATACTGCTCAAACGGAAGACCCACCTGGCTTACCACCTTATTGGATATCACAATCGAGTAAATGCCATTGAAAGAACCTGTGCTGCGGATAACCAGTGTCTTAGAATCCGCGGAAAGCGATGCCGTCAGTGTCCCAAAGTCCGTCGCTTTCTCATCTTTACCGAGCACAACCGCACCGGCAACAAGTTTGCTGTCATTGACCACACTGCTCTTCCTGACCGGCTGATTAAAGCTAACCTGCAGCTCCTGGCTGCCAACCATCTTCGCCTCGTCCACCCGCGGAAGCACCGGGGTCGGGGTCGGGAGCGGCGTTGGGGTCGGGGTTGATGTCGGGGTCGGGGTCGGTGCCGGTTTTTCAACAACATGCAGGTAGAACTTTGCCACCGCCTTGTTATCCGCCCTCACCGCATCCGTTTTACTCAAGCCGTAACGAACCTCAATCACCGTGATGCCTGTCTTCTTTGCCGTAATCACACCGGATGTTGATACGGTTGCTACACTTTCGTCATCCGAACTGTAAAATACACTGTCCGTCGTATTGGACGGCGTCACCGATTTTTTGAGGGAGAACGTGCTGCCGACATACATCGACTTCGCGTTATTGTCATCCAATACCACATTCGTAAATTTTACGGCGGTCGCCTCCACACGCTTGCGCACGATTATCGTGCAGGTAAGCAGTTTTGAAGTACCATCCTTGTATGCCAACGTACATTTTGCCGTTGTCGTCCCTGCCTTGACCGGTGTCACCAGACCATTCTGGTCAATCTTTGCAATGGACGTGCGGTTCATTTTCCAAGTCACGGATTTCACCTTGCTCATATCCGCATTCTTTACTTCCAACTGGAATGTCGTCCCAAGATACACCTTTTTGCTCGTCGCGTTCAGAGACACGGCTGCCGCCTGTACGCTCAGGCAATCCGCAAGGCCTGAAAGCATCGGGACCGCCATGCACAGAACCAGAAAGAACGCCGCGAGCTTTGATAGCTTTCTTTTCATATCCCTACCTCTTTTCTGTACAGCCGCCACATCAGCGGCCAATATCAATGATGTCTCCATCATACCTGACATTATTGTCAAATTCAAGCCAAAGATGTTACAATTTTCTTACAAATCCATTTTTTAAGCAGCCACACGCCCTGACTTCCATTCCGCGCCCAGGTGCAGCCAAGCAGGGAAAACTTTTCCCCGCGACGCACTGCGCGGGGCGCGTGCTGCAAAGCAGCCAGCTTCCATCCGCACCCCTGCGCACAAAAAGCACCGCAGGCATAACCTGCAGTGCTTTCCCACAAATACATATCGCATGAAATTACTTAAGTGTAACCTTAGCGCCAACTTCCTCAAGCTTCTTCTTAATCTCTTCAGCCTCTTCCTTGGATGCGCCTTCCTTGAGTACCTTCGGAGCACCGTCAACCGTGTCCTTTGCTTCCTTAAGGCCAAGACCAGTTACCTCGCGGACAACCTTGATAACCTTAACCTTCTCTGCGCCAACCTCGGTCAGCTCTACGTTGAACTCGGTCTTCTCTTCCTCAGCTGCTGCCGCCGGACCCGCTGCCGCTACAACAACGCCTGCTGCTGCGCTGACACCGAACTCCTCCTCGCAAGCCTTCACTAAATCATTTAATTCCAATACGGTCATGCCTTTGATAGCATCGATAAATTCCTGAGTCGTCATTTTATTTACCTCCATATAATTTTTTATATCGCCGCCCAAGCAATGGCAGCTGTCTGTGCGGCAGAGCCTGCCGCCATATCCCTGCGCCCTTTTATGCCGCGCATGATAAAAGGCTTATGCAGCCTCGCCGTTCTTCTCCGCAATCTGCTTGATAACGCGTGCGAAGTTTGTAATCGGGGACTGCATGCTTCCAAGAAGCCTGGAAATAAGCACTTCCCTCGACGGGATGGATGCGATAACCTGGATACCCTTCGCATCGTAGTATGTGCCCTCTACGACACCTGCCTTGAACTCAAGCCTGTCACAATTCTTCGCGAACTCTGCAAGCACTCTTGCCGGGGCGGTCGCATCGTCAATACCGAATGCAACTGCGGTCGGGCCCTCAAGATTCTGGTCAAGCTGTGCAAAATCCGTACCCTCGAACGCCCTTTTAAGATAAGTGTTCTTGTATACCTTGTACACAACACCGGCCTCTCTTAAAGACTTGCGAAGGCGGGTATCTTCCTCTACGGTAAGACCGCGGTAATCAACGATAACCGCCGCGCTTGCCTTCGATGCAAAACCCTTGATTTCGTCAATGATTGGAGTTTTTAACTCAACCTTTGCCATTTTACGTACACCTCCTTATAGATTTTGTCTGCGCCACATAGTGTTCCTTCCGGCCAAAAACTGCACTCATATAAGCTAATTTGTCGGAACACTAAAGGATAATAGAAACTGCCCCCTGCAAAGACAGGAGGCAGCAAATCAGTCATGATATACCAACATTATCCTCGGCAGGCGGACTTCCTTACGCCGTAGCTACGGCACCTGCTGTCTTCGGCAGCCGCTGTTTTTCAACAGCTTTTATAATATAACATAAATCTATTTGTGTGTCAACACCAAAAGAAATTTTTTTAATTAGCTTACGCTAATTTGGCCGTATTGAGCTTTACGCCAGGTCCCATCGTGGAAGTGAGTGTTACACTTCTTAAATACTGACCCTTTGCAGATGCCGGCTTTGCCTTGATGATGGCACCCATAAGTGCTTGGAAGTTGTCTGCGAGCTGTTCCTCTGTGAAGGAAGCCTTGCCGACCGGGCAATGGATAATATTAGTCTTGTCCAGTCTGTATTCAATCTTACCAGCTTTAATATCGTTAATCGCCTTGGCAACATCCATCGTTACGGTGCCTGCCTTCGGGTTCGGCATTAAGCCCTTTGGTCCGAGCACACGTCCGAGACGTCCGACAACGCCCATCATATCCGGGGTCGCTACAACAACGTCAAACTCAAACCATCCCTCGTTCTGGATTTTCGGAATGAGCTCATCGCCGCCGACATAATCCGCACCTGCCGCCTCTGCCTCTGCAACCTTGTCGCCCTTGGCAAATACAAGCACCCTTACGGTCTTGCCGGTTCCGTGCGGCAATACAACCGCACCGCGCACCTGCTGGTCTGCGTGACGCCCGTCAACGCCGAGGCGGATATGAAGCTCAACCGTCTCGTCGAACTTTGCGGTGGCTGATTTCTTTACTAAGCTGACTGCTTCTGCAACATCATACTGAACGCTTCTGTCAATTAGTTTTGCTGCGTTCTGATATTTCTTTCCTCTTTTCATTTCATTAACCTCCTGGTGGTATTATCGGGAGAATCTGTGTCCCTCCCACAATATAATGTGAAAGGACGGATAACCTGCTGCCATTTCAGGCCGCAAAAGCCCTCTCACACGGGAAAGCGCGCCGCAGGCGCAAACTTCCCAGGATTTTCCGCCCCGCAAATAACAGCGGCCGCGCCAATCCAAATATCTGTATGATTAGTCATCGACTACGGTGATGCCCATGCTCCTTGCAGTGCCTGCAATCATGCTCGTAGCAGCCTCGATTGTAGCGGCATTCAGATCCGGCATCTTTAACTCGGCAATTTTCTGAACCTCGGAACGCTTGATTGTCGCAACCTTTACCTTGTTCGGCGACGCGCTTGCGGTCTTTAAGTTGCATGCCTTCTTAAGAAGGACTGCTGCCGGCGGGGTCTTCGTAATGAAGCTGAAGCTCCTGTCCGCATACACTGTGATAACAACCGGGATAATCATTCCCTCCTGGTTCGCGGTCCTTGCGTTGAACTCCTTCGTGAACTGTGGAATGTTTACGCCGTGCTGACCAAGCGCCGGACCAACCGGTGGTGCCGGGGTCGCCTTTGCAGCAGGAATCTGTAACTTAATATAGCCTGTAACTTTCTTTGCCATGATTCGTAACCTCCTAAAATTGTGGTATTAGCGGGAGACTTAAAATAGTCCCTCCCACTTGCCGATGCCAGATGGCATCCGCAATTTAACTTTCGACCCGGATATCGGAAAAGCTGATTTCCACCGGGGTCTCGCGTCCAAACAGGTCAACATTGATGCTGACCGTCTGCTTATTGGGATTGATTGCACGGATAACCGCCTGGGTATTTTCCCACGCACCGGATGTTACCGTCACCGTGTCACCCACCTCAAAGTCGTAGGACAACTCCGCTTCTTTCTTGAAGCCAAGATTGATCATCTCTGTTTCCGAGAGCGGTACAGGCTTTGAGCCCGGTCCGACAAACCCCGTCACGCCGCGCGTATTGCGCACGACATACCAGGTATCCTCGTTCATCTCCATATGGAGCAGCACATAGCCCGGGAAGACTTTTCTCTGGACTTTTTTCTTTACGCCATTCTTTAACTCCGTCACTTCCTCAAGCGGAACGGAAACCTCAAGAATCTGATCCTGAAGATGCCGGTTTTCAATTGTCTTCTCGATATTTGCCTTTACCTTGTTCTCGTAACCCGAGTAGGTATGGACTACATACCATTCTGCTTCTGCCATATCGTCACCCTTATCCCAAGTCAGACTAAAACGTTGATTCCTGCCCTGATAACCATATCTACCAAAGCAATCACCACGCCCAGTACAACGGACACAATGACAACGACTGCGGACTCCTTAAACAAAGTCTCCTTGTCCGGCCAGATAATCTTGGAAAACTCAGCCTTCAGGCCTTTGAACCAACTCTTTTTCGCTGGCTTAGGAGCCTTTGGGTCCTTTTGCTTGCCTGCTGGCTTTTCCGCTGTGTTTACAGTAGCTTCTGCCATGATTCCTTTCCTTCCCTGCGGATAAATGAATTATCAACGCATGATGACACTACATAGCAACTGCCGGAAAATAACCGGTACAATCCGCATCGGTTATTCGCAGGCAATTACTTTGTTTCCTTGTGTAACGTGTGTGACTTACAGAACCTGCAGTATTTCTTGGTTTCCATTCTGTCCGGATGATTTTTCTTTTCCTTCGTCATGTTGTAATTACGCTGCTTGCATTCCGTACATGCCAATGTAATTTTTACTCGCACAACCTCCACCTCCGTAAATTTTTTCGTGGTGGACAAAGCATGTCCCTTGTCCCGTTTGCCGTCCGGAACAAAACGCCCTGTCCGTGACAACGTGTATCTGTTTCATACAGGTCTTCACTGTTTTTAGGCATAAAAAAAAGACCCTTCCATAGCTGTTTCACTATAGCATAGAAGGGTCTTGCCTGTCAAGTATTTTTTTTACCGGAAATTATGCATGGAACCATGGAATACCCCGCCCCGTTTGTCACACGGGAAATTCCGGCTGTTTTTTCGTGATTTTTAACAGCTGCAGCGCACGGGCAGGCATCACCAGATACACCTTGTCCCCCTCCGCTTTTACACTTCCTTTCGCCTTGCCGCACGGCGTTTCCAATGCCGCGCACGCCACCGGGAAATCATCCACCCGCAGCGTAAGCAACTCCGGTTCATCCCGCAGATTTTTTGCCATGGCGTAAATTCCGGTGCCGTCTGCCGCCGGATAGACCGAAAGAAGAATTGCCGCCGCATTTTTCGCGCCCTCCACAGCAAGCAGTGTCCGCCCCACAGGATTCTTTGCCACACCGCGGCAGCATTCCTCTGTCGGTATGCCCTCCGCTGTATTTTTCGCACTTTCATCCACAAGTGCACCCATTACAACCGGCTGTGTGGCATGCACGCCGTCCTCCCAGAGCATCCTTTCCCGGAAAGCCTCATGCACATTCAGCTCATAGGCAAGCTTTACCGCCCCCTGCTGGTTCGCGCAGAAATTGGTATCCCAGTAATTGTTCATCGCCCAGGCGAGCAATAATGGGTTTTCCTCCCTTGCAATGCCCTTGTTTTCCTGCCCGAAATGGAAGTCTCCTACCTGCACAAGCGGCGCGTCCGGGCAGGCGAGCGTGACTGCCTTCCTGCCATCATAGACCGCTACGGCACCATCCACCGTCACCCAGTCCCGGCAGACATTCCCAAGCTGCTCCTCGTCAAGCTTCACAGCCTCCCCTGCCGTATCGTAGCTGCACTGCCACCCGCCTTCCATGGACAGCGGAACGGCAAAATATATGGATTCCGGCAGATAAACGGCTTCTTTATAAAAGGAAACCTCCATACGGATATTCGGCTGGCAGGCATAAAAAGTAATTTCCTGGCGCATCCTTCTTGTTCCCGGCAGGCAAAGTCCAAACGAAAAGGTAACTGCCCCGTTTTCCTGTTTTAGCTGCCAGGCGGATGTGCCTGCTTCCGTACCATGCGCATCTGCGCACCCCTGTGCACAGACTGCCCGTTCCCGCTTCGCCTTCCAGTCATGGTTCCACTGGCTGATGCTCCGGTTTCCAAGCTCCACATCCCTCGGAAATAAGGTTGCGCGCTCCGCCGGATTCTGCGTCTCGTCAACCGTCTCGCGCACCGGGTCAAAAAGAAAATATCCGCTTTTCTCATTTAAAATATACTTTCCGAGTTCTTTGGCATAAATCTGGCGGATACGCCCCGTTCCCTCATCAAAAAATACCCGGTAATACGGCGTTTCCACACAGCCTTCCTTAATGGCAAACAAGTTCTCTTCTTTGGTACACGTTCCATTTTCCGGCATAAGCTCTGTACTTTGCCCTGGTGCTGCCGGTTTCGCCCAATCCATCTTCTGAGCGGACTGTGCCATTCGGTCCAGCTCTTCAAACGAAAATTCCAGATGCGTAAACGGCGCAATCTTTACCCACCCGGCATCCTCCATCTCCCCGCCTTCTTCCAGATACGGCACATACCCCTTGCTGCGCAGGGCGCTCAGCTGCCGGCCGCCATCCTGAAATCCTTTTGGATACTGCACCCTTACAACCTGCTCCACCCCGCAGGTATTCGTCAGCGTAATCCCAAAAAGCCCATTGCTCTGCCATGGGTTGCCGTTTAAAGCCTCCACCCGGTTTCCCAGCAAATACCCCGACAAATCCGCCGCCGTATACGCCATTTCCTGCTTGTGGACCAGCTGTGAGGCAGTCTCCGGGCTGTCCGGTTCCCTCACGGACCCGGAGGCGCCCCAGGTATGTTCATCATACAAAAGAATATTTTTCCGGCATTCCCGCTTGACACTCTCATAATGCGCATCGGCCTTATCCGTAAGACACTCAAAAAACTCTGCCTTTTGGAGTGTTTGCTTTGCCAGGCGCGAAACACGCGTTTCCCTTGCCGTGCTTGCGCTGCCGAAATTCCAGTAATCCGTCCAGTCGCCTGCGTATTCCGGAACGGTATGCCCTTTTTGTGCAAGCACCCGTTCCCGCAGCATATCTGCCGTAACAATCCGGATTTTCACCGCATGCCCTTCCTCATTATAATGCCGAATCAAATCCGCCAGTTCCAAATCCGGGCAGTTATTGTCATATAATGGCGGATTGGTTGCCGTGAGGAACGCAAATTCATAAGGGTAATGATTCTCCTCAAGGCGCTTTACATATTCCTGCACGCCCTCATGCATCCGCGCTGTCGAATGCTCGTGCGTAAACATAAACTGGCTGAACAGGGAATAATGCTCCCCAAGGAAAGTTCTTAACTTCCTCCCGTCCGCCATTTTCCAGTCAAAAAACATTGGCCGCGGAAACGGGATTCCACCAAAATGGATGTTGATTCCCGTCAGGTAAAAATCCACGCCGCAATCCAAAAGCAGCCCTCCAAGCGGCCACGGCTGCCCGTTTATATCGTGGTTGATTGCCGTGCGGATGGTGATGCCAAGCGCCCTCTCAAGCCTGCCTTTTGCCGCAAGTGCATCGACCAGTTCCCGCGCGTTACAGCCGGGTGTGGTGTGCATTGGCAGTGCAGTCACACAAAGACGGCCTTGCTCAATCCATCCCTTCAGCTTTGCAATCTGCCCCTCGCCTGCTGTTTCCAGCCATTTCTCCAACACACAGTTTGCCTCAATTGTCCAGCAAAAGCGTGATTCTTCCGGATAATCCCGCGTCTTTTCCACCAGCGCCATCGCCTGGTTCAGATAGTCCACCTGCAGTTCCATCAAAAGCGGCTGCGGATGGGTGTAGCCGACATCCAGGTGGCTGTGCATCATGCACCAGATTTCTTTAATCATACTGTCACCTCTTATTTCGAGTTCCGCATATTCCCTCCCCGTACCCTTTTTTTCGGCGGAGGAATTTTTGTCTGCTCCTCTCCCAAAAATTCCTCCGGGGTACTGTCCGGGAATATGCTGTTTTTGGAGTTCCGCATATTCCCTCCCCGTACCCTTTTTTTCGGCGGAGGAATTTTTGTCCGCTCTTCTCCCAAAAATTCCTCCGGGGTACTGTCTGGGAATATGCTGTTTTTGGAGTTACGCATATTCCCTCCCCGTACCGGAATATGCTGTTTTTCATTCTGCGCAATTACCGCACGGTTGCCCTGAGTATCTTTACTTCCCCGGAAAGCGGCCGCAGCACGCACTCTTTCACCTGTGCCGGGATAATAAAAGTTTCTGCATAATGTACTTCAAACGGTGCAAAGGAGCCATCCACGCTCTCAATCACTGCTCCTTCCCCCTCCACAACATTGCAGCTGCTCACGCCGCCCTCGCTCTTAAAATAAACCCTCTCACGGATGGTATAGCGTCTGGTTTCCACAAATTCCCTCTCATGAAGCCCTGTTCGCTCTACCATAGCCGCCTTGCTCTCCTCCAAAAGCTCCACCCGGTTAATCAGATTTTCCTTTACCCAGCCCGTCGTGCGGTCCCACTGGATATTTTTCTCCCCGTGCCCGATATGCACCGGGCGCGGCAGCCCGTCTAAGCCCACGCGCCCCCAGTCCCAAAGCTTAAATGTAAAAATATATGGGGTGGCGCTCACCTCAAGCACCATTGTGTTTTTCCCGCTGCAATGCACGGTGCCGCCCGGAATCAGAAAATGGTCATGCCGTTTTGCAGGCCACATATTCACATACTTTTCCGCATTGAAAACGATTTCGCCACTCTGCGCCTGCTTCAGCTCGGCAAGCATCGCCTCCTTGTCCACGCCCTCCTTAAGTCCCAGATAAACCACGCTGTCCTCGCCGCAGTCCAGGATATAATAACTCTCGTCCTGTGTGTAATGCATCCCGAACGCAGACTGGATATATTCGGTCAGCGGATGTACCTGCAGGGAAAGGTTCTGCCCGCTCATGGTGTCAAGGAAATCAAAGCGGATGGGATATTCGTCCCCAAAGCGCGCATGCACCCTGCTGCCGAGCAGCAAAACCGGGCGGTAAAACACTACGTCCACGGACGGAACCTCTATGCGCACATCCCCAAACTGCATATAAATACTGTTCTCCTCTGGCACGCCATCGAACGCCCACGCATAATTCGGCGCATCCGCATCAAGCCCGCAAATCTCCTTCATCCACTGTCCGCCCCAGACCTCTGGCGCAAAATACGGAACCAATCGGAATGGCTCACGGCAAAAGGTTTCCAGTCCCGCGCGGAATCCCTCCCCGCAGACCATCTTCGGCTCCCCTTTTTTATTCGTGTCCAGTAAAAAATCAATGCGGTCAAAAAGCTGCTTTTTCAGCCGGTCCGCCATCCGCCACTCCACGAAAAATCCCTGTTTGAATTTCGCAAGCTTCGGGGCATGCTCATTGTGCGCTTTCCAGTTTGGCGTTCCCGCGGCAAAACGCAGCTGGATTTCCCAGCGGGCAAGGTCTGCGTACACCAGGATATCCCCCTTGCACACGCAGGAAGCCCCCACACCGTATACCACGCAAACCCCATCCGTTTCCGCAATCTTTCGCCGCATTTCCTCCATGCGCTCCTCCACATAAAAATCCTTTATCTGCAATGTATTCATAATACCGAACACCCTGTCGTCGGTTAAGTATTGTCTGATATAATCCATGTACTGCCGGTCGCTGACCATGCACTGCTCCGCATGAAAAAATACTGCCCCAAGCCCGCCAAGCCCTTCTGTGATTTCCTTTGTGTCCACCTGTGTATAAGTCTCCAATGTAATCACCGCATGCGCCTTTCCCGCCACCGCTGCCTTTAAAGCCTCCGTGATTGCCGCATACCCTTCATACGCGGTAAAACCCTCGATTCTTTTCGCCGGATATTTATCGTAATTATGATAGTTCGCAACCATGTTCTTTCCCTCCGTCTTCTATAAAAAATTGCGCCGTTCCAATACCGCCGCGCCACCCACATCTGTCTCCCCTTGATAACAGTGCTGTACCAGGCATGTCTGCCCCTTGATGCCAGAGCACCACTCTGGCCTATTTGCCGCCGCTCACAGCAGCGCCGCGCCAATCATACCCGCCCCATTTCCAAGCTGCGCGGCATCCACCTTGACCGGAAGAAGCGCACCGCCGAACGCGTACCGGTTGACCTGCTCTTCCACTTCCTTGATAAAAAGCCCGGCAGAACCCGCGAGTCCCCCGCCAATCACCACCACTTCCGGGCGCAGCACATTGACAAGGCTCGTTATCCCTTCCGCAAGATAATACCGGAACTGTGCAACCACCTTCAAAGCGGCTTCCTCCCCCTGCCCTGCCCGCGAAAAAATCTCCTTCGCCGTCAGGGAAAGTCCCGTTTCTTCCCGGTAAGCCGCCATAACAGCCGTTGCGGATGCATACGCCTCAAGGCATCCCTTCCTGCCACAGCTGCATGGTCTGCCCCCGCGTTCTACGGTAATATGTCCTAAAATGCCGTCCCCGTCCCCGTAAATTCCTTCCGGCAGGCGGCGCTCACAGACAAACCCGCCGCCCACCCCGGTTCCAAGCGTAAGCATACACACTCTTTTATAGGAACGCCCTGCGCCATACACCGCCTCGGCAAGCGCTGCACATTTCGCATCGTTCGCCACTTTCACCGGAAGGTTCGTGCATCTTTGCAGGTCTTTTGCAATCGTCTTTTCTTCCCAGGCAATATTATTAGAATAGACAATTTTCCCCTGCCCGCTGTCAATCAGTCCACAGGAACTGACACCGACCGCCGCCACTTCCTGTTCCTTTCGCAGCGCGGCAATGCACGCAGCGGCAGCAGAAAGGAACGCATCGTACTCAAGGTCCGCGCCCGTTTCTATTATCTTCTGCGCAAGAATCCGTTCCTCTTTTACCAGCCCGAATTTCGCGCTCATCCCGCCGATGTCAATTCCTATTTTGTACATGTCTTCCTCCTTGCATCATGCCGCATACGCGCATACCATGCCGCTTTTTTGCCATTTCACAGTTATTTCCTCCCCGAAACCATGCCGGGCTGCGTTCTGATGTTACCAATTTTTTTCCATTTCCAACCCTACTTTTGCTGCACCATCCCAAGCCGCAAAAATCTCGGCCGGTAGATATCCGCATATTTGAAGCAGTCATCCCCGTTCACATTGTACGAAAGAATCAGCTCATTCTCCCCGGACAGGGCAGGATGTGCCTTTGCATTGTAAGTATTATTGCCCTTGCCTGGCACTGTAAGGCAGGTATCATGCACATAGATGGTAGTCTTGCCCGTAAACACACCATAAGGGGAATCCGAAATGGATGCCTTGATGGTCGCAGTGTTGGTAAAATGCGTATTGATAAACAGGTATTTTCCCTTATGCTCCCCCGATGTCATCTGCGTCACGCTGCATTCCGGCGCGACATCCTGCGCCAGCACCATAAAACGCTCCGGTACCTGGCTGTAAAAACTGCCGTCCTCCGCCAGATATTCATATTTGCTAAAATCCTCAATTTCCTCCGGCAGCACCCTTGCCACAACAAGCCTCCTGCCTTCGCCTTCCAAATCCTCATAGCCGTACACATATACATAGCCGTCCGGATACATTACACCCGCCTGTTCTGTGCTCTGGTAAACCGCGCCGCCGAAATACCATTTGCGCGCTGCATCCGTGGCACTGCACAGACGCATGTTATCGTCATTGATGATGGTAAGCGAGTCAAAATCCACATTTCCATCCCGGATATCGTAGCGCGCCAAGTCTACGCCAATCTGCGCGAACCCAAATACCCCGTCCACCGAATCAACGCGCAGCGCATACACATACAGAAAATCCCCGCTTACAAAAGTATCCCCCAGCCAATAATAGATGAATTTCCCCTGTTTCGTCGCAGGAATCAGAGGGTCTGGCACAATATTTGCTGTCCCATCCTTCCCCGGATAATAAAACTCCATCTTTGCCGGGTCCGCCGCCTTTCCGGTCAGCAGCGCACTTGTATTGTTGACCATCGTCACATTGCTGCGCAGGCCTGTTACCGGGTTGACGTCCGAGAGAATCGTATCGCTGAAAACAAAGAATGTCTTTGCGTCCTTTGCCTCCTCGCCATACACTGCATCCTTGCCGTCAAGGTTTACGGTATAAATACCGTCCGCGCCCGCCCATCCTTCATAATTCGAAAGAAGCGCCGTATAATCCGACTCGCTCTCGCAGTACCACCCTTCCCCCATAAATACGCTGACCTCAGAAAGCCCGACCTTCTCCTTGCTAAAAGTCTCCATAAGCTCCAGACGGATATAATGGGCATGGATATTGTCCAGCGCAATGCTTATGGAAGGGGCAATCCCGCTGCTCCCATCCGCCTGCTCCATCGTATAATTGCCAATGGTCGTCCAGAGGGAATAATCATCCGACACCTTCAGCCGGAATTTCTTCACACCGTAATCCAGATGCTCCGGGTCGTTATAATTCCATACCACAATTTTATCAACCGGGTATTCTCCCTTCAAATCAATCGTAAAATCCAATGCTTTCGCATCCTGCAAATACATGTGCTCCGGCTCATTGTCATGCAGCGCGTCTTCCCTGCGGAAATCGCTTAAACCGCTGCCGTTTGTCAGGCTGTATTGCTCTGGCTGCGCCGACCAAACATTATTGACATAACGTTCTACCGGCGTGCAGGAAATGCTCTCCCCTGCTACGGCTGGCTGGCGGTAGCGGAACAGGCGCAGCGCACTAAGCCCATACGAATCCCCGCCATAATTGCCAAGCACATAAATTTTAATATACCTTGCGCTCATCCCCTCAAAATCGATTGGCGTTCCATCCACGGTATTGGTGGCAGGCTGATTTTCCTCCCCTGCCGCCTGTGCCAAGGTATATTTTTCCGGCTCGGAATAATTCTCGCCATCCTCCGAAATGCTGATTTCGACTTCTTTCAGGCCAGAGCCGATATCATCCTTCGCGTTGTAATTCCAGATATATAACGCACCCAGCTTTTCGGTGTGCCCGATATCAAAAACAAAGGTTTTCTCCTGCCCTTTATACATGGTATCTGCATCGGCCGAATGCAGGTGTATCCTGCCCTCGGAACCGCTCATTCCGCTGCCGTTGACAATCGCTGCATGCCTTTCATCCACCGCGTTCAGTGTCAGCATAGTTCCAACCTCCCCCTGATTGCTGTTTTCAATTCCGGGACTGCCATCTTCAGGGCTTTTGTTTCCCGGTTCCTGGCTGTCATCCCCAAGACTGCCGTCTTCCTTCCCGGAGTTCTCCCCGTCCTTGCGGCTGCCATCCTCCTGTTCCTGCTTTCCGCCATCTTCCTGTCCTCCGCTCCCGCCGCAGGCGGCCGAAGCCGCCGCAAGCAGGAAGCAGAGCAGGAGGGCAAGTCCTCTTTTTTTCACTCGCAGTACCTCCCTCTCTCCGGTTTATACTGGACTCCCCCGCGGCTTCCGGGTTTACCGGCCGCTTCTGCCGCGGTTTTGCAAATTTTTCCATTCTCTCCCGCCCTGCATTCTTATTTGTCTTTCTTTTTCTTTGCAAGAACAACCGCCACGCCTGCCGCTAAGAGGACAACGACAACAACGATTACGATAATAACCGTAGGATTTGCGTTTCCTTCCTCTGTCTTGTCCGGTTTTGTAACGGACGGTGTTTTGTCTGTATCCGGTGCATTCGTCGCGGTCGGAGCTGGCGTAGGTGTCGTTTCCTCTTCGGAAGGCTCTATGGTATCCACAACATCCGGGTCATACTCCTTATCCACCTTTACGGTATAGCAAAGCTCATTGATTTCCTCTTCACTTAATGCACCGTCAAATACCATCAGATTGTCAAGCGCACCCGTGCATCCCCGCTTTACCAGACCATTCTCAAAATAACCGCCCACATTAAAGCCGCCGTTCGGTTCCCCTGCGGAGCCATCGTCATAGCTTCCAAGGCTGAAGGTCAGTCCTGCCGCCACCGACAGCCTTGCACGCGCCGCCAGTTTGCCGTCAATGTACATATACACAAAGGCATCGTCAATCGCTCCGTCCTCGCCGTACTCATTCTGGTATACCAGCGTGTAGCAGTGCCACTCAGACAGATGGGATTCCATAAAATATCCCTCAGAATACAGTTTATCCTGCGTCTGCCAGTTCGAGCTGTTCATCTTGCCAAGAAGCATGGTCGCCCCAACTTCTGCCTCGTTGATAAATTCCACATCAATCACGCCGCTGCCAAGCGCCCCAAGCCCTGCCGGGACAAGCACCATGTTCGCCCCGGTATCTGTCTGTGTATACTCGTCCATCCGGTAATAAAAGCTGATGGTCATTTCCTTGTAGCTGTAGGTTTTATTTGGGGAAGCAAGATAGCTTGTGCCGTCAAAAATCACTGCCTGCCCGTCAATTCCTTCACCAAAGACGGTCTCCGTGGAAGAAGAACCCACTCCCTGTACAAGGTCATTGTCTTCTGCGCTGCCCTTGTTTGTCAAATCGCCGTCAAAACGGTAATCCAATACAAGGCTCGTCTCATGTACTTCCTCTTCCCCGCTTCCTGCCGCCGAATAGGTAAATGCACCATCCACTGCCGCAAGTTCTAATGCCTCCTGACCATCAAGTAAAAGTGTAAAGCCAGTTCCATTCTCCGGCTTGATTAATTCCACGCCGTAATCCCCAAGCTGCCCATCCGCGGAGCCGTCATTGAGGGCTTCCCCGTCCTTCATGCAGCGCTCGTCATACATTTCCTCATCCGCCATAACCGACATCTGCAGACTCTTGAAAATAGCGGTCATCACCGATGCGGATTCGGAATATCCGGCAACCTTCCCATCCTCTTGCACAATCTGCGGGTCAGCATAATTTTCCGAATAGTCCCCGTTATATGCCAGCGCGCGCAGCCTCTCCTGATATTCCGCAAAGGAAGAAAAATCAAAAGATAAGGTCACAACCTCCCAGTCGCTTCCGGTGTCGTCCACCGCAATCTTTAACCATTCGCTGCTTCCCTGCACGTTCTGCGCATAAATTTCGGAGAGGGAAGCTGCAAGTTCGTCCCCATGCTGCTTTAAATAGTAATACGCGCTGCCGTAACCGTCCTGATAATCCTGCTTTGCAATCAGACCCACAATTTTTCTGGTTCCGCTCCCGTCCGAATTAAGTTCCAGTTCCCCGCTCACCTGCACCGCCGTACATGCGCCAAGCACCACCATGCATACCAGTGCGGCCAGTAACATCATACCTTTTTTCATTTTCAATTTCATACGCTTCTCCTTATTTTAAGTTCCGCATATTCCCTACCAACACCCATTATCAGCAGAAGATTTTCTGTCCGCTCCGCTCCCATAAATTCTTCTGGGGCGTTGTCCGGGAATATGCTGTTTTTTAAGTTCCGCATATTCCCTACCAGCACCCATTATCAGCAGAAGATTTTCTGTCCGCTCCGCTCCCATAAATTCTTCTGGGGGCGTTGTCCGGGAATATGCTGTTTTATGAGTTCCGGTTGCTAATCATTATAAAATGCCCATTTTTTTCTTGCGAGCTGTATCACGAGCACAAACACTCCCACAATCGCCAGCATAATCCACGACATTGCCGAGGCGTAGCCCTGCCTGCCCACGGTAAACCCAGTCGTGTAGATGGTATAGCCAAGATAATTTGTATTGTACTCCCCGCCTGTCATCAGCATCGGCTGTACAAAAATCTGGAATGCCGCGATGGTTGCGGTCAGCAGATTGTAAAACAAAATCGGGGAGATAATGGGCAGTGTCACATGGAAAAATTTCTTAAACCAACCGCCCCCGTCCACGCTGACCGCCTCATACAGTTCTGCCGGGACATCCGTCAAGGAGGAAAGGAAAATGACTACCGTACCTCCCACGCTCCACATCCCCATAATGGCAAGACCGGGCGTTGCCCAGGTATAATCGTGGAACCAGTCCGGTCCTTGTACGCCAAACCATGCCAATACCTGGTTGATGACACCGGATGCTCCAAGAAGCTGTCTCCACAAATATACCACTGCTACAATCGTTACAAGCGTCGGGATGTAATACAGTGCCCGGAACAGCTTCCTGCCCGGCACCTTCGCATTCAGCAGCAGCGCCAGATAGAGCGAAAACAGCAGGTTGAGCGGAACGCTTAAGAGGACGAATTTCAGCGTGTTTCTGACACTGCTCCAAAATACCGGGTCTGACAATATTGTTTTGTAATACGAGATTCCCCGCCACTGCGTTACCATGGACGTGGTCGTCGCATTGGTAAAAGAAAGGTACAAAGAGTAGAACAGAGGGAACGCCATCAGCACCACAAACCCGATAATCCAAGGCGCGGCAAACAGATAACCCAGCACCGCCTCCTTCCGTTTCTTTTTTCCGCCTTTTCGTTTCATCTTATCTCCTCCTTTTTGTGCGCCAAACCGTCATGGTACCCTGTGCAAAAGGCGGCACGCCCCAATTCCTTTAAAGACGTCCGGTTCTGTGCGCATCAATAGCTCGCCTTCAGCTGCAAAATCGCATTCTGCGCGCGCTGCAGGCTCTGTTCCAGCGTTCTTTTGTCCGCGGTATAATCCGTTAAGGCATTCTGGATTTCCCCCCACCAGTTCGGTGCGTCATAAATATAATCATACGCCTTGCGGTGGCTCATTTCCTCAAGCACCACCAATTTTTCCGGGTCGGTAATGGACGCAAACAGCGCATCATAGCTCTTGATATTTGCCGGCATATTGCTGGTTTCGGTCAATACCTCCACCTGGATTTCCTCGCTGCACAAATATTTTATGAATGCAAACGCCGCCTGCTGTACTTCCTCCGACTCCTTTTCCAGACGCTTCGCCAGCTCCAGGGAAAAACCGCCGGTAAAATTGTAATGGTTCTCCTCCACGCCGTTATACGGAACCGGAGCTGCCCCCATCGGGATTTTCTCATCGCCGAGTTTATCGTTCTGCCAAGGGATTTCATTGGTCGCAATCATAATCGCCACCTTGCCGGACCAGAACAAATTCGTCGTGTTATCCCCCGCGGTATCCAAAAAGGCATTGACCCTCGCGGAAGAAAGTGTGTGCGTAAGCTCGTACCAGACCTCAAAGCCCTTCCTCACCCCCGCGTCTGTGTCCACAATCGGATTTCCTTCCCCGTCAAAAAATTCGCCGCCGTTCGTCCAGACTACATTTTCAATTTTGAAATTCCCGACATTTACATCAAAACCCAGCTGCGTGATTTTCCCGTCCTGTGTCACAGTCAGAAGCTCCTGCCATGCAAGCAGCTCATCCCAGGTTCTCGGCGCCCTGACATTGCCATTCTCATCCACCAAATCATCCGGTTTGCCCGTGATGGTCGTGCCTTCCTTGTTCGCCACCTTTGTTTTCTTCCAGTCCTCATCCGTACTTTCCTTCAGCGCGTTCATCAAATCAATATTATAATAGAGCACACGGTTATCCAGCGCATATGGCACGCCGTACACATTGCCCTCATACGTCATTGGGAACACATCCTCCTCATAAAAGAATTCCGTTCCCGCATGGAAACCCCCGTCAAAAAACGGTGTCAGGTTCATCGACACCCCGCCTCTGGCACGGTCGGACGTATCCTTGATTGTCTGTAAATAAATATCCGGTCCGGTCGGGTCCGTCATCGCAGTTGTGATTTTTGTAAAATAATCCCAGAACGAAATCCCCGTGTAATGGATTTTGATGTTTTCATGTTCCTTCTCAAACCGCTCAATCACGGACAGCATCCAGTCGTAATTCGGGTCGCCCTCCGGATAAATTGACCAGAACTCCAGCGAAATCTCGCCGTCTGCGCCCTGTTTGCTTCCGCTTTTCCCGCATCCGGCAAACATCGTCACCACGCACAGTGCCGTTAAAAGTACCGCGCACCATCTTCTTGCCTTTTTTGCCCCTGATTTTCTCATAAACCTCCTCCTCTCCGGCCGCAAACCCGCGGCAGCCATTGCATCCGCCTGGCAGTTTCAAAAATGTACCCATGTGAGGCATTTTTGAAACTGCTGCGTGAAAGGGGTCACTCCCTGAGCCCTTGCGCAAAATTCCTGCCCCTTTCACGCTTTAACCTTTCACCGCCCCCGCCTTTGTTCCTTCCAGAAAATATTTCTGCCCAAATGTAAAAATAATGAGGTTCGGCACGATGGAAATCACCGAACCGGCCATCAAAAGCCCCCAGTTCGTACTGCTCTGCGACTGGAACGCCCGAAGTCCTAACGCCACGGTGGTCAGCCTCTGGTCATTGACGTACAATAACGGTCCTAAATAGTCATTCCAGGAAAACAGGAACGCAAACACCGCCACCGTTGCTAACACCGGCTTTGAAAGCGGCAGCATAATCCTTCCCCAAATGCCAACTTCCCCGGCTCCGTCGATTCTCGCCGCCTCCACAATCTCACCCGGAACCGCCTGATAAAACTGCTGAATCAGGATAATGTTCCCTGCGCCGCCGCCAAGAAACGACGGCAGGATGAGCGGAATCCAGGAATTGGTCATACCGAACGCGCTGTACATCTTATAAGTCGGTATCATCAGGATAAAGGATGGGAGAATCATCGTTACCAGCATCAGGGAATAAAAGAAATTCCTCCCCGGCCAATGCAGCTTGGAAAACGCGTAAGCTACAATGGAAGCGGACAACAATGTTCCCAGGACCGTAAGCAGGGTTACAACGCCGCTGTTGAAAAAGTATCTGGCAAAGGGCAGTGTTTTGAAAACATCCGAATAATTTTCAAAACGCCACGATTTTGGAATCAGCTGTTCCAGAAAACCTGCCGACGTCATAAGTTCCGTTTCGGTCTGCAGGGATACGGAGAGCATCCACACAAAAGGAAACAGAAAAAATACTGCAAAGACCAGCAGTTGGAACAGTACCAAAACCTTTACCAGTTTTTCTTTTCGCCTTTTTCTGTTATGTGCTTTCTTTTGCTGCATTTTATCCTTCTCCTCTTTCATCCTATCCCCCTCATTTCTGCTCTGCCTGCGTTGTAAAAAGTACTGCCCGTCCTCTTTTTCAACACAGCTTCCCCGGCTGTCTGCTTGTATAGAAAAATATATACAAGTTATCCATTAGCTTCTACAACTTGATAATACCAGAAGCTTTAGCCACTGTCAACATGCAGTACACAAAAACTTGACCAACTTGATAAATCCTTTGAATATGCATATTCTTGCCATCTGTGGTGAAGAATTCTTTTCTCTTTCCGGCGCTTTCCTCCCATAAAATTATTGACTTTTCCGCTGTTGTTTACTATAATTTGCATATAAGCTATACATGTTTCGTTTACAAGTCTTATCCTGCCCCGAAGGAGAAAAACAGACGAAACAAAAATAGAAAATACGCTGAAAGGATGCGGAAATGGGAAAATTTTTATACGAAACAATCAAAGATTATTTAAGAAAATTGATTCAGGAAAACAAAAACGTGCCAAACTACAAGCTGCCATCCGAAAACCAGCTGGCAATGCGTTTCTCCACCACCCGCATGACCGCCAAAAAAGCCATTACAGAACTGCAGGAGGAGGGGCTCATCTACCGGATTCACGGAAAAGGCACCTTTATCACCGCCGACGCCTCGCAAGAAGCAGGTGCGCCAGTCAACGAATTTATCTGTATGCTCCTGCCAAACCTAGAAAGTCATTTTATCGTGGAGCTTGTTTCGGGCGCGCGCGAGTATTTAAAGCCCTTTGGCTACCATCTGCTTATCATGAGTGAAAGCGAAGCGGAATTAAACGCCTATAACCTGATTAAGCGCATCGTCAACCTCAATGTCCGGGGTATCATTGTTTTTCCGAACAGCAGGGCACACTACAACAAAGATTTGCTTTTACTCGCATTAAACAAATTTCCGGTTGTTTTTGTTGACCGGACACTGCACGATTTCGATGTCAGCTCCGTAACGAGCGACCATATCAACATCGGCCGCCGGGGGATTCAGTTCCTGATTGACAAAGGCTGCCAGAACATCGGTTTTATCTCCATGCCAAGGGAGGATTCCAGCAGCATCTCCCGGCGTCTGAGCGGCTACGAGAAAGCGCATGTGGAAAACGAGCGCCGGATTATCCCGCGCCACATTTTATACGTGACGAAAAACGACCCGAACCAGGTGGAACAAATTACGCGCTTTCTGACGGAAAATCCGCAGCTTGACGGTCTGCTCTCCTACGGCGGCAAGGTCGGTTATAATGTATATAAAGCGATACAGAAAACCGGGCGCAGGGTTCCGGAGGAGTTAAAAATCATCTTCCTCGACGACGAATATGCGGATTATTGTGACCTGCTGCCCTTCTCCCCGACCTGCATCGCGCAGAAAAGCTTTGAAATCGGTGCAAAGGCGGCGGAGCTGATTATTGGATACATCACAACGAACACCATCACAAGTGACAAGATATTGCTCGACTGCGATATTATCGAGCGGGAATCCACCAAAGGAGGATTAAAAGAATGAATGGAAAAGAAAGGAATGCTGAAACAATGGACGCAAAAAAACCAGAAACCATCTACTATTTCGCCGCCACGCACTGGGACAGAGAATGGTACAAAACAGTGGACAAATTCCGCTTTATGCTCGTTCCGGTGATGGACGGCATTCTCTTTACGCTCGAAAATAATCCGGACTTCGTCCTGTTCACTTTGGACGGGCAGACCTGTGTCCTTGCGGACTATCTCGCCGTCCGCCCGGAAAACAAGGAACGGCTTGCGCGCCTGATTGCGGACAAACGCCTGCTCATCGGCCCGTGGTTTACCATGCCGGACGAGTTCCTCGTCTCCTCCGAAAGCCTGATTCAAAACCTTTTGACGGGCCACCGCATTGCGGCTTCCTACGGCACCCGCTGCATGAAAACCGGCTATGTGTGCGATTCCTTCGGGCATATCGCCAATTTCCCACAGCTTTTAAACGGCTTTAACATTCATACGGCGCTGATTAGCCGCGGTCTCAACGACAGCGAGGTGGAATGTTTCTTTCGCTGGGAAAGTCCGGACGGCTCCGCCGTTACCACATTTAAGGCACCAGAAACCTGCGGCTACGGTTCCTTTTACCATGAGGCGCTCTCTCCTTTTGGCGCGGAATGCGAAGCACACCTGGAAGAAATCACCGAGCGCGCCGCCGCATATACCCAAAAAGAGCTTTCCCGCAGCCACCTTCCGGTTGTGCTGCTGATGGACGGCATGGACCACGCTCCCATCCACGGCTTTATGCCGGAGGTTTTAAAGCGTCTTTCCGAACAATTCTCCTGCCCGGTAAAACAAATCTCTTTGGAAGAACTGCTTGAGCAAACCGGGAAAAATTCTCTTCCCGTGCTGCGCGGCGAACTGGTTTCCCACGGAAAAAATTATGTAATGCACAACAAATTAATCCCGCACACCCTCTCCTCCCGCTATGATTTAAAACAGGCAAACGATGCCTGCCAGCGGCTCCTGGAGCGCTTTTGCATGCCTGCCGCCGCCATCACGCTCCTTTTGGGCGGCGACCCGATGACCGGATTTCTGCGCCACGCCTACCATTATCTTTTGCAGAACCATGCCCACGACAGCATCTGCGGCTGCTCCATCGACGCAGTGCACCGCGAGATGCTCACCCGGTTTGCAAAGGTACAGGATACCGCGCAGGAGTATTTTAAGCAGTTTTGCGCCCGCCGCTCCATCCTCCGCCGGGCAGATGACGGGGACTGCATTGTAGAAATTTTTAATCCGCTCCCATACGCCTACCATGGGCTGCTGGAATTTGACATTGACTTCCCACAGGATTTCGAAACGCAGAACCTGCAATATATGAAATATGAGCAGCGGAATACCTTCCTGCTGTACGACGAGGAAGGCAATGAGGTAAAATACAATCTGCTGCATGCCAGGCGCGGCAGGATGGTTCCGGATTTGGGCGGCAATACCCGCCTTGCAGACCCTCACCGCGTCGCCCTGATTTCCTCGCTGCGCCCGATGGGATTTACCTCATTTTCCATCAAACCGCTCGCAGAACCATACCGGATTACCGAACGCCTTGCGGGAAGCGCTTTATCCTGCTCGAATGGGCGGATTGATTTTTCCGTACAGCCGGATGGAACGATTACCATCAAGGATTTGGAAACCGGAGCGGTCTTTCCCCGTCTGCATTCTTTTATCGACTGCTGTGAGGCGGGGGATGGCTGGTATCATACGCGCCCGATTGAAGACCAGGTATATTATTCCTCCGGCTGCAATGTGTCCGTGTCCAAAACCTTTGACGGTTATGCCGCATGCAAATATCTTGTCACTTATACCTTCCTGCTGCCGCGTGAAAAATGCACACAGCAGGGCTTTACAAGTCGCAGCCGGGAGCTTGCCCCGCTTATCATCCGCTCCGAATTTACGGTTTCGCGCGGTTCCAAGCTCGTGCGCGTAAGGACAGAAATCGAGAATAATATCAAAGACCACCGCCTGCAGCTGCATCTGCCTACGAATCTTGCTTCGAATTGTTACCATGTCAACCAGTGCAATCTGATTTTAAGCCGCCGCACAGGACTTGATACCAGCCATACACGCTGGAAGGAGAATGATATTACGGAATATTCGTTTGAGGATATGGCGTATATATTGGAGGGAGAATCCATGCAGGATGGAGACTGCGGTAACGATGAGGATTTTCTGCAAGGCAGAGAATGCACTAAGACCAGGGCTTGTATCCCGCAAAAAAGGCACGGGCTGCTCTTTCTGTCCGGCGGCGGACTGCATGAGATTTCCTGTCCTGCCGACACCGAAAACAGCATGGACATTACCCTGATGCGCTGTTTTGGCAGAACCACCGGAACAAACGGCGAAACCGACGGACAGCTGCCCGGCACAAGCGTATTTGAATATGCCCTGATGCCGATTTCCGACGAGACGGAAGGCGAACTCGTAAAAATCCGGGATACCTTCACCTCTGGCTATCAGGCATTTACTATCCCGCACGGACGGCTGCTGCCGGGAGAAAGTGCTTTTACAATGCAGTCCCTGCACTGCGCTTATATCACGAGCCTGCCCGCCGAAAACGGCGGCATCCTGCTGCGCATCGCCAATTATTCGCAGAAAGAAGACACCTGCAGCTTTGCCTTTTTCATGCCGGTGCAGGAGGCTTGTCTGTGCAACTTCTTAGAAGAACGCGAAGCAGAGGTTACGGTAAGCGAAAACAAGGTATCCTTTTGGGTCGGGGCATACCGTATGGCTACACTGCATGTGCAGTTTGCAGCGCCCGCCCCAAGCGTGCCGCTCACTTAAAAAAACTGTCATAAGTTCGATACTCGTAAGACAGTATTAGATTTGTTTTTTGGTAAGAGTAAGCAGAAATTTGTTGTACGGTATAGACACAACAAACCAACGCTTGCTCATAAAAAAGGAACTGTTGCTATTACAAGCAACAGTTCCTTTAATAACTGTTATATTATTTTTTCTGACAGTTTTTGAGAAACTAATTGGTCTTATACATAAAAGGAAAAATTTACAGTCCGCTGACAGTAATGTTATAAGTTATAGATGTATATGGAATTTCATTGCCATCTTCAATAAGCGCAATACGATATCCTACCCAATCTATAGATGTCTCTGCTGCTACAAGTCCACACTTTTCCGATCCGTATATTACCGAGCCGAGCTTTGCCCCACCCCAGGCATTCGCCAAGCCGTTATCGGTATTGCTTTTAGGGTCAAGCTCAACGTCTACGGGTACCTCGACAATACCGTTTTCCGTTTCAAGCACGAGGGACTTTACATATACCATATATTTTGCGTTTTCATCCGTGTTGATAAAGCCGAGATTAAGCACCTCGCTTTCCTTTGCGAATGAAGCGGATTTGACCGAATAATCTCCGTTGGAAGTCATTTCAAGAACAGCGGATGGACTTGGACCGGGATTTTCCGCCTGCGCTGAAATAATAAGAGTTTCGTACTCAATTTCAGTTTCGGAAATATTTTCCTCGGGACGCAGTTTCTCTTCACCCTTTATAAACTGCCACGAAGCCAGCTCTATGTCCTTGTCGGAAAACACAAAATAAATACTGTGATTTCTTCCTTCAAAATTTGAAAATCCCGAAGAGTGCACGTTTGTATATTCGCCGCAGTCAAATTCGATAAAGGCTGCCGCTTCATTTGAAATATCGTCAAGGCGAACCTCTATCCTGCCCTTGCCCTTGACCTTAGCGGTAAATTCCGACGCGCCGTATCCGAAGTCCGCGCCGCGCACATATAGCCACGATCCCTTTTTATTGCTTTTTGATGACGGGTCGATACCCTCGGTATAGCCTATATCGGCAGATGTGAACATTAACGCGCCACTGTTTTCGGAATAGGGGTCAAGGAGCTTTATCTGCGAAACACCCTTGCGCGATGCCGCTGTTATGGGTATCTCGCCCGACGTCTTATCCATTGGAAGATAGTCAACCATAAGGCTGCGGAAACCGCCTGTACCGCCTGCAGACTCTTCCAAAAGCTGAGTGTGATGCAGGATATAGCCAGTACCCTTATACTCACAAAAATGCGTGTGGTTATTTCCCCAGCGAAGTCCCGACTCGCCATCGGCATTCTGACCCGAATTATAAAAATACGCTCCGCGGTATTCCCAGCTGTCGGCATCAAGAGGCGTTTTTGTCGTAAGGTAAGCCATGCTGCAGGACGGAGGCGCGGATATACCGTCGTAATCCCATTCAGAGCCTCTTTGCTGCCAGTCGTTGCAGTAGGTATAGTAATATATGCCGTCTATATAATTCAACTCGCTTGCTTCAAAAAAATAAGGAGCATCAATTGAAACAAATTCGCTGTCAAAGGAAAGCATATCAGCGCCCAGCTTGACTATTTTAGGGATATTCGTGTGTATTTCACCGCCCGAGGCAGGTGCGCCGCCTCCAAAGGTCAGCCAACCGGTGCCGTTATCGTCAATGCAGACGCCCGGGTCAAAGGGTGCGGGACAATTTTCAAGTCCGGGCATATCCTG
The DNA here is from genome assembly GCA_910579615.1 of uncultured Lachnospiraceae bacterium. GTDB lineage: Bacteria > Bacillota > Clostridia > Lachnospirales > Lachnospiraceae > RGIG4057. Next base: position 843 of record CAJTUA010000032.1, on the reverse strand, counting down.
ATATACAAGCGGCTTGCTAAGAGGGTCGCTCCAAGGTCCCACCGGATTGGTGGCGGTGATAACTCCAACGCCATTGCCGCTGTTTGAAAAGTACAGATAAAAATGCGTCAGTCCGTCGTCCTCGACCCTTGAAGCAATGGAGGGAGCCCAGGAATTATAGATCCAGGGCGCAATTTCTCCTGTTTCGATTTTTCCGTGATATATCCAATTTACCATGTCGTCCGTGGAAAATATAACCAGGGTTTTAATTTTGTCATAATCATTTTTTTCGGACTGCTCTGCCTGCTGGGTATCGTTTGTACCGTAAACATAAAGTCTGCCGTTGTATTCCACGGCGGTAGGGTCGGCGCAGAACAGACTTGCAGAAATAGGGTTGGCGTTAAGCTCTTTTTTATATACGTTTCCGCTTACCTCGTCGATAATTATTCCGTTGTTCAGACTATCCATAATCTTTTCCTCGCTTACACTGTTAAGTATTTTTTCGGTCTGTGTATTTTCCAATGCAGCCGCAGCCGTTGCCGCAGCGCCGGCGCTCTGCTCTTTGTTGGAACAGCCTGCCAGCAGCACAGTCGCAGCACAGAACAATGCTGAAATGCTTCTTTTCATGAAATACTCCTTTTTATGAATGAAATTTGTGCAAATTTTATCTTGTATGCCGCTTGTTGATATCATCATACATCAACGAAAAAATAAAATCAACAGCATATATTCGGATAGTCTACCTTTTAATCATAATATGCACCTTAATATATGCTTTTTGTTGACACCGCTATCCGAATAAGCTATACTATTAGAGATGTGCAAAACTCATTGCTTAAAAAATAGGATTTGGCTGTTTATTTT
>CAJTUA010000031.1 GCA_910579615.1 uncultured Lachnospiraceae bacterium | reverse complement strand
AGCTTATGCGGAAGTAATCAGCTACAACAGAAAGAACCTTGAAAGGGAGCTTCAGAACGAGAGCCGACAGCATAGCAGACAACAAAACAAGACTAAGCGGAGGGAGGAAGAAATTTAATGGAAATTCAATAGAAATATGGGTTTGATTGTGGTATTCTGTTAAAGGTACAAAATCGGAATTGATGGAGGATAGTGTTATGAATTTTTTATGTTTTGGCGATAAAAATAATAGGTCAATACTATTTATACATGGAATGGCTTCCACAGCAATGCTTTGCTATGAACCAATTTTAAAACATTTGGCAGATTATTATGTGATATTGGCAGAAGTGGATGGTCACAGTGAAAGAACAGATGAACTTGTCAGTCTTAAAAACAATTGCGACGAGATAGAAAATTACATAATAAATAATCTATCTGGTAATTTGTATTGTCTGTCTGGATTTTCTATGGGAGCAACAATGGCTGTTGAAATTATTGGAAGAGGCAATGTTAATGTCGCTAAAACACATTTGGATGCGGCGTTTCTGACAAAGATGGGCTTGTTGACAAAGCCATATGAATATATATTCTGCAAAGCAATCAAGCGGATTCAAAACGGAAAAGCAATCCCTAAATTTATGATGGACGCCGTTATGGGAAAAGATAACAACAGTATTATCGAAATGCTTTATACGGGCATCACCTCAAATACTATAAAAAATGCGTGTGAATTTGTGTATAGGTATCATATTCCTGAAAGTATAAGAAATTACAAGGGGGTTATTTTGTTCTGGAGAGGCTCAAATGAGCAATATCCAAGAAAGAGCGTTACTTTGTTAAAGAAATATCTGCCTGCTATAGTAGATATAGAGATTGAACATATGGGACATGGGCAGTATTTACACGAGCATAGCGATGAATATGCAAATAAGCTGATTGAATATCTGCAAAGCTGATACAAATTCCTGTGTATCTAAACAACCATTTCCCACAATCAGAACTGAATAAGTAACACAGCGTCAGAGCGTATAGGAAAATCTATGCGCTCTATTTTATTTTAAAGGAGCAGATTTATGAGCAAAGACAGCAATACACAGCAAAGAGCCACCCGACAGCACCCACCCACAAAAATTATTGTGGAAAGGCACTATGTAGGCACTGAAAAAATGGAAACAGTATTCAAGCGGATAGCCGAGGAACAGATAACAAAAAGGGTTAAGGGGATAGCAGAAAACCATGCTGAAAGATTATGCAAAGCGCAACGGTTTTCTGAACTGCCAGTTTTACGTTGATGACGGTTACAGCGGTACAGCTTTGTTGATACGTTCTGTGCGTCATGGCGGCTTCGATTTTTCAAAAGCCGCCGCGTCAAAAAGGACGTGTGAAAATACCCCTGCTGTACGACGGCTTTTTTTCTTTTGTCGTGCGGCAGAATAACTTTTATTTATGAACAGTTAGAAAATTATTCCCATTTGAAACATTTGATAGAGATACCAAAACAAATTAGAGTAACAGCACTCATGATAATAACTGGAAGCAATGCGTTTTCAAGCGGTATTCCAAGAAATGCTGCTTTCATTAGCTGCATACCCTGTGTCAATGGCAAGATACCAATAATTTTCTGCATAATAATAGGCATAACCTCAAAGGGAAGTGTCGCTCCTTAAAAAATCAGCATGGGGAAATACAGAATACAGGCAATCACACTTGCGCTTTTCATGTTTTTCGCAATCCCCCCAACTAACAATCCTATGCTCAAAGTCGATACTACAGTTAAAAGCCAACTTCCCAAAAACAAGAGGAAAGAACCATGTATTTTTATTTTCCAAAACAGCATGGCGGCAAGGAACAGGGTAAGCATTGACACAATGCAATAGATAACATAAATCAAAAATTCTACCAAAAGTAATTTTGCCGGACTAATAGGGGTAACTTGAAAGCGTTTCAAAATTTTTCGTTCCCGATATTCTGATACGACAAGTGGTAAGCCCATCAGCCCACCCGCACAAATGGAGATACAGCATAGTGCGCCAAAGGACTGTTCCATAAAAGTATATGCTGCTCCGTCTGCGGCGGGTTTTGTTCCGTAAATGAAGCCCAGAATAATCAAAACAATTAGTGGCATAATGACAGCGAAAATAACCATATTCATGTTTCTGATGTTCAATTTCAATTCGTTTTTCAAGAGTGTTCTAAATGATTTCATTCTTTCTCCCCCTCCTCGCCGGAAAGTATAAGATAAGCGTCCTCAAAGTTTTCGCACTTACTGGCTTTCTTTGCCTGTTCAACAGTTCCAAAAAATGCAGCTTTCCCATTTTTCAAAATACAGATTTCATCACATAGGGCTTCTACTTCGTCCATGAAGTGAGAAGTTAAAAAGATAGTCAATCCCTTGCTTTTTAGTTCAGATAATATTTTCCAAACATCACGCCGAGCCTTTGCGTCAAGCCCGGTAGTCAATTCATCAAGGAATACCAATCCTGGTTTTGGGATTAAGGCAAGCATGATAAATAAGCGTTGACGCTCCCCGCCAGACAAACTCTTTACCGTATTAGCAATCTTACCTCCTATTCCAAATTGTTCACAAAGTTTTTTCCAGTCAGCAGGTGCTTCATAAAGACAAGCGGTTTCTTCGCATAGTTCTGAAACTTTAATTTCCGGCTGATAATCGCCCTCCTGAAACTGAACACCGACATTCTGAAACAGGCGGTGTCTGTCTTTTTTCGGGTCACACCCCCAAATTGATACCGTTCCGCTGTCAGCATTTTTTGTGCCTAAGATACATTCCATCGTCGTACTTTTTCCCGCGCCGTTTGCGCCAAGAAGCCCGTAAACAGTCCCACACTTTACGGATAGACTAAGTTTGTCTACTGCAAGCAGATTGCCGTAGGATTTTGACAACTGCTCCACATTGATTACAGTCTGCATGATAAGTCCTCCTTTTGTTTTCGTGAAATAAGAATACCACCAATGAAAACATTGGTGGCAAAGTGTAGGGTTATGAAAATTTTTCTTTCATGTCATGCAGCATGGCGGAAAGGGTATTTGCATTTTTTTCTGCCGCTGAAAGTGAAATGATAAGTCGGTCACAAACGGAAATAATGTCATCCGCTTGTTTTGGGGTATTTAAGACAATGCGAATGTCCGTATCAGGATTTTTTGATAGTTGCTGTAATAGCCGCAAGATTGCTTCTAAGGAATAATTAGCACATCTTAATGAGCGAATAATTTTTAGGCGTTGTATATCTTCGTCAGTATAGACACGATACCCGTTATCTTTTCGCTTTACAGTAAGTAAACCATTCATTTCCCAATTTCGTAATGTATCCATAGAAATATCAAGTAGCTCTGATACATCTTTTCTTTTTAGCTGCGTTGAGTTTTCACGAACTTCGCCGGATAAAATATCTTTTACAATTTCAATCGCTCCTTCTGCGTTCTGGCGTTCCTGCTTAATCTGCTTTAGGTATTCTTCGGTAATTGTAATTGCAGTATCAAAATCTCCTGTTGCCGATACTGTAAGCATTTGTGCAATTTTCTTTCGCAGCCCATTTTGTAATACCTCTATCTGAAACGCAAGACGTATTAGTTTACATTGCTTTACATGAAACTCTGTAAATACACGATAACCATTTGATAGACGCTCCGGTTTAGGTATCAAATTCAGTTTTTCATATAACCGTACTGTATTAGGGTGTATTCCGATTATAGCAGCAACTTCCGCTGTTTTATAAGTATTCATTGCTTCTCACCTCCATGCTCCCTAAAATATACCATAGCCGAAAAGTCTGGTGTTAAAGTGTAGGGTTCATTATAACATTTCTATGCGAACCTTTCAACAGGCGATATGAATTATTTTGACTAACTGATAGACCAGTTCCTTTTGGAAACGCCGCCGGAGAAGAACACGCAGCGGCGGCAGCTTGACGCGCTCCTTGACGGTATGAGCGATACGGGCATACGGATTGTGAGCGCAACGGCAAAGGAGATAGCGGAAGTCAAAGCAGAGGGCAGATGAAATGTGTCCGTCAGAATTATATAAGGTTTAGAAAGCGTTGTAATCTTTTTTGAGATTGCAGCGTTTTTCTTTTGTGTGAGTTTGGCAAAACCGGGCATAGCTCCGTAGTAAGGCATAAGGGCATAAGGGATAAAAACATTCGTAGCAAGCACAGGAAGCGAAGCAATGTATTTTTCTAAGTCACCTATTCCAACTATCCAACAGATGTCGGCAAGATAAATGTTCAGCCTGCCGCTTGTGAAAAGATTGATGTATGTAGCCTTGCGGTACTGCTTCAGATAATCCAGATGCCGCTGTCCCCATGTGCCTATCGGCAGTTCTTCTTCGGTGGGTACAGTTAAGCACGGTATTAAGTAATCTCCTCGCCGTTCGTATTTGCCGCCCATTTCCTCAAAAATCGTCTTTGCCATTGTCTGTTACCTCCATATTCTTTTTTTATTTTGAATGTCCGCAAAATCCGTCCTACATCCGAAGGATGCCAGAGTACGAACAGGGGGATTGAACGCTGATTGACTTTGTGCTATACTTGATCATAATAAATTTTGCGAATTGAGATAGAAAAGGAGGAAGATATTGTGAAAAAACGGAAAACACTTCCGAAAGAGATAAAGGAACTTTTAGAGAATGGCGATATTGCGGCATTGAAGGAGCAGTTTTTACGGTGTGCCCCCAATGCTGCTACCGGAAAATACGGTTCCAACATTTTCTCCCTGACGCCCCTCCCCCGTGATTTTGCTTTTTGGGCAAAGGAGCAAGGCGCGGATGTGAATTTCAAGGACTATTATGGGAAAACCCCTATTTTTAATCATGCCTCTTTCTGGAACGGCGATGTTCAGCTTCTCATAGATCTGGGTGCGGAAGTTGATGTGGCTCAGAACGATGGTACGACACCCCTCCACCTGGCCGCATTGTATGGTCGTGTGAATGCAGTAAAAGCCCTGTTGAAAGCCGGTGTAGATGTCAATGTCAAATCAGGCCGCATGGCCTGGCCGGGATTCCTTACCCCGCTGGAAGAAACACTCCTGCAAAACCGTCTGCCCTATCCGCTGCTGTTGGAGATTTGCCAGCTTCTACTGGAGCATGGGGCGGAGATTACCGAGCGATGTCGGGAGTTTCTGGGTAAGTCTGCGGAACAGTTTCAGCGGGTCAAGCACGGAATTGCTGACCCGGAGTTTCTGCGCGGTCAAATAGAAGGGCTGGAACGCCTCTGCCAAATTTTTGATGTGGAACCGCCCAGAGAGGTCGCTTTTCATGATGGGCTCTCTCCAATCCTTGTGCCGGAAGAAAGCAAAACCGAGGCATTTCAATGGCTTTGGAACTACCTCGTCCCCCCCAGTGGAAAAGCCCAAACCGCCCAAGGCGAGGCTATCCGTATTGCGGGGCGTATTGACCACGAAATTATTTCCAACGGCGGCATGAACTGGGACAGCGATTACAGAAAAATGCTGCGGGTATTTCCCCAATACCTGCGTTTGGGAAATCCGCTGAAAGATGAGGATATTGCCCAGGCAGAACGGATTGCCTATCTTTTGAAAGACAGCCGGGATGATGGAACTTTAAGTATGCAGTTGTGCGCTTATGCGGTTGCTTGGGTGATGTTGAATCCGAAGGTATTGCCTCCGTTGAAGGCAGACTATTCAAGATAATACTGTTCTTAATCGCTGTCCGTTTTTCGGGGACTTTCATCTTTTGGGTGAAAGCCCCCCCTTGACAAATGTTCTCTTGTCTTTCATTGTTTTTATTGCGTGTCTGTCAATCCTTGACCGTCTGGATAGCCGGAACGGACGTAACGGTCAGCCGATTAAACTGCCTCATATTTTTCAGATTGGCAACGGTAAATCCTTTTCCAAAATCCTGCGCCATTTGCTTTGACAACTCTTTTAGCAAACCTGTACTATACTCCGCCTTTTCATTGCCACCTTGTTCTTCAATTATTCTCCGCAGTTAATGTATTTATATTGGTAAATTTCACTTCTGTTCCAGTTTCTTTTCTGTCAGATAACTGTGGTTCAGAACAGTCAATCACCTCTTTTTTATCACTGGACATATTAATATCATATTCTTTGTAAACATTGTTATCTTTATAAACAGTCTGCCACTCTGCATTACTCGAAAAAGCAATAAAAGAGAAGCGTCCTTTCCCTTTGAGTGCGTCTTTAATTGCTTCCACTTTCTCCGCTGTTGGATGCTTCCTCGGCTGTTTTAGTTTTTTTGCGGGAAAGCATTACAACCGTCTCCACCTTTTCACGAGTACGTGGAGAAGCATACATATGATTAGGGTCAGTTTTGGGAAAATAAGTGTCAGAGTATCCCCTCGTCTAGCTTTTTCAAATTGCTTGCGAATAAGAGGGGATTTTTTACACTGTACCAGACCAAAAAGACCAACGCTTAAAGTTTTTAGTAAAGGCATCCATAACATTACATCTGCCATACGGGTAGCCGAAACCTTATCGGCAGAAAGAGCAATCTCCAAATATTGAATATTGGATTGAGCCAAAGGTTCCAAATCTGTTAAGTTTTGAACACATTCTCTTCATATTTCTCTTGCAATCTCATAATTACCAAATATATCCTGGATAATAATATTAGTTTGTTCAAGATAAGTTATACATTCGCATATATATTCTTTAGAAAATCTATTTGCCTTATCTTCCGAGCATTCCCTAAAATTTTTAATAATATCCTCTCTTGAAATCTGATAGTTTGTTTCAATGATATACAAAACAGTCGCAATACCTTCTAATTTTTTATCAGTAGTAATTTGATTAATATATTCCGTTGATTTTTCTATAGCAGGAAGTAACTTTTTCAATTTATCTTCTGTTTTTCTACTACAAATAACTTTATATATATGCTCATAAGTATCTTTTGAATTGGTTAAACCATAAAATTTTTGATACTCATTTATAGATTTTGCTACAATATCAATAGAATGAGAATATGGTCCATATTTCCACTTATCAAACTTAAAATAGTTTTCATTCGTAAAATAATTTGTTAAGTATCCCGCTTTTTGCAATCTCAAAGCATTAAATTTTTTCAAATGCAACCTGATTTGCAATAATGCCAGCCCTGAAATGTTTATATCGGGTGCTTTTTTAGGAACTGCCACATAAGAAACAGAAGGTTCATATATCAAGAAATCAGATTCAATTTGTATACCATTCAATTTTTCATGAATAATATTTTTTACGATATTCCAATCTAATCCACCATTACCACAACCTAAAGGCGGAACTGCTATTATATTGGGTCTATATTCAATAATGAATTTTATCAATTCATCCAACCCTTTTTCAATATAATCAATCTTTGATTTTTCTCTCCACTTATCCTTAGTTGGAAAATTCACAATCCATATTCCATCCTCTTTATAGTAATGAATAGTTCCTATATGCAATTCCCCCGATTTACAAGCTTTGATATAATCAATGTTATTCTGCGGAAAGCGCATCTTAAATTGATATGCAATGCCTTTTCCCATAAATCCTTCACAATTAACAGTATTAACGAGGCAATCTGCACCAGATTCAAAAATATTACCTGTAACAAATTTTATCATAGCAGCCTCCTTTCTATGTAAAATTACTACACAAACCAAATGTCCATTACATTTATATATGGCGGCGGAAAATCAATATCATTATTATTCAAAATTTCTATTACTCTTTCTTTTACCTGTTCAGATGCCACATACATACATGTAAATGCATTTATCGGTATGACCTTTTCTGTTGGCGTGTAATTGCTCTCTGCACTCGGCTCCATTGTTACTTCAATATTTAGGTATATATTTTTTGAGGGATAATTTGACAACCGTCTCCACATTCACCGTCTCCGGGAACATATCCACCATACATACCCGCTCCACCTGATACCCCGCTTCCCGCAGCACCACCAAATCCCGCGCCAGGCTTGTCGGCTTGCACGAAATATAAACCATTCGCTCCACCCCGTAAGCAACAATCTTTTGCAGCGCCTTTGGGTGTACACCATCCCGCGGCGGGTCCAACACAATATAGTCCGGTTTCTCTTTCATGCCATCCAACACCTGCAATACATCCCCGGCAATAAATTCACAGTTCGAAAGGCCATTTTTTGCGGCATTGTCACGTGCCGCATCAACCGCGTCCGCAACAATCTCCACGCCAATCACTTTCTTTGCCACCGGCGCAAGCAGCTGCGCAATCGTTCCCGTTCCGCTATACAAATCATACACAACCTTATCTTTCATCTCCCCAACATATTCCCGTACTTTTCTGTAAAGCACTTCCGCGCCAAGCGAATTCGTCTGGAAAAATGAAAAAGTAGAAATCTTAAACTTTAAGCCAAGCAATTCCTCAAAAAAGAAATCTTCCCCATCCAGTATTTCCGTCCGGTCGGCAAGGATGGCATCCGCCACACGGTCATTGACAATGTGAAGGATTCCTTTTATGTTGCCCTCAAGAGAAAGATTCTGCATGGCATCCTTCCACGCATCCAAAAATCTCTGCTCCTGATTTTGTACCGTTCCTTCCCCCTGCATCCGATTTTCTTTATCGTCGGAAGTTGTCACCAGATGCACCAAAATCTCCCCTGTCTTTACCGCACGCCGCACAAGCAGATGGCGCAGATAGCCCGAATGCGTTATCTTATGGTAATATGTCAGCCCAAATTCCTTTGCCACTGCAAGTGTCGCATCCAAAATACGGTTAAAGTCCTCATGTACTATCTGGCAGTGGTCTGTCGTGAGCACATCATAAAAACTGCCCTTTTTATGCATTCCAAGCGTCAACGGACCATTCTTGGTCTCGTCCCCGAAAGAATATTCCATCTTATTGCGGTACGCAGATTCCACCGGACTTTTCAGAATCCCCTCCCACACAGTTCCTTCTTCCAGAAAATCCCTCAACAGGCATTTTACCTGTTCTTCTTTGAAACGCAGTTGTTCCATGTATGGCATTGTCTGGTAAGTACACCCGCCGCAACTCCCAAAATGTGGGCACGGCGGAATCCTGCCCTCACACCCAGAAGCTTTTAATACCTCAAGAAGAGCCCCTTCTTTTTTCGAACCGTTTTTTGTGAGGCGAAACCGGACTGTCTGCCCCGGCAAAACGCCCTTGACACAAACTTTTACACGGGAAGAAGATGAGTGCACATCTTTCCTGTTGTCATTCTTATTTCCGTCTTCGTCTTTCTCATTTCTGTCTTCGTCCTCCATATTTTTATCTTCCGCCTCTACCCACACAATCCCTTTGTTCGGAAAATTCACATGGTCCACATACCCAATCAGTTCCTGACCTTTTTTCATCATAACCCTCATTCCTGCCAAGATGTGTCCGAAAACTCATTCCTGTATTCCAAACATCTTGCTTTGTATGATATTTTATACCTCATTCCGCAGGCATAACCCCACTATGTCTTCCTTATTCAATAAATTCCATACAAAGTGTAAATTTGTCTTATATGGAAATTTATAGCCCATAAAAGCAGTTTTTGGACACACCCCGGGCAATCCCCTGCCCTGTCTGCAATTTTCTCTTGTTTTAAAATTCTACCATATCCACCCTTCTTTGTCCAGAAAAACGCTGATGATAACGTTTATCATCCATTTGCCATCTGTTCATTTGTGCCACGCTTCTCAAGACTATCTGTCCACACTCCGGAATCACTTTTACCGGCTTCACTTTAACATCCCCAAAGCCATACTTTGCCACTCTCTTGCAAATCCCTATGATAATCCCGGAAAATTCTTATGACTATTTTACAAATTTATAAATTTTTCAAAAAGGGCTTTACTTTACTCCTGTGTAGTGGTAAAATTGTACTGTTACATAATCTTATCTTTTCACACAAAACAGGATTCATATCCATTTTTCAGGAGGGAACATATATGAGCAAAAATATCCGCAATGCGTCCGTTGACTATCTTTTTGACGCCATCTTAAGCTTAAAGGACAAGGAGGAGTGCTACTGTTTTTTTGAGGACATCTGCACGGTAAACGAACTCCTCTCCCTCTCACAGCGCTTTGAGGTTGCCAGTATGCTGCGCTCCAAACGCACCTACCTAGAAATTGCGGAGCGCACCGGCGCATCAACCGCAACCATCAGCCGTGTCAACCGTTCCTTAAATTACGGTAATGATGGGTACGATATGGTCTTCAAACGGATTTCAACAGCACAGGAACCGACAGAGAAGACAGAAAACGAAATTTAAGTCAGGATAGTTTTTAGCCTTAGATTGACCCAAAACAGGCAAACGAAGCAGCATCGCAAACGCAAAGCCCACAGAAAGCAGTTTTCAGACATGCCCTGATACTACAGCAACATTTTACATAATTCTGGATAAAACAGTTCTATTTTTCTTTATCTGACCAAAGAAAAATGTGTAATATCCAATGTTGTTTCGCGGAAATACATAATTGTTCGCTGTAGTATAGGGGCAAAGTGCAGGCAAAAACCTACCTACTCCTTCCCTTTTTGCTCTTTCTTTTCCTTTTCTATTCTTGGTGTATTCTCATCAATCAAAGCTTCAATCAGTTGTTTTTTCATATACACATCAAAACTCAGCATACTAATCAACGCAAAATCCTGCAAAAGCTTACGTTCCTTCGCATCTTTCACATCCTCAAAACTCCCGCGCGACTTTTGATACTTCCTTACAACATCACGCGTCACAATCATGGATTGCTCGCTCTCCAACCCAAAAATCTCTGCGTAGATATCTTCTAACGTCAATGTTTTGCCATCGCCAAAAAAGTTTTCGGCCAAAGGTTTTAAAACCTTTTGGATATCGCTGATGGAAAGAATATTTTTCAGGTAATATATAAAAATCAGCAAATACATATGGTCTTTTGAATATTTCTTCTTGTTGGGCGGCGGCAATAAATTATTTTTAGTGTAATTATTTATCATTGTCTTCGTCAACAGCTTGTCATCGGAATAGCGTCTTGTCGTTTCTAGATGTTTATCCATAAAAGTTGTAACCTGGTCCATATACAAATCTATATTTGGCACATCGGCAGGCTTGATATAATCAATCTTCTTCATGTTCTCTATTACAGATAATATACCGTCACGCACTTTCTTATCCACTTTACACTTCCCTCTCATTCTATCCATATGAATCCTTTTTGCAACTCTTTTTCTACAGGGTATTCGCATATTGACCATGCAAGCATACAGAACATATTATATAGTAATAAAAACCATGTGTCAAATAATTTTAACAATGTTTTTATCCAAAACGTCAAATTTTTTCATTTTTTTCTCCCCTCGTCTTTACAAAAAGATTTCAAAGTGATAGATTAGAAGAAGGTATATTTTATAATTTGGACATGCTTCTCGTCCAAACTTAACATCTTTTACTTATGGAGGGTCACAATGGAATTTCTACTACGGAATTTGACGGAGGATATCGTGCTCCGCAAAATCGACCGGATGAAAAACAGTCTGGATTGCTGCACATGTGAACACTGCCGTCTGGACATCGCATCTTACGCCTTAAACCGTCTGCCGGCGAAATATGTTGCCACCACGCAGGGCGAGCTGCTTTCCAGGCTCGACACCTTAGAGCCACAGTTTGACGCTACCGTCATGACGGTTATTCTCCAAGGTGCCATGCTAGTCAAGCTCCACCCACGCCACGAGGAGTCCAATCAATAGATTCCGCCGAAACGATGGTCATTACGGACGGAATCCATGACAGGCATCACCAGAACATCTCCGGGGTAAAAACAAAAAGTTACACCGTTTTTATCCCGCTTTTGCTTTTGTGCCATTTCCAGTTCCCACATATTGCAGTACCCATTGGCCGCGTTAGCGGTATTCGCATAACTTAGATACGCATTTCCCTGCACGACGGCAGTAATGTCAAAAGAAACAATCAAAAATCCTTCTTTTTTCCAGAAATCTTCCGTGAAATCAATTCCATATACTGTTGCATGCTCCATCACCGGAGTGCCCTTTTCCACAGCCATCACATCATACGGGAGGGAATATTCAAAGTAATTCCCCTGCTCCAACATAAGAAGCCGTTCCGGCGAGATTCCCCTGCTCCGTATCAATGAATACTGTCTGTGCCCCGTTATCATATCCTGGTAAGAAAAGTTTTTTACTGTCCGAAACAGCGATTCCCCTTTCAGCAAAGAATAATGATATATCGGCGCTTTGCCGTCTCCCTCATCCCCCCATACTGTTTTTGTAGCCTCTCGCTCTTTTTCCGGAATTCCAAGCCATATGCTTTCTGCTGCCTGTATTTTTACATCCTCGCATTCCTTTTCATCCCCAATCTTTACAAGATATTTTTTCCCGTCTGCAAGTCTCCTTGTATAATATAAATCCACCTCCCTGCGATTTTCTCCCTTAGCATCCACCCAGAAAAAGCGCGGCACAATATTGATATAAGAAGTCTTTCTGCTCATATGCTCCCCGATGCTTGTCACGGAAAAACGAACCGTATAGCCTGCCTTTACTGAGGCATTTGCCCCGCCTGGATGTTCTCCTGCAAGAACTGGCAACGTATAGTGCTTCCCCTCCCGCCTTCTCCCATATGCATCCGCCACCCCGGAATGGTAGCGGTATAATGCCATACGCTCAAAACCAACCGCAAGATTTCCAAGCTTTCGGTTTTCATACAGGTTTTTTATTTTTCCCGTCACACGGTCACGGAAAACCTCCTCCCATACCGGATAATCTGCAATATCATAGAGGCAGAATCCAAAAAGGCGCCCGGAAACCTGTACCGTAATATTGCCTGTCGCGATATAATTTTTATCGTTCCGGTTCGCCTGCACTTCCCCGCTTGTCACTCCTTTCGGGCAATTGCATGCAACGCTGCGGCACTCAACGGTATAGACTCCTTCTGCCACCCATTCCGGAAGGTAAAAACGCACGGTCTCCTTTCCAACTGCCACCCAGGTTCCCGCCGGAACATAGGTATCATCCGCATTTGCATACAACAGACCCGTATCCCGGAACACATCAAACGGAAAGCGCACCTCATTGCGCTGCACTCCCTCCTGCGTCCGCGCTAGATAGGTCAGCCCTTCTGTTCCCAAAGTTTTTGCATAGTCCCTCTCACCGTATCCTTTCCGCTCGGAATGGTAGCCCACATTGGAAATTCCAATCCAAATCTCACTCGTAATTCCCTCCGGATCAAGAACAAGCTGCACCGCCCTGGACATTGGCGCAATCAACTGTGTATATTTCTCATTGTCCGCCTTCCAATTCACCTCACAGTACACAGGTGTATACACGTAAACCCCATTCAGCTCTTCAAACGCAAACTGACATGGTTCACTCTGCGCATCCGGATACGCAGCGAGTTGGGCATATGTGACCTCCCCTACACTCTCATACATCCCATTCTTCACCAACTCCGGAATGAGGAGCGCGTCCGATGCCACTTTCCCTGCAATCCCATCCTTATTCAGTCCCGAGAATACCTGGCTTAATGATATCTCCATCCCCGCTTCAAACTCATTCCACTCATCCGTCATATAGCTCGTCCCGCCAAAGAAAAACCCGTCATTCCGTACCTGAATCCCGGATACCCTGCTCTGCGCAACTGTGGTAAAATCCTCCTGCGGGATGGAAGGGATTGTCTCATCCCCCCACAAGGTAAGCATCGGAAGCTCAATCCCTTCCTCCACCTCTGGCGGGTACTTTAGATGCGCCTCCTGCCCATCGTAGTGCACATACGATATTTCCGGAAGCACAAGCTCCCCCAACATCCCCTCCCCTATCTGACATTTCAATTCTCCTCCTGGCAATGCATCATTTTCCAGCAAAAGTTCCGAAATCCCATAATATGTAAACCCGTCCACCTCTGCATAGCTGTACTTCCTCACAACCGGCACATAAACCTCTATCTCCTGCCAATCCTCAAAGGTCTCATAAACCGGATCCCCTTCGGGTGTCTCACCCACCATCTCCCTCCAAAGCAAATGGTATTTCCGGCGCACAGGCACCTGGAATGTAATTTCCCCCTTTTTTGCCGAAAACCTCCCTTCCAGCAAATATCGCCAAAGTTCCCCTTTTGCCATTAGTTTTTCATTGACCGGAATCCCTCCTGCCGTGCTTTTAACATCAAAATACGGATTTTCCTCCTCCCACGCCTGAATCACCATCTCATTTTGCGGCTCCATGTAACGGATGCTGTATGTTTCTCCGTTTTCTGTAATTTCCTCCTTCCTCTCTTCATCTGGATCTGCTTTGTCTGCTTTTTCGCAGATGAGATAAACCGTTGAATCCTTGCCCAAAAGCTGCCGGAAAGAAACTGCCCTTGTATTTAGATGAACCTTTAGACCCTTCTCATCGCGCAGAGAATAATTTTGCACCGTTCCCTCCTCGTCCTGGTACAGTACATAGCTTTTCCGGATGCTCGCCTGCGTCAGCTGGTAGGTTTCTCCCTGATAACTGATTTCCTTGAAATGCTCCGGAAAATGGTAACGGATTTCCGCACCCTGATAAACCTTTAAGCTGCTGCGCAGCGACTCCAAAACCACCCCCTCCTCCGTTGCCAAAACCACATTGGTTTTGCATGGGTTTACATAAAGCTTTAGATGGATATCATAGTATTCTGGCAGCTTCTTTTTTGTTCCCGCTGACCAGTCACTTCCGTAAAGCTCCTCCACCGCGTTTAAAATCCCCGGCACGCGCGGCGTTACCTCCACCGCTGTCCCCAGATTATTGTACGCGCGCGATGTCGAAAGAATCTCGCTGCCTGAGCCTGCTTTCCGCTCAATTACCGCGAATATATTGTGCAGATAAAACTCAATCCCCCCTTTCACACTGATTTCTTCCACAAACTTCATCCACACCTCATCTTCCGCCCCGGACGGATTCTGCTTTTGGAACAGCGCATATGCATTCTCCACAATGCTCTGGCGTTCTAGCACATAACTTGTTGTAACTTCATCGGTAATGGTTTCGTATTTGTCTAACATGACAATCTCCCGATGTTCTTTTCCGTCCACATACCCACCGGTTGGCTCCAATGTCATATGGTAGCCAACGGTTGCGTATGAAATACGGGAAGTGGATTTTACATGCGTTCCAGTAATCACCATCGTTTCCTCATCGCTTGTTACTGTAAGGCTGCTGCCATCCTCAAAATAAATAATCTGGCTGTTTTGTGATACCTCCTCCGTTCTTGCTGCCTGTGCCTTGTATAAATTTGCACTCCCACACAAAATGCCAATACAAATAGCACCTGCAAGCAATATTTCAATCCTTCTTTTCTTTGTCTTTTTATCTGTTTTTCCTTTTTTTCCAACATTCCACTTTTTTAAATAAACGTCACATCAGCTCCTTTTCTATATTTTTTCCTATATTTCTTACTTCATTTTATATATGCCAAATACCAGAACCGGTTTTGCCCGTGTTTCGAGCCCCTCCTTTTTTCCATATTTTGTCTTATTATCTGTAAACGTCAGCATGCCTATCCAAATTTTTTTGCCATGTGACCCCGGTTCCGGTATCTGCAACCACTATTGATTTATTTTATATAAAGCTGCCCCGGAAAATGCAAAGTGCTCATATGTCCCTTTGCCGTTCTTCTCCGGGATACCGCGCAGCATCACCAACACACCGTATTCCCCCATCTTTCTCTTTAACATTCCCTCCCCTATAGGCAGTTCCAGGCGGTACTCTCCTCCGGCAAACCCCCGCGCCTCTTCCTGCTGCCGGATTGCAAAAAGCACCGCTTCCTCAAGCATTTTTTCCCTGCTCCCATCATCCGTGAAAAAAAACTTCCCTTCCCAGACATAACCTTTCTCCCCTCTGCCCCCACCTTCCCCATCCTGCATTCCATCCGCCCTGCCCTCCTCATGCCACAGATAATACCCATCCCCATCCACAATCAGCATACAAGTCATGCATGATTTCAGCCGCTCCTGCTCATAAATCCGGTCTAATACCCCAAGTGCAGCAAAAAGATTGCAGAAGAATACTTCAAGGACTTCCTCTTTTTCAATCTGAAGTCTTCCGTCACTGTACGTCGCCAAATATCCTGCCGCCGCATCGGCCGCCAAATCTACACTTTTCTCCATCCTCTGCCGTTCCTTCTCCCTGCGCGATATTGTCTGCTCTTGCACGTACAGCATGGACGCAATTCCCAGAAACAGAATCATAAACAGTATCGTATAATGATATAGCCTCATCTTCTCCTTCCCCCCAACCTTCCTGCCGCTCTAAAAGTCCATCCCGCACGGCAAAAAAACATGTATACTCCCGCACCGGAGCTTTCCCGCAAAAGTAATAGTACGCTTGCTCCAACCCGTCCGCCTGCATCCGGAGGACAAACAAAAGCCGGTCTCCATCCGAGAATGGATAAACCTTTGCCCCCATATAGTCATAGCTTTCCTCCATAAGCCTTGAAATTGTGAGCAATTTTCTCTCCCCTTCCTTCTCCTCCCAGATGGCAAGCCTTGCCGCACCAAATACTTCCCCCTCCCCAAAGAGCAGCTTTTCTGCCGCTTCAACGGATAAATATCCCTGTTTCTGAACCATTTCCCCGTATTCCCTTATGCTCTGCACATATGTCTCAAAAAGCCTGTCACGCATCTTTACATGGATGCTGAGTGCCGGGAATAAAAACATCAAAAAAACTGCCGCCAGCAAATCAATCCACTTCGCAAACTTTTCTACCATATCCCACCGCCGCAGCTACAGAGCAGCCCCTCTCCGCCGTAAACCGAAATATTGATAAAAACCGTCCCCTCCAACAACATCATCCCCTCCGCCAAAAGCATCTCCTCAATTTCTGCCCGATAAAAGATTTTCACTGGCATCCCATATCCTGCCCCACCCTCCTGCTGTGCGGGCATCACATACTTTCTTGCTACCATCAGCTCAAAGGTCGTGTTTGCACCATATTGCCCCACCGTCTCCTTCCAATGCCAGTATGCCTGTTTTGTCAGGCATCTTTCCTCTCGGATTTCTGCATAAAACCGCTCCATTTGCACTTGCAGCGCATTCTCTTTTTGCTGTTCACAGATTTTGAGCATGTTGTTTGCCGGAGCCAGGGTCAGGCATATGATGCAAAGCAGAACCTCCACCATGCGTCCGATATATTCCATCCACTGCATCCCCCATCAAAAAACCTAAAACATTTCCTGTAAAATCCCAAACTCCAACCGTATCATATCCCGCTGTTGATTTCTTTGCAGCTTTTCATAAAACCCTTCCTCCTGCCTTAATTTCTTTGCAATCCCCCAATCATTTCCCATCCCTTTCATATAAGGGCAGAAATTTAACAATGCCATGCCAAGGGAACAGACAGAAAATGCAATCACAAAGAGGAAAAACAGCGGGTGCAGATACCAAAAAACACATCCCTGAATCAGCCAGGGCATTCCTGCCAAAATGCCAGTCCAAAAATTCACAATACAGCCGCCGAGCGCTGCCGCGGTACAACTTCTCTTATCCGGGCAGAAAAGAGCACACTCCCCGGGTCTTTCCAGGTTCCATCCCTTTACAAAAATCCCGCCTCCCGGAACCCAGAGCAGACCACCAACCCGTATCCAAAGACATGTTGCCCCTGCAAGATATCCCGCCAGTGCATGCCCGCCCTCATGGAGCAGGGCTGCCGCCGCATAGGCGGCAAAAGAAAACCCTGCCCCCAAAAAGGAATACAACCCCCACTCACCGGACATACATCACCTCAAAATCACGCATTGAAAAGCCATCGCAATTCAGAAACAACTTCTCGCACTGTGCAAAGAAAAGCCATATTGCAATGCAAAAAAGCACCCCTGCCGCAAAAGCGGCGATGTATTCTGTCAAGTTCTCCATTCCACAATTCCCCTTTCACCCGCAAACATCCTCCTCTTTTCCCCTCTCCATAAAACATTTCTCCTCCTTTAAGTTCCATCCTCTACAAAACGCACCTGTAAAATTACCTCATTCACATTCTTCACGACCTCACAGCGGTAAGAGGCATCCGGTCTGCAATAACTTTTTTTCTCCGGATTGGTCAGTGCCTCCGTCTGCCCTCCCTCTCCAAACATGTACTCCTCCTTTCCCTTCACCACCACCATCACAAAATCCGCATAATCTTCGTACAAAAATCTCCGGTAAAAATTTACCACATCACTCCCTTTCAGATAAATCCCATCATAGGCTGTCAGTTCCTCCTGCGACAGATACAGTGCAAACTCGCTCATCCTCCTGCTTGCAATGTTGGCAATCTGCTTCGCCTGGCGGAACTGCTGCATCCCAATCGAAATTAACAGACAACTCAAAATCGTCGCCGCCCCAAGCGTCAAAAACCGTGTCGCAACCGTCAGGGGGTACCGTCCTGTCCATACCACCTGCCCGCCCTTTGGACTACTCTTTTTTCCTTGCATCCGCATCCTTTTCCCTCCAAAAAACCGCCCCTTTTTCACATTTACTGCTGCACAAAATCAATACAGATGATAATCCCATTCGCGTTCTTCTTCACGCTCCCGAGAAAATCCGCCTGCGGATTGATATAATGGTCTGCCCCTCTCGCCTCCGACAATTCCATTAAAAACTCCCTGCCCTCCTTATTGTCAATCGAATTGTCCGCTTCATTGTAGAAATAGTTGTAGCACACGAAATCCGACGCTTTTGTTTTCACGCGTACTGCCGTGTAATCCCGGATGGAAATCAATTTACTAATCAGCGTCGTCACCTCGCTGCCGCTGACCTCAAGTCCATCATACATTGCTTTGTTCAGATCCTGATAATCCTCCATCATCTTATTGTACTGGTTCGTCCCGGTGTTGATTGCCGCCTTCCCCTGCTTTGACATGTAAAGAGCGAGCGAACAGACAATACACACTACAATAACCGCCACACCGATAATCAAAGCCCTCGTTGCTGTGGAGAGGAAAAATCCATCCTCCCCCCGATAAGCTCCCATCCCTTTGTTTCCTTCTTTTTTGTTTTTGATATCCCTCATTTTATATCCTTTCCGCGTATTACAGCCCTCTGCCGTAACACCCTTACATTTTAGATTGCAGACAAGCTGCTGTTATAATATTCCAACATCCGGAAGCACTCTGCCATGAACGGAAAAATCAGGTAGCAGAAGAGCAAAAACACCCCCGGTACACACGCGAGCAAAACCGCGAAATCCGCCCTCTTTTGCTGCATGATTTCTGTCTCCAATTTCTGATTTTCCAGAAACTGTTCAATCTCTGCATCAATCTCTTTGAATGCGTCCTCCACCCCGATTTCCTCCGCCATCACAAACATATCCACCAGTTTACGGAACGGAGGGTATTCCTCCTTCTGCCAGAGACTCAAAAGTGCTTCATTCTCATCAAGCCCGTAATCCCCGATGCACTCCTGCAAGCTGAAGCGAAACAATTGTGCATTCTGCTCCAAATGTTCCAACAGTTCAAGGGAAGTCATCCCGGGGAGCTGTTTTTCCAGGCGGATTAAAAACTCGAACCGCAATACCTCCTCTTCTCTTTTATCCAGACAGACAAAGCGCTCCATCCAAAGGCGCAGAAGCGGATATTTCCATCCCGCGCAGCCCGCAAGCGGGAAAACAAGCAGCCAGACCGGGCTTTTTCCCACCCCATAGCGAAGGTAAAAGGCATAGACCCCGCCGCATAAAAAGACTGCTATCCCCATACCAAGAATCTGGGAAAGGAAAAATTCCAAAACCGTCCTTCCGTCTCCAAACTTTTTTAACATTGCTTCCCTCTTTTGGAAGCTTTTTTCCTGAAACCGTCCGCATATCCCAAAGAATTTTTGCCATCCCGGCAATTGCGCCATCCAGCGTATTAGCCCCCCAAATACCGGCTGGTAGGCAATCCCGCGCAGCCCGTTTAACATTTCATACAAAAAGAATGTCACGGCATACGCTACAAGTTCCATGCTTTTTCCTGCAATCCCATCGTAAAAAGCAGTAAGTTCTTCCAAATTTCCCACCGCCCAGCCATGGATTGCGGGGATTGTAAACATCGGAACAGCAACGACAAAGCCAAGCCCGGAAAGCAGATACCGCATCCGTTGTTCGCCGCGCCAAACGGTCTCCGCCTCCGTCCTGAGACTATTCAGGCTCCACAAAAACACGGAATTGCCCTGTCTTCCCCTCTCATCCCCATGTTCTTCCACCGCGGCAATCTGCATCAAAAAACTGCGGTAAAACCTGTTTTTCACCTGCCTTTTATACGCCTGTACCCCGCTCTGGCGATCCTCACTGCTAAGAATCTCATAAATCCGCCTCAGATTCTTTTTTGCCTCAAGGGGCAGCCCCTCCGCCGCGTCATAAACCGCCTCCGCCACCTGGTTGCTGCGGTAATACTGATGCCCCGTATTCATCAAAACCTTACAGAAGGCTTCCTTGCTCTTTTTTTGTTCCTGGCAAAAAATCAGATAAAAAATCTCGCGGTATATAAAATACAGGAAAAACAGGAAAAGCACCCATGCACGGCTCTTACCATTCCGCAAAAAAATCATCCCTCCGCCCGCTATGCCCGCCAAAATAATTCCCGCCGTGGCACTTGCCGCCATCTTCTGGCACATCCGTACTGAAAACGGGTAATAATATAAATACATCTCTTTTATCCTCTGATACATCGCCCCCCTATCCTGCCAACACATCCGCTGCGTATTCCTGCCGCCATTGCGGATAATATTTGCATATTCTCCTCTGATGCTCCCTTCCAATCTGCCCGGTCTGCCGATAAGCACCATCCGCAAAGACCATAATTTCATTCAGGCGGTATCCCGTCTCTTTCTCCTGCTCAATCTCCGTGATGCGCTCAATATAGCGGTGGCCGTTTTTGTCCGTCTCCAGATGGACATCAAAATGCAGCGCCTCCACAACCTGCTCCGTTGCAATTCTTTCACTCCCAAATCCCGCCCCTTTTAAGAGGGCATTGCGCATATAGGAAATCAGCCTCTCTGTTGTATTATGGTGGCTGGTACACATCGTAAAGCGCCCGCCGGACTGCGAAATCTGCACAAACGCTTCCGCCGCCTGCGGCTCGTTGATTTCCCCGCAGATTGTCACATCCGTATCCGTCTTCTTAAACAGGGATAAAATCCCCTCAAGCTGCAACTGTCCGTATTCCTGCATGGAAAAAATATTCCGCTCCGGATACAGTTCTTTCAGGTGCATCTCAAATGCCCCTTCCGCGAGACGGATGCTGTATTTTCCGTCAATAAAGCGAACTAAGGCTTTTAAAAGTGTTGTCTTCCCGCTTGCCTGTTCTCCTGTAATGACAAGATTCACACAGCCCTTTACCAGAATGCGCAAAAGACTGATTGCAAGCTGCGCATTTTCATCCGTCAGAAGCTCCGTAAGCTTCCTTGCGGATATCGTATTGAATTTCCTCACATAAAAGTTCCACCCCTCCGCTGCCGGAGGCCTTGCCAGCATCACACGGACATTGTTCTCAAGCCCGAGCACCATCGCACAGTTGCGGCGGCTTAGCTGTACCTGCGGATGGTTCCTGCTCAGTTTGCGCACAACACGCGCTAAGGCATTTTCGGATTCAAAGTTAAGGAAAGAGAGCCATATTTTTTTGCCCAAAAGCATGATATAGACTGCATTGTTCCCGGCAGAAACCCCGTCCACGGCAACCTCCTGCGAAATCAGCCGGTCACAGAAGGAAAACCCGTACAGCTCCTGGTAAACCCGCTGTGCCAAAAGCTCCAGCATATCCGGATATGTAAACTCCATGCGCTCCCCCCGCACCATATGCCGAAGTTCGCACTCTGAAATCTCATAGCCACCGTAAAAATCATCATTCGCATCCCTGCGTTCCGAAAATTTCCCCGCCTTCCCGAAAGGCTTTCCCTGACTTTTTGCGCACTCCTTCGCCATCCCGAAGGAATTCCTGCCACATTGTAAAACTTCTTTCCTGTCCGTGCCAAATTCCTCCGGCTCTTTCGGAAGCCCATACTTTTCGCATATCTGCACAAACCCATCCTTCCCATACTGGCGCAGGCAACAGTACAGCAATATCTCAAAACAGTCCTGCGTGGCAAGTTCAGCTTCCCTATGTACCGGAAACAGGTGAAAAAACTCCCCTCCAGAAAGACCCAGCTGTTCCGAAATGACCTCTTTTATGAACTCCTTCACAAACAGCCTGTCCTTCTCACTGCCAAGGCTGCATTTGTGCAAAGCCTGCCGCAGCCTTCCTTTCTGTGAATTCTGCTTCTTTTTTGCGCCCCGTTTTGCCCCTTCTTCCCCGTCCTGTGAAAAAATCAAATCCTCAATATATTCCTTCACCTGCGCGGTAAGCTGCACGATGCTCTCGGGCACCTGCCGGTTCTTTTTCATCCCGTCTCCCCTCCTTTCCTGCCTGCACAAGCTTTCCCGCAGCAGCCTGCAATTCTTTAAAAAACCCATTTAGCGGCGCGGCGGTTCGTTTCGCCCTCCATTTTTCAAATACCGCAAGCAGCTTTCCGTCAAGACATGCATCCCGTATTTCCGTGCAGTACGAAAGACATGCGGAATTTGCCGCCCCCAGTTCCCGGTAACAGTGCCTTAGATTATGGATATTGTATTTCGACTCCGCATCATAGCAGCCAACCATGTAAAAAACCGGGATATTTTTATAGCGTCTTTTACTTTCCTCAAAGCATTCCAGAAAATCCTTTGTGTTCTGCCCGATGCCGCGCACCATCAAATCCGCCCGCCCAATCACAATATCCGCAAGCTCCCCGTTTTCATCCCCAACGTCGCAGAAGATAAAATCATACTGCTTTTCCAACTCCTCTAGCATTTCATCCATGCTTTCCTTGTAGTCCCGCAGTGTCCGCTGATTCGTATCGTAAAACTGCTCCGGCAAAAGGTCGAGATGTTTTCCTAACTCCGTAACGCACTCCTTAATGCCCTCCCGGTCGGCAAACCCTGCTTTTACAAGCTTCCTTAACGCCTCAATCCCATTCCCGCTCTCCCATCTGCCCATCTTTTGCAGACCCGTAAGGTAAATCTCAAGGTCATGCCTGCCGGGCTGCACCGACATCACCAGAGAATTTTTCTTTTCCACATACGCCATCCAAAGCGCAAAAAGTGCTGTATGCACGGTTGTTCCAAGCTGCCCTGAAATGCCGTCCGTCAACGCAACTACCATTTCCCTCTCCTTTCTTACCCCCACGCTGCCAACATTTTCCCGCGGCTAATCCCCCTGCTGCGCACGCTTAAAGCATTCTTCAAATTCCTTTCCCCCGCTTTCTTCCGGAAATACCGCGCGCACCGTTTCAAACAGATATTTTTTGAAACGCGCGGAAATCCCCCGAAAAGAAAAAACCTCATTGTACTGGCACTGTATGCGCAGCCGCTTTTCCTTCCCGCTGTCATTGCAGCTGTACGCACATGCTTCCCGCACCGCACCGTAAAACGGGCGTTTCACATCCTCCATATAATGCTGTGTGCGCCCCGCGTTGCGAAATACAATCTGCGAATAATCCGCATATCCGCCCTTTATTTCCTTTAAGCGCTCGACATGGTTCTTCTCGCCGTCCGTCGTGTAAATCATGTGCGTACAATTGCGGACTTCCCGGCGCTCCTCAAACCCAAAGAAAATCATGATAACATCAAAATTCTCATAATCCTTTTCCCGGATTGGTCCGCTCGTAAAATACGTCCCCCGGTACTCCACCAGTGTCGTGTAAGCGTCCGTCCCAGGAATCATCGGGATGCAATAGTAAAGCGCCTGTGACCCGGAATAGTCCGCCATAAGGACACTCTTTCCCATATGGTGGAAAATCCTTGACAAATAAAGCACCGTATCCTGCACATCCAGCCCTACGAAACCGATTACCCTGTTTTTCATTCCCTTCCCCCTTTCTGATATCTTGTAAACCAAAACAATCCCCACCTTAAAAGCGCATTCAGCACAAAAACCCCCTCTTAAAACACTTCCCCAAGCCGCCTGTCAAACGCCACCTTCTGCATCAGCAAAAACGTTGTTTTCTTTAATTCCTGCATAAAATAGTAGTCCTCCCGCGTTCCTTTCCCGACATAATTGGTACTGATATATTCAATCATCCTCCCGTAGCCCGCCGCAAACTGGAATTCCTCCGAATGCGGGATTACCCCAATACAATCCTTGCGGAAGCCAAACTCGGAAATAATTTTCGCCAGATTATTTTTACTTTTTCGCTGATAATCACTGATAATAAAGAATGCTCTTGGAATCAAAGATGAATAGTTCTGAAAAAAACTTTGAATTTCATACATATCCTGCTTTAATAGTACAACAACGACATCTGCCTCCTCCAAAATCATTTTGGAGCTGAGCGCGTTTCCCCTCTGTGTGTCAATGAAGGCAATTTCGGAATACCGTTTGAGTACCGGCATCAGGTTACAATGGAATTGATAATCAAAAAGGTCTGCATTTTTCGTAAACTGCGGAACATAATACAAGCCTTTTTCAAGCAGCTCAATCACCGGATAATCCGCCATGCTGCCGGCATTTTGCATCCTGTGCTGGTTTTCATGGAAAAACCCTTCCCGGTAATGGTGCACCGGTTCTGCAACACAGTAGGGCCATTTCCGAGGAAACAGGTAGCGCAGCACACCGTTCTCGCTGTAATGATTTTCAAAAATTGTAATCTTAAATGGGTATGTGAGCACGGCCGTAAGGCCGATTGCCGTTAAAGCACACGTTACTCCGCTTTTCCTGCAGTTCCCCCAGTAAGCGACTTTCACAAGTCCTCTCCTCTCCGGCATGCCAGAGCGAAAGCTGTAACGTTCTGAAATCAGATAATTAAGACAATTACTATTGTATGGGATAAATCGCATTTTGTAAAGAGAAAATCAAACGTCGATTTTCACAGAGTTTCTTCCCGATTCTTGTTGAAAATATATAATGTATTATTTTGGAAAAAATCAAAAAAACTGTGAATCCAAGGGGGTTCCCATCACTTTTTATAACAGATGCTTACTCTCTTTCCACAGTTTTTGTATTTGTAAAAAAATATCATTCTTTGTAAAATAATGTAAGTTTTATATCCTGGGGGAAATCGCCGAAACAATTCCCGAACAAATTTAACCCTCCTGTATGCTCTGCGTCCTCCTTAATCCCAATCCGCACGGAAATGTACTCCGTCTCCGAAAGCCCATACTGCGAAAGGGTACGCCCTGAGACCTTCTCGCCGTCCAAAAAAGTTCCCTCCGGCGTAAATGTCCATGTCTTGAGCACGCCGTACTGCGTGTTTTTATCCGGCCACCACTCCGGGTTTAGTTTCCCGCGCCGTCCGCCGAAATCGCTCGGGCAGTAAAAGGTTCCGGCATCCTTGCCATTCATCCAGACCGTAATGTCGGACGGCCACTCCAGATTGTATTCATGGTCCTCCGAGCAGACCTCAAAAGAAAGCTCCGCCCGCACCGCATGTACTTTTTTTAGCACATGGTTCGGGAAGCGGTACTCCACATACCCCTTCCCAAGCCACAAAAGCTTTGCATTGGAACGCTGTGGGTGGTAAAAACAGCGCGGCTCGTCCTCCTCGCCGATGGGGCCTTTCTCCCCCACCAGGCCGCAGGTCGGCTCCACATAGTAATCCACAAAATTCCCGATTGGCATCTGGATGACTTCCATATGCTCCCTCATGTCGCACGTCGTGACCAGTTCAAGCTCCGCCTGGTCTACGACTTTGCTGCAAAGCTTCATGGAACCCCGGATGCCCGGCTGTAAGGTGGTCTTAATCAGCCCTGCCGCTTCCAAAACGCGGATATGGGAAGCCGCGGAAGACGGCGGTATCGAAAGTGCCTCCGCAATTTCATTGATGTTTCGCTCCCTCCCGCAAAGAAGCCTTAAGATATCCAGGCGGGTATCCACTGATAGTGCCTTGCCAAGCAGTACCAACCGCTTTGTATCATCCAACTGGATTTTCAAGGATTGTTTCATTCCCCTTACTCCTTTCACTTTCCTTACTTATTCCTTACATTTCACTGCCTTTGCTTGCGCAGCTTCCAAAAAAATGCTATTATCATCCCATCGATAAGAAATGGAGACTGATATGACGAAATCGACGATTTACCTGTTAAACATCACAAGCCTTGTATCCATCCTCTACTTTGCCATGATTACGTTTTTTTCCGGCATAAAAACGTCCTTTCTGTGGTTCTGGCCATTCCTCGCCGCCTGCTGTGCGGGCACATCCTTCCTGCTGCGCTTTGCAAAAGGACATGCATCCAGTATGCCGTGGCGCATTCTCCCGCCCATCATCAACGGCTGCGTGTGGGCGGCATTCCTCGTGCTGTTTTTAACCGAATGCTTCATCCTGCACTGCGCATCCGCCGCGCCGCAGAAGGACGCGCAGTATATGATTATCCTCGGCGCACAGGTGCGTGGGGATACGCCATCCCTCACACTAAAGGCAAGAATTGATGCCGCCGCAAAATATCTGCACGCACATCCGGATGTCACGGTCATCTGCTCCGGCGGCCAGGGCAGCGGTGAGAATTTGTCGGAGGCTGCCGCCATCCGCGCCGGGCTGCTTGATGCCGGGATTAAAAAAGAACGCATCATATTGGAGGAAGCCTCGACAAACACAGTGGAAAATCTGCGTTTCTGTAAAGAACTGCTCCCTGATGCCAATGTGCCTGCCATCATTGTCACAAGCGATTTCCACTGCTGCCGCGCCGGGCTCATCGCAAAAAAGCAAGGTTACACAAACAGCTTTACCCTTCCCGCCGGGCAGTTCCTGCTCACGACGCCGCATTATTTCCTCCGCGAATTTTTTGCCCTTTTCAAAGATTTTATTGTCGGGAACCTATAGCCGCGAGCCTACGGTGCGACCACCAGTTCCACCGGGCAATGGTCGGAACCCATGACCGTGTCGTGGATGTCGGCAGAGACAAGCTGGTCCGCAAGCTCCTCTGAGGCGAGAAAATAGTCAATGCGCCAGCCCGTATTCCTCTCGCGGGCATGAAACAAATAAGACCACCATGAATACCGGTTCTTTGTATCCGGATAAAAATAGCGGAATGTATCCAGAAATCCGCTTTCCAAAAGCTTTGTCATCTTCGCGCGCTCCTCATTGGTAAAGCCCGCGTTCCCACGGTTGCTTTTCGGGTTTTTCAGGTCAATCTCCTGATGTGCCACATTCATATCCCCACATACAATGACCGGCTTTTTCTCCCGCAGTTTTCCAAGATAAGCGCAGAAATCATCCTCCCACTCCATCCGGTAGGCAAGGCGCGTCAGCTCCCTCTGCGCATTCGGCGTGTAGACCGTCACAACATAATAGCTTCCAAACTCTGCCGTTATCACGCGCCCCTCCGTATCGTGCCGTTCTATCCCAATCCCGCAGTCCACACGCATTGGTGCATCCTTTGAAAACAGTGCCGTTCCGGAGTACCCTTTTTTCTGCGCGTAATTCCAGTATGCATGGTATCCTTCCGGTGTCCAGTCAAGCTGCCCCTGCGAGAGCTTAATTTCCTGGAGGCAGAACACATCCGCGTCCACCTTCCTGAAAAAATCCACAAACCCCTTCCCCATACAGGCACGCAGCCCGTTCACATTCCACGATATCAGCTTTTTCTGCGCTGCCTTGCGTTTTAAATTCCCCATGCGCCCTCCCTCTTTTGCCCGCCTAAGAAATGTAAGAACTCCTGCTCCGGCAATGGCTTTGAAAAATAATACCCCTGTATGTAATTGATTTTAATCGCCTCCATCGCAAGATACTGCTCCCTTGTCTCAATGCCCTCCGCGACAATACCAAGCTCCATGCCGTGAATCATATGCATGGCGGCATCCATCACATATTTTGCCTTGTCATTCGTAAAGTATGCCTGAATCATCTCCTGGTCAAATTTTACAAGCTGCACCGGCATGTCAACGATGTAATTAAGGTTGGATTGTCCCGTTCCAAAATCGTCTAAGGAAAACGAAACACCGTAGTCAAGCAGCTTCTGCATATTCTCAATCAGCCGTTTTTTCGCCCGCATTGAGGCGGACTCCGTAATTTCTAAGTTAACGCAGCCCGGGTGAATCCCAAAACGGTTCATAATCTGGATATAATCTTTCGCGAGCCCGACATCCGCGCACTGTACAACCGAAAGGTTCACCTCGATGTAATCAATCCCGTAACGCGCAAGTTCTTCCCGCACAAAAAAATCGCACACCTTCTCAAACACGCGTTTGCCAATCTCCAAAATCATCCCGTTGCCCTCCGCAATATGGATGAACGAAGCGGGCGGAACCATGCTCCCATCGCGCTCCAAAATCCGCACAAGCGCCTCCGCGCTCGTAAAGCGCTGCTCCTTGATGGAAAAAATCGGCTGGTAATAGACTTTTACCCGGTCCTCCGCCAATGCCTCGCGGATTTTCTGCGTCATGACCCGCTCGGAAAACATTTCTTGTGCCACATCCTCCTCAACGACCTGGAAACTTGTCGTCAGCACATCTTTTTTCGTCTCCCGGACATAATGTACAAGCTCAAGCAGTTCCTTGTCCGAATTGACGCACCGCGCATTTTTGAAATAATAAAGGTCCGGGATGCAGCGCGTTTCCTTGCGCTGTTCCATGCGAGCGGGAAGCTCGTCCTGCAGGATTTCCCACGCCTGTGCCGCGCACGCCTGCTCCGTAAATACTAAAAGAAGCTCGTCTTCCATCGTCTTAAACGCACAGGCGCCGGGCAGCTTTAAAAACAAATCCGCAAATTCCGTCACGGCATCTTCCGCCCGCTTTAAATGCGTATCCTGCTGGAACACATTCTCAAACAGCACGGCAATCACGAAAAACTCCCGCTCCCTGCCATAAAGCTGCTCCATGTAGCGGGTAAAAGCGATATAATTGAACAGCCCGGACTTGCGGTCTAAGTGCAGCTCCGGATTCTCAAACTGAAAAAAAATCACCGAAATCCCGAGCGCGCAGGCATATCCTACGACAAGCAGCCGGCTGTCGATAAACTGGATGAGCGCCGCCACGACCCACATCCCCATCCATATGATGACCGCCCTGCGCTGCCGCTCATAAATCCGCCCTTTCTGCGCAATCAGCGTGACAACATTTGCAATGATAAAAAACAGCGCGCCCATGTAGGTCACCCATGTACTTGGTCCGTAGCTGTAGACAACACTTCCGTCCGCATTGGCATACAAAGAAATCGGCAGGGAGTAAATCAATATGGAAATCAGTGCCGTAATCACTACATAGCAGCAAAGCTGTTTCCGGTAAGCTGGCTGCTGCCTGCACACATCCGTGCCGACATAGGCAAGCGCCGCTAAGCCGACCAAAATCAATGTGACAAGATACGTCTTACATACAAAATACACCAAAAATTCCGGGAACCTGACCTGATGCACAATCATCACAATGGAAAGCATGTCCATCCCCAGGCAAAACATCGTAACAAAATAAGCCACCCTGAAAATTCTTCCGGATGCCAGCTCCAATTTTCTCTGTCTGCTGTATATCACAAGCAGCATGATAAGCAGCGCAACTCCGCAGCATTGTGTCTTAATGTTCATAGCAGTTCTTCCTCTCTGTTTTTTTACGACCCAAAAACGACGCGTGGTCTTTATATGTTTTTTATTTTAACTCCCGTGCGTACCGCAAACCCGCCGGCGGTACTGTTTCAATAAAAATTTAAAAGTGCTTTTCTTCCAACCTTTTTTGTTTCTTCCCAGTTAAATAACAGTATAACATACTTCCATGGGAAAGAAAAGCAAAATCAGAGCGGGGATTTGCAAAAAAACACTTGCAATCCATCTGGAAATATTATATAATGCATTTCAGCAATACAAAGGCGTACTGTGTTTATTTGTTGTACCCTTTATATTGCTATATTATTTTATGCCGCTTTTTCCGCAGGGACAAGTGCGAAAGGGGTGAAAGACTTGTAAAATGTCTTTGGAAATGCCCCCATCTCACATG
Source organism: uncultured Lachnospiraceae bacterium (assembly GCA_910579615.1). Classification (GTDB taxonomy): domain Bacteria; phylum Bacillota; class Clostridia; order Lachnospirales; family Lachnospiraceae; genus RGIG4057. Next base: position 18,760 of record CAJTUA010000031.1, on the reverse strand, counting down.
GAAGGAAAGTGAGCGAAGAAAAGGAGAGCAAAAATCATGGGATACGTTGATGAAGTCATCGAAAGAGTTATTGCAAAAAACCCTGGTGAACCGGAGTTCCATCAGGCTGTAAAGGAAGTGCTTGAGTCCTTAAGACCAGTTGTCGAGGCAAATGAGGCACTCTACCGCAGGGAAGCCCTGCTTGAGAGAATCACGGAGCCGGACAGGCAGATTAAATTCCGCGTGCCGTGGGTGGACGATAAGGGGCAGGTTCAGGTAAATACCGGCTACCGCGTACAGTTCAACAATGCAATCGGACCGTACAAAGGCGGTCTGCGTCTGCATCCGTCCGTCAATGTCGGCATCATCAAATTCCTTGGTTTTGAGCAGATTTTCAAGAACTCCCTTACAAGCCTTCCGATTGGCGGCGGCAAGGGTGGTTCGGATTTTGACCCGAAGGGCAAGTCCGACCGTGAAGTAATGGCATTCTGCCAGAGCTTCATGAACGAGCTTTACAAATATATTGGTGCCGACGAGGACGTTCCGGCAGGCGATATCGGCACGGGCGCAAGGGAAATCGGCTATATGTTCGGCCAGTACAAGAAAATCCGCGGCGTTTACGAGGGTGTGCTTACCGGCAAGGGTCTCTCCTATGGCGGTTCCCTCGCAAGGACAGAAGCAACCGGCTACGGTCTTTTGTATCTGACCGAGGAAATGTTAAAGTGCAACGGTAAGGATATCGCAGGCAAGACGATTGCCGTATCGGGCGCGGGCAATGTCGCAATCTACGCCATCCAGAAGGCGCAGCAGCTTGGCGGCAAGCCGGTAACCTGCTCGGATTCCACGGGTTGGATTTACGACCCGGAGGGCATTGATGTCGCACTCTTAAAGGAAGTAAAGGAAGTAAAACGCGCAAGGCTGACCGAGTATGCAGCGGCAAGGCCTAGTGCGGTGTACCATGAAGGCAAAGGCGTATGGACCGTAAAATGTGACATCGCGCTTCCGTGCGCGACCCAGAACGAGCTTGACCTTGACGACGCTAAGGCACTCGTCGCAAACGGCTGCTTTGCCGTAGCGGAGGGCGCAAATATGCCGACCACGCTCGAGGCAACCAAATACCTTCAGGAGAATAAAGTTCTCTTTGCACCGGGCAAGGCGGCAAACGCCGGCGGTGTCGCAACCTCCGCCCTTGAAATGTCCCAGAACAGCGAGCGGCTTTCCTGGAGCTTTGAGGAGGTAGACGCAAAACTGAAGGGTATCATGGTAAACATCTTCCACAACCTTGATGATGCGGCAAAGAAATACGGCCATGAGGGCGACTATGTTGTCGGCGCAAACATTGCGGGCTTTGAGAAGGTTGCAACTGCAATGTTAGCACAGGGTGTCTGCTAGGATATATTTCCAGGTTATCAACAGGCGCAAAGCAGGACTGGTGCGAGGGGAAAATGCTTTCCCCTCGCACCAGTCCTGTTTTTATGTGTTTTTATTGTACTTGACCAACCCATGCCCCTTGTGGTAAACTTTTCTTGCTTTCCTGTGGATTGTTTTTACATAATGCCATGCCCTGGTGCTGTGGGCACAGCATTTTACAAAGATATAATTGCGAATGAAAGAAACAGCACCAAAAACGAAGCTGCCCTATCCGGCGGCGGAAAGTGAGGAAAACCATGAAAATTGAAACACAATGCCTGCATGAAGGCTACACCCCGAAAAACGGGGAACCGCGCGTGCTCCCGATTGTACAGAGCACCACCTACTGCTTTGATTCCACCGAACATATCGCACAGCTTTTTGACATGCCGACGGAGTTTATGTATTCACGCTTCGCCAACCCGACGGTGGATGCCGTGGAAAAAAAGATTGCTGCTTTAGAGGGCGGTGTCGGGGCAATGTGCACGACAAGCGGACAGGCAGCAATCCTTCTGTCCATTTTAAACCTTTGTGGCGCCGGGGACAGCTTTATCGCCCCTGCCACCATCTATGGCGGCTCCATCAACCTGTTTGCCGTCACATTAAAAAAACTCGGCATCGAATGCATCTTTGTTGACGCAGATGCCCCACAAGAAGAACTTGACGCGGCGTTCCGGCCAAATACAAAAGCAGTGTTCGGTGAGACGCTTGCCAATCCGGCGCTCACGGTGCTGGACATTGAAAAATTTGCTTCCTTAGCGCACCGGCACGGTGTACCGCTTATCATTGACAATACCTTCGCCACCCCGGTTCTGTGCCGTCCGTTGGAATTCGGCGCGGACATCATTGTGCACTCCACGACAAAGTACATGGATGGCCATGCCGTGCAGCTTGGCGGTGTGATTGTGGACGGAGGGCATTTCGACTGGACAAACGGGAATTTCCCGGATTTTGTGGAGCCCGACGAGAGCTACCACGGCGTTTCCTACACAAAAGCCTTTGGTTCGATGGCGTACATCATCAAGGCAAGAATGCAGCTGATGCGTGATTTTGGCTGCTATCCTGCAGCAAATTCCGCCTTTCTTTTAAACCTCGGGCTTGAGACACTCCCAATCCGTATGCGCCAATACTGCGCCAACGCGGGGAGGGTGGCACAATTTTTGGAAAACCACCAAAAGGTAAAATCTGTCAATTACCCGGGACTTGCCACAAACAAATACCACGCACTTGCCGAAAAATATCTGCCGGAGGGCTGCAGTGGTGTCATCTCCTTTACGGTTGCGGGTGGACGTGAGGATGCTGTCAAATTCATGGACCATCTGGAGCTTGCCTCCAATGTTGTCCACGTCGCGGATATCCGCACCTGCGTCCTCCACCCTGCCTCGGCAACACACCGCCAGCTCACCGACGAACAGCTCGTGGCAGCGGGTATCGACGGCGGCATGATTCGCCTGTCGGTCGGACTGGAAAATGTTGAGGACATCCTTGCAGACCTTGAAAAAGGGTTTGCGGTGATTTAAACCGGAACATACGAAACGCAGTCCGCATATGCGGCATGCTTAAACAGGAGGAAGAATTTATGGGCAAAAAAATTGTCGTTGCGCTCGGACGCAGCGCATTCGGTGAAACCTTCCCGGAACAGAAAGCAAACGTAGGCCTTGCGTCAAAAGCCATCGCTGATATTGTGGAGGAGGGCTATCAGGTTGTCATCACACACAGCAACGGCCAGCAGCTTGGCATGGTACATTCCGCGATGACGGAATTTTCCCGCCTTGATTCCAGATATACCGCTGCCCCACTCTCCCTTTGCAGTGCGATGAGCCAGGGCTATGTTGGCTATGACTTGCAGAATGCCATTCGCACGCAGCTGCTTGACCGGGGCATATTCCGCACGGTATCAACCATCATCACGCAGGTAAAGGTAAGCCCGTTCGACAAGGCATTCGGGGAACCCTCCAAGGTCATCGGCAGGGTTATGGATGCGGCGGATGCCGCCGCACAGGAGCGCAAGGGCAATTATGTTACGGAGGCACCGGGCGGCTTCCGGCGCATCGTTGCCTCCCCGCAGCCAATTGATATTTACGAGATTGATGCCATCCGCACCCTGTCCGATGCCGGACAGATTGTTATCGCCGCAGGCGGCGGCGGTATCCCGGTTCTTGAGCAGGGAACTGTTCTAAAAGGTGCAAGCGCGGTGATTGAAAAGGACTTGACTGCAGGGAAGTTAGCCGAGCTTCTTGCCGCCGATATCCTGCTCTTTCTTACTGGAAACGAGAAAGCGGCGCGCTTTTACGGCACGCCGCAGGAAACACGGTTGGATGCAGTCACGCTTGAGGAAGCGAAAGCCTACGCCTGCGACGGCAGCTTTTCCGAACACGGGATGCGCCCGAAAATCGCCGCGTCCATCTCCTATCTGACGAAGAAAACGGACGGCAGGGTGGTGATTACAAAGATGGAAACTGCGCGCGACGCGCTGAGGAAAAAGACAGGAACCGTCATCACGGCATAAGAAAAGAAGGGGTCATAACACCCCTTCTTTATTTTTACCGCAGCCGCGTCCCTTCATACCGCACACGCTTTTCCAGATTTTTCTCCACAAGCGAAAGCCTGCGCTCTAAGGATTCCCGCTCATCCGGCATCAAATCAATGGAAAGCTCAATGTTGGTCATCAGCTGCTCGTCCAGTTTCCCCCGGATTTCCCGCAGCACGGCAAGCTTTTTTGCCGGTGTCTCTGCGTCGAGGAAGCGCAGCAGCTCCGGACGCACCTTCTCCGTCTCCGGGTTGCCCCAGTCGGATTTTGTTCCTGCCTGCGCTCGCAGCATCGGCGGTTCTGGTTCGGACATATCCTTTCGGATTTCGCGCATTGGGATACTCTCCGGCAGCATCTCCTGCGCCAGAACATCTGCACTGGTATCCGGTATGTCTGCTTTTGCGGGCGGCATCTTCCCACCGCCAAGCACCCCTTCCGGTTCCACCCGCTCAAAACGGTTCTCTGCTGTGCTGTCCGGATATTTTTCCTTATCCACCGGGCTTAAAAATTCCCCCAGCGCACGGACATACCAGCGCCCCTGCCCGTCAAGCGCCCAGTAAACCACCATCGGCTCCAATGTCCCTGCATCATATGCTACGCCGATAATCTGGTATAAATTCCCTTTAAAATGCCGGTAGAACTCTCCCGCCTTCGGCAATGCCCTGCGCGCCTGCCCCGGCAATTCCCCCTCTGCCTGCTGCCCTCTTGTCAATCTCTGCATATCCCGTCCCATCTCCGTTTTCAAAAACTCTCCCTTGCCTCAGCGCCTCTTCTTTGTCTGCGCTTTTTCCATTTTGCGGCGGTATTCCTGAAAATATTTTGCCACCTCCACGGTCACAAGCCGCGCATGCACCATCCGTTCCATATCCTGCAAAAATTCCGCCCCCGTCGCATCACTGTCCGCCATCTGCTTTAGCATCTCGCTGATTTGTTCCTTGTATTCCTCCGAGGACAGAACCTGGTCCATCAGCAGGATTTTCATCTCGGATGCCGTCTGATAATATCTGCCGTAGCGGTCATCCACAATCCCCCGAAAAACAACCGGAACCCGAAGCACCTTGCGGACATTCTTCATCGAAGTGTTCGTCACGCGGATTCCCGGTGCTATTACATAAAGGTTTTTCGTGTAGTATTTCCTTGCCCCTGCCTGGCGTTCCTTGTACACTGGCAGCAATTTCTGATACATTGCATTGACAACCGACGGTTGGCGCAGCTGCGCATACTCTGCCAAGGGATTTACCTCCACATTTTTCATGTAAGTAATTTCTGTCACCTGCGACATCGGAACCGCCAGATTGCGCGGCTTATTTTCCAACACAAGAAGCTGCAGGTACCCTTTGCTCTTCCAGAGGTACGCCGGGGTCTGTTTCACCCCTTCCTTTTCATAGGAATCCACCATGACCTGCACATGCGCGGCATTCACATGGTACGCTATCAGCAATTGTTCAATATCCTCCTTTGTAATATCCGCAAGGCTGTCAAAGCTCTTATTCCGGATTTCTTTCTTTTTATCCTTCGCGCCCGAAAAAACAAGCTCAACCTCCCCAAAACGCACGGACTGCAATAGTACGATGTCCATGACAAGGGCAAAAACGGCAATCAGCCCCCATAGTATCCCGCTTCCGCTTGCCGCGGATACGGCTCCCACAACCGCCAGAACCAACAACACAATGGCAAAAACCAGAATCCGTTTCGTTTTCGCATTGCCATAGCGCAGCGCATTCCAATACTTTTTCATGCCTTCCCCCATTCCGTTTTGCTCTCGTCCACAGCCCTATGCCGTATTCTCTTTTCCGAAGGTTCCCAAAAACAAGCCTTCTTTATCCATAAACCGCCGCAATCAAAAATCATTCACACTGCATCCCACAAAACAATCTGCCCGGTCCGCATGGATTCCTGCACCATAACCGCGCGCTGGTTTGATGAGCCCCGGAAACGCAGATTGACGTTGTGCAGCTCCTCCACAAAGCGCCCGTCCACCAAAACATCAAGATACGAAAGAAGCTCCCTCGTTTCCTTCCACTGCGCACACATCTTCCCGCAGATATCCTCATCGAAAAGGTAGCCGGAAAAACACCAGATGTCCTTATTTGGATATTTCTCCTTCACACAGCGCACGAGCGGCAAAAGCCCAATCTGGTTGGCATGTTCAAACGGTTCGCCTCCTAGCAGCGAAAGCCCGCGCACATAGTCCGGCGCGAGGTAGGAAAGCACCTCCTTGACGTTCTCCCTTGTAAACGGTTTCCCGTAGGAAAAATCCCATGCCTCGCGGTTAAAGCAGCCGGGGCAGCCCCGGCTGCAGCCGCTGACAAAGACTGAGACGCGCACGCCCGGACCGTTTGCGATATCGTATTGTTTTATGTCAGCATAGTTCATAATCCTCTCCGTTCTCCCCGCGCTTTCCTAAATATGCAGCACCCGCGCATTGATTTCCTTCGTCTTCCCGACATTCCAGAAATTCTCGCCCAGATACCCGCAGGTACGGCGCGTCACATTCATCTTCGCGTGATCCTTGTTCCCGCACTGCGGGCACTCCCACTCAAGCTTCTCATTAATCTTAATCTCCCCGTCAAAGCCGCAGACATGGCAGTAATCCGACTTTGTATTAAACTCCGCGTACTGGATATTGTCGTAAATAAACTTCACCATCTCCTCTAACGCCTCAAGGTTATTGCGCATATTTGGAATCTCCACATACGAAATCGCGCCGCCCGACGAGATAATCTGGAACTGGCTCTCAAAGCGGAACTTCGAGAAAGCATCAATCTTTTCCCGCACATCCACATGGTAGGAATTCGTATAATAGCCCTTATCTGTCACGTCCGCAATCTCGCCAAAACGCTCCTTGTCAATGCGCGCGAAACGGTAGCAGAGCGATTCCGCCGGAGTCCCGTAAAGACCAAAGCCAATGCCGGTCTCCTCCTTCCAGGTATCCGTTGCCCTGCGCAGCCGCTTCATGACACGCAGCGCAAAGTCAAGCCCCTTCGGGTCGGTATGGCTCACGCCCGTCATAAGCTTCGTCACCTCGTACAGGCCGATATAGCCGAGCGAAATCGTTGAATAGCCCCCGTGCAAAAGCTTGTCAATCTTCTCGCCCTTCTTTAAACGCGCAATCGCACCATACTGCCAGTGAATCGGGCTCACATCGGAGATGGTTCCCTCAAGTGCGCGGTGGCGGCACATCAGCGCCTCAAAGCAGAGCGATAAGCGTTCTTCCATCAGCTGCCAGAATATCTCCTCATTCCCGTCCGCGATAATGCCCATCTGCGGCAGGTTCAGGCTGACAACGCCCTGGTTAAAACGCCCCTCAAACTGATACTCGCCATTCTCGTCCTTCCACGGTGTCAAAAAGCTCCGGCATCCCATGCAGCTAAACACATTGCCCTCATAGTTCTCGCGCATCTTCTTTGCAGAAATATAGTCCGGATACAAACGCTTCGCGGAACATCTGACTGCAAGGCGTGTGATATAGTCGTATTTTCCGCCCTTTAAGCAATTGTGCTCATCAAGCACATAAATCAGCTTCGGGAACGCCGGGGTAATGTACACACCTTTCTCATTCTTGATGCCCTCTAAACGCTGGCGCAAAATCTCCTCGATAATCATCGCATTTTCTTCAATGTATTCGTCATCCTTATCAAGATTCAAGAAAAGCGTCACGAACGGAGACTGCCCGTTGGTCGTCATCAGGGTATTGATCTGGTACTGGATGGTCTGCACGCCGGATTTTAACTCGTCCTGCACACGGTCTGCAATCAGCTCCTCCATCACATCCTTTGGAAGCTTTTCGCCAAACTCCTCCTCGTAGCGGCGGCGGTACTTCTCCCTTGTGATATGCAAATATTTCCCGAGATGGCGCACGTCCACGGACTGACCGCCGTACTGGCTGCTTGCCACCGCCGAAATAATCTGCGTCATCACCGTACATGCCACCTGGAAGCTCTTTGGGCTCTCAATCAGCTTCCCGTTCATGACCGTACCATTCTCAAACATATCCTTTATATTTATCAGGCAGCAGTTAAAAATTGATTGGAGGAAGTAATCCGCGTCGTGGAAATGCAGCACGCCTTCCTCATGCGCTTTGGAAATTTTCTCCGGCAAAAGCAGGCGCTTTGTTAAATCCTTCGAGACCTCTCCGGCAATCAAATCGCGCTGTGTCGATGCAATTATCGCATTCTTATTGGAATTTTCTTCCATCACATCTTTGTTGTCATGGCGGATTAAGCTTAAGATGGAGTCGTCCGTGGTGTTCGCCTTGCGCACAAGCTCCCTTGTATAGCGGTAGAGGATATACGTCTTCGCAAGCGTATATTTGCCGTCCTCCATCAGCTTTTCTTCGATAATATCCTGAATTTCCTCGACCTGCATCGTGGCCTTGCCAAGCGACTCGACCGCCCGCACAATACCCTCAATCTTGCCCTCGGAAATCTTCTCCTTCATCTTCACTTCGTCGTTTGCTTTCCGAACCGCCACAAGAATCTTGTTCCTGTCGTACTCTACAACGCGCCCGTCACGTTTGATTACTTCCATTGCACTGCATCCTTTCTGTTTTATGTTACTATATTACTATGTACCGCCGCACGTTTTGTTTGCGCGGCTGCCCTCTTAGCATAGCACATAAAAAAGGATTTGTCTACTGTATCTTGTGATATTTTGTTTACTTATCCATTTCAAACCACTATATATAGTGTGTACGGTGTGCCATTTCCTATTTTCCGCCTCCCCACATTCACCCTGCATACTGGTCGTATCCTTCCTCAAGAAACCCCATTTGAATCAGCTCGGGAATCTCCTTTGGCATCTCCTCTTTTGCATCAAGGGTATAATCTTCAATCAGCTTATAAAGATTCCGGATATGGTAATCAAGCCCTGTGCGTCCAGACGGCAGCGCTGCCTCCACCTGGGCTTTCAGCGCGGCAAGCTTTGTATCCGGTGCCACGGGAAGCTCCAACAGCCTTGCTGCAAGCCCGCACGCATAGGCACATTCGTAATCCGAAAGCATGGCGGACAAAAAATCCTCGAACGAAATCTTTCGCTCCACGCCCTGTTTTGCACAAAACGGTACCATTTGCCCTCCTATTATAAAGTTCCACTTTCAAGTTTCTCTTATTCTCTTTTCCAAAACTTTTATAAATCCTCAATCTGCCAGTCAATTGGCTCCTGCCCGTTTTCTGTCAGGAATGCATTTGCCTGGCTGAAATGCTTACATCCAAAAAATCCCCGGTAAGCAGAGAGCGGGCTTGGGTGCGGCGCCTTCAAAATCAGATGTTTTGGGTTGGTTAACATCGGAATCTTACTCTGCGCCGGACGCCCCCAGAGCATATAGACAATCGGGCGCTCCTGCGCATTCACCGCCTGAATGATTGCGTCCGTGAAATGCTCCCACCCATGCCCCTGGTGGGAATTCGCCTGGTGCGCACGCACCGTAAGCACGGTATTTAATAAAAGCACGCCCTGCTCGGCCCACTTTTTCAGATACCCGTTGTTCGGCACCACACAGCCCAAATCATCGTGCAGCTCCTGATAAATATTCTGCAAGGACGGCGGGATTTCCGTCTGTGTCGGCAGCACGGAAAAGCTTAAGCCGTGTGCCTGGTTCTCCCCGTGGTACGGGTCCTGCCCTAAAATGAGCACCTTCACCTTGCCAAGCGGCGTCAAATGCATCGCGTTGAAAATATCATCCGCAGGCGGATAAATGACCGCCCTGCTGTACTCCTCCTTGACAAATTCAAACAAATCCTTGTAATACTGCTTACGGAATTCCCCCTCAAGTGCCTCCTGCCAGTCGTTTGATAACATTGCCATAGCCGTTCTCCTCTCTTTGCATTTTATCATGCTATTTGTAGTTTCTTTCTATATTCCATTATACACCAAAACAGTGGCACTTACAACTGCCAAAAAGGAATGGCGGGTTGTGTGTTACCATGCACAATAGCACCCCTGCGCACAAAATAAGCAGATACCCTAAGAGGATACCTGCTTACCAAAAGGAACAACCGCCTTTTTGCGGTTCAGAATAACAGCCTTTGCAAATCCAACATCCCTTTTCCCTGCTGTCCTTCCGGCAATCCCAAATCCACCGCGGACTGCCAGAGCCTTTCCTTTATCTCATCCGGCAAAAGCCCTGCCTCTTTCTGCAAGAGCAGGCAGACCGCCCCGGAAACCATCGGCGTTGACATCGAGGTTCCGCTCTTTACGGCATAGCCTGACATCAAAAGCCGCCGGTGCATCATCTCGGCAGAAAGCATCCGCTCCCACGCCTGCCCGTCCGGCAGCATTCCGCCACCGCCCACATGTGCTGCCGTAAAATGCAATTTTCCCCCCTGCATATCATAGCGCAGTGGGGAAAGACTTTTGATATTGCCTGCCGGGGCAACCAAATCCGGCTTCATGCTTCCTTCACGTCCTGGTCCTCTGCCGGAATAGCGGTTTGCAAACATCCCTTCCTCCGAAGCCCCGACCGTAATAATCCGGCTGCTGCAGCCTGGCAGCGTAACCGTGCTCCTCCCAGGTCCTAAATTCCCCGCCGCGCCGACCACGCAGATTCCGGCCTCCCAGACCTGTTCCACCAAAAGCAGCAATCTTTTGTAGTCCTCGTCCTTCTCCTCACAACTTGCCCCAAAGGAGAGATTCACAACACGGATGTCAAACTCCCTGCTCCTCTCCAGTACCCATTTCAGCGCCGCCATCACATCCGCCGGCTCCCCGTCCCCGTTGCGGTCAAGCGCCTTTAAAACCACCAGTGAACATTCCGGCGCAATCCCGCGCCATTTCCCATTTGCCAGTCTGCCGCTGCCTGCAAGAATCCCGCAGACATGTGTCCCGTGCCCGGAATCATCGTATGGCATCCCTTTTCGGTTCACAAAATCACGGAAGAAAAGAAGCCGTTCCCCCGGGATATCCGGGTGCGCTCCGATTCCGGTATCTATTACAGCGGCTGTAATCCCTCGTCCGGTATATCCGGCGGCATATGCCATTTCGGCATGTACCAGTCTGCCTGCACGTTCCATCCCGCCTCCAGACCGACCAAACGCAAAATCCATAACTGCCCGGCCGCAGACTGCGGTGCTATGGATTTTCAGCCGATAAAAATGCAATTTCGATTTATATTATTCATCCAGCTTTCCATATGTGCTTTTATCGTGGCAGAACTTTTTCGGGATGCCCCACTTAATATTTCATATCTGTATCAGCGCATATATAAAAAAGAACTTTCTGCTATCTGAAATTTTTTTTGTAATTTCGAGGAAATAAGGCAAGCCCATGCACATATGATACATTGTAAAATCTTTTTGGAGGCAACAAAATGAGTGATTTATCGGCTACAAACTGTGGATGCGGATGTGAGAACAATGGCTGCGGGTGCGGCACTGTAGGATTCGGGAACGGCGGCAGCAATAGCTGCTTATGGATTATCCTGTTGCTGCTCTTCTGCGGCGGCGGCTGCGGCAATGGCATCAGCCTTGGCAACGGCGGCTGCGGATGTGATTCCTGCACCTGGATTATCCTGCTTCTGCTCTTCTGCGGCGGCTGCGGCAATGGCTGCGGCGTAAGCACCAACAACAATTGCGGATGTGGCTGCGGCTGCGGCTGCTAATCCACAGAGTCCGGGGAGGGGAACCTCCCCGGATTTTTTTATGCGCAGGGGCGCGAAGGGAAACCATTCCCCTGCCCGCTCTTTCCTGAAATCACATTGCGCCGCGGCAATGGCTGCGGCGGTTCTTCTTTCAAATTTTTTCTTGACTTTTTCACCGGATTATGCACAATATAAGCATATGCAAAATTACAAATTAAGAAAGGCAAATCATTATGGCAGGCTCAAGCTTTGGTACGATATTTAAAATCACAACATGGGGGGAATCCCATGGCAGGGGCATCGGTGTTGTCGTTGACGGCTGTCCGGCAGGCATCCCACTGCAGGAAGAATGGGTACAGGCTTACTTAAACCGGCGCAGACCGGGGCAGACGCGCTATTCCACCCCGCGCAAGGAAAATGACATTGTCGCAATCGAGTCCGGTGTATTTGAAGGGCTCACCACCGGAACCCCGATTTCCATGACAGTCTACAACGAGACGCAGCGCTCCGCCGACTACTCAGAAATCGCAGGTTATTACCGTCCGGGACATGCCGATTTTACTTTTGACGCAAAATATGGCTTCCGCGACTACCGCGGCGGCGGGCGCTCCTCCGGGCGCGAGACCATCGGGCGCGTGGCGGCCGGTGCCGTTGCCTGCGCACTCTTAAAGGAGCTTGGCATCACGGCAACTGCCTACACAAAGGCCATTGGTCCGGTGAATGCCACCCCTTCTAACCTCTCCCCTGACATCCTCATACTAGAGCGCGATGCAAGCCCGCTCTTTATGCCGGGGAAAGCGGCCTCGGATGCGGCAGAAGAATATCTGCAAAACACGATGAGAGCGTTCGATTCCGCGGGCGGCATCATTGAATGCATCATTTCGGGTATACCTGCAGGCATCGGCGACCCGGTGTTTGAAAAGCTTGACGCGAATCTTGCCAAAGCAATTTTCTCCATCGGTGCCGTAAAAGGCTTTGAGATTGGCTCCGGTTTCTTGTGTGCGGCGGCAAAGGGCTCGGAAAACAACGATGCTTTTCTCGGCACGAAAAACGGGCGCGCTGAAAAAGCAACGAACCGCGCGGGCGGTATTCTCGGCGGCATCAGCGACGGTTCGGATATCGTACTGCGCGCCGCCATCAAGCCAACGCCTTCCATTTTCAGGGAGCAGCAGACCATCGGGCGCGACGGCTGCCCGCGCACGGTGCAGGTCAAAGGGCGGCACGACCCGGTTATTGTTCCGCGCGCGGTTGTCGTTGTGGAGGCCATGGCTGCGTTGACAGTTGCCGATGCGCTACTTGTCAATATGGGAGCGCGCATGGAGTATGTGCGGAAATTTTATGACAAAAATTCATAGAAGAAAGAGGAGACGTTGATTTTTCTTAAAGTCGTGCCTGAACACTGCTTTCTTTGGGCTGTCACACAAAGTATGGGATATCAGGATATCATTTCATATACAATCATTTCGATTGGTGTCTTGTACATATCCTTCTTTGTGTGGCAGCCAAAACATCCGTAGCCAAATTCCCCCATGCCTTTTAATGCCAACCACATTATTACTGCAACATTTTCGCAACAGCTGCCAATTCTTATATATAAGAAAAGCTTTTATGCAACTGCTTTACCCCAATGACCGCATAGGATTTGTCCTTGCTCATTCATATCTCCATTGCAATCCTGCAAAAGTTTAATATCATATCGCTTCCCGGGCACTTTATCCGCATAACCACAACCCGCAGGTATTTCCCGGATAATCTTATAATCTTTCCTTGCGCTCTAGTATGCCAGGATTACCGCGCAGCCCATCAAGGTTCATATTGATATATTTTTTCAGAGCCTCATACGTTTCTGTTGCCGTTCAATAATTGAAGCATCTGCCGCGGCGCATCGCCTCCACAACGGATTTTGGGTTATAAACATGATGAAAATTTATCAGTTCATATCCATCATACCAGCTGCTTGCTTTTTCAAAATCCATGTTATACCGGAAACAGAGTGCTTTTACCTCCGTTTCCATAAACCTGGTGTATTCCTCAAATACGTCCTGGTCTACCATAGAGTATTCTGTAAACATGTTTAAAGCGGAATGCCCCCTCTGGTCGGAAATATATTCTTTACTGCTACAATTGCTACAGGATACGCCCTCCAATTTCTGCTTTAACCACCCAAATACGGATTCCCTCAATATTCCCCAATTTTCTTTCTAACAATATTTCTAAACTTTTTGTTTAATAATGCTTGACATCCGACATAATCCGTGTATAATAATAATCGCTGTGTCAGTTTAGGAATTCTAAACTCAAAGTTTACTATCACACAGCCGGACCAAAAAAATTAAAATCCAATAAATGAGGGGCAATTATGAAAATAGGCGCTAAAATTAAAGAACTGCGTATTCAGAAAAGCCTGACACAAGAGGAACTGGCCGACCGCTGTGAGCTGTCAAAAGGCTTTATTTCCCAACTGGAGCGCGATTTGACTTCACCGTCCATCGCCACACTCGTCGATATTTTGCAGTGCCTTGGCACCAACCTGGAAGAATTTTTTTCCAATACCACCTCCGAGCAGGTCGTATTCGCAAAAACGGATTATTTTGAGAAAGTGGATGGCGAACTGAAAAACAAGATTGAATGGATTATCCCGAACGCCCAGAAAAACATGATGGAGCCGATTCTTCTGACCTTAGAGCCGGACGGGGCGACCTACCCGGATAACCCGCATGAGGGGGAGGAATTCGGTTATGTCCTAAACGGCGCAGTCAACATCCACATCGGCAGCAAGACTTACAAAGCCAAAAAAGGGGAATCCTTTTATTTTATACCGAACAAAAAACATTATATCAGCAGCCAGGGCAAAAACGGCGCCTTAATTTTGTGGGTTTCCACCCCGCCAAGTTTTTAGCTGTAAGCTTCACACGCGCCCCGCGCAGAAAGGAAACAAGCGAATGATTGACAATAAACTCATCGAGCTCGTCGGCATCACCAAACGCTACGACGGCAGCACTGTAATTGACGACCTGAACCTCTACATACGCGAAAATGAATTTTTGACGCTCTTAGGCCCGTCCGGCTGCGGCAAGACGACGACACTGCGCATAATCGGCGGCTTTGAATCGCCGGATGAGGGCAAGGTACTTTTTGATGGCAGGGACATTACAAAGCTCCCGCCAAATGAGCGGCAGTTAAACACCGTTTTCCAGAAATACGCGCTCTTTACCCATATGACGATTGCGGACAATATCGCTTTCGGCCTGAAAATAAAGAAAAAAAGCAAACAGTATATCCAGGATAAGATTAAATATGCCTTAAAGCTTGTAAATCTGGACGGCTATGAAAACCGTATGCCGGATTCCCTTTCCGGCGGCCAACAGCAGCGCATTGCCATCGCGCGTGCAATTGTCAACGAGCCGAAGGTGCTGCTCCTTGACGAACCGCTCGGCGCACTCGACTTAAAGCTGCGCCAGGATATGCAATACGAACTGATTCGCTTAAAAAATGAGCTTGGCATCACGTTTGTTTATGTCACGCATGACCAGGAAGAAGCGCTCACCATGTCCGATACCATCATGGTCATGAACCAGGGGTATATCCAACAGATTGGTTCGCCGGAGGATATCTACAATGAACCGGAAAACGCATTTGTTGCGGATTTTATTGGCGAGAGCAATATCATTTCCGCCACCATGGTGCAGGACCGCCTTGTCAATATCCTCGGCACGAATTTCGCATGTGTGGATGAGGGATTCGGGCAAAACACCCCGGTTGATGTGGTCATCCGCCCGGAGGATATCGATTTGGTTGCCCCGGAGGACGGCATTATCAAAGGGCATGTAACTTCTCTGATTTTTAAGGGTGTGCACTATGAGATGGAGGTTATGGCGAATGGCTTTGAGTGGTTGGTTCATTCCACCGATATGGCGCTTGTCGGCGCCGAGGTCGGCATCCGGGTAGACCCGTTTGACATCCAGATTATGCACAAGCCGGAGTCGGAGGATGAGGCTGTCAGTGTAAAAGAGTCGGATGTCTGGTAAACGCTTCCACATTTCCTGCTCTTTCCCCTGTTCTTCTGGAATGGCTTGCACTGCGCGAAAAATGCGCTTTTTATGGAGATTTTTAAGATGAAACGAAAAAATACATTTTTACTTTCAACACCCTATGGGCTGTGGATTCTCGGGTTTACGATTATTCCGCTATTGATGATTGTTTATTATGGACTTACCGGGCGTGATGGCAGGTTTACGTTTGAGAATTTAAAGCGGATTGCGACGGAAGAAAATTTAAAGGCACTCTGGCTCTCGGTTCGGCTCTCGCTGCTTTCCACGCTGCTCTGCCTGCTGATTGCCTACCCGCTCGCCATGATTCTGCGGAATACGCAGTTCAAAAACAACCGCTTTATGGTGATGATTTTTATTATGCCAATGTGGATGAATTCCCTGCTGCGCATTATTGCATGGCAGAATATTTTAGAGCGCAAAGGTGTTTTAAACACCTTCCTTGAATTCCTGCACCTGCCGGCTTTAAATATCATCAACTCGCCTACGGCGATTGTGCTCGGCATGGTGTACGATTTTCTCCCGTTCATGATTCTGCCGCTGTACAACACACTCGTCAAAATCGATGAGAACGTCATCAATGCGGCGCATGACCTTGGGGCGAACAATTTCCACACCTTCACAAAAATTATTTTCCCGCTGAGTATGCCGGGGGTAATTTCGGGCATCACAATGGTGTTCGTGCCATCTTTGACCACCTTTGTCATCTCCGATATCCTTGGCGGCAGCAAGGTATTGCTCATCGGCAATATCATTGAACAGCAGTTCCAGAAGCTGAACAACTGGCACTCCGGCTCCGGGCTTTCGCTCGTGCTGATGATATTTGTTTTAATCAGCATGGCGCTTGTCGGGAAATACGATAAAGGGGAAGGGAGGGCAAATGCATGGTAAATTTCAAACGGTTTTTACGAAAATTTTATCTCGGGCTCGTCATCCTGTTTTTGTATGCGCCCATCCTTGTGCTGATTGTTTTATCCTTTAACAGTTCAAAATCCCGCTCCAAATGGGGGGGATTCACAACAAAATGGTACTCTTCCATGTTTTCAAATGATACCATTATGTTAGCGCTAAAAGATACATTGCTGATTGCTGTCCTCTCCGCCCTGCTCGCGTCGCTGCTTGGAACCGTTGCCGCAATCGCAATCAACCATATGCGCAAGATTCCGCGCACAATCATGCTTGGGATTACAAACATCCCAATGCTAAACGCGGAGATTGTAACCGGAATTTCGCTGATGCTGCTTTTTCTGGGACTGGATTTAAACCTGGGCTTTTTAACGGTGCTGCTCTCCCACACGGCCTTCAATGTGCCGTATGTGATTTTAAATGTCATGCCAAAACTCGCCCAGACAAACCAGAGTACCTACGAGGCGGCGCTTGATTTGGGCGCAACACCCCTAAAGGCATTTTTTCTGGTCGTGTTCCCGGATATTTTCCCGGGCATCCTCTCCGGATTTTTGCTTGCCTTCACGCTCTCGCTCGACGATTTTATCATCACGCATTTTACGCGCGGCGCGACGGTCAATACACTTTCAACTTTGATTTATTCTGAGACGCGAAAAGGGATTAAGCCGGAAATGTACGCGCTCTCAACACTCCTGTTTGGCGGGGTGCTGATTCTTCTGCTTCTCGTAAACCGGTTAGGGAAGAAAGAAAAAGCAGCGTAATGCCATTTAGGATTCAGAATAAAAACAGAAATTTTATACAGAACCAAATATTTTTAAAATGGAGGCTATGATTGATGAAAAAGAAAGATTTTTTTACAACATTTTCCCGTCCTGCTGCTCTGCTTTTGGCCGGAAGCCTTGTGTTAACGGGCACTTTCGCAATGACCGGCTGTGGCGGCGGCGATGATGACGAAATCCCTTTCACCCTCGAAGCAACTGGTGATTATAAGGCGGGGGATAACGGCGAAGTTTATGTCTACAACTGGGGCGAATACATTGACGAGCGCGTGATTGACATTTTTGAAAAGGACACTGGCATCAAGGTTTATTACAATTATTTTGAAGAAAATGAGGATATGTATCCGATTGTAGCAACGGGTGCTGCAAAATATGACGTTGTCTGCCCGTCGGATTATATGATTCAGAAAATGATTGACGAGGAATTGCTCCTGCCGCTTAACTATGATAATATCCCAAACATTGTCAATATTGACCCGGAATATTTAAGGAGCGCGGAAAATTTTGACCCGGAAAACCGCTACAGTGTACCGTACTGTTGGGGTACCGTCGGCATCCTTTATAACAAAACGATGGTGGATGAACCCATCGACAGTTGGGGCGTGCTCTTTGACGAGAAATATTCCCAGGAAATCCTGATGATTAACAGTGTGCGCGACGCGTTCATGATTGCACTCACCTACCTTGGCTACAGCCAGAATACAACCGACGAAGCGGAGCTTGACGAGGCGCTTGCCCTGCTGCAAAAGCAGTATCCTCTCGTACAGGGCTATTTTGTTGACCAGGTGCGTGATAAGATGATTGGTGAGGAGGCAGCAATCGGCGTAATTTATTCCGGGGAAGCCATCTACACACAGCGTGAGAATGAAGATTTGGTCTATGTAGTGCCAAAGGAAGGTTCCAATGTATGGATTGACGGCTGGGTAATTCCAAAGACTGCAGAAAATAAGGAGAATGCGGAAGCATGGATTAACTTCTGCTGCCGCGCAGATGTAGCTTTAGCAAATTTTAATTATATTACTTATTCCACTCCGAACAAGGCGGCGAGGGAGCTGATTACGGATGAGGATATCCGCAACAGTGAGATTGCTTTTCCGGGCAGCGACGTGCTGGAGCGCTGTGAGACGTTCCTTTACCTTGGGGAAGATGCGGAGGCAATGTACTTGAACAAGTGGAACCAAAGGGGAAATCAGTAAGGAAAACGACCAGAAAAAGCCTGACCCGGTTTTGGTTTTGCCTGCATTGCCGGGTCAGGGGCTGTGTAATCAATACACTCAAAATGCAGGCTTGAGCGGCAGGGGGGGTATCCCCCCACGCAAAAAAAGTGCATAACGCAGCAAAGGGGCAAAGCCAAATCCTGGCTTTGCCCCTTTTGTTATAAACTATATGCCTTTTTTACAGATTACCTGGCTTATTTATTGTTCCCGGAAGCCACCCTGGCTGCGGCCAGAGCACCAACCAATGGGGCAGTGCCTAGCGAGACGCCCGCGCTGCTGCAAATCCCCCAGGGGAGAAGGCAGCGGGCACATCC
>CAJTUA010000030.1 GCA_910579615.1 uncultured Lachnospiraceae bacterium | reverse complement strand
ATTAACCGCCTCTGTTTGCCATTGGAAAATTAATTTTTTACAACTGTAATACTAGCAGTAAAGATGTCCTGTCAAGATTACAGAATGCATTTTTTGCATATTGAGCATTTCGTCAAAAAATCTTCCCGCCCTTTCTACCCAACCCGCTCCAAAAGGCAATCCACCGAAAACGGCTTCACAACAAACGCTTCTGCCCCAAGTTCGAGCGCCAGCCTCACATTGCCTTCCCCCGACAATGCGGAAAGCATAACGACTTTTAATTCTGGCCACCTTTCTTTTATCCTGCGCAGCGCCTCAAATCCATCCATGACAGGCATCCCAATATCAAGCACACATACATCGACTGTTTCATTTTGCAAAAGCGCAAGGCACTCCTGCCCGTTCTTTGCCTGCAAAATCGTATGTTCCCCGCGGCGCGTCAGGATATCTTCCAACATCATTCTCATAAAATCGGAATCATCGACAATAAGGACTTTTTTTCCTTTTTCTATGGTCGATTTCGGAACATAGTCAAAGATGCTGTCCGCCTGACTCTGATTTAAGGCCACCTCGCCCTCCCCTTCCGACTTCTGCGCAGGTGCAAACGCCCCAATGCCAAGCAGTTCATCCGCTGTTACCCACAAAACTTCGGAAAGCCTTGGAACCATGGCAATATCCGGATAAGAAACTCCCATCTCCCATCTTGAAACAGCCTGCGGCGTGACATTTAATAATTCCGCCAGTTCCGCCTGCGTAATATTCCTTCTTTGACGTTTCTGTTTGATTACTTCTGCAATATTCATGATTTCCCTCCAATTTCCGACTCGTATGAGCCTGGCTTCCATCCGTTCCTATTTCGTTCTGTTCTTTCGGATGAATTCAGTTTATCATGCAAAAAGCAGCCACGTCAAACAATCGGTGATTGTTTTTCCATACCCTCATATTTTTTTCGGAATCTTCCGATAAATATCATATATTTTGCGAATCTGGAACTTTAAAACAGCAGAACCCCCATTGGGTATCGGAAGGGGTTCTGCGGAACTTCAAATAAGAAAGGATTTTTTCCCTATGCCCGGTTACGATCAACGCATTACAACTTCAACCAATACCCCGCTGCAAAACCGTTTTTCCAAATCCGGAAGAACCGTTTCTTCCGGCGGGAACACCTCATCCCCCGCCTCCACACAGATTCAGGGGCGCGCGCAAGGCGTAAATTTTACACAGGGGCAGTTTGTCCGTGGCGAAGTGATTGACCTTCGCGGGCACGAAATCAAAATACAGCTTCCTGACAGCCATGTCCTGACCGGCAATATCGACGATGCCGTGCAGCTTGCCATCGGTGAGCAGGCAACATTCCGCGTAATCGAGGCGAACGGCACCCTGGTCTCCCTAAAGCTGATGACCGACCCACGCGCCGCCTCCACGGAGCTAACCATTGACAAGGCGCTTGATGCCGCCGGGCTTCCGCGCTCGGAGCGCAATGCTTCCGTTGTGCGCGCCCTCTTAGAAGAGGGGCTTTCCGTTGACAAAAATACCATTCAGCTTATGCTGCGCCAATCCGCGAATCTGCGCGGTGTCTCCTTCCACACACTCGCCATCCTGCACAAGCAGGGGCTACCGGTGAATGAGGTCAACGCGCGCGCATTGGATTCCTATTTAAATTACGAGCACCGCATCATGCAGCTTGCTGAACGCACTGCCGGGGAATTTGCGGACACACTGACCTCCCTGATGGAAGGGGGCAACCTTTCGGAAGCGGAAATGCTGAACAATGAACTCTTAAGCATGCTATTTGATAACGGAACCGTTGCTTCTGACAAGGCAGCAAATCCTCTTCCTGCGGCACTTGATACCCTCTCTGCCTTTCTCGGCTTAAAGGATGCCCTTCCTGCGGATGCGGCTTCCCTGCCGGAAACGCCCCTTGCCGACATGAAACTTTCCGATTCCGCTCTCTTAACCCAGGAAGAATCATTGACACTGGCAGATGCCCTGGAACAAGCCGGGCTTTCCAGTGAAGCAAGCGCCGCAATCGCAAATGGCTCCGCCACGCTGCGGGAAGTTGCAATGCAAATTTTATCTTTGGCGGAAGAATTGCTGCAGGCACAGCAAACACCTACCGAGGGCGCAGGAAACGGCACTGCCCAGACAACAGAAAATGCCGGTCTGACAGATACGGCTGCGGATGGAGCACTGCCAGATGTTTTCGACAGTAATTCCGGAAATCCTGCGGAGATTGACCCGTCAGGAAGTATCGCACCAGAAACCGCAGAGACACAAGCCGCCACAGAAAATGCCATACCCGAAAATAATACGGCAGAAGGTAACGCCGGGAAGGATAACGCAAATGCGGACGCAGCCAGGGCGGGAGGGGCGACCGGGAGGTCTTCCTCCCCGGTCACCTCACTCTTCCGCTCACTTTTGCAAAGTGCCGGAAGCCTGTTTGGCACAAACAATTCTGCCGCAAAAACAGCACAGACGCAACCGCAGGCACCCGCGACACCGCTTTCGGTCATATTGCCAGAAGCGGCGGCAACCCTTCCGCCTGCTTTACAAACAGCAGAAGTTTTCACCCTGCTTGGCCAGTTTGCTTCCCTTAGCTTAAGCCGCTCCGAGCTTGGCGCTATCCTGCCAAAGGCAAAGCGCCTTGAGCTTTCGGGACTTTTAAAAGACAAATTGTCGGCAAGCGCCCGGAAAGAACTTGAGGATGGGGAAATTAGCGTAGAAAAGCTCCTTTCCCTGCTGCTTGAGGCGGAAGATGAGGAGAATGCTTCCGGTTCCTCCTCCTATCTGGCATCCGACACGTATCAGGAGATTTTAAAACAGATGTTAAAGGACAGGTTTTCCTTAAAACCGGAAGCCCTGCTCAAAAAAGATGGTATCGCTGAGTTTTACGAGCGCCTGGACAGAGACCTTGCCTTTATTGAAAAGCTTCCGTCCCGCAGTGTGGACGCACCCGCATTTCAGGATACCGCTGCCAGCATCCGCGAAAACATTGACTTTATGAAGGCATTAAACCAAGTCTTCCCATATGTGCAGCTTCCGTTAAAGCTCTCCGGGAAAAACGCGCACGCGGAACTCTATGTGTACACAAACCGCCGCGCCACGCCGAAATCTTCTGACGCTGCGCGCGTGTTGCTGCATCTTGACATGGAGCATATCGGACCGCTTGATATCCATCTGTCTTTGGCAGACCAACTTGTCACAGCGCGCTTTTATCTGCCGGACGCAATTGGCGCTTCCCTTACGTCAGAAAATATGTCAGATTTTGCCGCCATGCTGAAAAAAAAGGGGTATGCGCTTGATGCGCGCGTGGAAAAACGCGACCAGGTTGCCAATCCGGTGCGCGATATGCTCTCCCCGGAGACGGAAAATGCTTCGATGAAGCGGTATTCTTTTGATATCCGGGCGTGAGGAAGTTTACAGGCAAATGACAAAACATTTTCTATGCGAAAAAAGCATATCTAAGAGCCTGTTTCGTATTTTTATATTTGGGAAATGAGAAATTCTTTGTTTTAGGAAAAATTAAAATTTGCTTTATCAGTCTGTTTTGCGATTTCCTTGATTTTGTAATGTATAAAAAATCTTTCTCCGTGCAAACTTTTATAACAATGTATGGGCTGGAAATCAAGAAATTTTATCTTGGCAGAATTTTAAAGCACGCATCGAAATGCTCTGAAAGACATATGCCTGTGAAGTTTCGGAACACATGGGCAAAAACAAAAAAATCTTGCCCGTGCGCATTTATTGCCGCGCGGACAATGAATCTGGTTCCCCGCCTGTGCAGACATTTGCATTTCAACTTGCACGGACAGCGAGGGAAGCCCCTCCTGCCTTTTATGGACTGGAGGGGTTTTTGTTGCTTACTATCATTTCCGGATTTTTATTCTTTACCGCAATGCTTTGCCTTAGCATTATCCTGATTGTCAACTGCCGCATGTTTTACCATGTCCTTGCGGAGCCGCTTCATATCGTATCAGAAAGTGGTCTGGCAAAGGAATTGATTTTCCGAAATTATGATTGCCTGATTGATTATTGCTCACCGTTTTATCGGGGCGCGCTGTCCTTCCCGGATTTTCCATCCTCCGACTCCGCATTGTCACATTTTGCTGAGACGAAGGTGCTGTTTTCCTGTTTTTATCTTGCAGTGCCTGTTTTTTGTTTGTCGGGGATAGGGATGGTTTGTTTGAAAACGTGGAAATGGCAGAAAAAAGCATTGCCGCAGAATATTGTTTTTGATACTGTATATCGAGACGGAATTTTCTGGCGGGGGCAGGGTGGTTTATGGAATGGTAGTTTCCGAAAACATTTTCTTATGGAGTTCTCCCGCTCGCTTCGGTTTACCGCGTGGATGTGTGTCTTTGTTCCTGTTATGTGCTTTCTTTTATTTTTTACTGATTTCCACAAAGCTTTTTACGGGATGCACCATATTTTTTTCCGGAATAATAATTGGATTTTTGACGCGGCGAGCGACCCGGTTATCACGATTTTGCCGGAGCGGTATTTTCTTTGCTGCGGGGTAGGGATTTGTGTGCTGTTGTTGGTTGGAGCGGTGGGGATTGTTTTGGTGCGGAGGTATTTCGACCGCTTGTACGCGCACAACAACAGATATGAAAATGTGAATGGGGGCGTGGAGAAAATTCTGGCAGGGTAGGGTATATTTGAAACCGCCTTCTGCCATCGGTGTATTTCGGTTTGCGGAAACTTTGTACTATAGGACGGCGGCGCAGCGAACGACGCTGACGGAATTTGGTGCGAAAATCACACAAATTACAGCGTACAAATGGCTAGAATGGGGATTCGGACGCCCTAAATTGTTATTTACCAAACAGATAAACGCCAGAACCCGCATAAACACGGGATTCTTTTTGCTACAAAATAAAACAACTCCTCACTGGTTTATGGTATAATTGAGTTGTCCAAAACGAATCACCTAATATGAGTTTACAAATTCGCTACTCGTAAACCTGATCAAAGTACTCTGCATAGATTCTTCTCCTTCTTTTCATTTCAATCCAATTTACTCGAAGAACTGGATGCCCCTATGCGGGCATCCAAGGCTGATATTCCTTCCCTTCAAGTATATCGGCAATTCTTTCGCAGGCATGACCATCTCCATAAGGATTACATGCCTTACTCATTTTTCCATACTCAGCTTTATCTTCCAAAAGCAGCTTAAATGTCTTATAAATCGTCTCTTCATCAGTACCTACGAGCTTTAGTGTTCCTGCGTTCACACCTTCTGGTCGTTCAGTAGTATCCCTCATTACGAGTACTGGAACGCCATAGGAAGGACACTCTTCCTGAATTCCGCCGGAATCAGTCAGGCACAGGAAAGATCTGGCTTCAAAGTTATGGCAATCAAATACTTCTATCGGCTCAATGATATGTATTCTGTCACACCCGCCAAGCTCCTGCTCCGCCGCCTCGCGTACCACAGGATTCATATGAATCGGATATACAGCCTTACAATCCGGATATTCATCCAGCACTCTTCTGATAGCCCGAAACATATGATGCATAGGCTCACCCAGATTCTCTCTTCTGTGCGCTGTAATAAATATAAGCTTGTCCTCTCCTACCCAATCAAGTTCCGGATGTGTGTAATCATCCTTCACAGTATGCTGCATAGCATCTATAACGGTATTGCCGGTAACATATATATTGTCAGCCTTCTTACCCTCTCTCAGCAAATTCGACTGTGCTAACGGTGTTGGTGCAAAATTATACTGACTAATAACACCTACAGCCTCTCGGTTAAATTCTTCCGGGTATGGCGAATAGATATTATAGGTGCGAAGACCGGCCTCAACATGACCAACTGGAATCTGTAGATAAAAACACGCAAGCGCTGTCACAAAAGTCGTCGAAGTATCTCCATGTACCAGCACTACATTAGGCTTCACCTCTTCCAGAACAGCTTTAATACTACTCAAGATATTCGTTGTAATATCAAAGAGTGTCTGCCGATCCTTCATAATGTTCAGATCATAATCTGGCACCACTCCGAATGTATTAAGAACCTGATCCAACATCTGACGGTGCTGAGCTGTGACAGTTACTATCACTTCAAGACCTATTCTCTTCTTCATCTCAAGTACTAACGGGCAAATCTTGATTGCCTCGGGTCTTGTGCCAAAAACACACATAACACGTTTTTTTGTAGTAGACATGTCTTTACTCCTTTTATTGCTCGGCTAAATAGCCAGTATTACCGGCTTTCCTGCCGAGAGTATGTTGTGAAGCAGAATCATTGTGGTTGTCGAATGATGTTGATGCATTTCATCTGGATTTCTTATCAGTTTCTTTATAATGACCACAATGTTGATTATAAACTCTTCCGAACTTTCGGATCGATGAGTAGCCATGGCTGGCTGCTTCGCCGATGAACACAGAAAGTATTACCTTATTCTTAACCTATGTTCTTATCTAAATTGTTACGTATTTTCATATAAAACCGGATATATAAACCTGAAAGAACCAAACTAATTACAAGAGATAGGATTATACATGAAATCCCCCCCAGATCTTATAGTTTTCAATATAATTGGGAAACAGAAATATATAAAAACAGTTGCTGATGGGATACCACGATACAGCATTAAAAGAAAAGTAAATTGATTCATTTAGGAACCATGACTGGATAAGCAATGTATTTAGAATTAGCTTTTCTCCAAACATGGTATGCCTAGACAAGCAAATCCGCAGATGCCTTTGAATTACTGTACGGAGAACTCGTATATATCGGTGTATCCTAATGGAAGAACAAATCAGGACGGTCAAAAGGGAGATCCCCATAGACCTCATCTGTACCGACCTGATGGAATCTCTGTACCCCATTCTTTCGACAGGCATCCATCAATACTGCTGTTCCTATGATATTGGTTTCCAGGAAGATAGCCAGATTCTCGATTGAACGATTGACATGCGACTCTGTAGCAAAATTAACAACCATATCAGGATGCTCAAACAACAATATGACTGTAAAATTTGAGCTGATAAATCTGGCTCCTCCAGTGGCGAGCATAGTCATAATCAGTACCTCAATGTTCCATTTGCAACATTTCGCAGATGAACACCATACGGGCTCTTGCCATATTTCTCCGCTGATTCCAATAACAGTTCTTTGCTTATCCACCCCTTACGGAATGCGATTTCTTCTGGTGCAGAGATTTTTACGCCTTGCCGCTTCTCTGTTATCTGAACAAATGTTGTAGCTTCCACAAGACTATCCATCGTTCCGGTATCCAGCCAAGCAAAACCACGACCGAGAATCTGTCCTTTCAGATTTCCAGTCTTTAGATACATATCATTCAACGTGGTTATTTCAAGTTCCCCACGCTCTGAAGGTTTTACTTGCTTAGCCCTTTCGCTTACACCAGAAGGATAGAAGTAAAGACCAGTAATGCAATAATTTGATTTCGGTTTCTCTGGTTTCTCCTCAACCGACAAAATATTCCAAGCATCATCGAATTCCATGATGCCAAACCGCTCCGGGTCATCCACATAATAACCAAAGATTGTGGCATAGCCTTGATCTGCATTGTCTACTGCAATCTTCAGTGTGTTCCTCAAACCGCCACCATAGAAAATGTTATCGCCCAGCACCATGGCACATGTATCATCACCAATGAATTCTTCGCCAATTATGAATGCCTGTGCAAGACCATCGGGACTGGGCTGTACTTTGTATGAAATCGATATACCAAACTGCAATCCGTTCCCCAGTAATGCTTCAAATCTCGGAGTGTCATCGAGTGTAGAGATAATTAGAATATCCTTTATCCCAGCTAACATCAGCGTACTTAGCGGATAGTAAATCATCGGTTTGTCATATATAGGTAAGAGTTGCTTACTCGTCACCATTGTTAATGGATAGAGCCTTGTGCCGGCTCCACCTGCGAGAATTATTCCTTTCATGATATTACCCTCTTTCTTATTTCTAACATCAATAGAAAACATCTTAGATTCAAGGTTTTATAACAAATACATGCTTTCTAAAGAAACGAAATCTCGATAACAACCATACCAAAAGAACAGAGACTATAAACGAACAAATTGATAGTACGATAAAACGTTGAAAGTATAAAAATTGGGCTTTCGCTCTTCAAATTTTCCTGATATATTATCTTTGGCAAGACTGACACACCACCTTTTGTTGACAGACAGTGCAAGACTCCGATTGGGGAAACCCAAGCTGCCATTGATGGAGCCATATCTCCTGAACAGGCTATCAAACTCCGCCAGTGCCTGAAACACATAGACGAGCTGGAAACGCATATAGAAAAAGTGCAACAGGAAATCCTTCACCTCAGTGATAAATACCAGACCACCCTTGATTTGGTTTGCACCGTTCCGGGTTTTGACAAAAGTCCCATGACTGCAATCCATATTTATCTTTGATTTATATTACGTGCATACATAGGTCGTCTCCTGCATTAAACAAGCTAATGATCATTTTTCAAGTTTAATGCTGTGTTCAAATTATAATAATGTAAAACACATTTCTAGCTTATGCGTGGCACGCCATGAAAAGCTATTAACAACAGTAACGGCGTTAATGAAAACTATAACGCATTAAAAACATGACAACACATAAACACAATAAAAGTATAATATCACTTTAAGACTTCCCAAAGTCAACATAAGACGGAATGTGACCGTATCTCTGATCTTCTGGAGGTAATTTTATATAGTTACCATAATTCACCTTTAGATAATAGTCTATATCATATGGGCAAGGGAGAATCTCTCCTTCGAATTCTATCGTTTTTATTGGAATGAGTTTGTCTGTCTCAAAAACAAGAGGTTTGCCAAAAAAAAGACATGAAACATAGTTATGTTCATGTGAAATATCCCTTAATTTCCTAAAATGGTTTATAAATAAACTATCAGGAATGATTTTCAGAATACAATGTAACACTTTTCTAATGACAACTTCAGAATAATATCTCCATGGGCTTTTCCCTGTTATATTTGAGAACTTATGAGGGATTTTTTTTACCATAAACGCATTCTTCCACAAATATGCACTTCTAATAATTCTCCTCTGCTTCTTCTTATCATCTGGCAAATAATCATAAGGAAATATATCTATCCATATTCCAATATGCATTTTCATTCCTTGTTTTTCATTTTCCTGATAGATAGTTCCATTCTTCCTAATCTTTGCAAACAAACAAGGACATCCTGGGTCTGTCTCTATGGTTTGCAAAAAATACTTCTGTTCTAATTCTTTAGGACATATTTCTAAAAAATGTTCATAGTCACTACGGAGCATTCCCACATCAATATCATCATCCCATGGAATAAACCCCTTATGTCTGGCTGCACCTAACGCTGTACCAGAATCTAAAAAATACTGTATATTATGCTTTTTACAAATACGGTCAAATTCCTTAAGAATTTCAAATTCAGTTTGCTGTAATCTGCGAAGAACGGATTTCTCCATACAAGCCTCCATTATTGCTTATTTGCAAATGAAAAGTGCTTCTTAATGCCGTGAAGTGTGATTTTTAACCATTGAGGTATATACGGCATCAATAACCTTTTTAATCCATACGTTTCATACATATATCTAGATGCAGTTTTTTGAAAGCCTTTTGTACGTAATGACTCAAAAATATAATTGTTATTCTTATGTTTTGTTGCTGGTCTCACTATGCTGAAATTATATTTGCATACATCTGTGACATCGACCTTACATACTCTTCCAGTCGTTTTCAATAGTCCAAATAGTTCTTCACCTTTTTGTGTATTTATTAATACAGCTGATATTCCGAGCTTCTTAGAAATCTCATCCACATTAATCATTTTATTTGCACCCCATAAATCACCAATAGATAAATCACCGCATCGATATAGTGATGTATAGTAGCATGAATAACATGAATCTTTCAGTGTCTTTCTAGAGATAAAAGACGAATAATATGGATCATCATTCAGGTGTTCTATATACTCTCTGGAAGAATCAAGATAATCAATTCTTGCCACCAATCTATCCCATCCGAGTTCTTTATCCCTGAATACATATTTCACAATTTGTTTATGTTTTTTTATTTGAAGCCACTCAATATATAAATCAAATAGCCCCTGTGAAGGACACCCTGCACAAAACAAGTCAATGAGATACAAACGGTCTTGATTAATCTGATGAGCATTTAAGTATTGCTTAAGTCCGGCAACTTGACACGGTGTACTGCAATACAATACCTCCTGTCCGCTATTAAGAAGCCTTGATATTTCAATGAATGCATTTCCTGTATTTGAGTATACATATTTTGATCCACACATTCTGAGTATATCTGTTTCTTTATTTGAAACAAAATTAATTACCTGTAATTTTTCACTATATACACTTGCACAAACATAACCCTTATTGGATATTATACTTTTCGCAATTTCATAAAAAACCCCGCCTGACGACGATACACTATTTGATACATTTGGAATATAGCAATATGCATAAGAACTGGGGTGATTTAACATTGACTTATTTTTTATAGGGCATGATTTTATACACATCCCACATTCAATACATTTTTCAGAAAGAATTGTCGGTTTTAGTGCAAGGTTTTCGTCTTCAATAATTTTAATACAGCCTATTTTACATGCTTGAGCACATGCTCCGCACCCTGTGCAATTACTCAAATCCGATAATAGTTTGTTCAAAATCTTATTCATTTTCCATTTCCTCAATAATCCTCTTTAACGATTCTATGTTGGACATGTATTCTTGAATGCCTTCATCAATTTTAATTCCGCTAGTCGCCTTTTCTTGTAGTGCGTTAAATCTTTCGATGATACAAAATCCTATGTTCTGTGTGTTAATATCTACTAGTTCATTGTTATGTATTTCACGGATATCTTTTATCAATCCTTCATACTTTATTGAGTATCCAATAAGTAGCGTTGGTATGTTACATGATATTGCTGCTATCGCTGCATGCATCCTAAGCGTAACCAGATAATCACATTTCGATATAAACCACTTTATTTTGTCTGCTCTATATTCCGGCACTTTATATACTCTTGATGTATTTGAAAATTGTTTGTACAAGTTGTTTTCCATGTCTAGATCGTTCAGATATTTTCCTGCATTAACATGTGGAAGCAAAACGACTCTATAACCAGTATTGTGAATTATATTATCAATAAATTCCTTAATTCCTTCCTCAAGCTGCTTGCTCTTATTCTCGTTGCCCTGAGCAATGTTTCCAACAACTATACCAATCGTTAATGATTGTGTTTTATTTAAAATGCACCCGTCTACATTCGGATTGCTTGCTTTCATGCAAAATGCAACATCAGGAAGCATCACAGAATCAACATGATTTTCATTTAACAATCTTTGAGTTAGTGTCTCTCTTGGAATTACTAAATCGTAACGCCTTAGGTCAGCGACAGCATATTTATTATTGAATACTGACTCATTAATAGAGCATCCTAACCCTATAGTTTTACCCCCCCCCCATATGGATTTCCCTATTTAGGTAACTATACATTTTAATTACATAAGGATCAGGTTCACAAAATTGATCACCCATTTCAAATATACATACTTTATTTTTAACTTGTTTTATAAAATTCTTAAACTCAAATTTCCATCTATATCGGTCATTCTTCGTAATTCGATATAGCAGATGACCAATAATATTTCTTGGCGAATATCGTGGAAGCTTTTGCCTAAGCTCATCAACTTCAACGATACTTGGCAAATCCCAGAGCCAATCGCTTTCAGGATCAAGTGAAAATACTTTAATCTTTTTGTTCGGCAATAAAGTGTGAAGTCCGCGAATAATAGCTTCATTCCCATGATTGCAGGCACCAGCGTGCCCGTATATTATCAATTCATTATTCATGTAATAATCCCTCAATTGCGTTCTTTATTATTTCAATATTCAAAATATATTTTTTTATGGTAGATGTGTCAAACTCCGGATTTTCTAAGAAGTTTATGATTTTGTTTTTTACTAAATCCTTCTCTCTAGTCTGAGTTATATCAACAAAATATTTTTCATAATTATCCCCAAAAACATCCTGACAAATTCCTAATGTCTTTGTTTTATATCCAGTTAATATTGTGGGAGTACATGAAGATATGCCACTAATAGAAATGTGTGTACGTAATGCAACCAGTAGTTTGCATTTTGATACAATATATTTCATTTCATCAGCTCTTCTTTCTTCAACAATAAACATTCTTTTGCTATCAATCAATAAATCACGCAAAGTATTATAATCTGTATTTCTGTAGCTCCAATTCACATGAGGCAATAAAGCAATACTGAAATCTGTATTATTCAAAATCCATTCTATTGCTATTCTTAAATTTTGAATAAGATCACCTTCAAATTTCTCATTTCCCTGTGCTAAAAAACCTGCGTTAATACCTATAACCTCGGTATTATTAAATGCAGGGTACTCCGATAAATCACATCGTTTCGGAATCATAGAAAATGCAGGATCCGGAGCTAAGAGCACCTTTGTATTAACTCCACTATTCACTATATTGCGATATGTTAATGATTCTCTTGTGATTATGAGCGAATAATTATTTAAATCTCTAACCACTTCATGTGTAATTTTACTCTTATTGATTGTACATCCAAGTAAAACAGTTTTTATACCTTTTTTTCTGAGTTCAGAATTGATATACGCATAATAAAATGCGTGCAGTCCTGGTTCACAGTACTGATCCCCCGCTTCTAAAACATATATTTTTTCTCTATCCGCATTCTCCAACAATGGAGAAAACAAATACCCCAGCCTTTTCTTATTTGTCGGAAAGTATTTGTTTAATATATGACGATAGATACGCTCAACTCCAAAAGGAGCCGGTTTTTTCGTCATTGGTTTTATTGTGCAAATCTTATCGAGTTCAAATTTCCTGTCTACTTGTTCTGATAAAGAATATAAAAGTATATCATAATCAGGGAAAATGGAATGTATTCCACGCACTATCGCCTCATTTCCATGATTCTCAGAACCACCATGCCCATAAACTACTATTCCACTCATATCTTTTTCTATCCTTATCGTTTTATTATTCTATTAATGAAACCAACTAGATATTTTAGTTCATCTGTATTTATAAATACTATTATATTGACAACAAATGTAAGCAACACTACTTGAACGCAATTAATTATAAAGTCAATAAACATGCTATCTACGACTTCTATTCTGGGCAATATAAAACTTATCAGAACAGAAATAACTACGGCTAAAAAACAACGAATAACTTTATATATGTACTTTTTGGCGGTCTTATTATAAAATTCCTTATAAAGCAAATATACCCTACACACCCAGTACATCAATAATGAGATTCCTGTTCCAATAAGAACACCAGATATATCCCAGAATTTTACAAACAGCACCGAAAGAATAATATTTGTTATTGCTGCTAATGAAATTACCTTTTTATCAAATTTATAGTAACCCAATGCACCAAATATTAATGAGATTGGATACATTACAATATATATATATGTATTAATACTATACAGAATTGCCACACTACTTTCTAGCAAGTACTGTTCTCCAACCCACATAGATACAAATGCATTTATAGTGTTGAATGCTGTAATAGAAAAAACGCTTCCCGCTAATTGACACATAAAAGTCATACGTAAAATGATTTGCTCTATTTCATCACGACTACCATTAGAATAGATCTTATTGCCCAATGAGGGCTGTAGTGTGGATAGCATAGCCAAAATCATAGTCTGAAATGAAATATATATTGTTGAATAGTTCGCAAGAAGGCCAGAAGCAGCTGCTCCTAAAATTGTTGACACAACCAACGCATCTGTAGAGTTTAATACATATCCACCAAATTTTGAAATCATTACATTGCTAATATCATGTTTAGTATCAGAGAACTTATATTTTACTATATTCTCCTTGTTACTGATGACAAAGCTATATTTTCCACTACTAATTATTTGCAGGATCAGATTAGAAATAATAATCTGTAGTACAGTAAGCAAAAGATATAAATAATAATTTTTCGCAGTTTTCATATCTATTATTTGTATTATACTGATAATAATAAACACTATTGTATCTACAAAGCTCGAAATAAAATTGTCCTGAAAAACATTAAATAGTATTCTTCTATATGCTATCCAATAAGACGCAACTGTGACTAATAACTGAAGTAAATAGATTGATGCAAGATATAATAAATCCGAGTAGCTTTCCTTAACGACAACGGGCAATAAAGGAATAAACAGTACTCCAATGGAAAAAATAATGATTCCAATTCTAAAATAAAGCTTTTTATATATTTCCAAATAAGCCTGAACGACATTATATTCTTTTTTCGCTATAGGCTCATACATTTTATAGGTTATGGCAGTACCAATCCCAAGTTCCGCAAGATTCAACATACCCAGCAAACTATTAAATGTTGCATTATAGCCAAAAACCGAGATTCCAAAGGCCTCAAGAAATAGTCTTCTTACTGCAAATCTGATAATGAAGGCAATTATGCTATTAAGTAATGAAGCAAACATATTGGTAATTGAGCTTTTGGTTCTGCTTCGATCACTCATATGCTTTTTAATTTCTCTCATCTAAGAGTTGTGAGTAATAATATCGTTTCCGATATATGTCTCACTTCCTCCTTCCACTTTTCATACGATTACAAATCACTCATAAGAGTAACATGTAGAATCTGAAATACGGATACGCTTATTATCCTGTAGCTCCCTTGATTTCTTTTACAAAATCATCATAGTCTCGTATGTACTCATTTGGAGTATAATGCGTGCTTGCAAGAACAAGTAAAACGGAATCAGAACTAAAATCATACATATCTTTCCAAACCATTGTTGGAAGATATATGCCGGTATGTGGACGATTCAAGCAAAAAATTGCTTCATTACCTTCCCCGTCCTTCACCCTAACCTTGCTTTTTCCGGCTACATTTATGAGAACAAACTCTGATTCTCGGTTTGCATGCTGCCCCCTTACCACGTCAGCATCAGATCCGTAAATATAAAATGCACGCTTAATTTCAAAGGGAATGTCTTTGTTTCCCTCTACAATGACAAGATGTCCACGCTCATCTCCGTGTTGCGGAAACTCTAGCATCTTTACCTTATTTATATTATGTTCCATTTAGTACGCTCCTCCATACTAATATCTTCACTACAAAATCATCATCTAATCCTGCATCAAATCCAAGATTATCCAATCAAATCCAACATATATCTTTTATTTCAAATTTTATACCTCAATTTTTCTTGACATCCTTATCAAGTCACCACATCTACCTACACAATTAAATCTTTTTGCCAAGTACAAACCTATTGCCCTCTCATTCTCTGTGGTTACATTAAGATATAATTCTTTTATTCGAAGTTTCCTAGCTACATTTATCATGCCTTCAAGCATCACATTACCGATTCCTTGGCCTATATATCTTTTTTCTCCAATATAACCCCAATATTCAGCTTCAATAGATGTTATATGCTTTAGCCCGCATGCCCCTATAGGAATATCATCAGCCGTAATTCCCCTAATATAATAATCATTTCTTACCCCCAAAGATTTAAACCATTCTCTCTGAATTTCTTCATCAATATCTGGTGTTTGTGTCAGCCTCTTGATTTCAGGATCTGACAACCACACTTTAGAGAGTAGCAGAAATTTCTCATCATACTTTACAAATTCGACCCTCATAAATCTTTGTTTCTCCACTCAAATCTTAATTTAGAAGATATACGACAACCTATTCCCTCCTTAAAACTGCAAAGTCCATAATTTGGAATCCCGCCAGGACAAGAAGGTCCAATATCAACAGTTTCAATCCCTATTAATGAATAATAATTAAGTAATTGGAATGACAAATAATTAATTGGTTTGTATTCTCCCACATTTGGAATGTCACCCCAGTAAACAACTTGAACTGCACTTTTTGTTATGTGGAATACAATCGCTGCTGCTATTGCTTTATCCCTAATTTTTACCAAAAAGAAATCATGATTTATTATCTTAATAGTTGATAAAACCTGGTCTTCTGACATTGCAAGATAATAACCTTTGATTTCCCTGTTTGTTTTTATTACAGAATATGCTTCCTTTTTTTCATTCTCATTTTCGCATCTGTGAAAAGACAGACCACTTTTAAGACTAATATTAAGGTTTTTCCTTGCGTTGTGCTGAATATTAGATTTATATAGCTCGGCATCAAACCCCACCGTAGACATTGAATAATTTAATTCCTGATATAAGAGCTTAAATCCATTCCCAATTAATGCATTAGTACATTTTGCATTTAATCCCGGAGTATATATGTCAGGCGGTAGGCAAACGCTAATTACTTTTATCCCTTCATTCTTTGCATAAGCTGTCACCCCCTCAAAATAATCCCAATAATGACTTATTTCACAAGGATGGGACAATTCTATTGGCAGAGCAAATGGAGCAGAATACGGCGCAAGCCAAGAACTGTCCTTTTCACCAAACGCCAGTGCAAGCCGCCACTTTTTCTCTTTCCCCGCTATAATTCTAACTTTATCCACCTTATATTGGTTTAGTTTTAAAAAGTCGGTTCGACAAAATACTGGTATTTCATCACTACAGCGACTACCATACTCATCAAGGCTCATCTCTACTATTTCCATTTTTTCTAACTCCTAAATGAATTGATATTTTGAATCACTTCGCTCTGCTCATCCCTCGTCATACCGTTATACATAGGAAGACTTAAAACCTCTTCTGCATACCGCTCAGCTATTGGGAAATCGCCCTTCTGATGACCAAGGTATGCATAAGCTTCAGACAGATGTGGTGGGAGCGGATAATGTATCAGAGTTCCAATCTCGCACTCCTCTAGATACTCAATCATCTCATCACGGTATCCTAGAACATGAACCACATACTGATGCCAGGTTGAATCTGCTCCTGGACGAATCTGTGGTTTCCGAATCAGAGGATTGGTAATTTCTGCATTATATCTTGCAGCTATCCTACATCTCTCTTCATTGAATTCATCTAGATGAGTAAGCTTCACCCGAAGCAATCCTGCCTGCATCTCATCAAGTCGGCTATTACTTCCAACCATCATATTGTGATAGCGTTTCTCGGAACCATAATTTCGGAATACCCGAAACATTTTTGCAAGCTCTTCGTTATCCGTCACAATACATCCTGCATCACCAAAAGCACCACAGCCTTTGCTTGGATAAAAACTGAAACATCCAACATCACCGAATGTTCCAACTGTCTTTCCATTCCAATGATTGCCATGACTCTGTGCGCAATCCTCTACAACCTTCAGATTATGCTTGTGCGCAACATCCATGATTTTCGTCATGTTACATGCCTGACCATAGAGATGAACAGCAAGAATTGCTTTCGTTTTATCTGTGATTGCCGCTTCAATCTTATCAACATCAATATTGTCATACTGATCCGGCTCAACAAATACTGGTGTTGCTCCATTCATTGTAATTCCCATAACACATGCTATGTAAGCATTAGCACAGACAATAACTTCATCTCCGTTGCCGATCCCAAGAAGACGGAAGGAAATCCAAAGAGCATCCAACCCTGAAGCAAGTCCAACACAGTATTTAGAGCCAATATACTTTGCCCATTCCTCCTCAAAGGCAGAAACTTCCTTACCAAGGATATACCATCCAGAATCGAGGACTTCACAGGCTTTCTTTTTGTATTCTTCGGCATGTAAAGAATATTGTCTGCCGAGATTGTTTGGCATTATCATATGCATCTACCTTTCACCAAATAATTATTTATCATCCCAAAATATCGATTGATATAAAAACCTATCTTTTTGAATCCGTTATATGAATATCCTTTATTGCTAAATTGAGATGCTCTCAAGATGAAACTATCCATACCATACATTTCTTTTACTTTAAGATATCCCTGTGTGACCATTGAATTGTATTCTTCATCTTTTAATATCAGTGTCTTAAGAATTAATTCTGAAATACCATATAGGTGTTTTGCATCGTGCAAGTATCCCAAATCATATAAATTTTCAGAAAAGTAGCCCTTTCCATTGCATTGCATCGTATATGCCTGCACTCCAATACTGGGAACAAATACTGACTCGGCATCTAAGAGCGCCGTTCCCATTCCCACAAACACCTTGGTTTTAGATACAAGTCTCTTTGCTTCACTATATTCAACATTACCAAATAGTCTGATATGGTTCCTAATAGGCTCCGGTACTTGTTCTATTTCCTTTTTAAGTACATTCATATCTTTACCATCACCTATAATCCATAGGTCACATTTCACGCAATTATAGATGTGGGGAAACATCCTAACGAGTCCAATAATATATCCCTTAAAAGGAAAGTCAATTCTTGCCATCGTTGAAATAATATTATCCTTTTTTTGTATTTTCCTGCTTTCATTGGTATGAAAATCATAAGGAAGAGGTAATATAATATCCTTCCTACTAAGGTTAAGATTTAGCTTCTGTTCTGTAAGCTTACATGTCTGGTGGTCAAGAATAATTAATTCTTCGTTATTATAGATTGTATTTATATAACTACGGTTTAAACTATTAAATACCTTAGTAATATATAGTTTTATTCCAGAGCAATCCGCACCACCACGAATCAAGCAATGTTCATGAACCGCATATAAATGAACTTTTACCTTGCATCCAATTGTTGTATATTCACAACGGATATCATCAACCATATCAAATAATTCATATGCGTAAAGCCAAAATATGGCTTCCTCATAATTTGATTTTTTCTCGCCCATAAAGTATTTCCATTTAGACTGGCTTAGTATTTCAACTTCTATACCAGCCTCCGTAAGGAGTCTGACATTAAAAGCGTCATTGTTCATTGGGCACAAATATACCACATCATAGCCTAATGATTTGAACCTCTTACCAATTCTATACGATAGAGTTGCAGTTCCTCCACTTATTCCATTTACAAAGAAAACACACAATTTATTCATAATTAATACTCACACTCATCTTTTCTATAGACTTATGATCTGAAGATTTGCTAAGTATTGCAATACACATAAGCCAAGTCACCGAATTTAGGAATGACGATCCGAGGCACGAAATCAAAATATATAGCGTCAAACATTTTTCTAGTTTTCCATATTTAAAGTTGGATACTATTGTTTTAATAAATATCATCATCCCAAGTATTCCGCTTGATACAAGAATATAAGAAAGTGAATTCATATAATCCGATTCGGCAAAATCTATCAGTCTAGTGTCCTGCTGTAATATTATTCCAATATTTCCAATACCAACTCCAAACAACTTTTCTAAAATATTCAATTTACTATATATGGAAAATCCTCTTGTAACTCTATATGCAAAAGATGAATCCTGACGTCGTATTGTACTGCTGGCCAATTTCGAGCTTAAAATACCCATAACATTAAACTTTTTGTTGATGTAAACGCCCACTGTCAGTAATAAGACAACAATCACGCCTATTCGAATAGTCTGCTTTACCGTTATTTTTTTAGAACATTTGATTACTAGCCAAGAGCCCCACACTAAAAGAGCTACAATTATTCCAAAGCTTGAAGTCGTGAGTACAACACAAACTGTGCAAAAAATAGGTCTCCAAAATCCATGATTCTCTTCCTTTTCGTCAAATAACATGAGCATAATTCCAAGAATTACATAGTGACAAAAATGCGCAGGTTCCGTAAAAAAAGCTGAAGATCGGAAGTAATAATTTGTTGCCTGTGCAGATAATGATGCTCGAAACACATCCATTTCCACTCCACTCGCAAGACCTAAAAATGGGATAATAAATGCAGTCACTTTCCCGAAGAATATATAAAGCAGTTGTTGTACTGCCAGTACTCCCGACGAGAGCATTGATATTCTGACAATTAATTTTTTCCCATAATTAATATCAAAGTATTCTGGTATATACACAATTATTATTAGTGAATAAAACACAAACCTTAGTACACGTATTGCAGTCAAAGAAAGACTATCAGTTAATCCTTCAAACATCGTGCTAATCATTGTCAAGACAAAAACATAAATGGTAAAGAATGCATAGTTCTTTGCAAATCCACCCAACCTCATATGTAACATTTTACGCAGATGTGTTATAAAAAACAAAATAAGAATCAATTCAGCTAATGACAATGATGTACTTACTCCGGAAGAATATACCCCTAATATCGGAAAAACACATATTAAGATTGTAAAAATTTTATCATTCTTCAATTCCATAAACGAACCTTTCTATGCTTTGAGTGTATTCTCTATCTTCCTCTTTTATAGTCCGTATTTCTAATTCAGCATTGCGTCTTAAATTTTCCATATCGATCTCTTGATAGGCCGAATAAAGCTTGTCACCAAACTTTAAATCGTCAACATCTATTCCAAACCCCAAACCTAATCTTTCCACCCTTTCACATTTGTAGGATCCTATTTCTACAAGCTGTGGTATATATAATTGAAGACCATCATAATATTTATTAGAAATAGCATATCTAATCTCTGGACTCATGTTATTTATGGTTTGCCCACTATTCCCGTATGAATTATTTAGAATATCAATGCTTTTCATGAAATCATTTCTATCTTTATGATCATATCCCCCATGTAGAATAATGTTACTATAGCCACATTTAACAACATATTTTTTGTATCTTTCAAATTCTGGACCTGTTCCATAGTAATGAAGATCAAATCTATCATCATTTCCTAGTGCATCAATAATTTTTTGCTGATAGTCAAAATATCGTAAACTGCCAACAAACCCTAAATTAATATGCTTATTTTTCTTTGGCTTTATTTCCACTGTCCTATCGACAATTTCAGTATAGTTGTGAGCGATTATATATTTATCAGATTTTCCTAGAAAACTTTTAAAATATGGCGATGATAGCGCAGTAAATGATGAATTAGCAATAATTTTATTTTCATATTTTAAATATGTCCTTATCCCTTCATAAGTGTAGTCTCGAATATCAAATATGTATCTTCCTTTATAATTATGTTTTAAGGTTCTATATAAAATCATTCCAGATAGTGTTGTTAACAAAATCAATTTATCATATTTATTATTTTTAATTCTTTTTGTGCACCAAAGACCAAACATCAAAAAATCAAACAGCTTCATTACTCGCGGCATAGATAGTTTTGAATACTTCTCAAACGGAATAATGTTACTCGACTTTATTGTCAAATCTTTTTCTCTATTCCAATACAGCACATCGAATTCCGCTCCAAGTGATTCCAGTATGTCTTGATATTTTTTTAGAAAGGGAGCGTATTTTATATCTCCTATATAAATAATACCAATCTTCATCTTACATTTCCTTTTGCCAACAAAATATCCTCAATTATCTTGTAGGTCTTATTTCTATCAAATTTTTCCTCAGCACACCTTCTTGCATTCTTTCCCATTTGTACTCTAAGCTTATAATCATCAACTAGTTCTTTGATTCTTATAGCTAGTCCATCAGAGTCGCCATTGATACAATTAAACCCCATATGATACTCGTCAACTAAAGCTCTATATTCTTGGCTTTCCTGAGTGTTCAGTACAGGATGTCCACTAGCTGCATAATCCGCATGCTTGTTAATAATACTAGCGGCAGACCTCGATTTTATAGGATTTACAACTATATCTACCTCAGACAAAATTGCACACATTTCATCATATGGAATACGCCCTGTAAAGACGCAATCTATTTCTTTTTTTGTCGCATGGGCTTGGAATTCCTCCATCATTGGACCGTCTCCCATAACGATAAGCCTTGGCGCAGAATCGCCAAGTAACGCAAGCGCATCAATTACACAAATGAGATTATAACTACTTCCAAGTGTTCCACAGTAGGCAAGCCAAACTTCGCCATCTTTTTTCTCTAGCACTGAATTCCCAGCTGCATATCGATCAAAAATTGCAAGCTCAGTTCCTAGAAATACCGTTGTTGTTTCCTTCACCTTATGATTCACGCTTACAGCTCTTAGACAATATGTGTCCGACACAGCGCATATTGCATCTGCTCGTTTATATATGCCATTAGCCAAAATAGTGAAAGGAGCAAAGATGAGATTGCTGACTACTGGCACATGAAAAATCATCCGAAAAGCTTCAGGCCACAAGTCCTGGACATCGATAATGAAACGAATATTCTCTTTCTCGCAGTACTTTGCCACAAGATTAGGTCCTGTCAAAGAAGGGACTGCACAGTAGATAGCATCCGGCTTCTTTTCTCTGTTTTTTATATACTTCAGTACATTCTTTCCCCATACACGATGACTTTGAAATCGTCTCAAGCATATATTCTTTGGATAACCGGGTTCTTCTACGAAGGTGATTGTAAAAGACCATCGCCCAATCGGCTCTCTCCTATGTTTTTTTGTAGTATGCCGAAAAGAACTTGTAACTATTTCTACCTGATTTTCCTCTGCTAACAACTTCGCCAGATAGAAGAATCGGTCATTATCTGTATTTGAAAAATCTTCACAAAACTCAGAGATGATAATAACATCCATACACCATCCTCATTTCCTAGCACCTTATAATGCGACTTTTTTCATCCGCGATAAACAAGAATATAGTTCACACTTTTTATGCAATCCTCACGATCTTGCTATGATCATGGCTGTTATGAGAATCAAGTCCTATACCTATTCGTTCATTCCCAAAGTACCGATGGTTCATGGAAATGAAGATCAATTGGTACCAAAAAGCTATACTCCTTAGGTTTTCTGATTACTGATAATTCTTACTGCCAGCGATATCCAGTTTTATATGATCTTTTTATTTGAGATTCTCTAACTGTGTCTTTATTTGGGAAGAACATATGCCAGGAGTTCGTGATAATCGCACTACTTCTTTCCCATTATCCTCACACCATTTTACAGCTCTTTGGAATCCTGCATGAGTTTGGTCACCGCCAATAGCAAATACATCAAAATCAACTTTTGGTAAAGTTTTGTCCACATCCTGATAAATGATGACTTCATCCACAACACGAAGTGATCTTACTAAATCTATCCTCTGATCTGTTGTATAGAGGATCTTTGCATCTGGCTTAGTTTTTAGAATAAAGTCACCATCCTGAACTGCCACTATGAGGTAATCTCCTAATTTTTTTGCATTCTCAAATAAACGAAGATGTCCAAGATGAAAATAGTCAAATACTCCAACTGTAATTATCTTTTTCACGTATATATTTTCTCCTTTTTTAAGTTCAAGCTCTTTTTGCATAACATTTATAATTATTTACATTTGTTTTATATAGCAGAAGTAGAGGCGTGCCGCTCTTTCGTGATACATTCATAAATGCTCTATCAAATCCCAACAAAATAAAGCCTACAGTTCATTTATTTATTTTATAGTGACTTTTTACCCTCTGTAGATAGGGAAGAAATTAAAATTTTCTATACTGCTTGCTCTTATTTTTGCGAGTTCCTGATAAACATCAGGCTCAAACACTTTACGACCTATATAAAACCTATTCAGATTGCCTTTATAAAACGCTCTTTTGAACTTAAACAGGCTATCCTCTCCGGATCCAACTCCTCCTCCAAGGTAAAGCGTCTTATATCCATTTGCGCATCCCCAGAGAGCGGCTTGATATAGAAGCAGATTTGTAGGTGCAAGAGAACTGAACTCACGAAGAGAACCACTTAAGTGATAATTCATTCTTCCATTTGTTGCCAACATAATACTCGCGGCTATTACCTGTCTATCCTTATCAGCCCAAAACATCTGTGCATTCTGTGGAAGATCATTAAGCACGGACTTGTAGAATTCCTCTCCGAAGTAGTAATATTCCTCTGCATCATCCTTGTCCATTGTACCGTTGTATATCACACGGAATCTCTCATATATCTCCGGAAAACGTCCGTTGTAAATCTTCACATCATTCTTAACAGCCTTACGAATCATATTTCGATTCTTACTAATGATGTTGTTCCAGATATCCTCTGGGGAACTTAGCACCATGTGAATGACTTCACCAAGCTGAATAACCTCATAGAAACCATCACACTTCTCGTGGTTTTTAATCATAGGATGGAAGCGGACAAACTCACTTATGATTCGGTTCTTCTGAATCCAGTTATCATAAGCCTTGAAAAGTTCTTCAGATTCTTTGCCTTCAACAATCCATCCACCATATCCATAGGGTGTAGCAAAATCGAAGTATTGACTTTCAGAGATCTTCCCCATAAATCTCTTATCCTTAGCAACATCACGTTTCATGACTACATTGATGCCGCGAACACCCGATCCTTCATAATGAAACAGCAGTGGTTCTCCATCGCCATGAATTTGAAATGCTTTAACATATCCGCTTAGCCAATATACATCATATTCTTTAAAGGAACGTACTATGGTATCCCACTGTTCTGACTGTTCTATTGTATAAACTGTGAGCATACCTCTTAGCTCCTTCCTGAGATACCTCTTATTTCATCAAGGTATCCTTCATCTATTTCCTCTGTATTTGTAGCTACATCCTCATGTTTCAATACATTAAGAATAGTTTTTATGATTATTATGACATCACCTTTAAATGTAATCTTATTCACATATTCGATGTCGTAAGCAAGTCTTTTGTCCCAAGAGGCGTAATTTCTTCCGTTAATTTGCGCCAATCCCGTCAGCCCCGGTCTGACATTATGCCGCTGTCTCTCTTCTTTTGTATATGCCGGTAAATACCTTACCAATAGGGGTCTTGGTCCAATCAACGACATATCACCCTTCAGAATGTTAATGAACTCCGGAATCTCGTCCATACTGGTTCGGCGTAGCCAAGATCCAAAGGGCGTTAACCGGTCACTATCCGGAAGCAATTCGCCGTTCCTATCTCTCTCATCCGTCATCGTCCGAAACTTATACAGCTGGAAGATTTTTTCCTTTCCTGTCTTTGGATCAATCTTCCCGGGGCGATCTTGCTTAAATAAAACCGGTGAGCCCAACTTTGCCCTCACCAATACGGCAAGGATAACATATAGCCAGCAAAAGAGGGTCAGAACCATCAGCGAAGCAACAATATCAATCAGTCTCTTAAAGAACAGAACATATGAGCCTCTTTTTGCCTTTTCCATACGATACCCTCTCCGTTCTCTTATTTAAAACAAGCCTTAATAACATCGATGATCACATCTTGCTGCTCCGCAGGAATGTTCCCGTTTCTCTCCAGCACGCATTTGTTCCTCTGCCCGCAACGCCCTCCTGAACTTCCCAAGCCCCTCCTCATCCGGCAATAAATTCCCATCTTATCCCTTGCATCCGACACACTCCGGAACTTATACAGTTTAAAAAGAATTCCAAATAAAGCACAGATAAAATCCAATGCTTGTTTTATTTCCATTTTTATCATTTCATCGATACTTGCTATCATTAGAGAAGTTTTTTCGCCTTTACCTAAAACATCTCCCTACGATTTCCAC
Organism: uncultured Lachnospiraceae bacterium; assembly: GCA_910579615.1. Lineage (GTDB taxonomy): Bacteria > Bacillota > Clostridia > Lachnospirales > Lachnospiraceae > RGIG4057. The sequence goes on along the minus strand of CAJTUA010000030.1, from coordinate 23,862 downwards.
GATTTTCTCCTGTTCTTCCTCTGTCATTTTATTGTCGCTTGGCAAACAAAGCCCCCTGTCAAAAATATCCGCCCCGACATCACTGGCGCTTTCCCCGCTGATGTACGCATTACTCCTCCCCCTCCCATTTCCCTCTTTCGTCACAAATACATTCATCCGGTATACAGGCTGTAAGTGCATCGGCTTCCAGATTGGTCTTCCTTCTGCCCCAAATGCCGCAAGCACTTCCAATATCTCCGTCGGGCAGGATTTCCCCACTTCGCTTACATAAAGGCTCTCTCGCTCTCCGCGCATCTGTCTGCACATTTTTTCCGGCTCAATTAACAGACAGCTCAACCAATAATTCGGCGCGCTTCTGTTTTGGTCAAACGGATTCATCTGCACTGGCAGGCCCATTTCTTTAAACCTCTTTTGATACCTCTCATAAATCCTCTTCTTCTGTGCAATATGCTCCTCAAGATGCAACAACTGTCCGCGCACTACCCCGGCAACAATGTTGCTCATCCGGTAATTGTAACCTAGCTCCTCATGTTGGTACCACGCTGCTGCTTCCCTGCTCTGCGTAGACCATTTGCGCACCTTGTCTGCGTCACTTTTTTCATCCGTCAAAAACATCCCGCCGGATGAACCCGTGATAATCTTATTCCCATTGTATGAAATAACGGATGCTGTTCCAAAATTTCCCGTCTGTATATTCTGGTAGGTCGCCCCGAAAGATTCTGCTGCGTCCTCCACAATCAGCGCACCATGCTTCTCACAGATTTTCTGGATTTGCGCAATCTTGCCTGGTACGCCGTAAAGATGGGCGACAAGAACAAGCCTTACGTCTGGATATAGCTCGAATGCTTTTTCCAATGCCACGGGATCCATGTTCCAAGTATCATTTTCTGTATCAATGAAAACCGGTTCGCCGCCCTCATAAACAACCGGGTTCACTGTCGCGTCAAACGTCATGTCTGAGCAGAAAACCTTGTGTCCAACGAGTGTTCCCTGCCCCATTTTCGGTTGCCCATAAAGCTTTTCCCCGCAAAGTCTCACGGCAAGATGAAGCGCCGCTGTCCCTGATGAGAGCGCCACGGCATAGCCCCGCCCGATTTTTTTTGCGGTCATACATTCCACTTCGTCGATGTTCGCGCCAACCGTGGAAACCCAGTTCGTGCGAATCGCCTCGTCCACATATTTTTGTTCTTCCCCATGCATGGTTGGTGAGGATAACCATACCTTTTTCGTAAACGGCTGCATCCCTGCAAAACGCGGGTCAGACAAGTAACTAGAATTTTCCATTTCCCCATTGATTCCTTTTCTATATGGCTATATGGATTTTGATACCTATCAAAATAAAATCATGGTTTCAATCCATCATTTAGCTTTCTCTTTGCTAATAACAAATCGCTTTTCTTTATCTCCCAAAAAAGGCCATGCTTCGCCACCCCATCAGATTTGTCCTATGTCTGCCACTCCCGCACAGACCGCTTCCCAAATCTCACAGCTCATCCCAACCGCATGACCGACTCCCAGCCCGGATGCGCCACAGCGACAATCCCTCCTGGCAATCTTCTTTTCGAACCTCTAGCCTTTCTCCAAAAACTATATCCTGTTATTCCCTTCCCACCTCATTTGTTCTCCCATCCCCCACATTCCTCTTATGTCTTCCCTGCCTCGCGCTCCATATCATTCCAATCCCCTCCAGACGGCAGGTCTGCTCTTTTGACAACCCCTTATATAAAACTCCGCCGTAGGCGCAACGTTGGTTTGATATCCATTTCCCAAGTCGGTAGCCGTCCGCGCAGACAAAATTGTTCGGGACTGCCAGATGCCCATTCGCCCGGAAATATTCCTCCGCATGCGCAAAACCTTGCTCCCAGGCATCCGGAAGCTCCCATACCATGCCGAGCCCATCCAACATCATGACCTGCCATGCCGCCAACGCGCCGCTCCTGCGTCCTGTGCGCTGGCGCTGCAGCCAGATGCCAAGGTTCTTTCCGTTGCGCGCAATGTACTGTTTTGGGACAAAAAGGTTCCCATGTTCCCGGAAAAATTCCTCCGCCTCCCCGTACTGCTCGCGCCACGAGAGTTCCGCCTGCGATACCCCCGGTACGAGTCCGATGGAAGAAAGTTTTTCTTTTTGCTCCTGCGTCAACCGCCTGCGGGAGCTCTGCTCCGTCTGTACGCCATGCAAATCCCCTTCTGGCGTCTTGCATGGTGCTACCTCCGCCTTGTTCCCATTTTCGGCATTTTGGGCTTCGGCTTCCCACCGCGCTTTTTGCTCCCGCAGCCACCGGTCAAGCCATACGCCCTCCACCACATAGTCCGCGGGCATCCTAAGATTCCCATGCTCCTCATAATATTCCTTGGCAAGTGCAAACCGCCGCTCCCACGGGTCTTCGTTTTCCCATATCATGCCAATCTGCGCCAGCCTTTTCTCATGCTGTATGTGGACGCTTTCCCGCATATGGATGCTTTCCTGCCCTTCCTTCTCCTGCCAGGCGGCACTCTGCGGAGCAAGCTTCTTGTGCAGCTCCCGCTGCCTCCTCACCCATCTCCCCAACCTGCATCCACTCTCCGCCACATAATCCGCCGGAACGCCCAGATTCCCGTGCTCCTTAAAATATTTCTCCGCTTCCGCGAAATTCCGCTCCCAAGCGGTTTCCTGTTTCCCCTGCCAGCGCATGCCAATCATCTCAAGCCGCCGGATTTGCTCCTTGCTCAAACATCCCGCCGTCTTTTTGTTATAAACTTTCCTCTGTGTTGCAACCCACGCGCCAAGGGAATAACCATCCGGTGTCGCATAAGCTGCCGGAACTTCCAGATTCCCATGTGCTGTATAATATTCCCCTGCCATCGCATACATCGCATCCCACGAAGCGCAGAGCGTTTCATTTAGCTGCGCAAACAGTCTCCTGCAATCCGCCACCTCGTCAATGACCCGAAAATGTTCTGTGATTACCTTATCGCCCCTGCCATTTGCGCGGAATGTAAAAACGGCCTCCCGCAGTTCCTCCTCGACCGCGCCGATGCTGCAAAGGTTTTCAATGTTCATCACAATATCAAAAATCACGGGAACCTTCCCGCTCCCGGCTGCGAGCGCCCGCCCAATCTGCTGTTTGTAGATGGTGGGCGAAACCGTCGGGCGCAGCAAAATTACCCCGTCCACGCCATCCACATGGATTCCCTCGTTTAACATGTCAATGCAGTATAAAAGCTTCAGATGCCCGCTCGTATCCGCCTTGAACGCCTCAAATTCTGCCGAGGTCTTTGGGTCGTCCGAATATGCCGTATAAATATGCGGCGCAGCGTCCACCTTTGCAAACCATTCCGGGGCAAGCCCTCTCATTTCAAGCAGGTGCTCATAGTTCGCACAGAAAACAAGATATTTGCCAAATTGTGCAATTCCTGCGTCACTTTCTTTGTCATTTATCCCTTTGGTTTCTTCGCTTATTTCCGGCAGCATATGCCGCGCAAAAACCTCCGCAAGCCCGTCCGCCTTTTCAAGCGCCCGTCGCAATGCCTCCAATTCCTTCCCGGCTTTCTCACGCACCACTTTGCCCCTCGCCTGCCGCACCCGCATCTCATACCGCTGCAATTCCTTCTGGTACGAGTAAACCGAAAGCACATACTTTGGCGCAGGCAGAATCCCGGTTGCCACTGCTTCCCCAAGCGTCAGCTCCGACGCGACATTCCCGCCAAAAAGCTCCCACGCCATATCCCTCTGGTTGTCAAGGTAGCGGATATTTGTTGCCGAGAGCCCAAGCACCTTCGCCCCAGGGTACATCCCCCGCAGGCGCTCCACCCCGCCGCCCCACTGCGCGGCGCCGCAGCGGTGGAATTCATCGAGGATAATGTAATCCGGTGCAATCTCTGCCAAGTCATTTTCCTCCATCCGCATCAAGCGCGCATAGGTAAAAAATTCTATATTTTTTAATTCCATTCCTCCCATCATATTCCATTTTTCCAACTGTGTCAGGAAAATGTATTCTGACGGCGAAAGCAGGCACACTTTGCATTCTGCGTGGCTGGCGCAGAGCCAAAATGCGATGAACGATTTCCCGGTTCCGGTCGGGTGGATGATTGCTGCCCTGCCAGTCTCATTTAACATGGAAGCAGCCGCTTCGTAAGCTTTTTGGTTGTGTTCAAATAATATGCCCATGACCGGCTCCTTTCCTTGTTCCAGACTTATCCCACCCGGTCAGAACTTTCTTCCCTGACAATGAAAAAAGGGTGTAATGAAGCAACATACTTCATTACACCCAAAAATATATTTATCAGAAAACCCATGAAAACAGCCTGTTCTGAGTCAATGCACGGATTATAAATGACTGCGGATGACTGCGATTGGATGAAGATGTTACAGATTATTTCGCTCGCCTTTTAATCGTGCACCCCGTATAAATTACCAGATAATCAAAAATTAAATATGATTTTTTGACAACGATTTTGACTGCGAATGGATGGAGAATATGAAATATCTGCTCTGTTTCTTGGTATTTTAAGCACTTTTTTGAAGGTCTTCCACGATTTTGGGAAGGGCAAATTGAAATATTACTTCTGAATTTGTTGACAAACAGATATTCCTGTGATACAATTCTTAGAGTTGATAGTACAAATTTAAAGAATCCAAGTATAAAATATTATGATTTTTCGGGTTTTCCCCATGTAATGAAGTATGTTGCTTCATTATTTTTTTATGCTCTGACCATCAATAAATACTCCACATTTACAATTTTTGTCCTCCAGTTTTTATCCCAAATCACAGCATATCCTAAAATGAAGAAAAAAAAGGAATACCCTGTTCCCAGAATATTCCTTTTCCATCCAAAATATTATTTTCAAGATTATTAATTTAAAATCATCTGTCATTGGCTTTCCCGCATCCGCTGTGCTGCCTTTTCCCAAACCGCCTCTCCAATTCCTCCCTCAAATATTCATACCGCTGCCGCTTTTCCTCCTTCGCAAAATGCACCTCACGCAATTGCTCCGGATTATTTTCATAACTCAACACCTCATCCCCGAACTGCTCACTGGTCAGGTCAAATACACACCCGTCCACGACATTGTAGCAATGGTAATTCCCGCCTTCCCGCAGTATCCCATACACTTTGCCGCCAAAAATATCCTGCGCCAGAAAAGCCGTGATGGAACATTGCCCTAACGTCCTGTTCTCGCTGCTCCAATTCCCGCGCATCCTCGGCGCACAGGTATATTCGCACCAGATACCAGAAAGTGCATCGTACAAGTCCCTTGGGGTATGGATTCCTTCATAATTCTCTGTGATTGCCGGAACATCCGCATGCTCCCAGCCGTAAAATTTGTAGTCCATCGCTAATCCTCCCCGGAAAATATGGCTGTCTCTTATCCTTGCTAATGTACTGCCGAATGCTCACTTCTCCGCCGCAGCCTTCCCCACCGCCGTATCCAGCTCCGCCAAAAATGCCGCCCATTTTCCTTCCTGCTCCGCAAAATACTTCGGGCAGGACTGGTCTCCCAAATCGGAATGGCGTATCACAGTGTCCTTTGTCAGCCCGTAAGTATTGCAAAGATAGGTGGTCAGCTTCAATAAACTCTCATATGTCTGTGCGGACGGTTCGCCGTCGGTTCCTGGATGGCAGAAGGTAATCGCAATCGTATCCTCATTGCGTGCACCGGACGCGCAGGCAATTTCATTCAGTGGGATGCACTGTACAATCTCGCCGTCAATCCCGATGATAAAATGGCAGCTCTCCGCTGTTTTCGATGTGCTGTTCTGTTTTAATCCCTCATAGTAATTGCGCACGGACACCGCACTGCTTCCTGTGTCGGAAACATAGTGGATGACAATCCCTTTGACTTCCTTTAATGTATTCTGCGGTCTCGTATAAATATTTGGTGTCAGAAATAATTCCGTAAGGTTAAGCTCCTGCTTCATCGAAGGCGTGGCAGGAGTGGATGCATCGCCCTTTGAAAACAGGTTCCTGACGACCTTCACCAGACCAAACAACACAATAAATATGATAAGAACCCCTAACAGCACGACAAGCCCAAGCTTCGCGTATGCATAGAGCTTTTTCCTTTTTTTCCATTCTTCCTTTGACAATACTCTCGCCATAACTGCCTTCTCCATTTCCAATCCATGCAACTGCCCGACGCCAGTTCCGAATGCCATAAGAAACCGCCGTATACCATTTTCAGATTCCCACCGGCATACCACGAAAACAGCCCCGGCCCTTCAAATAAGGAGCCGGGGCCTTTCTATCCTATCGCTTTCCTATATCAAAAATCATTCCGGACATATTCTAATTGTCTTCTACGCTGTAGTTCGGCGCTTCCTTCGTAATATGGATATCATGCGGGTGGCTCTCACGCAGCGCCGCGGACGTAATCTTTACAAAGCGCCCCGTTTCCTTCAATGTCGCGATATCCTTCGCGCCACAGTAACCCATGCCGGCACGGAGGCCTCCCATCAGCTGGAAAATCGTGTCCTCTACATTGCCCTTGTAAGCGACACGCCCTTCCACGCCTTCCGGAACGAGCTTCTTTGCGTTTGTCTGGAAATACCGGTCCTTGCTGCCGTTTTCCATCGCCGCAATCGAACCCATGCCGCGGTATACCTTATATTTCCTGCCCTGGAACAGTTCAAAGGTTCCCGGGCTCTCCTCGCAGCCTGCAAAAATGCTGCCCATCATGCAGACATTCGCACCTGCCGCAATTGCTTTCGCGATGTCGCCGGAATACTTGATGCCGCCGTCCGCAATAATCGGGATGCCGTACTCTTTCGCCACGGAATATGCGTCCATCACCGCTGTAATCTGCGGCACGCCGATACCCGCCACCACGCGGGTCGTGCAGATGGAACCCGGTCCGATGCCGACCTTCACGCAGTCAACTCCCGCCTCAATCAGTGCCCTCGTCGCCTCCCCGGTCGCCACATTTCCTGCGATAATCTGAAGCTTTGGATACGCCTCGCGCACCATCTTTACAACACGCAGCACATTCGCGGAATGCCCGTGCGCCGTGTCAATGACAATCGCATCCACATGCGCTTTTACAAGCGCCTCCACGCGGTCAAGGATGTTCGCTGTCACGCCCACGCCCGCCGCACACAGAAGCCTCCCCTGCTCATCCTTTGCGGCGAGTGGGTATTTGATTGCCTTCTCGATATCTTTTATTGTGATAAGTCCTTTTAAATTGCCCTCACCGTCCACAATCGGAAGCTTTTCCTTGCGCGCCCGCCCAAGGATTTCCTTTGCCTCGTCCAGTGTGATGCCCTCGCGCGCCGTTACCAGCCCCTCGCTTGTCATGGACTCTTTGATTTTCTTTGTGAAATCGGTCTCAAACTTTAAGTCACGGTTTGTGATAATACCGACCAATTTTCTTCCTTCCGTAACCGGAACGCCGGAAATGCGGTATTTTCCCATCAGCTCGTCCGCGTCTTTTAATGTATGCTCCGGGGTCAGTGAGAATGGGTCGGTGATGACACCATTTTCCGAACGCTTTACCTTATCAACTTCCTCCGCCTGCTCCTGAATCGACATATTCTTATGGATGACGCCGATTCCGCCCTGCCTTGCCATCGCAATCGCCATGCGGTGTTCCGTAACCGTATCCATGCCCGCGCTCATCAGCGGAATATTCAGTTTGATTTTCTTTGTCAGGTTGGTCGATAATTCAACTTCGTTCGGAATTACTTCGGAATATGCCGGCACAAGCAGCACATCATCAAAGGTAATGCCCTCACCAATAATCTGTCCCATTTCTCTTGCCCTCGCTTTCTGATTTTTAAATTCCGACAAAAAACCTGCGCAATACCTTGTCCGCAAACGGGATTTCTGTCGGCCTTGAGTTTCGCCCCGTTATCCAAATTGTCGGGGAAGAAACGATAATTTTTAAAATTATAACCGCTTTCCCCGACAATGTCAATCATGATTTTTAATATTCCGATACTTTTCTTGGTGCCTTTTGCTTGATAGCCGCAATCATCTTCTCACTTGGCTCAAACAAAAGCTTCGAGAGCTGTTCCCCCTTGCGCACAATGATTGCGTAAGGCTGGATATCGCGCTGGCGCGATGTAAAATCCATCGTCTTAACGTTTGGATTATTCTGATAGGCATCAAGTGCATGTGAACCCGCCGGAGCCATCTGCTCCACATTCTCAAAATCAATCCGAAGCGCGGTCTTTCGCTTGTTGCCGCTGTAGATTTTGTCAAAATCAAGCTGCCCGTCGCAAAAAACATACTCAATCTCCACGCTTAAGTACGGGAACACGAGAACGCACACGAGAATCAGAACCCCCACTGCCACAATCGAAAACATCCCGATATACGCCATGCCGAACAGCAGCATAAACACCGTGGCCGCAATCAGCGCCACTTTAATCAACAGGTTTACGGGGGAAGCCTTTTGCCGTACCGATGCTTCTGCATATGATTCATTCATAGACTTGTCCTCATTTCTGCGCCGCCCTGATATGTATCAGCACACCCGTGCCGGCAGCGCCACAGACACGGTTTGCGTGTGAATCCTCTTTCACATTGCCCCCATCCGCGCAAAAATGCTATGCCGCGCCGCTTTGCGCGCGCGAACCAGCACCCCTTTGCCCTGTCCGGTTGCAAATACAATTGTCTTTATTATACTGCATTTTATACAAAAAAGAAAGTATTTTATGAGGATTTAATAAAAGACCAATATAAAACATTATAAAGGCTGTTTGAAACAGCATGGGAATATCATAAAATACCCAAAAACCCAAAATAAGGCGGGCAAAAAATACCGAATACGCGGGCGGGCGCGGCAAAGGCAGCACGGACAAAACGCCATGCTGCCTTTGGCAAACACAATATTATCTTTTATTTCCGCTGCCCGCCAAGCATCCAGGCATCTTACATCATGCCCATTCCGCCTGCGCCGCCTGCCGGCATTGCCGGGGTATCTTCCTTGATGTTCGCCACTGCGGACTCGGTGGTCAGGAAGGTGGAAGCTACAGAAGTCGCATTCTGGAGTGCACTTCTTGTAACCTTTGCCGGGTCAATGATGCCTGCTTTTACCATGTCGGTGTACTGCTCGGTCAGAACATCAAAACCAACACCTGGCTCAAGTTCCCTTACTTTATTTACAATCACGGAGCCTTCCAGGCCGGCATTTACCGCAATGCACGAAAGCGGGGATTCCAGCGCCTTTAAGATGATGTTTGCGCCGGTCTTCTCGTCGCCCTCAAGCGTTCCGACAATCTTTGCAACCTCCTTTGCAGCGTGGATATATGCGGAACCGCCACCTGCGATGATACCTTCCTCAACAGCAGCCTTCGTCGCCGCAAGTGCATCCTCAAGGCGGAGCTTGCTCTCCTTCATCTCGGTCTCGGTCGCCGCACCAACGCGGATTACCGCAACCCCACCCGCAAGCTTCGCGAGTCTTTCCTGAAGCTTCTCTTTATCAAATTCAGAGGTCGTCTCCTCAATCTGGTTGCGAATCTGCGCGATTCTTGCCGCAATCGCTTCCTTTTCGCCGCAGCCATCCACGATAATCGTGTTCTCCTTCTGAACCTTAACCGATTTCGCGCGGCCAAGCTGGTCCATTGTTGTATCCTTAAGGTCGTATCCAAGCTCCTCGGAAATTACTGTACCACCGGTCAGGATTGCGATATCCTGCAGCATTTCCTTCCTTCTGTCGCCATAGCCCGGAGCCTTTACCGCAACGACATTGAAGGTTCCGCGCAGCTTGTTTACAATCAGGGTGGTCAGCGCCTCGCCCTCAACATCCTCCGCAATAATAAGGAGTCTTGCGCCGCTTTGCACAATCTGCTCAAGTACCGGTAAAATCTCCTGGATGTTTGAAAGCTTCTTGTCGGTGATGAGTACATATGGATTCTCAAGGTTTGCTTCCATCTTATCCATATCCGTCGCCATATATGCGGAAATGTAGCCGCGGTCAAACTGCATACCTTCCACAAGGTCAAGCTCCGTCTTCATGGTCTTGGACTCTTCAATCGTGATAACACCATCCTTGGATACCTTATCCATCGCGTCTGCTACAAGCTCGCCAACTGCCTCGTCGCCCGCCGAAATGGCTGCCGCCTTTGCAATCTGCTCCTTGCCGGTCACCGGTGCGCTCATGCCTGCGATTGCCTCTACCGCGCAATCCGTTGCCTTCTTCATACCTTTTCTTAAGATAATCGGGTTTGCGCCTGCAGCGAGGTTCTTCATCCCCTCGTTAATCATCGCCTGTGCCAAAACGGTAGCGGTCGTTGTTCCGTCCCCCGCCACATCATTTGTCTTGGTTGCAACTTCCTTGACAAGCTGTGCACCCATATTTTCGAATGCATCCTCTAAATCAATTTCCTTTGCAATCGTCACGCCGTCGTTTGTAATTAACGGTGCGCCGAAGGATTTGTCAAGGACAACATTCCTTCCTTTCGGTCCAAGTGTAACCTTTACCGTATCCGCAAGCTTGTTTACGCCAGTCTCCAGCGCAGCTCTTGCCTGTGCGCCATACTTAATTTCCTTTGCCATGATTGATTCCCTCCGTCATATAATTAAATTACCCCGGATTTGCACCGCAGGGCGGCATATTCTTCCGCAAATCCGAATGCATCTGCCCAAGGTTTTACGGGAAGTGGTGTTTTCGCCACACTTCCTTAGTCTTCCACGATTGCTACGATATCGTTCTGCTTTACAACGATGTACTCATCCTCACCAAGCTTGACCTCGGTGCCGGAATATTTCGAGAAAATAACCTTGTCGCCAACTTTTACCTGCATCGTAACTTCCTTGCCGTCCACCATGCCACCTGGGCCAACCGCGATAACTTCCGCCTGCTGCGGTTTTTCCTTCGCCTGTCCCGGCAGGACAATACCGGATTTTGTTGTCTCCTCCGCTACCAGCTGCTTTAATACAACCTTGTCGCCTAACGGTACTAACTTCATAATGAATTCCTCCTTTAACATCGCCTTAACAGCTCATTTTTTGTCGTTATTAGCACTCAATCATATCGAGTGCTAATCAATTTATCTATATATTAGTGAAAAGCGGTTAAAAATGCAACTTCCCTTTCGTTTCCATTTGTTTCATTTTAACGAAAAACCGGATATATTTTATATTATCCTCTTATATCCTCTCTTATTCTCTTTATTTCATTCTTTTCTTCGGGATAACTTGTATGGTATACTGGGAAAAAGGCAAAAAAATGGAACAACGGAGGTCATCCCATGTACGATATCATTGTGCTCGGCGCCGGTCCTGCCGGAGCCACCGCCGCGAAAATCCTCGCGGAAAACGGCTGCCGCGTCCTGCTCGCGGAAAAATTTAAAATACCGCGCTACAAATCCTGTTCGGGCCAGCTCATTCAAAAAAGCCTCGATTTGGCCAAACGCTATTTTGGCGAGGAGGTTCCATCCTCCGTCACCTGTACCCCGCCCGAAAACCGCGGGATGGTTTTCACCGACGATACCGGGCGGACATTTCGTTTTGAACAGAAAGGGAAAAATGTCTGGCGCAGTTCATTTGACGCGTGGCTGGCAGAAAAGGCAGCGGCTGCGGGTGCGGTGCTGCGGGATGGGTGGAATGCAATTTCTTGTGCGCAGGAAGCTTCCTGCAAACCAGCGGTCACTGTCCTCTTTCGCGCCCCGGACGGCACCACCTGCACCGAACAGGCAAACTACGTCATTGACTGCGAGGGCGTTATCGGCACCATCAAGCGCCAGCTAACGGGCGTAAACCCGGACGATATCACCACCTTCCAGACCTTCCACCGCGGAAGTATTGACCTTGACCCTCACTATTTTTATGCGTACCTGCAGCCGGAATTATCCGAGTACGACGCATGGTTCAATGTGAAGGACAATCAACTGGTGCTCGGTGTTTCCGTAAAGAACAAAGAGAGGGAACGCTATTATCATGAGCAATTCCTTCTCTTTATGAAAAAAAATTATGGGCTTAAAATTGATACTACGGAAAAATGCGACCGGTGGCTGATGCCGCGCATAAAACCCGGCTGTAACATCGACTACGGCATCGGGCGCGTGCTTTTTGCCGGGGAAATCGCAGGCTTCCTCAACCCGATGGGCGAGGGGATTTCCGCCGCGATGGAAAGTGCCGCCTGCGCGGCCGGTGCCATCCTGCGGCACGCGGATGACCCTGCCGCCGTGCGCGCCGCTTACAAAGAGGGCACAACGCCCCTTATTGGCTATATGAAACGCCAGTGGAGCCTTGTCGGGAATATGGCAAAAACTTTTGCCGAAATGCGTTAAAAAAAGGGCTACCGCACTTTCCTTTGTGCGGCAGCCCTTTTTTAACAGAATCAGAAAATCCTCCACGCGCAGATGAAGTTATTTTTCCACCATGCACCAAGGGAACGGTACACAATCTTACCACTACTTGAGGAAGCATCATAAACCATCCCATTCCCCGCGGCAATGCCGACATGTCCCTTCACAACCACGATATCCCCCGCCTTGATGCTCGAAAAACTCGTAATCTTCTGGTATTTGCCGACGGTTCTCCAACCGTAGGAAGTAATGTAGCTCTGCTTGATGCCAATTTGGTTTAAGCACCAGTAAACATAGCCGGAACAGTCAAACGAATTCGGTCCCTTCGCGCCATAAACATACGGTGCCCCAAGCTTCGACTTTGCGACCTTGAGCAATGCCGACACACTCGCGCTGCCCGTGCTTACCGTTGAGGAGCTGCCTGTGGACGAGGAAGTGCCCTTGTTGCCGGATGTAGTGTTATTTGTGCTGGAACTTCCTGTTGTTCCCCCACCTGCTTTTACCACTTCACTGCCCGTCAGCTTCGCCATCGTCTTCATGCCGACATTTCCATCCACTACAAGACCATTTTTCCTCTGGAATTCCTTTACAGCCGACTCCGTCAGCTCACCAAAATATCCGGTGCAATTGGACGAGGACAGATAGCCGTACCTTGAGAGAAGCTCCTGGACACGCTTTACCGTATCGCCGCTTTCCCCAATCATCATACCGTTTGCAACCGCGTCGGAACCATTTAACACAACCATCGTGGTCGGTCCTAAAAAGCCGTCCACCACAAGGTCATTCCTCGACTGGAACTGCTTAACCGCCGCTACGGTGTCATTGCCGTACTGCCCGTCCGGTTTTGTCGTAAGATAACCAAGCTCCTTCAGGCGCTCCTGGCACGCAAGCACCACATCGCTCTTATCGCCATATGAAATAATATTCGCCTTCGCTGTCTCGCTGTAGAGCATCTCCATTGTATCATGCCCCACCTTGCCGTCCGCAGCCAGACCATTGTTCTGCTGCATCTGCTTTACGGCGACCTCCGTCATGTCGCCGAAATGCCCCGTGATATATTCCGATTTCGCCAGATAGCCCATCTCGTAAAGCCTTCGCTGAATGCGCTTAATATCGTCGCCATCCATCCCCGCCTTTGCCAGATAGTATTTGGCATCGTCCGAAAACAAAAGTTCCCTTGTCTGCGGCCCGATAATACCGTCCTGCTTCAAATCATGCTGACGCTGGAACATTTCCACCGCCTTTGCCGTGATGGAACCATAGTACATCGTTGGCTCGGAATAGTCCATAAAACCGAGGTCCATCAAGCGCTGCTGGATATCCGCAACCGAGCTGTGCGAGACACCCTGTGTATAAAATTCCGGTGCGGGCTCCTCGTCAATGACTTCCCCGTCTTCCCCCGGCAGATAAAGATTGTCATCCGAACCTACGCCATCCGTTCCGTCCGCATCAAGCTGTCCTGAACCATCTTCCGGCAAATTGCCATCTGGGCTGCCCTGCATCTGGTCAGCGTCACTGCCCATCCCATCCGCAGCTCCCTGCGTTCCATTTTCCGGCATAGCATCCGCGCCCACGGTGGTATCCCCCGAAGGCAGGGTGTCTTTGCTCCCATCCGGCAGACCGTTGATTGCTCCGTTCTCATCCCCTGGCGTTGTATCAATTCCATTCTCCCCGGCGTTTCCTGCTATATTTCCATCTCCGCCAGGAACATCCCCTGCTTCCCCCACATTCCTTGCATCGTCACCCATTGCAAAAAGGCTTGCAAAAAGAGGCTCACCGGTGTCAAAACGTACCTTGCGCCCGGCATCATCCGCCGCCTTAAGCAGCGCTGTCAGATGGCTGCTTCCAAGTGGCACATTGCCCTCACTTGCATATGTAACGGCTCCTGCTGCCGCGATGTCAAACAGACTCCCCTCTATGGTGTCTGCATTCTTTGCCGAGTTCAAACGAAAATCACTACAAACACCTATCAATACGACGGCCGCCATCGCTGCCGGAATCACCCGTGACTTCTTATGCCCCTGCATGAATCTCCTCCTTTTCTTTTCATCATTCCCTGCCGCCATCCGCGGCATCTATGCCAACCATTGAAATTATTTCGAATTGCAAACGAAATTGTTACGAGAATATTACAAAATTCCCAAGTGATATTCTACACCGATTGAACGAAGAAAGCAAGAAAAAATTTAAAATAATGTCGAATTCACAAAATAGACAAATTATTTCGCCTTAATTTTTACAATTATAGATATTTCTTCCAGTCATTTTCCCACCAATTGTAAAACCTGGCATTTATGTACACTCCCCTTACGCATAAAAGCGCGCCGCGGAGCAAAAACCCCGCCGCACGCTTTCTTCTATAAATAATCCTATTGAAAATATGCCACACCGGACTCAAAGATATACTGGTTCTGGTCCCCGGCAATATTTAACGCCACCGCGTCGCCCCTGCGCTCGGAGTGCGCCATCTTGCCAAGCACGCGCCCGTCCGGGCTTGTGATGCCCTCGATGGCATAGTACGAGCCGTTCGGGTTGAACGCCTCCTCCATCGTCGGACGCCCCTCCAGGTCAACATACTGTGTCGCAATCTGACCGTTTGCCGCAAGCTTTTTCAGCCACTCCTCGCTTGCCACGAAACGCCCCTCACCGTGCGAGGCCGGAACCGCGTAAACTCCGCCAAGCTGTGCCTTCATCAGCCACGGCGATTTGTTTGTCACGACCTTTGTGTAGACGGATTTGGAGATATGCCGCCCAATGTTGTTGGTCGTTAAGGTCGGGGAATCCGGCTGCTGCGCCGTAATTTCGCCGTAAGGCACAAGCCCGAGCTTCACAATTGCCTGGAAGCCGTTGCAGATGCCAAGCACCAACCCGTCATGCACTTTCAGCAAATCGTTGACCGCGTTCGCAATGCGCTCGTTGCGGAATGCCGTCGCGATGAACTTGCCTGAGCCATCCGGCTCGTCGCCCGCGGAAAAGCCGCCAGGGAACATCAGGATTTGCGCCTCGCGGATTGCCTTTTCGAAAGCCTCCACCGATTCGCGGATGCAGTGCTCGTCAAGATTCTTAAAGACAACGGTGTTGACCATTGCGCCTGCGCGCTCAAAGGCCTTCTGCGTGTCGTACTCGCAGTTCGTTCCCGGAAATACCGGGATGAAAACGCGCGGCTTGGCAACGCGGTTCTTTGCGGTGTAGATGGTCTTTAAATCGATGGACCCGCCATTTCCTGCCGCCCCCTTGGCGCTGTCTGGTTCCTTCTGTGCATCCGCCGTCTTCCTTACATCATACAGCTTTGTCTCAAAGGTCTGCGTCTCGTCCACCGCGCCGGAGTGCATTGGGAATACCTTCTCCAATGTATTCTCCCATGCGGCCAGCGCCTCGCCCATTGCAATCTTTACTTCGCCGACCTTAAATTCCGGTGTCTCGCCCACGATACCAAACCAGTCAAGCGGCACGCCCGCCGCCTTGATTTTCTCCACATCCTCCTGCGCGACCTCGGCGATAAGATTGCCGTATTCCGGCACAAAATAAGTCTGTGGGTCACGCTCGTCACAAAGCTCCACGCCCAGGCGGTTTCCGAACGCCATCTTGCTGACCGCCTCCGCGATTCCCTTCGCGCCAAGCGCGTAAGCGGACACAATCAGCCCTTCGCGCATCAGCTTCGTCACTTGGCTGTACAGCCCCATCATCTGGTCAAACTTCGGCAGGCCATACTCGTCCTTCTCTATCACAAAGCGCACGAGCGCATTGCCCGCTTTTTTCAGCTCCGGCGTTATTACGTCCCCGCTCTTTGCAATGTCAACCGCAAACGATACAAGGGTCGGCGGCACGTTGATTTCATTGAAGCTTCCGGACATACTGTCCTTCCCGCCGATGGACGGCAGGCCAAAGCGCAGCTGTGCCTCGTAAGCGCCGAGCAATGCGGAAAGCGGCTCCCCCCAGTGCTTCGGGTCGGTGCCAAGGCGGCGGAAATATTCCTGGAACGTGAAGCGGATTTTGGTGAAATCACCGCCCGCCGCCACAATTTTTGCCACGGAGGAAACCACCGCGTACATCGCGCCGTGGTACGGGCTCCAGCTTGACAGATACGGGTCGTAGCCATAGCTCATCATTGTCACGGTATCACATGCGCCGGAGAGTACCGGGAGCTTTGCCACCATCGTCTGCACCGGCGTCATTTGGTATTTCCCGCCGTAAGGCATTGTCACGGTCGCCGCGCCGATGGAGGAATCAAACATCTCCACAAGCCCTTTCTTCGAGCAGATGTTAAGGTCAGCAAGCATGGAAAGCCATGTGGATTTCAAATCAAATGCGTTCTGCCCGTTTGATGTTTCGTTCGCTTCCCCGTGCATCTTCCTTACCGAAACCGCCTCATACGATGCCCCGGTCTTAAAATAATCCGCCTTCTCATCCGGCATCGCAACAACCGCCGCTGCCTCCTGGTGCGCGCCGTTTGTGTCAAGGAATGCGCGGGAAATGTTGACGATTTCTTTGCCCCTCCACACAAGCACAAGGCGCGGCTCCTTTGTCACCTCAGCAACCACAACGGCCTCTAAGTTCTCCTCCCTGGCAAATGCAAGCATCTTGTCCACATCCTTCGGGTCAACCACAATCGCCATCCTCTCCTGCGACTCAGAAATTGCAAGCTCCGTGCCGTCAAGCCCGGCGTATTTCTTCGGAACCTTATCAAGCTGCACGCGAAGCCCCGCCGCCAGCTCACCGATTGCCACGGACACGCCGCCCGCGCCAAAATCGTTGCACTTCTTAATTAAACGCGCAGCCTCCTCGCGGCGGAACAGCCTCTGCAATTTCCGCTCGGTCGGCGCATTTCCCTTTTGCACTTCCGCGCCGCACACATGGATGGATTCGGTTGTGTGCGCCTTGGACGAACCGGTCGCACCGCCGCAGCCATCGCGCCCCGTGCGCCCGCCCATCAAAATAATGATATCGCCCGGGTCAGAATTCTCGCGGATAACGTTTTTGCGCGGTGCGGCACCCATCACCGCGCCGATTTCCATGCGCTTTGCAACATAGTTCGGATGGTAGACCTCATCGACAAGCCCGGTCGCAAGGCCAATCTGATTGCCGTAGGAGCTGTATCCCTTCGCTGCGCCCGTTACAATCTTGCGCTGCGCAAGCTTGCCGGAGAGCGTGTCCTTTAAAGAAACTGTCGGGTCGGCCGCGCCTGTCACACGCATTGCCTGGTACACATAGCCGCGCCCGGAGAGCGGGTCGCGGATTGCGCCGCCAAGACAGGTCGCCGCGCCGCCGAACGGCTCAATCTCCGTCGGGTGATTGTGTGTCTCGTTCTTGAAAAATACAAGCCATTCCTCCGTCACGCCGTCAATCTCTACCGGCACAACGATGGAGCAGGCATTGATTTCGTCCGAGACTTCCATATCCGCAAGCTTCCCCTGTGCGCGCAGTTTCTTCATCGCGAGCAGCGCAATATCCATCAGGGAAATGTATTTGTCATCCCTGCCCTTATAAAGAATTTCACGGTCCGCCTTATAGCGCAGGAACGAATCCTCGATTGGCTTGCGGTAATAGCCGTCCTCAAACTTCACGTCCGTCAGCTCGGTCAGGAAAGTGGTATGGCGGCAATGGTCGGACCAGTAAGTGTCAAGCACGCGGATTTCCGTCATGGACGGGTCGCGGTGCTCCTCATTCATAAAATAATTCTGGATATGCAGGAAATCCTTAAATGTCATGGCAAGGTTCAGCGAATCATACAGCGCCTTAAGCTCCGCCTCCGGCATGTCCTTAAAGCCGTCAAAAATTTTTACATCCTCTGGCGTGTCAAACACCGTGACAAGCGTCTCTGGCTTGATTTCGTCCGTCTTGCGGGAATCCACCGGGTTGATGCAGTATTCCTTCACGCGGGAGAAATCCTCCTCTGAAATGTCCCCGGTGAGGACATAGGTGGTCGCGGAGCGGATGATTGGTTCCTCGGTCTCGTTTAAAAGCTTCACGCACTGCTCCGCAGAGTCCGCCCTCTGGTCAAACTGTCCCGGAAGGTATTCCACGGAAAAGACGCGGGAAACCGCCCCACTGCCCTGGCAGGAAGCTTTGTCCGCCACATCCGCCGGGAAAATTTCCTCATATAAAATATCCACCGGCGGCTCGGAAAAAATTGTGCCGAGCGCCTTCTGGTAAGTCTCCTCGCTGATGTTCTCGATATCGTAGCGTATCAGGACGCGCACTTCCTGCAGACCTTTGAGTCCGAGGTAACTGCGAAGTTCGCCCTTTAGCTCTTTCGCGCGCACCGCGTAAGCAGATTTTTTTTCCACATAGATTCTTTTGACGTTTCCCATGGTGTTGTAGTGCTCCTTTCTGATTAAAAGTTCCGCAATCCCCCTCCCAGTACCAACAACCGTGGATAGAATTCCTGCTCGTTCCTCACAGAAATCCTATCCGGCACTGTCCGGGGGCTTGCTGATTATAAGTTCCGCAATCCCCCCCTCCCAGTACCAACAACCGTAGATAGAATTCCTGCTCGTTCCCCACAGGAATCCTATCCGGCACTGTCCGGGGGGGCTTGCTGATTAAAAGTTCCGCAATCCTCAATCTGTTATAATGGTATCATACCATGTTTTGGCGGAAATTGAAAATAAATTTCGCAAATCTCTTTTATTAGAAGAGCTAATAAGCGGCTTGCCTTTATAAAATAAAAGATGGAAATTCCGATTGCAGCCGACTGGATTTTCCGTCAGATTTCCAAAAACTCCCACCCGATTTCCCTTTTCACCTTGCAAACACTACCAGCAAATGCTATAACACGGACAGAATCAAACCCCAAAACTTCGCACCAGGGAGGTGATATGACATGGCAAGAACCGTCGCGATTGGCAAGTAAGATTTCGAAGGGATTATTTCCAAGCATTGCTTTTATGTTGACAAAACAAAATTTATCAAAGAATGGTGGGAAAATGGCGATGATGTCACCTTGATTACCCGCCCAAGGCGGTTTGGCAAGACGATGAATATAGACACGGTAAATAAATTCTTTTCCGTGGAATATGCTGGGAGGGGGATTTATTTTCCGGGCTGAATAACCTCGTTGTCGTGACGACCACAACAAACCAATGACAGAGGACTTGTTAAGTGGCGGCACAATCCATCCCCCTGTTGATGAGCAGATTATCTTCCACCAGCTTGGCCACAGCGAAACCGCCATCTGAAGCCTGCTGCTCGCAAGCGGGTATTTAAAGGTGGAAAACAGGTTTCTGCCGGAAACGTGCGAGGATGAGGAATATGCCCTAAGGCTTACCAACAATGAAGTGCGTCAGTTGTTCCGCGCCCCCATATATTTCCGTCTCTCTTCGTGCGTCATCAAATCCGCAAGCCTTGTCGGCAGCGGGATATGGCTTTCTTTTTCCGTCAGCTCCATTGCCATCAAAACCGCCGTATCCAAATCGACCTTATTTCCTGCCGAAACAAAAACGGGTTTTACTTTCGCGTGGGTGCGCAGCGCGCGGCCATAGATTTCCCCGCCCACGCGGATATCCGTAAATGCCCCGTCCTCCTGCTCCGGCATTATAAAATCCGTATCCCCGATTTTGTAATAGCTTTTGGCAATCCCGACCGATGCCACGTCAAAAAGGATGCCCGCATGGGTGGCGAGCCCCATATGCCTTGGATGCAGATAGCCGTTCCCGTCAAAAAAGAAGACTTCCGGGGTATTTTCCAGTTTGCCCAATGCCTTCCCAAACAGCGGAATTTCGCGGAATGCCAGACAGCCCGGGATATAGGGAACTTTGATTTTGTCCATGAAGCTGACGCTTTCTATGGGTTTGTGGGTACGGTAATCCAATACCACAATGCAACAGACCGCATATTCTGCACTGCCGTCTTTCCAGTAAGCAAGGTCAACGCCCGCCACGGTGTGTATTTTGGTTGGTTCCACTGTATTATTGAGGTTGATTTTCCTGCCCAGTTCCAGTTGTTTTTCAATGTATTCCTGCTGTTCCATCGTTTTTCCCGTTCCTTTCCCATCCATTATTTTTCATTGTCTTAATACCATTTTATATTTGGTATCTGGCTACAACGCCAGTATAAAACATCCGTGTGAAAATTGCAATGGCTCCATCGGCAGCCCAAAATGGGGAGAAAGCACATAAAATCCATGCTTCCTCCCCATTTTCTTTTTTTACTTCTACCGTGTTTCTTCCTCTTTTTCTGCCGCAGGCTCCCCGTCTGTCTTCTCTGCCGTCACCTTCCCAAGCAGTTCCGGCAGCTCCATCCCTGCCTGCTTGAACAACTCATTCAGCGGAGGAACCGACTTCATCATCCCGGAGAGGAAATCCGCTGTCGCCGTCTTCCCGTCTCCTTTGCTGCCGCCATCCCATACGGTAACCTTGTCAATCTTAACATCCTTAATCGCTTCCACCTGGATGCGAACCAGTTCCTCTAATTTATCCGCCACAATAAGCTTTACTGCATCGTCGGAATTGCCGCCGGCTGCCTCAACAAGTTTGCGCATACCTTCGGCCTGTTTTTCGAGGATTTCCTGCGCGCCCTTCGCCTCCGCAGATTTCTTCGCGTAGATTGCGTCCGCTTCACCGCGTGCTTTGCGGCGCATAACCTCCGCCTCCGCTTCCGCGGCAATTTCCGCCTGTTCCTTCTCAATCTGTGCCTTTACAATGATATCCGCCTGTTGGGTTGCCTTTTCAAGCTCCGCACGCGTGCGCTCTGCCTCCTGCTGTGCCACATAGGCTTCCTGCTTTGCGCGGGCTGCCTGTACTGCCTCGGCTGCCGTTGCAATGCGGAGTGCATCCGCCTCTTTTTCGCGGCGGTTCGCCTCGGACTGTGCCACCTCAATCTTCGCGTCATTCTCCCCCTGGATTGCGCTTGCATTTGCCGCTGCCACCTGGATACGTTGGTCTTTCTGTGCCAATGCCTGACCAATCTCACCGTCACGGTCCTTCTCCGCAACATTCTTCTTCGCGTCATTGATTGCCTTCGCCGCCGCTTCCTTACCAAGCGCCTCGATGTACCCGGATTCATCCGTGATATCGGTGACATTTACGTTAATCAGCCGCAGACCAATTTTCTTCAGCTCAATTTCCACGTTTTTTGATACCGCAAGCAGGAATTTGTCGCGGTCCGTATTGATTTCCTCAATTTCCATTGTTGCGATAACAAGGCGGAGCTGACCAAAAATAATATCCTTTGCCAGTTCCTGAATCTCGTTTAATTTCAGCCCAAGCAGGCGCTCTGCCGCGTTCTGCATGATACCCGGCTCCGTCGAGATGCCGACCGTAAACCGGGAAGGTACGTCAACGCGGATGTTTTGCTTGGAAAGCGCGTTGCGCAAATCCACATTGATTGAAATGGGCGTTAAGTCAAGGTACTGGAATGACTGGAGCACCGGTACTACAAACGCCGCCCCGCCGTGGATGCATTTTGCGCTGCGCGCCTGCCCGTCCTTGTCCGTACCTACTTTACCGTAGATGACCATCACTTTGTCCGACGGACATTTGCGGTAGCGGGATAATATCCCGGCAATCGCCGTAAAGAGTACTAAAACAACAACACATACTGTAATGAGCACTTCCATAATATTTTATCCTCCTATTTAAGTTCCGCATATGCCCTTCCATCACCCTACAATGGCAGAGGAGTTGTTCTGCGCCCTGCTCCGAAAAACTCCTCTGGGGGCGTTGTTCGGGCATATGCTGTTTTGCCTATAACTTTTCCACAACAACCGTGTCTCCTACCACGTCCACAATGCGCACTGTTACTCCCGCCGGAATCGGGCTTTCCCCCTCGGTCACTGCCGAAAGCTCCGCAAAGCCGCTCTCCATGGTCAGGGTCACCTTTCCACCACTCTCCCCCCTCTCCGGAATCATGACATAAACCAACGCCGATTCCCCGATTGTGCTTTTAATACGGAAGGTTCCGTTTTCCGTAAGCTTTGCTGACATCTGTAAGAGTTTTGCAACCGCGTACATCATAACCGCGCCGGCCAGCGCCCCGAGCAAAAACGACGGCGGAAACTGCATCCCTCCTTTTATCAGGCAGATTGTCACCCAGGAAAACGTCGTCAGGAATGCAACAATGCCCTGCAGGGTAAAAAGCCTCAGCGTGCCCAACTCCGCACTCGCACCACTCTGCTGTGCCCCTGCATCCCCAAAATCGACATCATCGAGGGAAACATCACCCGAAACATCCACCGACATATCAATGTCCACATCCGTATCAAAATCAATCCCTGATGTGTCCGAAGGATTTATATCTGCATCATGCTCCCCAAAGCCTAAGACAATCATCACGGTCTGGACAACCAACAGCAATGTTGAGGGAATCGCGATAACATATAGTACCTTCAGCACCCCGGATAAACCTTCCCACCATGCATTCATAACACCACTCCTTTCATGTAAATTTTATTTACCATCATCATACCATTATCTGTGGAATGTGTCAAGAAAAATTAAAAAAATTTCATTTTTTCGAATCATTTTGTTATCATTTTCTAAAATACCAGAAAAAAACCTTGATTTTCTCTGTATTTGTGGTATGATGATGTAAATTAAATTTACCCAGGCTTCCATTTGCTCTGGCAATCATTCTTTTGGATGCCTGCATGTACAAGAAAGGGATTCCCGGTCGCGCTGTACCCCCATCCCAACGCAGAACACAGCACAGAAATGAGGTGAATATGGACGCACATATCATTGGCCACCGAATCAAGGAAGCCAGATTAGCCAAAAAAATGACACAGGCCGAAGTTGTCGGCGACTTCATTACCCGAAATATGCTCAGCCAGATTGAAAGCGGCTCAGCACTTCCTTCCATGAAGACACTTGCTTACCTTGCATCCGTGCTCGGTATACCGCTCTCTGTACTGATGGCGGATGAACCAGAAGCCGAACCACCTGCTGCAAAGCCCGCGCTTACCGACCACTCTCCTGCTGCCGAGCTTGCGACAATGAAGGAATGGTTCCATGCAAAAAAATACCTTGCTCTTACAGACTGGCTTGCCGAGCCGGAAATCTCCGACCCGCTCTATGACGAAAAACTCGCATTCCTCGCCCGTGCTTCCTATGAGCAGGCATTGCTCTTACAGGCATCCGGCGATTTGCCCGCTGCCCTTACCTTCTCCAAAAAAGCTTCCGACTATGCGGGCAGCGGCTTTTACGCGAACGCAAGCTTAAAGGCAGACGCGCTTCTTTTGTTGACGGGGTTGGTG
This sequence comes from uncultured Lachnospiraceae bacterium, assembly GCA_910579615.1. GTDB lineage: Bacteria > Bacillota > Clostridia > Lachnospirales > Lachnospiraceae > RGIG4057. The sequence continues at coordinate 439 of CAJTUA010000030.1, read as the reverse complement.
GAGGAAATCAGCAAGACGTATACGGGTTGAAGGACAAAAAAACCGGACAGGCAAGCCCACCCACTTGCCTGTCCGGTTTTTGTTTGGAATATTAAGAGATGTCGTTATTTCTTTGTGTTTTTCTAGATTTTCTATATGTTGTTTTCTGTCACTTTCTGATGGTATTGTATTATTAATATGCAGTTCTACCACACTTCTTAACAAAAGTCAAGACTTCCGCAGAAAAAATCAAAACACCAAACAAAATATTTTAAGGAGGAAGAGAAAATGAAGAGTATCTTCAAGAAGATTGCCTTCGTGTTAGCCCTGGCAATGGTTGTCACCATGTTCCCAGCCAAGGCCGTAACAGCTGCCGAGTCCGACGGACCGCAGATGTACAAAACACTGCTGCTCTATCTTGACAGCGGCAATGGCGAAGGCAGCGACATCACAGGCTCTT
>CAJTUA010000029.1 GCA_910579615.1 uncultured Lachnospiraceae bacterium | reverse complement strand
GAGCATCTGCCTTACAAGCAGAGGGTCATAGGTTCGAACCCTATAACTTCCATTTTATAAATTGATTTTCGCTTTCGTGCCGATGTGGCTCAATTGGCAGAGCAGCTGACTTGTAATCAGCAGGTTATCGGTTCGAGTCCGATCATCGGCTTATAAAATATGGATGGGTTCCCGAGTGGCCAAAGGGGACAGACTGTAAATCTGCTGGCACTGCCTTCGAAGGTTCGAATCCTTCCCCATCCACTTGATTGTTTCGGCTTTGTGGCAGTTACAATCACACTTACCATCGCGGGGTGGAGCAGTCTGGAAGCTCGTCGGGCTCATAACCCGAAGGTCATAGGTTCAAATCCTATCCCCGCAATTTCTCTTAATTTAATAAACTGTATGCCCAGATAGCTCAGTTGGTAGAGCAGCGGACTGAAAATCCGCGTGTCACTGGTTCGATTCCGGTTCTGGGCATTTCTTTTTGTATGGCAAGTGGGTTTTCCTTTTGATGATACGCTGAAAAATACAGAAAGAGAATTCAGAGAAATAGCCTCTGATGTTTGTAGTATGGGACACTAGCTCAGTCGGTAGAGCACTTGACTTTTAATCAAGTTGTCGCGGGTTCGATTCCCGCGTGTCTCAGTTGAAAGAATAATAGAAAAACGGCGAAGCTCCATAAAATTTCGGAAGGAGCTTCGCCGTTTTTATGATATGTTAAGCAAATATTCCCTTAAAATATTCCTGTCCTTGCATATGCGGATTGTTTCCGTAACTGCCTTTTGTGTCATTCCATGCTGTTTTATCTGTTCGTTAAATACTTTACAGAGAATAATATACTGACTGATAATGTCATCTGTATCGCTTCCATAGATCACTTTGGCTTTTGCCTAAACGCAAAGTCCACTAAGGACGCACACCCCACTCCAATAATAACGAAGCCATTTATGACAACATTTTCGTATAATACACAAACTCCCCCTCTCTCTTATATTCGGTATAACCCAACTTTTGATAAAAAGAATTTGTGCGAATGTTCCAAATAGGAGTGTCAAGATAGAATTCTTTTACAGTAGGAAACATTCCTTCGATTTCTTGCATAATATAAATGCCATACCCTTTTCTGTGATGTTCTGGACTAATAAAAATTCTTCCTATATTCAACTTTTCTCCATCTATAAATAGGATAGCACCTCCTATAATAAGCCCATCAACTAACAATTTGTATAAATGATTTAATCTTGCCATCTTTGTGTGAAACTGTATAGACATATATCCAGGAGGACCACCCCTAGAAGGTGCTCCTATCTCTACATCGCTATCAAATGAACGTTTTGAAATAGCATTTATCACCAAAGCATCCGATGTACTAGCCTTTACCAATTCAATCATTATGTCTGTTTCCTTTCGTGAAAAATAGGATACAATACCACATCTCAATAAGAAAATAAATAAGAATCTCTTCTACTCTGAAAACAATTATTCCTCTATAAATAATTCCAATAAGACGGAATCCTTGCTTTGCCATATAGTTCGTCCATCAGCCCAAATTTTGAATCATAGTATTTTCCATAATAATATAAAAAGCAATGTCCGTATTTTGGTAATAATACTTTCAGAATGCACACTGATGGCAATGGCATGGAATTATCTGCCTTTATCATGGTTTTCGCCAGAGTGATACCATAATGCTCCAATGCTTTGGCAACATCTTTTTTTCCACTTCCTTTATCATTATGCGTCACCTGAATAACGTCATTTTCCGAAACATTCGCAATCATTGCAAGACATGCCTGTCCGCACAAATAATCCGTTGGTTGTTTGATATATTTGATTTCTCTCATTCCAGTTTCCTAACTACTATTTCCGCGCTTATATTTTGGCTGACTGTCTACCAGTAGCACCTTTCTGTATCTATTCTATACAGTTTTTTAAGAGACGTCAATCAAAAATTCAATAAAATTCAACCAGTAGCACATCTACTTTGAAATTTGGAAATTCAATAAAAGAAAAGCCTGAGATTCTGAATAAAAAGAGATAATAATAAAGGAAGAAAAACAAAAGCATCTTGAGGGTGCTATGTCTCGAAAATGTCTCTCAACATAGTGGAAGGATGAGATAATCTGGCGGATAAAATATTAAATTGGTCAACTCACAGAATGTCTGAGCAATCATAATAATGTAGTGGAATGTACCTGCTGTTTACGGCAGTACAGCACCATAACGAATGAGTCGTTTAAGGGGATAGGCTCTCCTGCTTGTCATAGTTTGCCATAATGGCGGGCTTTGATAAGGTAGTCCAACGTTGCTGCGGTTCGGGCTGACAAGGAAAGGAGGTTGAGGATATGATAGCTAAAAAGCAAATGGAGAATGCGGAACTGGCAAAGTTCTGCATTGAGAAAGTAGGTGTGCCATATGTGATGGGCACGAGCGGGAGGGTGCTGACACAGGCGATGTACAATGACCTGGCAAAGCGAAACCCCGGCGGATGGTTTACGTTAAAACGGCAGCCTGCCGTACTGTCGTGGATTGGGAGACAGGCAACGGACTGCCACGGTTTAGTGGAGTGGGCAATTCGGGAGCAGACTGGGGAAACTTATGATACGACAGCGGACGCTGCATATGATGCCGCAACGCTCAAGGGGGCGATTGGAACCATCCCGGAAATGCCAGGCGTGTGCGTGCGGTATAAAGGACATGTCGGCGTGTATATCGGCGGCGGGTATGTGGTGGAGGCGCGGGGATTTGATTACGGAACATGCATTACAGCGCTGAAAGGCAGACCGTGGACACACTGGTATATGCACCCGAAAATCAAATATGATGAAAAGATGCTTCCGGTGCCAAGCACGAAAAAGATTAAGAAGACATCGGACCGGTATTCAATCGCGTGGCTCCAGCTGAAACTGAATGCGCAGATTGCAGCGGGGTATATTACAGGTCCGGCGCTTACCGTGGATGGCGTGTATGGCAGCGGAACAGCAAAAGTCACAGCGGCGTACTGGCGGAAGAAAGGCTGGACGAAGGAAAATGAGGTCTGGGGTGTCGGGGCAAGTACAATCAAGGCACTGCAGAAATAGTAGCGGAAAAAATATTACTTTCGGTTCGAAAAGCAAGTCAGGAAGAAAAAGTATTTTAAGAAGAAAAAGTTTCACATTCTCGTATTTTTGGTAAACAATCCCCCAAGAGGGTGTCGCCTCTTGGGGGATTTTGCTTTTTGCGGTCTTTGGAATTGACCGGATTCCTTAGTAGCTATTTTATTTTTTTTCGATAAGGGCATTTTCAACCGCTTTCTTTATAACAATGCTTGAATTAGTTGCACCGGATATTGCATCGACATTTATTTCTTGTTCCCTGACAATTTGCCCTACAATGGCTTCCGCAGGTTCTCCACGTTCGTTTTTATGCTCCAAAATCTCAATATCTGTGATTTTTCCGCTTTGAACAGTCACTTTAACTTTTGCATATATAAAATCCACGTCATATTCTCCAATATAACTTCCATCAGAAATCGTAGAAATATTTATGCCGATAAAAGAAGTATCCTTTATTGCTTTTTTATAATCTGCAACACTTTTTAGATAGAACATTGCAAAAATCAGACCAACGAGAAAAAAGAATAAAACAAGCGAAATAAACCATTTTCTTCGAGTTAATTTCATTTCAAATACCTCACAATCCTTTTACTTATCTGTTTTGAAGTTTCTTTTTTATTCACTGTCAATTTTTCTTATTTTCAATCGAACAATATAACATATGGAATCCATACTCCAAAAACGGATTTTTCGATAAACCCATTTCACTTTTTATGTATTCTTCTTTATTTGCGGACAGTTGGATGATTCCGGCAAGCATACCCCCAAAATTAAATATGGTAGGCGTGATTTCCAGGTTATCACGCAAATCACCTTTTTCCATGCCGGAAATCAAGAAGTCCTTTATTTTTTCGTTCATTTCTTCCCCGACTTGATAAGTTTCCTTTTCTTCGGGCAGGTAGTCACAATTTTCAAAATTAATATTGATTTTATCCAATACCATTTTAAAATAAAAGGGGAATCCCTCTTGGTACTGCACCAGCCCCCGGCAGATGCAATGTTTTCCCGGTGTATGCTTTTGGGTTCTTTTTTCTGCGTTCCATTGTGTCTCCTTCATATAATTAAACTCACAGTTCAATTATATGAAGGAAGAGCAATGTTGTCAATAATATTTTTGGTGTAACTGACAAAAAAATTTTGAACCTTTTCCGCTCTGGAAACGTCTATATATGTAGAAGAACAAAACAATATAAGAGAATGTACGAAGGTAATAAACAAGTATTACAGAAAACGAGGTTTCGTTATGAACAAGTTAGAGGCATTTGAGTTGCTTTTGCAGGAATGCAGGAGTGCGGTGGAGCGGACCGTATTTTTCCGCATTTCACCGCGGGCGGATGCGGAGGATGTGCTGCAGGAAGCTTACCTGACAGCGTACCACAAATTTGACACAATGATGAACCGATTGGTATTCAAAGCGTGGATAATTCGCATTGCCCGGAATAAATGTGTGGATTATTACCGACGGCGGGCAGCGCGGACAGAGATTCCGGTGGAAATGCTTTCGGAACGTGTTATGGCGTATGGGCGCTGCGGTCTGCGGGAACAGTTGGTTGTGCAGGAGACCCTGGAACAGCTTTCCGGTAAGGACAGGGATATTTTAAAGCTGTATTATTTTCAGGAATTGCCGCAGACAGAGATTGCGGAGAAATTGCAGGTGCCGCTTGGGACGGTGAAAAGCAGGCTGCATACTGCAAGGAAGAATTGAGAGAAAAAATGAAAAACCAGGAAAACATAAACAAGGGAAACAGCACAGAAAGAAATACCATTCTCCCGGAATTTCTTCCGGAATATTCGATTACAAAATCGCAGGAAGCGCCGTTTGAGGCAGTATGGGAGGAACTGCAGGGATGGATGATTGTTCCGCGCTTGGGTGAAAAGCTGACGTGGGGGCTGTATGAGCTGCCATCGCGCAAACGCACGGAATACACGGAGCTTGCAGTGACTGGACGGGCGGAGGTTCATGGAATCGAGGGGTCGAGATTGTTGCCACACAATATGATGCTGAAAATTATTACCGCACAGGCAGTGTAAATGAATTGGAACGCCGTTTTGTGGCACAGCTGACAGATACGCACAGCCGCTATCTGGCGGAGAGCCATCTGGAGAATGGTGTGCGCAAATGCTACACCTTCCTTGACGGGGACAGCTTTACAAAAAACTGGGGATATGGCGAGGATAATTGTGGGAATGAAATCCATGTAAAGGTGAAAGGGCTTTTGCAGCGGGATGGGGCGAACATCACATCCCAAGCGGATTGTACCAATTCCGGAAGCCTGGATGTTGTCGGGCGCTACAGCGTTACAATCGCGGGAAAAAGCTATGATACCATATGCGTTATGGACGTAGAAAGCTTCGATGATGCGATTGTGACAGAAAGTTATATCGACAAAAATGGAAGAACCATACTTTGGCGAAGGTTTAACCGTGATGATTGGGCAATATCGCGCTTCGGAGGAAAGAAATGGAGCGAAATGCTGCCAGACAACGAAAAAATAACGGTTGACGGCAGCATTTATGTACATTGGTATGACTGCATTTCGGATTATATTTTGTAAGTTTATTTCAATTTCCAAATACCTGCTGTTTTATGTTTCTTATTTTTTCCGTTCGCGGACTTTGTCAAGATAAGTCTCCCGTTGGATGTCCCCGTACCCTACGACGGCATCCGGGATGCGCTTGGAAAGCTTTGGCTCATCGCCGGAAGGGATGCAGTATTTTTTCCGGTTTTCCGTGCGGACAATGAGACGGTAAAAATTCACTTCCGTGCTAAGCCCCGAAGGAGAATTGTTTATCTGGAAAAAATTGTGTGAGCGGTACATCCAGAGCACGGACGAATAAGGCAATAAAACCTGGAAAGAAAATCTGTGCGCGTCACGGAAACAAAAACAGCGTTCGGTGTAAATGACCACGGGCTGACCTGTTTCAAAATTGTCACAGAGTTTTTCGAGAAGCTCCTGTTGCTCCTGCTGCGGGAGCTTCTCGTATTCTGCCAAAAATCCGCGGTACCAACGCTGTATCAACACATAAATGGCTATGGCTGGAATCAGGTAAAATGCAAGCAGGGCAAGCAAAAAGGCAAGTGCCTGCGGGTTGCCGAGTACATCGCGGTGGATAAAGCGGATAAAATCCCGTGGGAGGGTGGATAAGGTATGGTTTTTTTGCAGAAAATACAAAAACAGCATTGCACCGACATTAACAAGGACGATGAATAGGATAACAAGCCGGAATACGCGCATTTTCCCGGCGCGAAGTTCACGCAGCGGATTGGAACGAAACCGCGCTGCAAAGCGGGCAGCAGGGGTGCGCGTTGATTTGAATGGGTAGGAGTTTGCAGCTGCGTGTTTTTTCGGGGCGGCGGATTGTGTGCAGGAACGGAAGATTTCCTCTGCAAAGGGTTCCGAAGTTATGTGTGCCGTGATTGTGTCTACGAGTTCTGCCGTCGCATCCGCGTCCATATGTATGGTCATTGTGTATACGCTATTGGAGGAAGTGGCATTTGCAAGCGGGTGCTGCGTCCGGAAAATCACGGTATTCATTTCGTCTGGATAAGGCTCGTTTGGCTTGATGGATACCCGTGCCAACCATTCCACCGGAAGCACAAGAAGCCTTCCGGGATTTTGGAAGGCAGGGAATTGCGGTGCGTGCGGCGGCTCGGTCATGAGAAAAATGTATTTTCCACTGATAATTTCTGTGCCGTTGGTATAAAGGGGTGATTGCAACGCGGTGAGGATTTCGGCATACACTGTGTTGAAATCGCCGAAGCTTTTGAGCTGACGGCCAACCGCAGAATGTTTTATCGCGAATTTGGTGCAAAGCAGATGCGGCAACACCACAAAGACAAAAAGAATAACAGCAACTCCGGCGACAATGCCAGGGGAAGTAGATCTTTTGTACGATAATGAATAAAAAAAACTATAAAAAACCACACAAAAAGCCATAACGCCAAGCAGGTAGTTAAGACGTGAATACTCTTGGCGCATCCAGGAACGCATCTGTTTGCGCGCGGATGTTGTCTGGGATTTGTAAGGAGTTGCGGACATAGTAAAACCTCGCTTTCGTAGGGTATGTCTGAAAACTGCCCGGTAATGTTTTTTATATTTTAGCACAAAGGGGTCATTTTGGAAAGATAGATTGATGTTTTTCAAAAAAAGATGTATAATTGGCTTTGCCGTAAATTGCAGGAAACTGCAAAAGGTAAAGTGCAGCAAACCAGAAAATTAGAAGCGCATCAACCCAGATAAAAAGGAGACCCCATGGCAATTGTAAAAAGATTTTTCTTTGATGGAGAAGACATCCGCGAAGAAAAGGTTGTGAAAAAAGAGAACAGCAAAAAGCCCGCACAGAGAAACAACGCTTTGACAGGACAGGGAAACCCCCTTCCAAAACCCGAAGAAATCCGTATGCTTGTTTCCAGCCTGCTTAAGAAAAACGGGAAAAGCTATGCAAGAGTATCCTTTTTGCGCGGGGAAGATATCGCGGAGGGAATTGTACCGGATGGCACGCTAGAGCATGTCAGTGGTTTTTCAGAGGAAGAGGTAGCGGGGCTTAAGCTTTACCTGACAGCAAACAAAGATGCTATCATCGCGCAGGCAAAGCAAATCGACCCGCTGACAAATTGGCTGCGCACGCCGCCGGGAAAATAGCCTGCCCTTGGTCAGCGCTCCCAGCCATTCAATTTCCCTGTGCGGATTGCCGTAAAAATCCGCTCGCAAATCCCCGGATTTTCGCGGTTTAAGCGGTGCATAAGCTCCTCCACGTACTGGCGGCGTGTTCTGCCGTCCGCCGGACAGGGGCTTTTTACGACCGGAAGATGGGCTTTGTTGGCAAATCCGATAATATCCGCTTCCTTCATGTAGAGCAGCGGGCGGATGAGCGTGAGCCCGCTCCGGTCAAGATATGTCACTGGCTCAAGGGTCTGGAAGCGTCCCTCATAAAAAAGGGAGAGGAACATCGTTGCAATTACATCGTCCCGGTGGTGCGCGTAGGCAATTTTATTGCAGCCGGCTTCCTTCATGGCATTGTTCAGCGCGCCCTTGCGAAGCTTAGCACAGAGGGAGCAGGGGTTTTCTTCTTTTCGCTCCTGAAATACAATTTGGGCAATCCCGGTTTTTACAATGGTGTACGGAACGTCAAGCCCATCACAAAGCGCCTGAATCTGGCCGAAATCAACATTGCCAAAGCCAAGGTCAACTGTGACGGCGTGCAATGTGAACGGTTTCGGGTAAAAGCGTGCCAACCCATGCAGGGCGCTAAGGAGCGTGAGGCTGTCCTTGCCCCCGGACATGCCGATGGCAATGCAGTCATTTTCCTGAATCATATGATAATCGTCAAGTGCGCGCCGTACCTGGCTCATTACCTGCTGCAGTGTCATAATTCCTCTCGTTGCGGGATTGGCGTATAGGCAGGCAATCCCTCCGCAGCTCCAAAACTCCGCAGGTAAATCACATTCCCGTCCGGGTCATAAAAGCTCATATTGATAGCGCCCCAGGGACGGGCAGTCGGTTTTTCAATTATTTTGACCCCGAGTGCGGAGACTTTCTCATATTCTTTTTCAATATCCTCCACGGTGAAAGCCAGGCAGATATTCTGGTTCTGATTGTTTTTGGTGGAACCGTCATTGTAAATGGTGAGCATGGTTTCCTCGCCAATGATGGTCTGGTGTACCTCATCGTTGCTTCCGTTTTCTGTTTCGAGCAGCTGCTTGTAGAATTCCGCGAGCCTTGGGACATCGTTTGTCAGCAGGCTGACTTCGCCAAGTTTCATATAGTACCTCCATGGGATTTTTTTTGTTCCTTAATGTATCGTAGTATGTTTTGGGACGATTGTCAATCCTGAATTTCCATATGCATTCATGCATTCCGGATATGCAAATGAAGCGGCATCCGGAAGTATGTACATGTGTTCTGCACGCAGCGAAGCAGTTTCTGGACTTGTCCTCACAAAAACAATCCGCCCAAAATGTAAAACATGGAAACAAGGATAAATTTTCCGGGAAAAAACGTTGCTTTCTTCCTTGACTTTGGTATAATAAAAATATGGAAAGGAGAAGATGTGAATGGAGGAAAAAACGGCACGCCTCACACAGATGCTGCGGGAGAGCAATAATATTGTATTTTTTGGGGGTGCGGGTGTCTCGACGGCAAGCAATATCCCGGATTTCCGCAGCTCGGGCGGGATTTTCAGCCAGAAGCTTAGGACGCAGCTGACGCCCGAACAGCTGGTATCACACACATTTTATGTGCGTTATCCGGAGGAATTTTACGATTTTTACAAGGAACATCTGCTATATCCGCAGGCAAAGCCGAACGATTGCCATATTGCGCTTGCAAAGCTGGAAGAGATGGGGAAGTTAAAAGCGGTTGTGACGCAGAATATTGACGGGTTGCACCAAGCGGCAGGTAGCAGGGTAGTCCATGAGCTGCATGGCTCAGTGCTGCGCAATTATTGTACAGAATGCGGACAGTTTTACCCGATGGAGTATGTGCATGATGCGGATGGGGTTCCGCACTGCGAGAAATGTGGCGGGAAGATTAAACCGGATGTTGTGCTTTACGAGGAGGGGCTTGACCAAAAGACGATTACGGCGGCGGTGCACGCGATTGAGGCGGCGGACATGCTGATAATCGGCGGAACTTCCCTTGTGGTGTACCCGGCGGCGGGGCTTATCCACTATTTCCGCGGGAAGCATTTGGTGCTAATCAATAAGAGTGTGACATCGGCGGACAAAGAGGCAGAACTGGTAATCAACGATGACATTGCAAAAGTGATGAAAGAAAGCGTGGATGCCCTTTTGGGATAAGCGGGGGATAAAAGCCAGGCGGAGCGAAAAACCGCACAATTTGCACGAAAGAAAGCTATATTTCACTTGCCATTTTCAGCAAATTGTAGTATAATTTTGAAGAAATAAAATTATTTTACAATTTATTAAAGTTTGCGCGAATGCTTTAAACGGCATACTGCTTAAAAACCAGTGTGCGGGCGCATCGGGACAGAACTGCAGATTTGTCAGATTCTGTCAGTGTACAAGCTTTGAAATTATTTTAAAAGGAGGATTTATAAAATGAAGTTTTTTATTGACACAGCCAACGTCGAGGATATCAGGAAGGCAAATGACATGGGCGTGATTTGCGGTGTGACCACGAACCCGTCCCTCATTGCGAAAGAAGGACGTGATTTCAACGAGGTAATTAAGGAAATTACTTCGATTGTGGACGGACCAATCAGCGGCGAGGTGAAGGCGACGACAGTTGATGCCGAGGGCATGATTAAGGAAGGCCGTGAGATTGCAGCAATCCATCCAAACATGGTTGTTAAGATTCCGATGACAGTGGAGGGCTTAAAGGCGGTTAAGGTGCTTTCTGCTGAGGGTATCAAGACAAATGTGACGCTGATTTTCTCCGCAAACCAGGCGCTGCTTGCAGCAAGGGCAGGCGCAACCTATGTTTCCCCGTTCCTCGGCCGTCTGGACGATATCTCCACGCCGGGCATTGACCTTATCCGCAACATTGCTGATATTTTCAATATTTACGGGCTTGAGACAGAAATTATTGCGGCAAGCGTGCGCAATCCAATCCACATTACAGATTGTGCGCTTGCAGGTGCCCATATCGCAACGGTTCCATACAGCGTAATCGTGCAGTGCACGAAGCATCCGCTGACTGACCAGGGGATTGAGAAGTTCAAGAAGGACTACGAGGCAGTATTCGGCAAATAGGACGAAACTTAAAACAGCATATCCCCGGACAGTACCAGGAGGAATATTTCGGAGTGAAACGGAGAAAAATTCCTCCGCCGATGAAGGTACTGGGAGGGGATATGCAGAACTTAATATGGAGGACGATTATTTTATGAGCAATATTGATACAATGTCGGTAAACGCAATTCGCGTGTTGGCGGCAGATGCCGTACAGAAGGCAAAATCCGGGCATCCGGGACTTCCGCTTGGCAGCGCGGCGATGGCTTACGAGCTTTGGGCAAAGCATATGAACCACAATCCGGCGAATCCGGACTGGCCGAACAGGGACCGTTTCATCCTTTCCGGCGGACATGGTTCCACCCTGCTGTATTCCCTTCTTCATCTGTTCGGCTACGGGCTGACAAAGGAAGACTTGATGCAGTTCCGCCAGCTTGATTCCCTGACACCGGGACATCCGGAATACCGCCACACAAGAGGTGTTGAGGCGACGACCGGCCCGCTCGGTGCAGGTATGGGTATGGCAGTCGGCATGGCGGCGGCAGAGGCGCATCTGGCAGCGAAATTTAATAAGGAAGGCTATCCGGTTGTTGACCATTACACCTTTGTGCTTGGCGGCGATGGCTGTATGATGGAGGGCATTTCTTCGGAGGCATTTTCCCTTGCAGGCACGTTGGGGCTTGGCAAACTGATTGTTTTGTATGATTCGAACCAGATTTCCATTGAGGGAAGCACCGACATCGCATTTACCGAGGATGTAAAGAAGCGTTTTGAGGCGTTCGGCTTCCAGACCCTTGTGGTTGAGGACGGAAATAATCTCGAGGAAATTGGCAAGGCAATCGAGGAAGCAAAGGCAGACAAGACCCGCCCGACCATGATTACCGTAAAGACGCAGATTGGCTTTGGCTGCCCGGAAAAGCAGGGCAAGGCGAGCGCGCACGGCGAACCTCTGGGTGATGAAAATGTAAAGGCACTCAAGGAAAATCTTGGATGGCCGAGCCAGGAGCCGTTCTTTGTTCCGGACGAGGTTTATGCGAATTACAGGGATATCGCATCAGAAAAAGCAGCGGTTGAGGATGCATGGAACAAGATGTTTGCGGAATACTGCGAGAAGTATCCGGAGATGAAGAAGGCATGGGATGAGGAATTCGACCTCGAAATCGCGAAGAAACTGATGGACGATGAAGCGTTCTGGGCATATGAGGACAAGCCGGAGGCAACCCGCAATCTTTCCGGTCAGATTATCAACCGCTTAAAGGATAAGGTTCCAAGCCTGATTGGCGGTGCGGCAGACCTTTCCCCGTCCACGAAGACTTATATGAAGGATATGGGGGATTTCTCGAAGGCGGATTACGCAGGCAGGAATATGCATTTCGGTGTCCGCGAGCTCGCAATGGCGGCAATTGGAAACGGCATGACGCTGCATGGCCTGCGCGCGTTCGTTTCGACCTTCTTTGTATTCAGTGATTATGTAAAACCGATGGCGAGACTTTCTTCCATTATGAAGATTCCGACCACTTACGTACTCACACATGACAGCATCGGTGTCGGCGAGGACGGACCGACCCACGAGCCGATTGAGCAGCTTGCCATGCTGCGCTCCATGCCGAATTTCCATGTATTCCGCCCGGCGGATGCAACCGAAACGATTGCGGCGTGGTATTCCGCAGTGACCTCACTTGAGACTCCGACCGCGTTGGTATTGACAAGGCAGAATCTTCCGCAGCTTGCCGGTTCCTCAAAGGAGGCGCTGAAGGGCGCATATGTACTTGAAGATTCCACGAAGGAAGTTCCGGATGCAATCATCATTGCAACCGGGTCGGAGGTTTCCCTTGCAGTGGAAGCAAAGGCAGAGCTTGCGAAAGACGGCGTTGACGTGCGCGTTGTTTCCATGCCTTGTATGGATATTTTTGAGGAGCAGTCCGACGAGTACAAGGAGTCCGTGCTTCCAAAGAATGTCCGCGCGAGGGTGGCAGTGGAAGCGCTCGGCGATTTCGGTTGGGGCAAGTATGTCGGCCTGGATGGCAAGACCATCACGATGAAGGGCTTTGGTGCTTCCGCACCGGCAGCGACGCTGTTTAAGAAGTTCGGGTTCACGACGGAGAATGTTGTGGCGGCAGTGAAAGAAGTGCTGTAAAACTCTGGTCCCCCCTTTTTCCGGATGCAGTTGCGTGACGGCATCTGGAAAAGGGGGAATGTGTTTTTGTTTGTGACGGATTATATTATTTATTTCTAAAGAAGGTGCTTAGCCATGATATTTTCATCCATTGTTTTTTAGCCATTTTTTTGCCGATTGTACTATTGGTGTATTATGCCATATAAGGATTATCAAAAATAATTCGGTGGAAGGTTGGAAGGAAAATACAAAATTATTTTCTCTTTTTTGTAAGTCTGTTATTTTATGCCTATGGTGAAATAAAATTTGTTTTTATTGTGCTTATATCCATTGCTGCGAACTGGCTTTTCGGGTATCTTGTAGAAAAGTGCAGGAACAATAAAAAGAAATCGTGCACAGTTCTTTCTGTTATGGTATTTTTCAATTTATCCTTGTTATTCATATTTAAATACCTTATGTTTACACTGCAAACCGCAAACCGCTTTTTTGCCACGGGCTTTACCATGCCAAAATTGTCTGGCTCTGACGGTGAGCCTTGCGGGGACAGCCTTTGCCGCCGAAGCTAAAGAGTACAGCGCAGCAGTAGAGTTTTTTTACGGTCAACAGTTTATCCACGGAGGGGTTGAGCAGGTTGGGCGGCATGAGATTGCCAATATCCTGGACTATGTATTTGGCAAGGAAAATTGGGATATTTCCAGTGAAGAACTGACACCCGAAGTAAGGGACAACTATACAGCGGTGTTGCTTCTGCGCAATCCCAAGAGTGGTGTGCCGGATGCATTTTATTCTGCCGAAGGCTCTCTGGGTGGAAAATCGGCTATGAACAACGCCGGGGAATTGATGTGGAACGTGGAGAGTATAGTGAACACATTCTTTTTTCCGGCTACCAGTTGCTTTACCATTGGTGGTACCTGCCAGGTATTCTGTTTATACCTTTGATGATGCCGGAACTCTGCTTAGTCAAGTGGACACAGGCGAAACAATACCATATTGTAGGCAAGAAAGCTACTCTGGGTTGTAGAGTAGCTTTCTTCTTAGAGTTTCACACTTTCTGCATTTCCAACTGTGCCGTCACCAGCTTATAATAAATCCCCTGCTGTTCCATCAATTCATTGTGAGTCCCGATTTCCGCGATGCTATGCCCGTCAATCACGACCAGACGGTCCGCATCCTTTAACGTAGAAAGTCTGTGTGCAATTGCAAATGTTGTCCGCCCGCCCGTCAGGCGCTCAAGCGCTTTCTGAATCAGATACTCGCTCTCGGTATCCAGGCTCGCCGTTGCCTCATCCAGAATTAAAAGCTTTGGTTCATTCAAAATTGCGCGCGCAATCGCAATGCGCTGGCGCTCACCGCCGGAAAGGTTAAACCCGCGTTCACCGACATAAGTATTGTATCCGTCCGGCGTGCGGCAGATAAAATCGTGCGCATTTGCCATCTTTGCAGCGCGGATGACTTCCTCGTAGGTTGCATCCGGCTTTGCGAACTTGATATTGTTCAAAATCGTGCCGGAAAACAGGAAGGTCTCCTGCAATACAACGCCAATCTGGGAATGATAATTTTCCAGGCGGATGTCGCGGATATCTTTCCCGTCAACCAGCAATTCGCCGTCATCCAGCTCATACAAATGCATGATAAGGTTAATCATCGTGGATTTTCCGGTACCGGAAGCCCCAACCAGACCAATCATTTCCCCCGGTTTGATGGAAAGGTTGATATCCTCAAGCACTGGCTTGTAGGATTTATAACCGAAGGTCGCGTGCTTAAATTCCACAGAACCCTTGATGGCAAGGTCGGTTGCCTTCTCACGGTCAAGGATGCGCGGCTCCTGAGACATGACATCGCTGATACGCTCCACGCTGTTGACCAGATTCATCAGTTGGCGCGGAAGGTTTGTCAGCCAGTTTAAGTACATATAAAGCATTGATGTGTAATTGATAAACTGGAGCAATTCGCCGGGTGTTTTTCTGCCATTTAAAACATTGACGCCGCCAAAATAAGTAATCAGGTACACCCCGGCGCCCATTGCAAATGAGAGCATCGGGAAGAAAATTGCCCAGAATACTTCGTTCCTGCGGTTGATTACGGCATAGGAATCTGCAAGCTCATTAAAATGCTTTGCCTCCGATGCTTCCTTGCCGTAGGATTTTACCACGCTCATGCCGGAGATGACATCCTGCAGGGAGCTGTTCACGTCATCGTCCTTCTGCCATTGCCTGTGGAAGCGGCGGTGGATGTTCTTCTTAAATGCCGTGGACAACAGGATGCCGAACGGGATAAAAGCGAAGGAAATCAGCGCCAGTTTCACATCAAGAATCAGCATGTAAACCATGTCGAAAACAAAAATGACGAGCACGGTGAACATATTGCAGAATATGTCCTGCATAAACATCCGCACACGCGCCGTATCATGTACAACGCGGTTCATCAGCTCCCCCGGGCGGCGGTCGTTGATGAAGGAGAGGGAAAGTATCTGGATTTTGTGATACAGCTTTGCCCTCAAATCCTTGCTCAGTGTGGAACCGAGCTTTGCGCACAGATACGACTTTGTGATATTGAGCACGACCATGCCGATGCTTAATCCGAAAATGATGCAAAGGAAAAGATATGCATCAGAAAGCGTTCCCTTGCGGTCGTGGAGCACATCATCAATCAGGTGTTTCTGAATCTCGGGATTGAGCAATGTGATGACTGCGGCGAGCGCCATCACAAAAAAGATTACGGCAAGCTGCTTTTTGTACGGGGCAACCATCAAAAGGAACTGCTTTGCCGTGCCGCCCCCCTGCTTGCTGCAGTGCGGGCATTCCCTTGTGCCCGGAAGTGCGCGGTGGCATTTCGGGCAGGTGCGCTCGTACTCATCACTTGAGACAAGATTCATATTGCCGGAAAGAAACATCATCAAGCCGCGCGCCACATAGGAAAATCGCGAGAGGTGTTTTCCGGAAAAACGGGCAATGATGCGTTCTTGCCCGCCCGTTGTAACAAGGAAGAGCCCACAGTCAATCTGTGGTTCACTGGCGATTTTTTCGCAGTCGGATAACATATACTCCGCTTTGCGCGCGCCGTTCTCCAACACAATAATGCGTTTGCGCGTTGCAGCAACATAGGAATTGTCAAGGAAATTCCCCTTCTCATCGATATCGTAGGGGACGCAGTAACAGACTTCCTCCGTGGGTGGCAATGCCAAAAGCGCCAGATTTTCCTGGGATAAATCGTATTTTAGTATCATGGTTATACTCCTTTATAGGAACAAATCCAATTTTTTCAATTCTTTTGGTGTCAGCTTCGTAACGTCCGGAATCTCAAAGCGGTTTTCGTCAATATCCGAAATCAGAATACGGGTTTCCGACAGATGCACAACCGCGTGTCCGCCCATATTGATGGTAAACCGACATGCGCCGCGGTCTGTCACCACATCAAAGTAGGCGTAGCCGTATTCTTCCTTGATATTGACTATTTTCGTAATAATCGGTGTAAAATAGCGCAGGTTCAGCTGCTCTGTAAGCATCTGGGCAGTTTCTTTCGTGACATCCTTCATATTCTCAATAATCCCAATTTCCTTTGAATGTTCATCCGGCGTGCGGATGGAAATGTATTTGTCTGGGTCGGAGAATGGGAACATGCGGATGACATGTACACGCGGGTAGAATTCCTCCCCGACCTTGACGCTGACAAATCCGCCGTCCGTGCGCTTGAATTCTGCGTTATCCTTATTTAAATAGCGCAGCTTGAGCATTTCTTCGGTTTCTTTTTCCATCTGTTCCAGATTGAAATCTTCATGTTCCCCGCCGTGCGGCGGCTGTTTACCAAATGGTGGCATAAATATGAGTCCTCCTATTTAAAGTTCCGCAAAACCCCTCCCGATACCCCCAGTGGTGGAAGCAATTCCTGTCCGCGCTGCTGCCAGAAATTGCTTCCGGGCATCGTCCGGGGTTTTGCTGTTTAAAGTTCCGCAAAACCCCTGCTGCTTTATTCAATTCCTTTCAGTGCCAATGCTTTTGTTTGTAGTTCCATCAGTTTGTAATATGTTCCGTGCAACTGCGTCAGCTCTGCCTGCGTGCCTTCCTCCGTAATCTCGCCATTGTCAATTACGACAAGGCGGTCGGCGTCGCGCAGCGTCGAGAGGCGGTGGGCGATGGAAATTGTCGTGCGCCCCTTGACCAGATAATTGATGGATTCCTGAATTGCTTTTTCCGTTTCGGTATCCACGGAAGCGGTCGCCTCGTCGAGAATCAGAATCTTCGGGTTCGCGAGAATTGCGCGCGCAATCGAAATGCGCTGGCGCTCACCGCCCGAAAGTTCCCGCCCGGCAGAACCGATAATCGTGTCATACCCGTCCGGCATGCGCAGAATAAAATCATGCGCACTCGCGAGCACGGCGGCGCGAATAATCTCTGCCTTGGTAGCCTGCGGGTTCGCGTAGGCGATATTCTCCTCGACCGTACCCATAAAAATGTATGTCTCCTGGGAAACCATCGCAACATTGCGGCGCAAATCGTGGAACGCTAAATCGCGCACATTGATACCGTCCAACGAGATGGAACCCTCCTGCGGGTCATACATACGGGAAATCAGGTTGACCAATGTGGTCTTGCCTGCGCCGGAGCGCCCGACAATGCCGAGCATTTCGCCCTCCTTGATATGTAAATTGATATTCTTTAATACCGGTTTGTTGACCTCATAGCCAAACGTCACATGGTCTAACACAATCTCGCCCCTCGGCGCAGGCATCGCGACCGGATTTTCCTTCTCCTGTACCTCTGGGATGGCATCAAGGATTTCAAACATACGCTGCGCGCTGTTGATACTGTCAGACCACCAGTGGAAAACATGGGAGAAGAAATTCATCGGTCCGGAAAGCTGTCCGACGTAGCCGACGAAAGTAATCAGCACGCCGAGTTCAAACTGGGTGCCGCCAAGCACCAGGGCAACGCCAATAAACCATACCACCATGCTTGTGAGCTCCTGCGTCGTCTGGTACAGGAATGTAAATTTGTTGTCAAAGCGGACAATCGCAAGTTCCGCATCCTTCATGCGCGAATTGTTTGTGGAAAAACGCGTCAGTTCCCGCTGCTCCTGCCCGAACGCCTTGACCACGCGCGCCCCGGTCAGGTTGTCGTTTACCTGGCTGTTCAGGGAACGCTCCGCGCGGTGTCTTCTGCCGAAAAGGCTCCACAGGTGCGGGCGCAGCTTCATGCCGACAACCACGGACACCGGCAGCAGGACGCATGCCACAATTGCGAGTTCCCAACGGATGGAGAACATGACAATCAGTGTGGAAATAATTGTAAATGAATGAATCAGTATGTACGGCGCGCCGTCGATAAAGAAGCTTGTCACGCGCTCCGCGTCGCTTAGCACGCGGGTCATAAGGCTTCCGGTCTGGCGGCTCTTGTAAAAGCTGATGGAGAGTTTCCCCATCGCCCCGAAAATATCTTTTTTGAGGTCGCGTACAATACTTGTCACAATCTGCGCCGTAAAAACGCCCTGCAGGACGGAGAGCAGCTGCAAGGAGAGCTTGGCTGTAAACATTGTCAGGACAATCAGCAAAAGTGCTGTGACAAAGCGACCGTCCTCAATGCCTAATTTTGCAAGGAATGCCGAATCCTTTTCCAATATATGGTCATAGAGCACCGTTCCATTCAGGTACGGCCAGACAAGATTTAATGCCGCAATGCCAAAATAGCAGCAGAGCATGACTGCGAGTTTTGGGCTGTACGGTTTGAAATACCGCAGGACACGCATAAAAATCGTTCCGCGGTCCATACATTTCGGGCATATTTTGCGGTTGCGGTTCGGATACATCGTGCCGCATTTTGGGCAATATTCCTCCTCCTTGTCCTCCGGTTCCTGCATGAAATCCGGCTCCGGATTCTTGATGCGGTCAAAGGCGCGCACAAGTTGGTGCATATTCTTCATATACAAATTGGAAAATGCGGCGAGACAGTCGCCATCATTTGCGATTAACAGTCCGCAGGCAACCTGCCGTTCGATCTTCAGAGACTCTAATTCGGCAATCGCAAGAGAGCGGATTGCCCAGTTTTGTCTGTAGTCCGTTTCGATATCCCCTTTTTTGCTGTAGCCTTTAAAGGAACGGACACGCGAAGAATCGGGCGGGGCGGTGAGCAGACAGAGCCTGTCCGCGGTCAGGATGACATATCCGTCCGCATACTCACAGCTCGTGTTCATATCCGTAGCACACGCACACAGCAGCGCATCGGAAGAAACACCCTGCTGCAAGAGCAGTTCAAGGACGGATTTCGGTAGTTTTACCTTTTCCATGACGGAATAACCCCCTTAAGTAGTGTACTTATTTTCAGTAATTTTCTGTAACTTATTTCGTGTGAGATGCATTCCCAATTATACACGAAACTGTGTTCGGATGCAAGCAAAATCACAAGAAAAAATATATCGATTTCATAAGATTTGTTTCTTGTGCAAACTGGTGCAAATGCAAAATATTCAAGCAATTTTGCAGCGTTTTTGTGAAATATCTATCGATCGTTTCCATACCATTTCCTCAACACATCCTCCGCCTTCTTCAAATGGATATTAAATCCCTTATCCTTTTCGGCCGCCTCGCGTGTCGTGTAAATCCGTGTACTCCAATCCCACCAGAAAAATCCCGCAAACCATTCCTCCCGCGAAAAAACGGACAGACAGGAATCATAAAAACGCGCCTGCTCTTCCTCATCCCGCACAAATTCATGGTGTGAAAAATCCCATGGCATCATCGCGCAGCCCTTCGCGCTGCGGCATCCGATCTCCATGAAAATCACCTTTTTTCCCAGTTTTTCCGCGACCGGCCTCAAATGGTCGCGCACCTTCCCCCACGCCGCTGTCATATGTTCCAGGCTCTCGCCCGGAACCTTTGCAACCGGGAAATATGCCGAAGTCCCAATATAATCCAGCGCGTCAAACCAAGGAACCTGGTCCTCCTTGCCGTGGTTGGTGTTGTAGACCAGCGGCCCGTGGTAAACCTGCCGCACCTTTGCAATCAGCTCCCGCCAATAATCCACCTTGCGCTCCGTGCCAAGCATCTCACAGCCAAGGCAGAACATCTCGCACCCCGTATCCTCAGCCAGCTCCGCGTAATGCAGCAAAAACGCCGTGTAGCTCGCGAACCATTTGCTCCAGTAAACATCCCGCCCGGCCATATCCCCGTCCGGGAAATCGATCTGCGCGCGCCATGCGCCGTCCCGGCAGTTAACCATCGGCTTTAAGCAGACCTTAATGCCCCTCTCGTGTGCGCGGCGGACCGCAAAAGCGATATCCTTGTCCGATGCGTTGCGCTCATAGTCAAACAATATTTTTGTGGAGGCGTAGCTCTCCTGGTCCACAGCGGTCGCCAGACAAATCCAGTTCACACCAATGTCAAACAACAGATCCTGTGAAGCCATGGCCTCCGGTGTGCGGTACATCCCCCGACCGCCGCCATAACCGTAAGTGTAACCCTTTATTTCCATAATCATTCCCCCCTCGTTTTTTGTAGTGTTTGCTGTTACCGGGGATTATTTTAAAACAATGGGGGAGAAAAGTAAATGTATTATCCTGCGATGTGGATGTATTTTATAAAAAGACAGCTGAATGAAAAAGATTGATTTTTGCGTTGCAATAACATATAATAAGTAGGGGAAGAAGATTTGAAGGAAAGATGTTTCTAAACGTTTTAACAATTCGTTTTAACAATTTCCTTACTGTCATAGGAAAATTCATACAACTATATATTGTGAAAGTTGAAATCCTTAAGGTATAAAAATGCTTGAAATAACAATATAGGAGAAAAATATATGACAGAAAAAGTAAGAGAAAAATTAAAAACATTGTTGGTAAAAAAGGGATTACAGGAAAAAGGTAAAACAGAACAATTCGCTTTTTTGATTGGTGATCTTATTCACAGTATGCGGATTAGAAGGAACTTTATAATCGAAGATGTAGTGCAAGGGATTTGTGGAATTGCAACGTTAGAACGTTTGGAACATGGAGATGGGGAAGAATTTCCAGATAGTTCATTGCTTACCTTACTTTTCAATCGGATGGGAGTGTCTGCGGAAAAGTTTGAATTTTACTTTGATAAAAATGGAGAAGAACGTATGATGATAAGGGAATGTCTCGTGAAGTGGAAACAGGCGGCAGTGGCAGGTGTATCTTTTTTGGAAAACGAGATGATTCATGTACTATACCAGAGACTTAGATTAGAAAAAGGAGCTTCCTATGAACAAGCATTAAAGGCATATACCAGAAAATATTCCGTGACATGGGAGAAAAGGTGGGCATATTGGCAGTATCTTATTTATAAACTTGCAAGTGACTCTTTGATAGAGGAAGTAAGGAAAGCATGGGAGGAACTTTCGGCATGGAAGTTATACTACACAGAGGAAGAATGGGAATTTTTGTATGCATTGGCCTCGTATTTTGCAAAAGTGGGAGATTATGAAAATGCTAATAAAGTGTATGCAAAAATGTATCAAAACGCTACAGGAAGTAAAAATACGGTAAACTACTGTCAGGGAATGGATGAAGAACGTCAACTGGAACTTTTGCCAAAATTCTGTTTGGTTTATGGGGGATTTTTGTCAGAATATAAGAAAATGCGGGAAGCGGATCAGAAAAGGCAGGGAGTGGATGTTTTTACTGTTCCAGAATGGGATGCAGGAGAGATATTTTTGTACGGAATCCAATTAAACTGTAAATTTAGCAGGGATTATATGCTGTATGAATTGATGGAAGCATATTGTTTGTTGTTGTATGGGCGAATGTGCAACCAGAGAGATGCTGTCCAGTCATTGGATTTATTGCGATATGAACAATACTTGGTAGCTTTGGAAATCGCACAAGGGAGTTATATGAAAGCGAAAAAGCGGCTGGATTTTATGAAGGAGGAATTGCAATGGGAAAATACAACATTGGTACATACTTACAATGTGCTCGAAAGGCGGCAGGGATGACACATGTGCAGGCCTGTACGCTTCCGGACGGCGAGGAAATTTGTACGATTGAAAACTTGTCGCGTATTGAGAACGGCAAACGCCGTCCACATCCAAATACATTAAACAAACTTTTAAAAAAATATGGGAAGGAAGAAGTTTTTGGGAATTCTTATGTTAAAACTGCAGATTATGATGTTTTAATATTAGACAAACAATTAAGTATTGCAATGGCAGAATTTCGCTATGAGGAGGCAAGAGGGATACTGGAACAAATAGAAGAAAAGTTATCAACGAGATTTCTTTCAAACAGACAATATCTTGCAGCAAACTATGTAATGATTGGTGTGGAATTAGGCGATATTACACAGGAGGAATCCGTTGCACTTTTTACGGAAATTGTGCAAATGACCCTGCCGGTGTTCGAGACAAAAAGTTTTGAGAAAGCGTTTGTTTCACAGCGGGAAGCAATTATAATTTTACAGATTGGGAATGCGTATGGGAATCTGAAAGAATATGGAAAGGCTCTCGAAGTATTGGAAGGAACCTATGCAAACCTTATGCGCTATCAGAAAGCATTCCATTATGCGGATGGTATTTACGCAGTTTACGAGCGCGCCATTATCAAGTGGAAGGGGGAAGCAGGGGCATTTCAGGAAGCATTTGAGCGGGGGGAGCGTGAAATTGCGAGGGTATTTGAGAATGGGTATATGGATACGCTTGCGGGTCTGGTTTATGCACAGGCTTACAATCTGGACAAGATGCTGGGGGAAGATGGGAAAACAGAAGAAAAACGCTCCGAAATCAACAGTGGATATGAAGTGGCCGCGTTGGTTTCGGAGCTATTTGAAGAAAATGAAATTAGTGATTTTATACGGAGAAAAATCAAATAATATTATGTAAGATTTTTTTTGTCGGGGAAATCATCGAGTGGTTGGATGCCCGGCGTTGGGGTAGCAGATGGGAGTGGTGCGGAAATAATGTGTTCATTGGATGGCGCATCTTCTGCTGCTTTCCCGGTAATGTCTGCCGGGAAGAGATAGAAAAAGATCAGGAGTGCAGCAAGAGCGATAGCAGTAAAAGTTTTTTTGTGTAATGGTTGGTTCATGAAAAATTCCTCCTTTTCGTTTGATAAGTTCATTATAACAGAAAATGGAAATGATGAAAATGACGTTTCGCGGAAAAATTTCATTTTTCGATATTTTCCGCAAAACGTCATTTTTTTGTGAGAAACTTTGTGTTAAGATAGAGATAGATGGTAAAGAAAAGCCATCAAAAAACGGATGGTGCACAATCCGGGGAAAAAGAGGAACAAGCCTTTACCCTGACGAGATTTCGGTCTGGGAGAAATGGAGGAATTTATGGCAAATGCGGATGTTACATTAGTTCAGGTTCGCGATGGAACAGGCGATTATAAAAAAGGAAGCGGTGTAAGCTTAGGGGTTATGGCAATTCAGAAAGCACTGCATATGTATGGATATAACCTGAATGGCAGTGCGGACGGTATTTTTGGCAGTAATACGGAAGCGATTGTAAAAGGGTTTCAGGATGAGATGGGCATACCCGTGACGGGTGTTGTGAATGCGGAAACTCTGGCAAAGCTGGAGGCTTGGTCTGGAACACTTTATGAAACACCAACAGAAACACCTGCATTAAGGGCAGTGGAATATGGTCTGGATATTTTACATACCGGTGACAGCGGTGCAGCCGTTTATTCCGTGCAAAGTCTTTTGACACGGCATGGGTATACCTGCCAGACGACGGGGAGTTATACCAGTACGGTCGCATCGCTTGTAAAGCAGTTCCAAAGCAAAAATGGTTTAGCGGCGACCGGGAATGTCACGCAGGGTACGTTGGCTGTGTTGCAGGATTTGACATCGGCTACTGCATGGATGAATGGGAGTACGGTAAAGCTGACTGCGGGGAAACTGGCGAAAGCGGAGTTTGACCAAATAATACTGCGGCCGGATATTGTGGCACAGTTGAACAAGGCATTGAATACCTATGGGGTAACGACAAGGAGGAAAGTGCGGCATTTTTTGGCGCAGTCTATGGCAGAGACACAAAAGGGGACGGAGATTATGGAGGATAAGTATTATCCGGGGAATGTCTCGCAATATGGAGGATATTGGGGGACTGGGGTGTTACAGATGACGCATGAAATGCAATATGTAAAATTTTATGATCATATGAAAGCATTAGGAATTGACGATTCGAAGATTGAGACCCCGGCTGGTTATGCAACACAACATGTTGCACTTCATTATCCGGCAACGAGTGCTGGATGGTTTTGGGAAAGAGCAAAATTGATCAATGATATGCCGGAATGGAATGTATCGAATCCATCTGCGGCTGAGGAGAGACAATTAGTCGAAGAATTAACAAGGAGGATAAGAGGAGGAGGGGCAACAACAGCGGATTTTAATGAAAGATACAGGTACTACGAGATTATGCTTGAAAAATTACCGGGGTGATATGATTGTATTATGGGAAGCACCATTTTGGTGCTTCCCATAACCTGCATTATAATCATTTCACCCGCCTGTCATAATCCGGGTATGGCCATTCCTCCAAATCAATCTCTTTCTCTGGGGCGTGTTCACGAACAATAATTTCTTCCCCGTTTTCATAGCGCTTCCAAGTAAAATAGTGTTTCCAAGTGGAGACGGGATCCGCTTCGTCACATAAACTCTCTATAAGGATTAATTCATTCCCTTTCACACGGTATTTATAGCGGAAATCAATACCATGTCCATTGTGCCAATATTCATAGATAATCCCCGTCTCCCTGTCATAAGTAGCATTTGAAAACCCGCGCAACGGTTCGAACGTTTCTGTTTCTGGATTATAAAGGAAGAAGAGTGCGGAATAATTACGTACCCCATTCAGCCCGATATCCAAGATAAAATCATCGTATCCATCGCTATTTATATCAACAATATTAAAAATATTATAAGCGTCACCGAGGTCATAATATTCATGATAATAATAGTGGTCAGTCAGTGTTTCCCCCTCGAATTTGTACGAGGAGCCGCGTGTCCTTATGTGGATAACAATATTGGACCATGAAAGGTCAAGCGCAATCAGGTCAATGTGATAATATAAACGTGGCGAGGAAAAATGGCCTTGGAAGCGCGCAAAAAGCTGCGGATATGCATCCTCGTCCGCATTGTAATCAAGGGCATCCACGGCTTTTCTGATATCTTCCGGCAATTTTCTGTCAAGCCTGCCTTCCTCGTATTCATCATCTTCCGAAAACCATCCCCAGACCGGTGTTGGCCCGGGGATTTTTGTCGGCTCCGGGGTGGGGCTCGGAGTCGGCGTTGGCTTTGGCGTAGGAGTTGGGGCGGGGGATGAGACTGCAGGTGATGTGGCAGCAGGGCTAGAAGGTGCCTGTGTTACGTCAGGGGCAGGATTGTCCACGCCTTTCCCACAGGAAGAAAACAGAAGGCAGGATGCAAGCACAAAGCAGGATGCGCCTTTGGTGTGTGATGGAAGTTTGGATCGTTTTTTTGTTTTCATAAGATTCCTCCTTGTTGGTCTTGGTGTATGGAAAGAATATAATAACCTATTTTCAATGATACACCAAAAATCCCGTTTTGGGTATGACGTTTTGCGGAAAAATAAAATCCATTCTTTTACAATTCCACCTGCCCGCCCATGCTCAAACAGACGAAATAGCCGAGTTTTTCAGGAATTCAGATATTGCAAAATCGGTTCAATATATTTTTTATCCGAAAGATCATAGGACGAGGAAATCATTTTGATCATTTCCTGTTCTTCTTCCGTCTTCTCCTTTTTTGCTTTCAGTGTCTTAATAAATATTTTCATCATAAATTTGGATTGGATGGACATTTTTTCGTAGTTAAATCCACCCGGACAATAAAATATTTTTACCTTTTCCCGCTCCGCTTCGCTGAAAATTTTGTGAAGCGCCACCTCGACCTGTGGATTTTCCATCGGGCTTGCCCCGACACAGAACGCGACCAGCTTTTTATCTGCCCATTTATCGATGTTTCCTTTCAGCCAGTTGATTTTGCTTATACTGCCCACACAGGCCCAGCTTCCCAAAATAATAGTCCCATATGTAGACAAATCTTTCTTTTTCGCATCGGATAATGCAAGGCAGTCCGCGCCAGTGGCTTTGGCGATCCACCCAGCGTAACGTTTTGTAAAACCTGTTTGTGAATTTTTATAAAAAGAAGGGATTCGTCCATTCAGGTCAGAAGAAAAAATTGACAAACGGCGCAGAAAACGCTATCATTACACTAGCGATGTCGGCGGGATTTGGTACAAAAAATCGCACAGGGCGGGATGCGTGGGTGGAGGGGATGTGTTGTCTGGCACACCCTGGCAATTTACGCAGACAAGCGATGGGTTTTGTGATGAATTTCGTAAGGAGGAACGGGAAATATGTGGGCATTGATTTTTGGCGGCTTGATGGCAGGCGGGGTGGCGGGGATTGTATATCTGGTCAGCCGTTTTTACAGGTTTGGGTGGGTAAGGCATTTGTCGGGTGGGAAAAAAGGTGTGGGGATGCTGCTTTCCGCCGTGCTGGTTTTTGCCTTAGTCGCGGTGCTCTGGCTGACCATGGGCAATATGAATGCGATCATATGCGTGCTGCATTTGGTGGTATTCTGGATTTTGTGTGACCTGATTTTTTGGCTGGCCCCAAAAAAGCGGGGGCAGGCGTTCCAGAAATACTATGCAGGGCTGTGTGCAATCGTGGCAACAGCCGTGTATCTGTGCATCGGTTGGGTGCTTGCGAACCATGTCTGGAAGACAAATTATGAGATTGAAACAGACAAGGGAATCGGGGAATTGCGGATTGTCCATTTTGCGGATTCCCATGTCGGAACGACTTTTGATGGGAAGGGATTCGCGGAATATGTGGCGCAGATGCAGGCGCAGAACCCGGATATCGTGGTAATTACCGGGGATTATGTCGATGATGATACTTCAAAACAGGATATGGTTGACGCGTGCAAAGCGCTTGGAACCCTGAAAACTACATACGGGGTCTATTATGCGTTCGGAAACCACGACAAGGGCTATTACGGTCCGGAGTACCGCGGCTATAGCGGGGACGATTTGGTGGCGGAGCTTGAGAAAAATGGTGTTGTCGTGCTGGAGGATGAAGCGGTGCTGCTTGACGACCGTTTTTATGTCATTGGCAGACAGGACCGTTCCGAGGAGGAGCATGGGAACGGGCGCGCCACGGCATCCGAGCTTGTACAGGGGCTTGACCAGGATAAATATATGATTGTGCTTGACCATCAGCCGGGCGAATACGATGAGCTGGCAGCGGCGGGCGTGGATTTGGTGCTTTCGGGGCATACACACGGCGGACAGCTTTTCCCGGTAAACTACGTCGGGGAGTGGACGGGTGTCAATGCAAAGACCTACGGGCTTGCGCGCAGGAACGGAACGGATTTTATTGTAACTTCCGGGATTTCGGACTGGGCAATTTTGTTTAAGACAGGGTGCAAATCGGAGTATGTCGTAATTGACGTGAAGGGGAAATAAAATATAAAGGAGTTTTTTGAATGGACAAAAAACAAACCGTGAATGCGGACAAAGTATTTTTGTTTGAGCAGATGCCAATACCAAAGGCGGTGCGCAAGCTTGCCATTCCGACCATATTGAGCTCACTTGTCATGGTGCTTTACAATCTGGCGGACACGTATTTCGTAGGGCTGTTAAACTTATCAAAGGAGACCGCCGCAGTCACCCTGGCAGCGCCGCTCCTGCTTGCCTTTAACGCGGTCAACAACCTCTTTGGCGTGGGCTCCTCAAGTATGATGAGCCGCGCGCTCGGACAAAAGGACATTGAGACCGTAAGGAAAAGCTCGGCAACCGGTTTTTATTACGCGCTCTTAAGCGGGATTCTCTTTTCTGCCGTCTACACATTGCTTCAAAATCCGTGCCTCACACTTCTTGGCGCGGACAATGAAACCGCTGCCGTGACAGCAGAATATTTGAAATGGACCGTCAGTTTCGGCGCAGCTCCGGCGATTCTGAACGTAGTGCTCGCGTACTTGGTGCGGGCAGAGGGGGCTTCGCTGCACGCAAGCCTTGGAACCATGAGCGGATGTCTGTTAAACATTATCCTTGACCCGATTTTCATCCTGCCGTGGGGGTTCCATATGGGTGCTGCGGGCGCGGGGCTGGCAACCTTTATTTCCAACTGCGTTGCATGTCTGTATTTCTTTGGACTGCTCTGCGCAAAGCGCAGGACAACCTATGTGTGCATAAAGCCGCAGATGGCAAAGCCGGACAGGCGGGTACTCCTTGGCATCTGTGCGGTCGGGATACCGGCCTCCATCCAGAATTTACTCAACGTCACAGGCATGACCATCCTCAACAATATGACCGCTTCTTTCGGCGAGGATGCCGTGGCGGCGATGGGGATTTCTCACAAAATCAGCATGGTGCCAATGCAGATTGCATTCGGGCTTTCACAGGGTATCATGCCGTTAATCAGCTACACGTTTGCGAGCAAAAATTACGGGCGGATGAAAAAAAGTTTTTGGTATACGGCGAGAATTTCCCTGATTTTTATGGCAGTGGTTACCGCTTGCCTCTGCTTTGCCTCCGGAACTGTGGTCGGAATGTTTATGAAAGAAGCGGCGGTCGTGGACTACGGCACACAGTTTTTGCGCGGTTTTGCGCTCGGAATGCCGTTTTTGTGCATGGATTTTTTGGCAGTGGGCGTTTTCCAGGCGTGCGGCATGGGCATGAAATCCTTTGTCTTCGCAATCCTGCGTAAGATTGTGCTCGAAATCCCGGCACTGTATATCCTCAACGCGCTTTCCCCGCTGTATGGTATTGCGTATGCGCAGTGCGCGGCGGAAATGATTCTGTCGGCAGTGGCGGTTGTGGTGCTGATGCGGTTTTTTCGGGGAACGCAAAAAGCACAGGACTAAAGACAGGGGAAGTTATGGGCGGCAGCGGAATGTTTGTGGCATCAGAGCGGGAATAAAATGGGGGATTTTAAAAGAATTTGTAATTGACATCTGTAGAAAATGTGTTTATAATAAATAGCAACAACCGAATAAAGTGAATGTCTTCAAGGCAGGGTGAAATTCCCGATCGGCGGTAAAGTCCGCGAGCGTGCAGGCGCTGATTTGGTGGAAATCCAAAACCGACAGTATAGTCTGGATTAAAGAAGGTGTATGGAATTTGTTAGGTTTATTCTAACAATGTGCACTTTTTCTGCCTGCCGGATAAATGCCTTGCTGACATTTTCAAATACACCTTAAAAATATAGCATCTGAAGGCATTGCTTTCAGGTGTTAATTTTTTTTGGAGGTATTTATGATGAATCGCAGAACAAAGAAACTTACAACCATTGGTATGCTTTGCGCCCTTGCTTATGTTGCGGCAGCGGCGGGGCGCGTGCCCCTCGTACTTTTTTTGAAGTATGACCCAAAAGATGTTGTAATTGCAATGGGTGGATTTATATTCGGACCACTCACCTCATTTCTGGTCGCGGTGGTTGTTTCTCTCGTGGAGATGTTTACAATCAGTGAAAATGGTATTTTAGGTTTTTTGATGAATATCATTTCAAGCTGTTCTTTCGCATGTACCGCTGCGTTTATTTACAAAAAAAGATGTAAATTGTCGGGTGCCGCCGGATTGTTTTGCGGATGGGGGTGTATGGTTTTCGTAATGCTGTTCTGGAATTATCTGGTTACTCCTATTTATATGGGCTGTCCAAGGGAAGCGGTTGTGGAACTGCTAATCCCGGCATTTCTTCCATTTAACCTGATAAAGGGTGGAATAAATGCGATGATTACGATACTTTTATATAGACCTGTGATATCAAATATACAATGTGAAAATTTCTTTGAAAAATAGATAAATAATTGAAATTTCCCTGTTATCCTGATAAGGCGGCACAGGGGAGTGCCTGAAAACGCTTTTATGCGGGGCGTACAAAACGCAATTTTCAGACACACCATAGAAAACAGCGCAATGATACGCTTTGAAAGCATTTTAACAGAATTTGCCGCAGGAAAGGATGAACACAGGGATGGAAAATCAAAACCAAAATCAAAATCATAACCAAAATGCAAAAAATCAAAATGCACAAAACCAAAATACAAAAAACCAAAACGCAAGCTTGCATAATCACCCGGCAGAAAACCAGACCCAAAAACAAGGAAATGCTCCGCAGGCAGGCGAGAACTGCATCAAAATCAGCAGCGTCAACAAATGTTACGGCAAAAAACAGGCACTTACCAATGTCAGCCTGACCATCCATCAGGGAATGTTTGGACTGCTTGGGCGCAACGGCGCGGGGAAAACCACGCTGATGAAAACGCTGGCGGCGCTGCACAAAAAACAAAGCGGCATCATCACGGTGTGCGGCATCCCGATTGAACAGGCGAAGGAAATCCGCTCCATCACCGGATATCTTCCCCAGGACTTTTCCATGTACCCATCCATGACCGTGGAGGAAAGCCTGGATTATCTTGGCGTGCTCTCCGGGATGGACGGGCGCATAAGGAAAGAGCGCGCGGAGCTACTCCTAAAGCGCGTCAACCTCACGGAACACCGCAGGAAAAAGGTGCGGGCACTCTCCGGCGGCATGAAGCGAAGGCTTGGCATTGCGCAGGCATTGCTGCATGACCCGAAGGTATTGATTGTCGATGAGCCAACCGCAGGGCTTGACCCGGAGGAACGCATCCGCTTCCGCAATCTTTTGTGCGAGGTGGCGGAGGAGCGCATCGTTATTTTGTCCACACATATTGTAGGGGATATCGAGGCAACCTGCGAGGATATCGCGATAATGAATGCCGGGCGCATTCTCTGGCAGGGAACGGTCTGTGAACTTCTCAACGCCGCAAAAGGGAAAGTCTTTACGGTAAATGTTAATAAAAAATTCCTGGCGCAGATGAAAAAGGATTATATTGTTACCGGGATGCTGGTGCAAAATGAATATACGACAGTCCGCATCATTTCCGAGGAAACACCATCCATGCTCGGCGCGGAACATGCAGAGCCAAATGTGGAGGATGCGTACATGTACTGTCTTTACAGCCACGGCTGCGAACTTTCGGGAGGTGTGGAGGAATGAAACAATCGTCAGTACAATCAGGTGCCGGAACCGCCGGAATAAAAAATCTGTTCGGGCTATATGCAAAAGAATGCAAAAAGGTAATCTGCTCACTCACATTCCTGCTCTATACCGCCGCTATTTTTGCCATGTATTACACGCAGTTTCATTCCGAACTTTCTGGCGCGGAAACCGAACCAAAGCCAGGGTTTGCCTCCTACGGCATGACCGAGCGCGAGGTACCGGAAATCCTGATGCCAAGAGCATTGGACCAGTTGATGTTGGAATATCTGCAAAACAGCTACACTGCCTATCCCATCGGTTTTTACAAGGAAGTTCATCTGGTGGAGAAAAAGCGTCAGAAAATGGCAGATATTATCTGTGAATTAACCGGGCAGACACGCGCGGAACTGAACAATCAGGAGGACGAAAATGACGGTTTTGAAGAAGACGGTGCATTCCGCTTTGAGGTTGGCGGGGAAGACGGCATTTGGGCATCTGATGATAACAGCTTTGTGGTGGGTGGGGACAGGAATCCGGTGGAGAAAGAATCCTCCCATCTGGAATATTCGCTTTCCGAAACAATAACCTACGAGCGTTTCCGGGAACTGATGCGCGAGGCGGACAAATTGATTGGCGGCGGCTCGCGCTACAGCGACAAGTATATCGTCTTCAATTTTTCTCAGGTGCCAAAAACCTACGAGGAAGCGTTGGAGGAATACCGCCAGTTGGTGGATGAAGACAAAATTACAGGCGGCTACGCAAGGCTTTACTGTGATTATGTCGGGTTTATGCTGGGGGTTCTGCCAGTGTTTGTGGCGGTATCGCTGATGCAGCTTGACCGCAAGGCACGCATGGAACAGCTCGTATACTCCAGACGGATTTCTTCGGCAAAGCTTATTTTCTCGCGCTACGCGGCGCTTGTCACGGCAATGTTTCTGCCGATAATTATCACAGCGGCAATGGCGCAGGCAAAGGTGATAGGATTTTATCCGGATGCTAAGATGGATATATTTGCCTTCGCGCGCTATACCGTGCTGTGGATGCTCCCGACGCTTATGGCAGTGAGCGCAGTTGGGATGCTTCTTACGGAGCTCGCATCAGGGTTGATTGCGATTCTGCTGCAGGGGGCGTGGTGGTTCACCGGAATGTTTTCTAGTGCACTTACGGGCGATATCGGGAAATTCAACCTGACAATACGGCACAATTCGCTTTATAAGCTGGATACCTTTCAGGAACAATATGGGGATTTCCTGTTTAACCGCGCATTTTATACGGTACTTGCAATCCTGCTCGCAGCACTAACCGCGATAATCTATGAACAAAAAAGGAGGGGGAGGAATTTTGGACTCTACACTTTGGTTAAAAATCATAAAAGTAAATCTGCGGCATAATTTTTTGCCGCACCTGCTCGCGGCGCTCGCAATCGCCGTCTGTACGCCGGTTGTATTTGAGGTTTCCTCCCTGAACGGAACACTTGCGGCACAGCCGCTTGAGATGCTGCTCTCCCTTACGGGGGCAATCCTGCTCACGCCAATATTCCTGCCGGAACAGGATGAGAATATCCGGGATTTAATCCGTTCCAAACACACGAATTATCTGGCGGTGTGCGCATTGCGTGTAGCCTATTCGGTGCTGCTTCTGGCGGTGCTGCTCGGCGGTTTTACACTTCTGATGCGCGCGTGCGAGAGTGCCGTGACGGTGGAACATTTTACAGGTGCGCTCGCCTCCGCGCTTTTTCTCGGAGCCCTGGGATTACTCGGCGCAGGGATTTCCGGAAATGTGACTGTCGGCTACATGGTGGCGATGATTTATTATATTGCAAATTTCACATTGAAGGAAAAACTGGGTAATTTCTATCTTTTTTCCATGTCAAACGGCGCTGGGGAAGGGAAGGTGTTTTTGCTCGCGGCGGCACTGCTTGTGATTGCGGCGGCGTTTGAGTGGAAAAAAATACGGGAATCATAGGGGGGAGCGCCAGATTTTCGTCTGGCTTTAAGAAAGTGATTTTTATATACGATGAGATACAATGTCTGCTGCAAAATGGTTTTGGCTGTTTTGCAGCAGTTTTTTTGGGGGACGGATGGGTGGAAGAAAATTCTTGCGTTTTATCTGGTTTGCTCATATAATGGAGTTTATAGGGAAAACGTTGATAAACATTCTGTACCCATGTAAATTTGGAAGAAAAACGGAGCAAACAAAATGAAAAGTGAAGCCTGGTGGTTTGAAAACTAACAGAAACCGGAGGATATTACGGTAACGCGAAATGGCGCGGCAACGGTTTGCCGACCACGGGGAAACAGACGGTAATTTTGGAATATGACACGGCAAAAAGAGGTGGGGAGCAGGACTACATAGCCCGCAGCCAGGGAAGGTGCCAGTTCTATTATAA
The DNA here is from genome assembly GCA_910579615.1 of uncultured Lachnospiraceae bacterium. Lineage (GTDB taxonomy): Bacteria > Bacillota > Clostridia > Lachnospirales > Lachnospiraceae > RGIG4057. The sequence goes on along the minus strand of CAJTUA010000029.1, from coordinate 18,823 downwards.
GGATATGTCGGCACTTTCGCTAAAGTAGATAAAAATTTGAAATTCTTATGTTATCCTGTCGTCAGGATAGGTGTGGCAGCTTCACACCCATTCCGGCGGCAGGATTTTTTTATCATGCCCTTAAGCGTATTTTGTATTTTTTCAGGGCATTCCACACAGTATGCTTTGAAAGCCGCAATCAAACGACAGCCGTAGTGTGAAGGGGGAGGAAAATGGGAAAGCGAAAAATTGAAAGGAAAACTTAAATATATTTTCATGTTATTTTAATCTGTTTCAGATAAACTAGGTTTATGGAGGTGGAGTATGAGTGTAAAGAAAATTTCAACGTCGTTTTTTGTGTTTTTCTGCCTGGTAATTGTTGCTTTCCTGCTGAAAGCGTATATGGGCGGGCAATTTCATTCGGTTGAGACATTGCAGGAATATGTCGCGAAATTCGGTGTGTTTGCCCCGGTCATCCTCGTGGTGATTCAGGCAATGCAGGTGGTAATTCCGGTACTTCCGGGTTTCCTTGGCTGCGCGGCGGGCGCAGTGCTTTTTGGGAGCGCGGGGGGCTTCTGGTGCAATTATATCGGCATATCGTTGGGTTCCCTGATTGCTTTTCTTCTTGCGAAAAAATATGGCGTTAGCCTGGTGCAGAATATTTTCCCGAAGGATAAATACGACAAATATTCCGAGTGGGCGGGAAAGAGTAAATCCTATACGGTACTGTTGTTCCTCGGGATGGTGCTGCCGCTCTTCCCGGATGATTTTTTCTGCTATTTTTCGGGATTGACAAAGATGCGGATGCAAAAATTTGCCGCGATTATCATACTGGGAAAACCGTGGTGCATTTTGGCATACAGCATTGCGTTTGCGAAGCTGGGAGGCATCTAGGGAAGCGCGGGTGGAATCCCTGCTTCCCGGAGTTTTGGGCGGATGTAGGGAGTTTGCGGAGAAAACAAAAATCACTTCTTCTGGCAGATGAGCAGTCCTGTCGATTTGTGGATGAAAAATAATCCTTCCTCATTCATCTGTCCGCGCACCCGTTCGATGAATAATTCGTGGTTTTTTTCAAGGATTTCTCTTGCTTTGGCGGAATAGGAAGCGACATAATCAAACACAGCTTCCGCATCCGGTACAAGCAAATCATTTTCCTGCTCTGCCGTTTCCAAAACCGTGAAATCGCTGCAAAGCTCCTGCGCGGCAGTCTCCAGAAAAATATCAAACGTATTGCTTGGAATTGCAATTTCCGGATAAAATTTCCGGACGAGTTCATGGAGCTGTACCAGGTGCGTTTTTCCGATTAAACTGCAGGAAAAGCGACCGCCATCTTTTAACAGGGCATTGATTTTTTTGTATAATTCCAAGCGGGCTTCCCGGTTTAAATGGAACAATACATGGTTTGCCATAATCCGGTCAAAGCCGGATACCGGATAAGAAAAATCCGTAGCATCGCGCTTGTCGAGGATGTATTTCAGGTGTTTTTCCGGAAATTGCCTCTGTATTTCCAACATATTTTTTTCTGCACTGGCGAGCATTCCGGAAGAATAGTCTACGAGGTGAAGCTCGAGGTTTTCTGGTAGCCGGGCAGCGACCCCGCGCCAGAAAGCGGCATTTCCGCAGCCGATATCAAGCACCTTCATATTCGGGGCGAGGGCAATTTCGTCAAGCATCCACGGGTAGAAGCCGACGGAGGCGGTGGAGTAATCATGGATGGAGATGCGGCTGTTTAAATTGCTGTCCGTGCCGTACTGCGCAATGACATATTCCCGCGCGCGGGTAATTTCAATAATGCGGCGCATATTTTCCCAGAAATCTTGTGCGTATTGGGACGGGGAAAGCTGCGTTTTATCCGCGCCGCCTTCGGCTATCAGGATATCCCTGGTTTTGCGCACCGCCGCGAGTATCCGCTCAATATGCTCTTTCTTCTCCGTCAGCAGGCGCTCCTGCTCCAACAGCGACTCCTTCACATCAAAATGTTCTTCCTTCATCATATCTGCAATCTGTTCAATCGAAAAATCCATAAAGCGCAGCATCAGGATTTTCTGGAGCCGTTCGGCGCTTTCGTCATTGTAAAGCCGGTATCCCGCCTCGGAATACCCGTGCGGGGACAGAAGATTTTTTTCATCGTAGAAGCGGACGGTGCGGGCGGAAACACCCAGTTTTTTTGCGAGTTCACCTGCGGTATAAGTCATGATTTCCTCCTTGCTGCGCTTTGGGCGCATGAAATAATATTAGGGTGTGGCGGCGGTTTTAAAACCACTGCATAAAACACAAATCATTCCCTTATCCCAATCATATACCTTTACGTAACGGAAAGGTCAAGAGAAAAAAATAATGCTTTCATAAAAATTTTTTATCAGGCATATCCATAAATGAGAAGATACCCGCGCAGGGGGATTATTATGGGATTCCTTGTCTATCTGTCCGATTATATCATGCCGCTCCTTTTTTTCTATATTATTGGCTTTGCCCTGTTAATGAAAGTCAATGTCTACGATGAATTTGTAAAGGGAGCGAAAAAGGGGCTCTCGACGGTAGTATCCATCCTGCCAACCCTGGTGGGGCTTATGATGGGGGTAGGGATTTTGCGGGCTTCCGGGGCGCTTGACGCATTTGGGAAGCTCTTACAGCCTGTGGCAAAGCTTCTGCATTTCCCGGTTGAGCTGATTCCGCTGTCCGTTGTGAAAATGTTTTCATCGTCCGCGGCAACCGGGCTTCTGCTTGACATATACCAGAAATACGGAACCGATTCGCTGATTGGGCGCATTGCGTCGATTTCGATGTCGTGTACGGAAACTATTTTTTACACGCTTTCCGTTTATTATATGGCAGCAAAAGTGAATAAAACCCGTTGGACGCTGCCGGGAGCGCTGATTGCGACGCTGAGCGGGCTGGCGGCAAGTGTTATATTGGCGGGATTCTGAAACTGGTTATTGTTTTTTGTTATGAAATATGGTGTAATGATATCAGAACCGGATTTCGCAAATCACGGATTGAGAAAGAGAAATACAGGGAATTTCCGGACAGTTGATGGAAAATTGATAAAGCAGGGGTACAATATTCTATAAATGTGGCTGTGAACCAGGGTTCCTTAATTTTTTGGAACCCGGGAATCCTTTCCCGCCACACATTATCAGGAAATGGAAGTGATTCTTATGTACAAAATCCTTGTGGCGGACGATGAGCCGGGCGTGCTCAGCCTGCTGAAAGATTATTTTGAAATGAACGGTTATGAAGTAATCACCGCGAAAAACGGCAGGGAAGCGGTGGAAAATATGAAGAGAAACCCGGATATGATAGTGCTTGATGTCAATATGCCGGACGGCGATGGCTTCAGCGTGTGCAGGCAGGTGCGCGACTATGTCTCCTGCCCGATTCTGTTTCTGACGGCGCGGATTGAGGACAACGATAAAATTGCAGGATTTGCGGCGGGCGGCGATGACTATATGTTAAAGCCCTTTTCCATCGACGAGCTTGGCGCGCGGGTGGCGGCGCATATCCGCAGGGACCACCGCGGGGAGGCACAGAAAAATGTGCGCTTCTTTGGGCGCCTGACAATTGATTATTCCGCGAAAACAGTCGCAGTGGGCGGCAAGGCGCTTGACTTTGCAAAAAAAGAATTTCAGATTGTGGAATTGCTGTCCTTAAACTGCGGACAGGTATTTGACAAAGAGCGGATTTATGAGAAAATATGGGGGTATGACGCGCAGGGGGACAGCATCGTGATTGCCGAGCATGTGCGGCGCATCCGGGCGAAGCTTTCTGCGCATGGCGAAGAATACCATCTGGAAACTGTGTGGGGTATGGGGTATAAATGGGTAAAATAAAAATTTGGAAAATCGTAAGGAAGAAGGGAATCCGCAACGGGGCAAGGCAGTGGCGGCAGAATTTAAAAAAGGGGCTGCACGACCGTTTTTCACAGTTAAAATGGCGGTTTGGACTCTATATACCCCTCTGTATTTTTCTGGCATTTATAGGTTCTTTTTTGATTGGGGTTGCTGTAAATTATTTGCAGGACTGGTATATTTCACAGTCGGAATTTGAGATGGGAGAACCGGAATACAGTTACGAGCTTTGGTATGACAATAATGGAATACTGTATTATGATTTTGCAAAAGATGCGGGAAAGTCTGGCGCAATATATGATTTCATTGCCTTTCTCCAGTTCCTTCTGATTCCGGGATGGATTTTATTCAGCGTGTACCTTACAGGCAGGTTCTTTTATAACCGGGAGCTGAAAACACCCATCAATCTGCTGCTGAATGCTTCAAGGAGGATTGCGGACAATCAGTTGGATTTTAAACTGGAATATGATAAGCCAAACGAATTTGGCATCCTTTGCCGCGCATTCGATGAGATGCGCTGTGCATTGTACGACAGCAACCGTCAGCTCTGGCGTTCCCTCGAGGAGCGCAAGCGCCTGAACGCGGCGTTTTCCCACGATTTGCGCACGCCACTGACCGTGCTCCGCGGCTATGCGGATTTTTTGGAAAAATACGTTCCGGGCGGGAACGTGTCGGAGGAAAAACTCCTTGAAGTGCTCGGGATGATGAGTGGGCAGATTGTGCGTCTGGAGCATTATACACAGACAATGAATTCCGTACAAAAGCTTGGGGATATCGTGCCACACATAGAGTTCGCCGCCCAGGAGCAGGTGAAAAACAGCCTCCTGCGCACGGGGGAGCTGCTCTGCGGGGAAAAACGGTTTGAACTGGAATGGAAGGGCAATGCAGCTATGTGGTTTGATACGGAGCTAGTATTCCAGATATATGAAAATCTTATCTCCAATGCGTGCCGCTATGCTGCGGAATGCATTTCTGTAAGGTGCGCCGTGGAAGGAGGGATGTTTCTCCTTGTGGTGATGGATGACGGGAAGGGCTTTCGCCCGGAAGCGCTGCGCTCTGCCGCCGAGCCGTTTTTCCGCGATGAGCATGAGCCGGATAAAACGCATTTCGGGTTAGGGCTGTACATCTGCCGGATTCTCTGTGAGAAATGCGGGGGGATGTTAAAGATTGAGAATGTTGGTGCGGATGAGGGCGCGGGGCATGGCGGAAAGGTGACGGCGATGGTGGCGTGCGGGAAGTAATTTTAACCCGGCACGCCATTTTTGTTTTGATTTTCCTGTTCGGTCAGGGGAATTATTAAAAAAATATAAAAAACATAGAAAGAACTTCCAATCATAACATATTTTTGCTATAATTATAAAACAGCAACGCGTTAGTGAAATAAAGCAGCGGGTTGATGCAATGATTTTCAAAAGAATGGTACGTATCGTATCAAAAAAAATAGCATAACGAGGAGGATAATACTTAAATGCAGAAGGAAACAAAGACCTTTGATTTCACAACATTGAAGGAAAATGGAATTGGGCACTATATCCGCATGAACCGGGAGGCAAGAGGCTATTCGCAGCTTGATATATGTGATGGCATCTGTTCTATTCCCATGCTTTCGCTGATTGAAAAGGGAGAGAAAACCGCGGATTACTGGATGGCAGAAGCGCTCCTTGAGCGGATGAAGATTAAAAAGAGCGAATGCGAATTTGTCCTTGATGATGCAACATGTAATATACAAATGCACAGGGAAGCAATCGTAACGCAGATTCAGGGCAAAGAATACAGGGAAGCAGAAGAAAACCTGACATTGTATCAGGAAAAATATGGAGGAGATAAGTTCCATGACCAGTTTCTTTTTTTCCAAAAGGCTTCCTTGGAACGGGCAAGACCAAAACCGGACAACGGCAGGAAAAAGGAGCTGTTTCTCAAAGCCCTCACCATTACTGCGCCGGGCTACAAGGAGATTATTTACAATAAAGGTGTGATGAGCAACCTTGAGCTGGAATGCATTGCAGAAATCATACATTGCATTGAAGACCTGGAGGAGCGGGCATCAGAATATAAAAATCTGTATGAATACTTTCAATGGAATTGTAAAAGAGAGGGATTTTTTCCGCCGGCATACCGCATTGCGATGCAGTACAATGCGGAGTGCCTGTATGAAAGTGGAAAACCGGAAGAATGCATACAAGCCTGTAATATGATTTTAGAAGAATTGCGTGGCACATCAAAAGTCACAAACCGGGTTCCAATCTTTTTACTCCGGGCAAAGGCAAGGGAGGCAAAAGGGCTGAAAACCGAAGAGGAAAAACGAGATTGCATGAAGGATTATCTGACCGTGTATACGGTGATTTCTTTTTATGACGGGGAAAAAGAAACAGAAGCACTGAAAAAATACATTGAGGAGGAATATGGATGGCAGTTTACCGACTGAGCACCACAGTTCGTATGCGCCGGGGAGCGCTGCGGATGACACGGCTTGAATTGATTGAAATTCGCGGTGAGGCGGAGACAGAAGCGGAAGATAATGAGATATGTTCTGTGGATACCTTAAAGCGAATAGAAAACGGGAAAGTGACCAGGATAAAGATTGAGGTTTATACAAAAATCATGCGAAAGATGGGCGCACTCCCGGAGCGGATTTACGCATCCCTTTTTGTTATGAATCCACAGGCTTTGAATCTGAAGGCGGAGATTCATATACATATCTGTTTTGGAGAATATGAACAGGCAGAGAAAAAGCTGAAAAAATTAGAGCCAATGCTGATACCGGATTATCCGCGAAACCAACAGTACCTGATGGAGAAAAAGGCGGTACTGGCGTATAAGCAAGGCGAACTGACGGCAGAAAAATATCTGGAGAGATTGTTGGATGCATTGCGGCTGACGGTTCCGATGTTCGACAGGATTGACATTGCGGAATGGCCGTTTAACGAGAATGAGATGGATATATTATCTGACATTGGCAATGCGTATCATTGGATGGGAAAGAGGGATGAGGAATTTCAATTCTTACTGAAGTTAAAGGAGAATGTGGAAAAAAAATACATGAACCCGGCGCATTATGTTGTGTGGCATATGCGTGCATTGACGGGATTATCACAACTGATGTGTATGGAAAACAAGCATGAGGAATCCTTGGAATATTGCAGGGTCGGGATAGAGGAATGCAAAAAATGGCGGATATTGGGGAGTGTTTATCGTTTTCTGTATGATACCGTATGGAACAGGGAACAGCAGATAAGGGAAGGGCTTTTTACGGATGGGGAATCTCCTGAAAAGGAAGAATTACTTATAAAAAATGAACGAGCGTCTTGTAGAAAGCAGCTCGTTCAGGCATATTTTTTGAGTGTGGCACAGGGTGATGTGCATCAATCGGAAAGGATAAAAGAACTTTACGAGAAATTTTTTCCTAATGATGCTAAATTGCCGTGATGTTGTGGATGGAGGTTGGACGCTTGATGTTATCGCCCTCATCCTTATAATCGCTAGGTTGTGTACTTCCATCCGCAAAAAGTGTTACCTTACAGGACAGTTTCTGGGTGCTTTTAGATACTGTGGAAGTAAACAAAAATGCTAAACAAGCAATGGTAAGTAATTTTTTCGCTAATTTCATCGTGCGAACCTCCTTTGACTAAGTATAAAATTGCAAAGTTTTGTCGGGGCATATTCCCGCTTTCTGGATACAACTCATATGTGCAGGAAACGGAGTGTACCCCGTACAAGGTCATTATAACATGCGAATCCCGGTTTGTAGTGTGCAGAATCGTAAAATTAAATTTTACGATTCTGCACACTACAAACTTAGTATAGCATGATAGAATAAAGAAGTCAGGTTGCACTGTAACATATTCCACGAGAAAAGATTGGAGGTTCTTATGATTACAAAACGTTTTAAGAAAATTTTATCTGCATTTTTATGTATGGCGCTGTTGATATCGCAATTTTATTGTGATCAGGCGTTGGCAAGCGACAGTATTGTTAGCATTACTTATGAACAGGTTAATCAGAAGATTGTTGCTGCATATGAGCAGGGAGTAGAACCGTTAGAGATATTAGAAGAGTTAAGCGAAGAAGAAGCTCGTATCCTGAGTTCTTATTATGCAGATTATCAATCGGCAAGTGTCTTTGCGGAAGAGGCTTTGGAAGATGGTGAAGCAGAGTACATTGACACATTGGCAGCAGAATATTATAATGCATTAGAAGAGTCTGGACAGATTGATATCTTATCTGATATGAGTTTGGAAGAGGCGGATAAAGTTTTTGACTCAGTTGAAATTCCACAGACACTTACAGTGTCGCGCACAGCGCAGGCATATGCTTCACTTGATTATTCTGCTTCGATGCAGGAATTCGGATATTCCTTTACATATGAGGAAATTGCAAGGCAGTTGGTTTTGATTGGAAGCACAATCAAACTTGGTTCGGCACTTCCGTTCCTTGATTTATTTGCTATTGTTGCAGGGGTATTGATTGTAACATTGGCAGTTGCGGTTTTATACTGCGCCGTAGCTGGTACGGCGAATGAGCTTATTGGGAATTGGTATTTGTACCATAAAGAACAGATAAAAGCATCCACTGTAGCAACAGCGGCTGTTATAGCAGAATCTCAGAGAGGAACTAAATACTGGACGGCGCACAGGATTGATGTAAATGGAAAAGGGGGCATTGTGGTTGGAGCAAAATTAGAACCAAATGCAGCAGCGGCGATTGTTATTGCAAACCAACACGGCTTTGCTTATCCAGATGTATTTTGCCTGAACACAAATGATGCACATATGTTGGTTCAAATGGTGGGCAATATGAGTGCGGATTTCACAGGGGCATCTACTCCTGTTGAGGTACATACTGATAAGGGGATTTTTAACATGCCGCATATTCACGCTATACTTACTTCGGGTAAACAGGGATATATCCATATATTCTTTTTTTATCCATATAATATTTGATTATTAGAACAGGAGGTTTTTATGTTCCGGAGCAACTTGATTATTGTGAAAAGTAGCGATGCGGTTTCCTACTTGCAGGGGATGAAATATAATGTGGTTCCCATGGAGTTTTTGGGCGGATGGAAAGCTTGTTGTTCTTATGAAAGATGCTATTTTGATCAGGTCATAGGCTCAAAAGCTTCGACATTAGCGGAATATGGAAAATATCCGTATGAATTATCCGCCGCAGATTACACGCGCGCCATCCAAAAGGAAAATGATTTTTTGGATCTTGTACTCTCAAGGCAAAAGGAGGATGATTTTACTGAAAGGAAAAAACAAGTATGTGCGATGAGTTCTAGAAAATGCCAGTTAGCATTGGAAATTGGACTTTGGGATTCACAAAAAAATTCCGTAGAAGAAAATGAACTGAGGAAAAAGAAGGATGAAATGTTGATGCTAGAAGACCTTCTTGCGGAATCTCAAAGGGACAAAGTGTTAATGTATGCCATTTGCTATAAAGAAGAAAAAATCCGTAAAGAAATGTATCAGCATATTGGGAGTTGGAATTTCTGGCTACAAAACTATCTTTACTACCATAGACTGTTTTCAAGGCTTTTGCGATATGAACCTTATATTTTTATAACATATGAAGATGAAGAATTGCCGAAGGAGGAACGGAAAAAGGAATTTAAACTTGTCAAGACGATTCGGTTTGAGAACCTGCGAATCGGTGACCTTGCACTGCTATGTAACAAGGACGTTTTAAAAATCTACCGGGGAAAGCAATAAAACTGGTATCCATGCCAAGTTGTCAGGATATGTTCGGGGAATGTCACAGGAGGAACAAAATACGGATAGGAAAGCATAAAGAACAGGGCAGGGGAGGAAAGAATGATTCAACAAAATAGTTCTTGTGCATGATACGATTCTGTGTTATACTAAAGAGGAAAAGCAGTGATAATTTATGGCAGCACCTTAAAAACTGAGAAGTACATATAGGGATTATCATTTTAATTCATGGAGGATAAAATATGATTCGGTACATGACAAAGAAAAAAACATTAACCACTTTTCTAATTTTTTTAATGATAGCAAGCGGAGCCTTTGGGATATTATTTTCTCTTGTGATGGGTGCATTGATTGTGTTTCTGGATAAGTGGATGAGTTGTTTCCTACATTGCTTTACAGTATACTTTTTGTGTTTGTTTATGTTTTACTGCACAGCGGATATTACTATTACTTCGGCTATTAAAAATCCATTTCAGAAATATTACGGAGGTAATCATGAATAAGATCCAAAACAAACCCAAAAGCACAAAACACTACTATGTTATACTTTGCATTACTGCTATTTTTGGTGTTTTCGTTGCCTTTACAATATGGTATTATCAGCCGCAACATTATAGTGGAAATATTTTATTTGAATTAGTATTACAGTTGTAAAACATAGGAGGAAATGATATAATAAAACAAAAGAAATTAATTATAGAAAAATGGTGATGAAAATGGAAAAAATAATACGGGAAAAGATAAAAAAAGAAATGCAGGAATTAAAAAACAAGATACAGGAATGCTATTACAGCAAATCAGGAGTGAATGAAGCAGAAAAATATATAAAGGGATTATTGAGCAGGGCCGAGAGAAAAAACGGATGGCAGATGTCAGAAATACTGGGGGAAAGCACACCATATAAAATACAGCAGTTTATTAACCGTGGGAGATGGGATGCGAACCAGTTAAGGGATGTACTGCGGGGGTATGTAAATGAAAAATTTCGGGATGAGACCGCCGTGCTTGTGGTCGATGAGACGGGTTTCCTGAAACAGGGTAAAATGTCAGCAGGGGTACAGCGGCAATACAGCGGGACCGCCGGGAGGATAGAAAACTGCCAGGTTGGCGTATTCATGAATTATGCGGTAAATGACAGATTCTGTTGTATTGACAGGAGGCTTTATATCCCGCGGCAGTGGACGGACGACAGGGGACGTTGTAGAAAAGCAGGGATACCAGAAAGATACCAGTTTAGGACAAAAACACAGATGGCACTTGATATGATAAAGGATGTATATGAAAGTGGGCTACCGTTTGAGTGGGTGGCAGGGGACAGTGTGTATGGGGCAGACAACAGGATACAGAAGTACCTTGAAGAGAAGGATAAAAAATATATATTTGCAGTATCGGGGGGAAAGTATGTGTGGATTGGGTGCAGACAATACCCGGTAAAAAAGATAAAACAATTGCTTGATGGGGATAAATGGGTAAAAATAAGTACAGGCCCAGGGACGAAAGGCGAAAAAGTATTTGAATGGCAATACGTAGAAGTAAACTGTAATGTTAAGAGACATAAAAAGTATTTGATATTTCGGAGGGGCATATCGGAAAAACCCGAAATACAGGGATATATCGCATATGGGGACAATGAAACAAAAATTGAGGAGTTTGTAAGGACTGCAGGGACCCGGTGGACAATCGAAATGAATTTTGCAGAGATGAAAGGGGAAACAGGGCTCGACCAATATGAAGTAAGAAGTTATGACGGATGGTATAAACATATCACCCTATCCTGCGTGGCACATGCATTCCTGACGGTGTTAAGGGAACAGTTCGGGGGACTCCCCGAACTGTCATCCACATATGAAAATACAATGGCGGAATTTAAAAAAAAGAGAAAATAAAGGTTGTCATCAGCAAAACAGAAATACGGCGTATGATAGCCGATTTTATATATGCAGCAACCCCTGATTTTTCTTTTCGAATCCAGTATATAAAATGGAAATTAAAGCATCAATTAACCGCCTCTGTTTGCCATTGGAAAATTAATTTTTTACAACTGTAATACTAATAAATGCATTGCGAAACGCTATCACACCGGAATAATAATTTTTTACGTCCTTAAGCTGCGTGTTTTTCACTTTTTTGGCAACGGCGGAAAGAACCTCCATAACATTTCGGTTATCCGGATAGTCCATTTCGAATTCCCCACAAGACGACAAATTATAATTTTTTATCCCGTTAAGCATAAAGCCATAATCACACAAGGCTTCCAACAAAAGATTTGTTTTTCTGGTTTTGTTCATCCCTTTGACTTGCGCTGCGTCTACGGTAAAAGCATTCCCCTTAAAATCGCCACAGGCAAACAGGCAGAGCATGAAATAGAACAGGTTCCATGGCGCTGTTCTTGCTTCTCTTGCCTGCTTTGGAAAATAATCATATTCATCCGTTTTATATAATGGCAATCCGAATTTTTCAGGGGAGTTTGCCATATCAGAGTACATCTGGCGAAACATTTCCCCCACGTCCCGGAATGCACTTTCAAACTCCCCGTGGGAAAGTGTCTGTAAAAAGTCCGGATGTATCTCGAATTTTTCTGGAATATCTGTCAGCTCATTGCGGCGTATCAACGCCCACTTGCGAACCAAAAAATTATTTTCCATACCGTCATACCACCTTTTTATCATTGTATCTATTATAAACTCTTCCCTAACGGCAGAGTCAAGCCTGGCGGCAAAATATATTTGGATTTCTTTTCGTGGTTTTGCTGTAAAAATTATATTGTTCCCAATGTGGGCGTTTTTATGTGCTGTCAGCATATGGAAAAGCGTCTTTGTTTCGTTGCTTTGCTGTTTTGTGGTGATTCAATTAAGTGAAGGTAGCGTGTTTTTGCATTTTTATTTAGGAGAAAATGAGGAAGTAAAAAAACGGAAAACTCAAATTTTAAAGTGCTTGTAAATGTTGTTAAGATGATGTATACTGGTTGTTGCAGACGTTCTTTTGTTTGGGCGTTAATATAAAATAATTCATGCCAAAGGAGAAGGAGGCAATATGAAATTTTCAACATGGGAATATGTAAGACCTGATTACGCAGCCGTAAAGAAAAAAATAAACGACTGCAAAAACAAAATGCAGAACGCCGCGTCCTATCCATTCTTCCGGGATGCCTGGTTGGATGTAAAAAAAGAAATAGATTATCTGATATATCAGGAAGAGATTATTTACATACGCCATCTGTGTGGAATTGATTATCAATATAGCCTGCAGGAAGTTGAAATACAAAACCGGGAGGAACCCGAGGTATATGCGCTTTTGGATGAGTGCAATATGATTGCGGCGGCTTCCGGGTACCGTGATGAACTGGAACGGGAATTTGGGAAACAGATTTTTGCGAATATTAACCAACACAGCGCTGCCCAAAATCCGGACAGCATGAGATTGCAGTCAGAAGAATCCTCACTGAAAATGCAGTACAGAAAATTGATGGCGGATACGCACCGGGATGATGAAGCGCTGTACGGGGTATTCCGGAAACTGATTGATGTCCGCTGTGAGCTTGCGGACAGCCTTGGCTATGACAGCTACATCGACCTGGGCTACCTCATTCGGGGACGGCGGGATTTCGGAACAAAAGAAGTGTCGGATTTTCGCCGCAGCATCCAAAAATATGTTACGCCCGCAGTGGCGGATATAAAAGCAAAGGGAATCGATTTTATCTATCCCCCTGCGGTTGCCGCAAATGCGGAGGAGTTGGTCTCTGCGATTGTTACTATGATGAAAGATTTGTCGGATGAAACAGGGAGCTATATCGAGGAGATGGTGCACAGGGGGCTGTTTGACCTGGAAACAAGGGAGAATAAGCGCAGCAACCTGTTTACATGCTGCATGATACCATATGAGAAGCTTCCTTTTATCATCGGGAATTACACGGGCGGCGGAATGGAGGCAGGGTATGCTGTCCATGAATTTGGCCATGGGTTTGCTTTTTATACTGCGGCGAGAAAACAGCCGTTGTATGAATTCCATCGTTCTTCCCCGGCGGTGAACGAGATACATTCCAAAACAATGGAGCATTTTATGTTTCCTTATTTGGATATGTTTGTAGGGGAACATAAGAAAGAGTATATAAGAAATCATTTGATGCAGCAGCTTGAAAATCTGCCATATCGGTGTGCCATCGATGAATTTGAACATCAGATGTATGACAGGAATTTGTCGAGGGTACAGCTTTGCGAATTGTGGGCTGATATTTCAAACCGCTACACGCCTTGGAACAGGGTGCCTTTGGAGGAAGTCCGGCAGGGAAAATGTTGGCCGCGCCAGACACATATCGTTGAAACCCCGTTTTATTATATACAATACGACATTGCACAAGTCAGCACTTACGAGTTTTATTTGAGGATGAAAGGCGGCGATAGGCAGGTGTGGGCGGATTATATGAGGCTGTGCAGTGCGGGGGGAAGTAAATCGTATCTGGAATTATTGGAAACCGCCCATTTGTCCAATCCGTTTGTTGGAAGCACGTTGGAGGATATCTGCAAACCGGTTGTTGATGAGTTGTACAGTCTTTTGTGATATTATATATCATTTTATGCCTTGTAATTAGGGGCACTGTGTAAGCTCTTTCCTTATAGGTGCGGAAATTTACCGTATACCCCATGTATTCGGGTTTGGAGAGGATAGTAGCAACCGTACTCCCACGCCACATATAAGGGTTTTCTGTGTCATAAGTGGTGCAGTGCGTGCCTAATCCCCGTATCCCCAAAATCCTGCTGACTGACCGGCGCGGGTGGCCTGCGGCAGAATAGCAGTAAGATATGCAGACATGATGAGAGGAATGTTGGACGAAAAAATTCTGCTCAACATTCTTCTCTTTTTGTTGCTTTCGGTGTTAGCCGGTCATATTGGATAATTATTTTTCCGCTGTCCAAATGAATTTTTTCCTTTTTCAGCAGTGTATACTGCATCTGATTTTTCGTGTAATCTGTCCGTTCTATCGGGAAAAAACTTCTGCAAAAATAATTACCGCAGTCCTCTTTATCTATGAATAAGAAAGAAATATTGAGCACCATCCCGTCCCCCCATTTTCAGTAAGAACTCCCCATCAATCAAAGAGTAAGGCAACACCTTTTTGTTGAAACGGAACACAAGCTGCTCTCCATCCAGCAAGTCTTCGATAAATTGAAACGTTTCTAACCTCAAACGGCTTTCATCGACAAAAACACTTTTTTCTATGGTTCGGTATGTAATACGTCCATCTAAAATATCCCGAAAAACAGTTTGGCGGTTCTCTCTGGCAATGCTGATGTCCCTCAGTTTGTGAAGCCCCGCAAGATGATGAAAATCTGTTTCGCTAAATCCCAATATAATCTCTTTTAGTTTTCCCTTACGGCCCAGAGTAAATCGATACTGACAGCCAGTCAGCCGTTCAAAAACGGCGGCGCACCTTTGTAATAAATCCATATCCTTTTCTCCCGTATACAGCAAAAGGCCCTGCCTTGCGGCAGAGCCTTTTGGAGCATTTTCTTTCAGCCCTTGGGCCTACGCCGGTTTGAGGTTTCACTGCACAACCCCTCTTGCAAGCTCTGTAAGGCAATGCCTGCCGGCGCACTCCCTTACTTCAACGCTTTGACAGACACACGCCGTTGCCTGCCTTGTGTTATTATTATACGCCCAGGACGAAAATATGTCAATGTTTTTTGTTTTGTCCGTGCTTTTTGAGAGTTGCGAGGGGATTTATTTTCTGTGCGGATGTGTAGGAGGAAGCGACCGCAGGGAGCGCAAAGCCACGCCGAAAGGCGTATTCGGTTAGATGCACTTCTGTACTTTAGATAAAATTTTTACGAAAACCTTTAAGAAAAATAAGATAACCCATTGCAAGTTCATAAAAAAACATATACAATAGGGGTGTCAGCAATGACAAGGGGTGTTGCGCGGAAGTACATATCAGATGTAAAAAGCGGCAAAATCCGCAGCAACGCGTGGCAAAAGCGGGGAAAACCCGCGGAAACAGGCAACGAAAACGAAATCGAAAAGGAGACAAAGGTATGAATTACGGTTACTTTGATGAGGTAAACAAAGAATACGTCATTACAAAGCCGAACACACCGGCACCGTGGGCGAACTATTTGGGTTCCCCGGCTTATGGCGCGATTATCTCAAACAACGCAGGGGGTTACAGTTTTGTAAAGAGCGGCGCGAACGGCCGCATCATCCGCTATCATTTCAACAGCGACGATACGCCGGGGCGCTATGTTTACTTAAGGGATGACGAGACGAAGGATTTCTGGTCGGCATCCTGGCAGCCGGTGGCAAAACCCCTTGACGTATACAAGAGCGAATGCCACCACGGAACCGCCTACACGAATATGGTTGCGGACTATGCGGGCATCCATTCCGAGGTACTTTACTATGTGCCGCTGAACAAGACCTATGAGGTTTGGCGTGCGAAGATTACGAACAATTCGGACAAGGTGCGCAAAATTTCCACATTCGGCTATGCGGAGTTCACGAACGACAGCAATTACGAGCAGGACCAGGTAAACCTGCAGTACACGCTGTTCATCACAAGAACCTATTTTAAGAATGGTAACATGATTGTCCAGACCATCAACGAGAACTGTGGCAAGAACGAGGAAGGCAGCAACTGGAGGGAGCGCTTCTTCGCGATGGCGGGTGCTCCGGTTACTTCCTACAACGGCGACAAGGCGGCATTTATCGGCAATTACCATACATACGGCAATCCGGTGGCAGTGGAGAACGGCGCATGTGACGGCGTACTCAACTACAACACGAACGGCTGCGGCGCGCTGCACACGGCTCTGACCTTACAGCCGGGCGAGACGAAGGAAGTCGCATTCATTCTTGGCCAGACCACCCCGTCCGAGGCGAAGAAAATCGTGGATGGCTATTCCGACCTCGCGGTTGTGGAGCAGGAAAAGAAGGAGCTGGTGGACTACTGGCACGCAAAACTGGCGAATTTCCAGGTCAATACCCCGGATGCGGCATTCAACAGCATGGTAAATACATGGAATGCCTACCAGTGCTTTATTACCTTTACATGGTCGAGGGCGGCGTCCTTTACCTACTGCGGACAGCGCAACGGCTACGGCTACCGCGACACCGTGCAGGATATCCAGGGCATCATCCATCTTGACCCGGAAATGGCCAAAAAGCAGATTCGCTTTATGCTTTCCGCACAGGTCAACAACGGCGGCGGGCTTCCGCTTGTAAAATACGACCACAATGCAGGGCATGAGGACACGCCGGACGATGAGTCCTACGTGCGCGCGACAGGGCATCCGGCATACCGCGCGGACGATGCACTCTGGCTGTTCCCGACCGTCTGGAAATATGTGGCGGAATCCGGCAACAAGGATTTCATCAACGAGGTAATTCCTTACGCAAACAAGGAGGAGGGCACCGTTTACGACCACTTAAAGCGCGCAATCCAGTTCTCGGTGGAGCGCCTTGGTGACCACAAGATGCCTGCCGGACTGCATGCGGACTGGAACGACTGCCTGCGTCTTGGCAAGAAGGGTGAGTCCACATTTGTTGCGATGCAGTTATACTACGCAATGACGGTGCTCAAGGGCTTTGCGAAGGATGTAAACGATACGGAATATATCGCATATCTGGACAAGACACAGAAGGAGCTCGGCGATATCATCCAGAAGGAATGCTGGGAGGACGACCGCTATGTCCGCGGCATCAAGGAGGACGGGCAGGTAATCGGTTCCAAGCATGACCCGGAGGCAAATATGTGGCTGAACCCGCAGTCGTGGGCGGTCATCAGCGGTCTGGCAACGAAGGAGCAGGCAGAGAAGGCATTGGAATCCGTACACCGCGAGCTGAACACGAAATATGGCGTGCGCGTGATGGCACCATCCTACGTTGACCATGCCTTTGACGGCGCGTTGGCGCTTCTGTTCAATCCGTCCACAAAGGAAAACGGCGGTATTTTCTCACAGCCGCAGGGATGGATTATCTTGGCGGAGGCACTGATGGGGCACGGAAACAGGGCGTTCGAGTATTTTACCGAGAGCTCCCCGGCATCCCAGAACGACGATGCTGACACGAGAAAGCTGGAGCCGTATGTACACGGACAGTTCACCGAGAGCACGGAATCCCCGTTTGAGGGCCGCTCCCATGTGCACTGGCTGACCGGGACGGCATCGACCTGTATGGTGGGCTGCGTGGAAGGTATCTGTGGTATGCGCCCTGACCTTGACGGCCTGTGGGTATGCCCGACGATTCCTGGCACATGGCAGGGAATGACGATGACGAAGACATTCCGTGGCAAGAAGCTGAATATTACGGTGAAGAACGAGAGCGGCGCAGAGGGTGGATTTAAGGAGTTCTATCTCAACGGCGTGAAGCTGGATAAGCCGTATGTGGCAGCAGCGGATATGAAGGATGTCAATGAGGTTGTGCTGGTAATGTGATGGAACAGGGCAGCAATGACAGATAAGAATGCATAGAAACAATGCTTAGAAACAACGCAAAATGACATAGACAGTAAAAAGCAGGGCTGCTGCACGATTTTTTCGTGCGGCAGCCCCCTGCGTTTTTTCCTCAATGAGTTCCCGCGAAATTTCGACATCCATCCGGGGAAGTGACATTTCATAGTTATTTACCTTTGCAAGAGCTTGCGCTATGGGTTCTTCCGGAAACATCCGCAAAAGTTCCTCGATTACCCCCACATTCCTTTGAAGACCCTTAATAAAATTGCGCAGGTATTCCACGAGCTTATCCTTGAATACGAGGAATTCCTTTGTCTGAATCATTTCTTCCGCCTTCACGTTGTTTAAGTCGCGCATATAGTCCTGATAATTCTGGTTTAGGCGGATGAAATCATTGTTCAGCGCATTCCATCAGGTATAGACCTGCGTTGCCCCTTCCGGTGCCATGGCAGGAAATTGTTCCACGCTGTACTGTGACATCTGATAGCGGAATTTTATATTTTTAAATTCCTCGATTGTGGATACTTTCCGTGTATCCTGCAGGGTGGAGAGGTTTTTCCACTCCGTTAATGTTGTTAAATCCTGCTGGCATTGTTCCGGGCGGTAATCCGCAAAATAAGGGTCTGCCGTCATCTCGGCATAATGTAAGAAAAATCCGCTGTTTTTTCTGTCAGGGGTGTTATATATCAGAAACTATCCATAAGAAAAATTGATTTTACTTTTGGTTTGGCAAAATATCTATTGCCAATGCATTTATGGTGAAGGTTATTTCGCTTAGTGTTTTTTTGTAGGTTTGTCAAACATATGTTACACTGACCGTAAAAAATCCCTCAATACCTGA
>CAJTUA010000028.1 GCA_910579615.1 uncultured Lachnospiraceae bacterium | reverse complement strand
TGAGCATGGTACGGTTATCCTTGGAAGGGCGTCCTGGTTTTCCCGTCTTTTCCTTAGGAAGCAAGGATGCAACCTGTTCCCATTCCTGATCTGTAAGCTCATAGCGTCTTGACATAATATCTGCCCTCTTTTTCTTTATTTTATTATAATAAAGGGGCTTGTACAAATATTTTGTGCATTTTTTAATTTTCAAACACGCTCTAGCATTGCACAAACGGAATATCCGTTTAGAGAGCCAATTTAGTCCTACCTAAATCTTTGTTATTTTGTTTCACCTCGCATTTCCTTAAAGCCATAGAATGACCGTATCAGTAATCGACCATTATCTGACTTTCGTAATGTAGGTTTTCGATTTTGATCAGCGCTGTCCTAATCTTGACCTAAAATGGGCTTAGAATAATAGGACTAAATCAGTGCAAACCCTTGATTTTACTGGGCTTCTCTTAATTTAGTCCTATTATAACACCTCCATGAAAAGAAATACCCAAATATTCCGCAACCTCTTCCTGCGTCATTTTGCTGTTCATCCGCAATTTCTTAATTGTACTGCCTATATCCATATCCATATTTTTACCTCCAATATATATCATACTTATCAGCTGATAGATAAATTATACATTGCATGGGATATAGGTTCAATCACTGTGTATTTTAGGCGACTCACCGAACAGGCGAATTGCTGGAATCAGAATTTCCGGAACCGGTCATAGCGCTCCCCGACAATCTGGCTCGCAGTTTTTTGGTGGTAATTGCGCAGAAATTCCAGGATTCCCTCCCGAAGCTCACACACAAGCAGCTCCATATTGTCGCGGTTTAACATGATGGCATCCTCCTGCTCACCCTCCTTTTGGGTTTCCTCCTTCGCGGCATCGCTGCGGTACTGCGCAAGCTCACGCATACTGTCCATAAGCTCACTTTCCTGCTCTAAGCCATATCCGTCCGGCAATAGAAGCCGCTCGCCAAACACGCGCTCCACAATATGCAAATCCTTCAAATCCCCCGCCGTAATTTTCATCACATCGGCAGCCTCGTTCGCGCGGCTCCCGTCCTTCCACAAAATCGACGCAAAACCCTCCGGGGAAAGAATCGAATAGGTAGCATTCTCCAGCATCCAGACTTCATTCGCGACCGCGAGCGCAAGCGCCCCGCCGCTGCCGCCCTCCCCGATTAAAATCGAGAGCACCGGAACCCTTAGCGCCGACATCTCATAGAGGTTTCTTGCAATCGCCTCACCCTGTCCGCGCTCCTCCGCCTCGATGCCGCAAAACGCCCCCGGCGTATCGACAAAACAAATAATCGGGCGGTTAAATTTCTCTGCCTGCTTCATCAGGCGCAGCGCCTTGCGGTAGCCATCCGGATACGGCATACCAAAATTGCGCTTCTGGTTCTGCTTTAAGGTCCGCCCCTTCTGCTCGCCAATCACCGTCACCATAATGCCGCCAATCCGTGCAATTCCGCCGACAATCGCCCCATCGTCACGGCAGACACGGTCGCCGTGCAATTCCATGAAACGGTCAAAAATCCCGCTGATATAATCAATGCTTGTCGGGCGCTCATTGCTCCTTGCGCGCTTCACCCTATCCCAAGCCGTCAATTCACCCATGATAACCTCCATACCAGAAAAAATTTTTAGTCAATCTCAACCTTTTCCTGCGGCGATACCGGTGCGGTATACATCCGCGCCACAGGTGGCTTTTCCCCGCCGTTCGCCTCTATCAAAAACGAGAGCGTCTTCTTCATCCGGTCGCGTTTTACAATTTTGTCCACAAAGCCGTGTTCCAACAAAAATTCCGCACGCTGAAAGCCCTCCGGGAGCTTCTGCCCGATGGTCTGCTCAATCACGCGCGGCCCCGCAAATCCAATCAGTGCCCCTGGCTCCGCTAAAATCGTGTCCCCGAGCATCGCAAAACTTGCCATCACACCGCCGGTGGTCGGGTCCGTCAGGACGGAAACATAGTAAAGCCCCGCCTCCGAATGGCGTTTTAACGCGCCCGCAGTCTTTGCCATCTGCATCAGCGACACAATCCCCTCCTGCATCCTCGCGCCCCCGGAACTGCAAAAAATTACGACCGGAAGCCGTTCCCTCGTCGCACGCTCAATCATCCTCGTCAATTTCTCCCCGACAATCTCACCCATGCTCCCCATCATAAAAGATGCCGCCATTACGCCGATGGCAACGGGCATTCCGTCGATGGCTGCCTTTCCGGTCAGCACCGCCTCATCAATCCCCGTCACCTGACGCATATGTTCCAATTTTTCTGTATACCCCGGAAAGTTTAACGGGTCGGAAACCGCAAGCCCCGCATCCCACTCCACAAAACTTGCCTTATCCACCACCATGCTGATGCGCGCGCGCGGCGGCACCCGGAAATAACACTGGCATTTCGGGCAGATATGGTAATTCGTCACAATCTCCTCTGCACGGATTGACTCACCGCATTTCTCACATTTCTGGAACAAGCCATCCGGTTCCTGCGACTGTGCAAATGCATCCGCCCTGTAATCTCCCTGGCTGTTTTTTTTGCTTTTCTCCGCCAAATTCCCTCACACTCCTTACTAACTAATCATAAATGTGATTTCGCCCTCCGCGAAAATCTTATCGCCATCGTAGGCCTTTGCCATACCGATTCCGACCGGTCCTTTGCATTTGACGATATCCACCTCAAGCGTAAGCACATCGCCCGGCACAACCTTGTTGCGGAACCTCGCCTTACTGATGCCTCCAAAATACGCAGTCTTTCCCCTGTTCTGCTCTAGGGAAAGGCAGATAACCGCCCCGACCTGTGCAAGCGCCTCCATCACAAGCACCCCCGGCATAACTGGCTCGTTCGGGAAATGCCCGACAAAATACGGCTCATTCATGCTGACACACTTTTTCCCTACCGCATGCTTGCCCGGCTCTAGCTCCTCAATCCGGTCAACCAAAAGGAATGGAGGGCGGTGTGGAATAATTTCCATAATCTCTTTTATCGTTAACATATTTACCTCGCTTTTTCGTGCGCACTGACGCGGGTCCTTTTACGAATCTCTTATACTGCCTTGTTTTCCAGGCAAATTTTCCCCGCGTTTATACCCTTTTTTTATTTTGCGGGCAGCCCGCGGCGCTTCTTTTTACATTTTATCAATGCTTTCTGACGCGCGGACACCCCTTACTCTGCTTTCTTTATGAGAAGCACCGCATTATGCCCCCCAAAGCCTAAGGAATTGCTCATAGCGTAATTCACGGGCATTTCACAAGCCTGTTTGCAGTAATCCAAGTCCATCTCCTCCTCACACTCGGTAAGGCCTGCCGTCGCATGGACATAACCGTCAAGGATTGACTTCACACAGACAATGAATTCCACCGCGCCCGCAGCACCGAGCAGATGGCCAATCATGGACTTTGTCGAGCTGATTTTCACTTTGTAAGCAGCGTCGCCAAACGCTTTTTTAATCGCGCGCGTCTCAAACAAATCGTTCGCGTGCGTCGCGGTACCGTGCGCATTGATGTAATCCACCTGTTCCGGCGCAATGCCTGCCTCGTTTAATGCAAAGCTCATCGCGCGCGCCGCGCCGTCGCCGTCCTCTGCCGGAAGTGTGATGTGGTAAGCGTCCGAGGTCGCACCGTAGCCGACAATCTCCGCGTAGATATGCGCCCCTCTTGCCATCGCATGTTCATAGGATTCCAAGACAACCACGCCCGCGCCTTCTCCCATGACGAACCCGCTCCGGTTTTTGTCAAACGGCAGGGATGCTTTCACCGGATCCTCCACGGAGCTGAGCGCTGTCAGGGCGCAGAAGCCTGCCACGGAAAGAGGGGTAATCGCGGCCTCCGTGCCGCCGCAGACCATAACATCCGCCTCGCCAACCTGGATGGAGCGGTATGCATCTCCGATGGAATTCGTGCCCGTCGCGCACGCCGTAACGACATTCGTGCATTTGCCGCGCAGCCCGTAGGCAATCGAGACATTGCCCGCCGCCATATTGGAAATCATGAGCGGGATGAGCATCGGGTTCGTGCGCTTTGGACCCTTTTCCAAAAGTTTTTCGTGTTCACGCTCAATCGCCTGCATACTTCCGATACCGGAGCTGACACATACGCCAATCCTCGTGGTATCTTCTGTTTCAAGGTCAAGCCCGGCATCCTTGATTGCCTGTCCTGCCGCTGCCACGGCATACTGGCAGAATGGCTCCATCCGGCGCGCCGCCTTCGCGTCCATATATTCGCCCGGTTCAAAACCCTTGACCTGTGCGGCAACCTTCGCCTTGTATTCCGCCGTGTCAAAATAAGTAATTGGCGCAATCCCCACCGTTTTCTTCTTTACATTTTCCCAGAATTCCTCCACGGAATTGCCGATTGGTGAGATGACACCCATCCCCGTAACCACAACTCGTTTCATACTTTGCCTCCATTATTGTTCCGCATGTCCCCTTCCAACCCCATATATGACAGTGGGATTTCTCTTTGCTTCGCTCCGATAAATTCCACTGGGGGTTGTACGGGCACATGCTGTCTACTTGTTCCGCATGTCCCCTTCCAACCCCATATATGACAGTGGAATTTCTCTTTGCTTTGCTTCGATAAATTCCACTGGGGGTTGTACGGGCACATGCTGTCTACTTGTTCCGCATGTCCCCTTCCAACCCCATATATGGCAGTGGGATTTCTCTTTGCTTCGCTCCGATAAATTCCACTGGGGGTTGTACGGGCATATGCTGTCTACATATTCATGCCGCCGTTTACCTGCAGCGTCT
Organism: uncultured Lachnospiraceae bacterium; assembly: GCA_910579615.1. GTDB lineage: Bacteria > Bacillota > Clostridia > Lachnospirales > Lachnospiraceae > RGIG4057. The sequence continues at coordinate 48,723 of CAJTUA010000028.1, read as the reverse complement.
GCCCGGTAATGTAAGATGCGTGGTCGGACGCGAGGAACGCGACGGCTTGCGCGATATCCTTTCCGGAACCCGCGCGCTTTAACGGAATCTGCGCCAGCATCCCTTCCCTGACCTGCTCGGAAAGCTTGTCGGTCATATCCGTTTCAATAAAGCCCGGTGCCACCGCGTTGACCGTGATACCGCGCGAACCAAGCTCCCTCGCGAGCGATTTGGTCAGACCAATCAACCCCGCCTTTGCCGCGCAGTAATTTGCCTGCCCCGCATTGCCAATGACCCCGCTGATGGAGGAAATATTGATGATTCTTCCTCCTCTTTGCTTTAACATCAGCTTTGCAGCGTGCTTCATGCACAGGAAAGCCCCCTTTAAATTCGTGTCCAACACCGCGTCAAACTCTTCCGCAGACATCTTTAAAATCAGGTTATCCCTCGTGATGCCCGCATTGTTCACCAGGATATCAATCCTGCCAAAAGCGTCCAACGCCTTCGCAAAGAGCTTTTCAATATCCTGCGCGGATGCGACATTTGCCTGCACCGCGACAGCTCTGCCGCCATTTTTTGTAATTTCCGCAACCACCTCATCGGCGCGCTCCTTCGAGCCATTATAATTTACAATAACCGCCGCTCCGTAGCCCGCAAGCGTAAGCGCAGTCTCCCTGCCGATGCCGCGGCTTGCCCCGGTCACCAACGCAACCTTTCCCTCTAACATAAGAATCCCTCTCATCCTTGTTTTCGTCCACCCGCTATTGTTACACGCAGGCGTTTTTTTCATCACAGCCCTGCAGCATGGCGTTTCTTCGTTCCAAATTTACTGCATTTTGCTTCTTTGCCGCCTGCCGCTGCCCTCCGACCCAGTCTTTCCACAGGAATTTTTACTCGGAAAGCACAGCGAGCTTTTCCAAATCCTCCACCTTATCAATATTGATAACTTCCTTTGTGCGGTCAATCTTCTTTACAAACGAGGAAATTGTTTTCCCCGGTCCAATCTCCACGAAAACCTCCACGCCGTCGGCAATCATGCGCTCCACGCACTGCTGCCAGCGCACGGACGAGGAAATCTGCCTTGCGAGCAGGTCGCTGATTCCCTCCGCGCTCGTCACATACTCCGCCGTCACATTTGCCGCATATGGAATTTCAGGTGTATGTATCGCGGTATCCTTTAGTGCCATGGCAAGTTTCTCACCCGCCTCTTTTAAGAGCGGTGAGTGGAATGGACCGCTTACATTCAGCGGCACTACGCGCTTTGCGCCAAGCTCCTTCAGTTTCCCGGACGCCGCCTGCACTGCCGCAATTTCCCCGGAAATCACAAGCTGCCCCGGGCAGTTATAATTTGCAACCGTCACAACCCCGTTTGTTTCTTGGCATACCTGTTCCACCACAGCCTGCTCCATGCCAAGCACTGCTGCCATGCCGCCCACACCCTGCGGCACCGCCTCCTGCATCAGCTGCCCGCGCAGGCGCACAAGGCGGATAGCATCATAGAGGTCAAGCACACCCGCTGTCACAAGCGCGGCGTACTCCCCAAGGCTTAATCCCGCAGCCACCTGCGGACGGATTCCCATGGAATTGATTTTCGCCAACATCGCGCCGATTGTTGTAACCATGGCAGCCTGCGTGTATTCTGTCAGATTCAGCCTGTCATTTTCCTCAAAGCAAAGTTCCTTCATGTCCATACCGAGCAATTCCCCTGCCCGGTCAAAAACCTCCCTGCTCTCAGGAAACTGTTCGTAAAAATCCTTCCCCATCCCCACATACTGGGCACCCTGACCCGGGAATACAAATGCAATTTTTTTCATTTTAATAATGCCCTTTCTATTTTAAGTTCCGCATATCCCCTCCCACCACCCAACCCAGGCGGAGAAATTTTTGTCCGTTTCATTCCCAAAAATTTCTCCAAGGGTCTGTTGCGGGGATATGCTGTTTAGAGTTCCGCCCCTTTTTTCTTTCCGATAATTGCGACGAAGGAAAGTGCAATCACTGCCATTGTGACCACCCCGGAGACAAAGCCCCAGACCGCCGCGGCGCGGCGCTTCATCTTGCGCATGCTCTCGTGCAGGCGTTTTCCCATATCGGTCCGTATCGCTTCCCCCCACTCGTAGGAAAGTGGTGTTCTTTCAATTCTTTTGCGTCGTGCGCGTTTTTTTTCTTTCATCGCCCTTACCTCCTGCATTCCCTGAGCCTGCACACCATCCTTCTCGCTGTCCTTCCTCCAGTTTCTCTCTTTGACGAAGGTGGTAAGCCACGCTGTCCTTCCCCGTTTCAGGTCGGACTCCATATAGTTCCCCTCCAAGAGCTCCACATCCAGATTATCCATCAAGTCCACGAGCATCTCCTCTGTTCGGTCCATATATTCTCCCTTCTATTTAAAGTTCCGCATGCGCCCCTCCCCAGCCCCTTCTGATGGCAGTGGAATTTTCCCTCGCTTCGCTCCGAAAAATTCCACTGGGGGCTGTTCCGGGGGCATGCTGTTTAAAGTTTTGCATATTTCCTTCTGGCACCTTTATGTACCTTCCGCCTCCGCGAATGCTGCCCGCACCTTGCCGCGCAGCCGCGAGAGCTTTGTATCCACCGCATTGACGGTCATCCCCATCGCTGTCGCGATTGTTTTTGAAGATTGAAGGTAAAAATATTTCCTCAGTACCAGTTCCCGCTCTTTGTCCGGCAATGCCCGGATTACCATATTCAGCTGCTGTGTGCGCTCCTTTCGCAGCACGGCGCTCTCCACATTTCCAACCGCATCCTCCACGGTATCCGCGAGTTCTGAAATCTCCTGCCCTGCGCGGCACTCCTCATGGCGCCTTACATCGCGCAGGCGGTTTAACGCGGTGTTGCGCGCAATCACCTTCAGATATGTCGCAAGCGACGCCCGCCCGAAATCAAATTTTTCCACATTGCGCCAAACCTTTAAATATGTGTCATTGACACATTCTTCCACATCATCGGCGCGCTCTTTCAATATCCCGGAAATAATATAGGTAAGGAGCTTCCCGTATTTTTCCGCCAAGACCTCAAGCCCCGCGTCCTCCTGCCCTTTTATCAGTTCAATAATTTCTTCCTCCGTCATGGCGACCTCCAAGGATGCACCGCATCCTGCCGCAGCCGGCAAAATCGCGGTGCACATTTTAATTATACCCATCAAATCATCATATCTTGCAGATTCTCATCACATCGTTTACATTATTATTTTCAAGGTCGGATGATGTAACCACAATCAGCGTGCCGCCCTTCTTTACAAGCCCGGATTCCAGCGCCTTTTCCACCGCGTAATCAAACAGCGCTTCCGGCGAGTCCATGCGGTCCGCCGCAACCGGCTTTACCCCCCATGCAAGCTTTAAGCTCCTCACACCTTCCTCCTGCATGGTCACCGCGAGAATCGGCGCGGTCGGCTTAAAATCCGAAAGCATGCGCGCGGTGCGCCCGCTCTTCGTCACGACAACAATGGCATCCGCTTCAAGATAGCTTGCCGCGCTGTATGCCGACGCGCACACTGCATTTGCGATTGTATGCTCCATTTTCATGTGGTCGCGGACAAAATAGCGGCTGTAATCCACGGACTCCTCCGTACTTTGTGCAATCTCTGCCATCGTCTTAACCGCCTCCGCCGGATACGCGCCCGCCGCCGACTCGCCGGAGAGCATAATTGCCGTCGTGCCGTCATAAATCGCGTTCGCCACATCCGAAACCTCCGCCCTTGTCGGGCGCGGGTTCTGCGTCATGGATTCCAACATCTGCGTCGCAGTCACAACAAGCTTTCCCGCCTCGTTGCACTTATTAATCATAACCTTCTGGATGGCCGGGATTTGCTTGAACGCAATCTCCACGCCAAGGTCGCCCCTTGCCACCATGATGCCGTCGCTCTCCGCCAGGATTTCGTCAAGGTTTTTCACGCCCTCTCCGTTTTCAATCTTGCTGATAATGCGCATGCCTTCCCCTCCGTTGTCTTTGAGGAATTTTCTCAGCTTGCGCACATCATCCGCGTTCCTCACAAAAGATGCCGCGATATAATCAAATTTCTGCTCGATGCCAAACAGGATATCCTCCTTGTCCACCGGGCTTAAATACGGCATCGGGATTGAAACGTTCGGGACATTGATGCTTTTATGGTTGCTGACCTTCCCGCCATTGACCACCGTGCAGATAACCTTCGTCCCCTTTACCTGTGCGACCTTTAACGCGATTTTCCCGTCATCAATCAGGATGCGCGTCCCCTCCGTGACACTTTTTGCAAGTTTGTCGTAGGTCAGCCCGATGCGCGTCGCATCGCCAAGTGTCTCCTTGTCTGTATCCAGCGTGAATGTCTGCCCCGCTTTTAGCATTGCGCTGCCGCCCTCAAAATCCTTCAGGCGGATTTCCGGTCCTTTCGTATCAAGCAGAAACGCAACCGGAATCCCAAGCTCGCTGCTTACTTTTTGCACGCGCTCCTTGCGCTCCTTCTGCTCTGCGAGCGTGCCGTGCGAAAAATTGAATCTGGCGCAATCCATCCCGTTTAAAATCAGCTTGCGAATCATCTTCTCATTATCGACAGCAGGTCCTAATGTACATATGATTTTCGTTCTTCTCATATTCTCCTCTTTTCCGCAGCGCAAAATCTTCCTGCCCCACACACATCCAAACATCCAGGGGAGACACCGTTTTGCCTTTGCTTTTTTTGTTCTGAACTGTTATACTAAAAGTATACCCTTTTTCCCTTAATATTTCAATTGCAGTCTCACGTTTTTTGCAATATTTTTAAAGGGACGCTGATGGAATCGTTTTCTGCCCCAAAATTGCCGCTGCTACGGCAGGGCAGGAGGAAGAATGCAGGAGGAAAAAATGATAAGAAATATGGATTTTCGGATGTCGCGCGAGGGGCTGATGGCGGCCGGCGATACGGTAAACCTCGCCGAATCCACACTGAGCACACTCGCCGGAACGGTATACTATTACACCATCATCCCGGCGCTTGCCATGTCCAACAATACGCCAAACCGTTTGAAAAACCTTACCGGTACCGTAACCAACGTGGTACCTTACGGCAGTGAATGGACCGTGACATTGGCAATCGAGGAACCGGACTAAGGAAAAGTCCCTTTCCCAAAACAAAAGAAGCTGCGTCCGTGCTTTCTTTCTTCGCACAGACGCAGCCCATAGCTATCCTTCTTTTCTTTATCTGTCTTTAATCCGTAATCGTGATATCCCCGGAGGTCGATTTGATTTCAAGGCTTGAACCCTCCGCGCCGTAGCGGTGAATGCCATTTGCCACATCACGCAGATGCAAATCGCCGTAGCGGTAATTCGTCTCCCCGTGCGTCGCCACCTTCGACGCAAAGCCCGCGCCTTTGTTTTTCAGATGGAAATGCACTTCCCCGCTGCGCGTGCTGACCGCCGCTTTCGTATTCCCGTCCAGAACCACAATCACATCGCCGCTGCCGTTCGTCAGGTTCATCTGGTCCGCCCGCCCCCTCATGCTCATATCCCCGCTTGCCGAGGAAGCCTTCAATGTTTTCACGGATAAATCAACTCCCTGCATATCACCGGAGGATACGGTCATCAAAAGATTATCCGAATTCACATTCTGCACATCCACATCGCCGCTGACCGCGGAAATTTTCGCATCCGAAGCAGTCAGCCCGCGCGCCGCGGCATCCCCGCTCATACTCGAAACACTGATGACCCGCCCGCTTACATGGCTCACCCGCGCATCCCCGCTCATGCTTGAGACAACCGCTTCCCCAAAGCAGGCATCCTGCGCCGTGGCATCCCCGCTCATGGACTTAAATGCCGCCCTCTCCGCCTTTACCTTCTGTGCATTCGCATCCCCGCTCTTACTTGATGCCAGCACGGAGCCGAACGCACCATCCTTCACATTGACATCCCCGCTCATCGTCTCTGCCATACATTTGTCCGCGTTCACCCCGCGCACCGAAATGTCGCCCGACATGCTCTTTAGCATCAGCGTGGCAATGTCCACACCCTCCATTTCAATATCGCCGCTCTTGCCGTTTACCTCCAGCGCCCCCAGCCAGCTTGGCAGATGTAGCTCAATCCTTAAATCCGGATTCCCCTCAAAAACACCGCCCAAAATAGAGGAATGGTTCTTGCGGCTCATCTTCTCATTGTGCATAATGCTTAACGTCAGCGTGTTCTGCGATACCCTTTTCTCAAAATAGTAAATAATTTTGCTGTTCGCGCTGCCATCATTGATATAATGGAAGAACAGGCGGTTGTCCTGTGACGGGCGAATGTCCACCTCGGCGGATTTGCTGTCCACAACCAGATGCCTTATGCCCTCCTCCTGCGTCACAAAACCGTGGTATTCCGGCATATATTGCTCCGATTCCCCGCTGCTGTCATTGTCATAATCGAAGCTGTAATAGAATGTCTGGTCATTTTGCCCGTCTTTTCCCGCTTTTTTGCCATCCATACCATGCTCCCTCTGGTACCCGGCTGCCTCCGATTTCGCATTTTCCTGCCGTCTGCGATAATCCCTCATATCCTCGCCGGACTTTTCAAAGTTCCCCATCCACAAGCCGGTAAATGCCTTGTCAAAACCAGAAAATGCTTTGTCCATCGCACCGGAAACCTGATTTAAGACAGTACTTGCAATATTTTTCGCGCTGTTGACAAGATTGTCAATATCCATGTTGTTCTGCGAGCCGGCGCGGTTTGCGTTCCTCTCCGCCTCCTGTGCTGCCCTCTTTGCTTCCCTTTCGGCTTCCCTCGCGGCGCGGGACGCTTCTCTTGCGGCGCTTTCCACAACGTCTTCGGTTTCCTTTGCGATTTCTTCCATGGCATCTTCCACTTCCCTCGCAGCTTCTTCCGCGGCATCTTCCATTTCCCTTGCAGTTTCTTCCGCCGCCCGCTCGTTCTCTCTTGCTTCCTTTTCTGCCTGTTTTGTTTCCCTTGCAATTTCTTCCGTGGCGCGCTCTAATTCTTCCCTTGCGCGCTGCATTTCCTCAAAAGCGCGGTTCATCTCGCTGCGCGCACGCTCTAACTCCTGTGCTGCCCTTTCCTGCTGCCTGCGCTTCTCTTCCTCCTCCTGGCTGGCATTTGGTGCCCCTTTTGCTTCTGGGCTGTCTTCGCGCGCCGTTTTCCCGTCCTCTGCCCTTTTCTTCTCTGTGCTCTTTTCCTTGTTTATAAATGCATCCAATTCCTCCCGGAACTCCTCAATGCTCCCAAGCTCTTCAATCACTTCCTCATCGCTGCGTCCGGACTCCTTCGCCCGCTCAAAATGCGCCTCGTAATCCTCCATAATATCCCTTGCCACTTCCGGCTCCACATTCTCAAGCGCCCTTGAGAGCAAATCCATATACTCTTTTCTTGTCATGACATCCTCCATTCCTGCGCCATCCTAATTTAATCCACGCCTGTTAATCTGGGAAATCTCCTGCCAGACCGAACGCATGGCATCCCGCCGTGCCTGTGCCTTCCCATTCCTTCTGACGTACCGTTCCCCGCATTTTGCATTTTCAGCATCCAATATATTGCTGCTTTTTAAATGATTCTTTTTCATAGTCCCTTCCTTATCCGATTACGCGCGCGACCGCTTCTACAAACTCAAACCACTCATTTTTCAATTTCTTCTGGTATTCCTTGCCGCCCTCAGTCAGATGATAATATTTGCGCGCCGGGCCTTCCCCCGACTCCACCAGATAGGTTTCTACATAATCCTCATCCTTCAGGCGCTTCAAAATCAGATACAGGGTTCCTGTCGCAATTATCATTTCCTTTGAAATCGCCTCGGTCAGCTCGTACCCGTATTGGTCGCTGTCAACCAACTTCGACAATACACACAGCTCCAACACTCCTTTTTTAAATTGTGCGTTCATCGCTTCTCCTTTCCTCCCGGTTGCCGGGAACACTTTTGTCTATCACCCTTATTTGATGATTACATATTACCACAAGCTATTCTATTTTGCAATATACTTTTTCAAAAAAAATATTATTTTTTAAATCGCCGTTTTTAGAGAAAGAGCCATCTCTTCCTTCCGCCTCCCTTTGTGCAAAATCACCAAATCCACCCCCAAAATCTTGTCATCATTGCCGAATTTGATATATTTTGAAAGATTTTGATTGAGAATGCTTGATTTATTTTATGCAACCTGCTATTATAATGTCAGAGCAAATCAAAACATTTCAAAATCTTTCAAATAAAGGAGATGATGAATATGCTTACCGAAGAACGGCACTCTATGATACTGGACACACTCGCACGGCAGCGCAGTGCGAATTTAAGTGAGCTTTGCGCATTGTTAAACACATCCGAATCCACTGTCCGCAGGGATTTGGCCATCCTTTCCGAAAACGGGATGTTAGTCAAAGTCCGCGGCGGCGCAATGGCACTTGCCGAAAACTTCTCCTCGCAGGAACGCAATGTCGAGGAAAAGGCCAATCTGTTTGTGGAGGAAAAAATTGCGATTGCAAGGTATGCCGCATCGCTGATTGAGGACGGCGATTTTGTTTACATTGACGCGGGGACGACCACGGAAAAAATGATTGACTATATTCCGCCAAAATCTGTCACGTTTGTGACCAACGCGTTCATCAATGCAAAGAAGCTTGCACAAAAGGGCTTCCCGGTGCTGATTCCCGCAGGTGAGATTAAAGTATCCACCGAGGCGATTGTCGGGGCGGAGGCGGTCGCTTCGCTCTCACGGTATAATTTCACCAAATGCTTTATGGGCGCGAACGGCATTTCGGTCAGGGGGGGCTTTTCCACCCCCGACGCAAGCGAGGCCGCGGTGAAAACTGCCGCAATCACAAGGAGCCGGCAGGCCTACATTCTCGCCGACCACTCGAAATTCGGGAAAATCACTGCCGTGAAATTTGCGGAGCTGAACCGGGGAGGGATTATCACCGACAAGGCACCCGACAAAAAATATCTCACAGAAGCTTCTGTTAAGGAGGTGTTATAATGGTTTATACAGTAACCTTCAACCCTGCAATCGACTATGTTGTCCATACGGATGAAATGATTGTGGGAAACGTAAACCGCTCAAAATCAGAACAAATGTATTGCGGCGGCAAAGGAATCAATGTTTCTTTCGTGCTTTCCGAGCTTGGGATTGCCTCAAAGGCGCTCGGCTTTGTGGCGGGCTTTACCGGCCGGGCAATCGAGGAGGAAGTCGCTGCAAAGGGCGTTGCCGCCGATTTTGTCCATCTAAAAGAGGGCTGCTCACGGATTAATGTAAAAATCAAATCCGGCACGGCATCCGGGGCTGCAAAAGAGACGGAGTTAAACGGGCAGGGACCAAAAATTTCCGCCGGGGCAATCCATGCGCTGTACGAAAAACTGGATAAATTGCAGGACGGCGACATCCTGGTATTGGCAGGCAGCATCCCGGCTTCCCTTCCAAGCGATATTTACGAAAAAATCCTCGCACGCCTGTCTGACCGTGAAATCCGGACAGTAGTAGATGCGACAAAAGACCTGCTCTTAAACGTGCTGAAATACCGCCCTTTCCTGATTAAACCCAACAACCATGAACTGGGGGAAATGTTTGGGGTAACGCTCTCGAATGAAGAAGAGATTATCTCCTACGCCAAAAAGCTCAGGGAAATGGGTGCGGTCAATGTCCTCATCTCCATGGCGGGCGACGGCGCGATTTTAATTGACGAACACGGAAACGTCCACAAATGCGGCGTGTGCAAAGGCGAGGTGAAAAACTCCGTCGGCGCGGGAGATTCCATGGTCGCGGGATTTCTCGCAGGCGCAGGGGATGGCGATTACGAATATGCCTTAAAGCTTGGCACCGCGGCGGGCGGCGCGACGGCGTTTTCCGACGGGCTGGCGACAAAAGATTTTATTTACGAACTACTCAAACAGCTTTGATGTGGTTTTCCAATTCTTGTGAGGAGGTATTTTTATGCGTATTGTGGATTTACTATGCAGGGAAAGCATTCAGCTTAACGCTTCCCCAAAAAGCAAGGCCGAAGCGGTGGATTTGTTGGTGGCGCTTCAGGTAAAGGGCGGCAACATCGCCGACCCGGACGAATACAAAAAAGGAATTCTCGCGCGCGAGGAACAGGGTTCCACAGCCGTCGGCGAAGGCATCGCGATTCCCCATGCAAAGAGCGCCGCGGTCAAAGCGCCCTCTCTTGCTGCCATAACAGTGCCGGACGGCGTGGACTATGAGGCGCTTGACGATGAGCCGTCCAACCTGCTGTTTATGATTGCTGCGCCTGCAGGCGGCGGCGATGTACATCTTGAAGTTCTCTCAAGGCTTATGACCATCCTGATGGACGAAGATTTCCGCGCAAACCTGTTGGCGGCAAAGGACAAAGAGGAATTCCTTAAAGTCATCGACGATATGGAGCGCGAGAAATATCCGGACGAACCTGCTGCCCCTGTTGGCACCGCAGACGGAAAAATCAGGGTGCTCGCGGTCACCGCATGCCCGACCGGAATCGCGCATACCTACATGGCTGCCGAAGCGCTCGAAAAGGCAGGCAAAAAGCTTGGAATCACCATCAAGGTGGAAACAAACGGTTCCGGCGGCGCGAAAAATGTGCTTACCCAGAAGGAAATCGAGGCGTGCGACGGCATTATTGTCGCTGCTGACAAGACGGTGGAAATGTCGCGCTTTGACGGTAAAAAGGTCATCAAGACCAAGGTTTCGGACGGCATCAAAATCCCGGAGGAGCTGATTCACAAAATCGAAACGGGCGACGCACCAGTCTACCACCACAGCGGCGCAAAGGCAGATACCGCTTCGTCGGACAATGAGAGCTTCGGGCGCAGAATGTATAAGCACCTGATGAACGGTGTCTCGAATATGCTCCCGTTTACGGTAGCGGGCGGTATCTTTATCGCAATCGCCTTTCTGATTGACACCATAGCGGGCGCGCCGCAGGATGGGAATTTTGGTTCCCATATCGCTGCAGCGGCGTTCTTTAAGAAAATGGGCGATTTTACCTTTAGCTTTATGGTTCCGGTCCTTGCAGGCTATATCGCAATGTCCATCGCAGACCGTCCGGGCTTTCTCGTTGGTCTGGTCGGCGGCTATCTCGCATCAGCAGGTTCCACCTTTGCAAATGTGGGCGGCGATATTCCTTCCGGTTTCCTTGGCGCACTCCTGGCAGGATTTGCAGGCGGTTTTCTGATGCTTGGCATCGAGCGGCTCTGCGACAATATGCCAAAAGCCCTGAACGGCATCAAGCCCGTGCTCATCTACCCGCTTGCCGGTCTGGGGATAATCTCGGTTATCATGTGCGCCGTCAACCCGTTTATGGGAATGATTAACACAGGGCTCTCCAATTTCCTTAGCGGCATGGGCGACTCCAGTAAAATCGTTCTCGGCTGCATCCTTGGCGGCATGATGTCCATCGACATGGGCGGTCCGTTCAACAAGGCAGCATACGTTTTCGGGACGGCAGCAATTGCGTCGGGAAGCTACGATATCATGGCGGCGGTTATGATTGGCGGTATGGTTCCGCCGATTGCGATTGCGCTCTCCACCACGTTTTTCAAAAACTGCTGGACGGAGGAGGAACGCAAGAACGGCCTTGTCAACTACATTATGGGATTAAGCTTTATTACGGAGGGTGCCATCCCTTACGCGGCCTCCGACCCGCTTCGTGTCATTCCGGCATGCGCCACCGGCGCGGCTGCTGCGGGCGGTCTTTCCATGGCATTTAACTGCACGCTTATGGCTCCGCACGGCGGAATTTTCGTGTTCGCAGTTGTCGGGAACTGGGCAATGTACCTGGTCTCCCTCGCGATTGGCTCGGCGGTCGGAATGCTGCTCTTAACCTTGTTAAAGAAGAAAAAGAAGGGCAAGGCCGCTTAGGTTTTTCCGCTTGCCCAAAAAATCAAGGCATTTTTAAATTTCAATATTTTCGCGCTTTTAAGGCGCTTCAAAAATCAAAAAAATAATTATTCAGGAGGAAATTTTTATGGTATCGAAAAAAGTGACAATCATCAACGAGCAGGGGATGCATATGCGTCCGGCAGGGGTTCTCTCAAAGGCAGTCAAGGCACATCCGGACTGTGACGTAACACTGAACGCAAACGGCAAATCCGTCAAGGCAAAAGCTCCTATGCAGATTATGAGCGCGTGCATGAAAAAGGGCTGCGAGGTAGAAATCGTGTGCGACGGGGCGGAGGAAGAAGCTGTCCTAAATGAGATTGCAGCGATGTTTGAGAGCGGGTTCGGGGAGTAAGAAGGACGAGAAAAATAAATCCCGGGGCTGCCGCAAAAAAACGGCGGTCCCGGCAGGAAAGACTTCTTATTTTACAAAACCCCAACATTTGAATGAAAGAGGTGAGGATATGAAAAAATATGTCGGCAAGGGCGTTTACGGCGCGGTTGCAATCGGAAAAGTCTCACTGTACAAAAAACAGGAAGCCGTGGTGAAACGCATCCATATCACGGATGTGGAAAATGAAAAAGCCCGCCTTGCACAGGCAAAAGCCCTGGCTGTCCGCCAGCTTGAGGAAATCTATGACAAGGCCTTAAAAGAGGTCGGTGAGGCGAACGCGGCAATTTTCGAAATCCATCAGATGATGCTTGACGATGATGACTATAACGACTCCATCCACAACATCATCGAGAGCCAGAGCGTGAACGCGGAATACGCCGTGGCGGTGACCGCTGACAATTTCGCGGAAATGTTTGCTGCCATGGAGGACGCTTATATGAAGGCGCGCGCGGCGGATGTACGCGATATTTCCAACCGTCTCATCGGCAATCTTTCCGGGCAGTCCGCCAATGCGTGCGCCTCCGATGAAAAGACAATTATTTGCGCGGGCGACCTGGCTCCAAGCGAAACGGTATCGCTTGATAAGAAAAAAGTCCTCGCGTTTGTCACGGCGCATGGCTCCTCGAATTCCCATACCGCAATCCTTGCGCGCAACATGAATATCCCGGCAATCATCGGGGTGGGCGATGAATTCTTAAATGAAATCAAAGATGGGGATGAAGCGATTGTGGACGGTTTTACCGGCGAAATTTTTGTGAATCCGGACGCAGAAACCCTCACCGCCTGGCGGGAAAAGCAGTTGGCGGACGAGGAGCAAAAACATCTTCTGCTTGAACTTAAGGGCAAGGAGAATGTGACCCTTGACGGAAAGAAAATCAATGTCTACGCGAATATCGGCAGTGCTGCCCAGACGGGGGAAGTGCTCTTAAACGACGCGGGCGGCATCGGATTGTTCCGCAGCGAATTCCTCTACCTGGAAAACAGCGACTACCCGACGGAGGAGCAGCAATTTATAGCCTACAAAAAAGTCCTGGAAAGCATGGCGGGCAAGAAGGTCATTATCCGCACGCTGGATATCGGCGCGGATAAGCAGGTGGACTATTTCCATTTGAAAAAGGAGGAAAACCCTGCGCTTGGCTACCGCGCAATCCGCATTTGCCTGACACGCCCCGAAATTTTTAAAACGCAGCTGCGGGCGCTGTACCGCGCTTCCGTTTTCGGGAACCTCGGAATCATGTTCCCGATGATTACAAGCGTCCCGGAGCTTGAGCGGATTCTCTCCCTCTGCTCAAAAGTCCGTCTGGAACTGAAATCGGAGGGAATCGCATTCTCCGCATCCGTTGAACTTGGCATTATGATTGAAACACCCGCGGCGGCGATTATCAGCGACAAACTGGCACCGATGGTGGATTTCTTCAGTGTCGGTACCAACGACCTCACGCAGTACACACTTGCGTGCGACCGTCAGAACCCGGATATTGAGGAGTTTGTTGACACGCACCACGAAGCAATCCTGCGCCTGATTGAGATGAGCGCGAAAAACGCCCACGAACATGGCGCTTGGATTGGAATCTGCGGCGAGCTTGCCGCGGATACAACGCTTACGGAAACTTTCCTGCGGATGGGGATTGATGAGCTGTCCGTATCGCCGAGCTTTGTGCTTAAAGTCCGCGATGCGGTGCGCAGGACGGACTTGTCGAAGTAAAAAGGGATAGAAAAATGGAGAATGGAGCCTTATATGGCTCCTATTCTCCATCTCTTTCATGTAAAGGGGGGATGCTTATTAGACTTATGGCAAACTTCGCCCCATCTCACATTTCCCGCAGTACCCCCATCATCGCATCCGCCAGTTCCATAACCTCCTCCATCGCCACATCCGCGACATACGCACGAAGCTGCTCCATCTGCGTTGTGCAGGCTTCCGGCATCCGGCATTCCTCAAGCTCTTTTAACGCCGCGTCCGCGCTATCAAGGTCAAACCCCTCCATCGCACCGCGGATTTTTTCGAGAATCCCAATCAGCTCCTCTTTTGAAGCCTCGCGCTTCCCACTCTCCTGCGCTTGTCCGTAAGGTTTTAAAATCGGCTTGTAGGAACGGTAAAGTCTCAAAGCTTCCGGTGTCTTTTCCGTGATTGCCGCCACATCCTCCTGGCTGCCAAGCTGCTCCAATTCCAAAAACATCCCAGAAAGCTCCATCGCGCCAATCATGCGCGCCGTGTTTTTCAGGGCGTGCACTTCAATCGTAAAATCGCGAATCATGCCGTCGGATAAGCATTTCTCAATCTTGGTCGCCTTTATGTCAATCAGCTTGTAAAAATCGCCGAGCAGGCTGATAAAAAGCTCCTTTGTCCCGGAATTTTTGATTCCCTCAATGACGTCAAGCCCCTCAATCTGCGGCAGCGGCTCCGCCTCTTTTTGCGGGGCGGGCGCGGCGTCCGCCTGACCGCCTTTTTTCTTCTGTTTTTTGATTTTCTCCTTCGGGAGCCACATTTTTAGCTTCGCGCAGATTTCCTTCATCTCAATCGGCTTTGCCACGAAATCGTTCATGCCCGCCTGCTTGAAAATTTCCCTTGCACCAACCACCGCATTTGCTGTCAGCGCGATAATCGGCACGGTCTTAAAATATTCCTCCTGCATCGCGCGCAGGCGCTGTGTCGCCTCAACACCGTCCATCACTGGCATCATATGGTCCATAAAGATAAGGTCAAAGCGGTTCTTCTCAATCTTCTCAATCGCATGCTTGCCGCTCTCTGCCGTTTCAATCTGCATCTGAAGCGGCTGCAAAAGACCGATTGCCACTTTCAAGTTCATCTCATTGTCATCCACAATCAGCACCCTTGCCTCCGGTGCGGTAAAATTCATATAATCGTCCGTCTGGTCGGAGCCGCCTGGCTCCTCGTGGTTTAGAATCTGGCAGAAATTCAGGCTGTAAAGCGGCTTGTTGACCACCATTGCCCCATCCACGTCCAAACTCTGTGTCATCGGGTTTTGCAGGATGCAAATCGTGCCTTCCTCCGCTTTTGCAGAAAGGATTTCCGGTGCAAGCTCATGGTACGCCGCCCCATCCGTAAAGAGGAAATCCACCGCAAAAAAGCCCTCCTCCTTCGCCTGCCTGTACAGCTCGTCATACTCCATATAATAAACGCCGTAATCATTTGCAAATTTCTTTAACATCAAAGCCATGTCCTCTGACGCAAAATAGCCGGAGACTGCCTTGCGGTCACGCGTTTTTAACTGCGCGGCAGGAAGCTCCTCCACAACCTTCTGGCGCACCGTGAAATAGAACTCGCTCCCCTCCCCGTAGGTGCTGCGCACACCGATGGAACCGCCCATCAGCTCCACAAGCTGCCTGGAGATGGAAAGCCCAAGCCCGGTGCCTTCCTTGCTGTGGTTTTTCTGCATATCGACCTGTTGGAAGGACTGGAAAAGTTTTCCCAAATCTTCCTCGCGGATACCCTGCCCGGTATCCTTCACGGAGACAAAAATTTCTATCCCGTCCTCCTCAAGCCGCGTGACCTTCAGTGAAATTTTTACATAGCCCTCCTGTGTAAATTTGATTGCGTTGTTCGCGATATTGATAATCACCTGGCGCAGGCGCAGGGAATCCCCGTAAAGCTTGTTTGGCAGCGCCGGGTCAATGTCATACAAAAGCTCCACATCCTTCTCCCCAATACGGTTTAAAAAAATCATGGAAAGGTCATTTAACATCGACATCGGCTCATAAGCATCGTTCACAATCTCAAGTTTGCCAGATTCAATCTTGGAAAAATCAAGGATGTCATTGATAATCGTAAGCAGTGCATTGCCGGAATTTTTGATATTGTTCAGGTACCCCCTCTGCTGCCCGCTCATCTGGCTGCGCAGCAGGATTTCCGTCATCCCGACAATCGCGTTCATCGGCGTGCGGATTTCGTGCGACATATTTGATACAAAAGCCGATTTTGCCTGATTGGCATCCTCTGCTTTTGCCTTTGCCCCCTTGAGCTCTTCCACGAGCTGATGCGTCTGCGTCACATCCATCAAAAGCAGGCAGTAACCCTGTACCTGCTCCCCTTCCATCAGTGGCGTGATGTTTTTTTCGTAGCAGTGCTCCCCCTTTTTGTATTCCGTTTTATCGTTGATAAAAAGCTCATACAATTCCCGCGGGATGCGCTCGTTCTTGCGCTTTGCGGCAAGCTCCGGGAAAATGGACTTCGCGTAGGCGTTCGCGTCAACATAACCATACATGCTGTCCGTAATCAAGAAAATATCCTGCATATGCTCAAACATCCAGTTGCGCCCGGCATCGGTCACATTAAAGAGTTCGCCGCGCACGACACTCAGGATAATGAGCAGGAGCGCCCCCGACGCACAAAACGGCAGGATATCAAATTTTATCGCCTGCCCGCCAAGATAAAGTAACATCGCAAGCATCACGATAATTTCCGAAACCTCAAGCCGGATAAGTGCCATCCGTTCTTTGCGGACGTGCGTCCTGCGGATGCGCACAAAGGTGTAGCCAATCAAAAACAGCAATCCAATGCAGATGATGCCGTATTGAAGCATATAAAGCACACCCGGCTTAATCTGGAGCACATGGAGCGCCCCTTCCTCGAGTTCCTTCGTCCCGACACCGCTCGCAAACGACATTCCTGCGCCCATTTCCCACAAATCCGTATCCCGGAAAATCATATCCTGGTGCTTGTCATCCCACAAAATAAAAATCTCAAAAACCTGGAGAATCCCCCATATCCAGAACGGCCAGTGCGGATAGCGCATCCGGAAATAATCCATTACGAAAAGCAAAAAAAATGCATAAAAAATGGCATTTCCAAGATACTCGATTTTCAGCGCCACCATCCCGGCATCGTGGCTGTTCATTTTCAACATTAAAAGATATCCTGCATTTACAATGATACAGCCGACGCTGGCCAACATCAGGTCGCCCCCGGCACGCCCCGAATCCTTGCGCAGCAGTATCATCAGACCAATGAACGGAATCAGCATTCCGACATACTGTATGTATGTTACCAACCATTCCATCGCTTTTCATCCCCCGCTTTCCTTTGCAGCCACCCGTTGTTTTCGGCACCGCGTTTTCCGGTTATTACTTATCTACACTTCTATGTGTCGAAGTCAATCCGGTAATCCTTCTCCTGTGTGTGGATAACCATAACCGAAAGATTGAAATTATCTTCCATAACCTGTAGGGTATACTCGTACCAGATTTCATCCCCCGTTTTTGACATGAGCACGTATGCGCCTTCTTCCTTGTCCTCAATCCGGGCACAGATGTCATCATAAATTTCAGCCCCGTCCACCTCGCCGGGATAGCCCGCGGCGCGGATTTTCTCTTCGATTGCGCGGTATAATTCGTCCATTCCTGATGTAGCCTCCTATTTCAAGTTCCGCATATCCCCTTCCAACACCCGTTTGCTGGCAGAGTAATTTTTTTCTTGCAATTTCAACACCTGCTCAAACCAACGGTACTGCTTTGCCTGCAATTTCACCTGCTTTTTTGTAGATGCTTCCGGGTCCGATGACGCCGCGCACGGAGGAGAGCGGATATACATTGGTGTCGCGGCCAATGACGGTTCCCGGATTTAATACGGAGCCGCAGCCAACCTCCACATAATCCCCCAGAATTGCCCCCATCTTCCTTAAGCCCGTCTCAATCTCCTCATCCTCCGCATGAATGACCACGAGTGATTTGTCCGATTTCACGTTCGAGGTGATGGAACCCGCTCCCATGTGGGATTTGTAGCCAAGAATCGAATCCCCGACATAATTGTAATGCGGCACCTGTACCCCGTCAAAAAGAATCACATTTTTCAATTCCGTTGAATTGCCGACAACCGCCCCCTCCCCAACAAGTACATTGCCGCGGATAAAGGCACAGTGGCGCACTTCGGCACCCTTCCCGATAATTGCCGGACCGTTGATGCATGCGGTAGGCGCTATCACGGCATCCTTTGCTACCCAGATATCATCCCCCCGCTTTTCATACTCTTCCACGGAAAGCTTTTCACCGAGCGACATAATCATCGCGCCAATGCGCGGGAGCGCTTCCCACGGGTAGATAAACCCGCCAAGGTAATCCCCCGCCAGGCTTTTGGTCAGGTCAAAAAGATTTTTGATTTGTAATTCTTCCATCGTCAGACTCCTTTCTTCATTTCAGTTCTGTTTTTGGTTTGCGTTTCCATATAATTTTTTGCCGTCTCTGTAAAGCACCGGGTCAGCTGCCCCTGGTTGTTCGCGCCCTTCACGGCATTGGTCAGCCGTCCAACAAAGTCTTCCAGCTTTTTCAGGTATTCCCCGCGGCTGATCGTGCCCTCCGCGACATAGGTCAGTCCCTTTTCCCAACTCGCGGTCAGTTCCGCGTTCAAAAGCGAGCGGATGGATCCGTTTACGACTTCATAAATCATCTCGCCAATCTGCGTTGGCGTAATAATCTGTGTTTTTTTATTAAGACTTAAATAATCTATTTTTACAAGTTTGTTTAAAATCTCAGCCCGCGTCGCGCTCGTGCCGATGCCGCTGCCCTTAATCTGTGCGCGCAGCTCCTCATCTTCGATGAGCTGTCCGGCATTTTCCATTGCAAGAATCATGGAGCCGGAATTGTAGCGCTTTGGCGGCGCTGTCTCGCCCTCACGGATGGTAAAGCCCGTCACATCCAGTATTGCGCCCTTTTTCAGGTTCTTGACCGCCTCGAAAAAATCCTTGCCAAAGCTCTCCTCCTCGCCTTCTGCGCCAGGTTTCGGGTCGCCGTTTCCCGCCGCCTTCGCCCCTGTTGCGCTGCTGCCTTCACCCCCTGGCGCAGCAGCCATATTGCCATTTTCTGACGTTTTCCCCTCGGCTGCGTCTGTGTCTTTGTTCCCGGCAGCATCCGCATTTCCATCTGCCTGCGCGCCCGCGGCTGCACTGCTGCCACTTCTGGCTCCGGCAGGCACATTCCCGCTGCCATCCGCCGCAGTGCCCGCCGCCTGCTTTCCCGCATTTGCCACCTTCAGATACCCTTCCTCCACCAGCACCTTAAAACTCGCAAAGAAGCTTTCCGTATCAATTTTTAGTGTCAGCGAAACCTTCTGATAGACTGCGGGCGGATAAAAAATACTCAAAAACCGCTTCACAATCGCCACATACACGCGCTTTGCAAGCAGCGGCAGACCCAAAAGCGCCGCAAAGCCCTGCCCGGTCGGGATAATCGCGTAATGGTCCGTAATCTGCTTATCGTTAACGTAGCGCGTCTTTGCGATATTCTTGTAGGCGTCCCCATTTAAAATCTCCTTCGCAAACGGCGCAAACTGCGAGAGCTGCTGCATCCCGCCAATGTTTTTATGTATCTCCTTCGCCACCGCCGTCGAGAGCACGCGCGCATCGGTACGCGGATAGGTGATTAGCTTTTTCTCGTACAGTTCCTGCGCAATCTTCAACGTCTCGTCCGGACTGATTTTAAACAGGCGGCTGCACTCATTCTGCAGCTCCGCCAGATTAAACAAAAGCGGCGCAAATTTGTTTTCCTTCTTCTTTTCAATCGCCGCGACAACCGCTGTCAGCTTCTTTGCCACCGCATCAAAAATCGCCGCATAGCTGTTTTTTCCGTTTTCCGTTGTCTCGCGGTAAGACACTTCCTGGCCTAAAAGCGCCGCAATCAACCCTTCCGCGTCCTTTTTCTCCTTGAAGCCGTTCTCTTTGTAGAGCTTTGGCGACTGGAAATAGCGGGAACCCTCCACCGCGCGGAACTCCCCTTCAAAGGAATGCCCCTGCACCGCAAAGCCTGCCATCACACGGAAAAATGGCGTTTTCACAAACGCACGTATCTCGCGCTCCTTGCGCACGACCATACCGAGCACGCAAGTCATCACGCGCCCGACCGAGATTGCCGCGCGCTTTTCCGCTTTTAAGAAATTGCTCACCGCGTAGCCGTATTTTAGCGTCAGCACGCGGGAGAAATTGATTCCCATCAGATAATCCTCCATCGCGCGCAGATACGCGGCATCGGAAAGATTGTCGTAATCCGCAATCGGCTTCGCTTGTTTGATGCCGCGCAGAATTTCCTCCTCAGTCTGCGAATCAATCCACACGCGCCGCTTATCTTTCGTTGCTGGAACCCCCGCCATCTGGTCAACTAGGCGGTAGATGTACTCCCCCTCGCGCCCGGAGTCGGTGCAGACATAAATCCGTGAAACATCCGCGCGGTTTAAAAGCGCCTTGACCGTCTGAAACTGCTTGCTGACCGACGGAATCACCTCATACTTAAACTCCTGCGGCAAAAACGGCAGTGTCTCAAGCGTCCAACGTTTTAGCGCCGGGTCGTAAACTTCCGGATAACTCATTGTCACCAGATGCCCCACGCACCAGGTCACAACGGCGTCCTCCGCCTCCATGTACCCGTCCTTATTTGTAAAATTGCGCTTCAAAGCCTTCGCAAATTCCCTCGCCACACTTGGCTTCTCCGCGATGTATAAAAATTTATCCATGTAATACCAGCCTTATCTTTTCTTTACCGCAAAATCCCCCTGACATATCCATTCCGCATTCTTATCCCGTCCATGCCGATAAACTTCCAGTTATGGCGGCGTTTTTTATCCATACTGACAATGTGTTATAGGACATTCAAAACAGCCCCATCGCGGAAAGAATCAGCGCTGTACCGCCGATTAAAATAATCATCCCAAGCATAACCATCGACTGGCCGAGCGCGGCCCCTGTCTTTTTTTTGCGCATGGATTTCAGGCCGTTCGCCATATTCATAAGCCCCGCCGCCCAGATGGCAACCAAAAGTGCAAGATATGCTTTACTGATAAAAAATACCAACAGCGCCACCAACAGCACAAACCCGCCAACCACATTGACACCATCCAAAAGCAGCTTGTTGTCCTTAAGTTTTTGCAAAAATTTTCTCATGAAAGCTCCTTCGTCTTTAAGGGCGCGCCCAAAAACGCATTCCTGTGCTTTGCATGTCACAAAAAAACGTTTTCCGACACACCCAAACCTTGCCGCCCCATCCACATTTACCCAGACAGGCTCCGCCCCGGAACAATGCTTTCCGGACCCGAAGCCTGTCAATCCACGCTTTTACTGATTTCCGAGCGTTGCCACCATAACCGCCTTGATTGTGTGCATACGGTTCTCCGCCTCGTCAAATACGACATCCGCAAATTTCTCAAAAATCTCCTCCGTCACTTCCTTGCCCTTGACCGCAGGCAGACAGTGCAGAAATATTGTGCTTTCCTTCCCGGTTTTTTCCATCAATTGCGCATTCACCTGGTATGGCGTAAGCAGCGCGATGCGCTCCGCCGCCTTATCCTCCTCGCCCATCGAGCACCATACATCGGTATAAACCGCATCCGCACCCTGCACCGCATCAAGGTTGTCGGTGATTTGGATGGAACCGCCCGATTCCTTCGCATAGCCCTCGCAAAGCGATACCAGCTCCCCTTCCGGCCACAGGCTCCTTGGCGCGAGGATTACAAAATCAAGCCCCATCTTGGCAGAGCCAATCATCAGGCTGTTTGCCATATTATTCCTGCCATCGCCGACAAAGACCAGTTTTAGCCCGGCAAGCTTCCCAAACTGCTCTTTTAAGGTCAGGAAATCCGCCAGAATCTGCGTCGGGTGATATTCGTCCGTCAGACCGTTCCAGACCGGAACCTTGCTGTATTTCGCAAGTTTTTCAACGGTATCCTGCTGAAAACCGCGAAACTCAATACCGTCAAACATCCGGCCGAGCACGCGCGCGGTATCCTCCACGCTCTCTTTGTAGCCAAGCTGGATATCATCCTTCCCAAGATACTCCGGATGGCCGCCCTCGTCGATACACCCGATGGTAAACGAGCAGCGCGTTCTGGTGGACGGCTTTTCAAAAATGAGTGCAATGTTCTTGCCCTTCAAGCTGTTCCCGGTAATCCCCTGCTTTTTTTTCGCCTTCAAATCCGCCGCCAAGTCAACCAAATACATGATTTCCTCCGGCGTAAAATCCTTCAACGTTAAAAATGAACGTCCTTTTAAATTCATGTCCTGCCTCCTATTGTATTTGTTTTATGTACCGTTTATTTTCATCGGGCGAAAGTAGCCTCTCCTCCCGCAGCGAGCCGCATAAACAGCGTCCGATTTCCCGCAACATAATAATAACAGTCTTGCCGCCTGCCGTCAAGCGCTTCCTGAAAAACAAGCAGGAGCCGTTTGTTTGATGTTTGTTTGATACAACGCATGGATGTTGGGATTGTGGATTTATTCAAAACAGATAAAGCAGGAAAGCAAAAACTTTATGAAATCCTATTGACAAACAAGAATGACAAAAGTATAATGCAATATGACAATGATATTTGTCAATTAGACAAATTTGGTTGTCATAAGGAGGTGCTGTATGATACTGCGAAATCGTTTGAAGGAACGCAGAGCCGCACTGAATGTCAACCAACAGGAAATGGGACGCTTATGCGGTGTATCAAGGCAAACAATCAGCCTGATTGAGCGGGGCGACTATTCACCGTCCGTCACCCTTGCCCTGACGATTGCAAAGGTATGCGGCGTTACGGTAGAAGATGTTTTCTATTTACAGGAGGAGGAAAATGGATAATAATGAAATCAAGAAAGCGAACCGCAAGGCTCTCCCGAAATTTATGCTCATTATGACCATAAGCCTGCTTGTTGGCGGAGCAATAGGCTTTTGCGCCGCAAAATACAGACTGAGCTCGCTTGCGGGCAGCATGAAAAGCGCCGGAGCATTTTTCGGCACTTATATTGCCCCCTGGCTGATGTTGATGACAGCGATTACCGTGCCGTTGGTCTGCGTTCCAATTTATCGAAGCGCAAAGAAGCTGCTTTCCTCCTGGGATGGCGAAAACGAGGAAATTTCAGATGCAATTGATGAAAAACTTTCCATTATCATTTGGATTACAAGCGCAGCTCTTATCCTCTCCTACTTTCTCATTGCTGCTTCGTATTCCGGAGGTTTTGAAGCTTTTGAAAATGAGAATCGTATTGTATCGTTTTTTGCAGGCATTGTCAGTTTCTTCGCCATTATGATAGAAGCTGTCATCAGCCAGCAAAAGTGCATTGATGCCGCCAAGAAAACGAATCCCGAAAAAACAGCCTCCGTTTATGATACAAAGTTCCAAAAAAAATGGATGGATAGCTGTGATGAAGCCGAGAAGATTATGATAGGCAAATGTGCGTCTAAGGCTTATGTCGCCACAAACACGGGGTGTTCCGTCCTTTCCATTATGCTTGCCATCTGTGCGCTGATTTTTGGAATAGGATTTCTGCCCTCTCTTGTGGTGTGCCTTATTTGGATTGTCAATCAGTCCGTATATTGCAGGGAAATGTTCAAGTATTCCAAGGCCGGGAATAAGATTTTTTGATGGAAAAGCAGGAGGATATAAGGCAATGCCAAATTATTTGTGGATTGTCGTTATTCTGATTATCTTTTTGTGTATCGGGAAAAAACGACGAACAGCGGCGGCTGTGTGGCAAATACAAAACCGCAGAAAACAAAACAAGGAGATGTTGATTATGAAAGAATTTGCAAAGCAATTTATCGGTGAAGAGTGCATCATTTATACGATTACTTCAAATGACGGCAGCATACAGGGAGTTATAAAAGAAATTGGTGACAGCGGTATGATAATCGAGAGAAATTCCGGTCAGCGGGAAATTGTCAATCTCGATTTTGTCACTCGTATCAGGGAGTATCCAAGGAAGAAAAACGGCAAGAAAAAAGGCATGGTATTGGACTAAGTCTCATAGATAAATTGGAATTTATGGAGAAAAGCATATGAAACAAACGGATATATTAAAACGGGTTGAAATGCGCTTTTTCGGGTATTATCCGACTCCATCTGTTTGTTCTCCCATGGATGGCAGCAGCTTATAAAAGAAATGGATTTGGAAGTATTGCTCTGGAACATCAACAGGAGGTATAAAGAAAAATGATAGACGGACATATTCATATTGAACGTGGGGCGTACACGCTTGATTGGATTCATCAGTTTGTAAATAAGGCAGTCGAAATGGAGCTTGATGAAATACGTCTGCTTGAGCATTGTTATCGATTTGAAGAGTTTGTTCCAATGTATGATTCCGTGTGTGCATATAGTGAATATGTAGATGCATGGTTTCATAGGAATGCAGGTGTGCATAAACTTGCGGACTATCTGGAACTTATTGAACGAGTCAGAAACGAGCAGTTTCCGGTTGAAATCAAGTTTGGTCTTGAAATATGCTATTTCAAAGAGTTTGAAAGCTTTACTTTTGACCTTACCAGGGGGAAAGGCTTTGATTTTTTACTGGGAAGCATACATTTTGTTGATAATTTTGCTTTCGACCATAAAGCCGAGCATTGGGCGGGGATTGATGTTGATAAAATATACCGCAGATATTTCGAGGATTCTATTTCGTTGGCAAAGAGCAGAATATTTGACGGTATTGGTCATCCGGATGCAATAAAATTATTCGGCCATAAACCATCGTATTCACTATCTGGCTACTATGAGAGTTTGGCGAAAGAGCTCTCAAAAAGTAATATGTATGCGGACCAAAACAGCGGCGTTGCCAGAAGATGTCCGGAAACGGCTTCGCTTGGCATGAATGAAGAACTGCTTCGGATATTGAAAAAGAATAATGTGAAAATCATTACTTCGTCGGATGCACATTGCCCTGAAGACGTTGGATATAAGATTAAGGAGCTTCATAGCCTTATGATATGATTACCGGTTTTGGGATATTACATTTTATGGCCAAGAACGAGTGGAAAAAATTTATAAATAATGCGAAAGAATATACATAGTGATATGCCCCTTGTCAAGTAGACAGGTGAAATACTGCCGAGACGTATCGCTTACCGTCTTTGGTCGGAATCTCCGTGATATCTGTCACCCATTTTTCCAGCAACCTTTCTGCCGTGAAATCCCGTTTTAAACGGTCATCCGATGTTCGGGCGCTCCTGTCAGCCTTTGTGATTCCATTCAGCTTGCGTTTTGGTCTGTGGCTTAATCCTGTTTCTTCCATGATCCTGTAAACAGTCCTTTCGCTTGGGATGCCCTCATCCAGGTATTTCAGCATTAACGCCTGCCGCATCCGGCAGCGTCCATATTGTCATTGCATTCATCCTCTGCCGCGATCGCACGCATTTTTCCGGCGAGGTCTTCGTATTTCCATGGATCGTCCCGATGTTTTAGATACCAGTAAAATCCCTGCCTCGTCACATGGAGCGTATCACAATAAAACGCAATCTTCCCCTTTCCAGTGTCGCCGTCTGTCTTTACATCAATAAACCTCATTCTCAGTTTTTTGCTGACTTCCGACGGATCGCTGCGAAAAAAATGCTTGCCTCTGCAAGAAATTTGAACTCCTTGTCATAAACTTCCTTCTGTACCATTTCCGAACCCCCACTTTCATTTCTTTCTTTAATAAATCCGTGAAGTGGAAGTGTCAAGTATTATGATACAACATCACTCATTCTCCGGTTCAAAAAATCAAACACGATTGTTTTTACAAACCAATCGTGTTTTGATATTGATTACAAATCTTTTAAGTGCTTTTTATCTATCATTATAATATAATCTTCTGGCGTCACTCCCCCTTCCTCAAATGACTTTATCGTCTTCTCTCTCCAAACAGCATCGCCCTCTCCGGCAAAGGTACGATAAGCCTGCTTCAAAAGACCAATTACTTTTTCAGCCCAATTATATAACTTTTCTCTACTCAGATAACAAATGTCTTCCCCAAAAAGAGCTGTATTATCTTGTATTTTTTCAGCTGTCGTAACAAAAACTGTGTATATTTTCGCTTCTTTGTACAATCCCAAACTATCATGCTTTTTTTGCACCCAAAATTTATGTCCAGCTGCCTCTTTTACATCATTGGGCGGAATTCTTTTTCCTTCATTATAAATCTTGTCTTCAGAAACTATACAAATTTCCCGATTGATAATCCAAATAGGATCAGGTTCTGCTGTTCCTGATGGGTTAGAAGAAATATATCCTGCAACATACCCCAATAGTTCATGCCCCTTTTCAAAGTCTATACCATCAGATTTCAAAAGTTGAAGAATATTATCTAAATAGCTATGAAAATTTTTTAAACCTTTCCCACCCTCTTTTACTAATATCTTTTCTATTCTCTCAATATTGTATCTCATCAATCCAATATTGTCTTCATGCAAATTATCGTCAATTATATTGAACCAATTAACAGCGATTGTACAGTCACTGGCTCTTCTAAAGTAATCTTTGTATTTAGCTACATATAAAGGATCGCCTTCTCTGTAAATTTCATATGCGCAACATCCCGCTACATAATTCCAATACCCTCTATATCCTTTTAACTCTGGCTCCTGAATAGACTTTAAAATATTTTCTATCTCTGAAAGTGCTGATACATAGTCCTTTTTCCATAAACAATACTGCATCTTTACTTCATGTTTTGCAGTTTTAAATAATTGTGAAAAAACCAAATTATTAGTTTCATCATTTTTTCCAATAATATCATCCCTAATTGATAATATGCTTTCCTCCGCATTTTCCCACTCTTCACCGTGATCCAGGAACATCTTTAATAACTCTAAGTATTCATCTATATCCTTTTGCCCCATAGAATTATCTTGACCAAAAATTATTTCTGCTTGCAATTCCGGATTGAATTCTTCAAGATTTTTAGGTGCCAATAAAGAGTTCATCAAACTGTCTCCCATTATACATACTGCTGCATAATCCGTCTGGCTTCTTGTACATCTTCCTAATGCTTGAATAAGCCTTGCCTTTATACGTTCTTCAAACAAAGCTCGTGCTGCTAAACGAGTTATCATAAATTTTTCTTGAATATTTGTTGCTGCTGGTAAATCAAACAAAATCAACACTCGGCACTCATCATCAGGAAAGTCTATCCCATCAAACCTATTTGCCATTACAGCAAAAGCATGTTCACTATGTGTAAAAGATTCTTTAGATTTTTCTATATCACGACCATTGAAAGTACCTGCAATATGCCCCTCTCTAAAAATATTTTGAATTTCTTTTTGGCTCTCTAAATCATTAACTATAATCAATCCTCTATTAACTCTAGAAGCAATTTTGCAAAGAATTCTAAGGTTTTCTTCTTCCTTGAATGAGGCTAACGGAAACATAAAAAATCTTCTTCCAATATTTTTGTTGTTCCAGTCTTTCACCATGGGTAGGCGCTCTATATGCTCTACTCCATATGCTCTCTCCAATTCCCCACTTTCTCCCAAAGTTGCCGACATATATATCCTGGTTTTTGCACTTCTAAATACATTATTAGCAAAAGTTGGAGATATATAAGGTCTTATTATTATTGACTTCCATGATAAGTAAACATTGCATGCAAACAGATTATCTCTAATATTAGACCATGAAAATTTTTGCCGACTTTCCTTTAGTCCCTCATCAAGAAGATTTTTTATGCCTAAATATTTATCATGGAGTTTTACACTATGTACCATATCGCACCATGCTAAATCATCTTGATTTGGTGATTCTTTTGTTAATACATTATACTGTTCCTCCGTAAGTATAGACTTTATTTCTTCTATTATCTTATAATATACATCCCCAGATTCCCTTTGTAATTCGACTGTCCAATTTGCCGATATATAGCCCTCCCCCGAATGAGCATCATCAAAAATCAGAACATCTGCACCATCAAAAAAGGAATTTGTATTAAATATACTACTGTAATTTGTTATTGCAATCACTTGACCAGATGTATACCTCATTTTGTCTTCCGCACTATATTCTGCTCTAGCACCTGTAAATGCTATCGCCTTAATTCCATATTTTTCCGCAGAATAATTTGCAGTTTGATAAACCAACTGTTTTGTGGGACAAACATATACCACTCTTTCTCTGAGCTTTCTTCTTCGATATTCAGCTATCAGTAAACCTATTAAAGTTTTTCCTGTACCTGTTGGTAACTCTAAAGCAACATCTGATTTGTCAATTCCTTTTTCCATATAGGAGTCCAACATTTTTGACTGATAATCTTGAATTCCATTTATCTTTCTGCTTTTGTAATCATCATACATTTCCTGTGGTGATGCAAAATTAGTTGTATCCCGTTTCCTAGTCACAAACTGCATAACACATTTCTCCTTTAGCCTTTTAAGTTTATTTATTTCTGCTACCTATTTTCTGCAATATCTCTTCCACCAACCTATGTACCCTACAAGCCGGCCACATTTCTGATGGTTTCCGTTTTCCATCTTCCACACATCTTTTATAACATCTTTCTGCTATCTGAACGGCTCTCTTCTCATCCCCATACTGCGCCAATTTCCAATAAATGTCTCTGTCATTCTTGGAATACTTCTGCTCCGTTACCTTCTCAAACTTCTCGGCAAACCGGTCACAGCAGGTATAAGACTCCCTGATCACAGGCATCTCTCCAAAATACGCATACATCCATATCTCAAAGCAGGGATTAGACCATCCTGCGCCCACACCACTTTTCTCTGCTGTCTGGATAATCTCGTCAAAGTCCTTCACCTGGTCTCTGTCAAAGACGATCCATGGGATCCGGTACTGTGATTCCTGCCCTGTCATTTCCAGAGCCTTCCTCACAAGTTCCACCGTTCTGGCCTTCTCTACCTTTATCACAAGTCTGTCTTTTAGTTCCGCTGGAATACTGTCCCGCAGCCCCTCAAAATAATTCTTTTCCGTTTCTTCCGTATCCGTCACGATCAGATAATATCCCAGTTCAGGAATCCTGGCTCCCACTCGTTTATTTCTGTCCCGCCTTTTTCCGGCTCTGCTGTCGCTAGGTTTTCCGGCGGCAGTAGACTTCTTTCCTGCCGCTTTCTCCCTATTTGCCATCCGCCATCCTCCCCTTCAACATCTTCATAGGCTTTAACGCCGGGATTGCCCCATAATTCCCTGTAAGATAATTCTTTGCAAGAGCCTCGTCCCGCCGCACCTTGTTTCCCTCTTCGTCCTTAAACTCAACCAGAGAGTACAGTTCCGAAACCCCATCACGATCCTTATTGACCATCCATATCTCATCCCGCCGCAGCAATTCATTGGAAAACTGCCAGATGTCATGGGTTGTAAATACCAACTGTGCATTCCGAGTGTTGATCTCCGGAGAAAGAAAAGTCAATATGATATTTCTCACCAAAAGCGGATGCAGCCTGGCATTCAGTTCATCAATGAACAGAATGGAACCCTGATCCAGTACCTCCTTTAAAGAGGGATATAAGGCAAACATCTTCAATGTCCCGCTGGATTCCTGTTTCAGTGGGATAGAAGCCATTTTCTCACTATCCCCCATCTTATGCAAGGCATCAATCTTATAGCTTTTGCTATTCTCTTTCCCTTCCTCCTGGGGAAGTTCTTCTATACTAAAATCCCGTATCGCCTCGTCAAAAGATGCAAAATATTCCACCACATTATCCTTCACCTCTTTCCGCTCTACAAACCCCTCTGGCAGAACCCTGGAAAGGAAGAAATTCTCTGCCGGATCACCGAAGTTTACGATCTCGTTGCTTAAAAACCAGTCCCTTACCTTTTTCAGTTTGGCGATCCGTAGCTTTGACCCCAAAGAGACAATAAGGGACTCCTTATTCAGAGATGCCTTGATATTCTCCACATGGTTTTTGGAAAATCCATTCATTTCCAGTTCTTCGCCTTTTTTGCGGTAAAAGATTGTCCGGTACTTATTCCTTGCTGTTTTTGCCTTGGAATACAGCCATTCCTCCACTATCTCATCCTTTTTCAATGAAAATCCATACTGGTATGTCTTTCCCGTATCCTCTGAATTGTCAACATAAAACACTTCAAAGTTGGTCTCTTCCTCACGGCTGTTTTCATCGAAAAGAAAAGGTGTCACCTTTAAATAGGGAGCCCCTGTTTTTCTGCGCCGTTCCTCTTCATCACCAAATTTGAAGGATTCGTCTACATAGTAAGTCATATATTTAAAGGCATCATATACATTGGATTTCCCGCTTGCATTGGCACCATAGATAGCTGCTACTTTCAAAAGTTTATCATTCGCCGCTTCTGCCACATGGTCTTCATGTTCCGTTATTTTGGTTGCCGTCAGATCTAAAGATACCTCATCACGAAAGGATTTAAAGTTTTTAAAATTAAATTGGATCAGCATAATGGTCTCCTCATTCTAGGTTTCTCGTCTATCATCCGCTTTTCATTCTCATGTACATTATAATTCGTTTTCAATAAAAATCAACATATAATTTCATGTTTTCTTGTTTTATATACTCATTTTTATAGAAAATTTATATTTTTATATATTTTTATTTTGTGCATCCATAAACAAACTGCTTTTGGCTGTTTATTATCCACTTCTCTACCTGAAATATGCCGCTTCCACCCCAAAGGACAGGAACGGCAGCCACTACCAGCCTTATCCCTGATAGTTGAACAGGCTGGTGATCTTCTGGGTCAGAGTGGGCAGGATGGTATCCTTGAACAGTGTGTACAGCCCCGCCAGCAGCAGCGCGCCCACCACCAGGGAGATCAGTATCTTCAGCGCCGTATCCACAAAGCTCTCCCCGGACTTCTGGGAGAAGACCTCTGCTGACTTCGCCTTTGCCTGCTATCCGCCGCATTTACTCTGGCACTACAAATATGGTAGTTGCATGTTCGGGACTTGCACCCGTTAGAAATGTGCGCTGTCAGGCGCACAACAAAAGATACAGTGTAGCATCAAAAAGAGCTACACTGTATCCTGCCGGAATGATTCCTCTATCAAACCCGCCTGTTCCGGCGGTTTCTTGTTTTCCTTTACCGTTTTCTTTCCAACCACCTACTTTGCCAACAACATCATAATCTCATTGCTGCGCGCGATGAACTTCGACATTGCCTCCGGCGCAAGCGGTTTGTGGCTAATCAACGCCAGGTCATAAAGCTGTTCGCAGAACATCGGTACATGCTCGCCGTCGCCATGCGCAAACACATACTGCACAAGCGCATTGTTCGCATTCAGAACCAAGGTCTCTTCGTTTGCGAACATCGTCGGGTCCATGCCGTACATATTGTACATCTTCATCATATCCTGCATCCTGCGGCTTTCCTCCGAGAGCGTTACCATCGAGGAAATTTTCGCGTCCTTGAGCTTTTCTACCTTGACGGTGAGTTTTTCCTTGCCAAGCACCTTGCGGAACAGTTCCGTCAGCGTGTCGGTTACCTTCTTAAGCTCCTCCTCGGCATCCGCACCGACTTCCTCCTTGAACGTATCGGTCAGGTCGGCATCAATGCGCTGGAAGCGGATTTTGTCATTGCCTTGTTCTAACTGGCTGATGAATGGCTGGTCAATGTTGTGTGTTAAAATGACCGCATCAATGCCCTGTTCGGTAAACATGCGGATATACTGGCTTTGCTGCTGCTCGTCCGTCACATAATAGACGATGTCCTTCTTCGGCTCTTTTCCGGAAGCATCGGCATTTTCGGAATCCTTTTCGGTATCCTGTGCATCTGCCCCGGCATCCTGTGCGGTTTGTTCACCGCCATCGGTGGTTCCTGCAGTATCCTGTGCCTTCTTCTTCGCTGCGTCCAGGTATTCCTCAAGCGTCACATATTTCTTTTCCAGATTTTTGTAGATGATATAATCCTTCATCTTATCGCGGAATTTCTCATCCTTTAAGCAGCCGAATTTGATGAATGGGCTGATGTCATCCCAATATTTCTCATAGCTTTCACGCTCCACCTTATACATGCCGGAAAGTTTATCCGCAATTTTCTTCGTAATATAATCCGAAATCTTCTTGACAAAACCATCATTTTGCAGCGCGCTTCTCGATACATTCAACGGCAGGTCCGGGCAGTCAATCACACCCTTTAAGAGCATCATGAACTCCGGAATCACTTCCTTGATGTTATCCGCGATAAACACCTGGTTGTTGTAGAGTTTAATTGTTCCCTCAATACTGTCGTACTCCGTGTTAATCTTCGGGAAATAGAGAATGCCCTTTAAATTAAACGGATAATCCATGTTCAGGTGAATCCAGAACAATGGCTCCTTGTAATCGTGGAAAACCTTGCGGTAAAACTCCTTGTACTCCTCCTCGGTGCACTCGTTCGGATGCTTTGTCCAGAGCGGTGTCGTGTCGTTTAACGGCTTCGGCCCCTTCTTTTTCTTCTCCTTTTCAACTTCCTGTGCCTTGCCATCCCCGGAAACCTCGGCGTCAATAATCTCCTCCTCACCTTCGGTCTTCCCTTCGCTCTCCTGCGTAATATCTTCTTCCTCATCCTCCTCCGGCTTTTCCTCTGCCGTCTCATTCCGGAAATAAATCGGCACCGGCATAAAGGAACAATATTTCTCAATGACTTCCTTCGCGCGGTATTCGTTCGAGAATTCATAACTGTCTTCGTTTAAATAGAGTGTAATCTGCGTTCCACGCTGCGTGTAATCGCTCTCGCCCATCTCAAAGTCAACGCCCTCCTCGGACTCCCAGCGCACTGCCTTCGCGCCTTCCTGCCAGGACAGTGTGTCAATCGTAACCTTGTGTGCTACCATGAAGGACGAGTAAAAACCAAGACCGAAATGCCCGATAATCTGATCCTCGTTCGTCTTATCCTTGTATTTTTCAAGGAAAGCAGCCGCGCCGGAAAAAGCAATCTGGTTAATATACTCTTTCACCTCGTCCGCCGTCATACCGATACCGTTATCAATAAACTTAATCGTCTTCTCCTCCGGATTTACCAGGACGCGGATGCATAACTCCTCGCCCTCCGGAATCGTATACTCGCTCATCAGCTCAAGCTTTTTTAATTTCGTCACTGCGTCGCAGCCGTTTGAAATCAGCTCACGGAAAAAAATATCGTGGTCTGAATAAAGCCACTTCTTAATAATCGGGAATATATTTTCCGAATTGATTGACAAACTGCCATGCTCTGTGTTACCCATGAAAAAATCACTCCTTTTTCTTATTTTTGGCATCCGGTGCCCCCTTCGGCCATAAAATCGCACGCACAGGCCAGATTGGAGCACCAGCCTGTTTTTCGATACAAATACTATACTACTGCACATTTCAAATGTCAACAAGAAATTAGCACTCAATCGTGTTGAGTGCTAATAATTTAGATTTTTTTAATAAATTCCGGTTGGTATATACTGCCACAGGTTTTCTCCCTTCCCACCGTCTTTCTTACATCTCATCAAACGCAATCCCTCTCCCAACCAAAAATTTCTTCACCCATCCGTCAAATTCCCGCTCAAACGTCTTATCCATCACAAAGCTGTGGAAACCAACCCCCGTCACTACCATCAGTTCCCCCGCCTGAAATTTAACGTTCAGGTATGCCCCTGCAATTTCCTCCACGGCAAGCTTCGCCCCGGAATCCACAAGCACCACCTGCACATTCTCTTTGGTCAGCTGCAGTACAATGTTTAGCATCTGAGGCGTTTTCGCCCCCCGAATCAGGGCAAACACCAGGGGCTTTAGCTCTGCCCACAGCATAAAATCTGGCTCGGAAAGCTCCTCAAGTTCCTCGGGCGTGTAGAAATCATGGCTACGGTGCCCGTTGATTGTAAAGCCTGCCGCTGTCTGCACCTGTCCTTCCTTGACGGCAAACGCGTCAAAATCATCCTGCTTAAACAGTCTTGCCATGAAATTTTTTACTTCCTTAATCTGGAATGCTACCATATGTAATCCATACCTCCTGTTTTTCGTTTTATTATAAGTTCCGCAATTGCCCTTCCAATACCATTTAATTAGCAGAGGAATTTTTCACCGCTCCTCTCCGAAAAATTCCTCTGCGGCATTGTTCGGACTTTTGCTGTTTTTTAAGTCTCCAAATATTGTCACCTGCCGCCTGCGTGCCGACATGAATAATCCCGATAAAAAACGCAATAATAATCCTCACAATGAAATCCGGCCGGATTTCTTGTTTCGATAAATGTAAGTGTAAAAGCAAACATTATTTTACCCGAAAGGAGCGATTTTCATGAGAGCAAGCGAAACCACCTATGAAAAGGTTGCCGAAAACTGCAGTGCTTTCGAGCCGAAAAAAGATGCGGAGCGCACGACAAACAGCACCTGCGATTCCTGCTGCTGCAATGTCTCCTGCACAACCTGCAAGTATTTTGACCGTGACGAACACTGTGTTCTTGACCTTTATGATCAGATCGTCAAGGATCACCATTTCGAGTAGGGGCAAAAGACCGGAACTGCAAGCAATGTGCGATTCCGGTCTTTTCTTTTTTCCATCGAAAAACTTATTTTGATATCCCAACCGCAGGAAACAATCTACTGGCAGGCTCCGGCTATTTGCTGCCACATCTCACCCCATGCGCTCAGAGGATATATGCGGCCCACCAAAGCAGGAGCAGATGCACCGGATAAAACGCGTAAAAAGCATATTTCACCTTCGGTCCGCGCTTCCCATTGTACAAAAAAATCGGCAGGAAGGCAACAAGCCCAAACAATTCAATCCGATTGATAAAGACCGCCATGACAACTGCCGCCCCGATAAAGAGCAGCGGTTTCTGCCCCCGGAAAAAATAAAATACCATGATGAGCAGAATCCCGCCCATGCCGTAATCCGTCTTTAAAAGCGCCGCCGCGCCGCCGATTCCCACAATCGCGATTACGCCGAGCGTATTGAAAATATATGGTTGGGTAAAATATTTCATTTTAATCCATTCATATACATACATCAGAATAAGCCCCAACAAAAGGGTAATCATTACATTTTGATGCCGAATCAGTGCTTCTACCTGTATCTGCCCTCCCTTTACCTGGAACGCCAGGTCAAAAGGAAGCTCGGAAATCAGGGCAAAAACTGCCATTCTCGCCATGTATTTTCTCCGGTTCTGTGTGCGGAAAAAGCCTTCTACCAGCAAAAAACAATAAATCGGAAACGCAATCCGCCCGATGATTCTTCCGGTAAGATAGGAAACCGGAAACCGTTCCCGAAGACCCAAAAAATGAACCATGCGTAGCGTCCGCGGAATAAAAAGCTCCGTATAATGGTCGATGAACATTGTCACGCACGCAATCAGTTTTAATACAAATGTACTCATATCCTGCTTTCCTCCGCGGGCGTCCCTTCTCTCTTTGCGCGTTTTGCAGCACTCTTTTTGACGGTACGCCCTGTTTCCATTTTTTCCGGTGTCGTTATTTCTTCTTTCTCTGCGCGTTTTATATTATTTTCTTTGGGAAGCTCTCCCTTTTCGTCCTTATCCGCCCGCTCTGTCTTTTGGTTTTCTCCGGCGTGCCCCTGCACATTTTCCTGCTCTGCACGTCCCGTTCCGCCATTTTCCCACGCACTTCCTGCTTCCTTCTTTCCCGTGCGCCTGCCTGCGGGCTTTTTGATTTCCTGCCCGATAAACAGCGCAATCGAACGCGGCGGCACCTCAAAGGTGCGCCCCCCTGCCGCAGTGCAGTCTACGTCGGAGCAGAGCAGGAAGCGAAGCTCCTCCCCATCATTGACATCCGGGAGCTCAAACACATGCGGTTCCCAGTGCATATTCGCTGCCAAATAGATGCTCTGGTCGGATGTTTTTTGGTCAAGCATGGCATATTTCCCACAAAAAAGCACCGCGAGTGTCCTGCTGTAATTGGAATAATCCGGATACCACGCCTTCGTGCCGTGGCGCGACACGTCCGGACAGCCACACGAAATATAGTCCGTGCCGCGCAGTGGCCTTTTGCTGCGCAGCACCGGATGCGCCTTGCGCAGCG
Organism: uncultured Lachnospiraceae bacterium; assembly: GCA_910579615.1. Classification (GTDB taxonomy): domain Bacteria; phylum Bacillota; class Clostridia; order Lachnospirales; family Lachnospiraceae; genus RGIG4057. Next base: position 12,909 of record CAJTUA010000028.1, on the reverse strand, counting down.
CAATAAGCTGTTTTACGAATGCAAACTGCTCCTTGTTCGCACGAAGCTCCTTCCAGGATACCCAGCCAATCGGATTGTCCTGACAATACGCATTGTTATTCCCTTCCTGTGTGTTTCCAAACTCATCTCCTGCCAAAAGCATCGGCGTTCCACGGGCAACAAAGAGCAAAAGCAGTGCATTGCGCCGCATCTGAGCGCGCAGGGAGAGTATTTTTTTCTTTTTCGTCGCCCCCTCCACGCCGCAGTTCCAGCTAAAATTATAGTCTGTGCCGTCCCGGTTTTCCTCGCCGTTTGCCTCGTTGTGCTTCACGTCGTAGGCATAGACATCGGCCAGGGTGAAACCATTGTGGTCGGCAAGGTAATTGATGATGCCAATGCTTCCTGTCTGGCGCTCCAGCCTTGCCGCCACCGTGCCGACCATTTCTTCATCGCCCTTCACAAAACGGCGGATTTCCCGCAAAAATCCCTCATTATATTCTGCAAGCACTGTCTTGTAATCCGGTGCCGTCTCCCACATGCCATAGCCAGCAAAAGCACTCCGCGCACTCTCCCCCGCGATGGCTGCCATCTCCGATGATACCGCCGCCCCAAACCCTGTGACACGCCGCATCCCGTCTACATCGCCAAAACCCGCGGAAAGAATTTTTACCCCCGCAAGCTCCGGGCAAAGCGCCGCCACACGGGCCGGGAAAAAATCAGTATTATAGCGGAATCCGTCCACATGGTACTCCTGCACCCACCAGATGAGGCAATCGCGAATCATATTCGGATTGTCATCCGGCTTGAAATCCATCTCAAGCAGCACCTCAATGCCGCTCTCGTGCATCCCGGCAACCATCTGCTTAAACTCCGATGTTGCCTGATACGGTTTTGAGGCATAGGATGCTTTCGGTGCAAAATAGCAGCTCTCCTTCGCAAAGCCCCAATAATTGATATGCTGCTTTGCCTCCTCCTGTGCCATTTTCTGCGGCATTCTGGCATAAGCAGGAAGCCCATTGTACACTGCCCCTTCCTCCACAATCTCATCAAACTCTACACATGGCAAGAGCAGCAGGGCGTTCACGCCCAGCTCCAATAAATAATTCTTTTTTTCCAACAGACCACGGTACGTCCCTTTGTGGCGCACCCCCGGCGCGGCCATCGAAAACCCCCGCACATGGAGCTTGTACAAAATCATATCCTCATACGCAAGGCGCGGTGCCTCATCCTGCCCCCATGCAAATGGTTGGTATTTTGCGGTGGAAGCGTTTTTTGCCGCGTAACAGGCATATGCCATCGCTTCGTCCACAACGCCGTAGCACTCTCCCCTCACACCAAAAACCTCCCGACCCACCGTGTATTTTACGTAAGGGTCCAAGAACTCTTTTCCAGACACCGCGTAGCGGTACCCAAAGCATTCCGGCAGGTCTTTTTTGGCAACATGGGCGGTAAAGAATCCTGGCATTGTATCCTGCGCAAAAAGCGACAGGGTCACTGTCGCTTTGTTTTTCCCAAAATCATAAATATGCAGCTCGCATGCTTTCGTTCCCGGCAGGAAAACCGTAAAGTCATAATAACCTGCACTGCTGCTTACACCGAGTGATACCGGGCGGTTCGGTTTTGTCTGAATCGTCTTTCTCTCTGCTTTCATTCCGGCCTCCTTCTGTCTGTCGCATGCTATTTTCTGGTCTTTTGTCCTGCTGTTTTATGCCATGTCCTTCGGGTGTTTTAAGTACATAAACACACTTCCTGGTATTGGCAAACAGCCCGCCAGAGAAAATGTCCTTCCACCCCTCTGGCAGATATCATTTGGCGCTGACACAACATCCGTCTTACGCCATGGCTTCCTCTCCAAGCTCCTCTATGTTTTCCTCCACGACCTGTACCTGCAGGCTCTGTCTCTTTCGCACGGCAATATCACTGTCAAGGTATTCATCGTAAGTTGTAATCTTGTCAACCAGACCTTCCGGCGTGATTTCCATAATACGGTTTGCAATGGTCTGGATAAACTGATGGTCAAGTGAAGTAAACAAAAGCACACCCGAAAATTTCATCAATCCGTTATTTAAAGCCGTAATAGATTCCATATCCAGATGGTTGGTCGGCTCATCCATGATCAGCACATTCGCGCCCATAATCATCATTTTTGAGAGCATCACTCGCACGCGCTCCCCGCCGGAAAGCACATTGACCTTCTTCGTGCCCTCCTCGCCGGCAAAAAGCATCCTGCCCATGAAGCCGCGCACATAGGTTACGTCTTTTTCCGGGGAATACGGCATCAGCCAGTCCACAATCGTGTCCTCGCACGAAAATTCCTTCGTGTTGTCCTTCGGGAAATATGCCTGGGAGGTCGTAACACCCCATTTGTACTCGCCGGAATCCGGCTCCATCTCACCCGCCAGAATTTTGAAAAGCGTCGTGCTTGCCAGAGTATTTGCACCGACAAACGCCACCTTATCACCTTTATTTAAAATGAATGAAATATCATCGAGCACCTTCACGCCGTCAATCGTTTTCGAAAGATTTTTGACGGTCAGCACCTCATTGCCAATGTCCCTTGCTGGGCGGAAATCAATGTATGGATATTTGCGCGAGGAAGGGCGGATTTCATCAAGCTCGATTTTTTCAAGCGCCCGCTTCCTTGAAGTTGCCTGCTTGGATTTCGAAGCATTCGCCGAGAAACGCTGGATAAATTCCTGCAGCTCCTTGATTTTTTCTTCCTTCTTTTTGTTTGCTTCCTTCATCTGCTTAATCATCAGCTGGCTCGACTCATACCAGAAATCGTAGTTGCCGGCATAAAGCTGGATTTTGGAATAGTCGATATCCGCAATCTGCGTGCAGACCTTGTTCAAAAAATAGCGGTCGTGCGATACGACAATGACGGTATTGTCAAAATTTATCAGGAATTCCTCAAGCCAGCGGATAGCCTCCAAATCAAGGTGGTTCGTCGGCTCATCAAGCAGCAGGATATCCGGATTTCCGAACAATGCCTGCGCAAGCAGTACCTTTACTTTCTGGCTTCCGTTTAATTCCGCCATCTGCTTTGTGTGCAGCTCCGTCTCAATACCAAGACCGTTTAAGAGGGTCGCCGCATCCGCCTCCGCCTCCCAGCCGTTTAAATTCGCAAATTCCGCCTCCAATTCACTCGCCCGGATGCCGTCCTCCTCCGTGAAGTCCTCCTTCGCGTAAATGGCATCCTTTTCCTGCATAATCTCATACAGGCGCGCGTTTCCCATGATGACCGTGCCGAGAACATCATATGTGTCGTACTTAAAGTGGTCCTGCTGCAAAAATGAGAGACGCTGCCCTGGCGTGATGATAATTTCGCCCTTACTCGGCTCAATCTGTCCGGATAATATTTTTAAGAAGGTGGACTTCCCTGCGCCGTTCGCACCAATCAAACCATAGCAGTTGCCCTCGGTAAATTTAATATTGACATCCTCGAATAATGCCCTTTTTCCAATTCTTAATGTAACATTGCTTGCTTGAATCATGGCTGTATTTGACCTTTCTATATTTCGTTCCGCATATGCCCTACCCGTACCCATTTCAGCGGAGGAATTTTTGTCCGCTCCGCTCCCAAAAATTTCTCCAGGGTACTGTCCGGGCACATGCTGTTTTTGCTTGGCATATCATATTTTATTTTACAATAAATCAGAGAATTTGCAACCTTTTTTTGGCTCAAAGTATTTTTCAAAACCTTCAGCCCGTATTGTTCTCACCTTTACGAACCTGGCGGTAGGCTTCATACATCAGAACCGCCGCCGCTACCGCTGCGTTTAACGACTCTACGCCGCCTTCCATCGGAATCCGAATCCGCACGTTTGCTGCCTGTGCAGCTTCTTCTGTCAGGCCGTTCGCCTCATTGCCAATCATAAACGCCATGCGGGGCGGGTATTTCACCGTATCGTATTCGGAAGCTCCCTCCAAATGCGCTGCGTAAACAGCAATGCCCTGCTGTTTTAACTGGCTGACCATCGACAAAAAATCCGACACATAGACAAATGGTACCCGGTAAATCGCCCCCATCGTGGAACGGATTACCTTCGGATTGAACATATCAACACTCTCGCTGCTTAAGATTACGCCATCCATGCCTGCGCCTTCCGCCGTGCGCAAAATTGTGCCGAGATTTCCTGGGTCACGCAGATTTTCGAGCAGGAGAAGCCGCAATGCGGATGGTTCTTGTCGTTGCCCCAATACTTTTTCCGGTGCAAGAAGTGTCTCTAAGCAGTATTCCGGCTGACGCACAATGGCAAGTACCCCCTGCGGGGTCACCGTCTTAGAAATTTCACGAAACACATGGTCCGCCACAATCTCATAGCCAATTTCGGACATTTTGGACGCATCCGCCGCATTCTCGGACCGCTTTGCCCATTCCGTATAAAAGCTTTCCGAAAAATATGCTTTTACAATGCTCTCCCGCGCATACTGCAGCACTTCACCGAACATTTTTCTGCCCTCGCATACATATACCTTATCCGCCCTGCGCGCCGCGCCCTTTTCCTGCAGCTTTACAAGGTATTTTATCTGTGCGTTTGCACTGCTGCTAATCATAATAGTCTCCTATTTTAAGTTCCGTATGTGCCCTTCCACCGCCTTTCAACGGCAGAGTAATTTTTGTTTGCTGTCCACAAGTTTTTTGGCGTATCCGCACACAAAAATTCCTCTGGGGCACTGTACGGGCACATACTGATTTTAAGTTCCGTATGTGCCCTTCCACTGAAAAGAAAAAGACAGTCAACGACTGTCTTTTTAAAGCAGATAGCGGGAGTCGAACCCGTCTCTTCGGCTTGGGAAGCCAATGTTCTACCGATGAACCATATCTGCATATTGCGCGGTCTGAATTTCTTTCCGGAAATCAACTGCATCTTTATTATAGCAGAAGTCTTCCGGAAAGTAAAGAAAAATTTTTCAAAATTTCAAATTTTTTGGTTCGGACATCGGATTCCCTGCTTTTCCTACCACTTTTGCCCTTACAGGCGCCCCTCCGCCAGTTTATTCAGCACTTCATTCCGCCCGATGGCAACAAGCTGCGAGTTGGCAAGCAGCGGCTCGTCCGCGTCCGGGTTCACTTCAAATCCGTCCTCACTCTTAATGCCAATCACATTAATCTTATATTTTGCGCGCATGTTTAACTGCTTCAGGCTTTTCCCTTCCCATTCTCGGCGCATATTGATTTCCATAATGCTAATGTCCGGGGAAAGTTCCACGGCGTCAAAGAAATTTCCGTGTACAAGATTGTTCGCATAGCGGATGCCCACCTCATTTTCCGGCAGCACAACGCGGTCCGCCCCCACCTTGCGCAGTATTTTCGCGTGAAGCTCGCTCTGCGCTTTTGCCAGAATGTGCGGAACACCCAATTCACTTACCACCATGGTTGCCATAATGCTTGCCTCCATGTCCTCGCCAATCGCAATAATCGCACCGTCAAAATTGCGGATGCCAAGTCCTGGCACAAGCTCCGGGTCCAACACATTCCCGGTGACCGCACAGGTTACCGTATCGGCAATCGCGCGCGTCTTTTCCTCATTAATATCAAGCGTGAGCACCTCGCAGTCGTTCTGCATCAATGCCTTTGCAATACTTGTCCCGAACTGCCCAAGCCCGATGACAATATATTCTTTCTTGCTCATAATCCGCCTCCGTTTTTATGCTTTTCCACAAACCCCTGCAAATTCCTGTGGCAAATTCTCAGCCAACAAGCACCCTTCCCTCCGGATATGCCGTTTTATTGTTCTCATGCCTCGTATTGATTGCCAGTGCCATTGTAATCGGTCCGATGCGGCCAAGGTACATGCCAACGATGACAAGAATCTTCCCCGCCACGGACAAAGAACCGGTAAAATCACGGGAAAGCCCTACCGTCGCGGTCGCGGATACCATCTCATACAGCGAATCCAGAAAATATGCATTCTCAACAATCATCAGCGCCGCAACCAGCACAAACATAATGCCAAGCCCCATGCCAAAAACCGCAAACGCCTTCCTTACATCCTTCGGCGCGATTTTACGCCGAAGAACCTGTGTATGGCTTCTTCCCGCCACGGTTGAGAGGACGGTTGCTATGACCAGTACAATCGTGACCGTCTTAATCCCGCCTGCCGTGCCGGAAGGGGAACCCCCGATAAACATAAGCAGCAGATAAATCATGCTGGTTCCCTCTTTAAAGCACTGCTGTGGGATTGTCTGAAAGCCTGCCGTGCGCAGCGTCACGGACTGGAAAAGTGATGCCAGCACCTTCTCGCCAAATGGCAGCGGCTGTAATGTCTGCGGGTTATGATATTCCAAAAACAACGTCAGCAGCGCGCCGCTCAGAATGAGAAAAACGGTCATGGATACTGCAATCCTGAAATGGAGGTTTGGGCGGAAGCGCACAAGCTCATTCCTTCGTTTCTTGCGCCGCATCTCCTTGAGATTTTCCAAAAACTCCCACCACACCGGAAAGCCGATTCCGCCAAGGATAATGAGCGCCATCGTCACAAGGTTGATTAGTACATCCCCGCGGTAGGCAATCAGGCTCTCGCCTCCAAACAAATCAATCCCCGCATTGCAGAACGAGGAAACGGAATGGAAAACCGCATACCATATGCCCTGAAAGAAATGATACTGTGGAATAAAGCGGATACAGCAAAGCAGCGCACCAACCCCCTCCACAACGAGCGTTCCCTTGATTATCCGTATGGTGATGCGCACTAACCCCTGCAGGGTATCCAGATTATAGGCATCCTGCAAAAGCAAACGCTCCTTTAACGAAATCCGCTTTCCGAGCACGAGAAGAATCGTCGTGGTAAAAGTTACGATACCAAGCCCACCAAATTGTATCAGGAATAAAATCACAACCTGCCCGAACAGGCTCCAGTGTTCCGCCATGACCACCGTGGACAGACCCGTCACGCAGATGGAGGTCGTCGCCGTAAACAATGTGTCAATGAGCGGGGTTACGGTGCGGCTCTTTGTCGCAATCGGGAGGGAGAGCAAAAGTGTTCCAATCAAAATCGCGGCAAGAAAACCTAGCATAATCATCCGCGTTGTTGTCATTATGATAAATCGTCTCTTTTTTTTCATAGGTTGCCTCAAATCTGGTTTTATAAAAATTGTGCCATCTATTCTCGCACTTTATTTATTATAGTCTTTCCCTTTCCGAATTTCAATATAAAAATGCTTTCATTTCCATATCTTGCATTCCTCTTTACCAAAAATGGCTATACTGGTAAGTTTTCCACCCCTTAGCGTTCATAAAAAGGATGCCGCATCATGCGGCATCCTTTTTTCATTGTCATTATACAATTTCAAATTTCGGCATCAAATCGTGCAGTTAAAACGGCTTCCGGTTTCTGGCCGCTCCGGCTTTACTTCACTCCAGTCAACTTTGCGGATTTTCTCCAAAAGCTCCTCGATGGAATTTGCACGCACCGTCGTGGTCGGGCGTGATATATTGTCACCATAACCGCCCTTGATGCGCTCTTCCATCTTTTCCTTTTCTGCCTTCTTCTCGCTTTCCTTTTTCTCTTCTGCCCTCTTTTCCTTTGACTGCTCGATGCGCTCCTTCTGCTTTGCGCCCGCCTTCTCAAGCTCCGCGAAATAGCTGACCGAACCATCCGAACCAATCGTCATGCCGATGCTCTTTACTTCGCTTCCGCTCTCCTTTGCTTCCTCCTCAAGCTCATCCTTGATATCGTCAAGTTTGCCCGTAGATTCCTCAATCAGGTTTATGTATTTCTCCTTTGTCTTCTCATCACTTGCCATCGCCTCAAGTGTTTCCGGGTCAATCAGTACGCTGTACTGCTTCGTACCGCGCGAAAGATAGGACTGTGCCTCTTCCTCCGATGAGTATTCCGCCACCATGAAATCCATGTTGCTGTACTTTTCTTTTAGCTGCTGCAAAAGCTCTTTTGCCTTGTCGCTTAAGTTCAGTTCCGTCTGGGTTGTGTTCTCTGCCGCCGTGCTCTTTGCTGCCTTTTCGGAACGGTTCGTTTTTGCCGCATTGCTGCGTCCGGTTTCCTTTGTATTCTTTACAAAGCCATCCGCCGGATTACTCTGATACGCACCGTATGCACTTAATTTGTTCATTTTTATGCCCTCCTTAGCCAGATACAAATCCATTTGACTGTATTCTTTTTCATCTGCATTTTATATCGGCATGGCCGCGGTAAAAATTTAGCAATTTTATGAAAATTACAGCCGGAAATCTTTCGCTTTCCTTGAAAGCTCGTCACTTAAATTCAGAAGTTTATCCGTTCCCGCCGTGCACTCATCAATCGCACAGGAAAGATCCTGCATACTCGCGCTTGTCTCCTGCGTCGAAGCCGCATTCTCCTCCGAAATCGCCGCAAGCTGCTCTATGATATTGCTGATGTCATCTTTCATTGCCGTAATCTGTCTCGTCTGTTCCGAAATACTGCCCGCAGCGCCGGATACCTTATTAATCTCCTTGCCAAGACCATTGAAGGTTGTGTTCAGACCGTCAAGCTGGTTCATCTGGACACCAACATTCTGCTCCACACTCCCCATGCGCTCCACGCTGATATTACTGTTTCGAATCAACTGGCTGACAATCTCTGAAATCTGCTCCGCACCCTTGCTGCTCTCCTCCGAAAGATTGCGGATTTCCTCCGCCACAACAGCAAAGCCCCTGCCGGAATCTCCTGCCCTTGCCGCCTCAATCGACGCGTTCAGGGAAAGAAGGTTGGTCTGCTGTGCAATATCCTGAATCAGACTAACTGCCTCATTAATTTTCTGTGCAGAAACATTCGTATTGTTTGTTTCCTCTTTCAGCACTGTGACTTCCTGGGAGGTCTTCTTTCCGATGTTCAGAAGCTTTTGCAGTGCATCGTATGCCTGTTTCGCATAATTGTTCATCGACTCCACCGATGCATTCAGGTCGTTGATGTTATCGGCATTCTGGTCAAGTGCTGAACCGATATTGATGACACTGTCCGAAGCGCGCGCCGTCTCGCTTGCCTGGTCCGTTGAACCTTTTGCGATTTCCTCCACCGCAATATTGATATTTCCTATGTTCTGTGAAATCATGTTAAACTTCTCAAGGAAAGACTTATTCTCCGCGTCCAAACCATCCGCAGACTTCTGGAGGTCACGGATTACTTCATGGAAACTGTTCTGTACGGAATTCAGGCTGCGCGCAATATCGCCAATCTCGTCGGAGCGGCCTAAGAACCTATCCTCAATCGTCCCACTCAAATCCTTATCCGCCAGACGCGCCATGTAACTGGATGTTGTCATAAGCGCCCTTGTAATCCTGTTCAGGAATGTAAGGCAGCCTATAATAGCAAAAACAATACTGATTGCAGTCAGCATCCCAACCGCCTGCAAGACACTGGAATTGACGTAATCATCTACTTCACTGCGGACTTTCCCGGTAAAGATAATGCCGACAATCTCACCCGTGCCCGGCTGCTTTAACGGTATGTAGTAAGCAGTATACTGCTCCTCCTGGATCATGATGTGCTTCACGAACAAAGACTCCCCTGCAAGCACCCTGTTTGCCGTAGCAGCCTCAAGCGTTGTGTCAAGTGCCCGCTTGCCGCTGCTGTCCTTAATTGTTGTAGTCTTTCTGACATCTTGCCACAAAATCGTCACTGCAAGACCTGTCATGTTCCCGATCTTATCAATTTCTTCTGTCCTTGCTGTAAGGTTGATATCCCCCTTATACAACTGACCATCCTGAAGACTGTAATCATCCCCGTTCAGCCTTCCGAGCAGTTCCTCAACAAAAAAACAAGCGGATCTTAACTGCTCCTCCATCAGCGAATTTGCAAGCGATTTTGATTTCGATCCAAAGACTACCATTGCAATCACAATCAGCAAAATCGCCAGCAACAGCACGAAAGCCATCAATTTGGCATTCAGCTTCTTCAGTTTCTCCATAATTTGTATACCCTCCTTCATTGCTCGTTAAAATCCTTTTCTTCCCTATTACGCCGGACTTCCTTTACCCAAAGCAAAATAGCGTCATAGTGTGAAGTAAAGTATACCATTTTTCCAGAATATTTTCAAGTCCTTTGTATGAATTGTATATTCTTCGCATCTTTAATATATTTTTATACAATATATAGCCAAAAATTGATTATTTTTCCATGGAATCAATCATGTGCCCCCAATGCAGAACCTCGCGCTGTACCGTCCAAAAAATGCTGCCGTTACAAATGGCATTGCCTTTTTTCACCGAAAATTTATGACCCACCTCCCCTCTGACGGGTAGTAAATCAGCCATACCCTTACGTTCTGCCCATGGAGCAATAGTGTGCAGTCATACTCTATGGAAGGAATCCCCGCGTATCTTTTCTTTTCCTGGGAGTGCACTGTGATATCCCTCACTGTCCGAATTTCACCATCCTCATCCTGTATCTTCAGCATAAGGGGCATGACCCTGCCAGTGCTGGTCATCCAGCACTGGCAGGCGATTTTCTTCTGCGTTCCCCGGACGCTGCCTGCATCTGCCCCCGAAGCATTCGTACCGATTCCAAATGCCATTGCCGGCTCTCCTTTCTACCGGATTATCATCCGGTCATAATCCACGGACCGCTTTTCCCTTGATATTCCTCCACACATATGGTCAATGGCCTGGTTCAGAAATGCTGCGCGCATCACGGCATCTATCCCAAAGCGTTTCCTTATTTGATCCACCGTCTCATCCATCCGGAAAAGTTTCTCATAATCAATCCCACCAAAAATATTCAGCTGTCTGCCGGAATCTTCTCCGCTTACCCTGCTGGTATGCACGCCCAGGTGCCGGATGGGGCTCCCGTCCCACAATTCCCGGAACAAATCACAGGCGGCCTTATAAATCTCCGCGGTCAGGTTCGTCGGGCTCTGCAATCCCCGCTGATGGGAAACAATGGGGAATTTTCCCTCGGACAGCCTCGCATACCGGATTTCCACAGACACCACACCCATCTGCACCCGGTCTGTGCGCAGGCGGTTCCCCACGGTCTCAGAAAGCGCTAAGAGCACCCGGTCTGCCATCTCTATATCTGTCACATCATAAGGCGGCGTGGTGCTGTTCCCATAGCCCTTATTTGCTGCAGGCTGTACCAACACGGAAGAAAAGTCAAGCCCATTAGCAAACCCCCATATGATTTCCCCATGTTTTTTCAATACGTTCTTTAACCACACCGGATCTGCCGCTGCCAATTCCCCGATGGTCCGGATTCCCATCAAAAACAGTTTCCTGGCTGTGGCACGCCCCACAAAGAACAAATCCGATACAGGCAGCGGCCACATTTTCTGCTTTATTTCCTCCGGATACAACGTATGGATTCGGTCCGGTTTGCGAAAGTCCGATGCCATTTTTGCCAACAGCTTATTGGTGGATATCCCTATATTGACGGTAAAACCCAGTTCTTCCCGGATACGGTTTTTGATTTGCGCTGCCGCTGCCTCTGGTGTTCCGAACAGGTGGCAGCTTGTGCTCATATCAACAAAAGCCTCATCAATGCTGTACTGCTCCACCACATCGGAGTACTCCCGCAGGATTTCCATAAATGCCGCAGAGCACTGCTCATACAGGTTATAATTCGGCGGCACCAACACCAAGTCCGGGCATTTTCTCTGCGCTTCCAGAATGGTTTCCCCTGTCTTAATCCCACAGTTCTTTGCCGGGATGGATTTCGCCAGTATGATTCCATGGCGCAGGGCAACATCCCCTCCCACCGCGGAAGCAATCTTTCTGATATCCTGCCTCCCTCCCCTGTGAGCCAGACGGTAAACAGCCTCCCAGGAAAGAAAGGCTGAATTGACATCGATATGAAATATGATATGTTCCAAACGTATGTTCACCTCCTGTGAAACCATGATAACAAACATACGTTCTTATTTCAAGAGGTAAATTCTGGTTCCGAACAGGCTTATCTGCTCATAATCCGTCTCCCGCGCAAGCAGGCAGGGAATCCGGTGCAGGATGCTCTCCGTTTTCGTGCCATCCAATATCCATTCAGAAATCTCTTCCCGCTCAAGAATCAGGGGCATCCGGTCGTGTACTGGCTCCATGGAAGCATTTGCTGCGGTCGTAAGGATTACAAAATGTTCCCCATCTTCATATTGCCTGTTGAACCCTGCCATAAACAGCACCTGCATATCTTCCCTGCGGAATGTATTCTTTTCTTTCCTGGGATTCCATTCATAAAACCAGGATGCCGGAACCACAATGCGCCTGTGCAGGATGGCATCCCTGAAAAGCGGTTTTTCCAGGGCGGATTCGCATCTGGCATTGAAAATCAGTTTTTTCCCCTGAAAACCTGGAAATCCCCAATGCTGCCACCCACAGCAGATAGAACCATCTCTTTCTGACAGCACGGGGGCATCGTTCCCCGGAAAAACCTCCCTGGTTGCAATTCTGTCCACTGCCTTCAAGGATTCCTGCCTTTTCTTCTCATCCATCTGCCAAACCAGCTTCTCAATCTCCCTTGCCGTGTCATCATCCACATAATATCTGCCGCACATAAAAAAACCTCTCCTGAACATTTTTTTCTATCTTACTACTTATTCTGCCTTGTTTCAAGCAATCAGATACCCTTAGGAATATAATTATTTTTTTCTTTTTGGAATTGTTGAAAGAATCGATATCCCTGAAACAAAGGAAAACGGCTGTGACCTGAAAAACAGAATTTTACGAATCGTGCGCGCGATGTCTATACGGGATGATTTATCCTATATGCAAAAAAAGAACCCACTTCAGTTTCCAACCGAACTTATGGATTCCAATAAAAAGAAGTGCGGGTAGCCGGACTTGAACCGGCACGGAGTTGCCCCCGAGAGATTTTAAGTCTCTTGTGTCTGCCTATTCCACCATACCCGCATATGCAGCAGCCATCGCATAAAACATCTGCACACGCAGGCATACTACAAATGGAAGTTATAGGGTTCGAACCTATGACCCTCTGCTTGTAAGGCAGATGCTCTCCCAGCTGA
>CAJTUA010000027.1 GCA_910579615.1 uncultured Lachnospiraceae bacterium | reverse complement strand
AAGATTTTTCAAGGCATAGTACCCGCTATGTCCAATGTTTATGTCCATTTTTCTCAAATTTCTTTTCCTGCACGATATTCAGTTGTCAATCTTCGGTTGGAATCTCATTCATTGAGATTCCGAGAAGTTATCTTCTTTCAAGCCTTCCTCCCGAATCTCACGTACAAATGCTTCCTCGTCAAATTCTGTGAGCAACATCTCAACCACCTCCGACCTATACTCCAACAAAATTTCCGCCAACTCCCCGCCGCGCTTAATCCGTTCCTTCACCGCTTCATCTACTGCGTCCTCTCCCTCCATATTCTTCCCCAGTTCCTGTATGCGCATAACAAAATCCGTATACTCCTGCAGCATCCCACAGCTTCCCAGTATTTTTCTGTTATCCTCGTGGTTCAGGTTTAAAACAGTCGCTGTCCATTCGTACCTTCCGGAATGCTCCTCATTCATGAAAGCATCCGACAAGCGCATCTCCTCCACTGCCGGGCGCGCTTTCTCCCCGTTATAAAACACAACATACCTTGGCGTCGGAATCATAATCCTTGTACTCTGGTAGCGGTTAAACTTATGCACAGCAACGTATTTCTCATATAAGCGCGCAAAATACATAAGCCCCCTAAGCGGCATATTTGGATTTACTGTGGACTGGTGTTCCCACAATTCCAAATTGCCGGAAAGCAGGACTGCAACATCGTTGCGCATCCGGATATAAATCACGTCCTTGAGCGTCACAATCTCCAATTCGCTCTCATCCTCATAATCTACCCCGTTTAATGCATTGTATAAGGACAGTGCGTACTTTTTATATTTTTCATTTCCAAAAAGGAAACAAAAAAAGCCTGTCTTTGTACTGCTCGTTTATTTTGTACTCCGCCAATATTCCCCTCTCTTTGCTGTTTCCATTATACTATGCCACTTTTATTTTATCAAGTGAAAACGGACACAATTCCTCCCCGCATATTTCCCATAAATATCGAATGATAACACCAGACTGCCCATCAAATTTCTTATTGAAGATTTTCCCTTTCTATGCTATACTTAGATAGAGAACCAATTATTTTTGTAACTGCCGACAAAACCATTTGCAGTTACATTTTCCGCATCCTGGTTTTATGCGGGAACACATGATTTGCATCAGAATGAGAGGCTGTATATGCACACTACCGAATCAGCAGAAAATTATTTAGAAACCATATTAATCCTAAGCCACCGCCTCCCGGTCGTCCGCTCTGTTGACATCGCGAACGAATTGGGATTCAAAAAATCAAGCGTGAGCATCGCCATGAAAAATCTTCGGGAAAACAACCATATCACCGTGACGGACGCCGGTTTTATCTACCTGACGGAAAGCGGAAAGCAAATCGCAGAAATGATTTACGAGCGCCATGAATTACTCTCCGCATGGTTGGCCAAGCTCGGCGTTCCGGAAAATATCGCCGTGGAAGATGCCTGCCGCATTGAGCATGTCATCAGCGCAGAAAGCTTTCAGGCAATCAAAAAGCATGTCACAGGGCAATAAGCAAATCCCTGCCATATCAAAATCAGGGGGGCGGGGCAACCAATCTTTGCCCCGCCCCTTTTAAATTTATCTGCAGCCATATCATGGGTCTGCAGCCCTTCTTCCATCAGCCCAGATTTTCCACGCGCTCCCGGATATTTTCCTCAAACTCCTCCTGCGTCATGGAAGGGTCTTTTACCGACCTCCACACCTCGCACGGCATTTGCCCGCATTTCGCGCAGGTAGCAAATCGATTCTTCCCTACGGAGCAGGTATAAATCGGGCACGCCTTGCCGTCCGGCATATGGAACACCTTGCCTGCTGCCTCATTGTAGCCCTTGCACAGATTCCCATGTAAACCCGCATTTGCCGCAATCCGTACCACAGCAGCTCAAATCCAAAATCTCCCGCTGTTTTTTCTTCGAAAAAGCGCTGAGCACGATTTTGTAGGATTTATCCAACAAATCCTTCAGTAAATCCTCCGGTATCGCCCCGTCTGGCTTTATCGAATTCCAATGCGCTTTGTTCATGTAATATCCCGGTACAATATCCTCATACTGCGAGCGCAGGAATCCGCCCTCCGCCGGGTCAAGCTTTATGGTAATATAGTATGGTTCGTTCTTTCCATCCAAACACACTGCCACGAACAGCTTATCCCCCAGCTTATAGCGCACCCAGTTCCATTCCGCCTGCAAGTCCTTCGTCACGCCCCGCTTTCCCATCAAATACGCATCAATCCATGGATATTTCATTTCTTCCCCCTTCCTGCCGACACCTTGCGGCTTTCGCATACACACCAAAAAACATCCGCTGTCCCATAAATCAATCTCCCTGCTTTTCTCCTCCCCCATAATTCCTTTGCATCTTCAAAAGAATTTCCTTTATTTCCTCCCGAAGCTGTGCAGGTTCAAGGAGCACCACCTTTTCCCGGAAACTCATAATCCACATCAAAAGGGATTCTTTCTTCGTGTAATCCGCAAAAAATAACAGTCTTCCATCCTCCTGTTCCCGAAAGCAGTACGGCCCGAATTCCTCCACAAGACGCCACTTGCAATCCGCTTCAAACAGCGCTTTTACCTTGATGCCGCCCGGAAAAATCTGCTTCTCACCCAAGTCCGGCGGGCAAACCTGCCTTTTTTCAAACATCACATCAGTAATTCTTAGCTTGTCCATACGATTTAGCTTAAAGAGGCGGAAATCCTCCCTCTTTAAGCACCATCCCCAGACATACCAGCTCGACCAACGGAAAATCAGATAGTACGGTTCCATCGCCCGTGCCCCCTCCCCGTTTGGTCCATAGTAGAAAAACTCCACTTGCCTGTTTTCCGAAATGGCAGCACGGATTTGCTCAATTTTCAGCGTAAGCACATCCTTATACCACGAAGAAAGGTCAATCAGCACAAACTGATCCCCCGTCATAAAATCCGAGGAACCCACGCTGAGCTTTTCCATCAGCTGCCCGTAGCGGTTTGTCCCATCGACACTGTCAAGGCTCCTTAGCCCCGCCAGAATATCCTGCATCTCTGCATTCGTAAGCAGGGTGCGTTCCATCCGGTAATTCCCCATGATGGAAATGCCCCCGCCGCTGCCCTGCCTTGTCACAAGCGGAATTCCTGCCTTGCACAAATCCTCGATATCCCGGTTAATCGTTCTCCTTGACACCTCAAATTTTTCTGCCAGCTCAGGTGCCGTGGCGCTCTGTTTTTGCAGCAGGACGGATAAAATCCCAATCAGTCTGTCTATTTTCATGGCTGCTCCTTTTCCTTAATCATACAAAATAAAACATGACAACAGTATGTCATGTTGCGAAAAAAATAAAAACAGCGAAACAAAAGTCATTCCCTCCTGTTTCGCCGTTTTTATCCACGTTTCTTTCTGAAAATCACATATCTTCCCATTTTATTCTCCCGCAGCCAAAACTTCGACCATACCGCTTACTTTACCGTCTCAAGCACGCCACAGATATAAGTCTCCATCTCCTGCTTCCCCAACCCCAGTGAAACTGCTAACTCCCCGTGCAGTTTTTCCTCTGCCTGTTTTAAAAAGCGCTCGCTCGCTGCCGTCATCTTCTTGCCCTGTTCGACACGGGCTTTTTTATCTTCCCAGAGGGTTTTGATGACGCGCACCCACTCGCTGCACTGCCCGGAAGAAATTGCCTGCTTGCATTTCTCATCCAGTTCCTTGCGGTCCCTTGCCTGAATCGGCTTAAGCACAGGGATTTCCCCAATCAGTTTTTTCGCTTCCGCCTCGGTCAGAATCCTCCTGCATTTTAGTGTATCCCCCGATTCTACCGGACTGTATACGGTCGCATTGCTGTCATACACGGGCTTTAAAATATAGTATTCCTTCTTTTGCCCGGTTCCCGGCACATCCATCTGTGTAAATCCCGCCACGCGGCATACCCCGTTCGTGCCATGCGAAATAAAGTCTCCTTCTGCAAACATAGCCTCACTCCTATCGATGCTCTCCTTGCGTCTCCATGTTCCTCATATTTATTTTATCAGACTTTTTATTATTTTGTAAGACTTTTTTCACTATTTCTGTGAATTTCAGCATAATTACTAATATGTACCGGGGATATGTTGTGCATTTTCACCATAATCACAAATTTCCCTGCCCCTACCGGGTACCGCTCTCTACAATCCCTTGCAAAATCCATGGAAAATTGATAAAATAATATAAAAAATTCCGTTTATTAGAATTTTGTCCAATACTATAAAAATTTACTTTGAATTGCATTTTATTGCTGCCCCTGCAGCAGAATGGAGGAAAAAAAATGGAACCAAGAATCCATAAGCTCATCAATATTCTTTTTGAGGATATCCCATATTCCGAAGAAACCTTTCAGGCGCAAAATAACATACAGTCCGCACTGGATGCAGAGTACGAAGCGCTTCGGTCAAGCGCCCCGGCAGGCTCTGCCTTTGAACTGCTTTTCGAAAAGTACCATAGCCTCCCCTGCCTTGCTGCGCTCGCGGGCTACACCGATGAGGACGTAAAGAAGTGGAGAACCTGCGGTGAAATCCAAAAACAAAAACCCTTGAAAAAAGAGTTTGCCCGCGCAAGGAGATGGTTTTACCTTCTCTCCATATTCGCCGCCCTTACACTTTCCTATCTTTTTATTTCCATATGGCAGCGCCAACTCATTCTGCTGTCTGCTTTGTGTGCTTTCCTTACCCTGCTGACGGACCACCGCTGCAAACGTTTCTTTTCCAAAGAGGTTCCGGCAGGCTACGATACCGGGGCGTTTCTCTATCTGCGCGCCCTCTCCGACCAATACCGGAAACGGAAAATGAACAGCATTTTCATCTTTTTTGCTGTCGTCTTTTTATTTTTCCTTTCACAGTTTAGCCTTTCCTGGTACAGCAATTCAAAATCCGCCGAGGTGGTGGAAAATATTCTGGCAAGCCTGTATGCGCTGGTGCTGCCTTTGTACCTTTGCATCAAAAATACCCTCTGCCTGCATTTGGTCCGCCAGAAGATGACTCTGTTCGAAAAAGAAGGATATAAAAAGCACTTGCTTGGAATCAGTATATTTTCTGCTGTTTATTGGCTCCTTGTCACGGCAGTCCTCCTGATTTTTAAGGATTCCATCCGTTACCCAGGCAATCTCCTCTTTTTTGCCGGACTTCTCTTTTCACTTTTTGTACTGCTTTACAACATCACATTCCGAAGGAGGGTCACTTACCAAAACATCGCGGTCAACAAAAAAAGAATCGCGTTTTTTACCTGCCTTGCCCTTTTCGCCAGCCTTTTTACGGTGCTGCAAAAGGATACCTGGTACACACAGCCCTATATCAACTCCATCCCTGTGGTCACGCACGGGGAACAATCCATCTCCTACAATGAGCTGACAGGGGTCTATACCATCACGACGCCGTCACAGGATTTTAAAATACTGCATTTAACCGACATCCACTTAGGTGGCAGCCTCTATTCCCTGCGAAAAGACTTAAAGGCGCTGCATGCGGTTTATCAGGAAATTGCCCATACCCACCCCGACCTTGTGGTTGTCACCGGGGACTTGACCTTCCCGATGGGCATTATGTCCATGTCGCTTAACAATTCTGCCCCGGTCGGCCAGTTCGCCGCATTTATGCGCAATATCGGCATCCCCTGGGCGTTCACCTACGGCAACCACGATACCGAAAGCATTGCGACCACCTCGGAGAAGGACTTAAACGAGCTCTACAAATCCTTCTCGTACAAGACTTCCGGCAATCTGCTCTACCCTTACACCCAGCCGGACATTACAGGCAGGAACAATCAGCTCATTGAGATTCGCAACAGTGACGGCAGCTTGATGCAGGCGCTCTTTCTGATTGACTCCAACGCCTACACCGGGGCGGGCATCAATGTCTACGACTACATCCACGACGACCAGGTGGACTGGTACGCCAAGGAGGTTGCGCGCCTATGCCGTGAAGAGGGGCGCACCATCCCTTCGATGGCATTTTTCCATATCCCGCTCCAGGAATACCGCACGGCATATGAACTCTACGAGCAGGAAAGCGATGAAGTGACCTGGTTTTTCGGGGAAAACGGCGAGAAAATGATTGATAAGATCTGCTGCTCCGACTACCCAAGCAAGCTCTTTGACACGATGCTTGAACTTGGCAGCACCAAAGCGGTTTTCTGCGGGCACGACCACTACAACAATATGTCACTGGAATATAAGGGCATCCGCCTCACCTACGGGATGAGCATTGACTACCTTGCCATGCCCGGCATCGAGCACGACACCGCGCAGCGCGGCGCAGAGTTAATCACGCTGCACGCGGACGGCAGTTTTGACCTGGTGCAGATTCCTCTAACGTCAATATCTAAGTAAGCAAAAGCTGCCCGCTCCGATATTGCCCTGCCATATTCAGCAAAACCCGTTGACATCATATCCCGCTGCGCAGACCACCCTGCGCAGCACATCCTCATCCAGTTCCTGTTTCCCGTGAACCACTGCCGTTTTCTTCTTCAGGTTCACGAGCGCATACACGCCCTCCAGGGCATTTAACGCATTCTCCACCCGCTTCTTGCACTCACCGCAGGTCATCCCCTCCACTTTGATGCAACAGGTATAAGGATAATGCGAAAGCTCTGTATCCGCGGGCTTTATCTTTTTTACCGCATCCTGCCCGCTGCCGCAGCACCCATGCGCCACACGCTTGACGCTACTCCGTACCCCGATAAAACAACAAACCAGCAAAATTCCCAAAACTACCGCCGTTCCCATATTAAAACCACCTTTCCTCCCTCTTACTTTCCACGCCCAAGAAACTTCGCTTACTCCATATTTTTCAACGCCACATCCATCACCTTTAACACCTCGGTGCGGTTCTCCCCTTCCCCAAAGCTTTTCTTTAAGCCCCTGATTTCCAAGAACATCCTTTTACCTCACTTCCGGCGCTTTCTGCGCATGGCAATGCCCGCCACACGCGGTGCAGTTCCCGCCGCACTGCAAAGACTTCCCCGCCTTTTTATCCCGCACCATACTGCGGATGATGATTGCTACAATACCCGCCAGAACAACCAAAACCACTGCCGTCCCCATACAAACCTCCTATTTTTTTACACATTGCATATATGCACATCCGCACCCTGCCCACGAAAATACCGCCCTGCCCTTTGACAAGCAGGGCGGTCACATTTCCCCCACCATGTGCAAAGCAGCCTTGCAGCCACCTGCACATTTTATACTTTTGCTGTATTTTTCAGTTCCACATCCAGCGTCTTACTCTCCTTGTATGGACGCACAAGCAGGTAGATAAAGCCCGCCACAAGCAGGAAGGCAACCACGGTGCCAATCCCGAACGCCCCCTCGCCAAAGAGCATGCCAAGCTGATAGACGCAAAGCGAGACAACGTAGGCAAGACCACACTGATAGCCAATCGCGAACCAGAACCACTTTATATTGTTCATCTCCCTCTTGATTGCGCCCATCGCCGCAAAACAAGGTGCACACAAAAGATTAAATACCAGGAAGGAGTAAGCCGCAATCTTTGACATTGCCACAAAATCTAAGACACCGAACACACCGACCACTTCCTCTTTTGCCACAAGCCCCATGATGGTTGCAATTGTCGCCTCCGCCTGGTTAAAGCCAAGCGGCGCAAAAATCCATTTCAGGCCGTTGCCAATCATTCCAAGGACACTGTCGGAAAGCTCCATCTCCGTGTCAAAGCCAAAACTTCCATCCACCGTGCCAAAGCAGGAACCTGCCCAGATAATGATGGTCGCAAGAAGAATAATGGTGCCCGCCTTCTTGATGAAGGACCATCCGCGCTCCCACATGCTGCGCAGCACATTGCCGACGGTCGGCATATGGTACGCCGGAAGCTCTATAACAAACGGTGCCGGGTCACCCGCAAACATTTTTGTCTTCTTCAGAATAATGCCGGAGCAGACAATCGCCGCAATTCCCACGAAATATGCGCTCGGTGCCACCCACCACGCATTGCCAAACAGCGCCGCCGCAATCAACGCGATAATCGGCAGCTTTGCGCCACACGGGATGAAGGTTGTTGTCATAATCGTCATCTTGCGGTCGCGGTCATTCTCAATCGTCCTTGATGCCATAACACCAGGAACCCCGCAGCCGGTTCCGATTAACATCGGGATAAAGGACTTTCCGGAAAGCCCGAATTTGCGGAAAATACGGTCCATAATAAACGCGATACGCGCCATGTAGCCGCACGCCTCAAGGAAGGCGAGGAAAATAAAAAGTACAAGCATCTGCGGAACGAAGCCAAGCACAGCGCCCACACCGGCGATAATGCCATCAATCACAAGGCTCTGTAACCAGTCCGCACAATGGATTGCCTCAAGCAGATTCTCAAACAGCACCGGGATGCCCGGAACCCAGACACCGTACTCGGAAGTATCCGGAACGCCCTCAGCCTCCTCACCGAGCGCCGCGTCAATCGTTCCTGAAATATCAAAGCCTGCCTCCGCCAGGGAATCTGCATATGTGCCATACGCCTCATCAAATGCGCCATAATCTTCCTCCGATACCGCGTCAAGAACCTCCTGCGCGCCGATGACATCCGCATCCGCCGCTGCCTGCAAGGCTGCCTTTACCTCATCCGTCCATGCATTCTGCACCGCGTATTCCGTGATTGCCTCATCGTAATCTGAAGAACCGATGCCGAAAAGATGCCATCCATCCCCAAACAGTCCGTCATTCGTCCAGTCCGTCACCCAAGTACCGACCGTTGTCACCGAAATATAATACACAAGAATCATTACCACCGCAAAAATCGGCAGTGCAAGGAAACGGTTCGTGACAATCCGGTCAATCTTATCCGAAACGGTCCGTTTATCTTTCGCTCCGTTTTTTGTCATACATTTATCAATGATTTTGCCTATGTATACATAACGCTCATTTGTGATAATACTCTCTATGTCATCTTCGAATTTCTCCTGAAGCGCTATAATCTCTGTCGTGACATCCGGCACAGATTTCATGACTTTTGTCATTCTCTCATCCCGCTCCAAAACCTTGATGGCAAAGAAACGCTCCTGCTCCTTTGCGACACTTCCGGAAATCTTTGCGCAAACGCCTGCAATCACATCCTCAACTTCTTTTGCAAACTGGTGTGCCAGCGCAGGTGCCTTTCCCTCCTTTGCGGCAGCCACTGCCTTTTTCACAATATTGTCAAGCCCGGTTCCCTTCAGCGCCGAAATCTCCGCCACCTCGCAGCCAAGATTTTTGGAAAGTTTGTCAAGATGGATTTTATCGCCGCTTTTTTCCACAAGGTCCATCATGTTGACCGCCATGACAAGCGGGATGCCAAGCTCCAAAAGCTGTGTGGACAGATACAAATTCCGCTCAAGGTTCGTGCCATCAATGATATTGATGATTGCGTCCGGCCGCTCGTTCACAAGGAAATTACGGGCAACCAC
Organism: uncultured Lachnospiraceae bacterium; assembly: GCA_910579615.1. Classification (GTDB taxonomy): domain Bacteria; phylum Bacillota; class Clostridia; order Lachnospirales; family Lachnospiraceae; genus RGIG4057. Next base: position 44,349 of record CAJTUA010000027.1, on the reverse strand, counting down.
CTCCTCAAGCGTGTACGGGGAGAGGGAATAAATCCCCGGCAAGTCCATAATATCGACTTCCTCCGCCCCCTGCTGGAAAGATTTCTTTAATTTTCCCTCCTTTTTCTCAACGGTAACACCCGGCCAGTTCCCAACAAACTGGTTCGAACCCGTCAATGCATTGAACAATGTGGTTTTTCCACAATTTGGATTTCCTGCTAATGCAATTTTGATTGACATAAATATGCTCCTTCTTTTTATGTAAATTTGAATTAGATTTCCCTTCTAAAAATTAGTGCATTCTAACCAACTCCCAAAAAAACAGCGCCAGAAAATTCCGCGTCCCGCAATTCTCCCGCTGCCCAACTCCATCCCACACCATGCAGCCTATATATGCTCCGGTAACTGCCCTACTCTACCTCAATCATTTCCGCGTCAGCCTTGCGCAGCGAAAGCTCATAGCCGCGTACCTTCACCTCCACTGGGTCGCCGAGCGGTGCCACCTTGCGCACAAAGACCTCGACCCCTTTCGTGATGCCCATGTCCATAATCCTTCTTTTTACCGGTCCATCCCCCGTCAGCCTTTTCACCTTCACCGTCTGCCCGCAGGCAACCTCCTTCAATGTCCTCATAATATCTTCCATTCTCCTTTCCGGCAAGGCTTAAACCAGAATCTTGCTTGCCATATCCTTACCGATTGCAATGCGGGAATCCTTCACATTTACAATCATGTTCCCACCAATCGCGGAAACCACGGTTACCGTGCCCCCCGCCACAAAACCGAGCTTTTCCAAAAACTTGCGCGTTTCTTCTTTTCCGCCAATCTTGCGGATTGTATTCGCAACACCAGTTTCTGCCATCGTAAGCGGCATATGCATCATCCTCCTTCGCCTTCCTGCCAGGATGCTTTTTGCTGCACCCCTTCTTCTTAAGTTAGTATATGCTAACACCTGTTGTTTGTCAAGAACTTTTTTCAGTTTTTTCTACCTCCTGGATGGTGTTTCTAATTATATAGAAAAAATGCCAAAATAATACTGCCCTGAAATAAATCAGGGCAGCTCCTCCACCATGGCAATCGCCTGCTCGATGATATTTTGGAATATCTCAATCAGTACACCTTTTCTGCTGTCGTCAATATCCATCTTGTCAATGATGTCCCCGTAGATGCCCGCCGTCCCGGCAAGGGAATCCTGCACGGTCTTGACGTATGTGCGGTTTCTTTTCACTGCATGTTCAATGGCCTCCCGAACCTCAACCGTACCGGAAACACTTTTCTTCACATCCTCAAAATATCTTCCGGTCTGTTCTATGCTCTTGATATTGCAAAGCATTGCTTCATCGGATGCCTGGATAAACTTATTGAGTTCATTGCTCTGTTTCTCCACTTCCACGATGCTCGCATGGATGCCTTCCACCATGTCCCGGCTTGTTTTTGCGAGCTTTCCTACCTCCTCTGCGACAACCCCGAACCCTTTTCCCTGCTCCCCGGCCCTTGCCGCCTCAATGCCTGCGTTCAGCGCCAAAAGGTTTGTCCGGTCGGCAATTGCCTTAATGCCGGCTAAGCTATTGCTGATTTTGTCCAATGCCCCCTGCAGCATATCGAACGTTTGGGACATATTCTTAAAATTTTCCTGCAAAGTATTGGAATCCTGCTTTAGCTGTTCCATCTGCCGCTGTGCCTCTGAGACGGACGCATCAACCTCTGCCTCCACATCATTAAAATGTTCTGCCGCCATCGTGATATCCCGGAACCCATCCTCTAGCGCACTCACTTCGCCCTGCGGCCCGACCATATCATCCCTCAGTTTTGAAAGGCGTTCGGTTGCGTAGCGTATCTGCTGTGTCGTCAGAAAAACATCCTCCGCCAGTTCATTCACAACCTTGTATGCACCTGTCAATGCGTAACCCAGAGGATACTTGTCAAATTCTTCCCGCTTTCCCTGCGCCATGGCAGATGCGGAATCCCTTTCCTTCTCTTTATTAGCGTTTCCAAATAAACTAAGCACGTCTTTTCCCCCTACTCAAATGCCAGACAGCACATTGTCTGATTGACAAACTGCGTATTATAATGTTCCCCGACACCAACCATGCCCGCATGTGAAAAGCTGCGGCACATCTCCGCAAGATAACTGTCCCAGTAACGTTCATCGTTGAACATGATATACCGGAACAGGCAGTTGACGGAAAGCACTGCCGGTGCGCCGCCAAGGTCATTCTTAATCCTCGATATCGTATCCTGCACCACTTCCCGGTAGTCGCCCATGCTCAGTATCGTAAGAAAGTCCATCCTGTTTGCAGGGCGGAATGTTGTGATGCTTCCATCCGCTTCAACATCCTTTATGGAGACAATATATGTATCAGAACCACAGACATGCCCAAATGGGTTCTTAAACGTCTGCGTTGTAATCTTATCCCGGCTAATCCCAAGCTCGCTGGTATACAATTTCTCCGCGGTCATGTTCTCTAACGTGTAGATTTTGTAATCCTTCGGCTCTGCCTTTGTCACCATAAACCGCCTTTCATTCCCCTGTGGATGTATGTAGATATTCTCCTTGTACGCCTTTATTTTTCCCTTGAGGTTTTTAAAAAGAAGAAAGGCACAGGCATCCTTATAAACCTTTCCATTGCAGGCAACCGCCTCCGAATTGCTCGTACCGCCCGCAAGGTCATATCCCAGACGGCACAAAAAATTGGACAGTGTTGTGACCGCACGAAGGTCCGCACCCGCCGAGCAGATATCAAAACACGCCGTCCTCCCCCGCTCGCCGCCAACGGCTATGATAGCACTCTCAAGCCGCCGGATGTATTTGATTGGCATAACCGATGCCTGCTCCAAAACGTCCGCCACAACCTTAATGTTTTCTTTCATTGCAATGACGGTAATACCCGCATCAAAAAACTGTTTGTCCGCATAGGACTGTCCGACTCCCCCGATGCACGCAACACCCGGAAATCTCCTCTCAATTTCCTTCGCGGCATACTCAAGCATATCCTCGCTCATAACAGAAAAAAACAGGGCCGCAGGCTCTGAAATGTCTCTTAATGCTTCCGATACATCCCCTTTCTTACTGCTGCCGTATATAAACTTCATATCAGTCTCCTCCATTCTTCATATCGTTTTATGATTCTTGCATAAAATCCCTTCGGGGAACCAGGCTAATATAACCGTATCATTCTTCTACTATTTTATAAAAAAGGTGATTAACTTAAGAAAGCCCTGTTTAACTGGTACAAGCGCAGGATTCCATGCCAAATTCAATGTTTTCGTAATTCTCAACTGTACTTGTATAAGTTTTTTCGGAAAAACACCCCCGTTTTTGCTTTATTTACATCATTTCTTACGGCTTGCGGATATTGAGTTGCCAAAATGTAGTTACTGCCTATTTTACGTTATACCAATTAAAATGTCAACCACCAATGTAATCAAAAAATGCACTATTATTTGTGCCGGATAACCGCGGTGAATTTTAATCAATATTATGAGTGTATCAATATCATTCTTTTTTACCCAAGCCACGCAGAAAGCAACCCTTCATACCGCCCCTTCCGCTCCATCAGCTCCTTTGGCGTACCAAATTCCACAATCCTCCCCGCCTCAAACACACAGACCAAATCCACATGCTTCGTATACGCCAGATTGTGCGTAACCAAAATCACGCCCCGCCCCTTTGCGAGCTGGTTGATTTTGTCAATCAGTGCATTTTCCGCAATTGGGTCTAAGTTCGCGGAAGGCTCATCGAAAACCAGAACCGGATTCTTCTTCGCATATGCCCTTGCAATGGCAAGCTTTTGCTGCTCCCCTCCGGACAGGCTTATCCCTTCCTCCAAAAACTCCCCGGTCAGAACCGTATCCATCCCATCCGGCAATTGCTCTACTTTCTCCCAAAGACCGGAAAAGCAAACCGCCTCCTTCAGATTTTCTTCACCGCTTCCCGCCCCCGGGCAGATATTATCCCGGATTGACATCGCAAAAATCCGGTAATCCTGCAGCATTGTGCTAAAAAGCTCCTTGCTCTCCTTCCCTGCCATATCCGGGCAAACATATTCCATCCTCCCTCCGGACGGCACATATAATCCCATTAGCAATTTTATAAACGTGCTCTTGCCCGAACCATTTTCTCCCACAATCGCAATTTTTTTATCCAGCGGCAATTCTATGCTGACATCTTTCAGGGCATCGTTTTCCCCATCATAGGAAAACCGCAGCCCCTCACATTTCACATGCGTGCCCACAACGCCTTGCACCGAATCTTTCCTTCCACACCCTATTTCCGGGAAATGATAATCCTCGCCGCAAAGTATTTTTACAATATCGCCAATGTAATTCGCGTTGTTGCAGATATCCGGGAAAAACATAAAAATTCTTTCCACATAGGCAGAAAGCAGCGCAAAATTTGAGAGCACCAGGCTGAATTCCCCCACCGTAATTTTATGGGAAGTCAGCAGATACACCAAAACAATAATATTCAACACATAGAACATTGCATCCATCATTTTCTGAACCAATTTCACCATATTCTTCCGGATGTTGTGCTTTTTCTTATTCTTCCAGCGAAGCTCCTTTAAAAGCTTATATTTCCGGATAAAATAATCCCCGACCGGATAAAGTTTTAATTCCCGGATATAACGTTTTTCATAAAACAAATCATCGATGTAGGTATCACAGCGGTCAAGACCAAGGTTTTCTTTGTGCATCCGGTAATGGATTTTATTGGCGCGGCTGCTGCAGATACAGTTTTTTACCGCGGAAAGAACCGCCCCGGCAACAAAAATAATGTGCAGGCGGCCAAACAGATACCCTACGGATACCAGGGTAATCACGGCGGATACAAGGCTGCAGAGATTCCCAGCAAAGGCATAAAGGCAGCTTCCGTCATTGTAAACCGCGTTGTACAGCATGTCCCGATATTGTTCTGAGCTGTAATTTTTTAAGCCTTTCTTTACAACCTCCGAATAAACCATGCGCTTATAATACCGCTCGATTTTTGCTTTTTCCCGCTCATGGAAGATATTGTTCACCCAATAATTCAATGACTTTACCGCCATGCACAGCAGGTAGAACAGGAAAAATCTTACCGCCACTTCCGGCAGGGGAGGGTTGGTATAAATCACAAAATCAATCAGCTTCTGAAAAAATAACATCTGCAAAAGACTGCCAAGCACCCCCGCCACTGCGTCCACCATTTTCACGGGCAGATAGCCAGGAGATGCCTTTGTTAAATGCCCCGCCATCTTTAAATTCAAGGACATGATATTTTTCAATTTCATGATAAATTCCATGGTTTCATTCCTTTCCGGCATTTTGTATTTCAAAAGGTGCCGATGAAATCACTGCTTCCTTGGCAGCACTTATTCCAAAATTCCTTTGCCATCGCAAAGCTTCCTATTTAAAAAACGCACGCGGTGCAGTGGCAAGAATGCCCCTGCCATCAATTTTTAACTCACAAAAACAATTCCCGCGCCTGCAGGGTATACAGCGCGGCGTACCCGCCGCCAAGCTGCATTAACTCCTCATGGCTTCCTTGCTCCGTCACCCGGCCATCCTGCACATGCAAAATCTTATCCGCCCGCTCCGTACAGTACAGCTTATGGGTTGTAAACAATATCGTTTTCCCGCGCTCCCGAAGCCCGAACATCGCATCGTAAAACTGCTTTGTGGCGTACACATCCAGATTGCTTGTCGGCTCATCAAAAACCAGAACCGGGGCTTTGCTGGCATACGCCCTGGCAATCGCAATCCTCTGGCGCTCGCCGCCGGAAAAATCACTGGCATCCTCCTCACAGGAAACCACGGTGTAAATGCCTCTTTCAAGCCCTGCAACTTTTTCGTACAGCCCTGCATATCGCAATGCTTCTTCCACGGCGGCAGCATCCTCCCCGGAAAGCACTTCCCGCATCAAAACATTTTCCGCAACCGAGATTTCATACAGCTGAAAATCCTGCAGCACCGCTCCAAAAAGCCCCCGCACACTGCCAATCTCATACTCCCCGTAAGCTATGCCATTTAACATGGCCGTTCCGCGTTCCGGTTTTAAAAGCCCCATCAAAAGCTCCACCATCGTTGATTTTCCGGAACCGTTCCGGCCGACAAGCGCAACAATTTCATTTTGCCTGACCGAAAAATTTACGTTCCGGATGGCAAAAGCGGATTTCGTATCATAACGAAAAAATACATTCTTAAATTCCAATGCCTGAAAAGATTCACAGACAAGCCCGCCCTCTGTCCGAAAGCCCCCCTCCATCTCCAAAACCTCCCGGATATCGCTTATGTACCGGCTCGACTGGCAAATATCCGGTATTGTTCTAAAAAGACCGATTAACTGCTCCGACATGGCGGCAACAACATTGAGCATAACCAAAAAATCGCCGACTAAGACTTTCTTCTCCAGCAGCCTCGCGGAAACATATAAGCTCACCACCCAGAAAAGCAGATAGCTTGTCGTTGTCACAAGGATGCCATTGCGCAAAAAGCCTTTCAGGTATTTTGCAAAGCGGCCCATATATTTTTCGCCCTCGCCATCAAACTTATCCAGCAGCCTTTCCCGGATGGCATCCGAGGTGCGAAGCTCCTGCGCATATTCCATCTGGTAAAAAATCCGGTCAAAATAATCCTTGAACCGGTCATACGGTTCTTCCTTCTTGCCAAAATGATAGTTCTTTTTATTGTTGTGGAAATAGTAGAAAAGATAAGCGGATACATCCAGTACCACAGCCAGTAAAATAGCAGGGTCATGATAGAGGGTGAATACGCCTGCGTATGTAACGGCATTGGTCAGCAGGGAAAGCAGCTGCGTAAAAAGTATAAAATACCTCGATTCGCTCTCCTGCATTGCCCGGTGCAATTTATTATAAAACTCCGAATCGTTGTAATTGATAATATCAAGCCCGATGATTTTTTCATATAGCCTGGCTCCAAAAACGGAGGTAATATCCGCCTCGAATTTATCGATGAATAAGCCCATAAAAAGATGCCGGAACAGCTCCAATATAAAATTCAGCGCAAGATAGCCAAAAAGCCAGAAAAGCAGGGTGGCAAAGACAAAATTCTCTGACAGGGCATACTCAATCAAAAATTTCACCAAAACCAGGTCAATAATTTTCCGGAACGAAGAAGTCAGCACCCAGACCGCCATTACCAGAAAAACGCTTTTTGATACCTTCGAAATTTCTTTCAAAGCAAACAATATATTTTTTAAAACCTTCATTCTCCGTTCTGCGTCCTCTCTTTCTTCGTCAAAACCGCGTTTTTGTTTCTCCTGCCACCGCGTTTCATCTAACTTCCTGCGCATTGTGCCTGCCCGCGGACTTCAGGCATATTTTTCTACACTTCATAGTACCAATAAGCTTTTGCTTCGTCAAGCTATATTTCTCTCCGATTTTCGCCCGGTCCAAAGAAATGTGGAAACCCAAAGAAAATAGGTATGGCATTTCGGCAGCATCCATGTTATAATCATTCGTCAGGAGGTACTTTATCTATGAGCCAATACAAAAAAAAGAAGACAAATACACAGAATTATGAACTTTTACACGGGAACTATGCACTGATTTTGCTGCTGATTGCAACCTTCCTTGTTCCGCTGATTACCCGGCTTTACCGCTATGACCCGAATTTAAACCAGTTCAACTGGTTTCTGAATAGCACCGAGGAGATTGATGTATTTTTATACTGGAAAAGCCGCATCCTGACCTTGCTTGGCGCTTTGATGGGGCTTGTCCTTATTTACAAATTCACAAACCGCAAATTCCGCCAGGCACAGAAAAAAAATATATGGGTCTACCCTCTGGCCGCTTACGGCGTACTGACCCTGCTCTCCACACTGTTTTCCGAATACCGCTCCTTCGGTTTTTCCGGAATCCATGAGCAGTTTGAATCCGTATGGGTCATCCTCTCCTACTGTGTGCTCACCTTTTTTGCCTACACAGTGGTGCAAAGTGCCGCGGACATTACCAGCCTGCGCCGCGCCTTTTTTGCGCTGTTTGCCGTGCTGTGCGCGCTTGGCATCACGCAGCTTACCGGAAAGGATTTCTGGGAGAGCAAGCTTGGAAGGCAGATTATGGTGCCTGAAAAATACGCGGCATACCGCGAGACGCTGCAATTTAATTTTTCCCACAGCGGCACCCACCAGGTATATTTGACCTTTTACAACCCGAACTACGTCGGCATGTTTGCATCCCTCGTCCTGCCGTTTTCTGTCTTCTGTATTTTTTCCGTGCGGAAATGGTGGCAGAAAATCCTCTGGGCTGCGGTGAGCATCGGGCTGCTTGTGTGCACCGTTAATTCCGGTTCCAAGACCTTCCTGATTTCCATTGCCATCAGTCTCGTAATTGCGCTGTTTTTCTGCCGCAGGGCAATCTGGCGGCGCATCCTTTTTGTCATTCCGGTGTGCATCGCGCTCTTTTTTGCCGGGAAGGCATATTTTAAATACAAGAACCTTGACCCGGTTCAATACGTAAAAAACGCGATGACCCTGCAGGAAAATAATTATTTGCTAAGCGACATCCGCTTTTCGCAGCAGGACGTTACAATTGAGTACAACGATGCCGAGCTGCACGTTATGTACGCCGCAAACGAGCTTGGGGCGCTTTTAATCTGCCAGGACGAAAACGGCGAAATGCTGGAATACAATGTGCGCGACGACCAGTACATTGAACTGGCAGACGCAACGTTTTCCGGCCTGCTTTTCCGCTTTGAGCAGGGCAACGCCTTTTACCCTTGGCTCGTTGCCATCCGGGTGCGCGGCTACTCCGTGTATTTTACCCAGACGGAAAACGGTTACCAGTACATCAACAATGTCGGGAAGTTTGCGGATGCCGTCAAGGCGCCAGCCGTACTTTTTTCCGGCTATGACCGCTTTGCTTCCGGACGCGGCTACCTGTGGTCCCGCTCCATCCCGCTTTTGCGCCAGTCGCTTGTCCTTGGCACCGGAGCAGATACTTTCTCGTTGGTCTTCCCGCACAACGATGTTGCCGGCCGCGTCAATTCCGGCTATTACCATTCATTCATCTCAAAACCGCATAATCTGTATTTGCAGATTGGCGTACAGCACGGCGTGTTAGCCCTAATCTGCCTGCTTGCGGTCTGTGCGATTTATCTTGCGCAGTGCTTTATCCTGTACTGGAAATCAAAGCTTACGGACGAGCACTCCTGGCTTGGTGTCGGTATCATGATTGGCGTGATTGGATATCTGGTCGCGGGATTGTCCAACGATTCCTGCGTCACTATCGCGCCGCTGTTCTGGATTCTGCTGGGGATGGGGTTTGCGGTCAACCGGATGAACCGGGATACGATGAAAGCGGCGAAGGCGGCAGAAGCTGCCGAAATTGCTGCAAAAGGCGGTAGCGCGGCTTTGGTATCTGCACAAACAGCGGTTGGTAATAAGGAAAAAGATGCAAAAAATGGGAGTGTCAATGCTGACAACACCATTCATAGCGATACCAATGCAAATAACAATAAGCCAAATAGCAAAAAGAAAAGAAATAGAAAAATACGATGATGCAGCCACTAAATTTATCATTTTACCGGAATGTTAAAATGCGTTGCTTGTGGCAACGGGCAGTTTTTCCTATAATAATGGTATCAACCAAAAGAAAGGAGGCTATCCAAATGCTCAGCGAAAATATGAAAATAATCCGAAAATCAAAAGGACTTTCGCAGCAGGAGCTTGCTGTTAAGCTGAACGTAGTGCGGCAAACAATTTCCAAATGGGAGCAGGGATTGTCCGTTCCCGATTCGGATATGTTAATCTCCATATCCGAAGCACTTGAAACACCCGTAAGTACATTGCTTGGAGAAAACGTCATCGAGCCGGAAGTGGATGACTTAAAGGCGATTTCCGCAAAACTGGAGGTGATAAACTTGCAGCTTGCACAAAAAAAGACTACAAGAAAAAGAATTCTGCATTGGCTTCTTATCTCATTGTGCGCAGCCATAGCAGCAATTTTCGTTATTTTATGGTTATTCGAAAGCCCTTACCTGGGTTGGGATTATGACAAACCTGAAACCGCCATTCTCGGCGTGGCATTCCACTCATTTGAATGGCTGTTTTTCCGGGCAGCACCGATTCTCTTTCTTGGTGCAATGATTGGAATTTTCCTGACACGCAAAAAAGAATAAAGCCACTTTGGCTTTATGGTTCCATTCAAAAACCCCGCCAGACGACATATCATAAGCCACGGTCTGGCGGGGTTCTTAATGCTGTTGTTATTTTTCCTATTTCCCATCCCCACGGTACCCAAACACAACACTTAACTCCCTGTCCACATAACTCCCATTCTCCAGCACCTTAATCTGTAACGTACCCTCCGTGCCGCCCCGCGTATAGCCAAGCACATGCAGCAGCTCCTCCATTGTCGCAACATTCCTGTGGTTGACGCCAACAATGATATCCCCCACATGCAATCCCGCCGCCTCCGCCGGTGTACCCTCACCAATCTGCGATACAAAAATCCCCTCCGGCATACGGAAGCTGCTTGCATGGCTGCTGTCCACATTCTTCCCGACAATGCCAAGGTATGCCATCTCGCCCTCGCTTAACTGCTCACGGCTCATCAAATCATTTATGATTGGCAGCACCTCACTGATTGGAATGGCGTAACCGACACGTTCCACCTGGGTGTCCGAATATTTTACCGAATTGATGCCGATGACCTCGCCATTTGCGTTAAGCAGTGCACCGCCGCTGTTGCCCGGGTTGATTGCCGCATCCACCTGAAGCAGGTTCAGCGTCACGCCGTCGGCCGTCACCTCGCGGTCTAACGCGCTGACATAGCCGACCGTCACACTCTGCCCATAGCCAAGCGCATTGCCGATTGCAATGACAAACTCACCCATTTTTACTTTCTGTGAATCCCCGATGGATGCCAGGCGAATCTGGCGCGTCGTCTCCATCGAAAGGTCCTTTAACTGCACCGAAACAACCGCCAGGTCATCCCCCTCCTCCGCGCCTTTTACCTGCGCTGGGGCGGTTGTCTTATCGCAAAACTCAATCGTAACCTGCACCGCGTCCTCAATGACATGGTTGTTTGTCACAATCAAAAGTTCACTCTCGCTCTGGCTGATGATGATGCCGGTTCCCGATGTGCTCCCCCGCTCTTTCTGCTCATACCCACGCCCGAAAAAATCATAGCTTGTTCGCACGGTCTCGACATCGCAGCTGATTGCGACAACCGCCGGCATGACATTCTCAACCACATTGGACACATCAAAAACCTCTGCCCCCGTTGCCTGTTCCGGGATTTGAACCTGCGGCACACCCGAAGGCTGTGCGTCAAGCTCGCTGATGGACTCCTTGCCAACCGCACTGCTGCCCTCCTCTGCCCGGTACCAGTTTACCCCCTGGAAAATGGAGGCGGCAAGTATGCCGGTAATCGCCGCCCCCGCAATCAATAGCGCAATCTTTTTTCCGCTTTTTTGTTTCTTTTCTCTATTCCTTCCCGTCCGCAGGCTCTCACGGTATTCCTCCGCCTTCATCAGATTGACCTCTGCTGCCGATGTCATATTTCCTTTTTCCTTCCACTCATCTGACATAACGTCTCTCCTTTCGCTGCACACTTCCGGTCATGCCGTTTTACGGCATACACAATACATAATTTTGCATCCACTTGTGTTCTCACAGCGCCATTGTACACAATAGAAATGTCGGAAGTACGATTTTTCTGTGAAAAAAATGTGAACAGATGGAATCCTTGGTGTATGGCCTGGCTTTATGGTCTTTTATATTGTCCGGTAATTTCCAAGAATTTTCATTTCGAGTGCCTCCGCGCGGATACAGGCAAGTGTATTCTGCACGGCCGCCTGCTGTAAGCTGCCCTCGAAATCAACAAAAAAACGGTACTCAAAATTCCGCCCCGGAAGCGGTCTTGACTCAATTTTCGTCATATTCAGGTCATTGTAAATAATATTGGAGAGCATGTTGTAGAGGCTTCCCGTCTCATGCGGAAGGGAAAAACAGATGCTGACCTTGTCTGCCGCATCCAAATGCTCCTTCCGGTTTGTGATGATAATAAAGCGCGTCGCGTTTGTATCCTCGTAATTGATTTTTTCCGCCAACACGCAAAGCCCGTATTTTTCTGCCGCGCGCACACTGGCGATTGCCGCCTGCGAAGGGTCTTTTTCCTCGGCAACCTTCCTTGCGCCCCCCGCCGTGCTCCCGCTTTCCACTGCCCTCATCTGCGGGTGCCCTTCAAGAAATTTCCGGCTCTGCAAAATCCCCTGCCCGTGCGAATACACCGTGCGGATATCCCTAAGACTGGCACCGGGCAGCCCAAGCAGTGCCTGGTCAATCCGCAGCACATGCTCCCCGACAATGTAATTGTCAAATTCCACCAGCAGGTCATAGCTATCCGTAATCCCCCCGGTCGTTGTATTCTCAATCGGCAGCACGCCAAAATCCGCCCGGTTCTCCCGCACGGCGGACATGACCTCATGGAAGGTCGCCGCGGGAGTGCCCTGTACCCTGCTGCCAAAGCACTCTTCCATCGCCTGTTCGGAATACGAGCCCGGCGCGCCGAAAAATACAACCTTCACATCCTGCGTTCTCGGCAGATTTGAAAGCACGGAAAAAGCACTTTTTGCACTTTCATGGTTTAAAGTATACTGATAGCGCCTGCTGATGCTCATCAGCTGTTTAAAAACTTCCTTTACCGCATGCCCGTTAAAATCATTGGTGCAAAGCTTTTTTACCGCAGCCAGTTTTGCGTCCTCCCGCTCTTTATCAAAGACCGGCTTCCCGATGCTCCTTTTATATTCCGCAACATCCTGCGCCACCTGCATCCTGCGCTCAAACAGCGCGACAATCTGCTGGTCAATCCGGTCAATCTCCTCCCGCGAATCCTTTAAGTCCACCATCCCATTCTCCCTTCCGAAGCGTTCTGGGTGCTCCTGTTTTATCACTTTGCCGCTTCATAGTTTTACTGTAAATAGTCCATTCCATTATAACGTCTGGCAAGTGATTTTGCAAGTGCTTTGGTTTCCTGATTCACAGTTCCATCCTTTTTGTTGCGCGCAGAGGAAGCATTACAATACAAATTTTAAAAAAATCATGGCAGTTTTTTATCCCTCTTTCGTTCTATTCAAAATAATACAGGCTAATCCGGTTTGCAATCTCTGCCGCCGCCGCTTCTTTTCCCTTCCTGCCGCTCAAAAAGCTGCATGCTTCATCATGGATAATATCATAAATCATCTGGTTATGCTCCACAGGGGTATCCACCGCCATCGCAAGCGCAACCGTCCACTGTGCTTCCTCCTGCCGGTAACCATGCAATGTAATTTTCTCCCCGGTCTCGATAAGCCTTGTACCAAGCAGCCTGTAAGATTCGTCGCTCTTGGCATATTCCTCCAAAAGCCCTTTGTGAACCGGGAAACCTGTCCGGTAACCGCTAATCATCTGTAATTTTCTGGAAAAAGCCTCTTTTACAAACAGCTCTGCCAGTTCCTTTTGCCCCGAGCGTGCGTTGATTCCCAGCATACCGTTCGTAAAATACAGCCCATGGTTTCCGGTAAGCTCCCCGCCCCGCTGTCTCACCCTGTCCGGATAGTAGCCGATATCGCCCGACAGATTGATCATCATGATTTCCTGCCCTCTTGCCATAAACCACCCGTCAACCGTCAGTCCATTCATATATGCATTCTTTTCCAGCTGATATGCGGAATCCGCTAAGGGCAGGGCATTCTCCGCGCTGCAGAAACGCTCGAGAAGCCCTAGGAATTCCTCAATTTTCCCCTTGTCCACGCTGCCGTCCTCTGATACGAATTCCGGAGGGAAATTATAGTACAAAAGCTCCAGAATATAATCGTATGGCAGCCCGGTTGGAAGCGCCTGTTTTTCCTCACCCTCACAATACTCCACCAAAGATTCCAGGGAATCAAAAATCGCCGTATCCTGGCCACTGGTGCCAAACATCGGTATCCGGAAACGCACTGGCATCTTATAGAGTGCATCCCCCGTCCTGCAATCTGCAACGATGTTCGGTGTAATATTCTCAATTTCCTCCGAAAGCACTTCCTGCAAATCTGACAAAATCCCCTTTTCCACATAGGACTGCACCGGAAGCCCGTCAAGTACCAGGACATCCGGGCCATCCCCGGCAAGAATCCTTGCATTTAGCGCGCGGATGCGGTCAGCCGAACTCGTGCTGCCCTTTGCACCCTCCCCTGTCTCATAAAATACATCAAGCTCCGGGTGCTGCGCCTGGAATTCTGCGACAATACTAAAAATCAACTCATTCTCGTCCAGCGAGTACACGGTAAAGGTGCCAAGAAATTCCTCGTCCGGGTTGCGCGGCGCATATTTTTTCAGGATGCCGTGCTGTTCTGCATAAGTGACATAAAATACATCCCCCGCGAGGAAAAGGTTAAGCAATGTACCATTTTCCTTGGAAAAATAATACCTGCCCGCGTCCAGAATTTTCTGGAAGGTCCCGCCATCCTTCTTTGCTATGAAAAGTCCTTCCGGGCAGCAGGCGTAAAGGTCATCCCCCGCAACCGCGAGCCTTACCCCGCCCTCAAATTCCCCTCCGATGGATGGCAATTGTTTTTGTTCCTGCACATCGTAGTGTATGACAGCACCCGTCTTGCGGTCGTGCAAAAACAAATCATTCCCTTCCACACACATGCTTTGGTACCATCCGCATGGGAAACGGTCCAAAATCCGTCCATCCTCCGGGCTATAGATGAAGCATTCGTAGCCCTGATCCGCCATAACAATATTCCCGTTTTCTGCCACCGCGACAATCCCCGGAATCGTCCGGTATTCACGCTCATCTGTGATATCCCAGTCCGGAATTACAATTTCCTCATAGGAATCCCCGGTTTGCTTTACAAAGTGGTAGAGCTGTTCCTCATCGCAATAGTAAGCGTAATAGTTGCCATCCTCACCCAGGAATACGGTAATCCTCCCTTTCTGTAGTTTGCCCTTGATGCCTTCCGTCCATTTTACAGGCTCCCTTTTCCATTCGCCCACGCCGTCGGTTAAGGTGTATTTCCAAATCAGGGAATCCGCTTTTTCCAGTTTTGAATCGACGGTGAACCACTCAATTTCCCCCTTTTCGTTCTGGACGGTATTGCAAATCCACTCGTTGAACGCCTCAACCTCCTGTGGTAAGTTAATGCCCCGTTCCCGGTAATTCTCAAGCATTGGGATTGCGGGCTGTGGTGTGGTATCTGTCCCGTCCTGCCCGTCACCCGGTTGATTTGCGGAAGGAGTGGCATCCTCTGGTTGGTTTCCGGTTTTTCCGCCATCCGCCTTGTCCTGGCTGGTATCCCCCGCAGTATCCGGGGTATTCTGGTCTGTGTTCCCTGGTGTCCTCCCCTGGTCGGTACCGCTGACCGGGGAAGGCGTGCTGTTTTTATCCGTCTGGCCTTCTTTCCCATTTGCGGGCATATCGCCTTCCCCCGCCGTCTTCCCGCTCCCATTCCCGCATCCGAACATCAGGCATGCACTGAGCATTATACACAATAGTTTTGATAAATTTTTCTTCATCCCAAGTCCTCCATATAAAATTTTGCATCCATCCTGCCAGATGCTGCTTTTGATTTCTCCCATCCTGCCCTCCCAGAGCATTTACTGCTTCTGAAATTTCATTCCTCCGGCAGTGGGCTACAACGTGTAAACCACACACAAAACAGTTTACAACCAGTAAACTGTTTTGTCAAGGAAATTTTAAAATTTGCGGCTGCTCTTATTTTCCAGAACCAGACAATTCATACTTTTTTCCTGCGTGAATTGCAAAAAATTGCATGCCATGGTATAATTAGTATATCGGAAGCAGAACACTTCAAAATCTATTCAGGGGGAAATGCAAATGTTTAAAAAATCCAGGACAGAGCTAAACTCAGACCGCCACGACATGGAACTTTTGATGGAGGCGATGGACCGCGCAATCGCGGGGCAATGCGATGACATTGACACTTCGGCATTTGCAGACCCGGCACGCGGTCAAAAATTAAATGAACTTATCCACGCGTTCAGGCGCTCCAACAATGTCTTTGTCATGCGCCTGAACGAAGCCATGAAACTCATCGGGGATAATTCCTACGTGAAAGATACCATGGACCAGGTTCATTCCCAGTCCGAGTCCATCACAGCGATGAACCTTGCAAGCAGGCACCTTGAAGATTCCATCGGCAATATATCCGACGGTATGGCACATATCCGCGACAATACTCACGAAATGATGTCCGTCATGCAGGAAAGTACGGCAACCATGAGGGACAGCATCAAAGTGGTAAACGAGTCCTCGGAAAAAATCTGCACCATCAATGTGCAGGTGCAGAATTTCCAGGACAAAATCCAGAAAATCGGCGAGATTGTTGATATTGTCAAGAAGGTATCAAGCCAGAGCAGCCTGCTCGCCTTAAACGCCTCCATCGAAGCGGCAAGGGCGGGCGAGGCGGGAAAAGGCTTCTCCGTTGTCGCAGAGCAGGTTAGGCTGCTTTCCAGTAACACCTCGAATTCAGCGGAGGATATCGTGCGCTATGTCGCCGAGCTGACCAGTGATATCAAAGAGCTTGCGCAGTTCATGGACGAAACGACAACAAAGCTTGAGCAGGGCAATGAAAAGCTGCGGTATTCCTTAGAAAGCACGGAAAAAATGTCGTCGCAGATGCTTAGCATCGGAAATAAGGTGGACAACATATTTTCTGATATCGATACGCAGTCCAATGTCACACGCGGTTTCACGGAACAGGTTTCCCGCATTGCGCAAAGCTACGAGGAACTTGGGCACGACTGTCTTGAACAGGGGACGCACGAATACAAATGCAGCCGCTATATTGATAATGTAAGGAGCGATATGGTGCGCGGCTTTTCCGAGGTCACATTGCAGGACTGGATGGACGTTTATGAAATTGACCATTTCATCCTCCTTTGGCGGGTGTACAACAATGCGGTTGACTTCGAGAAATTAAAGATTTCCCAGTTGGATAACCCGGACAAATGCAAGCTTGGAAAATGGCTTGCCTCCCAGACAGATACAAAGATTACAGGCAGCAATGAATTTTCCGCGCTGCGCTCGGCACACAAGGAGCTTCACCGTCTGGCGACGGAATCCTGGAAAGCAAAAGATTCCGGGAATGAGGCGCTTGCGCTTGATTATTTTAACCGGGCATTCGATACCTACCCGAAATACAGCGACGCGATAAAGAATATGAAGAACCGCCTGCGGCAGCTTGGCTACCGGGACGAGACACCAAGAAAATAGCGATACATATCAGATTCATAAAAAAGAGGTTTCCGCGCGTTTTTTCAGTCTGCGCGGAAACCTTTCCCTTTTGCTTTTTGAGTATATGTCCCAAAATCCCGGCATCCTTTCCGTCTGCCGCCGGACAATGGACAACTTTACTGCGGCATTTTTAGTTGTTAATCAGCTTATCCTCTTCATTGTTCCAGCTATACAGCTTGCGAATCTCCTCGCCAACCTTCTCCGACGGATGCTCCGATGCAAGCTTTCTCATCGCGCGGAAATGAGCCTGTCCGCCCGCATCCGACATATCAAGCAGGAATTCCTTCGCAAACGAACCATCCTGGATGTTCTTTAAAATCTGCTTCATTGTCTTCTTCGTCTCTTCCGTGATAAGCTTTGGCCCGGTGATGTAATCGCCGTACTCTGCCGTGTTCGAGATAGAGTATCTCATGCCTGCAAAGCCGCTCTGGTAAATCAGGTCAACGATAAGCTTCATCTCATGGATGCACTCAAAATATGCGTTTCTCTCATCATATCCCGCCTCGACAAGCGTTTCAAAGCCTGCCTGCATCAACGCGCACACGCCGCCGCAAAGCACCGCCTGCTCGCCGAAAAGGTCGGTCTCGGTCTCGGTGCGGAACGTCGTCTCAAGCACGCCTGCCCTCGCACCGCCAATGCCGAGCGCATAAGCAAGTGCCAGCTCCTGTGCTTTCCCGGTCGCGTCCTGCTCCACCGCCACAAGGCACGGAACCCCCTTGCCTGCCTGATACTCACTTCTTACGGTATGGCCTGGTCCCTTCGGCGCAATCATCGTGACATCGACATCCTTCGGCGGCACAATCTGCCCGAAATGAATCGCGAAGCCATGTGCGAACATCAGCATGTTGCCCGCCTCAAGGTTCGGCGCAATCGACTCCTTGTACATCTTTGCCTGCTTCTCATCGTTGATCAAAATCATGATGATATCTGCCTTCTTTGCCGCCTCCGCCGCGGTATAAACCTCAAAACCTGCCTTCTCCGCCTTCGCCCAGGACTTGCTGCCCTCGTAAAGACCGATGATGACATGCACTCCGGAATCCTTCAGATTCAGCGCATGGGCATGTCCCTGACTGCCGTATCCAATGATTGCCACGGTCTTCCCATCCAATAGGGAAAGGTTGCAATCCTGCTGATAAAAAATCTTTGCCATTTTCTTGTCCTCCTGATAATTTTATAATCAACCCGTCCTATAAAGGCGCCATCGGACAGTGATGGGATTCTTTTTCCCATGAAACATCCACATCTGCCCACACCGTTCCTTTACTGTAGAGGTGGTCATACATATTTCTTTATTTTAGCCAAAATGCACCAAAAAAATATCCCCCGCCAACGGCATCCTGGCTGCTGCCTGGAGTTTAAATATAATCCGCAATGTCCCCGGAACCCCTTGTAAGACCGGTAAGACCGGTGCGCACAATCGACAGGATTTCAAAGCCGTCGAGAAGCTTAATGAACGCGTCAATCTTTGCCTGGTTCCCTGTCAGCTCAACCATCAGCGATTCAATCGCCACATCAACAATCTTCGCCCGGAAAATATCCGCGACGGCAATAATCTGCTGCCGCTGTATCTGGTCTGCCTTCACCTTGACCAACACAAGCTCACGGCAGACCGAATTCTCCGGCGAGAGCTCCGTGATATCAACGACATCCTCAAGCTTTTCCACCTGCTTGTAAATCTGCTCAAGGGTCTGCTCTTCCCCCTTAACAACAACCGTCATACGGGAAAATGCAGGATTTTCCGTCTCGCCTACCGTAAGGCTTGTAATATTGTAACCGCGGCGCGAAAAAAGACCGGATACACGGCTTAACACACCCGCAGTATTATCAACCAAAATCGATAAAACCATCTTTCTCATCGTGACTTGCTCCTTTCTGCACCCACGCTGTACACTTTAGCGAAGTAGTGCTTTTAAGTATTCTATCAACTTATATTGCATTTGTCAAGAAAAAAGGACGGCAGTTTTTCCCTGCCGCCCCAATTTGCTAATCTGGCATAATAATCGCACAGGCAATGTATGCGATGATCCCTGTTCCCGTACAGGCAAGAATTGCCCAGATGATGCGGATTAATGTCGGGTCGATATTGAAATACTCCCCAATGCCCCCGCAGACACCACAGATTTTGCGGTTTGTTATCGATTTGTAAAGTTGTTTTTCCATAATAATATCCTCCTTAAATATTTTAATTTTTTGGTTTAACCTGCTTTGTGCCCGTCCGACAGAGCCATCCTTCCTGGCTTTGTGTGGCTTCCTTACCGGGCAGAATCACCTTCCTGGCTTTGTGTGGCCTCCTCCGGGACAGAAACATCATCCGGGACTGCCGTAGCTTCTTCAGGAAAATCATCTGCCGTCACATCAGCCTGCCCGCCATCAATACTCTGAAGCTGCTTTGTAAACTCTGGTGTATACGACCCTGCTCCCAAAAATGTTACGGTCACATCGCCGACACCACAATCCACTTCCAGTTTCCCCCTTGATTTTTTGCCCTTCCATGTTTTTTCAAGAGCGATGCCGCCTCTCCTGTCCCATGACTCTATCCAGGAAATATTCTCATCCTCCTCAATCCCAAGCTCTTCTAGCAATGTATCATAACTTACCCCATAATAATTATTCAGGATGTCTTCTATAGCAATGTCCAAATCGGCTCCCTGCAAATCAGTGAGATATCCATCCCCCATCTCCCTTTCTATATAATACTCCACAATCTCCTCAAAGTCCACCCCCATATGATATTCCATCTCACCCAATCCGCAGGAAATTGTTCCCTCATAGTTCTCGTGGGAGCCGTAAAGTCTGACATCCAATGCACCGATGTTCGTCTCCACCGAAATATCCTCAAAATCCCCTTTCACGGTGCATTTGCCGATATCACAGTCCGCGTCAAGCACTCGCGCACGGCATGCTTCCACGACAAGCTCCCCCGCCCCTAAGGAAATCTCCACCGTATCAGCGGTTACATCGCATATTCCGACCTTTCCTGTGCCAAAATTAATGTTCAACTGCCCGGCGTAATCCGCAGGCAGATATAGGAAATATTCCTGTATTGCCACCGTAAAATCATTATCCCCATCTGCCCAAGCCCCCATCGGAATCCCAAGGATGTTTAACAGGGGATTTCCCTTGCCATCCGCACAGATTTCCAATTTCTCCCCATCCTGACGGATTTTCAAAGCACCGGAATCCACATTGGCCGCGCTAAAATACACTTCATCATCTCCGGCGGCGGAAATATACAGGCTCCCGAACGGAAGGTCAATATCAATCCTGCTTACATTGCCAAACTCGCGTTCTATCTGGTCGGAGCCTTGCGTAGCCCCTTTGACTTTATCCCAATCCGACCTCACACGCCCAAGGCCGAACGCAATCAGGATAATCCCAACCCCCAGCATAATCGCTGCGATTCCTGAAAATATTTTGCTGAAACGCTTCATCTTTCTTCCTCTCATTCCGCCGCGCCTGCGGCAAAAACTATATCCTAAAACCTTACTTTTTTCATGCCCTGCGCCCCGTCAGCGCCATGAAAATCCGCCAGATGCCCCGGAAAAGTGCCGGAATTACCCGGAACGCACAGTTTACGGCAAATACGATAAAAAGAATTCCGATGGCGGTCAGGATTAGCCCGCCTCCCGAAAACAGGCAGGCAAAACCGACTCCCAGGGAAATATTCCCAAGCGCGCTGCCAATCAATGTAACACCGCCTGCAACCAAAGCAACTCCGCCAATGCCAAAACCAAGGAAAAATCCACCCATCAAACAAACAAACACCAGGATAATCGGGCAGAAAATCGGAATCCCAATCACAAGTGCAAGAATGAAAGTAACGGGAGAAAAGTAGCTCTTCGTCCGCACCGTCGCGCCGCGCGGGTAAGCTTCACTGCCAGAACCGCCTGCGCGCGAACGTCTGCGGCGGTTTGTATATTCGTCATTCTCCCCGTAATCCTGCGCGTAGGTCTCCCCCATTCGCATCCGCTGCTCCTGCATGCGGGCATCTTCCTGTGTCCAGTATTCGTCCGGCATCTCAGCATTGTTCTGCCCCCAATGAGCATCCGGCATTCCTGCACCATTCTGCTCCCAATGGGCATCTGGCATCCTTTCACGGTTCTGCCCCCAGGACTTCCCGTCCGCTCCTGCATTGCCCTGTATCGGGGAACTTTCTGGCACTTCCACGTTCTCCGGCACTGAAACACCTTCCGAAGCTTTCTCACTGCTTTTTACTCCTGTATCCTCCTGCACCCCCACACTTTTTTCTACCGGGCTTCCAAAAACATCCCCCGCAAACGCACCATCTTCTTCCGGCTTCCCGCCGCCGAAGCCTGCCCGGATTTTCTCTGCCACATCCTCCGGGCTCACAAGCTCCCGCAGCACGCGCGATTCCTCAAGCGGTCCGGCATCCGCGAAATAATCCTCATAGTAGCGGACGGCTTCCTCCCGCTCCTCCTGCGGCAAGTCACTCAATAAATCCTTTAACCGTGCCAAAAATTCATTCTTCATCATCGCTATCGTTCTCCCCCTTCTCCGGCTCTTCCGGATTTATGCCATCCCGGTGCACATGCTTTTTCTGCGTGGCTTCCTGCCCGCTCCTGTGAAAAATCCCGGTAATTTTCTGCGCATACCTCTCCCACTCCTCTTTGCATATCACAAGCCGCGCATGACCCTGCGGCGTAATCCGGTAATACCTGCGGTTGCGCCCTGCGTACTCCATATCATACGCCTCAAGGCTTCCATCCTTTTGCAGACGGCGCAGTACCGGATAAAGCGTGGACTCCGACACATCAAGCACCTGCCTTACCTCCTGCGTAATCTTATAGCCGTAGGTTCCTTCCTCATCCTGTGAGACAACTGCCAGAACAATGGCATCCAGCAGTGTCGATCCCGTATTAAATACCATTGTCCTCCATCTCCTCATCGCGTTTTTGGGGTTCCCCCTGTCTATGCTTATACTATACGCCGTATAATATTGTATTGTCAATAGCTCTAATCGTTTTCTAATGCTTCTATAATCGAAAAGCCATGCTTGCGAATTTCATACACAAAATCTGTCAAAATCCGGGCAACACCAACGCAAGGTTTCGATTGACACAAATCCGTTTATTCATTATAATAAGCACAATGGGATTCCTGGATGTGTGGATAAGCTGTATTGCCAACCCCAGTATCAAATGGGGGGTACAGCTAACCGTGATGTATTTTCTGATATGCCCCACAGACATGCGGAACTCAAAACCAGCATGCTCCCGGACAACCCCAGTGGGAATTCTGGCAGTGCAACGGACAGAATTCTCACTGCCGGTCATGGGGATGGGAGGGAGGATGCGGAACTTTAAACCAGCATGCTCCCGGACAACCCCCAGTGGGAATTCTGGCAGTGCAACGGACAGAATTCCCACTGCCGGTCATGGGGATGGGAGGGAGGATGCGGAACTTTAAATAAGGAGAACTTAAATTTATGGAAGAAAAAAATCCGATTATCACCATCACAATGGAAAACGGCGATATCATGAAGGCGGAACTCTACCCAAAAATCGCGCCAATCACCGTGAACAACTTTATTTCCCTCATTCAAAAGGGATTCTACGACGGACTAATTTTTCACCGCGTCATTGAGGGTTTTATGCTGCAGGGCGGCGACCCGGACGGCTCTGGCACGGGCGGCCCGGATTACTCGATTCCAGGAGAATTCGCACAGAACGGCTTTCAAAACGACTTAAAGCACACGCGCGGCGTTCTTTCCATGGCACGCTCAAAGCATCCGGATTCCGCAGGCTCCCAGTTCTTCATCATGCACAAGAATGCCCCACACCTTGACGGCGCTTACGCCGCCTTCGGCAAGGTGACGGAAGGTGAGGAGGTCATTGACCGCATCGCATCCATCCCAACAGACTGGAACGACCGCCCAATGGAGACGCAGCGCATGAAATCCGTGACAGTGGAAACTTTCGGCATCTCCTACCCAGAACCAAAACACGCATAACCAGCATGCTCCCGGACACCCCCCAGTGGGAATTCTGGCAGTACAACGGACAGAAATCCCACTGCCTGTTATGGGGGTGGGAGGGAGTATGCGGAACTTTAAATAGGAGCCTATACCGTATGACCCTTCACCTTGCCATCTGCGATGACGAACCGCTTCAAATTGAATATCTCTCCTCCATCGTCACAAAATGGGCTCATACGGCGGGCCACTCCTGCAGCATCCATGCCTTCCCGTGTGCGGAGGCATTTCTTTTTTCCCATGAGGGCAGCAATCGGTTTGATATCCTGCTGCTCGACATCGAAATGGGCGCAATTTCCGGAATCGACCTCGCCAAACGCATCCGCGAAAAAGGCAGCCGGGCAGAAATTATCTTTACCACCTCGCATTTTGAATTTGTCAGCGAAGGCTATGAGGTTGACGCCCTGCATTATCTCACAAAGCCCATTGCCGAAGAAAAACTGATAACCGTCCTTGAAAAAGCGGCAGGACGCCTCGCACTCACGCCGCCAGGCATCCTTATTCACAGCGAAGGAGAAACCATAAAACTGCCCGAACCGGACATTCTTTATGTCGAGGCATTTTTGCACTACCTCTGTATTTACACCAACAAAGGGGAATACCGCATAAAAGAAAGTCTCTCCGCCCTTGAAGCAAGGCTTGGCAATGGCTTTTTCCGCATCCACCGCTCCTATCTCGTTTCCCTTCGTCATGTAACGAAAATCTCACGCACCACCGTCAGCATTGATGGCAGGGCAGACCTCCCATTGGCACGCGGAAAATATGACTTGATAAACCGGGCATTTATTGAATATATGTGAGCGGGCGCGGCAGAACGCCATTCCCCGCAGACCAGAAACCAACAAAGTTTTGTTAAATAAGGTAAGATGCTATGAGAAAGAAAACATATTTAAAGCTTATCGAATACCAGACAGAACAATCCGAACGCCATCTCGGCGAAGTCCGGGGGATTTACCGCGAAATGCGCGGCTACAAGCACGATTTCCACCATCATCTGCAGACGCTGAAAGGACAGCTTGAAGCGGGGGAAACCGAGCGTGCGCTCGCCTACATTGAACGGCTTGACAGCCAGCTCATCCATATGGATACGCTCCTGAAAACTGGCAATCCCTCCCTCGATGCAATCCTCTCCGCAAAAACCGCACAGGCGAAGGCTGCCGGCATCGCCATTACCATCAACGCCAATGTCCCCGATTCGCTCCTGATTTCCGACCTCGAACTGAGCATCATTATCGGCAACCTCCTTGACAATGCCATCGAAGCCTGCTCGCTTGCAAACGGGGAGCGCTTTATCCGCATCTACATGGCGATAAAAGGGAAAATGCTGTATTTCTCCATGCTCAACTCTGCCGGGAAAAAACAGAAAAAGGTCGGCACCCGCTTTTCCACCCGCAAGAAAGGCTTTCATGGCCTTGGTTTATACCGGGCAGAAGCCATCCTCGCCGAGCATGGCGGCTGGTGCAAATACAACAGCGAGGATGGTGCTTTTTCCTCCGAATTTTTGGTTCCTGCTCTTTTGTAAAAATTTCCTTTTTCCGGGATGGTTTTTAACCCTCTCAGATTTCGTCTGCCAAATCAGCCGCTTTTTTACATCCCTCGGTCTTATCAATATCCCCGACATTCAGGACGCCGGGAATTAAAACCTCCCCAACCATTTTCCATTTATTCAAAGCGGCCATGCGCTCAATCGGTATACGAACACCATCCATAACAGACATATCATCTTCTTCACAACAAGTAATCAGCGCACACTCTTTTCCTGCAATATCCCTGCCGCCAACAACAAAAGAGAAGATGCGGTCGATAACGCCCTTGATTTGTGCCGGAATGGAGTACCAATAAACAGGGGTCGTAAATACAATAGCGTCCGCCTCTAAAATCGCAGGCGCAACCGTATTAAAATCATCATTGAAGGTACAGGCCTTTCCTGTGGAAAAGCAGGTTTCGCAAGCCCGGCAGCCATCCACTTTTTTCAGCGCAGCATCAAAACGTGTAACCGTATGCCCTTTGGCTTTCGCCGCGCCAATAAAAGCATCTGTCATTGCAAAGCTATTTCCATTTTTCCGTGGACTGCCCGTTATTACTACTATCTTTTTACTCATTTTAATGTATCCTCCTGGCTCTTATGGGATTGACTTTACCCATGCTTGATATTATAATCTTAGCAAGAATAAAAACAAAATCAAGTACGCACTTTTTAGTGCGATACTTACAACCAGGTTATATACTTCCCAAAGGAGAGTGTAGAGATGAATGAGCGCTGCATTGCAAATGAGAGACTTGAAACAACAGGGTTTTGCTATACATTATCGCTTATCAACGGCAAATATAAGATGACGATTTTATATACCCTGATGGAATTTGAAGTTGTCCGTTTTAATGAGATGAAAAAGTATATTCGCGAAATCTCATACAAAACATTAAGCTCGGCGTTAAAGGAACTCGAAGCAGACCAGTTAGTGCACAGAAAAGAATATCCACAAATCCCGCCAAAAGTGGAATACAGCCTGACAGAGCGCGGAAAATCTTTAATTCCGATTTTAGACGGAATGTGTGAATGGGGCGATAAAAACAGAATATAAAAGCGGTAAACTGTCCAAAAACACTTGACAATTCCGCCGCTGTCTGTTATCTTAAAATTGATATTGGGCGAAACGCTTGATCCACGCTTGTCAGGGAAAATTTCTCTGGCAGGCGTTTTTTTATGCGCAGGGCGAGTAGTGGAGCAAAGCATTCCCCCTGCCCGATTATGCAGGGGCGCGGATGAAAGTTTACTGCCCGGCTGCATACGTCTTCGTCCATTCATCACAATCACCAAAAGAAAGAGAGGAACAAATTATGGTTACCATCAGCAAATTTTCCCCGGACAATGAACGTTTCCAAAACCTCCTTGCCCGGAAAGGCACCATCCCTTTGGAAGTCGAAACGACTGTCCGAAAAGTCCTCGCGGATGTCAAAGAACAGGGCGATGCGGCACTGCATGCCTACATGAAGGAATTTGACCGCGTTGACATCGGCGAAATCGGACTTTTTGTCTCCGAAGAAGAATTTGCCGCCGCCCGCGAAAACGTTTCCGAAGAATTTAAGGAAGCGGTCAAAAAAGCCTGCGACAACCTCCTTCGCTTCCACAAAAAACAGCTTCCTGCAAACTTTCAGGAGACCTATCCAAACGGTGCAGTGTTAGAGCGGCGCTACCGCCCACTTTCTAGTATCGCAGTCACTGTGCCGGGCAATATGGCGCCGCTCGTCTCCACCCTCTACATGAACCTTATCCCGGCAATTGTCGCAGGCGTACCGGAAATCTACATCCTGACAAAGCCAAGGAGCGACGGCACAATCGACGAGCACCTGCTCTACGTTGCCGACTATCTGAATGTCAAAAACTACTATAAGATTTCCGGTTCACAGGGCATTGCAGCGGTCGCCTACGGAACAAAAACCGTAAAAAAGGTGGATGCCGTGGTAGGACCGGGCAATCATTTCACGCAGATGGCAAAAAAACTGCTCTTTGGCGAGGTGAAAATCGATTCCCTCGCCGGTCCATCCGAAATCGCAATTATCGCGGACGAGCAGGCCAACCCGACCTTTATTGCCGCGGACATGCTCTCACAGGCAGAGCACGGCACGGGCTTTGAGGCGAGCACCGCTTTTTGCCTCTCCATGAACCAGGCAGAGAATATCCGGGATGAAATCCTGCGCCTCGCCCGCGAGTACAACCTTGATGCCGCAACGCGCAGAACCTTTGAAAATTACGGGGATATCTTTGTGGTTGATTCCATTCAGGAAGCCGTCGATGCCGTAAATAAGATTGCACCGGAGCACGCGGAGCTTCTCCTGCGTGACTGTGAAAGCGCCCTTGATGCGCTCACGGATGCCGGAGCCGTCTTTGTCGGCGCTTACAGCACCGAACCGGTCGGCGACTATTTCTGTGGCACCAACCACATTCTTCCAACCTGCGGCACCGCGCGATTTTTCTCCGGAATGTCCGTGCAGGAATTTATGCGCGGTTACAGTGTTATCCGCTACCCGGAGGACGCATTGAAACAGAATGCAGACCACATCATCTGTCTTGCACAGGCAGAGGGAATGCGGGCACACGCGCTCGCGGTCGCAGTCCGCAAATCATGTGAAGGGGCAGATAATTGTGGCAAATCCTAATGCCATAGCCACTGTTACAGCGCATAATGGCGGTTTATTCCGCGTAATACTCCTTAATCAGCCGTACCACCATATCATTTAGCGCTTCCACCGTATACGCGCCGACGGTCGGTTCTAAATGGCTGCCGCCGATGCCGCTGTCATCCGTCAGGAATGTGTAGGTTCCCCCGGTTATCATTGCGATGCTGCGCAGGAAGCCCTCCGTCTTTTCATTCACGCCGCTTGAGGCAATCGGAATGATGCGGATGCCCTGCGCGGCTGCTTCCTCTACTGCCGCTTTCAGATTCGCATTGGTTTCCGGAATATCGTGCGGCGGCGCATCCAAAATCAGGAACATCAGCTTGACTGCCTCCTCCCTCCATGTATGCCCCGCAACCGCATCAAGCAGTGCTTCGTCCACTGCCTCCTCGTAATCCCCTCCTCCGTTTGCGTACTCGGCATTGATAAGCGATGCGGTTGCCTTAATGTCATCCGAAAACGGATTGGAACGCACGACGTATTCATCACCGTGGTCGCGGTAAAAATTCACGCAGAAGCGGGTGCTCTGGTCTGCCACACGGGCTGCAATATCCTCAAACTCCTTTTGCAGGTACAAAAGTTCGTCCCCCATTGACCCGGTGGTATCAAATACAAACATAAGATCAAGCGCCCGGATGGACGGCGTGGTTTCCCCGATTTCCACCGTCAGTTCGGTGCTGCGAAGAATGATTGCGTTTTCTTCCTGCTGCGTTCCCTGGCTCTGCATTTCCCGCACAGCAACCGCTATCGGGGTTTCCTGCGGCTGCCCGTCTGTATTTTCCGAACCATCCTGCCGTTGCCCATCCGCATCGTTTGACGCGCCCTCCGGCAGTTGCGGTACGTTCTTTGGATTGTCCGCCCCCTGTTCTGCTCCCTCCGGGTTTTCCTGGTCTTGCCCCGGTATTACTCCCTCCATCTGCGCCCCGTCAATGCTTGCCTGTACTTGGCTTCCGTCCGGTTTTATCAGCACGGCATAAGCCGGTTCTTCGGCTCCCCCATATACATTGTAATACAAATACGCCTTCCCTTCATGGTCCGTAACTGCCGTTGCAATTGTATTCCCGGAAGCTGTATTTAACTTTACTTTCACCTGTCCCATCGGCCTGCCGTCTGCAAGCGCCTGCACAACGACTCGCTCATACGGTTTCATGCCAAAGGTCTGGAACTGAAAACGCCCGGTTTGAACCAGATTGACGAAAAATCCCCAGTTCTCATTGTCGCGCCACTCCCCGCCCGTCAAAAGCCCTGCCTGCGGTTCTATTCTATTCTCCGGCGGAAATTCCGGCATACTATCGGCCGACTCCCCTTCTTTTATATCCCCTCCTGCCATGTCCGGCATTTCGGCAGGCTCCATCGGCATGGACTCACCGATTACCATATCCATATCGCCTGCGCTATCCTCCCCCGCACCTGCAGGCATCTTTGCAGCGCTGCCGTCACTGCTGCCACTGCCTTCAACGCCACTGCTGCTAAGCTTCCACTCCGATGTCCCATCTGCCCCGCCTGACGTGGTATGCCCCGTGTTGTAAATCCCCCTGCCCCCATCCATTGCCTCACCCTTCGCGCCACAGCCCGCAAGACCTCCGGTTATCATGCACAAAAGCGCCATTCCTGCCATAATCTTCTTTTTTCTCATATACCCCTCCGTTTCCGCACTGCTGCCGCAGGCTTTTTGTCCGATTCAAACATTAGACGAAAGATTTTCCAAAATGGTTCCCACAAAATAAACCGAAAATTTCTTTGCAAATCGGACGTATCTTCCAAAGGAGAAAAGAAAGCGAAAAGCATTTGCACTTCCGCCGAATTTTCTGGTTGAAATCCGTATCATTTTCGTTTAAAATAGGATACCGGAGCGTATCCAAAAACGGTTGCCTGCCCAGTCTTTCATTTCCCACATGGGCGTTGCAGGGATTGCAACGAACGGGGCACAAAAAAACCGCTCTCGGACATGCATAAAAAGAAGGATTTCATAAAACGGAGGACTTTATATTTATGAAGAAAGTATATTTATTTCTCGCAAATGGATTCGAGGAAGTAGAGGCCTTAACCGCGGTAGATTTGCTGCGCCGCGCAGGTATCGAATGCCTGACGGTATCCATCTCAAAAGAACTCGCCGTCACAAGCTCCCACAATATTACCATCCATGCCGACCGCCTGTTTGAGGACGGTACATTAGACGATGCGGATATGCTTATCTTGCCGGGCGGCATGCCGGGTACCTTAAACCTCCTCGCGCACGAAGGGTTAAAGGAACTGCTCTGCTCCTGCGCTGCTGCCGGAAAATATGTTGCTGCCATCTGTGCGGCACCGAGCGTCCTCGGCGCGCACGGACTGCTCCGCGGCAAAAAGGCAACCTGCTACCCTGGCTTTGAGGAAAAATTAGAGGAAGCCATATGCTGCAAGGAAAATGTTGTCCAGGACGGCAATATTATCACCAGCCGCGGACTTGGTACGGCAATCGAGTTTGCCTTAGCGCTGATTACCGCCCTGGCAGATGAACATGCAGCGGCAGGGGTCGCGACCTCCATCCAGTATTATATGTAAAGAAGGCATACCATGTCTGATGCCGTGGATATGCCACATATCGCAATGATGGATGTCTGCAGCAGCAATGGACAGGCAGAAAAAAGCGGTGGAAGCCAACCACCGCTTTTTTCCGAAAGGAAATACTTTTATGAAAACAAATTAAGATGCTGAGCTGGGCCAGCCAGATTCGAACTGGCGACTGCAGGAGTCAAAGTCCTGTGCCTTACCGCTTGGCGATGGCCCAATATCCCACACTGCGCGAAACCTGTTCTGAACAGAATCCCTGTCATGTAAGATGAAAAAAGTCTTTTGCAAGCAAAAGACTTGAGGGTGGATACAGGGATTCGAACCCTGGGCCTCCAGAGCCACAATCTGGCGCGCTAGCCAACTGCGCTATACCCACCATAGGTATAAAATGTGCCAGAAGGGATTCGAACCCCCGACCCACGGCTTAGAAGGCCGTTGCTCTATCCAACTGAGCTACTGACACATACAAAAGCAGGTGATGGGAATCGAACCCACGTATCCAGCTTGGAAGGCTGGTGTTCTACCATTGAACCACACCTGCATATCGGCTTCATAACTCGTAAAATCGGGGTGACAGGATTCGAACCTGCGACCTCCTGATCCCAAATCAGGCACTCTAGCCAAACTGAGCCACACCCCGTTTTTCACTGGTGCACGGCCGCCGTTACTGTCGTTCTCTCCGTGACACGATATATATTATATATCAAGTCACGGAGAATGTCAACCATTTTTTTGAAATTTTCCATACTTTTTGATAGACCTTACTTTTCGCCTTTATCTATCGCTATTTTCCCTTATCCAATCCGCATACCAGAAAAAGATATCGGAAACCTTGTCCAAATCGCCTTCCTTACTGTTTTGCCTCCAATCCTCCTTATAATGGAAAAGGCATTGTTCCAGTTCCTTCGCGAGTGCAGCTCCTTCCTTTGGGCATGAAGCGGTACATGGTGCGTCCTTCCCCTTTGCAGATTCCCGCAGCGTCTGCTCCGCCATCGCATCTTCGGATACTTTCCTATTTGCAAGGCACTGCCCAACCGCATTCCATGCGCCAAGCATCCGAAGCGCAAGCACCGCGCGCGCCGCAACCGGGCGCTTTGCGCGCTCCATGCCACGGCAAACCTCCCATAACCTTCCCTCAAGCTCCCTCTTTTGCCCTTCTGCTTCATCAAACCGTCCTGCACCGCATGCGCGCAGCTCCTTCATAAGCCATGCCGTATCCCTGCCCTTTTCCGACCATTCCTTAAATTGGACTGCCCTATCCCAGCCAAACACCTCACATGCACTCACCTTCGCGATGCACCCCACAAATTCCCCGGATGCATCCCCAAACTCCAACACCGAAATCTGCCGGTTCAGCTCCTCGAAGCTAAGCCCTGCCTCCCCCCACGAAAAAACAGCGCCGTAAATCATCCCCGGAATGGAAAAGTCCGGATGTCCGATATGACCGTAATCTCCCCAGTCCGTATTCAGCACGCCGAGCGCACCATACTTCCTGCCATAAGCGCACATTCTCATGATATTCTCATAGCTTTCCCACATCTGGTTGACCCAATGGTTCCAGCCGCGCGTTCCCGGACACACATACAGCTTTGTTCCCGCCCCATGCAAAATCTTAACCTCCGTATCCTCCTGGTTCTCCGAATAGCCCCATGCAAGGCAGATGACCTCCTCCGGGAATTTTTTCAGCAATTCCGGGCTTTTGCAGATAATATCCCCCCAGAACATCGGCGTTTTGCCATGCTGTATCAGAAAATCAAACAGCTTTGAAACAAATTCCGCATAGAGCACATCCTTTCCGCGCTCATCCGCCGCTTCCCTGCTTCTGCCCGTTCCCAAATCAAACGTCTCATCCGCGCAGATATTAAACTTGTCCGAGCGGAACAACTGCATGAATTCCCCAATCATCGCTGTAACCAACGCGGCTGAGCGTTCATCCACCGCATTTAGCGTATGGTGCTCCATACGGTTCCAGAACGAAAATTTCTGCCCCGCACTTCCTTGCAGCTCACACAATTCCTCATATGTGCGCGTGCCAAGGAGCTTGTAAAGATGCCCGAAACTTGCCAGGGACGGAACCAGTTCAACCCCGCGCGCAGCACAATAATCATCAAGCTCCATAATCTCCTGTGCGCTAAGCGGCGTCTCATCCCGCCACAGCTCTGTCATGCCGCGGAACAAATAAGTATGCTCAATATAAAGCTCCAGGTGGTTCAGTTTGTAAAACACCATGGTATCCACCATTTTTTTCAGGTTCGGCAGCGTCTGCACGCGCCCCCTTGTCACATCGTGGAAAAATCCCCGCGTTTTAAAATCCGGCGCATCCTCGATATGTAAAACCGGCAAAAGTCCCGCATACTGCCGGAAAAGCTGACGCAGTGTCTGCACGCCGTATCCAAGGCAGTCCAGGCTCCCACCGCAGACTAAAATGCCGTCCTCCTTGATATCAAGGTGATATTCCGATTCCCCGTAAGTCTCATCCACGCACAGCCGGATATCCCCTGCCTGCGCCTTTCCCCTCATCACCGGAACTTCAAAACCCGTTGAAGATACAATCTCTTCCTGTAACATCCGTGCAAAAACAGATGTTCCCGCCGGACAGGATGGCTCCATAACAATCCCCGCGTCAAACCCCAACGAGAAATCCCCTTCCCCCTCCTTCAGCCGCTTCGGCACCGGTAATAAAATCATCCTTTTTCACTCCTTTCTCACATGGCGCAAACCCAAGAGCAGGCTTGCATAATATCCCGACTGCAAATTTAGAGAAGGAACCGCACAAGCCCCTTCTCTATCCCAAAACAAATATGTATCCGCTCCGTTCTACTCCGCGTCCACACGGATGCAGGCATATCTCTGCGAACCAATCACCTTTCCCATCATTTCAAGCGGCGTACTCCCGACACAGGCAAGCAGCTGCCGGAATATCGCCACGGACTGCCCAGAACACAACTGCACGCCTCTGCGGTTCTTATCCGCATGGAATACATCATGCCTGCTGTTCACATTCCAGAATACAACATTTGGAATCTCGTATCCCTTCTCCCGGTACCTTGCCTGCATCTGCTCATAAAACGTCCACTCTTTATCGCCGCAGACATCAATCTCCATATCCGAAATAACAATGATTGACTTCGGCATTTCTTCCTTTGCCACATTCCCATTTACGGCAATCTCGAGCACACGCTCAAACGCCTGCTCAAGGCTTGTGTTCATCCCCCACGCCGCCTTAGAAACACCGGCAATCTTCTGCGCCAATGTCTCGCCCTTTAACGCAACAATCTGCGGACTGCCGGAAAACGTCATAAAAAGATTGTGGTAGTCCCCCGTGTTGCGCTCCGCGAAATAAATGGCAAGCCCAACCGAAGTCGCCATCGGCCTTCCCCACATTGAGCCGGATACATCCGCCATTACAACCGCATTCGTTCCCTTCGTTACATAATCCGGCAGCTGCCTCCACTGCGCCTCAAGCACCGTGGAATCCTCCCCTTGATATAAAATTTTCTCCACAATATCATAAGGATAAAGTGCCCCGGAGTGAATCTTTTCCTCCCCGCTCACCGCTTTCGTAATAAACTCCTTAAAACGCTCCTCATCATGCCGCAAAAATGCCCTGCGGTAAATCATCATCGCCCGGCTCGGCACCTCGGAATATTTGATTTCATCCCAGCGGTTCGCGGACATCAGGCACTCCACCACCCTGATATGCCTGCGCATGCTGCGCACAATGCGCTTAAAATTATAGACTGGATAGCCCAGTTTTTGTGCTGTCAAAATCCCAAGTTTGCGCGTCTTCTCCGAACTTGCATCCGCCGTCTTAATCCATTTTGCCAACAGCGAAATCGCATTGCCCGCATTGAGATTTTTCAAATCCTCCTCAAACTGCGCCCTCATCACCGCCCACATCGCGTCCTCTAGCGGTGTTCCAATCAGGCAGTACAAATCGTCATACCGGCCGAATACGCCAACCAAATCAAGGTTCGGCAAAAGTGTGCCCGGATGGTTTTGTGCCATATACTGTAACAGGACGCGGAACGTCCTGCGCTCGCCTAAGCCTCCTCTGATATCCCTCGCATAAAATACAATTTTCGTCGCAAACAGCGGGTCTTCCTTCAACGCCTCGGCAAACAATGCACATATGCGCGTCTCATCCGCCCCGCGCAGCGAGCCGACCGTGCCGAAAAAATCAAGGCAGGCATCCCCCGTCGTGTTTAACGCCACCGCCCCGTTCTCCGTGCGCGTAAAGCTGCCCGCTTTCCTCATTTCATCCGCAAACCCCATATCTTACCTCTTTTCCATGACGCATTTTTCACGGACAATGTCCGTTTGTGGACTTGAACCACGAGTCCCCCAGCTGTGGGAAACCGTTTACCATTTTACATGCTGTGTGCGCCACAATAAAATTACGTTTCTGAATCAATTCCGTTTTTCAATCCGTACTGTTTTCCATACCACATCTGTTTTTCCTTTTCCTTTTTTCTTTCTTCATGACACCTTTGTCCTAGGACGATGGATTTGAACCATCCCCACACATTCCAGAAGAATGCATGGCCACCATCGGGTCCGCATTCGGATTTTGCTGTACGTGCCACCCAAAATACCGTAACATTCTTTTTCCATGATGCTATTGCATTTATGGTTCCGAGTCATATCCAGCCATTGCGGTTAGCATCACAATCGGGGCTAGCAGGTTCGAACTGCGAAAAATTTTGCTGTGTATGTCACCCGGCTGCATCAAAACACTGCGTTTTGCACATCCCATCCATGACCACACCGGTTTTCCAAAAGCCGGCAAAACTAGCCCCATATTGGCGATGGCAGGGTTTGAACCTGCAATGATGTTGCATCAAAAGTCCCTAAGATAATTCGCTGTTTTGGTCACAGGCATGACCCCATCTTATACTTTCGCGTCTACCAGTTCCGCCACACCGCCGTACTCGGGAGGGGAGGAGTCGAACCTCCGGCACGCCAGATTGGTTGCTGCTTGCTCCACGGACATGAAGCTTTTTTTGCTGCTCTACCTACTGAGCTACCTCCCGTTCATTTTCCATCTCCCATCTGCCCCTCCGAAAAAGGAAAAGCATCGGATATTACCACAAAGCCTTCACTTCATCAAAAGACAAATCTTTATAATCTTCATTTTCAATGATAAGCTCATAAAGTTCCTCTGGGGACCAGACAAACTTTTTCAAAGAAGCCACCAAAGTATGCAGCCCACGCTTTAAGCCCTGCTCCAATCCTTCTGCGCGAATATCCCGAACAAAAGCCTCCTCGTCGAACTCAGTCAATACCATATCTACCACCCCCGCCCTCCCTTTTAAGTTCCGCCAAATCCCTGCCTCCCCCAACAGCCAGGAAGCGGAGAAAATTTTACTGTTTTTGCTGGCTTTGTATAACTTTATTATAGCATACCCTGCCCGAAAAAGAAACCCTTTTTTTCAACCTACGCATAGTACTGCGCCTGCGCCTGCCAAAGTTCATAATATTTCCCCTTCGTATCGCGAAGCAGTTCCTCATGCGTGCCAACCTGCACAATCCTTCCGCCATCAAACACGGCAATCTTATCGCAGAAACGGCAGGAGGAAAGTCGGTGGCTGATATAAATTGCCGTCTTATCCCCCACAATCTCATCAAACTTCGCATAAATCTCCGCCTCGGCAATCGGGTCAAGCGCCGCCGTCGGCTCATCTAAGATAATGAACGGCGCATCTTTGTACAATGCCCTCGCAAGCGCAATCTTCTGCGCTTCCCCACCGGAAACATTTACGCCCTCCTCGTCAAACTCCTTGTACAATGGCGTATCAAGTCCAGCGGGCATCGTTTCATACCGCTCCCCAAAGCCAACCTCGCAAAGAAGCCTTTTTGCCTTTTCCTTATCCCACTCTGGCGCTGATGCCACATTATTGCCAAGCGGCAGGGCAAGCAGATTATAATCCTGGAATACCACGGAGAACAAATCAAGATACTGCCTGTAATCGTACTTGCGGATATTAAAATCATTCATGAAAATTTCCCCTTCCGTCGGGTCGTACAGGCGGCACAAAAGCTTGATAAAGGTTGTCTTTCCGCTGCCGTTTTGCCCGACGACGGCGAGGCGTTCCCCTACCTTTAATTTCAGGTTAATATTTTTTAGCGCCGCATCCTGCATCCCTGCGTACCGGAAGCCCACATTACAAAAATCAACCTCAAACTGCTTGTCGCTGCGCTTCTCCACTGCGAGGCTGCCCTGATACATATCATTTGCAACCGCAAAATATTCCAGGTAAGTTTCCAAAAATTGCTCGTTCGTCTTTAACGAATTTAAAGCATAGGAAATCGTGCTTACGCCCCCTGTGATTTTCCCCAGATATCCTACATACTTAATCAGGCTTCCCACCGGGAACGCGCCAATCACACAGTAAAAACAAATCACCAGGTAGGAGCAGAGCTCCGAAAGCTTAAACAAAACCATATTTGGCAGCGACAGCGAAAAAACCTTTGTGCGCACCTTAGAAAACACCTGCAAATGCGCCTTGTTGCTCTTTTCATAGACCCGGTTTACAATCAGCTGCTGCCTGTAAATACGGTTGTC
Source organism: uncultured Lachnospiraceae bacterium (assembly GCA_910579615.1). Taxonomy (GTDB): domain Bacteria; phylum Bacillota; class Clostridia; order Lachnospirales; family Lachnospiraceae; genus RGIG4057. The sequence goes on along the minus strand of CAJTUA010000027.1, from coordinate 7,864 downwards.
CATCCCCGCCATCATATAGCCCTGTGAAATCCGGTTTTCCTCCAACATCACAGCGGAAATCTGGTCCCAGTACACGGCACTTTTCCCCCCGTTTTTCGCCTGTAAAATAGTATTTGCCACAACGAACCCTGCCATCAGCAATATCAGGAAAACACCGAACCACCGAAACGGCACCGCTGCAAGAAAGGATATCATCTCCACAAAAAGCACGGCAGAAAATACAATATCAATTGCCGAAGAAAAAAGCATCTCAAGCAAATTCCGCATAAATACTACGCCATAGCTGTTGATAAACGAATTTTCCTGAATTTTGCGCCGCAGCAGATGAATCTGCGGATTTTCCATTTTATTATAATCAAGCGAGAGCGTCTTACGGTAAAATGCCGCCGCTTCATTGTTGTCTAATACCTCCCTTGCGGTCTCGGAAATCCGGCGGAGCACCGCCCCGGCTGCCTGCACAAAAAAATTGCCAAAAAGCGTGACTGCTACAAGAAAATACAGCGTGTTTCTCTCCCGCCCCTCATACAGCGCCGTCACAATCTCCGCGGACATCCAGAGATTAAAATAAGGCGAAATCCGCTCAAAAACAATCTTAAGGAAAACAAGCGGAAAATATTTTGGATTGTAGGCGTGATAGCGGGCAAACGCCTTTTTTGTTGTTGTATATCGGTACATCATTCCCTCTCATTCTGCCGCGAAAGCGGCGTTGTGTTCCTCCTTGCCATAAGCCTTTTGGCTCTCTGCATTCCGGTGTGGATTTTCGCGGTAATACTGGCTTTGCACCTCGAACATATGGGCATACTGCCCGTTCGCCTCCATCAGTTCCCCGTGGGTGCCGCTCTCCTGAATCACACCACCCTCCAACAGCACAATGCGGTCGCAAAAACGTGTCGAGGCGAAACGGTGGGAAATATAAACGGAAGTTTTCCCTTTCGTCAGTTCCTGATACTTTAAGTACAAATTATTTTCTGCAATCGGGTCAAGCGCCGCCGTCGGCTCGTCAAGTACGAGGATTTTCCCGTCCTTGTAAATCGCGCGCGCCAACACAAGCTTTTGCATTTCCCCGCCCGAAAAATCCACACCATCATCATATATCCCCTTCATCAGATGCGTTTGTATGCCGTTTGGCAGACTTATCACCTTTTCATAAATCCCTGCGGCCTGCATTGCCTTCACTGCGTCATCCTCTGCGGACGGACGTTCCAAATCGGAGCTTGCCACAAATTCAAAAACCGTAAACGCAACCCCGCGGATTTCCTGGAACACTGCCGAAATTAAGGAATAATATTCCTCGATATTGTATTCGGAAATCTCCCTTCCACCAACGAAAATCTTCCCTTTCTGCGGCTTGTAAAGCCCGCACAAAAGCTTGACCAACGTTGTTTTTCCCGCGCCGTTGACACCGACCAATGCCAGTTTTTCCCCCGCCTTTATTGTCAGGTTCACTCCCTTTAACGTGTAGTCCTTCGCGCCGTCATAGCGGTACCACACGTCGCAAAACTCAACCGCAACCGGAGCTGTAGGAAGCGCACAGCCTTCACCATGGTTAAAAATATCCGGCGAATCATAAAATGTCTGATAATAGGCAATCTTGTCGGCGCGTGTGTTCAGCCTTGCCACATCCCCGATAATTCCCTGCAAAAAATTTGCAATGCCGCCCACCAGGGCGAAATAAAAAACAAATTCACCAACCGTAATCTCTCCTGCAAGCAAAGTTCCAATGAGCACCAGATATGCCACGCCGTTCTGCAAAACCGCCATAAGCGCTGAGAGAAACGAGGCAAAAAGCCCACGCAGGCTGCATCGTTTGTTCCACATCAGGATAAAGCCCTGGTAATCCCGCATCATTTTATCAAGCCAGTCCTCCAGCCCATAAAGCTTGATATCTTTCGCCCGCGGGAAATCCAAGGAAAGCCTTTGCAGATAATCCTTTTTCCGGATTTCCTTCTCCCAGTTTTTCTTATGTTTTTCATAGTAGACCGGCTGAAGGCGCGTTGTGAAATAGGATGCCACGGACACCGCTGCTACCACGGCAAAAATGACCGGGTTCAAAACCACAAGGAGGGATGTGTAAGTGAGAAAACCAAACAGGTGGATGAACATCTCGGAAATATCCCTCCACACAAACTCCATCGAACAGTTCCCCTGGCAGGCATCCTGCCACGCATAGCCCCTGTTTTCCTTAAACGTCTGCTTCTCCGTTATCTGATAATCCGCCCGGTAGTCCTCATATTCCGACATCTGTGTCTGGCAGACCGATGTCGGGTAATAATGCCTCGCGTCGCAGCGGTTATCCACCCATGCCTTTGCGATTTCCAAAACCGTCAGAATACCAAAAAATCCGGCACAGATTCCAAAAAGCTGCCTGAAATTTTTCCCCGCCCCGATGCTGTCCAAAAGTATTTTCGGGAAATATTCCTTAACCAGTGGGCAAATAATGGAAAGCGGCACTGTGGCAACAATAAAAAATACAAATTTCCGGTCAAGTACCCAGAGCTTTTTCAATGCCCAGGTGATGCTGCCGAAACGGGAATATTTTCGTTTTGTTTTTTCTTTCAAAATAATATCCTCCTCATTTTAAATTTAGTATGTAGCCTTCCCCGTGATTCGAAAGGCTCGGATAATGAAAAAAGTCACGGTAGTATGCAATTTTTCCCGCATAGTTGGCAAGCGCTGCTATATCCTTAAAAATCCCACGCAGATATCCTGCAATCCCGCCAAGCAATCCAAAATAAAAACAAATTCCCCAACCGTCAGCTTCCCTGCAAGCATCTGCCCGCCGTCGCGTCCTCCCACGCATAACCGCTGATTTTCTTAAAATCCTGTTTCTCCGTCGTCTCAAAATCCATCTCATAGTTCTGAAAGTTTCCCATCGCTGCCTGATAAACACTGGCAAAATAATAAATCCGCGCCGAACACCGGCTTTCCAAAAACTTTTTGAAGATGCGCAGCAGTGTGATTGCAAGAAGAAAGCCCCCCATAATTCCTACCATACGCGAAAATGACTTTCCCTCCCCAATCCGATCCAAAAGCACTTTCGGAAAATACGCTTCCACAAGCGGAAGAAGTACGGCAGGCACAACCGAAGCAAAGATAAAAAATACGAAGTTTTGGTCAATCCTCCACAGGTTTTTGGTTGCCCAGAGGATACTGCCAACGCGGGAATATTTCTTCGGTTTCTTTTCATTCTGTTTCCCGTGTTTTTGTTTTTGTTCTTGTTCCTTGTTCTGCTCTTTGCTCGCTTGCTTTGTATCTGCACATTCTGCGTTTGCTGTTGATATTTTTTCTTTTGCACGCTCCTTCTCTTTCTGACTTTCTGCAATTTTTCGGTTTCTTTGGTTTTCTGGTTTTCCCTTGTCTTTTCCGTTTTGTATTTCCTCTTTCTTTGTTTTCATCCAAAACCTCCCTTATTTTTTTCTGTGTTGTTTTCTAACTTGCAGTATACCACAGAAAAATAGAAAAAGTGCAATCTGATACCAAATGTCGGAAATTTGATGCCAGTTGCACTTTTATATCGTATTTTCAAGGTTTGCGGGCGGTTTATCCGCCTTACTGACCCTTTTTTGTCCCAATTTTGATTACTGCCGCCATTTCTCTTTCAATTATTTCTGATACATTATACAATAAACTACGACAGCAGAACCATCAAAGTCACTGTCAATCCTTTCCCCTTGCTTGAACATATAAGTTCACCGTTCATTTTAGCCATAAGAACCGAAGCGATATACAGCCCCAGACCGCTGCCGTCGATGTCGGAATCTTTTACGTTCTTGCCACGGTAATATTTGTTCATGATAAGATCAAGCTCGTCAGCCGGAACGCCCTCGCCGTAATCGGTAATCGACAGTTTCAGATAGTCTTTGCCCGAAGCACACGCAATGTCTATGGGAGTATTGGCATATTTATAAGAATTACCGATAATGTTTCCGATAATTTGCTCCATACGTTTTATGTCAATGTGTATCATACATTCGGGTATCGTACTCCTTCTCACAAGAGAGCGTGTATCCGCCGCCCGGATGATATCATACAGCACAGCCGCATTTTCATCAGTGCAGTTCACGGTCATCTCGCCAAGATCGTCAAGTGCGGCAGTCAGCAGATCCGTGACGAGAAGTTCCATCTGCTGTGTCTTCTTCCGTATGCCCTCAACCTTGCCAAGAACATATTTATCCTGTACTTTCAGGCTCAGCACATCGCAGATTGTGTTGATACCCGTAATAGGCGTTTTCAGGTCGTGACTCAGCTCAGCAACAAGCTCTTTTTCTTTTCGTTTGAGTTCTGTTTCTCTGGCTTTTGATGCTCTCAATTCCTCACGCATGATATCAAAGCTCTCGGTGAAAACCCCAAACAGATTGCTGCGCTCCATTTCAAGAGGACTGTCGAGATTGCCCATTGATATCCTGCCTGCAAACTCTTTCATCTTGCGGAATGGCTTTAAGATGTTCCTGCCGATATACAGATAGAACGATACTGCCGCCGTTACCATGATAAGAAACAGTATTACAGCCGCACAGGTCAGTTGGTCAAAAGCCTTGTTATACCCCGAAAAAGACGGGTCGGGTATCGCCGCTGTTGCAAGAAATCTGTCACCGTCCGTCACCGCAAGACACAGTTCGCCGTTATTTCTCGATTTCGTGAGCGTTAAGTTTTCGCCCTCGGGATAGATGCAGAAACCCTCCCTATCAAACACAAGTATATCGGTATCGGGAAACTTTTCTTCAAGAACAGCAAGGTCATTCATATTTTCTCTTACTGTTTCAGCAATATCATTTTGCAGGACGATGTTTGGCATATATTTTTGCCTGCCCGTCAAGGCAAATATCCCGATACAGCAGGCAACGAGCATCGCAAGAAGAATAAGCGTTCTTCCGTACCTCATGACATTTCACCCATGATATATCCTACGCCCCAGACAGTTTTTATGATCTCCGGCTCATTCGGGTCGGCTTCGAGCTTTTCCCGAAGATGACGGATATGCACCGCAACCGTACCCTCACCGACGCACTCGTCTTCCCACACATTCTGCAAGAACTCGTCCTTTGTTATGACCTTTCCTCTATGCTCCAGAAAATAGAACAGCATTTTGTATTCAAGAGCTTTCAGCGTGATCTGTTCTCCGTTTTTGCTTATGCAGTGCGACTGTGTCTCAAAAAACAGACCGTCAATGATCTGTATTTTTCTGTTGCTTGTCGCTTTAGGCGATTCTTTCACGACAGACTGTGTACTTTCGTATCTGTTCAGAATAGCCCTGACCTTTGCAAGGAGAATATTCATCTTGAAAGGCTTTTTGATATAATCATCCCCGCCAACATTAAGTGCCATAAGCACATCGTCATCACTTGTACGGGCACTGATGAAAAGGATAGGCATATTGTATTCGCTCCTTATACTCTTACACAGTTCAAAGCCAGACTTGTCCCCGAGGTTTATATCTAAAAGCAGCAGAGAAACGGTGTTCTTTGCAAGGAAGTCCACCGCATTCCCATAGCTTGTAACATAAGCCGTTTTTATATCGAACGCATTAAAATACTCCGCCGTGTTTTCGGCAATGATCTCATCATCGTCTATCATCAGGCACTTATAATCCATACGATCACTTCTTCCATCCAATACCCACCTTTTCGCCGCTCTCGCCTATGAATACGATCTTTCCGCTTTCGGGAAGTGTCACATGATTTCCATAGCCATTCATATAGCTTGAGTAAACCACGTTATCAAACTTATCATAAATATAAACTGCTGCCTTTTCGGGGATATCAAGGGTAACGGACTTTAAGTCCATCTCACCTATCTTATACCACTTTGCCCGTCCCGTTTCAAGAGCTATTTCGTGAATATCTGCCGTAAGATTGTAAATTGAATCCTCACTTACCAACATCATAGCCTGATCGCCTGTGCGCAGGCATTCACAGCCGTTCTCGGTGAACACTTCAAAATCGCTCAGCTCACGTCCTGCTTCGCCGGGTATCAAAACAAAGCCCTCCGCCTTATTTTCATTGGTAAAACTCATCGTCTTCATAATCATCTCACCCGTAAACTTCGCACAGCCGTTTATACCCTCGGGTACATTCAGCTTAACGCAGGGGCTTACATTGTAAAAAACGTTGGAATACTTCATGTTTGTCATGTAGTATTTTTTGACGTTCCTCTGCGCCCAAGCCTGCTGAACGCTGTCGCTGACATGAAACTCCCCCACTCTTTGCAGATAGTAAGATAGATCGATATACCGTCCGAAGCCGTCTGCATAGGTATTTGCATACTTGCAGATATAGGTATTACCGTTCCTTTCGGTAAATGTGAGCAGTTCCTGAGCGCCTGCCTGAACAAAATTATCCGAATCGGGTTCACCGTCCATAAGCACAAAGCTGTCATCAGCAGTGTACATATACCGTTTTGTCTTGGGGTTTTCTGCTGTGATCTCGGTGATCCCCATATACTTCCCGTCGGGGAACTCCACCTTGAATATGCCGTCCCCTCTCGCATAGATATCCGCCATTTTCAGATATTTTTCCGGAACTTTGTCCGCCGTTTCCATTACCTTTGGTTCATCAAAAGTGACTGTTATGCCCTTTTGGGCAAGAGCGGAAATCATGAGCGATTCGGTCAGCATCGTCGCACCGCCGGAACTTGCGCCGTTCATTGTCACCGACACGCTTATCTGTTCATCGGGAGCTACCATAAGTCCTGCGTACTGATGTAACAGCGAACCGCCCTTGAACAGGATCCGAACGTCCTTGCTTGTCGTCCAGTTTTGACTGCAATCGACGGTATCCCAGCCGAGACCGAATGCATTCTCATATTTGTCACGGGCATTGTTCTTCTGCATTTCATCCTTTGACGATTGTCTGAGCAAAGTCTCGTCACCTCCCCAGAATGCCGTGCCGAATTTGCAAAGTTCCAGTGCTGTTGACATGATGCCGCCCGAGCCGAATGCCATACAATAGTCCGTACCATACGGTATACCGCCGACAAAGATATTTGCCGTATTCTTATTGCCGTACATTTTTGCAGCCGTTCCGGTGTTTTCAAGTTTGAGCGGCTTTGAGATATGATTCTCCACATAATCGGTAAAACTTTCACCGCTGACACGTTCCACCACGATCTCAAGCAGTGTGAAACCGTCATTGCTGTAAGTCGCAAGTGTTCCAGGGGCAGCTTTCAGACGTGAATTTTTCAGATGTCCAATGAATCTGTTATGATATGTCGTATCAATATCATCATAGAGTATCATATCATCATATACCATTCCCATAAGCCCGGAAGTGTGATTCATAAGCATTCTCACAGTGATATCTTTATATCGCTCGTCCTGCATTGTAAATTCGGGGACATAATCTGTCACGGGAGCGTCAATGTTGAGCAGTCCCTGCTCATAAAGCTGTAATGCCGCAGTCGTACAGAATATCTTGCTTACCGAGCCTATTGCCGAAACGGTATCGGCTTTTTTCTCTGTCTGTACAGGCGTCGTTTCCTTGTCTGCACCGTAAGCTGCCATAACGGGTATTGCCGCCAGTATCATGATCGCTGCTATTGCCGCTGTTATCTTCTTCATAATATTATTCCTCCCGCTTTATTCGGCCATAAGCTCTGTTACAGAGATCTTCTTTATCCTGCCTGCACCGACATACGCACAGCCGAAGCAGAACAGTATCATAATTATAATTGTAACGATCATCATGGGGATATTTATAGGTATTGTGCCGACCATAGCGTCCATTACCGCATGAAACACAGCCGCCGCACCAACAGTGCCGAGGATAATCGCCACGATCACAGCGGGCATGATACGCATTGCAAGCTGTACCATAAGCTCCTTTGTGGTGTAGCCGAGTCCGAGCATGATACCAAGTTCTTTTCTCTG
>CAJTUA010000026.1 GCA_910579615.1 uncultured Lachnospiraceae bacterium | reverse complement strand
TGTCCTTAGTACGAGAGGACCGGGATGGACGAACCTCTGGTGCACCGGTTGTTCCACCAGGAGCATGGCCGGGTAGCCAAGTTTGGAAGGGATAAACGCTGAAGGCATCTAAGCGTGAAGCCCCCCTCAAGATGAGATATCCCTGCTGTTAAGGCAATAAGACCCCTGAGGGACGATCAGGTGGATAGGACAGGGGTGGAAGTGCAGCAATGCATGGAGCTGACTGTTACTAATAGGTCGAAGGCTTGACCGAAAGGTTTGTTGGAGTTTTCTTATCTTTCAATGTGTAAGTATTCCTCGATAGCTCAATGGTAGAGCACACGGCTGTTAACCGTGGGGTTGTTGGTTCGAGCCCAACTCGGGGAGTTTTTTTATATGATAGTTTGCAGTTTTTTTGTTTCGATGATGTTATTGTGTCATGGATGATGGAAGGTCTGCATATAATATAATGAATTGAATATGGCGACTTAGCCAAGTGGTAAGGCGTGGGACTGCAACTCCCTGATCGGCGGTTCAAATCCGCCAGTCGCCTCTTGAAAACTCCAAGGAATTGGAGTTTTTTTATTGCCTGTGACACCAGGATACACCGGCCTGAATACGGATACCAATGGAAAACATGATTTAGTAGACCAATTATAAAACCTATGCTTTCCCACTTGTTATAAGACCTATGCCTTTCCACTGGTCTACCATCTTATGAAAAGATTTTATTCGATTTTAAACGGTCTTAAACGGTGCTTGTAAAAAAATGGAATATAGAAAAAATAACAAAAAAGAACAGAGGCTTAGGTCTGAAAGGAGAATGAAAAAGGAGTGGGTAACAAAAAACCCCTGTTTTTCAGGGCTTTTGAAGAGGAGCTTATACATTCAGGTACGTCTTAACAACGACCTTGTCACATCAGCGTGTTTTACAGGGGCGGGGATGAACTCCGTTTCAGGTTTCCTTGTCAGGAAGTAGGTGCCTGCAAGCACTGCGATGCAGAACGCGGGTAAATCGCAGATGGCAAAGGTTCTTTTTCTGTCGGTAGGATTTGTATTCTTTTTCATAACATTGAACCCCTTTCGTTGTGTTTCCATTATATACGCATCAGGGAGCAGAATGTCAACAGCGTTCCCATCAGTATTTTGTATTATGGGAACTGGTCAGCGTGATATGCCGGGGAATGGGCGGGAACAGTTCCCCGAACATCTGTATCCGGAAGGTACCATCACAGGCCACCAGATATTCAATTTTGCCAGAATACTGGTTGAACTGCAGGTAGATATTCTCCACCATGTAATCCTCATTGGAAAGTGTTATCCTTTCCTCCATCCCGTCCATGAAGTTTCCACCGTTTAACGGAACCTGTTTTACAATCTGGTTCGTGATATGGTTCATTTCCTGTTTCATGGAAATGACGTGGAATACATTGATGATGAACGCCAGCAGTATGACCACCGCCAGAGTGTAGACAAAACTGCTGATATAAGGGGAGTCGCCCCTTTCGGACAGAAAGAAACACCTCCGTTTTTTTCTCAATAGGTCACCTCCCGGATAATAGAAGGCGCAGGCATGAAGCGGAGTAGGGCTTCGTGCCTGCGCCTAAAGTGCAGTGTAAGCTACATACAGGGTATGTGTTTTCTGTCTGCGTATGAATTTTCACGATACACATTCTGACATATGGGATTTCACCTGTAAATCGCAAAGCTGTGCCAGTTTGGGAAAGTTTTGTGCCAAGGGTACAGAGATGAGAAATTTGTAATTAGGGAAAAATTATGTAGTGTTTTTAGACAGAATCTGTTATAATAACAGAAGATGTAGTATTTATATGAGCATTACCCCGGTAATGGCGATACAAAAAATAAGCATCTCTCGTTTCAATAATTATATGTAAGATAAACAAATATTATGCATATTAAAAAGATATAGTAAGTAAAAGAGAAACTACCCGTGCAGTTCATTTTTTACTTATGTATCTTTCACTGTCTTTATCATAGCGGAAAAAAAGCAGTGTTTGTCAAGTATAAATTGAAAGAGGTGTAGGTATGGATGAGCAAAGAATCTTACAGTGCCAGAAGCATTCTATTTTTAAAGTCCGTGATATTGTAAAATAATAGTTTTCATACATTAGAAGAAAAACGGATTGATTGCCTGATTCTGTATCTGGATTTGTGTATTAGGACTTATGATGAGTATAGGGTGGCATTGGAACCAAGTAAATTGAAAAAGTCATATGGGAGCTTGATTGAAGGAATGGATTTTTAGATGCAGAACCATCCTTTTCGTAAACTAAATCTGTATAGGAATGATTTTGCCCACTTACATAAGTTAACCGTTTGTGCCAGATGCTCTGCCAGGGAGGGTCTCCAAGGCAATCGGATATGAATAAAACAGGGAATACATAGAAGGGCAGGCCTGTCTGGTTGTGGACAGCGAATATGCGGATGCTTATGACGCAATGAGTTCCAGGAGAAGGATACGGATTATCAAAGGTTGGCTGAAGATTACCCGCAACCTGGAAAGATAGCATAATAAATTTTTTATTTTTTCTGTCACATACCGGAAAATTTATTGTCTAATCCTATTATAAGTAAGGAGGCGGAAAGCATGAATGAAACGAAGAACGAAAGCATGAACGATGTAAACAGAGAGGCGGACAAAGCGGGAAAGAATGAGGCGGAATACGAAGAAGAGATGGCATTGATTCGCAAAGCAACCTCGGGAGATAAACAGGCTCTTGAAGCAGTGATTGCGAGCGTGCAGGATTTGGTGTTTAACCTCTCACTGAGAATGCTTGGAACGTTCCCGGATGCGGAGGATGCAGCGCAGGATATTCTGCTGAAGGTCATCACCCATCTTTCCTCTTTTCGGGGTGAGAGTGCCTTTTCCACATGGGTATTCCGTACTGCCGTAAATCACCTGAAAAATTACCAGAAGCACATGTTTGCAAAATTTCCGTTAAGCTTTGAGTTTTATGGCGACGATATCCGGAACGGAAAAATTCAGGACGTGCCGGATTTGACGCAGAATGTAGAAAAATTCATTTTGGCGGAAGAACTTAAAATGTCCTGCACCAATGTCATGCTGCAATGCCTGGACAGTGAGAGCCGCTGTATTTTTATTCTCGGTACCATGTTTTCATTGGACAGCCGAATTGCAGGCGATATTCTTGGAATCACTCCGGAGGCATATCGGCAGCGCCTTTCAAGGGTGCGCAAAAAAATGGCGGAATTTTTGAAGGAGTATTGTGGTGAATATGGGAGTGGGACATGCCGTTGTGCGAACCGGGTCAATTATGCAATTCAAAACCACCGGATTGCCCCGAATCGCCTGGACTTTACAGGCGCGGTTCCTATCCCGATGGAGAAAATGTTTCAGGTGAAAGAAGCGATGGAGAAAATTGACGATTTATCACAGGAATTTTCTTTCTGCAAAACGTACCAGTCTCCGGAAAACCTGAAAAAATCCATCCAGGATTTTCTTGGCGGAACGTCCTTTTCCGTTGTGCGGGATGCGTGATGGATACGCGTTTCTTTCCAACCAGGCGCGGGGGGCAAATGGAAATGAGCCCCTTATGATGAGAAAAACCTGAAAAATGGGAATTGTTGGAAGAAAAAAGAGGAAAGAAAAAATTTTTTGATGGCTTGCAGCAGGCATTCGACTTTGAAACAGAGGCCTTGTCCAAAGCGGCAGAATGAGAGGATACATGAATACAGAATCTATTTTACATTATCTCACCGAATTGCGTGAGAACAACAACCGCGAATGGTATCATGCACATAAAGCAGAATACCAGAAGGCAAATGCCGGGTTTGAAGAATTACTTTTTGCACTTATACTTAAAATCGGGGAATTTGACAGCAGCGTGCTGCATAATGAACCAAAGAACCTGACCTTTAAGATGATGCGGGATACGCGCTTTAGCCATGACAAATCGCCGTACAATCCTGCATTCCGCGCACATATTTCGTCCATGGGAAAGCTGCCCATCCCGGTCGGCTATTACCTGATGATAAAACCGGGGGAATCCTTCCTTGGCGGCGGCCTGTTTGCGGATATGTTCAAGGATGCCACGACAATGGTGCGGAATTACATTGCAAAACATGGCAAGGAGTGGGAGGATATTATCCATAACCCGGAATTTGCAAAGCATTTTACCGTGCGGGGAACAGCGCTGAAAAATGTTCCTGCCGGGTATGAGAAAGAACATCCGCAGGCAGAGTTCTTAAAATATAAAAGTTGGTTTTTGGAATATCCGGTGAAGGATTCCGAACTCCTGGATGTGGACGCGTTTCTTTTACGGGCGACAGAACTTTTCCGGATAATGAAACCGTTCAATGATTATCTGAACAAGGCGCTCGAAGGGTTTCAGATGCCGGAAAGGGGGTAGGGAGAACGTAAAAGCAAATCATTTTTATCGTTTTCTGTGTAAAAAATTTCATAAAACTTGTTTTCTCCTGGAAATCGTGAGATAATTAGAAAAGGCAGGCGAACTTGATTCTGCGGCGTTTTGCAGCAGAATCATTGCAATGCACGATAAAGAAACGGGAGGAAAGCTGCATGAACGAAAATCAGGGCAAGAAGCTGAGCACGGAGGTGGTTTTTGAAAATACCATCTGCAATGTACACCGTGAGTTGAAGACACAGGAGAGCGAGAGGGCTGTGGATTCATGGGACGAGGTAGAGGACGGTATCTGGGGGATGCTTGAGGACGGGAATGAATTTGTTGTCCTGACGGTAGGGGAACTTTTACATCAGGTTCGCTATGTGCAGGCCGCGCAGATTAGCGACGGAATCATTGTCCAGTTAGGAATCGAGGAGGGCGAACAGACACGGCTGGTGGAAAAGAAGTGCACGCAGGAAGAATGCCTGAATATTTTCCGGGAGTTTTATGATTCTGCATTGGTACATAATATAGAAATGTATACCCCGGTGAAATTTTGGGTATAAAAACGTTATATGTAAGAAGAATCTCGGGTGGCAGGCATGTGAGCGCGCGTTACCGCTGCATTACGGCTACATGCCTGCCGCCCGCATTTTAAGTTTTACACAATCCCATCCTTCATTGCACACGCAATATCTTTATCGCGAATCACGGACAGAACCTTCGCGCCATACTTTTCTTTCAGCAGTGCCGCACCCGGCTCTTTCTGTGCAATCACAAGAACTGCAGCGACGCGCGCCTTTGTTTCTTCGAGCAGATGCCCCAGGCGTTCGCCCAGAGTCCTGCCGCTTGAAACCAAATCATCCATCACCACAATGCGTTCCCCGGCTTCCGGCATATGCCCGCAGACCATGCGTCCCCGGCTGTCCTTTACCTTGCGGTCGTGGCAGAAATTGGTGGTGATGCCATATTTTTGATAGAGCGCGATGGCGGTTGCGGCGGCAAAGGAAATTCCGTGGTATGCCATTCCAGCAATGCAGTCGAATTCAATATGCTCCTCGCGGATGCAGTCGGCGAAAAACTCCCCAAGCTTTGCAATCTGCGCGTTGGTGCAGAAATTCTCACTGTTGATGTAGTAATTTGAATTGCCGCCGGATTTGAGTGCAAAATCGCCAAAAGTCAGCACGCCCGTATCCGCCATAAATCGGATGAAGCGCTCCTTGTTTGTCATTGCCTGCAGCTTAAAGCCAAACAGCTCGTCGATGCTGATGCCAAAATAATTGGCGATGGCGGGAATCAGGGCAATGTCCGGCTGTGAGGAATTGTTTTCCCATTTGCTGACAGCCTGATACGAAATGTGCAACGCGCTCGCCAGTTCCTCCTGCGTTATGTTTTTTGTTCTGCGGAGCAGCCTGATATTTGTGCCGATTTGTTCCATAATAAAATCCTTTCCAAGATTTTTTGAGGTGCTGCAAAGGGAAAAGACGTACCATACATGGGCGGATATCCGATAAGCTTTCACCATGGATTGCAGAGATATTCCATTTGCAGCAGCCATGATTTCAGGGTTACTTTTCACAAGCTTCCCTCCGGAAGGAAGCGGTGCGCACCATGCATCCGCCAATCCACGGACATTGCAAGGTGTTCTGCAGATATCTAAATTATAGCGTATGGAAAGGAAATTCACAATAACGGCAAAATATAGTTTTTCTCAAAGGATGGTTGAGATAAATTCGGTAATTAAAATTTTATTTCTTCCCAGATTTCCGTTTCGCTATCCCTGCGCCCCCAATGATTCCAACCGCCAAAACAAGGATTATAACAAGGATAATCCATATGGAACTGCCATTGTCTGTTTCGTTTGCAGAAGCCTGCGCGGAATTTTCCGGCGGGGTATTTTCATCAGAAGCTGCCTCGTTTTTTTCCTCGTTTGTCTCATTTTCTGTATATTTTCCGGCATTTCCCATTCCGTCTTGCCCATCCACATCATCCGTTTCGCCAACGTCACCCGAATTTTCCGCTTCCTTATTTTCCGGGCTCCCAACTACCGTGTCCAGCAATTTTTCCTGACCGGAAAATTTCATATTTGAGAGTGTAAAGGTCACTTCCACGGTTACCGGGTCGCTTACTGTGGTGAAATTCAGCACGTTCCCGCTGCATTTTACTTCCTCCACCGCGCTCCCGTCCCAGGAATTCATCGGGTCGTTCGTGTCGAAAATACCGGAGCCCTTCAGTGCGCTCTTTGGTGTTTTCTGTGTGATGGTCAGCGCCTGACCGTTCACTTTGATTTCATCGTAGAGGATATCACAGGTTTCAAGCGGCGATATACTGGTATTTCCTGATGTAACATCATAGTCCTTGATATAAATGGCAGTCAGGTTGCTCAATGTGTTTACGCCTGCCTTTTTCGCCGCGCCAGATAAGTCCGTCGCGCAGTCAAAGGCCAGCGTATATTGTCCAGGCGCGTTCAGCGTGATTGTCTGGGAGGATACTTCATTGCTGAAATAATTGTGGGCATTGTCATTGTAATACACGTTCAAAGCAAGCGTGATTTCCGAAGCCAAAGCTTTATCCTTGACGGACACAGGGATTTCTTTAGAAAATCCGTCCGAGGAGGTAACCGTAATGATGGCATCCCCCTCCGCTGCGGCAACAATTTTCCCGATGGTTGATACGGTTGCCACGGACTCGTCCGAGGAGCGGTAAAACAAAGATGAGGTACAGGACGCAGTAGCAATCTGCGCGTTTAAGTAAGCGTATTCGCCGATATAGAGGGCATATTCATCTGCATCGGTCTGTATTTCCTGGCAAGGGACATCGGCAGTGGATGCCATGACTTTTACCGTGATTTGCTGCTGTGCCGACCCGCTCTGGGAGAATGCGGTGATGGTAGTCTCCCCGATGCCACGCGCACGGATGTTCCCGTTGTAGACCGTTGCCACAGACGCGTCGTCCGTGCGGTAGAGTACGACATCGTTATGCCCTGCGGGAAGTGCAGAAACCTGCAGCTTGCACGAATCTCCAACCGTCAGATGGAGTGCAGGGCTATCCGAAGCCCCCTCAATTTCAATCTCTGTAATCTTTGTTATTTCCGGCGACCGCTCCAATGTATCCAAATCCGTATTTCCGCCATAAAACCCTCGGAACAGCGCATCCGTAACTTCCTTTTCCACCGGTTTTCCGCTGCTGCGGTCCACAATTGTAAAGCTGTAATCCGGAGACAGGCTCCGGTCATACCAGCCCTGATCCCAGTAGATGCCAATCAGATTGTACCTGCGGAAAAGGCGGTTCATCCCCTCGATGTACAAGGCGCGGTCTTCGGTATTGTCCTTGTTGATGCAGCCATATTCACCAATAATCACCGGGATTCCCTGCGAAGTAAAACGTTCCAGCTGGGAGAGCTCATTTTCGTTGGTGCTCTTTAATTTTTCCCTGGTATATGTGGTAACATTCAGGTTTTCTTTACCGCAAAATTCCCAGGGCGTGTAGCAGTGCGCGGAAAGAATCAGGCGGTTCGGGGTAGTGTCGCGCGGCAGTTCAAAACCTCCGTCCGCGTTGACAAGCGACCAGATTACATTGTATTTTCCGCAGACAACCAGCCAGCGCTTTGTATTGTTTGCGCCGGTGTTGCGGACGGTATCAACAAAAATCTGGTTCAGGTTCATGATTACGGCGTTTTCCTGCGCCAGTGTCATATTCACACCCTGCACTTCGTTCATTGCCTCAAAAATCAGATGTTCATCATAGTTTTTAAAACGTTCGGCAATGTTTTTCCATACCATGCCAAATTTCTGGTAGAGTTTTGTTTTGTCCTTTGTGGCAATCCGCAGCCAGCCGGATTGTTCCGCGCCGTCGTGGTGAATATTGATAATGACATACATATCATAAGCGACGGCGTAATCCACGATATCCTGCACGCGGCTTATCCATGCCTCGTTGATGGTGTAGCCGTTTTCGTCGTCAATCATTGTTCCCCAGGTGACCGGGACGCGGATGGTGTTAAAGCCCATATCGTGGAGACTTTGGATGAATTTTTTGGTTGTCTTTACATCCTGCCAGATGGTTTCGCCCGGCGTGAACCCGGTATGGCCATCCATCGTATTTCCGAGGTTGATACCCGCGCCCATTTCCTGCGTCAGCTCCTCGCCGCTTAGTTCGCGGAAAGGCAGGGGGGATTCCGGGGAAGAGCCCGCGGCAAAGTTTCCGGATGGGGCAATGGGGGCATTCGCTGCCCCTGCCTGCAATTTTGGCAGTCCGACAAGGAACAGCGTGGCGCCGGTGCATACCGCAAGCAGAAAAGCGGCTGTTTTTTTTGTGATTTTTCTCATAGATACCTTCTCCTTGTAAAAATATACTCGATTGGTTGCAAAAAAATTTTATCATTCCGGCGGATGGATTACTATTAAAATTGTTGCAAAAATAATAATTTTGTTGTATTTTATGGGAAGAATAGCAAAAAAGTTATGAAGCGGAGCCGGCTGTAAATTGGTCTGTGGAAGGCGGAAATATTTTTGTGTATTCTGTTCTTTGTGTGATGGTTCCAAATTTGGGGAACAGACGGAAGAAAGGCGGGGATTTGTATGGGAAAAGACCTTGATTATAAGCTTTATGAACAGCGGGAAAATTTGTTTTACCACCAGCCGAATGCCAACGAGGATGCTTTTTATCGGATGGTCGCATCCGGGGATACGGAAAAAATACTGGAAAATAAGCGGAAATACGGTTCCGGCAATGCGCCCGGAAAGGGCAGGCTTTCTGCCGACCCGCTAAAAAACGAGATTTACCATATGATTATCAATACCGCACTGATTGCGCGCGCCTGCCAGACGGCGGGGCTTGCGCATGAGGTTGCATATACCTTGAGCGACCTGTATATCTGCCGGACGGATGATTGCCGGAAGGTAGGGGAGGTGATGGCGCTCAATGATGCGATGGTCATGGATTTTGCCGCCCATATGAAGGAGCTGCACTACCACACGCAGCTTTCCGCCGTGGTTATGGAAGCGGTAAATTACATCTATGACAATCTGCACATGCAGATTACTACAAAACGGCTGGCGCAGCATGTCCATATGAACCGGAGCAGCTTTGTGCTGCGTTTTAAGGCGGAGACAGGGTACACGGTGAATGATTTTATTGCCAGGACACGCCTGGATACCGCAAAGAATATTCTGCTTGCCACGGATTACCGGATTATTGATATATCGAACAGCCTGTGCTTTTCCTCGCAGAGTTATTTTTGCAGGAAGTTTAAGGAGGCGGTGGGGATGACACCGGCGGCGTACCGGAGGAAATACCGGGGAGTGCCAGGGGAGGAGAAGGGGATTTAGCAGCCCCTTGTTCTGGCGTTCTCCCAGTTATTGCGGATGATATTGTGCGCGATATGGCACAAGTCGAGTAGAACAGGGATTTGCATCCGTCTGTGCGGATGATTTGCGGATACGTCCGATTGTACGCATTACAATTCCACAGTCACCGCAAACCGCCCCTCCTCATACGATGCCGATATCGTTCCGCCTAACATTTCGGTAAACTGCTTTGCAATCGCCAGTCCCAGCCCCGTATTTCCTTTTGTGCGGGAAATGTCTGTGGTATAAAATTCATCAAAAATCCGGTTGATATCCAAGTGGGTATCGAAAAGGGCGTTCTCAAAGCGGATAGCGACAAAATGCTTTTGTTCGGTATGTTCCATGCTGCTGGTTTTATCCGTTTCCGTATGGGAAGGTGCAGTAACTTGCACTGCTGCATCCGCCGCATTTTCTGCGTTGTCGCGCGCATATACCGAAACCACAAGTCCCCCCGCCCCATGCTTTAAGGAATTCCCAATCAGGCAGCCAATCCGCTTTTTCTGCGCGGCGGCAGCGGCTCCTTTTTTGGAAAAAATTTCAAATTCACCGCCCGATGCCTCGGTCAGTCCCATGATAATTTTCATAATGGTGGTCTTACCTGCTCCGTTGCGCCCGATAAAGCCGTAGATATCCCCGCGGTAGACGGTCATATCCACCTCGTCAACCGCAGTGAAATTTTTGTAGCGCTTGGAAAGCTTTTTTGTCTGCAATACGATTTCACGCATGGAAAGAATCTCCTTTTTTGGGTTTATTTCAGCTGATAGGTCTATGATAACAGGAAAGTCTGAAAAAACACTTAAGGGAGGTCTTAAAAAGTCTTAACGCAATTCACAAATGAGCAGGCCAACATTGCTGCCAATCGTATATTCCAGTTCCCGCGTATTTTCACAAAATTTCTTTTCGTTGCGAATTGCAGTATCAATATTTCTGACAAGTGCGGCTGCATCGTATTTTGATTTCTGGTATCCGCAAATTCGCTTTCGAAGTTCCTGCTCGGTATACTTGCGCCTGGCAGTAACAGAAGGATTTTCGGACAATTGTTCCGTGTCAAGTTCCGTCACATCATCAAAATGCATTAACAGCCAGAATTCAAAACATGGATTCGTCAAATAAAAGCCAAATCCCTGTTTTTGGCATTGTTCAAGTACTTTTTCATATTGATTTCTGGTAAAGCTTTTTTTATCTCTGTCTACAATGAAACAAATTTTATCGAACCCTTCCGCATAGGTCAGGTTTCCATAGCTTAAAATTTGCGGAATGTCTTCTATGAAATGTTTCAGGTTCGAGGCTTGCTTCAAGTGATAAATAATTTCCCGGCAAATCTCAGATGGATTTCCCACTGGCATAGGGAGGGAAATTCCTAGTTGTTCTGTACATATCCATGTCATCGTATTCCATATATTTTTCGCCAATGGTCTGTTGTTGACAATACAGCCAACATCCTGGAAATAATCCATCATCCAGTTTAGCAGGCTTTCACAAGATGGATTTTTACTTTTGGATTCCTCCAGATTTTGAATCAGGCGCTCTACAATTTTTTGGGGGTTGCTCCAGCCATCCTCGCTGTAACTGCGGATAACAGGTACAAATTCAATCAAGGGGCTGATTTTTATTGTTTCCCTTAATTCGTCCACCGCCTGGAAATAGAGAAGTTCCGTATGCTTCCCTTCATACACAAGAAAATACTTTTTTCGGGCTTCCATGGAGGGCAATACCTTTGTGCGTTCTGCAAAATTTTTGTGCTCCCTCATATGTTTAATCCTCCTGGACTGGAAAAACAGTATTAAAAATCGGGACTCCGCCATAACGCCCTTCTAAATATGCTTTATCAATTTTCTGGTCAAACCTGGTATTATATTCCTCTAAAGAATAGATATTGGATTCCCCGGAAGAATTCTTGTCAATAAACCAGATTTCATCCCGGCGGAGCAAATCAAAATCTAACAAACGTGATTCGTGAGTGGTCACAATTAACTGTATATTTTTCCGGCGCACGGTTTGCAGAAAAGTTTCTACAAATTTATAAGTCAGGCTAGGGTGCAAACAACGGTCTAATTCATCAACAATATAAGTTTTTCCTTTTTCTGAAAGCAGTATTTCCAGTAAATCCAGCAATCTTATAGTTCCATCGGATTCCTCGGAAAGCTGAAATAATATATCTTTTTTTTCATGTGCAAATTCGATGGTCTGAAATTCGACCTCATTGGTTTCATCTAAGGTGATAACAAAGAAAACATTACTGCTTCTTATGACCATAGCAAGTTTTTCTGTTTGTGCACCTCTGAGGAATTCAGCGCGTTTTTGTTCTAGCTTTGATAGAATATGGTGCTTTACTTCCGGCGGCAATTCGCTTAGTATTTTTTCAGCCGGAACTTGCACCATTTTAAAACCTGTAATGCCTGTGCCAAAGGCAGAGATTATTCTGCATATTTCTTTAACATTGTTTTCTGTCGAAAGGTAGGAGTAATCCGAAATTGGCTGGTCAGGGTTAGTAATATCCAATTGATAGTTCACCCAATAGAATACCTCTTTTAATATTGCAGCTTCCGGATATTCCTGATACAGATTCTTTTTATTCGTGTTCATGATGGATAAAAAGAGAGCCGAAGTATCGTTACAAATATCATTGGCATAGAGATTCATTTTGTCGGATAATCCCTTTTGCTTTAAAATATTGCCCAGGTTATAAGTTCCTTTTTCGATATCCCGTTCAAAAATCACTTTTTCAGAATTGTCTGCTTTCAGTTCGACGAGCCATTCAGAAATAAATTTGCTATGACTTAAAATGACTTCAAAGCCATAGGAATAGTAGCGCCCGTTAAGCATGATTTCCATTTCGAAATAGCTGGATTTCTCCTTATTGTCAGGGTCTAGCTTGCAATATTTTTCGGTATGACCTTCCGGAAGGCCTTTCAGGATGGTATGCCGCATAAAATTTATGGCTTTGATAAGATTGGATTTTCCGGCAGCATTCGCACCATATACAGCGGCAAATTTCAAAAGCCTTATTTTCCCATCATCATAAATGTGTTCTTTTTTGCCCCTTACTTTGCCGGAAATCATGGAAAACTCTTCGGCGCTGCCGCCCTTTCGGGCATAAAATGATAAAAAATTGCGGACATTGAATCGAATTAGCATGGTTTCACCTCCTGTAATTTCAGTATATGTGATTTTTTCTCTTATGTCAATGGAAAATGGCGTTTGATAAAGATAATATTTAAAATTAACGTGACAATTTCGTTTAAAAAAGTCGCAATGTTTACTTCCTCATCCGATATCCACCCCCCACACCGTCTCAATATAATCCTCATCTGGACTGCATTCTTTCAATTTTTTCCGCAGCTTGCTGATATGGACATTTAAAGTATTGTCATCCGCGGAATTTTCGTCATTCCAGACATGGTCGTAAATCATACTTTTTGTGCAGGTGCGGTTCGCGTTTTCCAGCAAAAAGCTTAAAAGGGCAAACTCATGCCGGGACAGTTCAAGAGCTTTCCGGCACAGAGCGCGGAAAAATCATTTTATCCAAAGTAATATCCTTGTATGTGATTTGTGCCTGCAGCGTTTGTGGTGCCGGGTTGTCCATATTTTTGCTCCGCAGTCTTGCGGCAATTCTTGCGAGCAGTTCCTCGTTGTGGAACGGCTTTGTGACATAGTCGTCCGCGCCGAGGGAAAAGAGGTTGACCTTTTTGCCCGTGTCGTGGATGGCGCTCATGACAATCACCGGGACATTGTGTTTTCTCTTGAGTTCCCCGATGATTTCTTCGCCGCTTTTCCCCGGCAGCATAAGGTCGAGCAGAATGAGGCTCACATCCGCGCAGTGGACTAACACGCCCTCGGTTCCGGAGTACGCGCAGAGGGTGTTATAGCCGTTCCTGGCAAGAAGGATGTAGAGCATACGGTTGATTTCGGTATCGTCTTCTATGATTAAGATGGTTTTTTGTGCTGGCATGATTTTTTCTCTCCCATAATGATTGTCAAATCCATTGTCGTCCGGTTTGGATTGAAATCAGAATCCTGTGTTTACGGTATTTAAAAAGTATACCATGTCCGTTCTTTTTCTACAAGCTGAAGATTTTACGGCAGCAGGGATGAGGAAGATATCTGTCAGGATTGGTTATTGTCTAAAAATTTGTTGAAGGAAGAGTTTTTGGAGAATACAGCCTTTTACAGACTCAAGGAGTGATTGAGTTTCCTGATTTTTCTGTTTTTTTCGCTCTCAAGAAGAAATTGATAGCTTTTTGGTGTAAAATCCTTTATAACAATAATATCGGTACCGACATTGAAACCACATTCATCCAGGTGAATGCGGAACTAAAAACAGCATGAACCCCGAACAGAGCCCAGTGGGATTTTTATGGAGCGAAGCGGAGGAAAAATTCCACTGCCATGTAATGGCTCTGGGAGGGGGAGATGCGGAACTTAAAATAGGAGGAAAAGAAAAATGTTTCAAATGAATGAAGTAGGCAGAAAAATTGCAAATCTGCGCAAGAAAAATAACATGACACAGCTTGAACTGGCGGACAGGCTTGGCATTCGGTATCAGGCGGTATCCAACTGGGAGCGGGGCAACTCCATGCCGGATATCGCAAAACTCCCGGAGATTGCAGAATTGTTTGGAACCTCAGTCGATGAATTGCTGGGGAAAAAGTGGGAACTTTTGGAAAGCTCCGTGAAAGGCGAACTGTGCGAGTATGTAAAAAGCCATGATGTTTCCGAAGAAGAATTCCACGAAGTGGCACCACTGCTCAAGCCAAAGCAAATCAAGGAAGTTTTTGAAGATTCAGCGGAAAAGAATCTGCAAAAAATTGCCCCGCTGCTTCCATATTTACCAAGGGAGGAAATTGTAAAACTGTCAAAGGCAGAATTTGAAAAAGAAGGCGTAGAAGGAATCAAACCGCTCCTGCCGTTTATGGATGCAGAGGATATTGAAGTGCTGGCAAGGGAAGAATTCGAGAAAAGCGGAGCGGAAGGGGTAAGCGTATTTCTGCCGTTTGTGGACGCGGATTTCGCGGGCAGGTTAGCAAGGGAAAGCTATGAAAAAGAGGGGGTGGATGGAGCAAAAGTATTTCTGCCATTTATGTACACGGAAGATATCGGTGAGCTGGCAGAAAAAGAATTTGAAAAAAGCGGCGTAAACGGGGTGAACGCGTTTCTGCCGTTCTTAAATGCAGACGATATGGAACGGATGGCAAAAGAAGTATTGCAAACAGAGGGAATTGAAGGAATTAGGGCGTTTCTTCCGTTGCTGGATGAGAAGAGCGTGGCGGAGATTGCTTTTGAGGAATTTGAAAAGGGCGGGATTGATTCTGTGAAAACTTTGCTTCCATATATGATGGGGGAGGATGTTGCGAAGCTTGCGCGGATGCTGTTAAAGTAGAAAAATCGGGAATGTAACAACGGATAGTTGGATTTATGGAATTTCCTTACGTTGCACACAACTGTGATTTGTGCTATGCTGAATCCATTCAACGGGTGTAAGTGTACACAGAAAGGCAGGGAAAACGTATGGGAAATGAATTCAGCGAAAATTTAAAGCGCCTCCGCAAAGAAAGGGGTATCACGCAGGAACAGCTGGCAGACGCGGTCGGGGTATCGGCGCAGGCGGTATCCAAATGGGAGCAGGGAAGCTACCCGGATGCCAGCCTGCTCCCGGCGGCGGCGGACTGTCTCGGCGTGGGGATTGACGCGCTGTTTGGCAGGGGGAAGCCGCAGAAAACCTTGGAAGAATTGATTCAGCAGGAACTGGATGCCGTGGAGCGGGATGAAAACGGGGCAATGATACCCGGCGCGGAAGGGGAAAAGCGGCGGATGCAGTATTTATGGAAACTATGCCATATTCTTGCCTGCGTGTACATGCGGTGCGTGAATGCCCGGGAAGTCTCCCAGATGACCATTGAAGGAAATTTGTTTCGTGATGCGTATACACAGATTGTCGATGAGGGCGGTTTTCTCCAGGCAAGATTGAATGAGCCGCTGCGGTATTTTTTGATTATGCCGCAGTCGGAGGGCGGCTATGACGCGGATGGCGGATTGGTGTACCATGAAGGTACACAGGAGCTGTTCTGTTTTCTTGGACAGAAAAACGTATTGCGCACCCTGTTCTTTTTGGCAGAACAAAATCAGGACATATTTTTTGATTGCAATACGTTAATGGAAGAGCTTGGAATTGACCGGGAAAATGCAGAGCAGATTGTGGAGGGGCTGCTGCGGTTTGCTTTGGTGGCACGGGCGGAGCTAAAAAGAAAAGATGCAAGTGAAATGATTTATCAGTACCGTTTGGACTGTAATTTAATTTCGTTTTTGACGTTTGCCCAGATACTGGTAAACCGGCCGAGAAATTATTCTTTCTGCCTCCAGAACCGGAATACGCCATATTTCCGGAATGGAACTTATAAAAGAAAGGAACAGGAAGCCGGGGCAGGGGGGCAAGGATAAGAAATCGGAATAAGAAAACTGAAGGAAGCATGTGGGAAACTCGGATGGTTTTGATGTATTTGCAATATTTTGTAATATTTTGCATTGTTTTGCATAATTTTCACATCTAAAGATAAAATGATACAATATAAGAAATAGTATATTGCAATAAATAATTCCATGTGGTATAATGTGCGCGAAGGTAAAGCAAGGAATCAAAAAATTCCCCAGTTTTGCCATAACTCGTGCTATGATTAACAAAACTGACAAAGAACGGAGGGTTGTCATGGAGGAAAAAGAGGGAACAAAGAAAAAAGAAGAAAAGCAAGTACCAGAAAATCAAACGCAGGAAGAACCAAAGAAAGCAAAAGGAAGAAAAATGAAAAATACAGAAGAAAAGGAAAAAGACCCGAACCAGAAGGAATATTCCCTGCTCAGCAACATGGCGTATATCATGAAGGGAACATTCCGTTTCCAGAAGCCGCTCGTTTGGTTTTTATTGTTCGCGGTTCTTATGAGTGTGGCAAACACTTACCTGCCAACCTTTGCGCTCAGCGCGGTCGTTGAGCAGATTTCAAAGCAGGTGGAATTTAACGCGCTTTTGCGAACCGTGCTGCTCTTTTTTGGAATTATGCTTGTGGTCGGAGTGGTATTGACCTGGAGTTATGCCAATATATGGTGGCGCATGATTGACGCGCGCGTGCAGTTTATGATGATGCGCATCCACAAGGTGCTCTACATGGACTATGAGTACATTGAGTCGGCAAAGGTGATGGAGGCGTGCCAGAAAGCGATGCGCGCGACCGGGGGCAATACCAACGGGGTTGAAGGAATGATGCATTCGGCACAGAACACCGCTGGGGTCGTGCTCAGCGGGCTGACAGCGATTGTCATTGTCTGCCGGCTTTCCCCGTGGATGGTATTGCTGCTGCTTTTGCTTGGCGTGCTGAATTATTTTAATATGGATTACACGAAGAAACGGGATAAAAAGACATGGGATGAGCTTGCCCCGTACTGGCGCAAGACCTGGTACATGCAGCAGACAATGTCAAATTTTGTGTATGGCAAGGATATCCGGCTCTTTTCCATGAAGGGCTGGCTACTCGGGAAATATGCGAGCCTGAATGATTTTATCCATCGCCGGATGGTGGAATCAAAGAATCGCTGGATTGGCTGCTCGATGGTGAATCAGGTGCTTTTTCTGGCGGAGGAGGGTTCGATTTATGCGTATCTGATTTACCGTGTACTAAAAACAGATATGTCGCTTGCAGATTTTACGCTTTACCTCGGCGCGGTGCGCTCATTCTTCGGGGTGCTGCAGCAGATTTTCAATGGTCTGACGGACATGAAGGCGCAGTCGCGCGAAATCAATGATTTCCGCTCGTTTCTGGAATATCCGGAACGTGAGGTGATGATTCCGGGGGCAAAAGAAGACGCAGCAAAGAGTGGCGCGGCAGGAAGAAGCGCTGCTAAGAAAGAAAAGAAACGTGGAGCAGATGCGGCAAATACCGTGGCAGGAGGCAAAGCGTGGAACGATAAAATCCTGCCTCTTTGCGGGCAGGAGAAATATGAGTTTTGCTTTGAAAATGTTTCATTCCGCTACCCGGAAGCAGAGCATTACGCCTTAAAGAACCTGAATCTGACTCTTGCCGCGGGCGAGCGCCTTGCCGTTGTGGGCTTAAACGGCGCGGGGAAATCGACCTTTATCAAGCTTTTGTGTGGCCTGTATATGCCGACCGAGGGCCGAATCCTGTTAAACGGCGTGGATATCCGCTGTTATGACAAGCGTGAATATTATGAGCTTTTTTCGCCGGTATTCCAGAATGTGGAGCTGTTTGCGTTTCGGATGGATGAAAATGTTTCCATGAAGGTTGGGGATGAAACGGACACGGCATTTGCCGAAGAATGCCTGCGCGCGGCAGGGCTTGGCGAGAAGATTGACAGCCTGCCAAAAGGCGTTAGGACTGATTTGCTAAAAATTATCAGCGAGGACGGAATTGACCTTTCTGGCGGTGAGAGCCAGAAGCTTGCGCTTGCGCGCGCGCTGTATAAAAAAGCGCCGATTGTTGTGCTGGATGAGCCGACGTCCGCGCTGGACGCATTGGCGGAGTACCGCATGTACCAGAACTTTGACAGTATGATTGGCAAAAAGTCCGCAGTCTACATATCACACCGGCTTTCCTCAACACGTTTCTGCGACCATGTTGCAATGTTTGCGGACGGGGAATTGAAGGAATACGGGACGCATGAGTCGCTGCTTGAGGCGGGCGGCGCGTACCGGGAAATGTTTGACGTGCAGGCGCAGTATTACAAGGAAGGGGGTGCGGAGTGTGAGTAAGAAAAACGGAAAAACGGACAATAAGGAACAGGAAAAGCAAAAAATCCGCGTCCTGTTTTTGATTCGGTATTTTGCCGGGTATGCGTGGCGCAGCAATCCATCGTATTTTATTTTCTACATCCTTGATGTGATTGTTTACGCGGCGGCACCGTTTGTCAATATTATTTTCCCGGCGCGCATCATCGATGAGCTGGTTGGGCAGCGGCGGCTGAATTATATTGTGCTGTACACGGTGCTGACCGTCGGCATCAACATGCTGTGCAACTGCCTGAAAAATATTCTGGATATGACGAAGGAGAAATACGCAGATACGTTTGGGCGGTATATTTCCATGCAGATTGCGGGAAAATGTGTGGACATGGATTTTCAGCACACGGAAGACAAGAAGGTGCTGGAGCAGCTTGAGAAGGCGAAGACGGGCATGGACTGGTACTCGGGCGGCGTCGCGGGGATTTTAAATACGTTCAGCAGCTTTTTGACAAACCTGATTACGGCGCTTGGCGTCATTGCCATCCTTATAACAGGAATGCCGTGGCTGGTCGTTGTCTATGCGGTTTCCACGGTAATTGACATGCTGTTTACAAAGAAGGGGAACGAGGTCAATCTGCGCTCATTCAAGCAGCTTGCGAAAGTGAACCAGATTTTTGGCTACGTATTCTGGGAGCTGCAGGATATCCGTTTCGGCAAGGATATCCGCCTGTATGGCGCGGAGCCGATGATGGAGAAGAAGGGGAAATATTATAACGATGAGATGACGCAGGAATGGCGGCGGCAGGCAATGGCTTGTCTTCCGTATGAGGAGGGTGCTTCGGTGCTTGGCAGTGTGCGCTGGGGCGCAGCAATCCTGATGATTGGGGCAAAGGCAGTTAAGGGGCTGATTTCCCTCGGCGATTTTACGATGTATTTCAATGCGGGAAATACCCTGTACGAGAGCATCCGGGGAATCGTATGGGGGATGCAGGATTTATACAAAAAGCTCTGTTACGCCAATGAATTTGTTGTGTTTATGGAGTACCCGAATGCGGTGCGCCACGGCGATAAGCTGCCGCAGAAGGGCGGGGAACACACGATTGAGTTTAAAAATGTCAGCTTTACGTATCCGGGCAGCCAGGTTTCGGTGCTGAAGAATATCAATGTTGTTTTGCATCCGGGCGAACATATTTCCATCGTCGGCTTAAACGGCGCGGGCAAGACTACCTTTATCAAACTGCTCTGCCGCCTTTACGACCCGACCGAGGGAGAAATTTTACTGGACGGCGTGGACATCCGCGAGATTGTGTATGAGGAGTATGTAAAACTTCTGGCGGTCGTATTCCAGGATTTCCAGCTCTTCGCGTTTACGGCGCGCGAGAATGTGACGCTTACGGAAAGCTTTGCGAAGTCGGAGGATATGCGCCAGAACGAGGAGAAGCTTGCGAAGGATTATGCCGGGAAGAAGCTGTTTTCGTGGGGGGAGGAAGAAATAAAATCCGGGAAAAGGCCGGGTGGAGCCAGGAAGCTGCCGGAGGATGGAAATCGAGAAGCTGCCGGGAAAACCGATTTGCAAAATCAGACAGCAGGAAATGCGGATGCACGCTTTGAGCGTGTCATTGAGCAGGCGGGGCTGAAGGAGGCGGTTGCTGGCCTGAAATATGGGGCGGATACCTATATTATGAAGAGCTTTGACAATGAGGGCTGCGAGATGTCCGGAGGGCAGCAGCAGAAGATGGCAATTGCGCGGGCGCTCTACAAGGATTCTCCGGTTGTCATTTTAGACGAGCCGACCGCGGCGCTTGACCCGATTGCGGAGTATGAGATTTACCGCCAGTTCCATACATTGGTCGGCGGGAGAACAGCGATTTACATTTCGCACCGCCTGTCTTCTTGCCAGTTCT
Source organism: uncultured Lachnospiraceae bacterium (assembly GCA_910579615.1). GTDB lineage: Bacteria > Bacillota > Clostridia > Lachnospirales > Lachnospiraceae > RGIG4057. The sequence goes on along the minus strand of CAJTUA010000026.1, from coordinate 33,683 downwards.
GTGATATTATTTATGTGTTCGTGGATGGGGAGATTAAAGAGAGTGGAACGCATGAGGAGCTTGTGGGACGGCAGGATGGGCATTACGCAAAGATGTTTGAGGCGCAGGCGCAGTATTACCGGTAGGGAGGGGAGAACAGGAGCAGAAGCGCAATCTGGCTTTTGTGGCAGAAGGATTTTTGGGATTTGAAAGGTTTTAAGATAGAAAGGGCATTTTCGCTTTGGAGACAGGGAAGGTCGAAGCGGGAATGCCCCTATTTAATTTTTCTGTATTTTTGATTTTTGCTGTTTGGCTTGTCGGGAATTGTCCGTTCAATCAGATTCTGCGCCAACGCCGGGTTCAAATAGTTTTTGCGGAATGTTGGCTTGTGTGAAAGACCGAGCCGTTTCATAATCTCCGCAGCAGGCAGAACATCGTTGCCAGGAACGGCAAGAAGACGTTTTAGTGAAGTTATGCCTTGACCAGTTTCTTGGTCACTGTCTTGGTCGGTGCTGTGACTGAAATGTCCTTTTTGTGATGCTGTTTTAGAGGTTTTGCATATGCAATACAAATTGACTTCATATGTATCGTATGACAACATATGGGCAGGGGGCTTACAGAAGCCGCCTTGCCCACTTTAACAGATTATACAATACCTTCATATTAAACTCCTTCTTCGACGAAACCTCCTGCGGGGTTACCCCTGCCGGGAAGACTTTCGTGCCGTCCTCCTGCACAATGGCGCACTCATCCTCGTAGCGCGCAAGCAGCCCGCGCAGCTGTGCGTTGACTTCTTTGCTGTCAATGACAAGCATCAGCTCCGTGTCGAGGTAGACGCTGCGCATATCCATGTTGAATGAGCCGACCAACGAGAGGTCGTCATCCATCACGATGCTTTTCCCGTGGTAGGAAACGCCGCCCTCGTACTCAAGCAGCCCAATCCCGGTTGCATGGATTTTCGCAAAATTTGCCCGGTAATCCCCTGCGCCGAACGGGTTTCCGTTGTTTGCTACGGAATTTGTCATCATGCGGGCATCCGGCACGGCGGCGGCAATTTCGGCGAACGCATCGTACATCAGGTCGTTGGCGATAATGTACGGCGTGTGGATGGTGACGCTGCTTTTTGCCTGCTTCATCAGCTCGGTCAGCGCATAAAAAACTGTCGGCTCTTTGGCGTAAACTGTGGTCGGGTTGGAAAGGAGCGTAATTTTGGCGGTCGCAAAGGTCATGGCCTCATAGTCGGCAGGAGCCGCCGCCTGCGGGTAATCGGAAAGGTACTGCGCGTATAATTCCTTCAACTCCGCCGCCGCGCGCTTGACACAGGTGCGCTGCCCGGTACGTTCGGAATTATGGAAAACGCTTGTGTATTTGAGGTTCCATATCTCGTTAAAATAAGCTTCGACCTGGTAGAGCGAGCTTGAGGCGCTTTGTCCTGCGTTGTAGACCAACACATCCCTGTCATAATTTTTATGTCCCGGCCATTCGCCGAGGAAGTACGAGAAGGAATTGCGCCCGCCCAGGATGTAGGCGGTCTCGTCCGCAATCAGGTACTTGTCGTGCAGCCGCCCCATCAGCCGCCAGGGAAGCAGTGGGTTGACACGGTTGTAAATGCGGATTTCGGCGTTCGGATGGGAGGAGAGCGCGAAAAAGTACGGGTTCTGCTCCATGCGCAGCAAGCCGCTGACACCGTCCACAACGACCTTGACCGAAACGTTCCGTTCCGCTGCGTCGAGCAATGCTGCGAGCAGCACTTTTCCGCTGATGTCAGCGCGGAAGTCGAAGGTGGAGAGGATGATGCGCTCTTTGGCGTTGCGTATCATACGGACGCGTTCCATCAGCGCCTCGCTGTTATCCTCGAGGATGACGGCGCGGTCGGTTCCGGTGGCAGTGGAGATGCCATTCGCAGGGTTGAGGTGGTCCGTGTTGCCAGTGTTGGCGGCGGTGGAGCCCCCCTCCACAGGCTTTGGATTGCCCGTCTGCTCCCGGTTCCCTGCCGCTCCATAAAAATCTTCCACATGAAAATTTTCTTTGTACTCATCACTGATTTCTGGCTGCCGGAAGCCGGAAATCACCACACCGAGGATAAGGTAAAGAAGGAAGGCAGCAACAGCGAGGACAATTTTGGTGCGGGTTTTAACTCCCTTTTTGATACCCGTGGAAGGCGCAGCACCTTTTTCCGGTTTGCCGGAACCGGATATGCCATTCTGGGAATGGGCGCAGTTATCCACGGTGTCGCCGTAACGCTTCAAAAACACCGGATTTTTCAGGCTTTTCTCCCTCTGCATATGGAACATATCCGCTATCCGCAGGATGAGCAGCACCAATATGATGACAATGCCAGCCAACATCAAAATATTTGCCTGAAAATAATCCGGGCGGTTTCCGAGCAGGAGAATAAGCACGAGAATGAAAAAAGCCCGCGTGACCAGGAGTTTTTTCTGTTTTTTTCCGCGAAGCCAGTTGAAAAGATGCCCGCGCATGTACGTTTTGTTTTCTGTGCTGCCATCTGCTATATGCAAAACGAGCAGATAGCAGGGGAAAGCGGCTTCCGAGAGCAGGAACAGGATGAGGAATTCCCGCATCAGGGGGTATTGCTGTCCGAGATTCCACGCGCATATTATAGCGGTAAGAACGATGGCGAAGTTTGCACATATGGATAAGAGCGTGGATTTATCGGATATCAAATTCAAATGTTCGGATTTGTTGTCTGGTTTCTTTTCTGACATTTCATGCCTCCCGGTATTGCTTTGTTTTCATGGAAATTCCATGGATATGTTTATTCGTGAATCATAACATAGATGATAGGAATCTGCAAGAGCGGGATGTTATATTACAATCTTGGGCAGTTTGGCGCAAAATCCGGCAGTTGCTTCTCTTTTTCGATGATTTTATATATTCTTTATGAAAATTTACTGTTTTCTGCGGTAAAATTCATCTTTATTTTGTTGAATTTTATTATGCAAAGGTATATTTTTTTAATGGGTGGTTCTTGCGGGGCTTCCTGTGAAATGCGGAATCATTTGTGCAGGAGCTGTTTTCCGGAAGGGATGATATGCAATCCGCCCAGGGAAAAGGATTTTAGTGGCTGCGAAGCTTTTTGTGCGGCAGAGGAGGGGCAATGAAGGATTTTTTTAAGAAATACAGCCATGCATGGACGCTTTTATATGCGTTCATTTATCTGACCTGGTGGGGGATTCTGGGCAAGCTGGTGATGGATAATTACACGGTGGTACATATGGCACTGGATGATAAAATACCATTTTGTGAGTGGTTCATCATACCGTATTATCTTTGGTTCCCGTACATATTGCTTGTCATTGCGTACTTTTTCTTTTTTGCACAGCGCAGGGAATATTATCAGTTGGTTGGGTTTTTGTTTATCGGGATGACGGTTGCGCTCATCACTTACACGGTTTGGCCCAACGGAATTGATTTCCGGCCGGACATGGAAACGATTGGAAGGGATAATATCCTGACCCGCCTGACAGGTTTTATCTATGCGAATGACAGGGCAATTAACTGCTGTCCGAGCATCCATTGCTTTAATTCCATCGGGGTATGCATCGGGATTAACAAATGTGCGTCGCTCAGGCAAAAGAAAGGAATCCGCATTGGTTCGGTTGTGCTCTCAACCCTGATTTGCCTGTCCACAGTCTTTGTGAAGCAGCATTCTGTGCAGGATGTATTCTGGGCACTTGTACTGGGTGCGGTAATGTATGTGGCAGCGTATATGGTTCCGGATTACATTGCGGCAAAGAAAAAAGAGGGGGAACCGGGAGCGGATACAAAGACCGGGGAGGGAGAAGCGAAAGGATACAGCAAGACATTTCAACTCTGAAACGTGTATTGTATGGAAAAAAACATGGGTGTGTCTGAAAACTGCTTTCTGTGGGGCGTGCAGAACGCAGGAATGAGTTTTCTTTCATACTGTAAGGGAAGGTGCCTGATTTACCCAAAATATCAAGCGCCTTTTCTTTTTTTGTGCTATGATAGGGGCAGATGGAAAGCTTTTCATGAAACACTGGCATCCGGTTTTTTGTATTCGCGGCAGAAAGCAGGAGGGCAGGAAAATGAAACGATACGGAAATACGAAAATGTGGCTGCACGTAAAACACAGGAATGCAGGGGCACGAAAATCTGGAAAATGCAGGAGCGTGGGGGAGCGGCAAAACGGGAAAGAGGAACCGGCTTGGAGAATATGAATTTGTTGGCAGATGCGTTGGAATATGTGGAATACCATATCGGTGATGAAATCCGCACGGAGGATATCGCTGCGGCATGTTATTGCTCAAAATCAAAATTGGAAAAGCTGTTCCGCTTTGTGAACGGGATTTCGGTGCATGATTATCTGGTGCGCAGGCGGATGATGAAGGCGGCGCGCATGTTAAAGGAACAGCCGGATTTACCGATTCTTGAGATTGCCCTGTGCTACGGCTACAGCACGAATGAATCCTTCACGCGCGCATTCCGCAACGTGTGGAACTGTAATCCGTCCGAATTCCGCCAAAGCGGGCGGTTTTCGGAGCTTTATCCACGGCTTTTAACGCCGGTTATGAAAGGAGACGGTTATATGAATGGAAGAAAACGCGTTGATATCAGTGAATTATACGACCTTTTTGTAAAGCGGAAGGATTGTTGGTTTGTCTGCTGCGATACGAGGTCGCTGACCTCAATCAATGAGATTTCCCACAAGGCGGGTGATTTGGCGCTGCTTGGAACAATGCGCCGGATGTGCGACGCGGCGGGGGAGGAGGATGTGGTATTCCGCATCGGGGGCGACGAATTTGTGCTTCTGACAGATAGCGAGAACCGGGAGTATGCGGAGGGTATCGCGGAAAAGCTGCGCTCCCACGAGGGGGAATGCTTTGCGTTTGAGGGCAGGCAGATTGCACTTGGGCTGCGTGTGGGCGTGACACGTTTTGAGGGGAAGAGACTGAAATACGATGAGTTGTTTGCCGGGCTGCACAAGGTGTTAGAGGAAGTGAAGTAAGGCAGCAGTGAAGGGCGGAAAAGCGTTTTAGTGGTTTGGAAGACGGAAGATGAAGGGAACACGGAGCTGTTGTAAAATGTGACTTTCTGCAATATAAGGGATGTTCGCGCAAGGATTGCGGCCGTATATTGGAAAGGGGTTATATTTTACATTGGTTCCGTGTTTTTTTGTCGGTTGTTCAATTTGTTCCTGCGGATTTGATTTCCCGGTTCTTTTTCCCGCATAGGGCGGTGCATGGTTTTTGGTTGCATTGAAAACAAGACAATAGATTATCTTTCATCATTCACGCAAATCATTTCTGTGTATTTTTAATGCGGCAAGAATAATTAAAATCAATGTGATAATTGCCGCTATGGTAGAACTGAATTTCATAACTGTAAATTGATTATATTTCAACATATAAGTTACAAAAGCATTTGGCAGATTTACAAAATAGGACACAATTAAGTTGTTTCCTGAAAGCTTGTATGCAATCGCAAAACCAAGCCCCACACCCAATAATAGAAGAATATTCCCAAGAGTACGAAATCCCGGGTAACCCAAATGATAGAGTGAAAACATTAGCCCGGAAACTAAAATAGCGGGCAGACCGCCAAATTGTTGTTCTACTTTGCTCTGCACAAATCCACGAAATAAAAATTCCTCAAAAAAAGTAGTCATGATAAGCGGAGCAATACCTGTCGGCAATAAATACCAAGGTATTTCTTCGCCTGTAACTATTTTGGGAATCAGCTGTCCTCCGACTGAAAATGCAGCAAAGCAAAATAAAACAACGGTAGTAGTTGGCATTGTGGTCTTTAGCCTCTTTGGTTGGGATGGTGTGCTCAAAATCGACATAAATTGACACAAAATTTACATATATATGCGAGAAGTTTTATGGTATAATGACCGGGAGGCATTATACCAGCGCCGATTCGCCGTCCGACGTTAGGAGGACAATTTCCGTGGCGAATCGTGTGCATCCCCCGAAGGGTAGCATGTCCGAAGGACATGGTATAATGAATCGCAAGAAAGGAGGATGCTTATGCGAATTGCAATTTGCGATGACTGTCTGGAAGATGCGCTGTATCTGAAAGCCCTGCTTGGCGGGCAGAGCGTCAGTACATATTCTGACCCGGACGGCCTTCTTGCGGATATTGAATATAAAAATACACGGTACGACCTGTATTTGCTTGATATTCTTATGGATGCGCCCGGGGGTACTGCAGCCGAAAATCCCATACGGGAAAAACTAGGAACAGCGACTTTCATCCCAAAAAGTACCATGGATGGGAATATTGGCTGCGGGATTAATTTGGCAAAACGTCTTCGGGCATTGGACGCGGACGCGGTAATCTGCTTTGTTTCCACAAGCAATGCATTTTACCGGGAGGCGTATGACCTCTATGCGGTCCAATATCTTTTAAAACCTGTGAAAGAGGATGAGATAAGGGCGCTCCTTGACCGGGTTGCAAGGAACCTTGCGAGGGATAAGGAACAGAGCCTTAGTTTTAAGCGGGGAGGGCAGATGAGCACCATCCCGTACAGCAGAATCCTCTACATCAGCAGCAGGGAGCATACGATTTCGATTTACTGCAAGGATGCGACCGTGCAGGAATGCAAGGGGAAGCTCAATGAAATTGCACAGCGGGTATGCGGGGATGTGTTCCTGCGCTGCCATCAGAGTTTTCTTGTCAACATGTACCAGATTGACAATTTAAACGGCAGTGAGCTGATGGTTGCAGGGCACAGGATTCCGATATCCAGACGGTATTATGCAGAGGTGAAAAGACGGTATCAGGAAGTGTTGTTTGAGGAGGTGGATTGATACAAATGGAATTGTTCCGGAAATTATCTGCTTTTTGGGTAATGTTTCATGTATTCCTCCTTTTCATTATGCTGTTCCGGTCGCGTTATCCGAGGAAAAAAACATTTCTGATTGCGGGGAGCAGCATGGGGGGTCTGATGCTCTTAAATGCTGTGGGGGTATTGATATTTGGCTATGACGTGATGGGGAAGGCATTTTTGCTTACCTGCACCATTCCAAGCTTTATCCTTTTTTATCTGCTCTCTGCGGATAAGAAGGCACGCTTTATACTTACCTTTTGCCTGGCGGACACTTCCTGTTTATGGATTGTGGCAGTCACGCTTATACTGGATGAATGGCTGGGCGGCGGAAAGTATATCCTGATGTTTATCAGCCGGCTGTTGGCGTTTCCGCTGATGGAATACCTGACATACCGATATTTGCGCAAACCTTACCTGGAACTGCAGGATTCCGTTAAGGATGGTTGGAGCGTTTTTGCAGGAATGACAGCGCTGTACTATATTCTGCTTGCGGTAATGATTTATTACCCCAGCAATATCGTGGAGCGCCCGGAGGATGTTTTTCCCTGCATTCTTGTATTGGTTTTGATGTTTTTTAATTATGCGACCATTTTTTCGGCGCTTTACAGACAATTTTTGCTTTACCAGAAGCAGCAGAGTGAGCGTGTTTTACAGGAACAAAAAGCTGCACTGGCCGGACAGTTAGAGAGCCAGCAGCGCATCCGGAAAATGAAACACGATATGAAAGGACATACGATAATGCTTTCGGGGCTACTTGCCGCCGGGAAGGAGGAGGAAGCATTGGAATATTTGGAACATGTGAAAACAGAAATGGATACCCTTACAGGGCAATTTTGCGTAAACCCATATATTGATGCTGTATTTGTCCGGTATTTCCAGAAATTTAAAGAAATTGGGGCAGCGTGCCATTTTGATGTCCGAATTGGGGAGGAAGCCCTGCCTTACATGGAACTGTGCCAGATTCTCTCGAACGGACTGGAAAATGCATTTGATGCCTTAAAAGAGCTGGAGGAGGAAAAACGGGAGGTTTCCGTACAGATAAAATATAACAAAGATTACCTGCTGATTCGGGTCAAGAACAGCTGCAAAGAGGATAAGTATGTGGAAAAGGGGACGCTTCCCCCGACAGACAAGAAGGGGAATGACCATGGTTTCGGGCTGCCAAGCGTGCAGGAAGCCGCAAGGAAGTTGGGCGGGGATATGCTCTGCTATGCGCAGTTTGGCCTTTTTGTGCTGGATGTCATGGTCAGAACCAAAAGTGTAGCCTGAGGAATCCCGGTATACCAATATACTACAATCTTCCTGAAAATCCGTTTTTTGTACTTGACAGCACCTGAAAAGACAAATAAAATATACAGTATATGGATACAGAACTGTAAGAATTGTACGGAGGCAGGGAAAGTACGATGGACGGCAACAAGGGAAATGAAAGCAAGCCGGTTACAATATATGATATAGCAAAGGAAGCAAACGTGTCGGCGGCTACGGTTTCACGCGTACTGACGAACAGCACAAATGTGCGTAAGGACAAGAGGGACCGGATTTTACAGCTTATTGAGAAACATAATTTCCGTCCGAACGCGATGGCGCGGGGGTTGGTGGATACAAGGAGCAAGACCATCGGGATTATGGTGGCGGATATCCGCAACCCATTTTATTCCGAGGCTTTTGTCGCGTGCGAAGCGGCGGCACGCCAGTACGGCTACACCGTGCTTTTGTGCAATTCCTACTGCGACAAGGAGCAGGAAAAGATATTGCTTGAAAAACTGGCGGAGAAGCGCGTGGATGCCATTATCCAGATGGGCGGGCGTGCTGACGAGGAACGCACGAACAAAGATTATGCGGAGTATGTAAACCGCATGATACAGAATATCCCGATGGTGGTGACCGGGAAACTCGACGGCACGGAATGCTATCAGGTTCAGATAGACGCGGCGCAGTCGATGGAACTTATCATGGATTACCTGGAAGAACTTGGGCATGAGAAGATTGCGTTCCTCGGCGGTTTTTCCGATGTTATATCCACCGCGGCAAAGGAGGCGGCGTACTACAGAAAGCTTAAGGAGCGCGGCATAGAGCTTCCGGATGCAGTTTACCGCCAGGAGGGGAATTATGACCATCCGACCGGATACAGCGCGATGAATGCGATATTTGCGGCGGGCGAGCGGCCGACCGCGGTGATTGCAATCAATGAGATGACGGCAATCGGGGTGATGGAGAGCATCAAGGAATATGGTCTTGGTATCCCGGGGGATATCTCGGTGGTCAGCTATGACAATACATTTCTCACGGAACTGGTTACGCCGAGGCTGACGAGTGTGGATTACGATTACGGGAAATTCGGAGAGACGCTGATATGCTCGGTGGTGGCGCTGATTGAGGGCAAAGAAATTCCGAAAATCCAGTATACGGGGACGAGGCTTGTGGTGCGTGAGACGACGGGAAAAGTGAAGGGGTGAAAAAGGACGAGGTCTAATCGGAGGTTCCCCGTGCCAATCATGGTCCGAGGCTGGCTCCCTGAAAGAAATTGAAGATGCCAGGGGGCAATTATTCTTCGATTATATAAGGATACTGAAAGAGTTTCGGCCGAAATTTTTTTTGGCTGAAAATGTAAGCGGGATGCTCGCTGACAGACATTCGCAGGCCGTTCAAAATATTTTGTCTATGTTGGATGAGGCGGGATATGTTGTTACGTTGACATTGGTCAATGCGAAGGATTATGGTGTGGCTGAGGAACGCAAAAGAGTGTTTTATATTGGCTTTCGGAAGGATTTAAATATAAAATTTACTTTTCCGGAAGGTTCAACAAAAGAGGATGGGAAGAAGATAACGCTGAGGGATATTATTTGGGACTTGCAGGACACGGCGGTTCCGGCAGAACCAAAGAACCACCATAATCCCAAGGCAGTAAATAACAATGAATATTTTACCGGAACATTTTCACCGATTTTTATGAGCAGGAACCGGGTAAAGAATTGGGGTGAGCAGGCATATACCGTGCAGGCATCCGGAAGGCAATGCCAACGGCACCCGCAAGCCCCCAAGATGATGAAAGTCGGCGAAAATGATTGTCGTTTTGTGGAAGACAAGGAACATCTTTACAGGAGGATGACCATCAGGGAGGTTGCCCGGATACAGGGATTTCCGGATGATTTTCAGTTTATCTATACAGACACAGGCAATGCATATAAAATGATGGGGAATGCCGTTCCGGTGAATTTGGCATATGAAACCGCAATTGCCATTAAAAAGACATTGGAAGATGGATTTTGTTTATAGTGTTATTCTGGAAAATTATCAGGTTCTGTGCTCTTTTCTTGTACAAATTGCCCAAAAACTTCCCCGTTCTTTGAACAATCTTTCCAAACTTGAAACCGATTGCAGAAAATCGGTTGACGAGAGTTTGGAAACAAGTGTAAAATATAATATATGAAACCGATTACAAAAATCGGTTAAAAGAAAAAATCAATCCAATTCACAGATTGATTTTTTCTTTTAACTTTTTTTATGATGACATGAAAGGGGGAAGATGTATTGAGTACATTTGAAATCCGTGACAATTTTTATCTGGACGGTGCGCCGTTCAAAGTAATTTCCGGGGCAATCCATTATTTCCGCACGGTGCCGGAGTATTGGCGCGACCGCCTCGAAAAACTCAAGGCGATGGGGTGCAATACGGTTGAGACTTACATACCGTGGAATATGCATGAGCCGAAGAAGGGGGAATTTTGTTTTGATGGTATGCTTGACATCCGCGCCTTTGTCAAAACGGCAGAAGAGCTTGGGCTTTATGTGATTCTGCGGCCGTCGCCTTATATTTGCGCTGAATGGGAATTCGGCGGGCTTCCGGCATGGCTTCTGGCGGAGGACGGCATGAAGCTGCGCACAAGCTATGCGCCATTCCTTTCGCATGTGAGGGAATATTACGAGGTGCTTTTGCCGATGCTTTTGCCGATGCAGGTAACACATGGCGGACCGGTCATCATGATGCAGGTGGAGAATGAATACGGCTATTACGCGACGGATAAGGAATATATGCAGTCCATGAAGGCGCTTATGCGGGAATTGGGCGTGGATGTGCCGCTCGTGACCTCCGACGGTCCATATCCGGAGAGCATGAACGCGGGAAAGCTTGATGGGGTGCTTCCGACCGGGAATTTCGGTTCTAAGACGGACGAGCGCTTTGCGCTGCTTTCGCGCTACACAGACGGCGGACCTTTGATGTGCACGGAGTTCTGGGTCGGCTGGTTTGACCACTGGGGCAACGGCGGGCATATGCGAGGGAACCTTGAGGAGAGTGTAAAAGACCTTGACCGGATGCTTGAGCTGGGCAATGTCAATATTTACATGTTTGAGGGCGGTACGAATTTCGGCTTTATGAACGGTTCAAATTACTACGATGAGCTGACGCCGGACGTGACCTCCTATGATTATGATGCGCTGCTGACCGAGGACGGGCAGATTACGGAGAAATACCGCCGCTACCGTGAAGTGATTGCAAAACATGCCCCGGTGCCGGAGGTTACGCTTACGGGCAAAATCACAAGGCACGCTTACGGGGAATTGAAGGTGGAAGAAAAGGTCAGTCTTTTTTCCGTCCTGGATGATATCAGCAGCCCGGTAAAAAGCCCGTTCACACAGCCGATGGAAAAGCTTGGGCAAAGCTACGGCTATATCCTGTACCGCTCGCCGCTTGCGACGGAAGAGAGCTTAGGGTACATCCGTCTGTGGAAGGCGAACGACCGCGCGAATATTTTTGTGGACAAAGAGCCAGTTGCGACACTCTATGACAGGGAATTGCTGGAGGAAAAGAAATTTACCCCTCCGGTGGCGTTTGCACCGGGTGCGGTTCTGGATATCCTTATGGAAAATATGGGGCGCGTCAATTTCGGACCGTATATGGAGCAGCAGCAAAAGGGCATTGCGCACTGTGTCCAAATCAACGGGCATATCCACAACAACTGGCAGCAGTACACGCTCCCGCTTGACAATGTGGAGAAAATCGATTTCTCGAAGGAATATATCGAGAATACCCCGGCGTTTTACCGTTTTTCCTTTGAAGTGGACGAGGCGGGGGATACATTCCTTGATTTTGCCGGATGGGGAAAGGGATGCGCATTTATCAATGGCTTCCACCTTGGGCGTTTCTGGGAAATCGGACCGCAGAAGCGTCTCTACATCCCGGCGCCGCTGTTAAAAAAAGGAAAGAACGAGGTCATTTTGTTCGAAACCGAGGGTAAAACGGCGGATTGTATTGTGCTAAAAGACGAACCGGATATCGGTTAGCCAGAATAGGGAATACGTTTTCGTTCGCGGATTCGTGAAAAATTATTGTGCATATTGCATAAAAATATAAGCAATTATTGTGGAAAAATTACGATTCTGCAATCGGTTACAAAAATAAAGTTGACATAATGTGTGCACAATGCTTATAATATAAATATGAAATCGGTTACATAAAGTAAAAATGCCGAACAGAATAAAACCCGTGGCCTTGATGGTGAACAGACATGTACACCAAAAGAGCGGCGGTGGAATTAGAAAAAGGAGGAAAATTTATGAGAAAGAAGAAAATTGGCGCATTACTGATGAGTGCATGCATGGTCACAAGCCTGGCAGCATGTGGCGGCGGCGATGACGTTACGCCGACCCCGACCCCGGTGCCAAGCACTGGCGGTTCCGAGGCAACCCCGGCACCGACGGATGCCGCGGAACCGACCCAGGGTTCCGAAACAACACCGGAGCCGACCCAGGAGGCGAATGACCCGACTCCGACTGAGGCAGCAACCGCGCCGACAGGTGACGCAGTTGTCATCCGCTACGGCACACACTGGGTTAACGACCTTGACCCGAACTATGTAGATGAGGTGACAGGCGAGTATACGATGGGTGAGTCCCAGAGGCAGGCAGCGCTTGCGGCACTTGCGGAAGTCAAGTCGCAGTTAAATGTTGAGTTCGAGTTCATCCAGTACAGCGCGGACACGAGGGAAGAGCTGATGACAAGCGTGCTCGCAGGGAACCCGGTCTGCGACCTGGCACTTATCTGGGGCGGTGCGGAGGGCACAGTCCTTGCCCAGAACGTACTGCAGCAGCTTGACGACTACGCTTACATATTTGAGGATGAGGATACATCCTGGATGTTCTATGATAAGCTGTACGGGCACAACTACCTGATGTCCAATGTTATCCGCTACAAGCAGCGCTGGCCACTGATTTTCAACCTTACGATGATTGAGAAGGTAGATTCCTTAAAGGATGAGAACGGCAATACCATCACCCCGATGGATCATTATTTAAATGGCACCTGGACATGGAGCACTTTCACAGATTACCTGACAAAGATTCAGGCGTATTATGCAAACACCGCAGCGCCGGACGGCACGACATATGACACCATCCAGGCGTATGAGACGGACCACCGCTTCGCAGGCCTTTCGGCAATGTATGCCGCGGGCGGTGCAATCTACGGCAATTCCGGTCTGGAGCCGGATTCCGCAGAATCCATCAAGGGCGTGCAGTATGTTGAGGAGCTCTTTGAGAAGAAACTTCTGGTAGACCCGGGCGTTTACGACGATGGCTACACACCGAGATGGACGACGGCAGCGGATGATTTCGGCAAGGGCGCAACGGTATTTACGGACTGCCCTGACTGGTGGATTGGCGGCGTAGCAACTTCCGCATCCGACCGCGGTGAGGTTGTCGGCATCGTTCCGTGGCCGAGGGAGGATTCCTTAAGCATTGACGACCCGGAATATTCGCAGGCAATTACCCTTGGTGATTCGGTCGGCGTCTTAAAGGGCGTAGACCCGGAGAAGACAGAGCTTGCACTGAAAGCTTACGCACTTTACTGGGTTTCCTACTACAAGGCACTCGGCGGCGTGGATTCCGTGGCTGCTTACAAGGAGCAGAATGCAATCCAGGAGCTTAACAGCATGAACATTGACGTTTTGAATGAGAAGTATGGCGAGCAGATTATTGAGTGCTTCCTGGCAATCGGCGATAAGCTTGTAAACGACTATGCGGATCTTCTTGGCCTGCGTGTAACATGGGATGACATCATCGGTAAGTCCATGTACGGCATTGATGGCATGAGCTCCTACGATGTTGCAGTACAGGCAAATAAGAATCTCTTTACGAATGTGACGAGCAATATGGAATCCATCCTTGCTTCAAATGAAATCCATGATAACCAGGCTCCGTCGGTGGACGGCTCGACAGCAGTTTTCGCAGCGGGTACTGACCCGGCTTCGGTTAACTGGGCTGAGTATTTCACCGCAAACGACAGCGTGGACGGTGAGCTTGATATGACAAAGGCAGAGTACAAGGTATCGGATGGCACTGACTTTACAACACCTGGCTCTTACGGCGACGCAGTGGAAGCGAAGATTTCGGATGCGGCAGGCAACACCGGCAGCAAGAAAATCCGCGTGGTTATCTACAACCCGGACAATACAACGGCACCGACGATTGCAGCAAAGGCGGAGCTTCCGAGCGTTAAGCTTGATACCGATACATCTACAATCAGCTGGAAGGATTTCATTGATTCGGCAACGGATGTGGACGGCATTGATGTAAGCGATACGATTACGGCTGACCTTTCCGAATTGGATACGACAACACCGGGTACTTACAATGTAGCGCTCACGGTTACGGACTATGCGGGCAATACAGGCAGCGCAACGATTGAAGTGACGGTAGCAGCGGAATAATTATCATCGCTTCGTCTTCATGACGGATGAAATGGAACAGGTGAAAGAAGACAGAAGGCAGGGGACTACGGTTTACCTGCCTTCTGTCGCAAAAAATGTGAATCGCAGGTATCCGTCCGGCAACAGCCGGATGGGAACAATCGCAGCAAAACAGTTTCCGTATCGAAAGGAAATCACCTATGAAAGACAGGAATAAGAAAAGGGGAATCCGTATCATTGCAGTGGTTGTGGTGATTGCGCTCATAGCGGTTATCCTTATCGCTTCCGGGGGAGAAAAGAGCATCCATGCGACCTCCGCAGGCTCTGAAACGATTTATGAGTCAAGTTACGAGAACTACCTGAAAAGCAATGGGTACGATGGGACGCTGTCGAAGGCGACAGTGGATGTCGATTTGAGCCGCTATACGGCATCGGCGGACTGTGAGGTCAGCGTTGGCCTTGAAGGGATTATGACAGGGGATGTGGGTTCGGTTACGTGGGAATTTGATGTGGCGGAAACCGGGTTTTACAATTTGAAGCTCGGCTATATCGCACTTCCGGGGACAACCTCGGACATCCAGAGGAAAATCCTGATTGACGGGGAAGTCCCGTATGAAGATTTGTCGCGCATCGTCATCAAGAGATGGTGGTCGGATGAGGCGATTAAAGTAAAAAATGACAATGAAATCCGGCCGGGTGCGTATGAGGTGTATTACAACACGGAATGGTTTGTGGAGGATTACAACCGGCGCAACAATGAGCCTCTGGTTTTCTTTTTGACGGCGGGCAGGCATACCATCACCTTTGAAGTGACAAAGGAGCCGCTCGAATTTACCGCCATGCAGTTTACGGCGGCACCGGAAATTCCGTCCTATGCGGAAAAGCTGGCACAGCTTTCCGCGCAGTATTCTGTGTATGATGGTGAGAATATCATCTGCCAGGCGGAGCGCGCGGTGGATAACACCAAAGCAATCTACAAGAGCTCCAATTCCATCAATATCCAGAAAAATTATTCGGATACTTTATTGGAGCCGTACCACCCGTACCATATCGTGTACAACACGATTGGCGCGTCGAGCTGGGCAGCTCCGGGGGAATCGATTACCTGGACCGTGCAGGCTCCAAAGGAAGGCCTGTATGAGCTGACTGTAAAGGGCAGGCAGAACTTAAACCGCGGTGTCACGAGTTACCGCAGGCTTTATATCAACGGGGAAGTTCCGTATAAGGAAGTCAACAGCATTGGCTTTAATTACAGCAGTGACATGAATATGTACACCGTCACGGATGAGGATGGCGAGCCATATCTGTTCTATCTGAAGGAAGGAGAGAACACCATTACCTTAGAGGGCGTGATGGGACCGATGGGTGGTATCATCAGCCAGATTGAGGAAAGCCTTTCTGTATTGAATGAGAGTTACCTCTCGGTCATCCAGCTGACCGGCCAGGCTCCAAACAAGTTCATCGACTACGAAATCAACCGCAAGCTTCCGGAATTCGCCACGAACTTAAAACATGAGAGTGAGAAACTTTACGCAGTCATCGAGGCGATTGTCGGGATTACGGGCGAGAAGGGCGAGAACACCAGCCTGCTTGAGAAAATGGCGATGGAGGCAGAATGGCTGTCCGAGGACCCGGAGAGCGTTATTGAGGAATTAAACCAGTTTAAGAATAACATTTCGGCAATCGCGACCTGGCTTGTCAATGTTGCCGACATGCCGCTTGAGGTGGACAGTATCATCCTCTCGAAACCGGACGGGGAGCTGCCGGCGGCAACGCACGGTTTCTTCAAGGGTGCGGCGAACAGCGTGGTAAGGTTCTTTGCGACCTTCTTCTATGACACAAACCAGATTACGGAGGAGAGCGTGTCAGGCGATAATTCCATCAAGGTCTGGATGGCATCGTTCGGGCGTGAGCAGGCGCAGATTATCCAGAACCAGATTGATGAGACCTTTACGCCGGAGCATGACATCTCAGTCAACCTCCAGCTGATTCCGGTTGACGTCGTACTGCGTGCGGCACTTGCCGGGAACGGACCGGATGTGGTGATTGGCCTTGCGCAGTCAACCCTGCAGGATTTTGCGATGCGTAATGCGGTCGCGGACCTCTCGGTTCTGCCGGGCTACGAGGAGATTGCGGGGCGCTTCTACAAGAGCACCCTCGATTCCGCAAGTTTCCAGGGCGGCGTGTACGGTATTCCGGAGCAGGCGAATTTCATGATGGTATTTGCGCGCACGGATATCCTTAGCAGCCTTGGGCTTGAGATACCGCAGACATGGACGGAATTTATAGAAATGCTGCCGGTACTGCAGAAAAACAATTACAATGCGTATATTCCGAATGTACAGCAGAACGCAGGATATATCAACCTGTTCCTCTCCATGGCATTCCAGAACGGAGGCGATGCTTACGGCGGGGAAGGGATGGACTATGGTATGGTAAGTGCCCTTGATTCGGATGAGGCGATGGAGGCATTCAAGAACTTTACGGATTTTTATACCGGATACGGCATGGAAGTGCAGGTGGACTTCACGAACCGTTTCCGTACAGGTGAGATACCGATTGGCGTAATTACCTACAACACATTCAACCAGCTTGAGATTTTCGCGCCGGAAATCAAGGGGCGCTGGACCTTCGCGCCGATGCTTGGTGTCCAGAAAGAGGACGGAACCATTGACCACAGCTTTGTTGTGGATACAGTTTCGACCGTCATCATGGCGCAGAGCAAAAAGCAGGAGGCGGCATGGGAGTTTGTCAAGTGGTGGACGGGAACGGAGGCGCAGCTTTCCTTCGCGAATTCCCTCGAAGCCCTGATGGGAACGGCAGCAAGATATTCGGCGGCCGACCCGGAAGTATTGAGGCAGCTTCCGTGGAGCAACGCCGAGCTCTCCGCGCTGCTTTCCCAGTTTGAGGCGACCATCGGCATCGAGGCCGTGCCAGGCAATTATATGACGACACGTATGGTACAGTACGCGTTTAACGATGTGGTGTCGAAAAATGCCAATCCGCGTGAGACTTTGTATCTGAACATCAAGTCCATCAACGAGGAATTGACCAGAAAACGCGAAGAGCTGCACCTGAGCCGCTATCAGGAATAGAAAGGAGGGATAACCGTGGGAAAACAAAAAGCAGTGCAGGGAAATGTTCCTGCCATGGATTTGGCTGTGCAGCAAAAACTCGCACAGCAAAAGAAATTTTCTACTATATGGAAAAAGCACAAATATAAGTATTTGATGATTGCGCCTTTTGCGTTCATTTTCATCGTATTTACGTTTTTGCCGGTTGTGATTTCCATCGTACTTTCCCTTACCTCCTTCGATATGGTGAAAGCACCGGAATTTACAGGTTTTGCGAATTATGTCAAGCTTATCGTTTATGACCCGATTTTCCTGACGGCAGTGAAAAATACGCTTGTGTTCGCGATTATCACAGGGCCAATCAGCTACATCATGTGTTTTTTGTTTGCGTGGGTCGTCAACGACCTTCCGCGCATCCCGCGCGCCATCATGACGCTTGTCTTTTACGCGCCGTCCATCTCGGGCAATGCGTATCTGGTATGGAAGCTTTTATTTTCGTCCGATACTTATGGATGGGCGAACGCGTGGATGATTAAACTCGGGCTTTCGACCGAGGCAATCCTGTGGCTGCAGACCGAAGGCTACATCATGCCGATTCTCATTGTCGTACAGCTGTGGTTAAGCCTTGGCATCAGCTTTCTTACCTTCATCGCGGGTTTGCAGAACATGGACAAATCACTCTACGAGGCGGCGGCGGTGGAGGGCATCAAAAACCGTTGGCAGGAGCTTTGGTACATCACCCTGCCATCCATGAAGCCACAGCTGATGTTTGGTGCGGTCATGCAGATTACAAGCTCCCTGTCCGTATCGCAGCTGTCGATTGACCTCGTCGGGTTCCCGTCCGTCAACTATGCCGGGCACACAATCCTGACGCACCTGCACGACTTCGGTAATGTCCGTTACGAATTAGGATACGCGTGTACAATCGCCGTGATACTGTTCTTCATCATGATGATCTGCAACGTGCTTGTACAGAAGCTGTTGCGGAAACTTGGATAGGAGGCCGCTATGAAATTATTTCGATTTATAAAAAAGAAGATGGTGAGCCGGAAATTCAAGCGCAGGAACCGGAGCATGGGCGGCGATATTGCCCTTACCGTAATCCTCGGAGCCTTCGGCATATTCAGCCTTTTCCCGCTGCTTTATACGGTGACAAGCGCGTTTAAGCCATTCAGCGAGATTTTCATCTTCCCGCCAAGGCTTACCGTCGATAACCCGACCACGGACAATTTCGTTGACCTTGCAACCATTATTGAGGGGTTTGAAATCCCGTTTTCAAGGTACGCGTTCAACACGATTTTCATCACAGGAATCGGTACGTTCGGAACCGTGCTGCTCGGCTCCATGGCAGCATTCCCGCTTGCAAAGTACAAATTCCCGGGCTCGTCGTTCATGAGCAACCTGATTGTATACGCGCTCATGTTTTCCGCTTCGGTAACGGCGATTCCGAACTACCTGATTATGAACGCGCTGCATTTAATCGACAGTTACTGGGCAGTCATCCTCCCGGCGGTCGGCGCGACCCTGGGCCTCTACCTGATGAAAAACTTCATGGTGCAGGTGCCGGATGAAATGATTGAGGCGGCAAAGATTGACGGTGCGACGGAATTCCAGACGTATTGGAAGGTCGTCATGCCGCTTTGTAAGCCGGCATGGATTACATTGATTATTTTGTCGTTCCAGCAGATGTGGGGAACTACGGGCGGCATCTTCATTTATTCGGAAGAACTAAAGCCGTTAAGCTACGTGCTTTCGCAGTTGGTGGGCGGCGGTATCGCAAGAACCGGTGTCGCGTCCGCGGTATCCCTGATTATGCTGGTTGTTCCGGTCGGCGTGTTTGTAGTATCCCAGAGCAATGTCATTGAGACGATGTCCACATCGGGAATAAAAGGGTAGGTGATACGGTATGAATAAAAAAATAAAACGAATAATCAGCATTACCTTTGTATTCATTCTGCTCATGCTGCCGCAAAAAGTGTCCGCCTCGGACGGAAGCAGCTATGTTTATGACGGCTATATCTATGATTTCTGGACAAATGTCAAGGAGAGCCCGGCAACCTTCCAGCTAGAGCGCGTGATTGATGTAAACAACATGGGCGGTTCAAGGCTTGGCAGTGTGGACGATGTCTGCACAAGCACGGACGGCAGGATTTTTCTTGTGGACTCGACCGAGAGCAGGATTTTCGTGCTTGACGGGAATGGGGAGCTGCTTGCAAACCTGAAGCTTTTGCGCAATGCCGACAATAAAATCGCGCTTGACGAGGCGGGGAACCAGATTATGCTGACCTCCCCGGAGGGGGTCTTTGTACACGAGAAAAACCGTGAGCTTTATGTCGCGGACACCGGAGCAGGGCGTATTCTGGTGCTCGACCTTGACAACTATTCCTTAAAGCGCATTATTTCACAGCCGGAAAACCTGACGGGCGCGACGCAGTTCAAGCCGTCAAAGCTGGCGGTGGATTTGGCGGACCGCATCTATGTCATCGTCCAGTCCAGCTATGAGGGCATCATCGAGATGACGGCGGACGGAAGCTTTTCCGGGTACTATGGCGTCAATACACCGCGGGTCAGCCTGATTGATTATTTCTGGAAATCGCTTGCGAGCGATGAGCAGAAGGCACAGATGTCAAAGACATATGCCCCGGCATTCAACAATATCGCACTGGACGGCGAGGGCTTTGTGATGGCAGTCACCTATGACACCTCCGCGGCGGATATGGTATTCCGTCTGAATTCCAATGGCAAGAATGTCCTGCGGGAGGAGGGCAATACCCCCGTTGTCGGCGAATTATGGAGTATGCACAGCAATGACCAGGGAAGCCGCTTTGTCGATATCGCGGTGACGGATTACGGCACCTACGCGCTGATTGACCGCGCACACGGAAGGATTTTCCTCTACAATTTTGACGGTGAGCTGCTCAATGTCTTTGGCACAATCGGCAACTTAAAGGGCGAGTTCAAGGACCCGTCCGGGATTGCGTGGCTCGGCGACAAGCTCGTCGTGAGCGATAAGACATTAAAATGCGCTTATATCCTAGCACCGACGGAGTTTGGCCAGGCAGTGCTTGACGGAAACCGCTGCTACTACAACGGTGACTGGGACGAGGCGCTTGTGCATTTTGAGAAGGCAATCAAGTTCAATGTCAATTATGACGTAGCCTACAGCGGCATCGGGAAAAATTACCTCATGAAGAGCGAGTACGAAAAGGCGATGGAATATTTCAAACTCGGGCAGAACCGGACGTTTTATTCCAAGGCATACAATGGCCACCGCAGCGAGATGCTCGAGAAATATTTCCCGGTTATCATGATTATTTTTATCGCATTGATTGGTTGGATGATTTTTTCGGAAGTCCGCTACCATAGAAAAGGAGGGAAGAAGAAGTGAAGGAAGAGATTCGCGAAAAACTCGGCTACCTGAAACGCTCGATTTTCCATCCCTTTGACGGTTTTTATGAAATCCGTTTCCGCAAGAAAGGCAGTACGCCGATAGCGGTGCTCCTGCTGCTGGTTTTTGGTGTTTTGCAGTGCATTGAACACCAGTATACCGGATTTATTATGAACACAAACGAGCTTGAGGCGATGAACAGTGTCTCCATCTTTGCGACGTCTGTGTTGGTGCTCGTGCTCTTTGCCGTGAGCAACTGGACGGTGACCACGCTCTTAAACGGAAGCGGAAACCTCCCGGCGATTGTCACGGTACTCGGCTATTCGCTCGTGCCGTATATGTTCGGTGTTGTCATCAAGGTGTTTGTGAGCAATTTTATCATCCTTGAGGAAGCAATGATTCTGAATGTCGTTGTTTCGCTTGGGCTGATTTGGTCGATTTTCATGCTGGTCGCGGGGCTTCTGACCATCCATGAATATACCTTCGGCAAAAATGCGGCGGCGATTTTCCTGACTTTTGTCGCGGCAATCATCATCGTATTTATCGGAATGCTTTTCTTTACGCTGATTGAGCAGATGGTTTCCTTCATCGTCTCCGTCGCGCAGGAAATGATCCGAAGAATGTAGAAGGGGGGCGCCAGTCATGAATTTTTTTAAGAAATTAAATGAAAGTAAGGCAGTTAAAGCAATCCGGCGCTTCTACTCCAGGCATGTCATCCGAAAGCTTGCCCTTACCATCCTGTGTGTGGTGGCACTTATCGGGATTATCTACATGGTTCCGGCGCTGTTTGTAAAGAGTGGCAGCATTCCGGAGAAAAAGAGCGCGCCGCTTGCGGATTCGCTCGGGGAAATTGCGCAGGACGAGGGCAGAATCCTAGTTGCGGAAAACGGCGGAAAAGAACTGTATTTTTCCACGGCGGATATGATTCTTGAGCTGGTGGATACCGCGACAGGGCAGACGCTTACCTCCGGGCTTGCGGCTTCGGAGGAGGGGAGTGAGAAGGCGCTGCTTTCCGTGCAGTTCCTCGGCGAGGACAACAATCTGAGCGAGTGGAATTCCTATGACAATAGTGTGGTATTCGGTTCCTTCGATATGCAGCGCATAAAGGACGGGGTTCGCATCCACATGAATTTCAACGAAGGGGAATCCCAGCGCTTCTACGAATACTGCCCGAGGAAAATGTCCATCGAGCAGTACGAAGAATTCTTTGTCGGCGGTCTGGATAAGGCAAAGGAAGCGGGGGATATCACCGCGGCACAGCACCAGAGATATATCTTAGCGCTCGGCCTGGTTTACAAAAAGAGCATCATGGAAGAATGCTACGCGGTTACCTACACCGGAACGCCTCCGGTCAGCGCGGTCAGCTCGATGCTTGAGATTATCAATATTGTCGGCTACACGCAGGATATGTTGCTTGAGGACGCGGAGCGCTTTGATTTTCCCGTGACCTTTGCCGACCCGGCGAATTTTGATATCACGGTCGAGGCGGTGCTTGAAAACGGCGAGCTAATCGTGCGTATGCCGGCGGGCGCGATGGTGTCAAACAATGATTATTACAGCATCCAGAATGTAAAATTCCTGCCGAATTTCGGCGCGGCGGCAGTGGCGGAATACGAGGACGGCTACATCCTTGTGCCGGATGGCGCGGGCGCGCTCTTTGCCTTCAACAGCAATGAACCGTCCATCAAGGATTACGAGCGCCCGGTGTACGACAATGATTTCTATAAGGATTACTCCTTTATGCCGGAGTACGGACAGGAGCTGATGATGCCGGTTTACGGCATGGGCTACGGACCGACCGAAAGTACGCAGAAGGGCTTTCTTGCCATTATTGAGTCGGGCGCGTACAATGCCTATATCAATGTGAAGCTTGCCGGGACGGCGGAGGGCAGCTCAAAATACAATAAGGCTTATACTTCCTTTGATATCAACCAGTTCCAGAGGGTGAAAATCAACGGCGTATACAGCGAAAACTCCGCAAATTACCTGGTGCAGACCGGGATGCAGGACATTGACTGCACGGTGCGTTACCATATGTACGGCGGGCAGGTGACCTATTTTGACATGGCGAAGGATTACCAGTCCTACCTGGTGGACCGCTATGGCCTGCAGACTTCCTACGGTGACGGGGCGGGCAGCCTCTACCTTGAGTTTGTCGGGGCGCTTTCCCTGCAAAAGCGCATTGTTGGTATTCCGTACCGCTCGGTTTATTCCATGACAACCTATAAGGATTTGCAGGAAATCATGAATGACCTTGAGGGCGTGCGCTATCAGGTGCAGTACGACGGGGCATTCAACGGCGGCATGGATGGCGGCATGAATTCGCAGGCAAAGCTGACAAAGGCGAACGGCAGCAGAAAACAACTGAAATCGCTTATTAGCTACGCGCAGGAAAAAGGGTTTGATTTCTATCTTGCCGTGGCACCGTCTAGGGTATCGGAGGGCGGGAATGGCTTTATGGCAAGCATCCACGCAGTCCGGGATTTCGGCAATGACGAGGTGGTGTTGTACCGCTATATGCCGGCAATCGGGATATTAAGCGGTGATTTGTACGACGGCGTTGCCCACAACGGGCATTACCTGGTTTCCCCGAAATACCTTGGCTATGTGGTGGACGGTTTCCTGGAGGACTCGGAGGATTACGGGAAGCTTGCAATCACGGATCTTGCGGGGATGTACTATGCGGATTATCATTTTAACAGCATGATTACCGGTGCGCAGGGCGCGGCAGTGATTGAGGAAAACCTAAAGAAGCTTTCCGGGCGTCAGCTGGCACTTGTGAATCCGTTCATGGATAATATTGCTTACGGCAGCATTGCGGTGGATGTTTCGAAGGAGAGCAGCGATTACGCGACCTTTTCCCGCACCGTTCCGTTCCGGCAGCTGGTCATGAACGGGCTTGTGGATTACACGACGGAGAATGTCAACATCTCCTCGAAAAACCCGGCATACTTTGTTTTGCAGGCGGCGGAGCTTGGCTCTTATCCGAAGTACATTTTAACATCGGAGCCGGTGGCGAAATTGAAGTATACGGACTACCATTACCTGTTTTCCGCGCAGTATGACCTGCTGAAAGATGATATTAAGGCAATGTATGCGCAGATTGCGGATATCCGGAGTAAAATCGGTACAAACGAGATTACCGGGCATGTCTGCCTGGCGGATAAGGTTTACAAAACAACCTATGCAAATGGTGTGGAAGTGATTGTCAATTACAACCTTCACAGCGTGGAACTTGAGGACGGTACGGTACTTGATGCCGAGGCATATCTGATTGAGGGAGGGAAATAAGGATGAAAAAAAAGAAAAAACTGCCCTATCAGGTAAAACGGAAAATTAACGGGCTGATTTTTGTGGCACCGTTCCTGATTGGTTTTGTCGCATTTTTCCTGATACCGATTATCAACACGGTTTATTACTCGTTTAACAAAGTGGGTGTCGGGGAAACGGGCGGCATGACCTTCAGTTTTAACGGCATCCAGAATTACATTGACCTGTTCAAGACGGAGGTCACGACCACCTCCACGACGATGGCAAGGCTTTTTACGGAGCAGAACCGGGATATGCTTTTGAGTGTGCCGCTTATCGTAATATTCAGCTTGTTCATGGCATTGCTTGCGAACCAGAAATTTAAGGGGCGCGCGGTTGTGCGTTTGATTTTCTTCCTTCCAATCATCCTTGGCATCGAGGTCGTCACCTCGATGCTGACGATGACGACCGGAACGGAGAGCTTGGACACGGGAAGCCAGCTGGTATCCGGAAGCTACATTACGGTTTTCCTGGTGCGCGTCCTTGATGTGCCGATGCGGGTGCTCTACCCGATTATCTCGTACATTGAGAATATCTTCACCCTGATTTCCCAGGCAGGTGTGCAGACGCTTGTCTACCTGACCGCATTGCAGTCCATCAGCCCGAGTATGTACGAGGTGGCAAAGATGGAGGGGGCAACTGCTTACGAAACGTTCTGGAAGGTTACAATCCCTTCCATCATGCACATCACGCTCTTTGTGATTGTTTATACAATCGTACAGCTGTTTATCGAGTCGCCGGTGGCGGAGGAAGTGTATGCCTTTGCGTTCCGCCAGAACAAAATCGGTATCAGCTCGGCTCTGTCGGTTGTCTACATCTTCAACGTGCTGATTGTGCTCGGAGTTGTAATGCTATTGCTGCGAAAGGTGGTGAAGAAGAATGAAAAATGATGACAGGGACGCGTCTTTGGCGCTGTATTTGTTCAAGAAAAGGTCGAAGAAGACGATACTGAAAATCATTACGACCGTGCTGATTCTGGGGCTTTGCTTTACCATTATCCTGCCGATTTTAAACCTTGTTCCGGTGGTATTTTCCTCGATTGAGGAGCTCGGGAACCCGAACGTCATCTGGCTCCCGCTTGAGAAATCCATCGTCAGCTTTAAGGCTGCCATCCGTTTCATCCTGCCGGGCGGGATGATGACAATGGCGAAATCCGTGCTTTACGCGGTTGGAATCATGGTGATTCAGATTTTCTTCTCCGCAATGGTCGGCTACGCACTTGCAAGAGTGAATTTCTGGGGCAGGAATATCGTGTTTTTCTGCGTTATCCTTGTGTTCCTCCTGCCGAGGCAGTCACTGCTTTTGTCACAGTACATCTTCTTTAACCATTTTGATGTGCTTGGCATAATGAACCTGTTTACGAAGGCGGGGGAGATGAACCTGATTAA
The DNA here is from genome assembly GCA_910579615.1 of uncultured Lachnospiraceae bacterium. Taxonomy (GTDB): domain Bacteria; phylum Bacillota; class Clostridia; order Lachnospirales; family Lachnospiraceae; genus RGIG4057. The sequence goes on along the minus strand of CAJTUA010000026.1, from coordinate 8,040 downwards.
CAATCCGGTCGTGCTCGTCATCCTGGCGGTGTTCGGCTTCGGGGTGAACCAGAGCCTGTTCATCTTCCTGTTCAGCCAGTTCTTTAAGAATATACCAAAGGAACTGGAGGAAGCGGCGCTGATTGACGGCTGCGGGTTCTACAAGACATATTTCCGGATTATGGTTCCGAATGCGGTGCCGATTATTTCAACGGTGGCAATCCTGTCATTCGTATGGAATTACGGCGATACTTACTACACGAACTATTTCAGCCCGAACGGCGGTTTCCTAAGCACCCTGCTTTCGACGACGTTTAATTCCGCGAACAAAGAATATGTCATGAATGCGGTGCGCACATGGTACGATGTGCCGCTCGTGCCGGATATGGCGTTTGACGCGGTCAAGCAGGCGGGCGTGCTGATTTACCTGATTCCGCTGCTGATTGTCTACCTGATTGGGCAGAGGAAGCTCGTGGAGAATCTGGAAAATTCCGGTCTGGTTGGCTAAAGTGTAAAAAACCAGGCAGATGCAGTGGCTGTTTTCCGCAGGGTTTTGCGGGGAAAGGCATGGGAATGGATGGTTGATATGAAAAAGAGGAATTTGGCAGGCCGGTGGCAGGCGGCGGTGTCGGGGGTTTTGCTCCCGGCACTGCTGGCCGCCGGGATGATTGGGTGCGGCAGCAGGCAGGAGGGGGCGCAGCCTACCAATACGCCGACGGCAGAGGCGCAGGATACGGTTACGCCGGATATTACGCCGGAGGTTACCCCAGAGGTGACAACACAGCCAACCCCGACAGGAGAAGATATTATGGTGGAGAATTATGACAAGATGATATTGGATGTGGCAACGACCTACCAGACGATGGAATCTTTCGGCACAAGCGGCGCATGGTGGTCGCAGTATGTCGGGGGCTTTACGAAGGAGCCTTACGGGAACGGCGTGGCGACGCGGGATGCAATTGCGGAGCTTTTGTTTGACAAAGAAAAGGGCATTGGCCTGACCAGCTACCGCTACAACCTCGGCGCAGGTTCCGTGGAAAGCCGGACGGGAACATTCTGGGATAACCACCGCAAGGCGCAGTGCTTTGAGGCGGAGCCAGGCGTGTATGATTTTACGAAGGACGAAAACGCGGTGTGGTTTTTGAAAAAGGCAGTGGAGCTCGGTGTTCAGGAGGTTGTATTTTTCTGTAACAGCCCGCTTGTGCGCCTGACGGACAACGGACTGCCGCATATGAGCGAGGGCGGCAGCAAGACCAATATCCAACCGGAAAACTACGATGATTTTGCGAATTACTGCTACGACGTGATTGAACATTTTATTGCCGAGGGGGTTCCGGTGAAATTCCTCTCGCCAATCAATGAGCCGCAGTGGGATTGGTACAACGCGCAGGAGGGCTGCCACTACTCGGCAAAGGAAGTGCGCGCGCTCTACCTTGCTTTTTTGGATGAGCTTGAGAAGCGGCCACAGCTTTTAGAGGTGCTGCATCTTTCCGGACCCGAGAGCGGCGAGTGGGGTGGGCAGGCGACGGACTACACGCAGGCAATACTCGGCAATGAGCGGCTTGCCGCTCATTTTGACGGGATTGACAACCACTCTTACTGGTCGAACAATATTGCAAAAGAGAGCTTCCGCAATTGGATGATAATCCATTATCCGGATGTGAAGCTGCGCACGAGTGAGTGGTGTGAGATGGTGAATGGTTCAGATGTGACAATGGATTCCGCGTACCATTTAGCGCAGCAGATTGCGGAAGACCTGACAATCTTAAATGTCGTTTCGTGGCAGAACTGGGTTGGCGTGGCGCCGGGCGGTTACCGCGACGGGCTGATATACATCGACGAGGCTTCGCAGAAATTCCGCGCGCTAAAGCGTCTCTGGAGTTTTGGCAATTATTCGCGCTACATCCGTCCTGGTTATGTGCGCGTGGAACTGACCGCGACAAGGCGGGCGCAGGAGGACATGATGCCGACCGCGTTTATCGGAACGAACGAGGATACCGGGGCAAAGGAGCTTGTCATGGTATTCATCAATGAGGACGTGCTGGATGTGACGTTCCTGCTTGACCATGCGCAGGAATACCATAAAATTGCGGTTTATGAGACTTCGGACGCGCATGATTTGGAGTGCGTAAAAGAAGGGGAGTGGTCGCCGGACCAGCCGATTACGATTGCAAAGATGTCGGTGACAACGGTGGTGCTGACGAAGTAACAGGGATGGGAAAAATACATGGATGGCGGGGCGCTTTGGGCGGTCGCGCGGCTGTCTGTGAAAACGAAGCGGGAATGAAACGGTGTGGAACGGTTTCATTCCCGCTTTGCTGCTTTGGGGTTTGGTACAAGAGGGGAAATTATGCTTGCACTTTTTCTTTCGGTATGTTACACTATGCATATCAAGGATTACAAAGATGTTCGAAATTTCATCAAGATTTCTATAGGACGCTTGTTTATGCGAAATAACCGGGAAGTCCTTCCAAAATGAATTCCTTGCAGACAAAAAACAGAATAGCAGGGGAACCAAAGAAGGATGGTCGGTCTGCTGTATGGCAGGCGGGATAGCCCTACAAAGGGTATGCCAAAACAGGGGGCATCTGGGCAGCTGCTTTAAATTTCCGTTCTTCCCTGCAAGCAAAAACAGGAAAGAGGGGGAACGCGGATGACATGTTTTATAAGCCCCTGACAAGATAGGTGATGCAAGGAATAAAGGGTGCAGAAATCTCGGACTAACCATTTCGTGCTTGGTCAGTCCAAAATTTCCGCACCACTCTTATACATATAATTGCGTCTGGCAAACTTTATAATAAATTGCCAGAGTTGCCAACAGTATCAGGCAAGGAATCCCTAACATAATTATCATTTGGTAATGCGGGAATAGAATGCAGAGATATAGTGGAATGAAACTGCTCGCCATCCCGCCCCCAACCGCAGCCAAAACGGAAATCGCCCCACCTTTTACCGCATAATATTCACTTGTCCAATCATACTTAGGGAACTTGATATTTAAATAAATACCAAGAACCGAAATGAAAAAAGCATATACCGTAGGGATAAGAAACAGCAGTACGGTCTGCATGAAAGAGCATGGAAACGCAATTCTTATAAAAATTGCGCTAACATATAGGGCGGGGAGTATTACTGTTAAATTGACCGCAATTTTAGAATGATAGACCGTCCTTGCCTGCGTTGGAACGGAACACATAATCCATCGGTTTTTTCCCTCTAAAGACAAAGATGCTGCCGTGGTGGAAGTCATACTCACAAAAATAGCCAATGCGAATGGCAGGATATTTTGGATGGTGTCCATAATTCCCGCCGCTTGCGTCTGCTGCGGTAAAGAGGGCGGCATAAAAAATACTGCCATAACTGCCACAACCAAAAGCAGGACAATTCCGATGCATGAATTTAAGGCATAAATTGTGCATGAACTTAACCGGCGGAATTCTTTTTTATACAATGCCATAAACGGCGATGAAGCCTTTAGCGCCCCCATTTTATAATCCTTTTTTGCATAATGGGAAAATACCGCTGTATTCAACGCTTTATAATAGTGGGAAACAATCGCTATGAAAGCAATGCCTGGCAGCAGGGAAACAGCGGCAAAAATGGCAAAACTCGTCCAGTCGCTATATAATAATGCATTTGTAAAAAGAATAGCAGGCGGATAAAATTTATTTGCCGTTTCTGCCATTGCCACGCCGAGATTGCTTATCTGCGCCGTATCCATGGACTGTGTTTTTGCGGAAGCGAATACGAGCACCAATACGGTGATTGTACTTAAAACCAATGAAAGAGTATTTTTGTGCCTGGAGCGCGATGAAACTGCAACAATGAAAACACCAGCTGACAATGAAATTATCATGGGAATAATCGGTGCCAGAAATAATGCACACACAAAAAACAGGTAGCTGCAAATTGGCGGGTGTTCGTACACAATATAGATAATACCTGACGGCAGCATGGTGATAAAACCAATCATCAGGTTGGTCAGATACAGCAGTGTTATTCGGCTTGCTACAATAGAGACCGTATTGACAGGCATGGGCATAACCATATCATAATCCTTTATTCCAATCAGCACTCCTGTACTTTTAACAAAGGTTAGAACCAGTGCTGCGAGAGAGCAGGTAGCGACCATAAGTGTTGGCAGCGCTTCGCCAAGTCCTGCTCCTGCCATGTCATTACTGAATTTTGTTGTATAGATTACAAGAATGGCAATGGCGGCCAATCCGAAAGCAATAACAACCCCGGAACGCTGTTTTTCCTGCTTATCACGGGAATGAATCAATCGGTTTATTCCGAAAAGATTGTATAACTGCATCCGCAGAAGATACTTATATTTGCCGTTCATTTTCAACTACCTCCATGAATACATCTTCAAGGCTGTGGCTGCCTTTGATTTCTTCCATTGTTCCACTTACTACCATCCTGCCGTTATGGATAATAGTAACCTTGTCACATAATTTTTCGGCTACTTCAAGCACATGGGTGGAGAAAAAAATTGCTGCCCCTGCGTCACAAAGTTCACGCATCATCTTCTTTAAATGAAAAGTTGCTTCCGGGTCAAGACCTACAAATGGCTCGTCCAACACGATGAGCTGTGGGGAATGTATAAACGCACCTATCAGCGCAAGCTTCTGTTTCATGCCATGTGAATAAGAGCTGATGAAATCCCCAAGGCTGTGCGTTAATTTGAGAATATCTGCATATTTTTGTATTCTTGAAACTCTTTCTTTTGCAGGGACAGAAAACATATCGCACATATAGTTCAAATACTGGATGCCTGTTACATAGTCATATAAATCAGGGTTGTCCGGGATAAATGCTGTCATGGATTTGCATTTCACAGGCTCGTCCTTCACGGAATGGCCATTTATAAGGATTTCTCCCACATCAAAGTCCATTATCCCGACAACTGCGCGGATTGTTGTTGTTTTCCCCGCACCGTTGTGGCCAATAAAAGCATGGATTTCTCCTGCTCTTACCATTAAGTTCAGATTGTCAACAGCCTTTTTGTTTCCGGAATAAACTTTGGAAAAATTCTTGATTTCTAATACATTGTTCATTTCATGACCTCCATACGGTTTTAGTTTTTGTACTTTTTCGCGATTGCCCAGTAAAGGATTGCTGGTACAGGAGTAAATAATAGAATAAAATATTTATTTACAACGGAACCAGAACCAGACACCCCAAAGTGTAATGGGATTTCCTGTGGCAATATAAAAGTCAGTGCCGCTAATACAACAAAAGTTATGACTGTAATAATGATACATTTTTTCTTCATGCGTTTACCTCCTTTATTATTACATTGATAATGATATCATAGTGATAATAAAAAGTCAAGAAAAATCCCGGCCAATCCATAAAGGCGGACGGGAAATTTTTTAATCCATTTTTGGCGGAGAAATAATAACGCCAACCGAATGCAGTTTTCGGCCCGTTTCGGGGGTATTGTTCCCGTAAGGCTTTATTACATCACGGATATTTCCGATTAACATTTCAAGCTCATCATCTGTCAGGTAAAGAGGGGATAAGGAAAAACCGGATTTATCCTTTACAATGTCGATATCATCCCGTTTGCAATAATCCTGGAATAGCTGCGCAAAGCCAATGATATACTGCATAAACGACTGCATATAGGCTTCGCCGGAGTTACTGTCCAAGATTTTTTTAAAATCCTTTGTCATATCAATATCTACCGCATAAGTTTTTTCTAAAGCGCCCCTGACCTGTGTTTGATTCACTACCTTTAATATTTTGTCGTTTGTCATTCTTTTCAAATAGCGGTAAAGCGTTGCAGGCGGAATATCCGAAAATGTTTCCGACAAATGCTTTGCGGTGGTTTCTCCGCATTTTTGTATTTCCAGAAATAATTTGCATTTCACAGGGTTCATCAATACATCCATAATTTTTTTGTCCATGCGCGTCCCTCCGGTTATTTTAGCTTATGTGATAATATTATCATTTTGGTGGTGGAAATTCAAGAGGCTTCGGGGAATGGTAGTTTCATGGCTGCTGGCGGTTGATTTTGAGAATCAAAGTGCTGCTGTAAAGTGCTGCTGCCCCAGGGGATATTATCTCCCGGGGCAGCAGCACTTTTGCTTACTGTTTATTTCTGTTGTTTATCCTGACCGTCCGCAGATGCGGAAGGGGGATTGGTGTTTCGTATATAATTGCTTTGGAAGTTATATCAGCTAGTTGTTGTTCCACCTGGAGTTGTTCCGCCTGGAGTTGTTTGTGTAGTAGCACCTGTATTCTCCACTTCTTCAGTGTTCGAAGCAAATGTATCTTCTGTTGCAAGGGCGCGAAGCATAAATTTGTCACCCTTCTTTACATTGAGCTTGACACTGGTGCCCTCAATCGTTACCCACTTCCTTCCGCCGTCAAGGGAGTATGCCCAAACCGTGCCGTCAGTGCTTGTAACAGTTAAAGTCGCGTCATCATCTGTAAATGTACATGCTATTTTATCATTTGCGCCATTTGTAACTGTTCCTTTCGTTGCCTGCTTCAATACTGGCGTAGCCTTAACCGTAACAATTGCCATATTGGAAGTTGCTTTCTTCTCTGTTTTCTTTGTTCTTACAAACAGAGTATAACCTGACTCTAATGTTGTATCAATGGCAGTGTCAGCAACCCCAGCTTTGCCTAAAAGTTCTTTCTGGGTGAGCTTCCCAGATGCTTCTTTCCAGTCAGCAGGTTCCACGGCAGCTGTCATATCGTCCTGAACAGCAATTTCCACACCCTTAGGCAAAGTGATTGCATCTTTATTAAAATCCAATTTTACCTTTGGTGCCTTTGCGACAGCAGCAATCTTAACTTTTACCTCTGTGCCAGCCGGGGTGTGTGCAGTAGCATCAGCCTTTAAGCGAACGACAAGTGTCGTACCAGCAGTTGCGGCATTAGCAATATCAAAGCTGGTTGATGATAAGTCATCATTCCAGGTGCTCCCATATAATGTCTTGTATTGAAGCTTAGCTAAATCTGTATCGCTGATATCACTTTTTGATTTGTCTACAAATTTCTGTGTCTTGGCATTATATTTGATGACCGTTTTTGGCTGTGCCGGAATCTCTACAATTGCACTTTCTGAATCTGCCACGCCGTAAGCCCTGATATACTGTTTCTTGGTAGCTTTTAAGAAGGATAAGTCTACCGTCACCGCACCTGCATCTACGGCATACCAATACTCACCACTAACCTTCTCACCTTTGGAATCCTTTAAAACCTGGAGGCAAACATATGCTTCACCGTTTTCTGCCGTAATTACAACTGTATAGCTACCCTCCTTAAATTCGACACCAGTAGCCGTAGGAGCAGTAGCCTTCACTACACTCACCGGGCTGGCTACAGCACCATGTACCCCAACCGTTCCCATCACCATTGCAAACGCCAAAGCCTTGGCGAAAAACTTCTTATTCCTCATAATCCATTCCTCCTTCCTAATTAACCGAGCAGGGACAATACGCCCTGGTTGGACTGGTTTGCCTGAGCGAGCATTGACTGGCCAGCCTGCGCAAGGATGTTGCTCTTGCTGTACTTAACCATCTCCTCAGCCATGTCAGTATCGCGGATAGCGGACTCAGCACTGGTGGTATTCTCAACGATGTTATCCAAGTTCGCGATCGTGTGCTCTAAGCGGTTCTGTGCAGCACCGAGCTCGGAACGCTGTGCGGATACGGTTGCAAGGGCAGTCTTGATGGTCTCAATCGCATCGAGTGCGTTCTTGTCATCGCTGCCGTTTACCAGAAGGCCGTTTACGCCAAGACCCTTAGCGCTCAATGCCTTGAGGTTGATTGTAATATGGTTGTTCTTTGTTGCATCGGCACCCACATGGAGCTTGAGCTGCAGGTCACCCATCATAGTTCCCTTCTGGGTGGTATCATTCAGATTCACTGCAATATCCGCTTTTGCGTTCTCCATATCAATTGCATTGCCAACTGCGTCATACAGCTGTACACCGCCGCGCGCGAAAATCTCTTGTGCGTCCACGCTGTAGGAGAAGTAGTTGCCTAAGGAATTGGTCGAGATGGCATTGCCGTCCTTGTCGTAAAAACGGGTTACCTCGTC
>CAJTUA010000025.1 GCA_910579615.1 uncultured Lachnospiraceae bacterium | reverse complement strand
CACCAAAACAGTCCGGGGGCTAAAAAAGGGGGGTCTGCAAATGAAATCGGGCATAGCCGTGGGGGAGCTAGCACCAAAATCCATGCGGCAGTAGACGCTTATGGCAACCCTGTATAAGGTGGATGTTATTGTAACCCAACTGATACAAATTCTGGAAAGCATGAATGAAAGCAGGTAATGAGTATTGTGAACATGCAGGAATTAAAACAGTTAATATAAAGGCGAAAAAGTAGACATAGAGTGCAAAGAAGCAGAAAGCAATGTACCGCGCTCTGCTTATGAGTCTTACTCTGCTTTTGCTAATACAAAAGGCGGCTATATCATTCTTGGAGTGAAGGAAGATAAAAAGAAAACATTTCCAGAAGAAAGATTTATGATACAGGGAATCCAAAATGTAAAGAAACAGGTAGAGGATTTTTGGAACACCATTAACAGCAGTAAGGTCAATCGTAATATTCTGAAAGATGAAGATGTATTTATTGTGGAAGAGTCCGGCATTAGCCTGATTGTGATTAAAGTGCCGAGAGCTGATTATAAAATACGCCCGATTTATGTTAGCGAAAATCCATACAAAGGGACATTTAAGCGAAATAACGAAGGTGATTATCACGCGACGGAACATGAAATCAGAGGAATGATTCGTGACCAGAATCCGGATGGCAATGATGGAATGATTTTAGAATATTATGCAATGGACGATATTGACAAGGAAACATTGCGGAAATACCGGCAGATTTTTGAAATCAGGAATGATGGGCATGTCTGGAATGCCCTTGATGACAAATCATTTCTGGAAAAACTTGGAGGATACAGAAAGGACAGAAGAGAGGGCAAGGAAGGACTAACACTTGCAGGTCTGATGATGTTTGGAGACGGACTTGCCATACGGAATGAGTTTGACAATATTTTTATGGATTACCGCAATGAAAGCGAAATTACAATGGACATTCGCTGGAATGATAGGATTACCTACGATGGAACATGGGAGAATAATCTGTTTAATTTTTTTACCAAAGTTACGCCGAAATTAACGGAGGATTTGAAGAAGCCATTTAAGCTTGAGGGAATACAGCGGATAGATGAAACTCCAGTGCACAAAGCGGTGAGGGAAGCATTTGTAAACCTTATTATACATGCCGACTATTTGATGGATGCAGGTGTTTTGAAAGTGATAAAAAAGTCAAATGGATTTGAATTTACGAATCCGGGTATTCTGAAGCTTCCGCTGGAGGATATTTACCGAGGAGGAAATTCAAAATCAAGAAACCCGCATATGCAGACTATGCTTAGAATGGTTGGATTTGGGGACAACGCAGGTTCCGGGTTTCCCTCCATATTGGCAACTTGGGAAGAAGAGGGCTGGGTGCAGCCGGAACTGATAGAAGATACCGCCCTTAATCAGGTAACGCTTTATCTTAAAATGATTCCGGAACATGGAGAACAATTAACAAAAAAATCAGCAGAAAAATCAGCAGAAAAATCAGCAGAAAAATCAGCAGAAACACAAGAGGCATTGTTATCTGAAAGGCAGAAACAGATACTTGCGTGCATGGAGTTGGAAGTATTGTATAAGACAGAAGAAATTGCTGAAAAAATAGGATTAAAAGGACCAAGGACAAGGCAGTTACTGAATGAACTGGTGGCAATGGGCAGATTAACCTGCACGGCAGCGACTAAAAACAGAAGGTATATAAGGATTGAATAAAGCAGGGAATGACATGAAATACGCCAATCGTTATGTATAAGACAAAAATTTGCTTGCGATTGGTATATAGATTGTTTCCTTTAATGCTTAGATGGAGGAAATAAAAAATGGTTGAGCCTTCAAAAAGGGACTGGAAATTATACAGGGAGAAAATTGGTGAATGGCAGGAACATTACATGGAGAAGTTGGTAAAAGAATATGCGGACTATTTGTGCAGCGACTTGCCTGCATCCACAAAATTTTGGGAGATAGAGAAGCGGATTAAGAGAGACAGGAAAACACCGGGTGTTTGTATTGAGTTAAGAAAATCTGACATGTTTTTGGATATTGCCGGACTGATTAAGGATAAGGTTATTTCAATGGATGAGCTGGAAGAATTTAGTGACGATTTAAAAGAAGCGGTAGTGTTGATTTTGAGGAGATGAAAATTGGTATTATTCTTTGTATAAGCGAGAGAGTGGTGGTTATGTTGGCAGAAAAAATAACTTTTTAGTCCCTGCTTGACAGAAGAACAGGCAGTCAGTAAATGGGAGACCGGGACAACCATGCCGGACATTGCCCTCCTGCCGAAAATTGCGGCGTTTTTCGGGGTCAAAATTGATGATTTGTTTTCTGTAAACCATGAGGATGAGCTGCAGCGCGTTGATTACATTTTGTCACATGATGGATTGTCGGAACAAAGTTATTTTTACGCAAAACGGACTTTGGATGCTTCTTTGCAGGATAATCCGGATGATGTCCGTGCTTTGAAATTATATGCCCGCCTGCATCTGACAAAAACAAACGGCGATTTGCTTGAAGCGGGGAGAATGTTGGAAAAAGCGATGGAGTGCTCCCCTCTTGATGAAGACATATTTGACTTGTAGCGCCAGGTTCGCGGCGGGGGAATCTATAAGGTGCGCAGCGATAATGATTGGTTTATCCGCGTATGCGACCATATGCAATCCTTTCGGACGAAACGGACCGCCGCCCATAGGTGTGCCGGAGACGGGGGTTGGCCATATCCCGGAAACCGCCCGTTTGATAACAGATGCCAAAATTGAAAATTTCCTCTTGATTTTTTTTCATTCCTGTGTTAAGGTTATGAACATAAATTTTCGTTGCGGAAGTCCGGACGGAGATTTGGATGACAATGAAGGAGACTCTGCGATGCAGGGAACCACACAGAAGGACAGGAAGGGCGCGTCACCGACTGAGAGCATGCCCGCAGTGTGGCCGTATGGCAAGGGAACACTCCGGAGTCCGCGATTCGAAGGTGTAAATGCACGGTAGGGTTGTGCGTGGGGCGCGCGTTAAGCGCAAAAAGAGGAGGAGCAAAGGCGCTTCTCAACGCGGGTGGTACCGCGGGAATGAAATGCTTGTAGCTTGGGTTTCCCGTCCCGGAAACTGGAATTGTGTCGGTCGGCACGGTTCTGGTTTCCGGGACTTTTTTATTGGGATAACACAAATATGTATTTGAAAAGGAGGGGCTGGTATGGATTTTGTGACGGGAATCCGGAAAAAAAATACGGTGGGAATCGCTGATATTTTGCGGAAAGGAATGTATGATGTATCCGTGAGCCTGCGCGGTGCGGTGCACACGGTGCGCGAAATGCGGGGATTTTCCTTTTTGCTGCTGCGCAGCTATGAGGGGCTGGTACAGTGTGTAGTAAATGAGACTTCCAGCGAGGCATTGCAGGCTGCGGTGCGGACGCTAAAGGAGGGCGCGGCAGTCAAAGTAAGCGGCGTTGTGCGCGCGGAGCTCCGCGCGCCGAACGGTTTTGAAATCTGCCTGACGGCAGTCATGGTGCTTTCGGAACCGGCAAAAGATGCCATGCTGCCCCTTCCCATCGCGAAACGAAAGCTCAATACCTCCCTTGAGGCAAAGCTTTCGCTGCGCCCCGTCTCGCTGCGCAATCTGCGGGAGCGCGCGGTATTTAAGCTGCAGGAGGGCATTGTGCGGGGATTCCGGGATTTTTTGTTTTCCGAACATTTCACGGAAGTGCGCACGCCGAAGATTGTAGCAGGCAATGCCGAGGGCGGCGCGAATGTATTTAAGCTGGAGTATTTTGGGAAGCGCGCATTCCTGGCGCAGAGCCCGCAGTTTTATAAGCAGACCATGGTCGGTGTCTACGACCGGGTCTTTGAGGTGGGTCCGGTCTTCCGCGCAGAGAAACATAACACGACAAGGCATCTGAATGAATATACGGGTCTTGATTTTGAGATGGGCTATATCGACAGCTTCACAGAAATTATGGATATGGAGGCGGCGATGCTTGCTTACACGATGGAATTGCTGGGGCGGGAATATGCCAGGGAGCTTGCGATTTTAGGCGTGGTGCTCCCGGATGTATCCAAAATCCCGTCGGTGCGCTTTGATGAGGCAAAACGGCTTGCCGCAGAAAAATATGATCGGAAAATCCGCAATCCCTATGATTTGGAGCCGGAGGAAGAAGCTCTGATTGGGCGGTATTTTAAGGAGGAATACGGCAGCGATTTTGTCTTTGTCACGCACTACCCATCAAAAAAGCGCCCGTTTTATGCGATGGATGACCCTGCCGATTCAAAATTTACCTTAAGTTTTGACCTCTTGTTTAAGGGGATGGAAATCACAACAGGCGGGCAGCGCATCCACGACTACGACGCACTGCAAAGAAAGATGGTGGAGCGCGGGATGAATCCGGCGGATTTTGAGAGTTATCTGATGATTTTCAAATACGGGATGCCGCCGCACGGAGGGCTTGGCATTGGTCTTGAACGCCTGACCATGCGCCTGCTCGACGAGGGCAACGTGCGCGAGACAGCAATGTTCCCAAGGGATGTCAGCCGCCTGGAACCTTAAAAAAGCAGCACTGGGAGGGAATCTGCGGAACTCAAAATAGGAGGAAAATAATATGACCATTACGGACGAAACCGTTGATTATGCAGCGGCGCTGGCGAAGCTTTCGCTGACGGAAGAAGAGAGGGAGAAGGCGAAGGAAGACCTCTCCCGCATCTTAGGTTACATTGATACAATGAACGAGCTCGAAACGGACGGGGTTCTCCCGATGTCCCATGTGCTTTCGCTCAGCAATGTGTTCCGGGAAGATGTGGTGACAAACGGGGAGGAAAGGGAAGACCTGCTTGCGAATGCCCCGGCGAGGAAGGAAGGAACCTTCTTAGTACCAAAGACGGTCGAATAAACAGGAAAACGGGGAAAATTAAGAAAATTACAACAAACCAACCTATCAATTTCAGAAAAGAGGCGGCTTATGGATATTACAAAATTGACTGCCCTTGAGCTCGGCAGAAAAATCAGGGAAGGAAAAGTGGGCGTGCGGGAAGCGGTGAGCGCGCAGCTTGCGGCGATTGAGGCGCGGGATAAAGATTATAACTGCTATATCACCCTGAACAGGGAGGAAGCGTTAAGGCGCGCGGATGCGGTGCAGGAGGGGATGGATGCCGGGCGCTATGCATCACCGCTGGCCGGGGTTCCGGTTGCCATCAAGGACAATATATGTACGAAGGGGATAAGGACGACCTGTGCGTCAAAAATCCTCGGGGATTTTACCCCGCCTTACGATGCGGCGGTGATAGAGCGGCTTACGGCAGCGGGGATGGTTGTGCTCGGCAAAGTCAATATGGACGAATTTGCGATGGGCAGCACGACGGAGACCTCGCACTTTGGGGCAACAAAAAATCCGTGGGATATATCGCGGGTTCCAGGAGGCTCCTCGGGCGGCGCGGCGGCAGCGGTTGCGGCAGAGGAAGCGCCCCTTGCGCTTGGCTCGGACACGGGCGGCTCCATCCGTCAGCCGAGCGCCTTTTGCGGGGTTACCGGCATCAAGCCGACCTACGGCACGGTTTCGCGCTATGGGCTGATTGCGTATGCCTCCTCGCTCGACCAGATTGGACCGATTGGCAGGGATGTTTCCGACTGCGCGGCGATGCTCTCGCTGATTTCGGGCAGTGATAAGCGGGATGCGACGAGTGTGCCGCAGGAAAGCTTTGATTTTATGGATGCGCTAAAAGACGACGTAAAAGGACTCCGCATCGGCATTCCGAAGGGATATTTTTCCGAAGGCCTGGATGCGCAGGTAGGGGATACAGTGCTTGCGGCAGCAAAGGAATTGGAGAAAAAAGGGGCACTGCTTTCCGAGTTTGACTTAGAGGCCGTGGATTATGCCATCCCGGCGTACTATGTCATCGCCTCCGCGGAGGCAAGCTCGAACCTTTCGCGCTATGACGGGGTGAAATACGGTTTCCGCGCGGCGGATTACGGGGATTTGCAGGAGATGTACAAGCGCACCCGCACGCAGGGGTTCGGGGATGAAGTAAAGCGCCGCATGATGATTGGCGCGTTCGTGTTAAGCTCCGGCTATTATGACGCGTACTACAATAAAGCGCTGAAGGTGAGGGCAATCATCAAGCAAAGCTTTGACCGCGCATTTGAAAAATATGATGTGATACTTGGACCGACGGCACCGTCCACAGCACTAAAGCTTGGCGAGAGCTTAAGCGACCCGCTGAAAATGTATCTTGGTGATATCTATACAGTGGCGGTTAACCTTGCCGGCCTTCCTGCCATCAGCCTGCCATGCGGGCGGGATAAGCAGGGGCTTCCGGTTGGTCTGCAGCTGATTGGGAGACCATTCGGCGAGAAAGATATCCTCCGTGCGGCGTACAGCTTTGAGCGGACAAGGGCTTATATATCCCCGGTTCAGGAATAGCCCAGATAATAACGGATTTGATTTGCTGTTTCATAAAGCATTTGCGATATGGCAGGAAGCTGGAAAGCCAGGGATGCATGTTTTTTGTATCAAGCCGCCCACGGCGGCAGAATGTGAGGGAAAATGAAAAATTATGAAATGGTCATCGGGCTTGAGGTGCATGTTGAGCTCGCGACGAAAACAAAGATTTTCTGCGGCTGCACCACGCAGTTTGGCGGGCTGCCAAACACGCATTGCTGCCCGGTCTGCATGGGAATGCCGGGAACATTGCCGGTGTTAAATAAAAAGGTAGTGGAGTTCGCGGTGGCAGCAGGGCTTGCGACGGGCTGTGAAATTACAAGGCATTGCAAATTTGACCGGAAAAATTATTTCTACCCGGATTTGCCGAAGGCGTACCAAATTTCGCAGCTTTATCTGCCGATTTGTCAGAACGGTGGGATTGAAATTGAGACAGAGCTTGGAAAAAAGAGGATTGGCATCCATGAAATCCACATGGAGGAGGATGCGGGCAAGCTCGTGCATGACCCGTGGGAGGACTGCACGCTCGTCGATTACAACCGCTGCGGCGTGCCGCTGATTGAAATTGTGAGCGAACCGGATATGCGCAGTGCACAGGAGGTCATCGCCTATCTCGAAAAGCTTAAGCTGATTCTGAAATACCTCGGCGTGTCCGACTGCAAAATGCAGGAGGGCTCACTGCGCGCGGATATCAATCTTTCCGTCCGTGAGGTTGGCGCGGCGGAATTTGGCACGCGCACCGAGATGAAGAACATGAATTCTTTTAAGGCGATTGCGCGCGCGATTGACGGGGAGAGAAAGCGCCAGATTGAGGTGCTCACCTACGGGGGGAAGGTCATCCAGGAAACCAGGCGCTGGGATGAAAACAAAGATACGAGCTTTGCGATGCGCTCTAAGGAAGACGCGCAGGATTACCGCTATTTCCCGGAGCCGGACTTAGTGCCGCTTGATCTCAGCGAGGAATGGCTTGCGCAGATAAAGCAGGGGGAGCCGGAGCTGCGCGATGCGAAAATGAAGCGCTACAGGGAAGAGTTTGGCATCCCGGAGTACGACGCGGCGATTATTACCGGGGCAAAGAGGATGGCGGATATTTTTGAGGAAACCGTGGTAATCTGCGGCAGGCCAAAAGAGGTTTCCAACTGGCTGATGGTTGAGGCGATGCGCCTGTTAAAAGAGGCGGAGATGGATGCGGAGGAACTGACGCTTGCGCCCCAAAAGCTTGCGTCGCTGGTTGCGCTCCTTGAGGAAGGCAGGATTAACCGCACGGTGGCAAAGGAAGTGTTCGAGCAGATTTTTAAGGAAAATGTTGACCCGAAGGAATATGTGAAGGAAAAGGGGCTGGCAATGCTGCAGGATGATGCCTTGCTGCGGGAAACGATTGCCTTGGTGCTTGCACAAAACGAGCAGTCGGTTGCCGACTTTTTTGGCGGCAAAGACCGGGCGTTCGGCTTTTTGGTCGGACAGACAATGAAGCAGCTAAAAGGAAAAGCAGACCCCGGGATGGTCAATTCCCTGCTGCGCGAAGCCTTAGCCTTGCGCAAGTAAAGCGCACCGATGCCGCAGCATTGCGCATAAAAAAGAACATGCCCCCTTTTCAAGCGGCGAAGGTTGTGTTAAAATAAAGAAAATACGGCAGAGCCGTGCGAAGCGGAGGGTATAAAAATGTATACGGTTGGATTGAAGAAATTAGTGGAAAAGATGGCACTTGAGAACTGTACGCCGGAAATCGACTTCACAGACATCAAAATTTCACAGGCGGAGATTAACCGCCCGGCATTGCAGCTGACGGGTTTTTTCGACTACTTTGATTCGGAACGCATCCAGATTATCGGGAATGTGGAGCATGCGTTCATGCAGAAAATGGAAAAAGACCACGGGCTTGGCATTATGAAAAAGCTGATGAGCTTTAAGATGCCTTGCATTGTATTTTGCCGGAACATCGAGGTTTCGGAGGAAATCCGCCAGATTGGCATTGAGTACGGGGTGCCGATTTTAAGAACAGCGAAATCGACCTCGTCCTTTATGGCGGAAGTCATCCGCTGGCTCTGCGTAGAGCTTGCGCCGCGCATCTCCATCCACGGCGTGCTTGTCGATGTCTACGGCGAGGGCATTTTGATTATGGGCGAGAGCGGCATCGGAAAGAGCGAAGCCGCACTTGAACTCTTAAAGCGCGGCCACCGCCTTGTGACGGATGATGTCGTGGAAATCAAGAAGGTCAGCGATGATACGCTCGTCGGCACGGCGCCGGACATTACAAGGCATTTCATTGAGCTGCGCGGCATCGGCATTGTGGATGTAAAGACGCTGTTCGGTGTGGAGAGCGTAAAGAATACGCAGGCGATTGACCTTGTTATCAACCTTGAGGAGTGGGATAAGGAGAAGGAGTACGACCGTCTGGGGCTTGAGGAGCAGTACACGGAATTCCTTGGGAATAAGGTTGTCTGCCACAACATCCCGATTCGCCCGGGGCGCAACCTTGCAATTATCTGCGAGACGGCAGCCGTCAATTTCCGCCAGAAGAAGATGGGCTACAATGCGGCGCAGGAGCTGTACAAGCGCGTAACCAACAATCTCATGAAAAAGAGCGATGAGGGGGAGGAATAAGCGATGGGACAGTATGTTTTCGGAATTGACATCGGCGGGACAACCGTAAAATGCGGGCTTTTTACAAAGGCGGGGGAGCTTTTGGAAAAGTGGGAAATTGTAACACGCAGGGAGGAGCGGGGGGCGCACATCCTTTCCGATGTGGCAGAAACCATCCTTGCAAAATGCGCACATAAGGGCATTGAAAAGGAAGATGTGTGCGGCATTGGGCTTGGCATCCCAGGACCGGTCAGGGCGGACGGAACGGTGCTAAAATGCGCGAACCTTGGCTGGGATATTACCCCGGCGGCAAAAATCATGCAGGAGCTGACCGGGATTTTTGTGAAAGCGGGAAATGACGCGAACGTGGCGGCACTCGGCGAAATGTGGAAGGGCGGCGCAAAGGGCTATGAAGATGTGATTATGGTAACGCTTGGCACGGGTGTCGGGGGCGGTGTCATCCTGGGGGGGAAGATGGTTGCGGGCAGCAACGGTGCGGGCGGCGAGATTGGACATATGATTGTAAACCAGGATGAGGAAGCGGAGTGCGGCTGCGGCGGGCACGGGCACCTAGAGCAGTACGCCTCGGCGACCGGGATTGTGCGCATGGCAAAAAAATGTCTGGCAAAGGACGATACGCCGACGAAGCTGCGGGAGTTTGAGAACCTGAGCGCGAAGAATATTTTTGACTGCGCGAAGGAGGGGGATAACATGGCATGTGAACTGGTAGACCAACTGGGCTCGTACCTGGCCCTGGCGCTTTCGCATGTGGCGGCGACGGTTGACCCGCAGGTATTTGTAATCGGCGGCGGCGTGTCGCGCGCGGGCGAGATTTTGCTTCATGCCATCCGCAGGCACTACAATGAAAATATTCTGTATGCGCTGCAAAATAAGGAATTCTGTCTGGCAAAGCTTGGGAACGATGCCGGTATTTATGGGAGCGCGCGTCTGGTGGCAGGTGAATGAAATGGGACGGCAGCGGGGAAGGGCGGCTTACGCCGCCCGGAATATCCCTGGCAAATTGCCTAATTGGATGCAAAAAAGCGCGAAAAATACAGCGTTATGCACAAAAATCAAAATCTTCGGATGAAAAGATGGTCATTTGCATAAAATCATGATATAACTATAAAGGTTGCAAAAGGATGTTAAATCTTACAGAAACGGCGGGAAATGCAGTGGAGCAGGATTTTTATGGAAAACTGATTGCGATTGTAGGGGAAGACAGGGTGCGAAGGAATGAGCTGCTTAGCCGCCATACGACATTTCGTATTGGAGGTTTGGCAGACTATTTTGTTTGTGCGGATAAAGAGCAGTTTGCATCGGTGGTCTGGCTGTGCAGAAAAGAGAATATGCCGTATTTTGTGATTGGGAACGGGAGCAATCTGCTTGTGTCGGATGCAGGGTACCGCGGCGTTGTCCTGCAGCTTACCCACGCGGATGACATGGCTTTTGCGGAGGAAGAAAACGAGCTGCGCGCGCATGTCGGGGCGGGCGTCCGGCTTTCTGCGTTTGCGAAGGAGGCGGTGGCGCACGGCGCGTCGGGCTTTGCGTTCGCGGCGGGGATACCAGGCAGCGTCGGCGGCGGTATTTTTATGAATGCGGGGGCTTACGGCGGTGAGATAGCGGACTTTCTGGTGAGCGTCCGGGCGTTGGATCGGCAGGGAAGGATTGTCTGCCTTACAGCAAAGGAGATGGGATTTTCCTACCGTTTCAGTATTCTGCAAAGGGAAGAGCTTTTTGTGCTCGAGGCGGATTTTTGCTTTCAGAAGGGCGATGCTGCGGCAGAAAAGAAAAAGATTGAGGAGCTTGCCGCAAGGCGCAGGGAAAAACAGCCGTTGGAATACCCGAGCGCGGGGAGCACATTCAAGCGGCCGAAGGGGCATTTTGCGGGAAAACTGATTATGGATGCCGGGCTTGCAGGTCTTAAGGTCGGCGGTGCGAAAGTCTCGGAAAAGCACTGTGGGTTTGTAATCAACGAAAAAGACGCGACGGCGCGGGATGTGATGGGGCTGATTACAAAGGTTCAGGATACGGTGCAGGAAAAATATGGAGTCCGCCTGGAGATGGAAATCCGGATACTCGGGGAATTTTAAAAGCGTCCGGAACAAGAAGCTTCATTGGCTGTTTGCATGGGGGAAAAAGATGAGATTTGTTGTCGTGACAGGTATGTCGGGGGCGGGAAAAAGCTCAGCGCTCAAGATGTTGGAGGATGCAGGATATTTTTGTGTAGATAATCTGCCGATTCCGCTGATTCCGACATTTGCGAGGCTGACAATCCGGGAAAGCCCGAATATCAGCAAGATTGCGCTCGGTGTGGACATCCGCAGCGGGGAGGCGCTTGAGGGGGCGAAACAGATATTTGAGGAACTCTCAGAGGAGGGGTATCCGTATGAAATTTTGTTTTTGGAGTGTTCCACACAGGTGCTTGTAAAGCGGTTTAAGGAGACGAGGCGCACGCATCCGCTCTCCGGGACGGAACGGGTGGACAAGGGAATCGAGGAGGAGCGCAGGCGTCTGGCATTCCTGAAATCAAAGGCGGATTATATTCTGGATACGAGCCAGATGCTCATCCGCGAGCTGAAAACGCAGGTTGATTATATTTTTGTGGAGAATGGTTCCTATCACAATTTCTTTATTACAATTCTATCCTTCGGGTTTAAGTACGGAATCCCCGCGGATGCGGATTTGGTCTTTGATGTAAGGTTCCTTAAAAATCCTTACTATGTGCCGGAGTTAAAGGCATTGACCGGGCAGAGGCAAGAGGTGAGGGATTATGTCCTTGCCTCCCCGATGGCGCCGGAATTCCTTGACCGTCTGGAAAGCCTTTTGTTGTTTCTGATTCCGGGATACATTGAGGAGGGGAAAAACCAGCTTGTCATCGCCGTTGGCTGCACTGGGGGCAAACACCGCTCCGTCACGGTGGCGCATGAGCTTGGCAGGCGTCTTGAAAAGACGGAGTACGGGGTCAAGACCGACCACCGCGATATCACGAGATGACTAAAACACGGAGGCAGGGATGTCGTTTTCAAAAAAAGTGAAGGACGAGCTTTTTGACCGTTATCCTGCCGCAAGACATTGCATGCTGGCGGAGCTTGCGGCGATGACGCTTGGCTGCGGCACGGTGGTCTTTGAAGGGGACAGGGTACAGGAACTGGAAATCTGCACGGAAAATGAAGCTCTTGCAAGAAAATACTTTACATTATTGCAAAAAATATTTAATATAGTAGATGTTGAAATCAGGGAAAGAAAGCCGAACGCACAGGCAAAAGGGAATGCTTACAGTATCATCCTGCGAAAAGAGGATGGCGTGGAGCGCATCGGCAGGGCACTCAAGCTTGAGCATGCTGCATCCGGGGGGGATGGGTTTTGTGTGAATCCTCTGATTGCGCAGAACACCTGCTGTAAGCGCGCTTATATCCGCGGGGGTTTTCTGGCGGGAGGGTCGCTTTCCGACCCGAAAAAAGCATATCATTTTGAAGTCGTTTTTTCTGCGCTGGAAAAAGCAGAACAGATGAAGCAAATCTTCCAGTCATTTTTGATAGAAGCCAAGGTTATCCGGAGGAAAAAATATTTTGTGCTCTATGTGAAAGAGGGGGCGCAGATTGTTGATTTGCTCAATATCATGGAAGCGCATCTGGCGTTGATGGAGCTTGAAAATGTCAGAATCCTCAAGGAAGTGCGCAACGATGTGAACCGGCAGGTCAACTGTGAGGCCGCGAACATCACTAAAACCGTTAAGGCGGCGGCGAAGCAATTGGAGGATATCCGCTATATCCGCGACAGCATCGGGTTTGAGAAACTCCCGGAAGGGCTCCGTGAGATTGCGAAGCTGCGGATGGAGTATCCCGAGGCATCCTTGAAGGAGCTCGGGGAGATGCTCTCGGTTCCGCTTGGCAAGTCCGGGGTGAACCACCGGCTCAAACGCCTGGGGGAGATTGCAGAAAGCGGGAAGGCAATGTGAGAGAAACGGGAGGCCTGCCGTACTTTTTACAGGATATCCCCTTTCACATGGAAGATGTTTTATTGGAACTGGCACAGGAAGGGGAGAGCCTGTGCATAACCAAAACAGCATGAACCTGGATAAACCCCGGAAGAATTTATGGGAACGGGGGCAGACGGGAATACCACTGCCGTTTATGGGTGGTGGGAACATGCGAAACTCAAATAGAGGAGGAACAGAGATGATTTCGAAAAAAATTAGGATTTGTCTGCCGGAAGGTCTTGAGGCGAGGCCGATTGCGCTGCTTGTACAGGTGGCAAGCCAGTATGAGAGCAGCGTCTATGTCGAGTGCGGGGACAAGAAGGTGAATGCGAAGAGCATCATGGGGATGATGAGCCTTGCGCTGCCGAGCGGGGAGGAGCTTACCGTGACGACGAGCGGGGAGGACGAGGCGGCTGCCATCGACAATATTGAGAAATATCTTTGTGGTAACAAATAAAACCAGAGAGAGGTACGGCAGATGAGCGTGGATGAATTAAAGGCAAAAATGCATGAGTATTTACAGAGTGGGAAAACCGGGATGCAGGCGAGGGCAAAGCAATTAAAGGCGGCAGGGCAGGAAAAAGAGGCGAAGCTTGAGATGGGAAGGCTTGCCGTCTATGACATATTCGGGACGATGCTTGAGGCGAGCGCCCTGAAGGTGAAGATGAATCCCCAATATGCCTCCTGCGACAAGAGCAAGGTTTTCATACAGGAATACCTTATGGCGTTTATCACACAGCCTGCCGAGTGGCGGCTAAAGTACATACAGGCAAAGGAATCCGGCAGGGAAGAAGAAATTGCGCTTGGGGAATTGCGTCTTGCGACGGTGCAGGAGATAAAGGAAGAATTTTTAAGGATTTCGAAGGGGGAGGGCGCGTAGTATCGTTGCGTGCAAAATATGGTTTTTTAAAAATGTAGTTGACAGAAGAAGGGGAAAGCTATATAATTCTTATAATTTGTCGTGTTAAAGCGACAACGTAACAGCACGGCGCATTGCGGGTGATGGTTCGAAAGATTGAAGGAGGATTACATAACATGGGAAGAGTCTATAATTTTTCCGCGGGTCCGGCGGTACTGCCGGAGGAAGTATTGAAGGAAGCGGCGGCGGAGATGCTTGATTACAGGGGAACGGGCATGTCCGTCATGGAGATGAGCCATCGCTCAAAGGCGTATGAGGAGATTATCACAACGGCGGAGAAGGATTTGCGGGAACTGATGGGGATTCCGGACAATTACAAGGTATTGTTCCTGCAAGGAGGCGCCTCCCAGCAGTTTGCGATGATTCCGATGAACCTGATGAAAAATAAGAAGGCGGCGTACATCATTACTGGCCAATGGGCAAAGAAGGCGTACCAGGAGGCAGGGCTTTACGGTGAGGCCGTCGCGGTGGCATCCTCCGCTGACAAGACATTTTCTTACATTCCGGACTGCTCCGACCTTCCGATTCCGGAGGATGCGGATTATGTTTATATCTGTGAAAACAATACAATCTATGGCACGAAATTCTGGCAGCTTCCGAACACAAAAGGAAAGACACTTGTGGCGGATGTGTCCTCGTGCTTTCTCTCCGAGCCGGTTGACGTGACAAAGTACGGCGTGATTTACGGCGGCGTGCAAAAAAATATCGGACCTGCGGGTGTTGTCATCTGCATTATCCGCGAGGATTTGATTACCGAGGATGTGCTGCCTGGCACCCCGACGATGCTGCGCTACAAGACCCATGCGGACAATGGCTCGATGTACAATACACCTCCGGCATACGGAATTTACATCTGCGGCAAGGTATTTCAGTGGTTAAAGAAGCAGGGCGGCCTTGCGGCAATGAAGGAATATAACGAGAAGAAGGCAAAAATCCTCTATGATTTCCTCGATGGGAGCAAGCTTTTTAAGGGCACTGTGCAGAAGAAGGACCGCTCCCTGATGAATGTGCCGTTTGTAACGGGGAACGAGGAGCTTGACGCAAAATTTGTGAAAGAAGCAAAGGCGGCGGGTTTTGAGAATTTAAAAGGACACCGCACGGTCGGCGGTATGCGCGCGAGCATCTACAACGCAATGCCAATTGAGGGCGTGGAAAAACTCGTTGCGTTTATGGGAGAATTCGAGAAGCAGAACGCATAAAAAGAACAGCGGAACGCATGTTCTGCGGAACTCAAAAACAGCAGAACGCCGCAACCATGCCGGAAGTGATTTCAGGAGCAGGGCGGAAGAAATCACTTCCATGATGAGTGCATGGTGAAGGTGTTCTGCGGAACTCATAATAGGAGAGAAATTATGGTAAAGGTAAATTGCTTAAACCCGATTGCAAAGGTCGGTATGAACCTGCTGCCAGATACCTTCGGCACGACGGATAATCTGAACGAAGCGGACGCGGTGCTTGTAAGAAGCGCTGCCATGCATGAGCTTGAACTGCCAAAAAGCCTGCTTGCCATCGCGCGCGCGGGGGCGGGGTTCAACAATATCCCGATTGACAAATGCGCAGATGAGG
The DNA here is from genome assembly GCA_910579615.1 of uncultured Lachnospiraceae bacterium. Lineage (GTDB taxonomy): Bacteria > Bacillota > Clostridia > Lachnospirales > Lachnospiraceae > RGIG4057. The sequence continues at coordinate 39,568 of CAJTUA010000025.1, read as the reverse complement.
GCATTGTAGTATTTAACACACCGGGCGCAAATGCAAACGGCGTAAAGGAAATTGTGCTTGCCGGGATGCTGCTTGCGGCGCGCGATATCCGCGGCGGCATGGATTGGGTGAGCGCAAACAAGGACGACGAAAATATTGGCAAGACGATGGAGAAAGCGAAAGCGAAATTCGCCGGGACAGAGCTTAAGGGCAAAAAACTCGGTGTCATCGGACTTGGCGCAATCGGCGTTATCATTGCGAACGCAGCAACCCACCTTGGCATGGAGGTCATCGGATGCGACCCGTTCCTCTCGGTGGCAAACGCGCTGAATCTTTCCCGCAATGTAAAGATTGTAAAATCAAATTCCGAGATTTTTGCGGAATGTGACTATATCACCGTGCATGTGCCGCTGCTTGACGACACGAAGGGGATGTTCAACAAAGCTTCCCTTTCGATGATGAAGGATGGCGTTGTAATTTTAAATTTCTCCCGCGACCTCCTTGTCAATGAGGACGATATGGCTGAGGCGCTTTCCACTGGCAAAGTGGCGAAGTACGTAACGGATTTCCCGACGAAGAAAATCGCGAACCTGGACAATGTCATCGCGTTCCCGCACCTTGGCGCATCGACCGCGGAGTCGGAGGATAATTGTGCCGTGATGGCGGTAAAGCAGGTGGTGGACTACATCGAGAACGGCAATATCGTAAATTCGGTGAACTACCCGGCGATGGACGCGGGCAAATGCCAGACGGCGGCGCGCATCTGCGTGTGCCACAAAAACATCCCGAATATGCTCGCGCAGTTTACAGGCGTTTTCTCTGCGGCGGGTATCAATATCGAGACGATGGCGAACAAGAGCCGCGGCAATTACGCTTACACCGTGCTTGATATCTGCGCGAAGGCAACTACAGAGTTGGTAGAGAAGGTGAATGCGATTGAGGGCGTGTTAAAGGCGCGCGCAATCCAGTAAGGAAAACGGAAAAAAGCAAGGCTGTCAGAAATGGCAGTTTTGTTTTTTAAGGTTCCAAAACCCAAAACACAGGGGAGCGAAAGGATACAGAAAATATGCAGCAGTTAATCGACCGGATTCGCAGGGATGGGGTGGTAAAACCGGGAAATGTCTTAAAGGTGGACAGCTTCTTGAACCATCAGATGGACATTGAATTGATCAATGAAATTGGGAAGGAATTTAAACGGCGTTTTTCGGATGTGGACATCACAAAGATTGTGACAATCGAGGCGTCAGGCATCGGCATTGCCTGCATTGCGGCGCAGTATTTCCATGTGCCGGTTGTGTTTGCAAAGAAGGCGAAGAGCGTGAACATTGACGGAGAAGTCCTTACAACGCAAATTGAGTCGTACACGCACAAGAGGGTGTATGATGTTATCATAGCAAAGAAATTTATCAGCCCGAAGGACAGGGTATTAATCATTGATGATTTTCTGGCAAACGGCTGTGCCCTATTGGGGCTGATTGAACTGGTTGCGTGCGCGGGGGCAAGCATAGAGGGGATTGGGATTGTCATTGAGAAAGGCTTTCAGTCCGGCGGTGAGGTCATCCGCGAGATGGGGATGCGCCTGGAATCCCTGGCGATTGTGGAGGGCATGGATGATAAGACCGGGGAGGTTTTTTTCCGCAATGAAGTATAAGAAGGATAGGGAGGGGATGGTGTTTCTGCCGGGGCAGGCCACCATTCTCTTTTTATGCGCGGGGGCGCGCTTTAGTTTCTGTTAGGGCATTTCGTGTGACATGAAAGGAAAACAGCATGAGAATGATTTTACATTACTTAAAACCGCATCGGTGGGGGATGCTGTGCGGCTTTCTTATCAAAGTGCTCGGCACCTTTGCCGACCTTGGCCTGCCATGGGTTCTGGCATACATTTTGGACAATGTGGTACCGCTTGGGCGCATATCCCTGGTTTTGTGGTGGGGCGTTGTGATGGCAGGGCTTGCGGTGGCGGCAAGGCTTTTGAACATAAAGGCAAACCGCATGGCATCAAAGGTTGCCCGGGACACAATCGAGGTGATACGGCATGACCTTTTCCATAAGATTTTGTACCTTTCCGGCAGCCAGACGGACGCGTTCGGAATCCCATCGCTCATCTCGCGCCTGACATCGGACAGCTACAATGTGCATTCGATGATTGGCAGGGTGCAGCGCATCGGCGTGCGCGCCCCGATTATTCTGGTGGGCGGCATCCTGATAACCTTTACGCTAGAGCCGGTGCTGACGCTTGTGCTTATCGCAACGCTCCCGCTGCTTTCGGTGATTGTGTACCGCGTTTCCAAAAAGGGAATTCCACTCTACACAAAGGTGTCACAGTCCGTGGACTCGGTGGTGCGCGTGATGCGCGAGAACATCAGTGGTATCCGCGTAGTCAAGGCACTCTCAAAAACCGATTATGAGTATGGGCGTTTCCGGGAAAACAACCGGGTGCTTGCCGAGAATGAATTTAAGGCGGGCATAACAATGGCAATCTCAAGCCCGATGATGAACCTGATTTTAAATCTTGGGCTGACAGCAATTGTTGTGGTCGGTGCGTACCGTGTCAATGCTGGGGATTCCGGACCGGGTGGGATTGTGGCATTCCTGTCTTATTTTACGATGATTCTGAATGCAATGATGTCCATCACGCGCGTTTTTGTCGATATCTCGAAAGCGACGGCGAGCGCGGACAGAATTGCGCTCGTGCTTGCAAGCGAGGATGAGCTTGCGGTGCGGGAGGGATTGCAGGCGGGGCAGGAGGATGCGCATGCCGCAGGGAAAGAAGGCGCGCCAGCTGCGCAGGTATCAGATTCCGGCGCGGCGCGCATTGAATTTGAACATGTCTCCTTTGGCTACCACGCAAAGGATGGAAAGAAGGATAAGCTCTGCTTAAAGGACATTGATTTCCGGATTATGCCAGGCGAGAGCCTTGGAATCCTCGGGGCAACCGGAAGCGGGAAATCAACGATTGCCAACCTGATGATGCGCTTTTATGATGTCAGCGAAGGCTGTGTAAAAATTGACGGGCGCGATGTGCGCGAATACACGCCGCAGAGCTTAAGGGAAAAATTTTCGGTTGTGTTCCAGAACGATACGGTATTTAACGACAGCCTTTTGGAGAATATCCGATTCGGGCGGGAAATTGACGACGCGGCGGTTGTGCGGGCGGCAAAAGACGCATGCGCTTACGATTTTATTATGGAGAAGGAAGGGGCATTGGAATACGAGGCAGCCATTGGCGGCGCGAATTTAAGCGGCGGCCAGAAACAGCGCCTGCTGATTACCCGCGCGCTCGCGGGAAGAAGCGAGATTCTGGTGCTTGACGATTCTTCCTCCGCGCTGGATTACAAAACGGACGCGAAGCTGCGCCAGGCCATCCGGGCAGGTTACGCGGGGATGACGATTGTCATGATTGCACAGCGCGTCAGCTCCCTGATGGGGCTTGACCATATCCTTGTGCTTGAGGATGGGGAGGCAATCGGCTACGGAACCCATGAGGAGCTTATGGAACATTGTGCGGTGTACCGGGAGATTTATGAAGTGCAGATGGGCGGAATGTAAGAAAGAGAGGAATGATTGATGGCAGGCGGAATCAGAAATACGAAACAATTGGATACAGCCAATGCGGGGCGTCCACAGAGCCATAAACCAAGGGATACAAAAGGAGCGCTGCGGGGACTTTGGGGATATCTGTGCCGTTACCGCGCGCTTTTGCTGCTCGCCCTTATTCTTACCATCAGCGGCAATCTGCTGGCGCTTGTCGGGCCAAAGCTTTCCGGGCGCGCAATTGACGCAATCGAGCCGGGCAAGGGCGCGGTTGATTTTGATACGGTGTTTTATTACGCAGGACTGATGGTTGTTTTTTATATCGCGTCGTCGCTTTTTTCCTATCTGCTTTCGTTCGTCATGCAGACCATCAGCCGAAAGATGGCAAGGCAGATGCGCGACGATGTATTCCATAAGCTTTTGTCTCTTCCAGTAGGGTATTTTGACACGCATCTGTCCGGCGACATCATCAGCCGTGTATCCTACGATATTGATGTCATCAATACCTCGCTCTCGACTGACCTTGTGCAAATCTGTGCGAGCGTGATTACGGTGGTCGGATCCTTTGCCATGATGGTTTCCATTGAGCCGAAGCTGATTCTCGTCATGGTTGTCACCATCCCGATGTCCATATTTTACACAAAATATATGGCGGGGAAGACCAGGCCGCTGTTTCGGACGCGCTCGGTAAAGCTTGGCGCAATGAATGGTTTTGTCGAGGAGATGGTCAGCGGGCAGAAAACAATCGGTGCCTACGCGCGCGAGGAAGTGATTACCAGGCGTTTTGATGCGGTCAACAAAGAGGCGGTGGACGCGTATTATATTGCGGATTACTACAGCTGCCTGGTTGGGCCGACTGTCAATTTTATCAATAACATCTCGCTTTCGCTCGTGACGGTATTCGGGGCAATCCTTTATCTGCTCGGACAGCTTACGCTCGGCAATATTTCTTCGTTCGTGCTTTATTCGCGCAAATTTTCCGGACCAATCAACGAAGCAGCGAACATCATCAGCGAGCTGCAGTCCGCCTTAGCGGCGGCGGAGCGCGTCTTTAAGCTGTTGGGGGAGGAGCCGGAAACTGCCGATGTGCCGGGGGCGGTGCAGCTTGAAAATGTGCGGGGCAATGTAGATATAAAGGGGGTCTTTTTTGGCTACACAAAGGAGAGAACAATTATCAAAAACCTGTACATGACGGCGAAGGAAGGCAGCATGATTGCCATTGTAGGACCGACCGGGGCGGGCAAGACGACCATCATCAACCTGCTGATGCGTTTTTATGATGTGGATGGGGGCGAGATATACGTGGACGGGCATGAAACCAAGGAGCTCACGCGGGCGAGCCTGCGGCGCGCATACGCGATGGTGCTGCAGGATACCTGGGTATTCGGCGGGACAATTTTTGAAAATATTGCATATGGCAAGGAGGACGCGACGATGGAGGAGGTCGTAGCCGCCGCGAAGGCGGCGCATATCCATTCCTACATTATGCGCCTGCCGGACGGCTACCAGACGATTTTAAGCGAGAACGGCGTGAATATTTCGAAGGGGCAGAAGCAGCTTTTAACCATCGCGCGCGCCATGCTGCTGGATGCGAAAATGCTTATTCTTGACGAGGCGACCTCCAATGTGGATACGCGCACGGAAATCCGTATCCAGAAAGCAATGCGGCGGCTGATGGCGGGCAAGACCTGCTTTGTGATTGCGCACCGTCTCTCAACCATCCAGCACGCGGACCGGATTCTGGTCGTAGACCATGGCGATGTGGTGGAGCAGGGAACGCATGGGGAGCTGATGGAGAAGAAGGGGTTTTACTATCAGCTGTATGCGTCGCAGTTTGAATGAAACGTGGAAATGTTGGGTGCAGGGATGGGTTTTTGCGCAGTTTTTGGACAGCCTGTGCAGGGGAGGAAGTTTGGGAAAAAGGCTTGTATTTTATTTTGCTTTCCGTTATACTTAAAATATACAGGGGTGGGGTTTGCTGAATTGATGATGCATTGCAGGGAGAAAGGCTGCCCTGGCAGAAATGGAGGATATGATGGAGTTTACAAAGCTGATTGAGAACAGAAGAAGCATCCGCGCATTTGACGCGTCGTATAAGGTGTCGGAGGATGAGATGAAAGAGCTTGTCTATGCGGCAATCCAGGCGCCGTCATGGAAGAATTCACAGACCGCGCGCTATTATGCGGTGCTTTCCGATGCGATGGTGGATAAAGTTTCGGCGGACTGCCTGCCGCCGTTCAACGCCGCGAGCGCAAAGGGTGCGGCGCTTGTGGTTACTACCTTTGTCGCAAACCGTTCCGGCTTTGAGCGTGACGGAAACCCGACAAACGAGTGTGGCAATGGTTGGGGCTATTATGACCTCGGGTTACATAATGAGAATTTTTGTTTGAGGGCAAAGGACATGGGGCTTGATACCCTTATTATGGGAATCCGCGATGCGGATAAGCTGCGCGCGCTGCTTTCGATTCCGGAGACAGAAACCGTCGTTGCGGTGATTGCGGTCGGCAAGGCGGCACAAAGCCCAGAGAAACCAAAGCGCAAGGAGCCGGCGGACATTTTGAAGGTATTTTAAAAAACAGCATATGCGGAACTATAAATAGGAGGGACAAAAAAATGTATATCACCTGTTTGGATTTGGAGGGCGTGTTGGTGCCGGAAATCTGGATTGCGTTTGCCAAGGCAAGCGGCATCCCGGAATTAACGCGGACAACGCGCGACGAGCCGGATTACGATAAGCTGATGCGTTGGCGCATCGGCATTTTAAAAGAGCATGGACTGGGTTTAAAGGAAATCCAGGATACCATTGCGACCATTGACCCGATTCCGGGCGCAAAGGAATTTTTAGATGAGCTGCGCTCCTTTTGCCAGGTCATTATTATCAGCGACACGTTTACGCAGTTTGCGACACCGCTGATGAAAAAGCTCGGGTGGCCGACGATTTTCTGTAACTCGCTTGAAGTGGCGGAAAATGGGGAAATTACTGGCTTTAAGATGCGCATTGAGAATTCGAAGCTGACTACGGTAAAAGCACTGCAGTCCATCGGCTACGAGACAATTGCAAGCGGGGACAGCTACAATGACCTTGGCATGATACAGGCGAGCAAGGCGGGGTTCTTGTTTAAGAGCACGGATAAAATTAAGGCGGATTACCCAAAGATTCCGGCGTATGAGACCTACGGGGAGCTGATGGAAGCGATAAAGAAGGCAATGTGAAAGGGCAGGCGTTTTGTGCCGGGAGTTTTCGGGAGCGAAGCCCTTTTACATGGAAAAACAGGGGCTGCTGCAAAATGGAATGATTTTGCAGCAGCCCCGTTTTTTTGCGCAGGTATCACAATGAACCGTGGCGTTTCCGTTTTTCTTTTCTTGCGAGTTTTTTGGAAAGCTTTTGGGGGTTTCCTGCTTTTGGAACGGGCATACCAAAACCGATGTGCCCTGTTTGTTTTTTCCCCTCCCGTTTTTCTGCGGTAAAGACATAGTAACCATCAATCTCGTCAATGTGCACGCCGCCGAAAACGGAGATGAACTTATTTTTGTACCAATCACGCCGCTTTGTGACCATGTACATCACGCCGCCTGTCTTCAGATGGGAAAAGCCGTCCTCGATAAAGCCCTTCGCAACGGAGAAATCCGTGTGGTAGGGCGGATTGCTCAAGATTTTGGTATAATTGGAATCGGAAATGGCACGAAGTCCGTCACTTTGCAGGATGTGCAGGGCATCCGGGGCAATCCTGTTGCGCGCTGCGTTCTGCCTGGAAAGCTGCAGCGCATCCTCTGAAATATCGCACATGGTCACCTGCCCCGGCGCGGTGAACTTTGCGGCGAGGATGCCGACCGGACCGTAACCACAGCCTAAGTCAAGCACTTTGTCCTGCGGTGAGAATTCCACAACGGAGAGCATAGCGGCGGTGCCGCGGTCAAGGGAACCCGGAGAAAAGATATTTTTGTTGGTTTGAAAGCTTAATAACTGGTCTTTGATGGTAATCGTAAATTCAGCCATATATGTTATCCCCGTACATGCAGCCGCATGATGTGTTTTTGGTTTTTATTTTCAATCATATCGTTTCCCGCCCTGTATTTTCATCTTTTACTATCATATCATAGGAAAGGGGGAATGTCCATTTCTTTTTTGAAACTGCGGAAAGCATGGGAAATGAAAGCCGGGGATATATAGGAAATCAAAACGCAAAAAACGGAAAAATAAAACATACAAAAACCTAAAAAAGCAACGACAGGAAATTCAGGAAAATTTAAAACAAAAAATTTGGAAAAATCAAAAAAAACAAGAAATCAGTCCAGAAAGTCCCGGTAAACTTCCGGATAATACCCGCTAAAATGCAGATAATAAATCCCGGAAAGGATGGTGAAATAAAATGGAAAACGATACAATCTCTTTGTTAAAAGAATGCAATTCCGGTATTAAGATGGGCATTAATTCCCTTACGGATGTGCTTGACAAGGTGCAGGCAAGCGAACTGCGCGAGATTTTAAAGACAGCGAAAAAAGAGCACGAAAAGCTTGGCGATGAATCCCATGCGATTCTTCTGAAATACCATGAGGACGGGAAGGAGCCGCATCCGGTGGCAAAAATGATGGCAAATGTAAAAACCGGCATGAAGCTTACCATGCAGGAGAGTGACGCGACAGTGGCCGATTTGATTACGGACGGCTGCGATATGGGAATCAAATCGCTGCACCGCTACCTCAACCAGTATCCGGACGCGGAGGAGAGTGTGGTGAAGCTGACGGGGAAGCTGATTGAATCGGAGGAAAAACTGCGCAAAAATCTGCAGTGCTATTTATAGGAAAACACAGGAACAATTGCTTTCACATCTCTGCTTTTGGTACAATTTTTCTTGCTTTTTCCAGAGGGGCATGTTAAAGTTTATAGTAAGAAATATGTGGGCGGGCGGATGGATGAAACGGCACGATGGAAGTGGTTTGGCGCAGTTATAAAATGCGTTGTAAGGAAAATGGAGGAATACAATATGTATGACGGGAAAGAAAAAGGGCAAAAAAAGATTCAAAGGAGCGCCGGGAAAAAACGCAGAAAATGGGGTTTGGGCGCTGCCGGGGTCTTTTTTGCCTTCCTTATTTTCCTTGTGCCGTTTGCCGCTGCCATGAAAGGGGAGGATGCCTTTGGCGCGGAAAAGCGCACCGTGCGTGTCGGTTTTTTTCCGATGGAAGGGTTCCATGAAAGGAATCCGGACGGGAGCTATGGCGGCATGGACGCAGAGTATCTCGAGGCATTGTGCGCATATACAAACTGGGAGATTGCATATGTGGAATGTACAAGCTGGGATGAAGCGCTTGCTCTTTTGCTTGAGAAAAAAATTGATTTGGTTGGTTCCGCGCAGTTTTCGGAGCAGAGAAAGGAAATCTACCAGTACGCGGACCTTTCAAGCGGCTATACCTTTGGGGCGGTTGCAGTAAAGGCGGACAGCGCGGTTGCCTATGAGGATTTTGATGCCATGAAGGACATTACGTTTGGCATTGTAAAAACTTATGTGCGAAAAAATGAGTTCTATGAATATATGCAGGGGCAGGGGATTTTAGCGCCAAGGGTGACAGAGTATGAGAATACGGCGGCATTACAGGCTGCGTTGGAGGACGGGGAGATTGACGCCCTGGTACATTCGCTTACGGAAATACGGGAGGGGCAGCGCATTATCGGGCGTTTTGCGCCGAAGCCCATTTTTTATATTTCATGGCAGGGCAATGACGACGTGATGCGCGAATTAAACCAGGGCATCGCGGATATCAAGATGAACCAGCCGGGGCTTGAAAACGAGCTGATGGTGAAATATTATGAGAGCAGGCTGGACCAGACCATTCTTTTGACAAACGAGGAGAAGCAGTATATTGCAGAAAAAGGCACGATGGCGGTGGGGTATTTGGATGGTTATTATCCGTTTTCTTACAAAAATGGGGAGGAAGCCGCAGGACTTGCCATACAGATGCTTGAGAGGATTACACAGCGCACGGGTGTTTTGTTTACATATCAGGAACTTAGCGGGATACAGGAGGCAACACAGCTTTTAAAGGATGGGGGCATTGATATTTTGTGTTATTGCGGCGAGAGCCCGCAGAGCACCAAACAGTCCGGGATTTTGCTGACAAAGCGTTATGCGCAGGCTCCCCATGTCGTTGTCCGCAAAAAGAAGGACAAGCCAAAGAAAATACAGACTTTGGCGATTGCTTACAACAATGAGTCAAGGGAGAGCATGATGGATTTTGTCGGGGAGGAGGCAAGAATCCAGATTTTTGATTCCCAGCTTGCGTGCCTTGAGGCCGTGGATGGCGGGCAGGCGGACGCGGCGGTGTGTGACGGGTATCTGGCGGAGTTTTTGCTTGGCACAAAGTTTAGCTTTGGCAAGATGGAAATATACAGCGTCCTAAGTGATGTGCACCCGATTTACATGGCAGTGCGTGAGGATGCTTCCTGCCTTGCGGGGATATTGAACAAGGAGCTTTCCGAGGTCAGTGACAAGATGGTCAATGATTATATGCTGCAGGATAATTTTTATTCCCGCCTAAGCCTGGAAGCGTTTATCAGCGACAACAGCATCTCGATTATTGTCCTGATTGCCATTGCGGCGCTTGTGGCGATTGCCGTTCTCTATAAAATGCTGCAAAACAGCAGGCGTATACAAAAGCTGATGTATAAGGATACGGATTTTAATATCTGGAACCTCAATTATCTGAATTACCGGGCGTCGAAGAAGCTTGTCTCGGAACGGGGTGTCCAATACGCGGTCGTGTACACGGATATCAGCCAGTTCCGGCGCTACAACACACTGTATGGATGGCAGGCGGGGCGCAGAATCCTGGCACTTTTTATCGAGGTCGTCGCAAAGGAGCTTGATAAGGGCAATGAGCTTTATGCGAGAAGCCGCGGTGACCATTTTGTGCTTTTCGTGCGCTATGAGGATGTGGACTCCCTGAAAAAGAAACTGTATGATATTGAGAACAAATTTTCCGAAAAGGTTTATGAGGCGATGGAAATGCATATGACCTTGGCGATGGGCGTCTGCTGCATCCCGAAAGGGGAGACCGATTTGGATGCCGCGCTTGCCTACGGCATCCAGGCGGTGGAGACGCTAAAAGGACGCTACAGCAATGAAATACAGTTTTATGATGATAAGATGCGCAGACAGCTTCAGGAGCTGCACGAGCGGGAGAAGCTTTTGGAGACGGTGGATGTCTGGAAGGATTTTACGGTTTACTACCAGGCGAAGGTGGATATCCGCAACGAGTGCATTGTGGGGGCGGAGGCGCTGGTGCGCTTTATGGACCCGACGGATAACGGGGCAATCCGCGCGCCGGGATTTTTCGTGCCGTATTATGAACAGACAGGAAAGATTACCGAGATTGACTTTTTTGTAATGGAATCGGTGTGCAGGATGATTCGCAGGCGGCTTGACGCAAAGCAGCCGGTTGTTCCGGTTTCCTGTAATTTTTCCAGAATCCATTTTGTCAAGGAGGGCTTCCCGGAGCGGTTTGAGGAGGTCATTGCGCGCTACCGCGTACCAAAGGAATACATTGAGGTCGAAATTACGGAGACGCTTGTGGTGGAGGAGCTTTCCGGGCAGCGCGTGAAGGAGACCGTGGATATCCTGCGCAAAAACGGGGTGCGTCTTTCCATCGACGATTTTGGGGCGGGTTATTCCTCGCTCGGCGTGTTTGAGCAGATACCAGCATCGGTGATTAAGCTGGACCGTTCCTTCCTGCTCAACAATGAGAACCGTATACGCCAGGTCAAGATTATGCGCAATATTGTTCATCTGGCACAGGAATTGGACGCGCAGGTAGTTTGTGAGGGTGTGGAAACAGAGGAGGATACGGAGCTGATGATGGAAATCGGTGCTTATGTGGCGCAGGGCTACCGCTATTCCAAGCCGGTGCCGGAGGATGTGTTTGAGCGTATGCTGTTAGGGCGTGACAGGCGATAAGGCAACATGTCTGAAAGCGGTGCGCTTTGCGCGGAAGATGTCTGAAAAACGTGGACAAATCATGGAAACTGTGTTATACTAATAAGAAAAAATAATGTGTCCGTGGGGGAGGTCTGTTTCGGCGTTTCCCGCGGACACAAATAATTTTTAAGTGAGGTATCCTATGCATGAAGTGATTTTTCTAAAGCCTGTTTTTAAGGAAATGATATGGGGCGGAACGAGGCTGCGCGATGATTTTTGTTATGATATCCCGGGGGAGAGAACCGGGGAGTGCTGGGCAGTCAGCGCGCACCCAAATGGCGATTGCCTGGTGCGCGGGGGCAGTTTTGACGGAAAGCATTTAAGCGAGCTCTGGAAGGAGAAGCGGGAGTTGTTTGGCGGGATGGGAGGCGATGTGTTCCCGCTGTTAATCAAGATTATTGACGCGAAGGCGGATTTGAGTATACAGGTGCATCCGGATGATGCGTATGCAAAGGAGCACGAGAACGGGGCACTCGGAAAAACGGAGTGCTGGTACATCCTTGACTGTGACGAGGACGCGAAGATTGTGATTGGGCACCACGCGGAAACGAAGGAAGAACTGCGGCAGATGATTGAGCAGAAGCGCTGGAACGATTTAATCCGCGTCATCCCGATAAAGAAGGGCGATTTTTTCCAGATTGTCCCAGGAACCGTACATGCCATCAAGGGCGGGACACTCATCCTTGAGACACAGCAAAACAGTGATATCACATACCGCCTTTATGATTATGACCGCCTGCAGGATGGTAAGCCGCGCGAACTCCACATTGAAAAAAGCATTGATGTCATCGGCTGCCCGCATAAGGATGTGGGGGCGGAGCGCACGAAACAGCAGATTGGGGGTGCGGTGAAGGAGCATCTGATTTCATGTGCTTACTATTCGGTGGACCGGCTTGAGGTGAAGGGGGAGGCGGACTTTGCAATGAACGAGGCCTTTTGTATTTTCAGCGTGGTCGGGGGCGCAGGGGAAATTGATGGCATAAAGCTTACAAAGGGCGACCATTTCCTGCTCCCATCAGGCTACGGCAGCTACAGGCTTTCAGGGGATATGGAGTTAATCACCTCCTGCACCGGAAATTAAAAACAGTATGCGCCCGCACAGCCCCCAGTGGGATTTATGGGAGCAAAGCGGACAGAAATGCCACTGCCGTGAAAGGGATGGGAGGGCGCATACGGAACTTTAAAACAGTATGCGCCCGCACAGCCCCCAGTGGGATTTATGGGAGCGAAGCGGACAGAAATGCCACTGCCGTAAAGGGGATGGGAGGGCGCATACGGAACTTTAAAACAGTATGCGCCCGCACAGCCCCCCAGTGGGATTTATGGGAGCGAAGCGGACAGAAATGCCACTGCCGTGAAAGGGATGGGAGGGCGCATACGGAACTTTAAATAGAGAGGAAGATAAAAATTTATGGGAGGACTTTTTAATCCGGACAATACTTTTTTTCGGGGAATGTCGAAGCTGTGGGACATGCTTTTTGTAAGTATTTTGTGGGCAATCTGCTGCATTCCGGGATATTTTCTGATTACGTTGGTCACAAGTACCTTAAGCGACCCGCTGCAGCTTTTCATTTACATGGCGATTGACGCGGTCTGCATGGTGCCGATTGGACCGGCGATGACCGCAATTTATTATGTATGCATGAAGGTCATCCGCAGGGACCGTGGTTATGTATTCCGTGAGTATGTCCATGCGTTCAAGCTGAATTTTAAGGTTGGTGCGACGGTCGGCGCGATTCTTGGGGCACTGATTACGCTCTTAAGCTTTAACCTGCAATATTCCTACGCCGCAGTGACCGCTTCGCAGGATACAATGGGGCGGATTCTGCTCGTGGTGACATTGGCAATTTGCTTTGTGCTTTTGGGAACGGTGATGTTCCTCTTCCCGGTGCTCTCAAGGTTTACGATGGGCGCAAAGCAGCTATTCAAAAGCTCACTCTACATGGCATTCCGCCACATCCTGCACACGCTCGCCGTGCTTGTGGTTGTGGTGCTGACGGTTGTCGTGATGTATGTTGTGCTCCCGGCGGTATTTTTCATGCCTGCGGTGTGCGCACTGCTTTGTTCCTTCCCGATTGAGCATGTGTTCAAGCGCTATATGCCGAAGCCGGAAAAGACCGTGCAGGCGGATGGCACATTCATCACGGAAGGCGATGTCGTGGGGGAAGGCGAGGACGGAGAACGCAAAGATTTGTGGTATCTGGAGTAATAAAATAAATTCAGGAGGGTTTTGTTCCATGGAGGAAAAGAAAATTTATGATTTGATGGATTGGGCGGAGATTGAGGCCATCGTGTATTCGGAGGCGGACACGCCGCAAAATGTATTGGGACCGCGTGTGACGCAGGATGGCGTGCTCATCGGTGCGTATGTGCCGGAGGCGCAGGGCATCACACTTGTGACGGACAAAGGGAAGGAATACCCGATGGTGAACGAGGATGAGGCGGGATATTTCGCCGCGCTGCTCCCTGGCAAAAAAATTCCTGCCTATACGCTGCGCGCGACGCACCGGAACGGCAATGAGGAGGAATATACCGACCCATATGCGTTTGAACCGTATCTTACGAAAGAGGACTGCGAGAAATTTCGTGAGGGCATCCACTATACCATCTACGAAAAGCTTGGCGCGCACATCCTGACACGGGAGAAGATAGGCGGCGGCACGGTTTCGGGAACACTTTTTGCAGTGTGGGCACCGAACGCGGTGCGTGTGAGCGTGGTCGGCAATTTCAATAACTGGGACGGCAGACGGCACCAGATGAGAAGGCTTGGCGACTCCGGTATTTTCGAGATTTTTATTCCGGGCGTTGGCAAAAACGAAGTATATAAATTTGAGATTAAGGCAAAGGGCGGGCTGACTTACTTAAAGGCGGACCCTTACGCAAATGCGGCGGAATTGCGCCCGGCGAATGCTTCTGTTGTCACGGACCTTTCGGAGTTTACCTGGACGGATGAAAAATGGATGTCGGCGCGCAAGGAGGCGAAACTGGATGAAGCGCCGGTTTCGATTTATGAGGTGCACCTTGGTTCCTTTAAAAAGCCGGAGGAGAAAAACGGAAGCTTTTACAATTACCGTGAGCTGGCGGTGATGCTTGCGGATTATGTGAAGAAAATGGGCTACACGCATGTGGAGCTGATGCCGGTGATGGAGCATCCGTTTGACGGCTCGTGGGGCTATCAGGTGACCGGTTACTATGCCGCGACGGCGCGCTACGGAACGCCGCAGGATTTTATGTATTTCATGAATTATATGCATGAGAATGGAATCGGCGTCATCCTGGACTGGGTGCCGGCGCATTTCCCGCGGGATACGTTCGGTTTGTCCAATTTTGACGGCACCTGCCTGTATGAGCATGCCGACCCGCGCCAGGGGGCGCACCCGCACTGGGGAACCCTGATTTACAATTACGCGCGTCCGCAGGTATCGAATTTCCTGATTGCGAATGCGCTGTTCTGGGTGGAGAAATACCATGCCGACGGTATCCGCATGGATGCGGTGGCTTCCATGCTCTATCTGGATTACGGCAAGAATGCCGGGGAATGGATTGCGAATCAGTACGGCGGCCATGAGAACCTGGATGCGATTGAGCTGTTCCACCATTTATCTTCGGTTTTCCACAGGAGAAAGGATGGCGCGCTGCTGATTGCGGAGGAGTCCACGGCATGGCCGGAGGTAACCGGGGAGGTTGAAAAGGGCAGCCTTGGCTTTGATTTGAAGTGGAATATGGGCTGGATGAATGATTTTACGAATTACATGAAGCAGGACCCGCTGTTCCGCAAGGGCTGCCACGGCGCATTGACCTTCGGTATGGTTTACGCGTACAGCGAGAAATTTGTGCTTGTGCTCTCGCACGATGAGGTGGTGCACGGGAAGGCCTCGATGCTCTATAAGATGCCGGGCAGCCTGGAACAGAAATTTTCGAATCTGCGTCTGGCGTATGGTTTTATGACGACACATCCTGGCAAGAAGCTTTTGTTCATGGGACAGGAGTTTGGGCAGACGAGGGAGTGGAGCGAGGAGCGCAGCCTTGACTGGGATTTGCTCTCCTATGGCAGCCACCAGAAGATGCAGGATTACTCCGCAAAATTAAATGAGTTTTACCGCAGGCATCCGGCATTGTATGAGACGGACTATGACCCGGAAGGATTTTCGTGGATTAGCAGTATGGATGCAGACCACAGCCTGGTCAGCTTCATGCGCTATTCGAAGAAGAAGGCGGAAAAGCTTTTTGTGATTTGTAACTTTACCCCGGTGGAGTATGCCTCCTATCAGGCAGCGGTGCCATTTGAGGGCAAATACAAAGAGATTTTCAACAGCGACGCGGTGGAGTTTGGCGGAAGCGGCATGGTAAACCCGCGTGTAAAGCAGACGAAAAAGGGAGAAGTGGACGGGCAGGAGCAGTATATTGAGATTGTGCTGCCGCCGCTTGGTTTTGCGATATTTGCTGCGGAGGAAATGCCAAGGAAAGAGATAAAGGCAGCCGAAAAGAAGGGGAAGAAAGCTGCGGAAAAAGGAAAGGCGAAGGCAGCAGTGAAAGCAAAGCCTGATGAGGCTGTTGCGGAAACTGCCGTGTCAAAAGAACCCGCCACAGAAAAAGCTGCCGCCAAAAAAACGGCGGAAAACAAAAAGAAAGCCGTGAAAAAAGGCACAAAGGGGAGAAAATAAACCATGGATTCCCAAAACATAATTGCCATTGCTTCCTCCCGCCTGCTATCGGAAGACAATGTTGCGGAAATCTCGGAGATTGGCGGGAAATTTTCAAAGCTCTGGGAGTGGTTCTGGCCGCTTGCCCTGGCGTTTCTTGGAAAGCTTGTGCTTGTGCTTGCCATCTTCTTTGCGGGAAGGAAACTGATTCACCTGCTTTTGAGGCTGCTGAAAAAAGGCTTCGAGAAAACGAGGGTGGAAGAGGGCGTGGCGGGCTTTGTCAGCTCCGTGCTAAAAGTGATTTTATACTTCCTTCTTATCATGATTATCGCGAATGTGGCGGGGATTGCGACAACTTCCGTTGTGGCACTCGTTGGTTCGGTCGGGCTGACGGTCGGGATGGCGCTGCAGGGAAGTCTGTCGAATTTTGCGGGCGGTGTCCTCCTGCTTGTGCTAAAACCGTTCAGTGTCGGGGATTATATTGTGGCGCAGGGGCTTGAGGGCACCGTTACGAAGATTGACCTTTTTTATACAACGGTTCTTACCACGGATAACCGCACGGTTGTGCTGCCAAACGGCACGCTTTCAAACGACAGTATTATCAATGTGACACATGAGCCGGAGCGCAGGCTCGATTTGCTGATTCCCATCAGCTACGAGGACGATATCCGGAACGTGAAAGCGATTTTGCTCTCGATTGCTGAGCGCCATATGGAGCGGATTTTGCAGGACCGCGATATCGTGGTTATGGTGGGTGATTTCGGGGACAGTGCGGTTGAGATTGCCTTCCGCGTGTGGGTGAAAAAGGAGGATTACTGGGCGCTGCGCTCCGATTTGCTGGAGGAGATTAAGTATACCTTCGACAAGGAGCATGTGACGATTCCGTTTTGCCAGATGGATGTCAATATAAAAGGTGCAAAGGACTTGCCTTAAAAATTGAAGAAATCGGACTTGGGTCTTCGTCAAATACGACAAAGAAAATTGAAGAAATCGGACACGGCTTTGAGCAAAAGATAGAAAACGGAAAAATATGCAAAAAAACCTTTTCAAAGGACAAAAAACATGATATCTTAATAACAACAAAAGGATTTTTGAAAGAGCAAAGGTGTTCTTAAGTGTAAGGCTAAGAGCACCTTTTTTTCTATCCGGGCAGTGTTTTGCCCGGTCAGAAAAGCCTGTCGGAAATCCTTTAAAAAGAAAGGGGTATTTTGCATATGGCAGAGAATGAGAGATTGATGGATATTTTTGGCATTGACGTGTTCAATGAGACCGTGATGGCGGAGCGCCTGCCAAAGAAAACCTTTGTGGCGCTGAAAAAAACCATCGACAACGGGGAGGAACTAGACCCAATGGTTGCGGAGGTTGTTGCGAACGCGATGAAGGACTGGGCAATCGAGAAAGGCGCAACCCATTTCACTCACTGGTTCCAGCCGATGACCGGCGTGACGGCGGAGAAGCACGATTCTTTTATCTCCCCGGCTCCGGCAGGCAAGATTATCATGGAGTTTTCCGGGAAAGAGCTAATCAAAGGGGAGCCGGACGCGTCATCTTTCCCGTCAGGAGGCCTGCGCGCAACGTTTGAGGCGAGGGGCTACACGGCGTGGGACTGTACATCGCCTGCATTTCTGAAGGAGGATGCGGCGGGTGTTACACTCTGCATTCCGACGGCGTTCTGCTCCTACACGGGGGAAGCGCTGGATAAGAAAACCCCGCTGCTGCGCTCGATGGAGGCACTCAGCAAGCAGGCCGTGCGTGTGCTGCATCTTTTCGGGGATACCGATGTGACAAATGTATCCTGCTCGGTTGGCCCGGAGCAGGAATATTTCCTGGTTGATAAGGAAAAGTACCTAAAGAGGGAAGACCTCATTTTTACCGGGCGCACGCTGTTCGGTGCAATGCCGCCAAAAGGGCAGGAGATGGATGACCATTATTTCGGGTCCATCAAAGAGCGCGTCGCAGCGTTTATGAAGGAGCTGAATACCGAGCTGTGGAAGCTGGGTGTTTTGGCGAAAACACAGCACAATGAGGTTGCCCCGGCACAGCACGAGCTGGCACCGATTTATGCGACCGCGAACATTGCAACCGACCACAACCAGCTTGTTATGGAGTGCATGAAGAAGGTGGCAAACCGCCAGGGTCTGGCATGTCTTTTGCACGAGAAACCATTTGCGGGCGTGAACGGCTCCGGCAAGCATGACAACTGGTCGATGGTAACGGACACCGGGAAAAATCTGCTGAATCCGGGCAAGGTGCCGCATGAGAATACGAAATTCCTGTTCTTCCTCGCAGCAGTTATCAAGGCGGTTGACGAGCACGCGGAGCTTTTGCGGCTCTCCGCATCCAATCCGGGCAATGACCACCGTCTGGGCGCGAACGAGGCACCGCCAGCGATTATTTCGATGTTCCTTGGCGAGCAGTTGGAGGACATTTTGGAACAGCTTATTTCCAACGGCACCGCCGCGACCTCAAAGCAGGGCGGAAAGCTTTTGACGGGTGTGCATTCGATTCCGTACATCAAAAAGGACGCGACCGACCGCAACCGCACATCACCGTTCGCATTCACCGGGAATAAGTTTGAATTCCGTATGGTGGGTTCCTCGATGTCTATCGCAGGTCCGAACACGGTGCTGAACACCATTGTTGCGGATGCGCTCCGTGAGATGGCGGATGAATTGGAGAAAGCAAAGGATTTTGACAAGGCGGTCATTAAGCTGATTAAGAAGACGGTGACAGAGCACAAGAGAATTGTGTTCAACGGCAATGGTTATTCGGATGAGTGGCTGGCGGAGGCAGAAAAGCGGGGACTTCCGAATGTGAAGTCGATGGTCGAGGCAATCCCGTACTTAGTCCGCGAGGACAGTGTTGAAATGTTTGAGCGGCAGGGGGTATATACGAGGACGGAGCTGGAATCCCGCGCAGAGATTAACTATGAAATCTACTCAAAAGCAATTAACATCGAGGCGAAGACAATGATTGAGATGGCATCAAAGCTTTATATCCCGGCAGTCATCAAATACACAAAGAGCCTTGCAGATTCGATTCTTGCGGTGAAAGGCGCGGTGTCCGGTGCCGATGTCAGTGTGCAGGAGGAGCTTTTGACAAAGACTTCGGTGCTCCTTGCGCAGTCGCAGAAGGCACTTTCGGATTTGAAGGAGAAGGTCGTGACGGCGGCAGTGAAAGAGGAAGGCGCTGTGCGGGCAAATTATTTCCACGAGGAAGTTTTTACGGCGATGGCACGGCTGCGGGAGCCAATCGATGCGCTTGAAATGATTGTGGATAAGAGCGTATGGCCGGTGCCGACGTATGGGGATTTGCTGTTTGAGGTCTAGGGGGAATGTCCATCTCTATTCTTTGGGGATTGTCCATGAAGTGGAGACGGTACACGAAGTAAGGGTGGTTCATGAAGTGAAGATGGTACCGTGAAACATGAACTCCCCTGTGTGGCGGGAATGATATTTTTGCCACACAGGGGAGCTTTTTCATGTTATTTTACTCGTCAGCCACAGTATCATCCGGGGGGTTGCCTGTGTCCGGATTGCCTTCGTCCGGGGTATCCGGAAGAACCGGCGGCGTGGTCGGATTGTCCGGGATGCCTGGAAGAACCGGCGGCGTGGTCGGATTATCCGGGGTATCTGGAACATCCGGAGTGCCAGAATTATCTGGGTTATTCGGATTGTCCGGATTATCCGGATAATCCGGGTCGGTCGGGTCATCGCCCTCGTCTGGCGGAAGAATACTTTCGGCCGTGTGAATCGTACAGGTTGTGGCATCTTCTCCCGTCGGCAGGATGTTTGGCGTATCGTAGGTCGGCGTGGTCTCCTCCTTAATCAGGTAGACCTGCTCCGAAGTCGTTTCTGCCGGGCAGTAGACGCTTGCCATCTGGCCGGAAACGGTGCAGACGGATGCCTTGACATGGCAGGTACATTTCTCGGTCGGCACAGTTCCCTTTGCGAAAATCTCCGTCTGTACGGCATTGACCTGGTCGCACAGCCCGGTGACTGCGAGATTGCCGCATTTTGTGCAGACGGTTGCGCGGACAATGGAATCCGGCATCGCAAAGCTAACGGCTTCTTTCTCCTTGACCACATGAATCTGTTCCATGATTTTGCGCCACATATGCTGATGGTAATTTTTGTTCATCTGGTCTACGTTATTGTCGTAACCCGTCCAGATTGCCGCCGTGTAGTACGGGGAATAGCCGACAAACCACAGGTCGATATAGTGGGCGGAACCTGTTTTTCCTGCAATCGGCATACCGGAGAGTTTGCTTTTCATCTCGCTGACATATGCTTTGTACTCTTCGTTCGTGGAAGCCTCCTCCTCCGTCGTGATACCGAATTTCCGTTTTGCATAGATGGCGATATAATCATTGACCTCGCTCTGCTTAAATGCAAGGTTCGTCCCGGTTCCTTTCGTGGTTGTATCGTGCATGGCATCCGTCAAAAGGTAGGATGTTGAGGTTTTGATGACCTGCGTCGCCGCGGATTCGTTCGAGAGAAGTACCTTGCCGTTGTGGTCAAGGACTTTCGTGTAGAATACCGGGCGGTTGTAGACACCGTTGTTTGCGATGGTTGCGTATGCCGCTGTCAGCTCAAGGTTTGTGACACCGTTTGTGATGCCGCCGAGCGCGAGCGGAATACCGATATCGCTGTATACCCTGCCGGTGTTCTCGTCCTTCTGGGATTCCACAAGGGTCGAGAAACCAAGCTTTTTAAGGTAATCAAAGGACACCTGCGGGGTGACCTGTTCCATGATGCGGCACGCGACAATATTCATGGAGCGGTAAATTGCGCGGCGGATTGGGGTCAGTCCCTCGTAAATATTGCCGTTCCAGTTTTTCACCTGTGTGTTGGTACCCGGATAATGGTATTCCGAGTCATCCGCCACCGTCGCGAGCGTCATGCCCGCAGTGTCAAGCGCCGGGAGGAAGGAGGCGAGCACCTTGAAAGTGGAACCAACCTGACGCACCGTCGTTGTTGCCCGGTTTAAGGTAAGGCTCCCGGTCTTTTCCCCGCGTCCGCCGTAAACAGCCATAACATGCCCGGTTTTCTGGTCAATCACAACGAAGGAGGACTGCGGCTGCAGGGTGTAAATGCGCGGTCGCTCCGCTAAGATAGAGTCGCCTTCTTCCATGACGGAGTCGATAAATTTGTCAATCATCTCATTTAAAAGGTCAGGGTCCGTCGTGTAACGGCTGATGCCGCGGTGGTTGGAGCGGTAATTCTCATGGTAGAATTTCAAATCGGAATCATTGTAATCCGCATAGTAGTTTAAAACATGGCTAAGCTGATAGTGCTCCGGTGTCTCATCCGCTTTTAAAATCGAGACGGCATAATCCTGCGTCAGCTCGTAGAAGGAACCCGTTTCATTGCCAAGCGCCGGGAAATTGGATTCATCGCAGTAGACGGAATCCACCACGGCCTGGATGTCCTTATCCTGCGTCGTGAAAATCTCAAGACCACCGCTGTAGACAAGGTCTTCCGCGCGCTCCGGGGTGTAGCCCGCATCCACAAGATCGCTGAGCACCTGACGGATAACTTCGTCATTAAAGTAGGAATAATAAACTTCCTCATTATTTTCGTAGGCGTAGTTTTTAATCCGTGCATAAACCTCGTCGTTGATTGCCTCATCATACTCCGCCTGGGAACAAAAGCCGAGCTCGAGCATCGTGTCAAGGCATGCCTGGCGGCGGTCCGCGTTGCGCTCCGGGAAATTAATTGGGTTCTGGCGCACCGGGGAGAGGGCGATTGCGGCGATGACAGATGCTTCGGAAAGCGTCAGTTCCCACACATTTTTACCAAAATAATTCAGTGCCGCCATCTGTACGCCAAAGGAACGGTTGCCGAGGTTGATGTTGTTCATGTAGGCAACAAGAATCTCGTCCTTTGTGTAGGCATCCTCAAGCTGGATGGCAAGGTACTGTTCCTGCACTTTACGCGTGATTTTGTCGATGGCTTTTTCCTCGTTGCCGTAGTCAAAAACGCGGATTTTCAAAAGCTGCTGCGTGATGGTGCTGGCACCGTAGTCCAACAGGCCGCCGCTGTGGTTGAGGAACGACTTGATGCCGGAATAGCCCGCGCGGGCGATACCTGGCAAATCAATGCCGTCGTGCTCATAAAAGCGCTTATCCTCGATGGCGACGAAACAGTCCTTGACGACCTTTGGTATCTGTTCGGAAGTGACAAGGATACGGTTGGACTCCACGCCAACGACCGTTCCAGAAACCGAGCCGTCGCTGTAATAGATATGTGTCGTAAACTTCTCCGGGTCAATATTAATCTGGGAGAGCGGCGGCGCATTGTCAATCATGCCCTTGGCAGCCCCAAAGATGGCTACACAGGAAAAAATGCCAAGTGCGAGCACACCAAGCAGGGCAACCCGGAAGGAAAATACCCGGGATTTCGAGACGAGGCGCTTCGACCATGACTTAATCTGATGCTGTTTTTTTATGATACCTTTCTTGCTAAAATCCATAAACATACCTCTTTTCTGCATATCGGGAGGATGCGTGTGGCAGGCGCAAAAAATCCCCCCAATCCGGGTACACGAACAAAAAATATGCCCGTGAACCTGATAAAAACAACTGGTTTTGCTTGGGATGCACCCAAAAAAACGGTTCTCTGCGGATTGCACAAAACGCAGGGACGGGTTTCGGATACACCTCAGTATAACACAGGTTTCCTGATTTGGCAAATTTTAATGTGTTTTCGCTTCTGCGCTTTGCATTTTTGGTGCCTGGCACTGTTTTTTCGTGTCGGATGGCGCGGGCTAACGCGGGAAAAGCAACAGTTTTCCGTCAAGGATGGAAAAAAAACTTTCCTCGCCCGGCGTGATGTGCGCCCGCCCGTTCGTGGCTTCGGTAAGCTTTTTGGTAAGGCGCGCTTCCTGTGTGGCGGATACAAAAAGTGTAACCGCAACATTGTCCGTATATTCCGTGCCAAGAACCGGAATTTGCTCGGAGGCGGTGATATATTGCAGTTTCCCGAAATCCGTGTAGTCCGTCGTGATGACAAGTTGCCTCCCAAAGCTTTTTTCAATGATGGTGGAAGCGGCAAGCCCTGCCTTAACCGCTGCCTGGTAGGCGCGGACAAGCCCGCCGGTGCCAAGCAGAACACCGCCAAAATAGCGCGTGACAACCACCGCGGCATCGTGGATGCCCTCGCAGAGCAATACATCAAGCATCGGCCGGCCGGCGGTTTTTGCAGGCTCCCCGTCGTCACTGCAGCGGGAGAGCTCATTGTTTGCGCCGATGACGTAGGCAGAGCAGTTGTGTCTGGCATCCCAGTATTTCTTTTTTGTCTGTTCAATAAAGGCGAGCGCCTCCTCCTCGGAGGAGACGGGATGGACGGTGGCGATAAAACGGGATTTTTTTTCGGTAATCTCGCCGCAGCCGCCGAGGTAGACGGTGCGGCAGGTATCGGTATTCATCGGCAAAAGCCTCCTGTTTTAAAATTTTGCATACGCACAAGGCACAAACTCCATTTTTCGTCTCTCTTGACAAAAGGTGGAGTTTTCATTATTATTATATCGACAATAATTATACCAAAAATACGGAAAGTGTGCAAGTAAAGGTAAAGTGGGATGAAAAGTAAGAAATTGGCAGGCAGAAAGCTTTGGTCGGCGGTGCCGATGCTGCTGCTTATGGCAGTAATTTTTTCATTTTCGGCAAAGACCGCAGCAGAGTCATCAAAAAGCAGCAATGTATTTGTGGAGGTGCTGATGGATGAGCGTCTCCCGTGGGTGGAGCCGGACAATCCGGTGCGTCAGGAAAGTATGCGTGAGACACTTTCATTTCTTGTGCGCAAATGTGCCCATATGACAGAGTACGCAGTGCTTGCGATGCTTGCGCTGTACTGGCTTTTTTCGTTTTCCATCCCGTATGGCATCCGATGCGGCCTTGCCGTGGTGATTTGCGCCTGCTATGCCGCGGGCGATGAGTACCACCAGACATTTGTGCCGGGGCGCAGCGGCGAGCTGCGCGATGTGCTCGTTGATACAGCGGGTGCGCTTTTGGGGATACTTTTTGCGACGCTGCTCGGCATTATGATAAAAAGGTGGAAGAAGCGGCTGAAAGCACAACCGGTGGACATGCCACAAAAGAAAGAAGGCGGTGTTTAGGCAAAACGGTTTTGCTCTGCGTCGTAATGACAGCCGATGGCGGCAAGCTTTTCGGTAAGCTCCTGCATATCAATGTCAAGGTCTTCGCAGAGAGCATCCAGGGATGGGTAAAAATCGCGGAGCTTTAGGTTGATGTAGCTAAGAAGCATGACAGGGTCGTTTGGCAGCATAAGGGTACCTCCGTGGTTGGGATAGATTTTGAAACCTTCCCCCCAATCATAGCACAGAACAGGGAAAATGCAAGACATATCGCGCAAAACTTAAAAAACAGCATATGTCCGTACAGTGCCCAGAGGGAATTTATGGGAGCGGAGCGGACAGAAATTGCCTCTGCCATGCGAGGAACTGGAAGGACATATGCGGAACTTAAAAACAGCATATGTCCGTACAGTGCCCAGAGGGAATTTATGGGAGCGGAGCGGACAGAAATTGCCTCTGCCATGCGAGGGACTGGAAGGACATATGCGGAACTTAAAATAAGAAAGGAACAATATGGACTTATTTGACTATATGCGGGAAAAGGAACAGCAGAACGCCTCTCCGCTTGCCTCGCGCATGCGCCCGCGCACGCTTGAGGAGGTGGTCGGGCAGGAGCACATTGTCGGGAAAGGCAAGCTGCTCTACCGCGCCATCAAGGCGGACAAGCTGGGCTCCGTCATTTTTTACGGTCCGCCGGGCACCGGCAAGACAACGCTCGCGAAGGTGGTTGCGAACACGACGAGTGCGGAATTTTTGCAGATCAATGCGACGAGTGCCGGGAAAAAAGATATGGAGGAAGCAGTGTCGGCGGCAAAAAACAATCTCGGCATGTACGGGAAGAAGACGATTCTGTTTGTGGACGAGATTCACCGCTTCAACAAGGGGCAGCAGGATTACCTGCTCCCGTTTGTGGAGGACGGAACCATTATCCTGATTGGTGCGACAACGGAAAATCCGTATTTTGAGGTTAACAGCGCATTGATTTCCCGCTCCCTGATTTTTGAGTTAAAACCGCTGACGCGCGAGAATATCACGGCGCTGCTGTTGCGTGCGGCAAAAGACAGGGAGCGCGGCATGGGCGCGTTTGGTACGGTGCTTTGTGAGGACGCGGCACAGTTTCTGGCGGATGCGGCAAACGGGGACGCGCGCTCCGCGCTCAATGCGTTGGAGCTTGGCGTGCTTACAACCGAAAAAAGCGGGGACGGGAAAATTTACATCACGCTTGAGGTTGCCGCCGAATGCATCCAGAAGCGGACGCTCAAATACGACAAAAAGGGCGATAACCATTACGATACCATTTCTGCGTTTATCAAGAGTATGCGGGGCTCCGACCCGGACGCGGCGGTTTACTATCTTGCGCGGATGCTCTATGCCGGGGAGGAGGTTGCCTTTATCGCGCGGCGCATTATGATTTGCGCGGCGGAGGATGTTTCCAATGCCGACCCAAATGCGCTTATTGTGGCAACGGCGGCCGCCGCCGCGGTGGAGAGGCTTGGTATGCCGGAGGGGCGGATTGTACTTGCGCAGGCGGCGGCTTATGTGGCATGTGCGCCAAAAAGCAATTCTTCCATTGTGGCGATTGACGCGGCGATGCAGGCGGTGGAGAACGATAAAACCCCGCCGATTCCGCCGTATCTGCAGGATGCGCATTATCCGGGCGCGGCAAACCTTGCGCGCGGGATTGGGTACAAGTACGCACATGAGTACGAGAACCACTATGTCCGGCAACAGTATCTGCCCGATGTATATAAAGACAGAAAATTTTATGTGCCGTCGGATAATGGGTACGAAAAGACGATACAGGAGTATTTTAAGAAAATTGGAAAAGAGTAAAAGCGGTAAAAAATTAATTTTATAAAGGAAAGGAGTGTTGGCGGAATGAAAAAAGTAACCAAGGGCGCCCGGATTGCAGCAATTGCCTGTGTTGTGGCATTGCTTGGCATGTATGTGGCGACCTTTTTCGCGGCGCTTGCGGCAAAGCCTTACTCGAACGGGATGTTTTTGGGATGTGTGCTCTGCACGATTTTTGTGCCGATTTTTCTGCATATATTGATTCGGATGTTTGCGATGATGTCCGAGCGCAGGGAAGGGGATACGACGCTCCATGAACTGCATAAAGCAAGAAAAAAGGAGCAGGCAGAGGAACTAACAGGGGCATCGGGCGGTGCGCAGAAGAAAAAGGAAGAGTAGGAAAATCTTAAAATTTCTTAAGAAGTAGAATCCCGGGCGCGTTTTACTGGACAAGAAAAAAGAAATCTGTTATAATAGCGTGGAAATAAGGAGGCATTTTGCGGGGCTTTCCGGAAAAACTTTGCAGAATGCTGTGCCGCCCGGCGGCAGAATGAGAGGAATTATGCATAATATCATGATTGTTGCAGAGACACAAAGTTACATCATTATGTCCCTGAAAAAAAGATTTGAAGAGCTGTCTTATGAGGTGTTGCTTGTAAAGGCGGACATGGATGCCATCAGCCGCTTTAAGAATTCGAATGCGGCGATTTTAATTTACGCGGATGAACAGCTGGCGGGGCAGCAGCAGGCGCTGAATTATATAAAGGACAGGGCGGTGGAGGACGATACCTCGATTTTTATCATGGGTGACCCGGATGATATCTGGGCAGTTGAAAAACTGATTCCGAAGCATATGGTGCCAATCGAGTTTAAGCGCCCGATTAACGTTGCGGAGGCAGGTACGGAGATTGACAATTATGTAAAGAAATATGGAAAGCATAATAAAAAGAAAATTCTTGTTGTGGACGACTCCGGCGCGATGCTGCGCAGTGTGAAGGGGTGGCTTGAGGACCATTACCAGGTGATTCTTGCGAATTCCGGGATGATGGCGATTAAGTATCTGACGCTGAACCGTCCGGACCTTGTACTTTTGGATTACGAGATGCCGGTCTGTGACGGCAAACAGGTGCTTGAGATGATACGCACGGAGACGGAGTTCGCGGATATCCCGGTGATTTTCCTGACAAGCAAGGGCGACAAGGAGAGCGTTTTGGAGGTTATGGCGCTAAAACCGGAAGGGTATTTATTAAAGACAATGCCCCCCGCGGATATTATCCATGCCGTGGATGAGTTCTTTGAGCGCAGGAAGGCGATAAGCAGCATGAATTAAAAAAGAACTGCCACGGTACGCGGCAGTTCCCAAAAAGGGGAGGATAAGTATTTTTTTCTTATCTTTCGCATCAGGAAACGGCAAATGGGTTTGGCGTTTCCTGTTATTGCCGGAACCGGAGGGGGAATTCCGGAACCGGCGCCACATGTTAAGTGGATAGTCATATTATAACCGCGATTTTGAAAGCTATGCAAAAAAATTCAGATTCATACAAAAAATTATGGAAAGGAACGAGGGATTCATATGAGCTTATTACAGGAATGGAGAGAGGAAGCCTACGCAAAGGACATGAATAAGAAAGAGGGGCAGCTTTACTGGGGCAGTTATTTTTCGGTGGAACAGGGAATTTATGAAAAGCTTTTGGCGGCACCGGATGAGGTTGTGACCGGAACGGTGAAGGAACTGGCAGAAAAATACGGCACCTCGGTTAAGATTATGACGGGGTTTCTGGACGGCATCAATGACAGCCTGAAAACCAAAAACCCGATAGAGGAGATGACGGAGGATACGCAGGTAAATCTTGGCTTTGACAAAGAAACCCTCTACAAAGAGATGGTCAAGGCGGAGGCGGACTGGCTTTACAACCTCCCTGCATGGGATGAGCTTCTGACGAAGGAGCGCAGGAAGGAGCTGTATCTGGAGCAGAAAAAGTCCGGGACGATTGTGAAGGAGAAAAAGATTGGCAGGAATGAACCGTGCCCGTGCGGGAGCGGCAAAAAGTATAAATTCTGCTGTGGGCGGAATGCATAAAAGCCACAAAAAAGCATACGCTGAAAGCGGGATGGACGAACCGGCGGCAGGGAAGAGCCCTGATGGCCGGTTTCGTTGTTTTTGCAGCGGCAAAAGAGGCGGATGCGGCAATGGGCGGTAGAGAAAAGCGAGGTGTGCCATGGGCAGAAGAAAAGGCGGATTGGATTTTACAAGGGATTTTCGCCGCGGGGGAAGGAGAAAGATAAAGGGAAAGGAAATTTTTCTGATGCTGTTTATTTTCCTTTGCGCGCTTGCGGTTGGGGTGGGGGTTTTTCTGGCGCTAAAGGAGCGCATGAACCGCCCGGAAGCGGAGGAGGCACCGCCAAGCCCGGTTCCGACCCCGACGGCTGCTCCGACTCCTGTGCAGGATGAGGGGGGAGAGGAATCGGTGGTATCCGGTCCTTACGGCATGTGGAGCGTGCCGGCAAAGGAGGATGAAGTGGAGGTCGTGGTTCCCGAGGAGGAGCTTTGGATGGAGGATTTTGTTGATACGAGGACAAAGACGCGCTCTAAGGGAATTTATATGACCTCGGATGCGCTGCGCAACCGGATGGATTATGTTTTGGAGCTGATGGATGATACGGAGCTGAACACGGTTGTAATTGATATCAAGGACGATGACGGGCGTATCACCTATGAGATGACGGGCGAGCTGATTGACAGCTTTGGCACTGCGCGCTCCTTTATCCCGAATATCGGGGATTTTGTAAAGACAATGAAGGAGCACGGGGTTTACCTGATTGCCCGTGTCGTGGCGTTCAAAGACCCGCTGCTTGTGCGCACGAAGCCGGAGCTTGGGCTGCATCTGAGCGATGGGAGCGTGTACAAGGATTACAAGGGGCTTGGATGGCTGGACCCGACCAACCAGGAAGTGCTTGATTATTATGTTGAAATAGCGCAGAATATCGCGGATATCGGATTTGATGAAATCAATTTTGACTATGTCCGTTTCCCGACGGAGGGCAAAATCTCTGAGCTGGTGTTTGGGGACGGTGAGACAACGAAAATTGAGGCGATTTCGGCTGCGGTGAAATATATGTGTGAGAAGATGAAGCCGATGGGGATTTTTGTCTCCGCCGATTTGTTTGGCGCGGTTATCCGCAGTGCCGTGGACCAGAGGATTGTTGGGCAGGATTATCAGGAGCTGGCGCTGTATCTGGACTATATCTGCCCAATGATTTACCCTTCGCACTACTCGGACGGCTATTACGGAATTGAACATCCGGACACGGAGCCGTACAAGATGATTTACGCGGCGCTGCAGGATTCAAACAAAGTCCTCTCCGGCATTCCGGATTACCGCAAGCGCGCCGAGGTGCGGCCTTGGCTGCAGGATTTTACGGCATCCTATCTGCGCCATTATATTAAGTATGGGCCAAAGCAGGTGCGCGAGGAGATTGAGGCAACCTATGATACCGGGCACACGGGATGGCTTTTGTGGAATGCCGCGGTGAATTATACAAAAGGGGCGCTGATGACGCAGGAGGATGCGGATTATGCCTATGCGCACCGGCCGACCCCGACACCAAGCCCGACCCCGACAATTGCAATCCCAACGAAATTGCCAAATGCAGGGCAGTATATTGATTCGCCGTGGAAAAAGGGGGAATAGCGAAAAAAGTATTAAGAAATTTTGGGATTGTGCCGATAATAATAGATGAAAGGAATCATGAACAGTTTAGATATGTCAGGGAATCAATGGACGGAAAAATGACATGTCGGAATGGAGGAACGAGATGCAGGAAAAAAGGAAAAAGATGCTTGCCTTTTTGCTTCTGATGGTTGTGGCTGCGATGCTGGTGCCACTCGGGAAGGCGAAAGCGGCAGGCGCGGGGCTCACGGTTACGAAGATTGATTACGAGACAGAGGAGCTTACGGTCACAAGCACATCATCGGATTCTTATCTGTATTATTCCGATGCAAAGAGGAAAAAATGGGAATGTGCCGGGGCATTTACCGCAGGGACTTTCGTGCTTGATATCTCATGGGTGAGCAAGACAAAGGATTATGTGCTTGTGCTTAAGGGAGACAAGTCCGGGGAGATTTCCGTGACGCTTCCAAAGCAGGATAGGTCGTTTAAGGCGAAGTATAATTTCCTGGAAGAAAAGCTGACGTATGAAGGGTTGGCGCAAGGCCGTGAGGTGTTTTGGCGCAAGGCGGATTCTACGGTCTGGCAGAAGGTGGGCATGAACGGCGATAAGTTGGATACCGCAACCCTGGAGGCTTTCCGCAGGTTCTATGCGAGGGGGGCAACGCTTTATTTGCGTGCCGGGCAGGCAGCAGGCACCGGAACTTCGGCTGGGGCGCGCCCGTCAAAGGAAGTAAAGCTTGCGCTGGCGAAGCAGGCATCCGCGCCGAACCTGACCGTAAAGCACCCGGGTACGGTTACGGTGAATGACAAGCAGGAGTATAAATTGGAAACGGCGGCGGACTGGACCGCAATCACCGAAAAGACGTTGGATATCGCAAAGGTTGCGACGGCGGCGTATGGGGCGAATGGAGTCGATACAAAGATTTTAATCCGCGTTGCGGCGACGGAGAAGAAATTACCGTCCGCGTCGGCGACATTGACGGTTCTTGCACAGGAGGAAGCGCCAAAGCCTGAGACAGCCGGGGGCAATATTGAGCCGGGATTTGCAAATGCTTCTACGTTGTTATTTACATTGAAGGAGATAAAGGATTCTGAGGAGAAAGAGGTAATCATAGAGAAGCCATCGGCGAAGAATCCTTATGAGTATACGGTTGTGGAGGCCGGCGAGCAGCTCAAAGACGATGCGACATGGACGGCGATTACGTCAGAAACGGTGAAAATCAGCCAGGAGAAAGCGCCGACGGGGGCAACCGTACATATCCGTAAGAAGGGACGCCTTGAGAGTACGCTGGTTTGGCAGCCGGAATCGTTAAGTTATCAATTTGTGGTAGGGGATTATCCGGGCGGCGGTACGTTAAGCGTGGCTGCGGACAGCGATACAAGCGCGGTTACCATGAAGGCGGACGGTGTGCTTTCCATTGTAAAGCAGGAGGGCGCTCCGGCAAAGGACCTGAACTTTGATATTGCGCTGGGTAAGGAATTTTCGGATACCGATGTTAAAGAGATTACCTGCGGCGGTAAGCAGCTGAAGTTCACATCGACCAAGGAT
Source organism: uncultured Lachnospiraceae bacterium (assembly GCA_910579615.1). Classification (GTDB taxonomy): domain Bacteria; phylum Bacillota; class Clostridia; order Lachnospirales; family Lachnospiraceae; genus RGIG4057. The sequence continues at coordinate 8,334 of CAJTUA010000025.1, read as the reverse complement.
GCGGGCGTTATTCATGTGAAAATCACGGATACTTCCGCATATGAGACGGCAGTGACAACCCGTGGGGAGGAACAGGCGGTAAAGATTACGCTTAAGAATGGTGAAGTGATTGATAAGGCTGTCCTGACGGTTCTGTCTGGTGCGAAGGTAAAGGTTAAGAAGACATTTACCGTTACACATGGGCTTACACCGGGTGAATCTTATGAGTTTGTGGTTGAGCCGGGGCTGACGTTCCCGAAGAACGGTGAGGAGTATGCTAAGACCAATGTAGAAAAGTTAACGTTCATGGGTGAGGATATTACAGACTATACGTTGGTTACGGAAAATGGAGCTTATAAGATTACACTTACGACAGCGCACTTTGATAGATTCTTCCAGAATTACGGTGTTGATTTGGATAAGGAATATCCGCTGACAATCGTAATGAGTAACGGGCAGAAACTTACCGAAGGTGTCAGCATTAAATTGCACGAGGATGTAACGATAGAGAATATAATTTCGAAATCGATGACCGCGGGAGGATTACTGGAGAAAGAGGATAAGTACAGGACATTTACGATTACCTGTAGTAAGGATGTTAAGATTTCCAATGTTGGTGAACTAACTTGGAATAATCAGGACATTTCGATGCAGGCAACGAAGGTGGGGGATGTGATAACCATTACTTTCGAAACAGATGCGTTTAAGAACCTGACACCAGGCACGGGAACTGTTACAGCTCCAATTATATTTACAATTAAATATGGTGATGGTAAACAGAGCCAAGCAAGCCAGATTTATTGGTTAACATTGAGTCCAGCTCCAAATCCAGCTCCATAATGAGAAGACCTGGGATTCATTTTTCAACTTACTTTTCGCAGTTTCTCCTATTATGCTTTGCGGATGGGGAAACTGCGAAGAAAGAACCGGAACAATCCGGAAGCTTTTGCCAATTGTGGCACAGAGCTTCATATGATTCAAATGCCGTTGATACGGCGGAATGTGAGGAAATATGAAAGAAAGAGGAAAATTACAACGCCTGCTCTTGATTTTATGTTTTGGTCTTTTGATGGTTGCTGCGGGGCGCACGGCACGTCTTGCGGCAGCGGAAGGAGACGGGGCGGAGAATACGGCAGAGCCGGTAAAGGCGGTCAGAATTGATTATGATGAGCTTTGGCTTGAAGTCGATGCAGGGGATAATGAAACCGTTTACTACAGCGACAAGGCAAAGAAAGTCTGGTCGGAAGCATTGAAGGGGGCGGATGGGAAATATATCATTGATATTTCATGGCTGAAAGCGACCTCCGCAACAGAGATTACGCTCAAGGGCGACAAAAACGAGGAAGTTGCCACGGTAAAACTACCGGCGAGGGACAGCAAATACAAAATAAAATTTGACAAGGTAAATGGGGTTTTGACGTTTACAGGACTGCCATCGGATGTAACGGACATTCAGTGGCGCAAGGCGACTTCCTATGAATGGAACACGGTTTCCGTTGAGGATGCGAAAGACCCGGAATCTGACTTTGCCGAGGAAATTGAAAAGTTCCGTATCGCAGGGGCATCCATTTATGTCAGGACAATGGGGGTAAACCCGGAAGCAGATAGCGACGGAACAATGGAGACAGGAAGCCGCCCTGGCAAGGAAGTAAAACTGAGCATTTCAAAGTTTGCGGCAGCCCCGAAGGTTAAGGTTGACGGGAAGAAGCTGACCTTAAATACAACAAATTCAATGGAGTATTCAACCGATAATGTGAATTGGACACCGGCAACGAAAACCATGGCGCTTAAGGATATTGCGCCGGAAGCATTGGGGGCATCGGCGAAGGATGTGGTCTTATACTTCCGCAAGAAGGCGACTTCAAAAGCACCGCATTCCAAGACTTTTGTATTGGAAATCCCAGCACAGCGCCCTGCGCCGACAAGCGCGGAGGTAACTTACAAGAGTGAGGGAAAGAAATTTTCACTGACATTTTCAAAGGCGAGCAAGACTACCCCATATGAGTATGCGGTTGTCAAGAACGGGAATACTTTTGATGAGGCGAAGGCTTCCTGGAAAGCAGTTATGACAGCGAAGACCATTTCCCTATCCGATAAAACTGCCCCGGCAGGAAGCAAAATTTATGTGCGCAAAAGGACAGTGAAGCAGACGACGACAACGGAGTTTGAATTAGCGTCGGCAACCTATGTGATTACAGTTTCATATTAAACTGTTGGCAGAAAAAATCAGCAAGGGTGAAAGCCAGTATAAAAAACAGAAATGCTTTTTATGCTGGCTTTTTCGATATGTGAAAATAAAATCGCACATTCGTAAAACGAAACACTTCCTGCAATTGTTCCCCACAAAAAATTTTTCCCCTGCTTTCCGTGGGTTTTTTCCTATACTGGTGTATTATAAAGCAAAGAGACAGAAAAGCAAAAGCACAAAATGCAAAAAAACGGAAGGAGGCAGGGCAGAACCATGCACGATACGGAAATGATTGAGCGGATACGAAAGCGGGACGAAGCGGGCTTAGAAGTGCTTCTTAAGCAATATGGAGCCTTGATTTGCTATGTCATTGCCCCCATTCTTAAGGTTAGGGAAGACCAGGAAGAATGTGTATCCGAAGTAGCAATGCAGGTGTGGGAGAAAATTGGTTCCTACGATTCCGGGCGTGGAAGCTTCCGGGCGTGGCTGACTGCGGTTGCCCGCAATGCCGCCTTAAACCGCGTCAGGAAGAACCGGGGCGTTTGGGCGGAGGGGGAGATTCCGGACGAATTCGCATCGCCAAAGCCAACGCCGGAGGAGGACATGATAAAAAAGGAGCGGCAGGCAGCGCTTGCTTTGGCGTTAGGGCAGCTCAAACCAAGGGAGAGAGAATTATTTTACCGGAAATATTACTATTTACAGCCAACTGCGCAAATTGGCGCGGAGCTTGGGATGACGCAGCGGGCGGTGGAAGGAAAACTGTACCGTTTAAAAAAGCGCCTTCGCAAAATTCTGACAGAGACTTAAAGGGCGCATAAAAATCGGGAGGTGAAGCGAATGAAAGAACATAACTGGGGTTTGATGAAAGAAGAAGAGTTTGACGCTGCACTTTGTGAGAATGTGCCGGAAACGCCGCCGGATGATGTGGCGAAGGGGGTAACACCGTGGCGCAGGGCGGTGTGGTGCGCGCTGATTGGCATGACAATGAATCTGCTCACGTTCCATTATTGGAACCTGGATTACATTCTTCCGGGAATCGGACTGGTGTTCTGCCTGGTTGGATTCCGTGCGCTGCGCAAAGAAAATGGATGGTTTCGCGCATGTTTTTTCATGGCGGGTTTCCGGAGTGCTTACTATATTTTTGTAATTGTATTGAATACAAGTATTTATCAGGAAAACATACAAGGGATGTTCTTCATGCGGATCGCCTATACCATAAATTATCTCATGCATTTTCTTCTCTGTGTCTGCCTCTGGATGGGATTTAAGGCGGTGCGCAAAAAGAGCGGGCAATCCGTGAAAATGGGAATCGTAGCGGCTCTGCCGCTCTGGTATTTTTGCCTGCTTGTGCTTGCATGGATAAATTACCGCGGTGTGGTGGTGCTGATTTTGATGCTTTTGGCTTATATGCTAATCTTTGTCAGCTTTTTGCGTCTAACAAAGCGCCTTGACGTGGCGGGATATGCGATTCGCCCGGTGGCGGTTTGCGTACCGGGCACCGTGATTGCGTTGGGGTTTGTTTTCTTGCTTGTAGGAGGGGTTCTTTGCAACTGGTTCTTTTTTAACCGCTATCCGATGAAATGGGAAAATGTGCAGGAAAATGAGGCTATGGGGGTGGAAGAGGAGGAAAATATAAAGGAAATCAAAGAAGATTTGCTGACGCAGGGATTTCCGGAGGATGTGCTTTATGACTTGACAAAAGAGGAAATACAGGAATGCGAGGGGGCGCTGCAGGTTCATTCGACAACAGGACTATTATTGGTGGAGGGGGTAAAAAGGGAATACTTATATGAAGGCGTTCCGGGGGAAAAGCGCTATTATTATACTTATGAAAATGAAGAATTGATGGTTACGCAGATTGCCGTGGAACTTCCGGGAGAAGAAAGAAGATGGAAGATTATCCATCATTTTCACTGGGTTGTGGACCCGGGATTTTATGGGACAGAATCCATTCAGCTCTGGCCGACATGGAACCATACGCGGGGATGGGAAAAGGAGGGGGAAATTACCGGGCGTGTCCTTTATGAGAAAAACGGGGAGGTTTATGCCGCGCCGTACTACTCTCTGGGCGAGGTTTGCTATGACAGGGACAGCTCCATGATTGGAGGAATGTATTCAACAGATGTTTTTGCGCTATTCTCTGTGCCGAAAAATGCGCATGATTGCCGCGCTTACGTTGCTTACACAACGGCAGGACCACAGGGGGAAGGTTACATCAGTTCGTGGGTGTTTTATACCCACCAAAAAAGCTATTTTCAGTGCCCGGCGGCAACGGCAATGCGATGGCGCATAACAAGAGGGTTAAACGAAGAAGGGGCATTTAAGACAGTCTATACTGTACTGCGAATCCGCACAGAAGAACGGGAGGATTGAGCGGGGCGCCACAAAGCAGTTGGATTCCGTTCGCACCCCTGCGCACAAAAAAGGCGGGAGCTTTTAAGGCATTGCTCCCGCCTTTTTTATTTTATTCCACCGTTACGGACTTTGCTAAATGTCTTGGCTGGTCAACGTCAAGCCCACGCAGGTACGAAGTATTGTAGGCAATCATCTGCAGCACAACCGCCGCCGCAAACGGCGCGAAGCGGTCGGAAATCTGTGGAAGGTTGATGCGGAAATCGTAAAGCTCCTCCTCAATCATGGCATCCGCCGCCGCAACTAAAATGACAAAAGCGCCCCGCGCGCGGACCTCCTTGATGTTGGACACCATTTTTGGCAGGACATCATGCTGTGTCGCAAGTGCAATCACCGGAACCTCGGAAGTAATCAGAGAAAGCGTGCCATGCTTTAGCTCCCCTGCGGCATAGGCTTCCGAGTGGATGTAGGAAATCTCCTTTAGCTTGATGGAACCTTCGCACGACAGGGCATAATCCATGCCCCTGCCAATAAAAAACAAATCGTTTGCCTTGGTTAAATGGCGGCTGATTTTTGTAAATTCGTCCTTCTGCTCAAGAACCTGTTGGATGGAAGGGATGATGGCAGCGAGCTGCTCGGTATATTTTGCACATTCCGCAATCGAAAGCTGCCCGGCAGCGTAAGCGGCGCGGAAGACAATCAGGTAGAAAGCGGCAAGCTGTGCGGTGTAGGCTTTTGTGCTTGCGACCGCGATTTCCGGACCCGCGTGCGTGTAGAATACATGCCCGCTTTCCCTTGCAATCGAGGAACCCTTGACATTGACAATTGAAAGCGTCCTTGCACCCTTCTTCCTTGCAAGGCGCAGCGCGGCGAGGGTATCCGCCGTCTCGCCGGACTGCGAAACGGTAATCACAAGCGTGTTTTCATCCAAAATCGGGTTCTGGTAGCGGAACTCCGAGGCAATATCAACCGTGACCGGGATGCGCAGCAGTTCCTCAAACAAAAGTTTCCCCATCATCCCGGCGTGCATCGCAGTGCCGCAGGCGGTAATGATAATGCGGGAAAGCCCCAGGAAAACGGAATCCGGAATGCCATCGGCAGTAAAATCCGGGAGCATGTAAAACGTCCCGTTCTCGCTGTACCTTACAAGGCGCGGCATGATGGTGCGCGAGAGCGCGTCGGGCTGTTCGTGGATTTCTTTTTCCATATAGTGCTTAAAACCATTTTTCTGCGCGGACGAAACATCCCAGGTTACGGTTAAGTAATCCGGGGTTACCGGTGTGCCGTCAAGCGTGGTGAGGGTGATTTCATCGCGTGTCAGGCAGGCAATGAGATTTTCCTCTAAAACAAAATAATCCTTCGAGTAGCGCAGCAGTGCGACCATATCCGAGGCAATGATGGAACCCATCTCTGTCTGGCAGGCAACAAGCGGGCTGCCCTTGCGGATGCAGTAGATTTTGCCCGGCTGGTCGGAAAACAGCACGCAGAATGCGTAAGCCCCCTCAAGGTGGGCCACCGCGGCGGCAAGGGCAGCGGCCGCATCCCCAGTGTAGAGGCTGTCAATCAGCATTGCAGCGATTTCACTGTCCGTATCGGACACTGGTGTGCGCCCGCCCGCGGCAAGCGTATCGCGCAGTGCGAGATAATTTTCAATGATGCCATTGTGAATCAGGGTCACATTCCCGCAGGAGTGCGGGTGCGCATTTGTGCGGGAAACGCCCCCGTGCGTCGCCCAACGCGTGTGCCCGATGCCGCAGTCCGATTTTAGCTCGCCAGGGACAAGCGCCTTTAGCTCAGAAACCTTCCCAACCGATTTGATGGTTGTAATTTTTGCATCCTTTGTAAAGCAGGAGATGCCTGCGCTGTCGTAGCCGCGGTACTCAAGGGCTGACAGTCCGGAAAGCAGCACGTCTGTGGCGCGCTCGTAGCCGGAAAATCCGATAATTCCACACATAATTTGAACCTCCATTTTTAGTTCCGCATATGCCCTACCGATGCCCATAATCTTGGAAGTAGTTTTTGTCCGCTTTGCTCCCCAAAACTACTTCCGGGCACCGTCCGGGCATATGCTGGTGTTTTGTGCGGTTCTGGTCTGTGCATCGGAAAAGAGAAGAATGCCGCTTCTGATCATGCCGTTTCTGTCTGGCGGTTGCCCGTTGGTTTACCGGCATGTAACACGTTCAGATCCATGGGGGAGTCCCCGCCGAATTTTCGAACACTCCCCACCTCGTTAACCTGCTAAAGGCAGGTACATGGCGCTAATTTTATCCGCTGCGGTGTTTTTCATTAAAGCAGACAAACTTTTAGCAGGGGCATACACCATCCTGTGATTGCCGATGCATAAAAGATATCCGGAAAACACTGCATTTGAAAGCCACGAAATAACCGATGCGCGTAGAGCTTATTCCATGGCGGAGGGTATGGCACTCCGCAAAAGCTTTCGGAAAACATTTCTGTCAGAGGTATATTATCATAAAAAAGAGGGAAAATCAAGCCGACAATCCAGTCTTGAGTAAAAGGGCGGACTTTTCGGTTTTATTATTGTATGCAGATATTGTATGCAGAGGAAGACGGTAAGGTGCTTTTGGGGTGGACAAATGCAAAATGGCAAGGACATTTTATATATCCATGAGGTGCATAATGTTAACTGTAAGCAACACCTATATTCACGCAGGAGAATATGCACATGAACAATTACAGCAAAATCACAGCCCTTTACTCCCGCTTATCCGTGGGGGACGAGGACAGGGACGGCGGCAAAAGCATCCGGCGTGTTGGACTTGACCGCTAAGAAAAGGGAAGGATTTGCAGGGAACACTGAAATCAAGATTCCTTCAATCTTTGATATATATCCGCTCACCATTCAAGTTGTTTCCGATATGGTTTTCTCCTGCAATCGCAGGAGGAATTCTTGCGTTTGCGGTTTAGTCGTGTTATAATAAGCAGCAGAAATCTTCAAATCGGCACATTCCCAGAAAAGGGAGGTTCATTCATGGCTATCAGTTACAAAAAATTATGGAAACTGTTGATTGATAAGGATATGAAGAAAAAAGACTTGCAACAATTAGCGGGGATTAGTGCGGCATCCGTTACGAAGCTCGGAAAAAATGAAAATGTAAATACAGAAATCATTGAAAAAATCTGCACAGCCCTAAGATGTGATGTCTGTGATATTATGGAAATGGTAGAAGAACAGTGAATCGTTCTTACAGAGTATGAGTTTTGAAACAACGATAAATCTGCTGTAAGTCGGAAGACGCAAATCTCCGTGAGAAGGGAATAAAGACATATGGACAATCAAATTCACAATACAATCGTAAGTTTTATATGGGGCATTGCGGATGACTGCCTGCGTGACGTGTATGTACGTGGAAAATATCGTGATGTCATTTTACCGATGACAGTAATCCGCCGCTTGGATGCCATGCTGGAGGACAGCAAAGAGGCTGTTCTTGATATGAAGAAGAAGCTGGATGAAGCCAGAATCGATAATCAGTGGCCGGCGCTGTGCAATGTGGCAGGGCAGGCATTCTGTAACGCCTCCCCGTTCCGCCTGCGCGATCTCACCAGCCGCGCTAAGAAGCAAACGCTAAAGGCCGATTTTGAGGCATACTTGGACGGTTTCTCCCCTAATGTGCAGGAGATTTTGGAGAAGTTTAAGTTCCGCAATCAGATTGACACGATGATAGAGGCGGATATTCTGGGGGCGGTCATTGAGAAATTTATTTCGCCGGATATCAACCTTTCTCCGAAGCCAATTTATAAGGACGATGCTCAGACTTTGGTGAAGCATCCTGGACTGGATAATCACGGCA
>CAJTUA010000024.1 GCA_910579615.1 uncultured Lachnospiraceae bacterium | reverse complement strand
ATCATATAGATACGACTCCTTTACTGGTGGATATGGATAATTGTTACTGGACATTCCAATTATACCACAGACCAGTGAGGAGTTGTTTTATTTTGTAACAAAGAGAATCCGGTATTTATGAGGGTTCTGGTGTTTCGCAAACGCCTAAGATGCATACAGGATGAAAGGGGGATATTATGGGGCATAAGCTAGAGCTTCGGCATATTGGACCAAAGGTTTCTTCTGGCCGTGAGACGGCTTTGTGGGCATATACGTTAAAACAACGTATGCGAGGCAAGTTTTTACAGTTATTCGGAACTTCATGGATTATGCCGGACGATATGGAAATGAAATATACTTATGCTCCCAAAATGTCAATCCGGGTATTTTTGAAACCGGATGTAAATGCTTCGGAAAAAAATTATATTGAATTTGAATTGAGTGGATTCTTTCAGGATTATTTGGCGGAATTGGACTCCCGTTCTTTTATGGATATCGATGCTGACCAAAAGCAGGTTGAGGAGGATTGTTTGGCAAAAAAGCTGTCCAATCCTTATGAAACAGTGTTTATCCCTGCTGGACGCAACTTGATTACCCTTTTGAGCACACAGCTGAATTATATTTTTATCTCCTTGGAAGGTACTCAGCTAAGCAATATTGACTATATCACCAAGAGATATACCGAATTGATACTAAAGCTGAAACCATCTTTTGAAAGTGGAATGGCTGGTCTGGTCAGAAATGTAGAGAATGACCCGGAGCAGATGACACAAGGGCTCCGTCTGCATAAAACACGAGCGGATGGAGGAGAACATCTCATGAGAAATGGGAAAAAGAAAACTACACCAATTTAAAAAAATATACATAATTCCCCAGAGACAAATCGTCAAGGACTTTTTAGTCAATTTCACAAAAAATTCACATTTCCAGTGTCCGATAAACCCATTCCATGAATTTCATTTGATTTTTCTTTGGCAGTCGCATATAATACAAGTAGGGAAATCCCTACTTTCCATATTTCAGGAGGTGAAAGATATGTTAGCAAACGCTTTTGTTGACAACGCAAAGGTCATGGCCAAAGGGCAGGTCACAATCCCAAAAGATGTCCGTGAAGTGCTTAGCGTGGCAAGCGGAGACCGTATTTCTTTTATTGTGGAGGGCGGTACTGTCCGTATCGTTAATTCGGCTGTCTATGCCATGCAGATGCTCCAGGGGGAAATGGCAGGCGAAGCAGAGCGGGTCGGTCTCACATCTGATGATGATGTTATGGCGCTTGTAAAAGGAATCACAGGTCAGGGATGTAGATGACCGTCCCATTTTAAGAGCGGCGATTGAGGCAAAGGCCGATGACCTTGGAGGATGGAACAAGCCGAAGTGTGTATCCGCCAGAAAGGAAATGACTGGACTTTTTTGACCTGACAGGGAAAGCCTATGAGGGCGGGGCGCATTACCAGATAGACGCGGATTATGATAAAATTCCGGTTTTTGTAAAGGCGGACTGTATCCTGCCGTTGGCAGAACCGGTTGAGGCGGTGACAAAGGATACGGTCTTTACCATATATCCGAGGGTGTATGGCAGCGGCGGGGACGGCTTTGTGCTGTATGAGGACGATTTTGAAACGTTTGCCTATGAGGAGGGCAGGCAGAATAAAGTCGTACTGAAAGTGGACGCGGCAGGGCAGGTACAGTGTGAAAGGACAGGCGAGGAAGCGGTGCGGTACATTTTTGAAAAAGGTTCTTGCCCGTGGTTTTAAGGCTTAATGGAAATAAGGTTGGTTTAACGGAGGCGTAAAAGTATAACGATGATTTCGGAATAACAATTCCAGGTCACCGTTTCTTTTTTCTGTTCCCATCAAAGACATTGACATTTCGGGTTGTTTATTGTACTATTATTGTTGTGTTTTAAAAAATAAGGATCGGAGCCTGGTGAGCAATGACGAAGATGGATTTGGAGAGTGTACGTCAGTTTATTTTAACGGACGAAGAAATCAAAGAGTATTTTCTCTCTCTTGTCGGAAAGGAAAATTCTGGGCAGTCAGCCCGCGGCGCAGGGGAATCCCAGGATAGGATTTCCGTGCAGAAAGCCCCCCCTGATATTGAACTGGAAAAAATTGTAAAATTAGCAGAAGCGGAAAATGCCGTGCTACGCAAAGAGCTCAGGGCGGCGCAGGAGCAGGCGGCGGCGCTTGAGAGGGAATGCGGCAGGCTGCGCGAGGCCGCCTCGCAGGCAGAGGACGAAAAGAATGCCGCCGTGGAACGGCTCGCGGTATTTGAGCCAATCCGTTCTGCCATGGAGATTTATCGTTCCCTGGATGAAAAATCGAAGGCGGCGACAAAAAATGTTTTCCGCACCACCTCACCTGACGGTTTCATCTCCTGCGGGGCGCAGAAGGACAGTCTGGCGAACCTCTGGGATTATGGTAGGACGCTGGCGACCTACGGGTCGGAGGATTGCCTGAAAATTGACCAGTTATTTGGGTACTTCGTCTCACTGTACAACCTGAACTTTGAACAGCCAATCTATACGCTGATTGAACCGCAGGCAGGGGACCGGTTTGATGAGGACATCCATGTGTGCATGATGCGTGGGAAAAGAATATCGGTTGTTTCGGGCGTATTGCTCCGGGGATACCGCATAAACGGCAAAACGGTGAACAAAGCACTGGTAAAGTGAGGTAAGAGATATGGAATACACAAAGCTTGTTGATAAGCTGCCGATTGGCACCGACAGCTTGCGTGAAATGGTTCGGACCAAAATTTCCAAAACCATACAGGAAAAGCAGCCGGAAGAATTTCAGATTGCCGAAACCGATGGGCAGACCCGCCCGGTTATCGTGTTTAACGAAACAGGGGCGGAAGAATTTTCAAAAATTTTATTGGAGGTTGACCATGAGCGCGCCGACATTGACCCTTACGACGAGAAGATTCTCACTGACCCGAACCGGGGGCACTGGGACCTTTGGACGGAAGGCAATGTGGAGGATTGCCCGGTATTAGATCTTTCCGACCAGCGGTATGTGGCACGCAACCCGCGCGCGGATATTAACCGGAACCGCATCGTCGCCATTGATTTTGGCACGAAAAGTACCGTCGTGGTCTACCAGAATGAGGACAGCCGTATCCTTCCCGTGCGTGTAGGAACCGGGAATGTCAGCAAAAGCATTCAGGCAGAGCACTACGAAAACCCGACGATTATTGAATTCAATAACCTGGACGCGTTTCTTAAGGTATATTCCGCCGCAATCGGGCGTCCGGCGACGCACTGGGAGGATGTGTACATTTCCCACCGGGCAGTGGATGACCTGCAGAACTCGCGCAGCACGGAATACAGCGCATTCTTTACGGAGCTAAAGCAGTGGGCGGGGGACGCGGGTGTCAAAAAATCGCTGCGCATCCGCGACCGGGAAAACAGCGATTATCTGCTCAAGCCGTTCCATGAGATTTCCGATACAGATTTGAACCCGATTGAGCTTTATGCTTACTACCTTGGGCTGTACATAAACAATATGCGCAACGGGATTTTCTTTAACTATTACCTGTCCTTCCCTGTCACCTATGAGATTTCGGTGCGGGAGAAAATTGCGAAGAGCTTTGAAAAGGGCTTAAAGAAGGCACTTCCGGAGACCTTGTTAAAGGATGATGCTGTCATGAAGAACTTTAAAATCAACGGCAGCATCAGCGAGCCAGCCGCATATGCGGTGTGTGCCCTGCAGGAATACGGTTTTGAGCCGGAGGAGGATGATGAGGTCTTTTATTCGGTGTTCGATTTCGGCGGCGGCACCACCGATTTTGATTTCGGCGTATGGAGGGAGTCGGGCTCCCCGAAATACGATTATACGGTCGAACATTTCGGGGCAAGCGGGGACCGGTACCTCGGCGGGGAAAATATTCTGGCGGAGCTGGCTTTTTATGTATTCCGGACGAACGAAGACAAACTAAGGGAGGAAAATATAACATTCCACCGTCCGCCGATGTGCCCGGATTTTGCCGGAAGCGAGACGCTGATTTCCGATTCGCGGGAGGCAAATATAAATATGCATAATCTCACGGATAAACTTCGTCCGATATGGGAAAATACAGGGGAGGAGACGGTGGACGAGAGCGGCTCCATCAAGGTGAACCTCTTTCGCAACGACGGTTCGGAGGTTGTGGGGATGGCGCTCGCCGCGAACCTGGATGAATTGAACGATTTGATTTACTGGCGCATCGAAAAAGGCATTGAGAGCTTTTTCACGTCGCTGATTACTGCTTTCGGAAAACAGCACCTGATGGGTGGGATTGATAAGATTTATATCATTCTGGCCGGAAATTCCTCAAAATCGCAGTATGTCGAGGAGATTTTTTCCAAAAAGATTCTTTTCTACACAAAGGAGCTTAAGCGCAGCAGCACAACCCCGATGTTTGAACTGCTGCCGCCAATCGGCACGGAAGCATTCTATAAGAAGCGGCGGGAAATCAACCCGGAGGCGGCCGAGCGCCCGGATGACCGCGGCGAATTTGAACGCCCTTCCGGAAAGACGGGTGTCGCGTTTGGGCTGATTGAATGCCGTAAGGGCGGCAGGGTTGAGATTATCGAGAACGATGAGGCCGGGGGCGAGATTCCGTTTAAATATTATCTCGGTACATGCAAGAAGCGCTGCTTTAAGAGCCTGGATGAGGGCGGCCAGCCTTCGAGGATTCCGGGCAGGGTGGATTACGGCAGATGGTACGAAGTGTTTGAATCCGACGATTATACGATTGAGATTTTTTACACGACCGAGCCGGATGCCGTCACCAACCGCATGCCGATTGAGAATGCGAGGAAGCTCATGCTCCGCACCGATGCGGAAAACAAGCTTGTATTTATCCGTGCGGCCAATCCGCATACGCTGGAATATATTTCCGCGGAAAATGCGGAGGATGTAAAAAACGGGAATTATATCGGTACGATACATCGAATATCATTAGAGTAATCGCTGACAAAGTGAGGTAAGAGATATGGAACATACAAAATTTGTTGATAAGCTCCCACTTAGTACGGACAGTTTGTACGCAATGTTTAAATCCAAGATTTTTGACAGCACACTTGAGTCGGAGCTGAGTGGATATCAGAAGGAAGTTGAGCAGCATGTCGGTTTGATACACGATTATTTTGCCAAATACGAGTGGCTACCTATGAGGATTGGCACCACTTCCAACCTGGTATTGTTTAATACGAGGGCTTCCATTTTCATTCCCGATTTGCTTACTTTTAAATTTGATGTCCACAAAAAAGTGACGGATGAATATTCCTTGGGGTTTTATAATTTCTCCGCCGAACTGTTTGAGAAAAGTCTTTTGGAGGCAATCTCCTTTGAGAGTATTGAGAAGGTGTATCTTCTGGATTCGGAGTACAGGCGCAAAAGGGATACGGGCAAGAATTTCATCGATATTGTGCACGAGATGAATCCTTCGTTCAACAATTATCTGGCTTATTTGGATCCGGACTCCTCCTCCATGGAAAGAGTTGGGACGACACTTTTTGATATCAAAGAAAAAAGCTTTGTATCCGGCAGGATACGCTCGGATTTTTCGGTTATGCCGATGGTTCGTGTCGCTTCTACGGATGCGGCGTGCCTGCTGCAGAATTTAAGGGAGTTTAAGATTAACGTAACCCCTTACGGGGGGGATTTTAACGATTTGGAAACCGCCCTTGACCACATCGGCAGGTCCTTTGCCGCCGGTCTGATAACGGAAGATTTCCATATCAACTATGGCAAGATATCCACGGACTTAAGGAACAAAGGCAGCCTTTCCGAATTCAACATCAATTACAATACGATTACAAGCCAGGGCTATTCCGCAGGCGTGATTGATTCGCTGGATGAGGAGTCGATTGCAAAGCCGCTGCTTGAGGTAGAGCACGAGCGCGCCGACATTGACCCTTACGACAGGAATATTCTCATTGACCCGAACCGCGGGCACTGGGATCTTTGGAATACGGATGAGGCAAGGGGCTGTCCGGTGTTGGATTTGTCGGCCATGGGCTTTGTCGCGCGCAACCCGAAGGCGGATATTAACTCAAACCGCGTGGTTGCCATTGATTTTGGAACCAAGAGCACCGTTGTCGTTTACCAGGACGAGGACAGCCGCATCCTGCCGATGCGCGTGGGAACAGGGAACATCAGCAAGCGCATCCAGGCAAAGCACTATGAGAACCCGACGGTCATTGAGTTTACCGATTTGAACCGCTTTATGGATGCCTATGTTGCAACCGAAGGCCGCCCTGCCACGCACTGGGAGGATGTGTGCATTTCGCACAAGGCAGTCGATGATTTGCAGGCATCCCGCAGCTCGGATTACGGCGCGTTCCTCTCCGGCCTAAAGCAGTGGGCGGGGGACACAGGCGTAAAGCGCTCCATCCGTATGCGCGACCGGGAAAATAAGGATTTCCTGCTCCAGCAGTTCCGCGAGCTCTCCGATGAGGATTTGGACCCGATTGAGCTTTACGCTTACTACCTTGGGCTCTACATCAACAACATGCGCAACGGGATTTTCCTGACCTACTACCTCTCCTTCCCGGTTACTTACGAGATTGCGGTGCGGGAGAAAATCATTGAGAGCTTCCGGAAAGGAATCCAGAAATCCCTGCCCCGGACGATTCTTGCGGACGAGGAAATCATGCAGAAATTTAAGATTAACGGCGGCATCAGTGAGCCGGCGGCGTATGCGGTCTGCGCCCTGCAGGAATACGGGTTTGACCCGGAGGAGGACAGCAAGGTATACTATTCCGTGTTTGATTTTGGCGGCGGCACGACGGATTTTGATTTTGGCGAGTGGCGGGAATCCACCTCCCCGAAATATGACTACACCATCGAGCATTTCGGTGCGAGCGGCGACCGTTATCTGGGCGGGGAAAATATTTTGGCAGAGCTTTCCTTCCATGTATTCCGCCAGAACGAGGCGAAGCTTCGGGAGGAGCGGATTACCTTTACCAAACCTCCGATGTGCCCGGATTTTGCGGGAAGTGAGACGTTGATTTCCGACTCGCGCGAAGGGCGCGTGAATATGCGCAACCTGACCGAGCGCCTGCGCCCAATCTGGGAAAATACGGAGGAGGAAGTGGTGGATGAGAGCGGCTGCATCAAGGTCAACCTGTTCCGCAACGACGGTACGGAGGCGGTCGGCCTCGCGCTTTCGGCAGACAAGGACGAACTGAACAAGCTGATTTACCACCGGATTGAAAGGGGAATCGAGAGCTTTTTTACGTCCCTGATGACTGCTTACGGGAACCAGAAGCTGAACCGGATTGAAAAGATTTACATTATCTTAGCGGGCAATTCCTCGAAATCGAAATATGTGGAGGAGATTTTCAATGAAAAGATTTCTTCTTTCACACAGAAAATCAAAGGGGAAGGCACCCCGCCGATGTTTGAGCTGCTGCCGCTGATTGGTACGGAGGAGTTTTTTGAGCGCAAGGCGCAGATAAACCCGAAGGCAATGGAGCATGTTGACACCCGCGGCGAATTCGAGCGCCCGACCGGAAAAACAGGTGTGGCATTCGGCCTGATTGAGTGCCGCAGGGGCGGCCGCATTGAAATCATCGCGGCGGATGAGGTCGGCGGTGAGATTCCGTTCAAGTATTATATCGGAACGCGCAAGAGGCGTTTCTTCCGGATTCTTGACGAGGGCAGCCAACCATCACAGATTCCTGGGAGATTGGACTACGACCGTTGGTATGAGGTATTTGAATCGGATGATTTTACGATGGAGATTTACTGCACCACAAAACCGGAGGCCGTCACGAATACGATGCCGATTGAGAGCGCGAAAAAGCTTATGCTGAGCACGGATGCGGAAGCGGAGCTTGTGTTTATCCGCGCCATTGACCCGCATACGCTCGAATATGTCTCGGCAAGGAGCTTAGAAGACGCGGAGGATGGAAATTTCATCGGAACAATCCATCGGGTTTCGCTGGAATAAACAGAAACGGGGCAGGCCAGGCAAGGTCTGCCCCGTTGTTTGGTGGGAGGGGTTAGCGGATGATGCCGCAGCCGATTTTATCCCCCGAATTCCCGGACGGCTGTGTGTGGAAATCGTCCGGCATCCGGTGGATGATGACGCTCCTGCCCATAATGTCCGGGATGGCAAAGCGCTTGTCATAGAAAGATAGCCACGCATAGCCCTGGTTTCCCATGAGGGGAATCATGTCCCCGGCGTGGTCTGGATGAGGGGCATCGGTGGGATTGTAATGTCCGCCAGTCTGGTCAAAGGGCAGGGTACAGTTCCCGCTTTCATGTATGTGCATCGCATAGAAGCTGGTCTTTGATGGGGCATCCGTATCGGGAAGACCAAAAATTTCCGTCGCAACCAAAACGCCGGTGTAGGGCGTTGAGAAAAATTTCACCGTGCCGTGCAGCTGGGGGTTTTGTGCATTTCCGTTGACCCATGCCACGGCTTCTGGTTTTCTGTATGTCAATATATCTGTAAATATGATTTCCGGGGTTACGTTTCCCATAATAAGAATTCTCCTGTAAATCCCTTCCTGATATCTTATGCAAAATGTTTTTTATTGTATCGAGAAAAAATTGAATCTTCTGGAAAATCCACTTCGGATATGTTACAATATGACTGATATCGGGAAGGACAAACTTCCCGCGCTGTGATGCGGGAGGGCTTTTCGTATCCGGGCGTTTTGGAGCATGGCAGATTTTTTGGGGGATTACAATGGTGCTCCGGTGTGTCTGGAAAATGCTTGATTGTAAAATAGGAGTGGGAACATGCCGCCCGTTGGGCGGCAAATATTAAATTTGCTGCATAAGCAGCGGAATGGAGAAGGTTATGGCAAAAAGCAGACTAATTGGCGATTACCCGGTAATCGGCATCCGGCCGACCATCGACGGAAGGCGCGGCGTACTCGGGGTGAGGGAATCCCTTGAGGAACAGACCATGGGAATGGCAAAGGCAGCGGCGAAGCTGTTTGAGGAAAATCTGCGCTACAGCAACGGCGAACCAGTCAGAACCGTAATCGCGGACACGACCATCGGACGTGTTGCGGAAGCGGCGGCGTGCGATGCAAAATTTTTGCGCGAGGGCGTTTCCATCACGCTGACGGTGACACCGTGCTGGTGCTATGGGGCGGAGACGATGGATATGAACCCGGACACCATCAAGGCGGTCTGGGGCTTTAACGGGACGGAGCGCCCGGGCGCGGTATATCTGGCAAGTGTACTCGCGACGCACGCGCAAAAAGGACTTCCGGCATTTGGCATTTACGGGCATGACGTGCAGGAGGCGAACGATAGCTCCATCCCGGCGGACGTAGAGGAAAAGCTTCTGCGCTTTGGCCGCGCCGCGGTGGCTGCCGCGACGATGCGGGGCAAATCCTATTTGCAGATTGGTTCCATCTGCATGGGAATCGGCGGTTCCATTATTGACCCTGCGTTTATCGAGGAGTATCTCGGGATGCGCGTGGAGTCCGTGGATGAGGTCGAGATTATCCGCCGCATGACGGAGGGAATTTATGATAAGGACGAGTTTGAGAAGGCATTCAGGTGGACGAAGGAAAAATGCTGCATTGGTTTTGACAAGAATCCGGAAAATCTCCAGAAGTCTGCGCAACAGAAGGAGAAAGACTGGGAATTTGTCGTTAAGATGATGGTGATTATCAAGGATTTGATGAACGGCAACCCGAACCTTCCAGAAGACTGCAAGGAAGAGATGGTCGGGCACAACGCGATTGCGGCGGGCTTCCAGGGGCAGCGCCAGTGGACGGACTTTTACCCGAACGCGGACTTTGCCGAGGCGATGTTAAACACCTCCTTTGACTGGAACGGCGCGAGGGAGCCGTACATATTGGCAACCGAGAACGATGTGCTCAACGGTCTTGGGATGCTTTTTATGAAGCTTTTGACCAACCGCGCGCAGATGTTTGCGGATGTGCGCACCTACTGGAGCGGCGACGCGGTAAAGCGGGCGACGGGGTATGAGATAGAGGGAAAGGCGAAGGAAGCGGATGGCTTTATCCACCTGATCAATTCCGGTGCGTGCTGCCTGGATGCCTGCGGGGAACTGCGCGATGGGCAGGGAAATCCGGTGATGAAACAGTGGTTTGACATGACGCAGGAGGACATGGACAAAATCATGCAGGCCACGACCTGGAACGCGGCGGACCTTGGCTATTTCCGCGGTGGCGGCTTTTCTTCCCGCTTTGAAACAAGGGCGGAAATGCCTGCCACGATGATTCGCTTAAACCTTGTAAAAGGCTTAGGACCTGTTTTGCAGATTGCGGAGGGCTATACGCTTGAACTGCCGCAGGAGGTTTCGGATAAGCTCTGGAAGCGGACGGACTATACCTGGCCATGCACCTGGTTTGCGCCGCGCTGCACCAGGAAGGGGGCGTTTCGGACCGCCTATGATGTGATGAACAACTGGGGGGCAAACCATGGAGCAATCTCCTACGGGCATATCGGCGCGGATTTGATTACGCTCTGCTCGATTCTGCGCATTCCGGTGTGTATGCACAATGTCGATGAGGACAAGATTTTCCGCCCTGCGGCTTTCAATGCATTTGGCATGGATAAGGAAGGGCAGGATTACCGCGCATGCCAGGCTTACGGACCGCTGTACCGCAGGGTGAGGTAGGAGGCAAAATGTTAAAAGGGATACCAAAAATATTGTCGCCCCAACTGTTAAAAGTGCTCTGTGAGATGGGGCATGGCGACCGCATTGTGTTAGCGGACGGGAACTTTCCGGCAGAGTCGGTAGGCAGAGAAGCCATTGTGGTGCGCATGGACGGACATGGCGTGGAGGAGCTATTGGACGCGGTTTTGCAGCTGTTCCCGCTCGATACATATGTGGAAAAGCCCGTGCAGCTGATGGAGGTCGTGCCAGGGGATACGGTCGAGACGCCAATCTGGGAGAGCTACCGCCGGATTATCGGAAAGTATGATGGGCGGGGGAAGAATGCCATCGGCCATTTGGAACGCTTTCCGTTTTACGAGGAAGCGAAAAAATGCTACGCGGTTGTGGCAACCGGAGAGGGCGCGCTCTATGCAAATATCATTTTGCAGAAGGGTACGATTTCATAAACATAGAAAAAATGGGAATCCGTGCCATATCACGGCGCGGATTCCCGGCAGAAAATCAAAGAGTTCGATGAAGATGCCGCTTTTTGCGGCGGAATGAGAGGCAAAATGGAATATATAGAATTAAGAGAGCAGATATGTGATGTCTGCCATAAAATGTGGCAGCTTGGCTGGGTTGCCGCGAACGACGGAAATGTGTCGGCAAAGCTTGACGACGGAACCTTCCTTGCCACACCGACCGGGATTAGCAAAAGCTTTATCACGCCGGAAAAGCTCGTGCGGATTGACGCGCAGGGCAATGTGCTTGATGGTCTAAAAGGCTACCGCCCGTCCTCGGAAATCAAGATGCACATGCGCTGCTATGAGGAGCGGGAAGATGTCGGGGCGGTGCTGCACGCGCATCCTCCGGTGGCGACGGGCTACGCGGTGGCACATGTGCCGCTGGACGAATATTCCATGATTGAAACGGTACTTACGCTTGGTTCCGTTCCGGTAACACCTTACGGCACGCCGTCCACCTACGAGGTACCGGACGCGATTGCGCCGTATTTAGGCTGCCATGATGCCGTTTTGCTGGCGAACCACGGGGCGCTGACGGTGGGCGCGGATGTCATTACGGCATATTACCGGATGGAGACGCTTGAGCTGTTTGCAAAGATTAGCCTGAATGCGCATCTGCTCGGCGGCGCGGTGGAGCTTTCGAAGGAGAACATTGACCGGCTTATCCGCATGCGGCAGGGCTACGGCGTGACGGGAAGGCATCCGGGCTACCGGCATTACCGGGACAGGGAGGAGAAAAAATGACAAATTTGGCGCGCAGGGATGCGGAAATGGCGTATATTTCCGATGACAGCATTTTTGAGGAACAATTGGTATGCAGGAGGATTTTGCAGAAGCTCAACTTTATGGACCGCGCGGATTTTGCGGGGATTGCCGCGGTGGTAAAGGAGCTTTTCGGAAAATCGGAGAATGCTTTTGTAAACCCGCCGTTTTATTGTGATTACGGGAAGCATATCGAGGTCGGGAAGAATTTTTTTGCAAACTATAATTGTACGATGTTGGATGTTGCAAAAATAAAAATCGGGGATAACTGCCAGATGGCTCCGAATGTGGCAATTTACACCGCCGGGCATCCCATCCATCCGGTCAGCCGCAATTCTGCCTACGAGTACGGCAAGGAAGTGACAATCGGAGATAATGTATGGCTTGGCGGCAATACGGTGGTCTGTCCGGGCGTGCACATCGGGAATAATGTCGTGATTGGCGCAGGCAGCGTGGTGACGAAAGATATCCCGGACTGGTGCGTTGCGGCGGGCAATCCGTGTAAAGTCATCCGCAGGATAACGGACGCGGATAAGAGAAAGCTCTTCCGCGACGAGGAGATTGACGAGGAAGCATGGCAGGATATCGTAGGACGGATGGAGTTTTAAGCGGACAGGCAGTTGGAAGGAGGGAATGAGAATGCAGAAGGGATATCCCCGCCCGCAATTGAGCCGGGAGAACTGGACAGGGCTTGATGGAACATGGAAGTTTTTGTTTGATGACTGCAATGTGGGGCAGCGGGAGCGGTGGTATGATGCTTTTCCGGAAAATACGCGGGAAATCCGTGTTCCTTTTTCGTATGAGACCAAATTAAGCGGAATCGGGGAGGAGGCATTCCACCCGGTTGTCTGGTATCAGAGGGAAATCGAAATTAAGAAAACGATTTCGCCAGAGGACGGGGAAGAAATGTGCGAAGCGTCCGGCAGGAGGTTTCTGCTCCATTTTGAGGGGGTTGATTACACTGCCGTGGTGTGGGTGAACGGATGCTTTGCCGGAACGCATACGGGGGCTTACGCCCGGTTTTCCTTTGATATCACGGATTACGTAAGGGATGGGGCAAACACCATTACCGTGCGGGCGCAGGATTCCATGAGCTGTGTTCAGCCAAGGGGGAAGCAGCGGTGGCAGAAGGAAAATTTTGGCTGTTGGTATGTGCAGACCACCGGGATTTGGAAGAGCGTATGGTTGGAGGAGGTTCCGCAAAATTACATAGAAAAATTGAAGCTGACGCCGGATTTTGACAATGCCAGTGTCCGGCTTGAGGTGAAACTAAACCAAAAGCCATCAAGCCCCCTCACGCTTTCCGGCAGAATCGTTTTGGACGGTCGGGAAATCGCGGTTTGGCAAATGCAGGCTTTGGCGGAGTATGCCACAGTGGATATCAATCTTGCAAGCGGGGATGTCCCGTGGCAGGTCGCGCTGTGGACCCCGTCGAACCCAAAGCTTTATGACGTGGAATTAAGCCTTTTTGGGGATGGGCAGACCGATGCGGTGGCGAGCTATTTTGGTATGCGAAAGGTCAGCATAGAGAATGGGAAGGTACTGTTAAATAATGTGCCGCTTTATCAGAGGCTGATTTTGGACCAGGGCTACTGGGAGGAATCCCATCTGACACCGCCTTGCGAGGAGGCGCTGATAAAGGATATTGATTTGGTCCTGGCGGCAGGGTATAACGGGGTCCGCAAGCATCAGAAGGTGGAGGATGAACGTTTCTTGTACTGGTGCGACCGCAAAGGGCTTCTTGTGTGGTGCGAGATGCCATCCGCGTACATGTTTCAGGAGGATGCTGTGGAGCAGTTTACAGGGCAGTGGATGGAGATTGTAAGGCAGAATTACAACCATCCGTGTGTCATAACGTGGACGGCTTTTAATGAAAGCTGGGGGATTGAAAGGGTTTATACGGATTGCTGCCAGCAGAAATTTACGGAGGCAATTTATCACCTTACAAAAGCCTTTGACCCGATGCGCCCGGTGATTGTCAATGACGGCTGGGAGCACACGGTTTCGGATATTGTAACGCTCCACGACTATGAGGAGTCCGGCGAGGTTTTTACGAAGCGCTATCAGGACAAGGAAGCGATTATGGACGGAAGAACCTCGTTTAACGGGGAACGTTATGCGATGGCGAAGGGGTACCGTTATCAGGGGCAGCCCGTCATCATCAGCGAGTATGGCGGGATTGCGTTTCAGACAAAGGATGGATGGGGCTACGGGAACCAGGTGGCGGACGAGAAGAAGTTTCTGGAACGTTTTGACAGGATTACCACGGCGATAAAGCAGCTGGATGATTCGGTTGGATTTTGCTATACCCAGGTGACCGATGTACAGCAGGAGGTAAACGGTCTGTACACGATGAAGCGGGAACCGAAGGTGGATATTGAGGAAATTCGGAAAATCAACCTTGCTTCCGGCAGGTGATTGCGTTAAAGCCGGAATCGGTGAAAGATGGAACATGCCGTCTGCGCGGCAGAATGGGAGGAAATATGGGGAAAAATCTGATTATTTTTACGGACAGCGGGGATACCCTGATTGATGAGGGCAGCCAGGTCCTTGACGGGAGGGGAATTGTCACAAAGGCGGAGTTTATCCCGGGCGCGGGGCAGGTGCTTGCGAGGCTTTATGAGGAAGGTTACCGGATTGCCCTGGTGGCGGATGGGGCGTGGGAATCCTTTGCGAATGTATACCGTGAAAACGGGTGCGGGCATTGCTTTGAGCAGTGGATTGTGTCGGAGGTGGTCGGGCACGAGAAGCCCCACAGGAGCATGTTTGATACGGCAATGGAAAAGATGGGCTTAGGCGAAGCGGACAAGCCGCGGATTGTGATGGTTGGGAATAATCTGAAAAAGGATATTGCGGGGGCAAACCGGTATGGGCTTACCTCCATCTGGCTGGACTGGTCGCCGCGGTATTTCCATACGGTACAGGAGCCGGACTGGCAGCCGGATTATACGGTGAGGACACCGGGGGAGCTTTTGGAGCTGATTCATGCGTTGGAGCGGGAAATGGGGGAAGCGAAGGATATCGGTTCGCCCGCAACGCAAAGCGGAACCGGCGCGGCTTTGAACGGAAAGAAAAGTGGTGGCGCGGACATAACCGCAGATGCGGATTTGTCTGCGGAAATTGCCCGCAAGCTGGAACTGGTGACGGATGCGTTTACGGGGATTTTGTACGAGGAGGACGAAACGTTCCTTGAAAATATGAAAAGCCACAATCTGGCGGGGGATGATATTGAAAAATACCGCTACTGGGAGTGGACGCAGGGCGTGGGGCTGTTTGGGCTTTGGAAGATGTTCTGCCATGAGAAAGGGAAGGCGGAAATGAAGAGGAAACGGGGTTCTGAGGCAGATTTGTATGGTGCGGACCCTGCAAAAAGTTCCGCAGGACATTCCGGTGCCTGGGAGAACGCGGACGTTGCGCGGAGTGAAAAAGCGGCGGAAAAATACCTTAAAATCCTCCGCGATTACTATGACAGGCAGTTAGCCATAGGTTTTCCGGCGCTGAATGTCAACACGGCGGCTCCATATCTTGCCATGTCCTTTCTGGCGGGATATACCAGGGAGGAAAAGTACATGGAGCCGTGCAAAAAGGCGGCAAAGGAAATTATGGAATCATTTCCAAGAACCTTGGAGGGCGGCTTCCAGCACAAAACTTCGGATTCCTTGAACGAGCAGGAGCTCTGGGATGATACTTTGTATATGGCCGTGTTATTCCTGGCGAATATGGGGCGCATCTTAAAGGATAAGGACATGGTACAGGAAGCACAGTACCAGTTTTTGCTGCACGAGCGGTATCTTTGCGACCGTGCGACAGGGCTGTGGTACCATGGATGGACATTTAAGGAGCAAAACCATTTTGCGGGAGCTTTCTGGGGGAGGGGGAATTGTTGGATTACGATGGCAATCCCGGAATTCCTTGCTATTGTGCCGGAGGAAGGCCCGGTGAAGCGGGTTCTGGTACAGGCGCTTTTAAGACAGGTGGAAAGCCTGAAAAAATACCAGAGCGGGAATGGTATGTGGCATACCCTCGTGGACGATGAAACCTCCTACGTGGAGGCGAGCGCAACCTGCGGCTTTGCCTACGGGATTTTAAAGGCGGTCAGGCAAGGGCTGATTGATGCTTCTTACCGGCAGGTGGCAGTGAAGGCAATCCCGGCTGTTTTGGATTGCATTTCCGGGGAGGGTGTTGTAAACCAGGTCTCCTACGGAACCCCGATGGGGCGCACTGACAAGAATTTCTATAAAGAAATCGAGTTGAAGCCGATGCCTTACGGGCAGGCGCTGGCGATGCTGCTTTTGGCAGAGTATGGGGGGTAAGCAGATATGGGGCTTGGAAGACAGTGGGAAGAACGGCTGAAAATATGGGAGAATGCATTTGCCGCGAATTTATACAAAAAGGTCGGGGCAGTGGAGCTTGAGGGCTTTACAACCATGGAGCATATCCGCCTGGAACAGGCAAAGAGGGGAAACTTCCGGCCTTTTGGGGAAGGGATTTTCTGGGGGAGAAAATGGGAGTACGGATGGTTTCGCTGCCGCATCTGCCTGCCGGAGGAGACGGCGGGCAGACGGGTATTGCTGCACCTTGGGATGGCACCGGAAATGTTGGTTTATATCAATGGGAGGGAAGCGGGCTCCATTGATAAACAGCATGATTATGTACAGCTTACGCCTGCCGCCGTGGCAGGGGAGGCATTTGAGGTTTACGCGGAAGCCTACGCGGGGCATGGTCCAAAGCCGGAGGGAGGCGGCATTTACCCAAGGGATGTGCTTCCGGTGCCGCAAGAACCAGGGCTGCAATGTGTTGTCGGCGAGAGCAGCTTTGGCATCTGGAATGAGCAGATGTTCCAGGCTTACGCAGATTACCATACCCTGTACGAACTCTGGAAGGCACTTCCGGAGGGCAGCCTGCGCGGGGAGCAGGTTGCACAGGCGTTAAAGGAATTTACATACCAGGCGGATTTTGAGTTAGAAGAACCGCTCCGGACGCAGAGCGTGCACCGTGCAAGAAAGGTGCTTAAGCCGCTGCTTGAGGCGAAAAACGGCACAAGCGCGCCGCTGTTTACGGTGTTTGGGCAGTCGCACCTGGATTTGGCGTGGCTGTGGACGAACGCGGAGACAAAACGAAAATCGGCGAGGACCTACTCTAATCAGGTCGCGCTGATGGAGCGCTATCCGGAGTATAAATTCCTGCTCTGCGAGCCGCCTATTTTGGAAAATCTGAAAACGTATTATCCGGATTTATACCGGATGGTAAAGGAAAAGGCAAAACAGGGGAATTTTATCCCGGATGGGGCCATGTGGGTGGAAGGGGATACCAACATGGCAGGCGGGGAGAGCCTGATAAGGCAGTTTGTTTACGGGAAGCGGTGGTTTTGGGAAGAATTCGGCGTGGACAGCAAAGTGGCGTGGATGCCGGATACCTTCGGCTATACGGGCGCGCTGCCCCAGATTATGAAGGGCTGCAGGGTG
This sequence comes from uncultured Lachnospiraceae bacterium, assembly GCA_910579615.1. Classification (GTDB taxonomy): domain Bacteria; phylum Bacillota; class Clostridia; order Lachnospirales; family Lachnospiraceae; genus RGIG4057. Next base: position 42,840 of record CAJTUA010000024.1, on the reverse strand, counting down.
GATTATTTCGCGACGCAGAAGCTTTTGCGCGCGGACCCGGAGAGCGAGCCGTTCCCTTATAATATTTTCTGGTGGGAGGGGATTGACGGCAGCAGGATTCTGTCCCATATTTTCAAAGAAAACAATACGGTATTTTCCCCGGCACGCATGATAGAACGCTGGGAGGATGACCGGAACCAACGGGAGGAAATTTCTGGTATGATGTTCCCGTTCGGGTATGGGGATGGCGGCGGAGGACCGACCGAAATCATGTTGGAGGTGTTAAGGCGCTGCGGTGATTTGGAGGGCGCACCGAGGGTGAAGTTAGAAGGTCCGGAGGAATATTTTCGACGGGCATCCAAACAGACAGTGGAAAATGTTTATTACGGGGAACTTTACCTTGCATGGCACAGGGGAACCTACACCACACAGGCGCGGGTGAAACAGAAGGTGCGGCAGGCGGAAATCGCGCTGCGGCAGGCGGAATTTCTGGCGGGGCTTTTACGGCTTGAGGGCAAAATGGCAAAAGAAACCGCTGCGCGGCTGGAAAAATTGTGGAAGGAGCTTTTGTTCTGTGAGTTCCATGATATCCTGCCTGGAACGTCCATCCGCCGTGTCAATGAGGAGGCGGAGGAAGCTCTGGATGTGGTTTGCAGGGAAAGCCTTGGATTGGCGGATGCGCAGCTTTCGGAATTGGCGGGAAAATGCGCGGTGTTTAATTCGCTGAGCTGGCAGAGGAAGGAGCAGGGGATTTCTGTTCCGCCGTGCGGGTATGTCCGCATGGGGGAGGGGACGGAATCAGAACCGAAAGGCGGCAAGGAGGCGGCAGTTTATGCCATGGCCGAAAATGGCAGTGGTACCGTGTCCGTTGAAAACGAATATTACCGCGCGAGAGTAGACCGCCTTGGAAGAATCCTAAGCCTTTGCGATAAACACAGCGGCTATGAGTACGCGGCGAACCCGCTCAACGAACTTTGCCTGTACCGCGATGTCAACATTGCCTATGATGCCTGGGAGATTGGCAGGATGTACGAACAGGTTCCGGCGCAGTTAGGGGAAAAAGGAACACTTGCCATCCGCGAGGAAGCGGACGGTGTCCATCTGGATGTTTTCCGGGAAGAAGCGTATTTTACATGGAGGCAGGAAATTGTCTTTGCGGCAGGGAGCCGCCGGATTGAATTTCGCACGAAGGTGGACTGGCGGGAGCGGCACAAGCTTTTGAAGGTGGCGTTTCCGACAACCGTGCACACAAGGGAAGCGATTGAGGAAATCCAGTTCGGTTACTTAAAACGCCCGACACACCGTTCAAGAAGGTACGAGCGCGATATGTATGAACACTGCCATCACCGCTACGCCGTGCTTTCCGACGGGGAAAATGGTCTGGCGGTGCTCAACAACTGCAAATATGGAATATCCGCGAAGGACAGTACCCTTGCATTAACGCTGCTGCGCGCGCCAATCATACCAGATATGGAGGCGGACCAGGGAAAGCATGAATTTACTTACGCGCTGTACTTGCTGGAAGGGGCATTTTTGCACAGCGGCGTGGTGCGTGAGGCGTATGAGCTGAATGTACCGTTGATGAAACCGGGGGCAGATGCGGCGGAAAACGCATTTTGTGGGAAACGGGCGGAGGAGGTAAGTTACTTCTCTTTGGACCGGGAAAATATCATCCTGGAGACATGTAAACCTGCTTTTGATGTGGAAAACGGCGTGGTGCTGCGCCTGTACGAATGCATGGGAAGCGCGGTGCGCTGTAAGCTTGCTCTTCCGCCAAAGGTAAAAAAGGTATGGCAGTGCAATATGCTGGAAGAAAAGCAAAAGGAAGTGGCATACGCAGGAAACATAGCGGAGTTGGATTTTAAATCGTTTGAGATAAAAACACTGTTGCTGACTGTGTAAGCATATTCTTTTGGGGGCTGCGTTGTTGTAAAATAGGAGCAAAAAACGTATACTTGCAGGGGGATACCGAATAACGCGGAATTTACCTGCGGAAAGGAGGGAACCGTTATGGAAGAAATCGTTACGGCAATTATTTTGCTGGCAATGGGGATTGGGGCGCTTGCCATAAGCATCCGCTCGTTCCAGGAGAAAGGATTTTTGTTGAACAATGCTTATCTATATGCCTCAAAGAAAGAGCGCGAGAACATGGAGAAGAAGCCGCATTACCGGCAGACCGCGATTGTGTCTTTGCTGGCGGGGATTGCGCTTTTGCTTGGCGCGGTGGCATTCATTTCGGGCAGTGGATGGGTCTTATACATTGCGGCGGGAGTTTTGGCGGCGATGATGGTTTATGCCATTGTATCCAGCGCCAGGGAGCAGTAAATGAAAAACAGTAAGGAGAAACCAATGGAACAGCATTATAAAAAAGTCGTAGAGGATACGCAGCGCCGGGTGATTGCCGCCATGCAGCGCCAGATTTTGGAGGAGGGCAATCCCCGGTACGGGGGGTTTAAGGACGAAACGGGCATTGTCCAGGCAAAGTATGCGATTTACCAGGTGATGCCGATGACTGCCGCGTACTGTTGCCTGGACAGTGTATTTTACCATGACAAGAAGGTTTATGACCGGATTATTTCAGGGCTCTCCTATATCCGGGGCGTGCAGCACGAAAATGGGCTGTTTGATTATATTACCTGCAATTTTTTCTCCGCGCCGGACACGGCGTTCTGCCTGAAAAAATTGCTGCCGGTGTATGAATACCTGCTTGGCAGACAGGGGAGATATCCGTTTGGAAAAGCGGGGGAAATCTCATCGGAAGAAGGGGAAGTTACCAGAAAAAGTGGGGAAGCCTGTGGAAAGAAAGAAATGGTTTCCAAAAAAGAAGGAAAAATATGTAAAAACAAGGGAATGATTTCCGGAAAAGAAAAAGTGGAAGAAGGAGAAAAAGAAATCTGCACAAGGCTTGGGGAAATCATAGAAGACGGTGCGAAGGGGATGCTTCTTGGAGGATTCCACACGCCGAACCACCGATGGGCGATTGCGTCCATTTTAATGGCGTGTAGCAGGCTTTTTGCAAATCCCGAGATGGAAGCGGCGGCATACGGCTACCTTAAGGAAGGAATCGATTGCAACGCGGACGGCGAGTATTCGGAAAAGTCCGCCGGGAATTATAACCGGGTCAACAACGATGCCATGATTTTGCTCACGAGGGTTACGGGGGATGCATCCTACGAACAGCATGCAATACGCAACCTGCGGATGATGTTTACGTACCTGGAGCCGGATGGCAGTGTATTCACGGCGAATTCCACGCGCTTTGACAAGGATTTGCTTGTTTATCCGACGGATTATTACAAGGAATATCTGCAGATGGGGGTAAAATATGATATCCCGGAATTTTTGCAGATGTGCAATACGATATTTGATTTGGTGGGGGAGAAACGCATTGCCGCGCCGGACTGCCTGATTTGGTTTTTGCTCTGTCCGCAGTACCGGAAGCTTGAGTACCGGGAAAGTTACCGCAGTGGGGATTACCGTGCCTTTTACGGGGATTCCGGGATTGCAAGGTGCCGCAGCGGGCGCTATACCTATACGGTGATGAAGGGGAAATCGAACTTTTTTTACATCCATAACGGCACAATGAAACTGGAAATGAAGGTATGCGGCAGTTTTTGTGAGCACAGGGCATTCAAGGCCGAGGAGATGGAGCGGCTTTCGGACGGCGAATACCATCTGCGCCAGGTGATGCGGGGATGGTATTACCTTCCGTTTGAGGAGGCTCCTCCTACCAGCGACTGGTGGAAGATGGACAATGCTTCGCGCCCGAAAAAGTCAGGACCAAACATGCAGATTGACGTGTGGGTTAAGGAAGTGGAAGGCGGCGTGGATATCCGGGTAAAGACTTCTGGTGTGGAAGGTGCGCCGTGGCGGATGGAGCTTGCGTTTTCCGGGGTAAATTTCCTGACCGGGCCGCTGTTTGACATGCCACTTTCCGGCAGTGAGGTATTGGTGGTAAAGGAAGGAAGTATCGAGGCGACGAACGGTTTTGATACACTGTCGGTAGGACCGTGCTTTGGGGAGCATCATTTTACCGAGGGCAAGGAGGACAGCGAGAAAAAGACGCCGGGGGCGTTTACGCTTTATCTTACGGACTATACGGCGTTTGACCGGACGGTACATATCAGGAACCGGCTAAGCGGGATGTGGGAAGGGTAGGACGCGTGGAGCTTTTCCGGTGAAATGTGGGAATGCCGCGGTGGTTTTTGGGGGTGAAAAGAGTGCAAAAGTGCCGCGGCGTTTTTTGGGGTGAAAAGGGTGCGGTAGTGCTGCGGCGTTTTTGGGAGTGAAAAGGGTACAGGAATGCCGCAGCAGTTTTTTAGGGGGCGGAAAGGATATGGGGAAATGTCGTCGGAGAGAAGATTTTTAGAATATGTGCAGGATACCGCACTGCCGGAACTGAAAAAAGGAAATGCGGTCTACGCAAATATATTGCAAAAGGTTTTCCTTCTGCCGGGCGAGTGGGAGCTGCAGGTGGAAATTGCGGCAGTTTACGAGGAAGTGTTGTCAAAGATTTCCGCGAAAAAGCTGATTCGGCTGTCGGAGGAATGCCGGATTTACTATGATGGATGGTACGCGCAGGATGATGCATTGGAATGGTCAGTGGAAAAACCGCAGCGGGAGGAATTTCCCTGTTTGACGGACGGACAGTATGAAGCGGTATTAAAATTTGGCACATTTATGCGGTGCGGGTACGACAGGCAGTGGTGTATGGAAGCCTTAGATGGCGCAGACGGTTCGCTATTGTTCTTTTTTCTGCGCCTGAACGATTGGGTTGGGGCAATCCGTGAGAGCGCCTTCTTTCTGGCAAAAAAACGTCTGCCAGAATGCGGTGCGCAGGAGTTTTTTTCCGCGCTCCCGATGTTTGAGAAGGTGCGGGATTCCGGCAGGCGCGACGAGGAACATATCCATGTGCTTGAAGGGATGGTAAAGGAGCAGGGGCTTGGGAAATTGCAGAAAATCCCGGATGGAGTGCTTATTGGGCGGCTGCCATATTTTGAGATTAATGTAAAAAACGCGGTTTACCGCCTGGTTAGCCAGAACAAGGTGCTCCCACTTTGGCAGATGGAACGGCTTTTGTCCGCAGAGTGGACGGGATATGGGAAACAGCTGCTGCTTTCGGGGATTTTTTTGCATTACGGGTATGACAAGGAGCGGGCAGGGCGGTATCTTGCCTCTGCCAGTGCCCTCGTGCGCTACCGTGCGATGTTGTTTCGCTATGAGAACGAGAAGGGCGCATGGGCGGGTCTGGAGAAAATGTTGCTTGACCGTTCAAGGCGGATACGCAGATACGCAAGCTATATTTTGGAAACACATACGGACATGGATGTGTTGGGATATTATGTGGAGCGGTTGGGGTGTCTGCGGCGGGGAATTTCCAGGGGAGCGGAACCGGGAACGGATTTGCAGCGGGAAATATCCGCGGGAGGGAAGCTAGGAACGGATTTGCGGCAGGAAATATCTGGGAAGCCGGGAGCGGAACCAGAAGCAGGTTTGCAAGGGGAACATCCTGTCCTTCTGTGGATTGTGCTTCTCGGAATCGGGGAACATGGAACGAAAAAGGAAATCGGTCTTGTCATGCCGTTTTTGGAATCGGAGGATGCACGGACGGCAAAGGCGGCGCTGACGGCTTATGGAAGATTTGCAGCGGAGGAAGGGGAGAATGTTTATTGGAAATTCCTGTTTGATGACCGCCCCGCAGTCGCGAAAACGGCATACCGACTGATTCAAAAATACAAACTTCATTACGGGGCAGAGCTGCTTTACCGGGAATTTTGCGGGCGGCGTCTGAGCGTGTGCGGGAATTACCTTTTTCGCCTTCTGCTGTCTGAGCCTTCCTGGGAACGGCTCCCATATTTGCTAAAGCTGTATGGGGAAGGGGAGCTTTCGCAGGAACAGCGCGTCAGGGTTTGGGATGGCATTCACCGCAGACATGTTTATGGCGTGGTATCGGTAGAGCAGGCGCAGGCAATCCGGGAAGCATTGGAGCGCGTTGGGGAGAAAATCCCGGAGCAGTCAAAAAAAGGCATATTATTTGATTTGAGCCATGTCTGCAGGCATGAAATATGACAGGGGCATGGCAGTGGCAAACCGGCAGGGAAAATGAGATTGGGAGGGAATATGAAAATCATTTTGACGAAGGATTACCAGGATATGAGCCGGAAGGCGGCAAATATTATTTCGGCGCAGGTGATTTTAAAACCCGACAGTGTTTTGGGGCTTGCGACAGGCGCAACGCCGGTTGGCATTTATCGGCAGCTGGCAGATTGGTACAGAAAAGGAGATTTGGATTTTTCTTGTGCCACAACCGTCAATCTTGATGAATATTATGGGCTTTCGCCGGAGGATGAGCAGAGCTACCATTATTTCATGGAAAAACATTTTTTCTCCAAGGTCAACCTGCGCCCGGAGAAGCATTTCCTGCCGGATGGAACCAATCCGGATGGTGATGCGGAATGCGCGCGCTATGAGGCGCAGATTGATTCGCTTGGCGGGATTGATTTGCAGCTTCTTGGACTTGGGCACAACGGGCATATCGGATTCAATGAGCCGTCGGATGCCTTTGCAGGGAGCGTGCACCTGGTTGATTTGGCGGGGCGGACAATCGAGGCGAACAAGCGGTTTTTCCCGTCCGCGGCGGCAGTGCCGCGGCAGGCCTACACGATGGGAGTCAGGACGATATTGCGCGCGAAAAAGATTTTGCTTGCGGTGAGCGGCGAAGATAAAGCACAAGCGCTTTATCAGACCGTAAAAGGGGCAATCTGCCCGAAGGTTCCGGCTTCCGTGCTGCAGCTGCACCCGGATGTGGTCGTTGTGGCGGATGAGGCCGCGGCACATAAACTAGCGGGCGGCAGCTTCTAAAGATTTCATGATGCAATGGCGGCTGTGGACGGCGGATTTATCCGGCGGCATTTAAAAACAGCTGTAAAATCAGGGAGAACCGGATGAAATTTGAAATTTTGATTGACAGGAAATTGCGGCATCACTATAATATAGCTGTTGAAAGTATGACAATCTGAGTGGACGAGAACAAAGAGCGAAGGGAGATTATATTATGAAATCCTACATGGACATGAGCCGGGAGGAACTCTTAACGTTGAAGGCAGCTTTGGAGGAGGAATTAAAGACCGCGGAGGCAAAGGGGCTTTCCTTTAATATGGCGCGCGGCAAGCCGGGGCTTTCCCAGTTGGCGATTGCGATGCCGATGCTTGACGTAATCAATTCCGAATCGGATATGAAGACCATCCTTGGCAATGATACAAGGAATTACGGGGATTGGGACGGGATTGGCGAGTGCAGGCAGCTGATGGCGGACATGATGGAAGTCAACAAGCCGAATGTGATTGTTTGCGGAAATTCCAGTTTAAATATTATGTATGATACGATTATCCGCTCTATGGTGGTCGGGGTCAATGGTTCCACGCCTTGGTGCAAACTGGATAAGGTGAAATTTTTGTGCCCGGTTCCGGGGTATGACAGGCATTTCCGGATTACGGAGACCTTCGGGATTGAGATGATTCCGGTACCGCTCGGGGAAGATGGACCGGATATGGACATGGTGGAAGAATATGTGAACCATGATGAGGCGGTAAAGGGAATCTGGTGTGTGCCAAAGTATTCCAACCCGACGGGTACTACATACTCGGACGAGGTGGTAAGGCGCTTTGCGAACTTAAAACCAAAGGCGGAGGATTTCCGCATTTTCTGGGATAATGCCTACTGCATCCACCATATTTATGAGGATACACAGGATAAAATTTTAAATATTTTGGAGGAATGTGAAAAAGCGGGCAATCCGGATATGGTTTATATTTTTGCGTCCACATCAAAGATTAGCTTCCCGGGCTCGGGTGTATCCGCGATTGCGACCTCGCTTACGAATATGGAGTATATCAAGAAGTTTATGACGGCGCAGATTATTGGCCATGACAAAATCAATCAGCTGCGCCATGCCCGTTTCTTTAAGAATATTGACGGGCTGAATGCGCATATGAAAAAGCACGCCGAGCTTCTGCGCCCGAAATTCGAGGCGGTGTTAAGCATTTTGGAATCGGAGCTTGCAGGGCTTGGGATTGGGAACTGGATAAAGCCGAGGGGCGGATATTTTATCTCGTTTGAATCAATGCCGGGCTGCGCGAAAGCGATTGTTGCAAAATGCAAGGAGCTTGGGCTTGTCCTGACCGATGCGGGGGCGACCTACCCTTACGGCAAAGACCCGAAGGACTCCAATATCCGCATTGCGCCGACCTTCCCGACACCGCAGGAGATGGTGGAAGCAACAAAGATATTTGTCCTTTGCGTGAAATTCGTTTCGATTGAGAAGTTGTTAAACCAGTAAATTTTCCGGAGCCGAATATGCCACTAATCAATAAAATCATGAAAAAACTTCCGCGCAAGCAGGTCTTGCCGGGGGAACTGGAACCTGTGCGCCGCTTTAAGGAACCCCTCGTTGTGCCGCGGGAACAACAGCTTACGGAGGACGGGAAGGATGAAAACGGGGAATACCCCGTGCTTGAGCGGGAGATTTTGCCGGAGAGGATTATCTGCCCGGACTGCGGGGGGATTACACTTGAGGGGCTGGATTACTGTGATAAATGCGGCGGGGAGCTGCACTGATGGAAACCGTGCGCATGGCGGATGGAACACAGGAAAAACTCGGGAAAGGGGCACAATCCAGCCCTATGATTGCGTATTAGCCAAAAAATTGTAATTCCAGGATTGACTATTTTAGTAAGCAAGATTATAATGGACAATGGATATTATGAATGAACCAATGTTCAGGTGCTGTTTATACGAGATTATGAAAAATTACTCCTGCTAGATTTTGATTTTACAGATTCCGGAAAAAGTTTTCAGACCCCCGCTTCAGGCAGAGAACCTGTTTTGGACTTAGCGGAGAGGAGAATTTTTACTATGAATCAGAAAGAAAACATTGAAAAAAAGCTCACGAAATCCTTTTTTAAGGTGGGGGCGATTGCGGCAGGGGCTGCGGTCATGGGTCTGGTAGCAATGCTTGTCCTTTCAATGAGATATTCCTATGCACTGGATAATTTTGGTTTCGCACAGGGGGATATCGGGCGGGCAATGTTTGATTTTGCGGATATCCGTTCCTCACTGCGCGCAGCAATCGGCTATGATGACCAGGAAGCGATTGACGCTGTGGTGAAGATGCATGAGCAAAACAAAGCTGCCTTTGAAAAGGATTTTGCGCAGGTGGAGAAGTCGGTTGTGTCGGAGGACGGCAGGAAAACCTACGATGAAATCAAGTCGGAGCTTTCAACATACTGGGTGCTGGATGCAAAAATTATGGAGCTTGGCGCCACCACGGACAGGGAACTTTGCAGACAGGCGCAGGAATTGGCGCTGACAGATTTGGCAACCGTCTACAGCAGTATTTATGATAAACTGGAAGAACTTCTGGATGTAAAGGTGGAGCAGGGAAATAAGCTTTCGAGGACGCTTGCGATTGTGTGCGGTATCCTAGGGGTTGCGATTGCCGCCGATATTGCATTTGCAATGTATTTGTCCGTCCGCATCGGAAAGCGTATCTCCGGCAGCATTGCAAGACCGTTGAAGGGACTTGGCGCGCGGCTTAAGACCTTTGCGGAAGGTGATTTTACCACGCCGTTCCCGGTGGTTGAGACCGTGCAGGAAGTAGAGGAGATAGGGGAGGACGCGAAGGAGATGGCAGAACATCTCAACGTGATTATCCAGGATACCGGGGAAGTGCTTGGCGAGATGGCATCCGGAAATTATGCGGTCAGGTCAAAAGCGACCAAATACTATACCGGGGATTTTGTAAAATTGTATCAGGCCATGCGCGGTTTAAGGAACCAGATGAAGGAGACGCTGCTTGCCATCGGGGAGGCTTCCGGCCATGTATCGTCCGGGTCGGGGGATTTGGCGAACGCATCGCAGAGCCTTGCGGAAGGTGCGACAGAGCAGGCCGGCGCGGTGGAGGAGCTGCAGGCAACGATTACAAATATTACGGAGACGATGGAACGAAGCGCAAAGAGCGCGGATGAATCATACAGAAGGGCAAAGCAGTACGCGGATGAAGCGGACAACAGCCGTGAGGAAATGAACAATATGATGGCGGCGATGGAGCGCATCAACGAGTCTTCCGCAAGGATTGGGGATATTATCACCAAGATTGAGTCCATTGCATCACAGACCAATCTGTTGTCGCTGAACGCATCGATTGAGGCGGCACGCGCCGGGGAGTCCGGCAAGGGCTTTGCCGTTGTGGCAGCCCAGATCCGGGAACTGGCGAACCAGTGTGCGAAGGCGGCGGTCGATACAAGGGAGTTAATTGAGGCTTCGGTCAAGGAGGTTGCCGAGGGCAATAATTCCGCGGAACGCGCCGAGCGCGCCATTGAAGCTGTTGTGAACGGCATCAAGCAGATTGCGGAGTTTTCCAAGGAGCTTAAGGTTATGGTGGAAGACCAGACCGAAACGATGCATCAGGCGGAGGTGGGCGTAGACCAGATTTCGGAGGTTGTGCAGGTCAACGCGGCAACCGCCCAGGAATCGTCCGCGACAAGCGAGGAGTTATCCGCACAGGCAATTATTTTGGATGAGCTGGTAAAACGTTTCGTTTTGCAGTAGGAATCGGTATATGGCATTTGCCCCTGGCAGACTGGTGAAATGGGTTTGCCGGGGGTGTTTTTGTGCGGGCGGCAGGGCATTTGACAAGCCTGCGGATTTCTGCTATGATAGCCATGAATATGAAATGGCTCGGAGGCGCAAACAGGTTTTTGCTGCAAAGCCGTTTTTGGCGGCTGCTTTTTGCAGGATTTTTCGGAGGTGTGACGATGGAAGGGACAGTTATTACAATTGCAAGGCAATACGGCAGCAGCGGGCGTGTCATTGGGCGCAAACTGGCGGAACAGCTGAAAATACGGTATTATGACAGGGAAATTCTGCGTCTTGCCTCCAATGAGAGCGGCATTGACGAGGAATTGTTTTTTAAGGCGGACGAGAAGCTTAAGCAGAGTTTTTTTAACCTGATTGCCCGGAAAAAATATAAGGAGAGCTGGATATCGCCGGACAGCGACGAATTTACTTCGGACGATAACCTGTTTTATTTCCAGGCGAAGATTATCCGCGGGCTTGCCGAAAAAGAGTCCTGTGTGATTATCGGGCGCTGCGCGGATTACATTTTGCGCGATTGTCCGGACGTGGTCAGGGTCTATGTCCATGCGCCGTTTGAGGCGCGCTTAAAGGCGGTGCTGGAGCTTTCCCCGCTCTCGGAGGAGGAGGCGAGGAAACAGATGGAGAAGACCGACCGTCTGCGGGAGGAATATTATTCGTATTATACGGGCGGGAGATGCTGGCATTCGGCGGACAATTACGATTTGTGCCTTGACACGAGCCGGCTGGATGTGGACGCGTGCGTGGAACTGCTGGTGCAGTACATACAGATGCGAAGGAAGTAAGAGGGGCAGGGTTTGCGGGATAAAACCGCGGGCAAAGGCTGCTTAAAAATCAGGAAATACATAAAACGGGAGGATTGCATTTGAAGGCATGGGAAAAGAATTTTAGGAAAGTGGAACCGTACACGCCGGGGGAACAGCCGGTGTTTGCGGACATGGTAAAGTTAAATACAAATGAGAATCCGTATCCGCCGTCGCCAAAGGTGGCACAGGCATTTGCACTGCTTGGGAACCAGGCGGGGAAATGCCGCCTTTATCCAGATTTTAAGGCGGAGGTGCTTGTGGGGGCGCTTTCGGATTACTATGGGCTTGAAAAGAACCAGGTTTTTGTCGGGGTCGGTTCGGATGATGTGCTTTCGGTGGCGTTTCTGACCTTTTTTAACTCGGACAAACCCATACTTTTCCCGGATATTACATATTCTTTTTACGATGTGTGGGCACAGGTTTACGCCATCCCTTATGAGCGCCCGGCACTCGATGAGAATTTCCGCATCCGCAGGGAGGATTATTACCGCGAAAACGGAGGCATTGTGATTGCCAACCCAAATGCGCCGACCTCGATTGCGGAGGGGCTTGAATTCATTGAGGATATTGTAAGGCACAATACAGAGTCCGTGGTGGTAGTCGATGAGGCGTATGTGGATTTTGGCGCGCAATCCGCGCTGCCGCTGCTTGAAAAATATGAGAATCTTCTGGTGGTGCAGACATTCTCGAAGTCGCGGTCGATGGCGGGTATGCGCATCGGGTACGCGATGGGGCATCCGGGGCTGATTCAGGCGATGAACGATGTGAAATATTCGATTAATTCGTACACGATGAATTATCCATCCCTTGTGCTCGGCACGGCTGCGGTGGAGGATGAGGCATATTTTAAGGAGTGCTGCGAAAAAATTATAAAGACGCGCGAATGGGCGCGGGAAGTGCTTGGGAGAATGGGCTTTTCCTGCCTTGAGAGCTCTGCGAATTTTTTGTTTGCGGCGCATGGGAGCGTGCCTGCAAAGAAAATTTTTACAGCGCTTAGGGAGCGCGGGATTTTTGTGAGGTATTTTGATAAGCCGCGGATTGAGAATTATCTGCGCATCACGGTTGGCACGCGGGAGCAGATGGAGCGGCTGTTTTATGCGCTTTCGGAGATTTTGCGGTAAGAATTTATGGTAAGAAATGGAAATAACGGGAGGGTGCTATGAAATCACAGACAGATTTGGAACAGATGCTAAGGAGTATTGACCATAGGGGCTACCCGGCGTACAAGGATTTGCGCGGGAGCTACCAGTTCGTTGGCTATGTGCTTGGGATTGACCATGTGCAGGGCGACCCGTTTGCTGCGCCGTCGCGCTTAAGCGTGCGCGTGGGCAAGGCACAGGCAGGGTTTGCCGCGGAAATGTATGAAAATGAACATAAGCGCGTGGCGCTCTCGGATTATCTTCTGCGCACATTTGGAAGGACACTTGCGGATTACACGTTCCAGGCGAAGGGCTCCGGAAAGAGCGGGCTGATTGGCGTAAGCCGCCCGGGGCAGGAGATTTTGGCGCGCACGGCGTGCGAAATCCAGAACGGTGATGTTTTGGTGCGCTTTGAGGTCGGGTTCCCGGCGAACGGGCGTACCATCAACGCAGGGGAACTGCACAAGATTTTGTTTGATTACATTCCGCAGGCAGTAAAGCGCTCGCTTTTTTACAAGAATCTGCGGGCGGAGGAGGTAAAGGCGGTGCTAGAGCTTGCGGAGGACGAGCAGGCAGTGCGCGAGGCACTGACCGAGAAGGGGTTGGTTGCGTTTGTGGCAAACGGGGCAATCCTGCCAAGAGAGAGCGGTGTCTCGCAAAAGCCGATGAAAAACGCCGTGGCGTTTACCTCCCCGAAGGAGTTTGAGGTGGAGCTTGTGCTGCCGCACCGCGGGGCGGTGAAGGGAATGGGTATCCCGGCGGGCATTACGCTGATTGTCGGAGGGGGCTACCACGGGAAATCCACGCTTTTAAAGGCGCTTGAGCAGGGCGTTTACAACCATATTGCAAAGGACGGCAGGGAGCTTGTGATTACGCAGGACGATGCGGTCAAGGTGCGGGCGGAGGACGGCAGGGCGGTGACGCATGTCAATATTTCCCCGTTCATCAGCGATTTGCCAAACGGCAAGGACACCGTGGATTTCTCGACGGAGGATGCTTCCGGCTCCACCTCGCAGGCGGCAAATGTGGTGGAGGCAATCCGCGCAGGGGCGAAGCTGCTTTTGATTGACGAGGATACCTGTGCGACGAATTTTATGGTGCGCGACGAGCTGATGCAGCAGGTCGTTTCCCCGGAGAAGGAGCCGATTACGCCGTTTTTGCTGCAGGCGAGGCAGATGTATGAGAAATACGGGGTTTCCGTGATTCTGGTCGCGGGCAGCTCCGGCGCATACTTCCATATTTCCGACCGCGTCATCCAGATGGACAATTACAAAACGCTTGACATTACGGCTCGCGTGAGGGAGTGCATGGAGGGCGAGCCGCCGCTTGAGAAGCTTTCCGCGGGCAAAACGCCGATTGGGGCGATTTTTGGCGACGCGGCGAAAAAACGTGTAGTAAAGATTGGGCGGCTCGAGAAGAAATATGATGAGGTTAAGGTAAAACAGTTTGGCAGGGACAGTTTTTCGTTCGGGAAGGATACGGTGGATTTAAGCTTTGTGGAACAGCTCCTGGATTCGGAGCAGACAACAACGCTATCGTATTGTTTGAAGGCACTTGCGGATAAGCTGGAAAGCCGCCCGCAGGACATTGAGGCGTTGGTAGAGGAGCTTGATAAGCAGATAAGGCGCGAGGGGCTTGCAAGCCTTTGCAAGGGCAGCTATCTGCCGGCGACGCTTGCCGCCGTGCGCAAGCAGGAGATTTACGCGTGCGTGAACCGCTACCGTGGGCTGAGGTAAGAGGGCGGAAATTGACCGGGCGGCTGTTCGGCGGACGCTTTTGGCGCGGATAAATCCTGCGGTGGGTATGGTTTTCGTTTGGCAGGAGCATGAAATCGGGTGCGGGAGCAAAAAAGCCCCGGAGGTGTGGATATGGAAACGAACGTGGGAAAGAGCAAAGTGAACTACCAGCGTGTGTTGGATAAGACATTGGAAGGGCTTATGAGGGATGGGAAAACCCCATCCCTGCTTTTGCATGCCTGCTGTGCACCGTGTTCTAGTTATGTGTTGGAATATCTGTCACAGTATTTTGATATCACGGTGTTTTATTACAACCCGAATATTTTTCCGCGGGAGGAGTACGAGAGGCGGACGGCGGAAATCGAGCGGCTGATTCAGCAGATGCCGCTTGCGCGGGATGTAAAATTACTTTTGGGGAAATACGACCCGGAGCGGTTTTTTGCGATGGCAAAAGGGCTTGAGGAGGTACCCGAGGGCGGGGAGCGCTGCTTTGCCTGCTACCGGCTGCGCCTTCTTGAAGCGGCGGTGGCAGCAGCGGAAGGCGGGTTTGATTATTTTACGACAACGCTCTCCATCAGTCCGCTAAAAAATGCGGAAAAGCTCAATGCGATTGGCAGGGAGCTTTCGGATACCTGCAAGGTGGCGTATTTGTATTCGGATTTTAAGAAGAAGAATGGCTATAAGCGTTCGGTTGAACTTTCGCAGGAGTATCAGCTTTACCGGCAGGATTATTGCGGGTGCGTATATTCAAAGGCAGAGAGGGAGCGGGATAAGGCGGGGGAGCATAAGGGAGCGGATAGGGTGGTAAGCACAGAGGTTACAGGGGAAACTTGGCATTTGTGAGGTGGAGACGATGGATGGGAAACAAAATTTATGCGTGGCTGCCATCGGAGGCGAGTATGAGGTGGTCGGGATGGAACTGCCCCGTGCGACACAGATGCGTCTGACCGCACTCGGGCTGACGCAGGGGACACATGTGAGGGTATTGAACAATAAACGCAGCGGGTCGGTGATTTTTCATGTGCGCGGCACAAGGCTTGCGGTCGGAAGGAAAATCGCGGAGCATATTTATATCCGGTGAGAGGGGAGGGCGCAGGGCAGGAATACATTGCAAAACTTCCCGTTTGCCCTATTTGCCTTTTTGGTATGGCAGGGTATTTGGATGTGCGGGAACAAAAAAATCGTGGAAATGTATCTTGGAAGGAAGCATACATCATGGAGCAGGAAAAGGAATTGCAGGTGGGGTTTGTCGGAAACCCAAACTGCGGGAAAACAACATTGTTTAATGCCTACACTGGCGCGCGCTTAAAGGTTGCAAACTGGCCGGGGGTCACGGTCGAGAAGAAGGAAGGGGCGCTCAAATACCACAAGCACCAGTTTAAACTGGTGGATTTGCCAGGGATTTACAGCCTGACCTCCTACACGATGGAGGAGAAGCTGACCCGGCAGTTTATTTTGAATTCGGATGTGGATGTGATTGTGGATGTGGCGGACGCGTCGGCGCTTGAGCGCAATCTTTATCTGACGCTGCAGCTCATTGAGCTTGGAAAGCCCGTTGTGCTGGCGCTGAATATGATGGATATTGTGCGGGAGCGCGGCATGGAAATCGATTTGCACCGCCTGCCGGAAATGCTTGGGATTCCGTGCATCCCGGTGTCGGCGCGCAAGCGCACGGGGCTGCAGATTCTGATTCATACGGTGGCGCACCACAAAGAAAAGCGCAGGGCGATTTTGGAGCACCAGCACCCGGAACGGGAGAAGCAGAGCAGCCATAGGCACAACCACCATGAGGAATTCGCGATGGTGTATAATGATGCGATTGAGGATAAGATTGATGAGCTGACGGAACGGATGAAGGCTGCGGGGTTTGAAAGCCCGAATTACCGCTGGCACGCAATTAAGCTTTTGGAGCAGGATGCGGAGATTATGGGGCAGGTGGGGCTTGATTTGTCCGATATCATCGACCGCAGCTACGAGGCGGATATCATCAATGAGAAATATGATTTTATCGAGGAAATCATTGAGGAATGCCTGGTAAACAAGCAGACGAAGGCGGCGTTTACCGATAAGGTGGACCGGCTTTTGACGCACCGTTATCTGGGGCTGCCGATGTTTTTATGTATTATGGCGGCGGTGTTTTTCCTGACCTTTTTTATCGGGGACTGGCTGAAAGGGTATTTTGAGAATTTCCTGGAATGGATTTCGGGTACGGTGGCGGGGCAGCTTGCGGCGGCGAAGGTGAACACAGTGCTTTCTTCGCTGGTTGTGGACGGCATTATTTCAGGTGTGGGCGGCATTTTAACTTTTCTGCCGAATATTTTTATTTTGTTCCTGGCGCTTGCGTTCCTTGAGGACAGCGGCTATATGTCGCGCGTTGCCTATGTGATGGATGGGCTGATGGGAAAGCTTGGCCTGTCGGGGCGTGCGTTTATTCCGATGGTACTCGGGTTTGGGTGCAGTGTCCCGGCGGTGATGGCATCGCGGGCGCTTGAGGATCCCGCTGACCGCAGGAGGACGATTTTTGTGACACCGTTTATGTCGTGTTCCGCAAAGCTTCCGGTTTATGTGCTGTTTTCGGAGATGTTTTTTGGGAAGAATGCGATGGTTGCGGCGTTTTCGATGTACCTGCTTGGGATGGTGGTCGGCATTGCGACGGCGTTTGTGATGAGCCGGATGGAGAGCCGCGGGAAAGAGGCAGCAGAAGGCGGGGCAAAGAAGGACGGGAGTGCAAAGGAGACAGGAAGTGCAGGAAAAGATGCCACAGGGCAGGTGGCTTCGTGCGCGTCCTGCAAGAAGACCTGCGACCGCCGGGAAATTGTGAATCCGCTTCTGATTGAGCTGCCGGAATACAAAACACCGAACGCGCGCACGATTGCGATTTATGTGTGGGAGAAGGTCAGGGATTACCTGACGAAAGCGGGAACTACGATTTTTATTGCATCCATCATTGTCTGGTTCATTTTAAATTTTGGACCAAAAGGTCTGGTGTCCGACATGACCGAAAGCTTTGGCGCGATGGTTGGAAAGGCGCTCACGCCGGTGCTTGCGACGGCGGGCATTGGGCTGTGGCAGATTGTGTTGGCGCTGATTTCGGGACTTGCGGCAAAGGAGGTTGTGGTTTCAAGCATTTCCGTGCTGTTTGGCATCGGCAATGTGAGCTCGTCCGCCGGGATGGGAGAACTTTCCACGGTCTTAGCAGGGCTTGGCTTTGGGGCGTTAAACGCTTATGCGCTTATGGTTTTCGTGCTGCTTTATACGCCTTGTGTGGCGACGATTGCCGTGATACGGCGGGAGTTAAAGTCCGCGAAGTGGACGGCGGTGACGATTGTATATCAGTTGTTTGTCGCGTGGCTTGTGGCGACGGTGGTGTATCAGGTGGGGCGGTTACTGCTGTGAAGTTGGTTTCGTACTCTAACGTGAACCGGGGAAATCATGATGATTGCCCCGGTTCACTTCATTGTGTTTTCCTGCAAAAAATTTTTTCGAAGAAAAAAAGGAAAATCCGCCCGAATTCCAGAATAATATAAGTAGAAGAGTGATTTTGTCAATTTTGCAGGAATGGGGGTGCACGGAATGGAAGAAAATATCGGAATTGGACGGGGGCAAATCAGCATACGGGAGCGGCAGGAGCGGCGTGAGCACCAGATGCTTTCGCCCTATGCCGCTTTCAGCGATGCTTCTAAGGGACGCGACCGCGCGGAGGAGCCGTGCGACATCCGCCCGGTTTACCAGCGTGACCGCGACCGCATCCTGCACTGCAAGGCATTCCGCAGACTGAAAGGAAAGACGCAGGTGTTCTTAGCGCCGGAGGGCGACCATTACCGGACAAGGCTGACACATACGCTTGAGGTGGCGCAGAACGCCCGCACGATTGCGCGGGCGCTCTGCCTGAATGAAGATTTGACGGAGGCGATTGCGCTCGGGCATGACCTTGGGCATACGCCGTTTGGACATGCGGGGGAGCGGGCGCTTGCGAGGGTCTGCCCGGGGGGATTTGAGCACCAGCTTCAGAGCATCCGCGTTGTGGAGCGCGTGGAGAAGGATGGCAAGGGCCTGAACCTGACGTGGGAGGTGCGCGACGGCATTAAAAACCACCAGACGGCGGGGAGCCCTGCGACGTTGGAAGGAAAAATTGTGCGGCTTTCGGATAAAATTGCCTATATTAACCATGATATTGACGATGCAATCCGCGGGCATATTATCACGGAGGATGATATCCCGGAGGAATATACCGGGATTTTGGGGCACAGCTTAAGGGAGCGGCTGAACACGCTGATTCATGATATTATTATAAGCAGCGACGGCGCGGATGATATCCGGATGTCGGAGGCGGTGAACGCGGCGATGACGGGGCTGCGCAAGTATATGTTTTGCAATGTCTATACGAACCCGGTTGCAAAGGGGGAGGAGGCAAAGGCGGAGAAGATGGTTGAGCAGCTGTATTTCTACTATGCGGGGCATACAAAGCTTTTGCCGGAGGAGTACCGCTATATGATTGAGGAGCTTGGTGAGCCGGATTACCGTGTTGTCTGCGATTATGTGGCAGGGATGACGGACCACTATGCCGTCCAGAAATATAAGGAGATTATGATACCGGATGCGTGGAATGTGTACTAGGGCTGCGCGCAGGCAGGAGGTTTTTTATGTATTACCCGGAGGAGCTTGTGGAGGAAATACGCTCAAAAAATGATATTGTCGATGTGATTGGTTCCTATGTGCACCTGACGAAAAAAGGGGCGAACCACATGGCGTGCTGCCCGTTCCACAACGAGAAGACGCCGTCCTTTTCCGTCAGCCAGTCAAAGCAGTTGTTTTATTGTTTTGGCTGTGGGAAGGGGGGCAATGTATTTACCTTCCTGATGCAGTATGAGAATTACAGCTTCCTTGAGGCGCTGCGCACCCTGGCGGACCGCGCGCATGTGGAGCTGCCGCAGATGGAGTATTCCGAGGAGGCAAGGCGCGCCGCGGACTTAAAGGCGCAGCTGCTGGCGGTGAATAAGGAGGCGGCAAAATATTATTTTTATCAGCTCAAATCCGAGCGCGGGCAGGCGGCGATGAAATATTTGAAGGACCGCGCGATGACGGATGAGACAATCCGGCATTTTGGGCTTGGGTTTTCCAACAAGACCCCGGATGATTTGTACAAGTACCTGAAAAGCCTCGGCTATGAGGATGCGGTTTTGCGCGGGGCGGGGCTTATTTCGATGGAGGAGGCAAAAGGGGTTTACGATAAATTCTGGAACCGTGTGATGTATCCGATTATGGATGTGAACAACCGCGTGATTGCGTTTGGCGGCAGGGTGCTTGGCGCGGGGGAGCCGAAGTATTTGAATTCCCCGGAGACACCGATTTTTGAGAAGAGCAGGAACCTTTACGGCTTAAATTTTGCGCGGGGGAGCCGGAAAAATTATTTCCTGCTCTGCGAGGGGTACATGGATGTGATTTCGCTGCACCAGGCGGGTTTTACCAATGCGGTCGCTTCGCTTGGCACGTCGCTGACGACGCAGCACGCCCGGATTCTTGCGCGCTATACGAAAGAAGTGCTGTTAACATACGACAGCGACGGCGCGGGCGTGAAGGCGGCGCTGCGCGCGATTCCGCTGCTAAAGGAGGCGGGGATTTGCGCGAGGATTGTGGACATGAGGCCGTACAAGGACCCGGACGAGTTTATCAGGGCGCTTGGGCCGCAGGAGTACCAAAAGCGCATTGATACGGCGCAGAACAGCTTTTTTTATGAGATTGATATTTTGCAGCGGGATTACGACCTTTCCGACCCCGAGCAAAAGACGAGGTTTTATAATGAGATGGCAAGACGGCTGCTCGGGTTTTCGGAGGAGCTTGAGCGGAACAATTACACCGAGGCGCTGGCACAGAAGTACATGATAAGCTACGAGAGCCTGCGCAAGCTTGTGAACCGCCACGGGATACAGCAGGAGACGGTAAAGGTTGCGGACGAAACGGTTTTGCGCGAGCGGGAGGAAACGAGGAAAAAGGCAAAACCACAGGAGGGGATGCGGCGTTCCCAAAGGCTTTTGCTCACAAGGCTTTGCGAGGAGCCGGCGGCGTTTGGGCGGATTGATGGTATTGTTGGACCGGAGGATTTCACGGAGGAGTTTTATCATGATGTGGCGGTGATGGTGTTTGAGGAATATCAGAAAAACGGGAGTGTGAACCCGGCAAAGCTGATTAACCGTTTTGAGGATGCAGAAAAACAGCAGGCGGCGGCAGAGCTGTTTTCGACAAAGCTTGCTGCGCCGATGGATGAGGAGGGGAGAAAAAAAGAATTCTCTGACACTGTGATGCGTGTGAAGCAGAACAGTCTGGATGTGCAGTACGCCAGGGCGGTGGAGCAAAATGATTTTAAGGCACTGCAGCAGATTATTGAGAAGCGGGGGGAACTTGGCAAACTGCATAGTTCCTTAAATCTTGGTTAACCTATAGGTACAGGAGGAAGGTTTTTTTATGGACGAAAATGTGGCAAAATTTCATGAGAAACTGAAAGAAATTCTGCAATATGCGAGGAGCAAGAAAAATGTGCTGGAGTATGAGGAAATCAATGATTTTTTTGCGGAGCTTGAGATTGGGAGCGAGCAGATGGAAAAAATCTATGATTACCTCGAAAAGAATGAAGTGGATGTCCTGCGCGAGCCGGCGGACAGTGAATTCATTCCGGACGATGAACTCGATGTCGATGAGAGCGAGCTTGCGCTGATTGAAGCGGAGAGCGAGGATCTTTCACGGATTGATTTGTCGGTTCCGGACGGCATTGGCCTGGAGGACCCAGTGCGCATGTATTTAAAGGAAATTGGCAAGGTGCAGCTGCTTTCCGCCGATGAGGAAACGGAGCTTGCCGTGCGCATGGAGCATGGGGATGTGGAGGCGAAAAAGCGCCTTGCGGAAGCGAACCTACGCCTTGTGGTAAGCATTGCCAAGCGCTATGTTGGCAGGGGGATGCAGTTCCTTGATTTGATTCAGGAGGGCAATCTTGGCCTGATTAAGGCGGTGGAGAAGTTTGATTACCGGAAGGGATACAAATTCAGCACTTATGCAACGTGGTGGATTCGCCAGGCCATCACGCGCGCGATTGCGGACCAGGCGCGCACCATCCGTATCCCGGTGCATATGGTGGAGACCATCAACAAGTTAATCCGCGTGCAGCGCCAGCTTTTGCAGGAGCTTGGGCGGGAGCCTTACCCGGAGGAAATTGCAAAGGAGATGAATCTCTCGGTGGACCGCGTGCGCGAAATCCAGAAGATTGCACAGGAACCCGTGTCGCTTGAAACTCCGATTGGCGAGGAGGAGGACAGCCACATCGGTGATTTTGTGGAGGATGACAGGCTTCCGGTGCCGGCGGAGGCGGCGGCATTTACGATGTTAAAGGAGCAGCTCAACGATGTGCTTGCCACGCTGACCGACCGTGAGCGCAAGGTTTTGCGCCTGCGTTTTGGATTGGACGATGGCAGACAGCGCACGCTTGAGGAGGTTGGCAAGGAATTTGATGTTACCAGGGAGCGCATCCGCCAGATTGAGGCGAAGGCGCTGCGCAAGCTACGCCATCCGAGCCGGAGCAAGAAGCTGAAAGACTATCTGGAGCTGTAGGCGGGAGGGCACAATGGACATAGAAAGGCTTCCGATTTCAAGGCGGCTGAAGATGAATGCTTCGCTTGTGCCGGAATGTGAACTGCTTGCGGATGTTGGCTGTGACCATGCCTACACCTGCCTTTACCTTGTGGCGGGCGGTGTTGCAAAGAGGGCATTGGCGCTTGATGTCAGGAGCGGGCCGCTTTCGCGGGCGCAGGAAAATATCAGGCGGTATGGCATGGAAGGGCGCATTGGAACAAGGCTTTCCGACGGGCTTTGTGCGCTTGCGGCTTCGGAGGCGGACTGTATTTTGATTTGCGGGATGGGCGGACCGTTGATGATTGACATTCTGACAAAGGACTGGGAGAAGGTGCTTGCGGCGAAATGCATTGTGCTGCAGCCGCAGTCGGAGATTGCACAGGTGCGCAGCTTTTTACATAAAATGGGGCTTGAGATTGATGCGGAAGATATGTGCAAGGAGGATGGGAAGTATTATACGGTGATGCGCGCGGGAAAGGGGATGCCACAGGATGGGGCAGGGGAGGATATGGACTGGGCTGCCTGCGGGAAGGATGTGGAAGAATGTGCACAGGATGCCTTGTTTGGAACGGACGCAAAGGAACGTGCGCTATCTGCAAAGATGGCGTACCAGTACGGCAGATGCCTGATAAAGCAGAAACATCCTGTGCTAAAGGAATATGTGCAGCATGAGCTGGCGCAGAAACGGGCAATCGGACAGCAGCTTGCCCGCGAAGCTTCTGCGCGCGCGGCAGAGCGGCTTATGGGGGTGCGGGAGGAGATTTCGCTGTTGGAGAAAGTTGCCGGGGTGCTGGGAAGAGGGCGCGAGCGGAACTAAAATCAGCATGTGTCCGTACAGCGCCCAGAGCGGTTCGCGCGAGGAGAGCGACCGCGAAGCGCTCTGGGGTTAAGGGCGCTGGGAGGTCACATGCGGAACTAAATATAAGAAAGGGGTATGGCAATGTTTCAGCTGGAAATTGGGGGAGAAAAGAAGGCGTATCCACAGGGTACGAGCTATGCGGAGATTGTGTGGGAATACCAGAATAAATATGAGCACCCGATTGTGTTGGTCTGCGTTAACGGCAGGCTGCGTGAGCTGAATGGGCGGGTGGAGCAGAGCGGCCGCCTGGAATTTATCACGGCAAAGGACACCGCAGGACATAGTACACTGGTGCGAGGCATGATTTTTGTGATGATGCGTGCGATGTACAAGGTGAGCGGCCGGATTTTTGAAGAAAATGCGGCGGGAAATAAGACTGTTTTTCCGGGGGGCACACCGGACGCTGATGGGGTGCGAGGTCAGAGCAGGGCAGAGAACGAGAGCCTTGGCGGGAATCTGATCAAGCAGGTCCGCATGGAATATTCGCTCGGGGCAGGTCTTTACGGCGAGATTGACTGGAGGGGGGAAGAACACCCGCAGATGGAGGAGTTTCTCGCGCAGGTAAAAGAGGAGATGAAAAATTTAATCCGCGCGGATTTGCCGTTTACTAAAAGGACGGTTGGCACGGAGGCGGCGGCGCGCCTGTTCCATTCGGTCGGCATGTACGAGAAGGAAAAGCTGTTCCGCTACCGCCTTGTCTCGAATACAAATCTCTATGAGCTGGATGGCTTTTACGATTATTATTATGGGTATATGCCAAGGAGTACAGGCGTTTTGCCGGTGTTTGATTTGGGTGTTTATGAGGACGGCTTCCTTTTGCTGATGCCGCAGAAGAAGGAGCCGGGGGTGCTCCCGGAATACAAGCCGCGCAAAAAGCTTTATACGGTATTGCAACAGTCGAACCGCTGGGCGCATAGCCTTGGGCTTGAAAATGTCGGCGACTTAAACCATATGATTAGCCAGGGCAATATTGAGGAGATGATTCTGGTACAGGAAGCTTATCAGGAGAAGGAGATTGCCAAAATTGCGGAGCGGATTTACGCGCAGAGCAATATTAAATTTGTTATGATTGCGGGACCTTCCTCATCGGGCAAGACAACCTTTTCCCACCGCCTTTCCATCCAGCTGCGCACGCTTGGGCTGCGCCCGCACCCGATTGCGGTGGATGATTATTTTGTGAACCGCGAGGACACGCCGTTGGATGAAAACGGGAATTACAATTTCGAGGTTCTTGGGGCGATTGATGTCAATCGTTTTAACCAGGATATGGTGGCGCTTTTGCGGGGGGAAAGGGTGGAGCTGCCGACCTTTAATTTCAAGACCGGCAAGCGCGAGTACAAGGGGATTTACAAACAGCTTGGACCGGAGGACATACTGGTCATTGAGGGAATCCACGGCTTAAATGACGCGCTTTCCTACGCCCTGCCGCGCGAGAGCAAATTTAAGATTTATATCAGTGCGCTCACACAGCTTAACGTGGATGAGCACAACCGGATTGCGACGACGGATGGCAGGCTGATACGGCGTATGGTGCGCGACGCGAGAACGCGCGGGACAGCGGCGAAGGATACGATTGCCATGTGGCCAAGCGTGCGCCGGGGGGAGGAGGAAAATATTTTCCCGTTCCAGGAGGACGCGGATGTTATGTTTAACTCGGCGCTGATTTACGAGCTTTCGGTGTTAAAGCAGTTTGCGGAGCCGCTGCTGTTCGGGATTGACAGGGACTGCGCGGAATATGTGGAGGCAAAGCGGCTGTTAAAGTTCTTGAATTATTTCCTTGGCGTGAGCAGCGAGGGCGTGCCGAACAACTCGATTTTGCGGGAATTTGTCGGCGGAAGTTGTTTTAAAGTATGAATAATTATTTTGCGGAGGATGCTATGGACTGGAATCAATTAGCTGATTTACTTTTCCCGGATATTGTTACGACAAGGGAAGATATGGAACAGAGGTTCCCAAAGCGGGAGCTCCCGCAGGGGGCGAATGTAACGCGTATCGGGCCGAGCCCGACGGGGTTTGTCCACTTGGGGAATCTTTATAATGCAATTATCGGGGAGCGGATTGCACATCAGTCGAATGGGGTTTTTTACCTGCGCATCGAGGATACGGACAATAAAAGGGAGGTTCCAGGTGCTGTCGCTACTGTCATCAATGCGATGGCGTATTTTGGTGTGAATTTCGATGAAGGAGCGGTTGCCGAAGGGGACAAGGGGGCATATGGTCCGTACCGGCAGCGGCAGAGAAGGGAGATTTATCAGACCTTTGCAAAGTGGTTGGTTTTACAGGGCAAGGCGTATCCGTGCTTTTTGTCCGAGGAGGAAATCGCCGCAATCCGGGAGGAGCAGAATGCGAGGAAGGAAGACATCGGAATTTACGGAAAATATGCGGAGAAAAACCGGAACCTTACACTCGAGGAAATCAGGGCAAAGCTCGAGAATGGGGAGACATGGGTGCTGAGGTTTAAGGGAAGCCTCAATTCAGAATATATCGCGGTCGAGGATGCCATCCGGGGCAAGCTTGAAATGCCAAGGAATTTCCACGATTTCATTCTGCTAAAAAGTGACGGCATACCGACTTACCATTTCGCACATGTCGTGGATGACCATCTGATGCGCTCGACACATGTTATCCGGGGGGAGGAATGGATACCGTCCCTGCCGATTCATATTGAGCTGTTCCGTGAGTTTGGATGGGAGCATCCAATCTATTGCCACACGGCGACCCTGATGAAAATTGAGGGCAGCAGCAAGCGCAAGCTTTCAAAGAGAAAGGATCCGGAACTGGCGCTTGCTTATTATCAGGAGGAGGGAATTTCGCAGGATGCAGTATGGGAATTCCTTTTAACGGTTCTCAATTCCGATTATGAGGAGTGGAGAATTGCAAACCCGGCGGGCAATTACCTGGATTTTCCGTACACGCTTGAAAAAATGTCAACCTCTGGCGCGCTTGTGGATCTGGATAAATTAAGGGATGTTTCGAAAAATGTAATCTGCCGGATGAGCGCGGAGGAGGTTTATGAGAAGTGGTATGCTTGGTGTGTAAAGTATAACGAAAAATATGCCGTTCTTCTTGAAAAATACAAGGAACGCACCATTGCCGCGCTGAAGATCGGCCGCGGAGGGGAGAAGCCGCGAAGGGATATTGAGACGTGGAAACAGGCCTGCGAATTTATGAGCTTTTATTATGACGAAACCTTTGAAATCGTGGATGCTATGCCGGAGGAATGTGATGAAGCGCTGGTTCATGCTTTCGTTTCGCGCTATCTTGAGGACATGGATTACAACGATGATTCCGCCACATGGTTTGGCAAGGTAAGGGAGCTTACCAGGGAGTTCGGGTTTGCCGTAAAGCCGAAGGATTATAAGAAGGATCCGTCCGCGTACAAGGGCAGCATTGTCCATGTTACCAATATGCTCCGCGTGGCGCTGACCGGGCGCTGCAATGCACCGGATATCTGGGAAGTGACTCATGTGCTTGGGGAAAAGATTGCAAGGGAGAGGCTTGGCAGGTGGTGTTAGAATTTTGGCAGTGAACCCGTCTTGTTCGATAAGAAAATTAACTGCCAGAATTGACAAAGGCGTGCTTCATATGCTACAATAAGCATCCGTGAGCAGCACAGATGGCCGCGCGAAAGGATGCGGGGTAACTCCTTCCTTTCGTGAGGAAAGTCCGGGCTTCACAGGGCAGGGTGCCGGATAACGTCCGGTGGGGGTGACCCCAAGGCCAGTGCAACAGAAAAGAAACCGCCTGCGCCGTCTGTTTTGGCAGGCGGCGTATGGTAAGGGTGGAATGGCGGTGTAAGAGACCACCGCTTCCCTGGTAACAGGGAAGGCTGTGTAAACCCCACTCGAAGCAAGACCAAAATATGCCGCATCTGCGGCAGGGGAGCGATACGGTGGCCCGCCGTGCTCCCCGGTAGGTCGCGTTCCGCTTACACGGCGGAGGAGCTGCGTGGTGACACGCAGTCAAGAAAGATGGTCATCAGATACAGAACCCGGCTTATAGTGCTGCTCATTTGGAAAGAAAAAACAGTATATGCGGAACAAAAAAGAAAAGAGAGGAAGTCTCATATGAGGGAGCCCGCTCTTTTTTTGCGCACATGAAAAGCTTCTGTGTTTTGTAAGAAAATATTAAAGACTTTCGCGCAAAAACTGTGCTATACTTGCTGCAAACAGGAGAAAAGCAGCCGGGGGATGATTGTGTATGGGCTTGAGAAAAGAGCATATGCGGAAAAGAGGCAGGTATTATGGAACAGGTAAATATATTGGTAGTGGACGATGACAAGGAAATCGCGGAATTAGTGGAAATCCATCTGGTGGGCGACGGCTTTAAGGTATTCAAAGCATATGACGCGCATGAAGCTCTGCGGATTATGGAGAAGGAAAATATCATGCTCGCAATTTTGGATATTATGATGCCGGGTATGAGCGGCACCGCGCTGTGCCAGCATATCCGGGAAAAAAGTAATATCCCGATTATCATGCTGAGTGCGAAATCCACGGACCTCGATAAGATTATGGGGCTTGGCAATGGGGCGGATGATTATGTGAGCAAGCCGTTCAATCCGCTTGAACTGACTGCGCGGGTCAAATCGCAGCTGCGCCGCTACACAAGCCTGAACCCAGGGACGGAGCGGCGTGTGGAGACGGAAGTTTCCGTCCGCAACCTCACCATCAACCGCGAGACGAGATGTGTGACTTCATACGGGCGGGATGTGAAGCTGACCCCGATTGAGTTTGATATTTTGTATCTTCTGGCATCCAATCCCGGCAAAGTATTTTCGACGGACGAGATTTTTGAGCGCGTCTGGAACGAGAAGATGTATGAGGCAAACAACACAGTCATGGTGCATATCCGCAGGCTTCGGGAGAAGATTGAGATGGATCCGAAAAATGCGGAAATTATAAAGACAGTCTGGGGGGTAGGTTACCGAATTGAGCGCTGAGGGACAGAATAAGAAACAGTATGGCTTCCAATTGCAGATGATTGCCTATACACTCATCAGCATGGCGCTGACGGCGCTGACACTTCTGGTACTGGGGCTTGCGGTGTATGGCATGCTGGTGTTGGTGCAGGGTGAGCCGGAGGTGACACCTATACTGGAGAAAAATTACTCCTCCTATTATTTGAACCGCACGGAGCTTATGGGAGAAGCGGATGGTGCGGATACGGGCGCTAATGTGGTTATGGCGGATGATGATGCGGGTTTGGGCTTTTCGATGGGCAAACCTCGCGGGCATGAGCTGAAAAAGGGAACGTTTTTTGCGCTTGCCGGGCTTGTGGTCGTACTGGCATTGTTTTTTTTCATCCTGTATTTTTTGCTGTTCACGCGCAAATTTACTGCCTATCTGGCGGAGATTGCGGCGGGAATCCGAAGGTTTGCTTCCGGGCAGCAGGGAGCGCGCATTGCCGTGCGCCAGTCCAATGAGCTGACGCAGATTGCGGAGAGCTTTAACGCGATGGCGGAGGAGTTTGAGGAAATCGAGAATGAGGAGCGCAAGAACGAGGGGGCGAAGAATGACCTGATTACGAGTATTGCGCACGATTTGCGCACGCCGCTGACCTCGGTGGTCGGATATCTGGAGCTGGTGACGGAGAAGGATGTGGATGAGGGCACGAGGCGGCATTATATCTCGGTTGCCTACCGCAAGGCGAAACGCCTGCAGTGCCTGACCGATGATTTGTTCAATTATATCAAGTACGGCTCTGCGGAGCTGACGATGACAACCGCGCCGATTGACGCGGTGAAGATGATGGAGCAGCTGACGGAGGAGGCATACCCGACCATTGCGGAGAGCCACCTGGAGCTTTTGGTGGAAAAAAAGATTGACCAGGCGATTGTGGAGGCGGACGGGACGCTCTTGGCGCGCGCGTTTTCCAATCTGCTCGGGAACGCAATCAAGTATGGCAGGGATGGCAAGCGCCTTTTTCTTCGCATGGAGCCAGGAGGGTTGCCGCAGACGGTGTGCTTCCATATCGTTAATTTCGGCGAGGTGATTCCGGCGAAGGATCTGGAGCATATTTTCGAGCGTTTTTACCGCGTGGATGCGGCGCGCACGGAGGGTCAGGGCGGTACGGGATTAGGGCTTGCGATTGCGAAAAATATTATTGAGCGGCACAAGGGAACGATATCGGTGAAAAGTGACCTGAACGGGACGGAGTTTATTGTGGAACTGCCGCTTGTGCAAATGAAAATTGAAAAAGACGAGAAATCCGCGGAGGGTTTTGGCGGGTGAGCCTTTTGGATTTCCTGCGCCGGCTGTGCGTGGCGGGAAAGAAAGTCTTTTGTGCAAATTGCCAAAAAATGCGCTGGTTTGAAACAGAAAAGAGGAAGGTTGGTTCATGGGGAAAAGGAACAGGAAAAAAGTGTATATCGGGCGGGTTTCTTTGTGTGTGGTATGCAGCATCCTTTGGCTGATGTGTTTTTTTGCGGTGGATGTATATGCACAGGAGCGCGAAGAGCACTGTGAGGAAGGCGGATTTTCCCTCACGGCAATCTTTTCCCTTCAGGACGGGGAGGCGGAGGAAATCACACTGCGGGCGGGCAGGGATTTTGCACTTGCGCTTGAGGTAAAGGCGCAGGAGGAATTCTCTGGGTATGTGAATGTGCTGATGCAGAATGAGGAGGAAAACCATGTACTTTACCAGCAGAGGATTGAAACCATTTCTCCCGGGGAAAGTGTTTCCTGCCAGATGCTTCTGCCGATGAATCTGATGACTGCCGGGCTTTACCTGACCCTTACAGATGAGGCGGGGGAGATAAAGCTAGAGCATACGATTCCTGTTGAGATGGTGAATTACGGGATGTATGAGTTTGTGGCGGTTTTTGACCCGGAGCAGGAAATGCCGGTGGAAAATGCGTATGGGCATTTTTCTTCCTACGGCAACCAATTGATTGGGCTTTCGGAATCGGAGATGGAGCGCGGCGCACAGGCACTGGATGCATTGGAGGTTATTGTAACGCAGGAGACGGTGCTTGTGAAACTGGAGGAAAGCGCCGTGGTGGAAGACACTTTTTCCGGACAGGAAACCGAGGAGATGTTACAGGACGCGCAGGCGGCAGAAAGCTTGAAGGAATGGGTTGCGAGCGGAAAAACACTTGTGGTCGGAGCAAGTGCCGAACCGGGTGCAGACGAGGAAATGCTGAATTTTGGCCTGCAGGAGAAGGAGCTTTTGCAGGAGGTGATATTGCGGGTTGGCAATTACGAAGCAACGCGCGAAAGCGTTTTGGCGACGAATGAGGAGATTAAGAAACAATACGGGGAGGACGCACGCACATATTACATGGGGGATTCGATGATTGGGGATACCCCGGTCAACAGCCTGTCCGATAAGGCAGTCAGCCTTCCGATTGTGCGGTTTGGGAACGGGGGGCACTGGTGGAATTCTGAAGTTTCCTATGAAACCTTATGGCAGGAGAGGGGAACGGACATTGTGCGGTGTTACCATGTAGGCAAAGGGAATGTGATTGTTTTTGCAATACCAGTTACTTACACGGCCACGGGAAGTTATCCGCTTTTCTATTACCGCATGGCAGAAATGGTGTTTGATAATCTGACCCAGACCCAGTTGGAACGCCAGAATGCGGATATGTATGCGAGCGACACGGGGAATGGGAATTATCTGCTGACCTATATCCGGGCGAGGAGCAACGGGATTTCGGTTTTCCCCTATGTTGTGATTTTGATGGTTTATATTGTCCTGCTGATACCGGCGGTGTTTTTGCTGCTGCGGCATTTTGAAAAGACAAAATATCTCTGGGGTGTGCTACCGCTTCTTTCGTTTGCCGTGATGGGGATTGTGTATCTGGTGGGCGGGAAGACGCAGATTACCCAGCCATATTGTATTTATCTTGAGGTGACGGATTACACGGACGGGGCGGGGAAGCAGTACGTGAATTTCTCCCTGTCCGCGCCGACCAACCAGGGAACGGAGATTATGTTAAAGCAGGGAGCAACCGTGCGCCTTGCCCAGACGGCGTTCCGCGCGTATGACCCGGGGTGGGTGGTCAGTTATGCTCCTGCGGAAAATACCCTGCGGTCGAGGGAGTACCGGGCTGCCGTATGTGCTTTGGCCGACGGCACAAGACTGAATGTGGATACGATACGGGCGTTTGCAAAAACCAATTTTTATGCGTGGGCGGATGCGCCAGAGAGGGAGGGCAGGCTGCTGGCAACGGTTACTTCCGCGGACAAAGTGGTGGCGGGCGTGATACAAAATACAACGGACATACCGTTCCGCCAGGTCTATATCTGCAATCAGGGTTTTGTAGTGCGCGTGGGCGGGATGCAGCCGGGGGAATCTCTTTTGCTGGAGGATTGCGTCCAGAGGGTCGAGGATTCGAATGGATGGTACTGGCTGCTCTTTGAGAACGTGGAAAACGGGAATTATGCGGAAACGAATATATTGAATGAACTTTTTTGGGATCATGTGAATGACAACCCGGAAATGATTTATATTTTTGCGCTGCCAGAGCAAGAGGGGAGTGAAATCCTTGGGGAAGCAGCACAAAGTCCGGGCAGCAACGGGCTTTCCGTGTTTATCTGGGCGGCAAAGGATATGCGGTAAGGGGGGACCTCCTCTGGTAAGGGGAGTCCCCCTTTGGAAAGGGGATGGCAGATGGTACGGATACGGAATTTGAGAAAATCTTATGGAAATTATCAGGCGCTGCGCGGTCTTACCATGGAGATTGGGCGTGGGGAGCTTTTTGGCTTTGTGGGACCCAATGGCGCGGGAAAGACAACAACGATGAAGATTATTGCCGGGCTGATGCGCGCAGATTCCGGGGAGGTTGTGGTAGCAGACCGGGTGCTTTCAGGAAATACCAGGAAAATCCGGGAGATGATTGGCTATGTGCCGGATTTTTTCGGCGTGTATGATGATTTGAAGGTGCAGGAGTATCTTGAATTTTTTGCCTCGCTTTATGGCATGGACGGGAAAGAGACAAGAAAGCGGACGGCGGAATTATTGGAAATGCTTGGCATGACACAGTGGCGCGATGAGATGGTGGACGGTATGAGCCGTGGGATGAAGCAGAAGCTGTGTGTTGCGCGCGCGCTTGTAAATAACCCGGACCTGCTGATTTTGGATGAGCCGACATCCGGGATGGAGCCGCGCTACCGCAGGCAGTTAAAGGAATTGCTGCAGGAGCTGTGTGCGGAGGGGAAGACCATTTTGATTAGCTCCCACAACCTGAATGAGCTGGCGGAAATGTGTACCAGTATCGGGGTGCTTTCGCGGGGGCGGCTTGTGATGCAGGGGGATGTGCCGACGCTTTTGCACAGGCAGCAGGAGGAGAATCCATATGTGTTACAGTGCCTGAAATTCCCGGAGGAAGCGGTGCAGCTTCTCAAGTCCGACCCACATGTGAAAAACATTGTGAGCAGCGGCATGAGTATTTCCTTCCCGTATGACGGGACGCAGGAGGAGGTGGCGGCACTGCTCGCTGCCCTAGTGGCGCGCGGGGCGCAGATTACATCGTTTTACCGCGAGGAGGGAAGCCTTGAAAAGATGTTTTTGGATATGACATCCGTACCGTGAAAAATGCAGAACTGGAAATGGAACTTAAAACAGCATATTTCCTGTACGGACCCAGTGGGATTTTTTGGGAGCAGGGCGGACAAAAAATACCACTGAGTTAATAGGGTACGGGAAGGAAATATGCGGAACTTAAAATAGGAGAGATAGTATGCGGCATTTGAATCCGGTATATAAGATTGGGCTGAAACAGAGTGCCAGAACAAAAAAAATGATTATGCTGCTTTTGGTTTATAACCTGCTGCTTGCAGGGCTTGGCCTGGTGGTCTTTTATCTGACATTTGACCGGGCGGGGCGTGTGCGCGAGGACGTGGCTTACTCGGGAATTCTTACGCTTTATTCCGTTATGGCAGCAATGGAGTTTGTGATGGTTCTTTTTATTGTGCCTGCATCAACGGCAGGTGCGGTGGTGGGGGAGCGGGAAAAGCAGACACTTGATATCCTGCTTTCCACAAAGATTACGCCGCTGCATATCGTGGTGGGGAAGCTTGCGGCGTCCATCAGTATGGTGATTTTACTGGTGGTTTCATCCATGCCAGTGTTATCCGTGGTGTTCAGCATTGGTGGGATTGTACTCTCCAATCTGTTTACTTTTCTGCTTTTGCTCGTTGTTACAGCAGTTTATATCGGAAGCCTTGGGATTTTCTTTTCTGTTTGCTGCCGCAAGACCACGGGGGCGACGGTGTGCGCATATCTGGCAATGATTGCTATGGTTTTCCTTCTTCCGGTGGTGCTGTTTTTCTTTGAGTTCCTTGAGGCGTTCAGCGGGGGGGGATATTGGGGGATTCGTAATGTCATGTATTCCATCAGTGGGAAACGGGTGATTTTTTTGCTCTTCAATCCGCTGTTTTCCTTTGTTTCCATGCTGCGTGACCAAGTTGGGAGAGGGATTACGGTTATGAATTCCATTGGGAGTGAAGGCGGCTTGCAGTATTTCCTGTCGCAGCACTGGTTCGCGGCGAGTATGCTCAGCCAGCTCGCGGTTTCTGTTGTTATGATTGCGTTGGCGGCGCACTACTTAAGTCCGGGCGGCTATCGAGACCGTTCTGCGCGGGGTTAAAAAACAGGAACCGCCCAGTGCCGAAAAAGGCATCTGGGCGGTTCCTGTTTTTATGAAAAATGGAAGAAGAAAAAATATATTCTTATTATACCACGTTTTATGAAAAAGTTAACCCTTTTTTATAAAAAAATTTTTCCTTTTTATGGATATTGAACCCGGAAAAAACCAAAATACAACTAATTTATACTTGATATGCTCTAATTTTCTTACTAATTCGAATATTCGCATATAATTTCGCATATTCCCGCTCGGATAATTCTTCGATGTAATTGCGCGGGAAATTTTTGGAAAAGCCCCTCTGGTTCAAAACATCCGCCGCTTTGTTGTAGGCGATGGCGGCCTCGTTTTCTGACAGATAACGGCCAATCAGGTAGTCGCCATTGATGTGGATGCGTGCCGTGAAAATGTCATGTTTGCGGGAAGGATTTTTTGTAACGCCGTGATAACGGTTGATTATCTCGATATTGCCATAGCGGTAATCGAGATTGTCGCCGTTTACGAAGCGGTAATCCCTGCCTGCAACGGCGTGGCTTCGGATGCCGTAGCGGGAAAGGAGCGAGACCTGCATCCCATAATCGCTCACAAAAAGATGTCCGCCCCGCCGCAGGATTTTGCGCCGCATATAGTAGAAAAGGTCGTCCGCATCAAATTTCAGTGGGGTGGACGGGTCTAAATAATAGAAGAAAAAGCGGTCGTTGAGATAGATTGGTGTGTGGCAGTAAATTCCGTTGTTACGGAAATTGAGGAGGCAGACCCATTTGTCAAACGGGAGCGCGCTGCCGTAGAGTGCATAGTCATCGACCGTACAGACGGAGAGCGGGGGCAGCTGTGCGGCAAGCAGGGCGGCGGCTGCAAGATAGGCCTCATGGGCCGCGGTGGCGGATGGATAGCTGCCGAGGCTGATGTGTTTGCCGTGGTAAGTGATGGAGGAACGGTAGTAAGGGGTTCCGTCTTTTTTTTGTGCGGGGAATACACCTGCCAACTCTGCCATAGTAACTCCTTTCAAACGTGTTTCTTCTATAATAATAGTAATATGATATGGATATTGTGTATGCCATGGATGCCAATGCCGGATGCCGTGTTCCTTGAAGAACTTCTTTCAGGGAATAGCTTAACACAGGAAATGTCGGTATGGCAAGAAAAAGATAAAATATTACATAATTATTACGAAAATATTACACATGAAAAACGAAAGAAAGGGTATATTTTCAGCTTAAATATGGAAAATTAAGAAAAACAAAATAGCAAATGTTACATTGTTATCACAAATTGTTAATATTTTTTAAGATGAATCACATAAAATTATAAGCAAAAAATATACTTTTATTATGCAATATTTTTCGTTAAGGTAAAAAATGGGAAAAGACGGTATACGGAACTGCCAAAAAACTTTGGCAGTTATTGACAGCGTAATCTTCTCTGTTATAATACAACAC
This sequence comes from uncultured Lachnospiraceae bacterium, assembly GCA_910579615.1. Taxonomy (GTDB): domain Bacteria; phylum Bacillota; class Clostridia; order Lachnospirales; family Lachnospiraceae; genus RGIG4057. The sequence continues at coordinate 8,018 of CAJTUA010000024.1, read as the reverse complement.
ATGGATTGCGGAAAAACCCGTCCGAAACCATTTTGAGCATAGAGTATTTAACAACAAATATCGAAAGAGGTTTCAGAAAAGAGAGGGAATTTGTATGCTGAATTTACAAACGCTTCTCCAAAAGAAAAAGGGTGAAAATACTGCAGAAAACAATCGCTGTAAGAAAAAAGCACGCAGAAAGAGAACGGCAATGCTTAGTATGGCAGCGGTTGGGGTCATCCCTTTTCTGGCTCCGCCGGTAGGGACGGATTCTTCCGTTTTTGCCTGGGCGGCAGCGGCAGGCAGCATTGATGGGCTGTTCGGTGATAAGGAGCCGGCAGTGACGGGTGCCCTGGCGGCAGCGGTGGCTGTGGAGAATGAAGAAGCGGCAAAGGCGACGAAGGCATATAGGCTTGCAACGGAAGAACCGAATACACTTGTGGATTCTTACAGGCTGGCAGCAGGATACACTGCACAGACATGGAAAAGCATAGCGCGCAGCATCCAGGAAAAACAATTGCCGGATGCGGAAGGTGAGCTGATTTTGCTGGGACTGTGGGGAGAAGACGGATTGTTGGAGAATGATGTGGTCATTGATACCGGAAGGCTTTGGGCGGCGGATGGATTGGATAAATCCGCGTCCGGGCAGGCGAAAGCAATCCCTACAGCTGTGGATAAAAGTGGAAAAGCCACATCCGGCAGTGTTTCCGCGGTGGACGAGCCGTCCGGGGCGGATGAAACAGAACCAGAGGCAGAACCAGAGACAGGGGCAGAGGCAGCAGCAGCTGAGGAAGAAAAGGAAGAAAAGGCAAAGGAAGCTTTTCTTGCAAACACCAGCGGGGGTACCCCGGCTGCGCTTTCCGTGAAATATAATGCAGAGTACGCCGCATTGAAACTTTCTGCAGAACAGCTTACCGTGCTTGAGACGATTGTCGAGGCAGAGGCGGGGGATGAGGATGTTTACGGGAAAATACTTGTCGCAAATGTTGTATTGAACCGCGTGCTCGATAAGGAATTTCCCAATACGGTAAAGGAAGTTGTTTTCCAGAACAACGGGAAAACATACCAGTTTTCGCCGGTGCGCAAGGGCGGAAGATATTATACCGTGAAGGTATCCGAGCACACGAAGACCGCGGTGGCAAGGGCACTTGTAGGAGAGGATTATTCCGAAGGTGCATTGTATTTCTTTGCGAGAAGATACACATCGGCAAATAAGGCGAACTGGTTTGATACTTCACTTAGGAAAATCGTGGAATATGGCTGCCATGAGTTTTTTGGAAATAAATAATGATGATGGGAAGCTGTGCTATGTGCACGGCTTTTCATTTTATTCTTGTTTCTTGCGGCGGGGCATGGTATAATGACCGCGAGGCATTATACCGGCGCCGATTCGCGTCCGACGAAAAGGAGGACGATTTCTATGGCGAATCGTGTGCATGCCCCGCAGGGAAGCATGTTCGGAGAACATGGTATAATGACCGCGAGGCATTATACCAGCGCCGATTCGCGTCCGACGAAAAGGAGGACAATTTCTATGGCGAATCGTGTGCATGCCCCGCAGGAATGAATTTACAAACACGCCCAAGGCAAGGAGGAAGGCATGGAGATTATTTATCAGAGTACGAGAAACGCGCAGGAGAGGGCGACGGCCTCCGAGGCGATTTTAAAGGGATTGGCATCGGATGGCGGATTGTTTGTGCCGACGCAGATTCCGGCATTTACCGTACCGTTTGCAGAAATGGCAAAAATGGATTACCGGCAGGTGGCTTATGAGGTCATGAAGCTGTTTTTAACTGATTTTACGGAGGAAGAGCTAAAGCATTGTATCGCAAGCGCATACGATGAAAAGTTTGATACCGGGGAGATTGCGCCGTTACGTGAGGCGGATGGTGCGCATTACCTTGAACTCTTTCATGGTGCGACAATTGCCTTTAAGGATATGGCGCTTTCGATTTTGCCCCATCTGCTCACGACAGCGGCAAAGAAAAACAATGTAAACGAGGAAATCGTGATTCTGACGGCAACCTCCGGCGATACTGGGAAAGCGGCACTTGCGGGCTTTGCGGATGTACCGGGCACCAGTATTATTGTATTCTATCCAAAAGATGGTGTCAGCCCAATCCAGGAAAAGCAGATGGTCACCCAGCGCGGCGCAAATACGACGGTTGTTGGCATCCGCGGGAATTTTGACGATGCGCAGAATGGCGTGAAGGCGATGTTCAATAACAGGGAACTGGCGGAGGCCATGAAGGCAAAAGGTTTCCGGTTTTCCTCTGCAAATTCAATTAACATCGGGCGGCTGGTTCCACAGATTGTTTATTATGTTTACGCGTACACGAGGCTTCTTGCGGCGGGCACGCTCCGGGATGGGGAGCTGCTTAATGTTGTTGTGCCGACCGGAAATTTTGGCAATATCCTTGCGGCATACTATGCAAAATGCGCAGGGCTTCCGATAGGAAAACTGATTTGCGCGTCGAATGATAATAAGGTACTCTACGATTTCTTTCAGACTGGTACTTATGACAGGAAACGCGAATTTATCCTTACGACCTCGCCGTCAATGGATATTTTGATTTCGAGCAATTTAGAGCGCCTGATTTACAAAATTGCAGGGGATGACGCGGACAAGAATGCGGAGCTGATGAGGGCACTGGCCGAGGAGGGCGTATACCATATTACGCCGCAGATGCGGGAGGAACTTGCAGATTTTTGTGGCGGCTACGCGACGACGGAACAGACCGCGGCAACAATCCGTAACCTCTACGAGAAGACAGGGTATATTATTGATACGCATACTGCTGTTGCGGCGAGTGTATACAATACGTACAGGCAAAAGAGCGGTGACAATGCGGTGACGGTGATTGCTTCCACTGCCAGTCCGTACAAATTTACGCGCAGCGTTATGACAGCAATTGATACAAAGTATGACAGCATGGGTGACTTTGAGCTGGTGGATGAGCTTTCAAGGCTTTCCGGCACAAAGGTGCCTCAGGCGATTGAGGATATCCGCAGTGCAGAGGTGCTGCATAAAACCGTGTGTGCCAAAGATAAGATGCAGGAGACCGTAGAAAAGATTCTCGGGCTGTAAAAAACAAAGCCAATGGGTCGGCGAAAGTTTGTCGGTGCCATTGGCTTTGTTTTTCTGCTGATATTAAGGAGGTTTTGTTTTGGGAAAAATGGAGGATTTTCTGATTTTTCTTGAAATTGTTGCGGTTTGCCTGTATGCTGGAAGTATCAAGGGGGAAGAATAATATAGCAAAGAAAAAGAAGGTCTTAAAGGTGGATACGATTGTAGAAAAATTACTGGCGTGACAATGCACGTTTTGCGGTTCTTTTCAATGCGGTGCTGTTCCAGGGGAGAGCGGTGATTTGCCCGGAGGAATTGGAGGATGTGGACACGGACGAGTCTTTTGTGCTAGAGCACAGGGGCATGGACAGAGCATTTAGCAGGCGAGGGATAATATCGAGATTTGTAAGCGTTTCGCGGCGCGCGGAGTTCAGTTTGCGATGCTTGGCAATGAGGGGCAGGGATGAAATCCTGTCCGGCATAAAAAAGACAGATGCGTTGATTCCAGTGATTACGGTTGTGGTTTATTATGGCGAAAAGCCGTGGGACGGGGCAACAAGCCTGCACGGGATGTGGGGTTTGGTGAGGATATTGTGCCGTTTGTGAATGATTACAAGCTGTTGTTGGTGGAGGCGCGTAAAAATGATTTAAAATTGCATAATATAGATAATGTGGATTTGTTTCATTTGCTGGGGATTTTTTTTGGATGGCAAAAGACCGATGGGCGAAACCAAGGAACACGCGCTTGCGTATGTAAAGATGCATGAAGTGGAGAAGTCTGTGATTATGACAGCGGCAGGCGTGGCGAACCGGGTGATTGATTATGGCGTGCCAGGCAGGAAAGGGGAGGATGATATCCTGACCCAACTGCAAAAGATGTTCGACGTACCGTTACAGAAAGCAAAGAAGTATATGGAGCGGTTTGGAAAGCAGATGGCGTGATGGATTGTTGTGGGCAGGTTTCAGGAAGCAAAGCAGATGTTTTTGGATGGCTTCCCGTTCTTACAAGTGGAACAGGCATTCAAAGACGGCGGAGAGGGGTCAGGAGCAAGGAGCATGGAGTATGGAGTATGGAGCTATAGGAAATCTTTTGGATGTATATTACTATAGAAGAAACAGGTGCATTGACGCAGGGAATCGTCGGTGTGCCTGTTTTTGTGTTATGGGAAAATGCACGCTGCAATGAGGGAAGAATTCGAGGGAATGTACATATGGATGCACCGAATGAAAACATAGGATTCTCACCTTAATAATCTCGTAAGAAAAAAATCTAAATATGACAAGGCAGTGCCATAAGTTTGACACAAAGGATTTGTATTATGTTCTCAGTCAAAAACGAGAAGTCAGATTTCCGAGGAAAAAGGCGATGTTTATGCGTGTCACATCCAAGTCATTTATAGGCGGAACCTTTTGGGGCGGGAGAAGTCTCGTCGATTGACAAAGATATGATCTTCCAGAACGGGAGACTGTATCGGCGGACCTGTCCGGGGAGGAGCACCTTGAAAGAGTGTCATTTTTACCCATATTGATATCGGGCATAAAAAAGTGACAATTTCTAACGAAAAGGGCTTGACCTTTGGGAGGAATGTTGATATAATCAAATCGTTATTGGAATGATTATATCTGCGGATACTTTTGCTTTTTAAAAAGTGAGGTTAATGTATTATTAACTATCACGCCACAAATGTCAAGAGGCTCCGTGGGGAAATCATCAAATCAATCAAAATTTTTAAGGAGGAAGAGAAAATGAAGAGTATCTTCAAGAAGATCGCCTTCGTGTTAGCCCTGGCTATGGTTGTTACCATGCTCCCTGCCAAGGCAGTATCCGCAGCATCGTCCGATGGTCCGGATATGTACAAGAGCCTGCTGCTTTATCTTGACAGCGGTAATGGCGAAGGCGCAGACATCACAGGCACTTACAAGAGTGAGCGCTATGCCAGTGTCTGGGGTTGGAGGGAAGCAGGCTATACAAGCGTTGACTTCGAATCTGCCGACACAAGTATTGCTACAGTAAACAGCAAGGGTAAGGTTAGTGCTGTTAAAGTTGGTACTACGACTGTTACTGCAACGTTTACTGCAGATGATATGGAAACAGTAGAAAAGACATGCAAGGTAACAGTAAAAAGGAATGCAGCGAAGGTTGGTCTGAGTGCTGACAGTGCAACCCAGGTAGCGGACGGTAGCATCAAGGTCGGCGACAAGGTACAGCTTACTGCTGTAAGAAAAGACGCTGAGGGCAAGACCGAGTGGAACAAGACCATGAAGGAATACACAACTGACAGCGTTCGTTTCCTTTCCTTGACACCGGAAATCTTCACGGTAACAAAGACAACTGGTATGCTTACTGCAGTAGGTGCAGGCGAGGGTACCCTTAAAGTTTGGACCGTTCAGTCGGAGGGCAGAGACCAAGAGACTGGTGAATATCCGGAAGTTGTATCTAAGGAGTATACGATTGTTGTTTCGGAAAATTCCATCAAGGTTGAGCAGAGTGCATCCAACGCATTCACAATGGTATTCCCGGATGAAGCTACAGCAAAGGCTGCTGTTGACGCAACATTGCCTTCCCTTACGAATGCAGACGCATCCGTATCCGAGGATAAGAACGTTGTAAAGGCATATGAGGTTCTCCATGCCGCTACAGATAAGACTGCAGCTGCTGAGCAGGAAATTTTCATCAGTGGTATTTCAAACAGCAAGAACATTGTAACAGTTACATTGTTCAATGAGCTGAAGGAAGACACGAACTATACCGTTCGGTATCAGGATTATGTAGAGCATTTTGTAACCTGCAAGAACGTAGCTGTAAAGTTAGTTCCTTACGCTGAGACTGTTTCTCAGAGTGAGTTGGCAGTAGAGAAGGTAATTAAGTACCGTCTTTATGCTCTCGGTGTAAATAATCAGGATGTGGATATTACGAACTCCAAAGCATATGGCGAAGGAGCATGGGCAGATTCTGTTAAGTTAGAGGATTTGGCTAAGGACTACGATCCGAAGTATGTCTTCAACGGTAATACAATCTGGTTCTATACCCTGGATCAGAACTTTGCAGTAAACCTTAAGGCAACATTTGAGGATTGGTACATCGTACAGGGCAACACCGCAAATATTCTTGAGGCACCGATTACTGTAACACCAGGCAATACATCAATTACTGCGGGCAATATTGTTGGTTGGGGTATTGTAAAAGAGAACGATGATAACGCTTACACAAACCAGAAGCTTGCTGTAGAGGATGTGGGTTACCGTCTTGCAGTAAAGGCATCCATTAATGTATATGGCAAGGATGACACAGTAGAAACATCAAAGGGTGTTGGATTATTTGATGACAAGTTCACATTTATCTCCTCTAATGATGATAAGCTTTCTATTAATGAGGATACTGGTGTGATTTACCCGCCAAAGAGCGCTGTTTCAAATGTACTTGTACATGTATATTATGACGGCAGCTATGTAGGAAGCTGTGCTGTAACGGTTGTTGCGAAGAGAACTTTCACTTCCCTTTCTGTGAATACAAACGGAAAGACTAAGTTGGCAGCTGGTGAGAATTTCTTGGATAACCTTTGGTTTGAGGTTAAGACATATGACCAGTTAGGCGCTGAGTTCAATGGTGGTGATGATGGTTACATCAGTGTCAATATGACAGTATCCGATGTGAATAAGGCTACTTATGTTGAGTTAGGTAGTTGGTATGCTGCTCATGGTTCAGGAAATGACTTAGATTTCAATATGGGCAACGATTATGAACATGGAATCTGTGTAACAGAGGATGCACCAACAAAAGCAACACCGATTCGTGTTGTTGTAACAGCTACGTATCATTCAAATGACGGAAAGGTTACTTTTGAAAGAAAGGCAAGCTTTAACTTTACCGTTAAGAATACCAATGGCGGACAGGTTAAGACATACATGCTTGAAGCTGGTTCCAATTCGGTAGATGAGGCACTTTATGTCCTCGGTACAGATAATACTGCAGTTTCTAACAAGAATGTAGAGCTGAAGGCATACTCTGTAGACAAGGAAGGCTATAAAGTAAAGCAGCTTACTCTTAATGCTGTTGAGGATGATTTGGTTTCAGGCAGCAATTTGGCAACAGGTCAGGCAACGATCCTTGTAAAGAAGGGCAATGAGACTATTACGACAAAGGGAACAGCGGATGAACTTGGTTTCGTAATTGAAACTAATGAACATGGTATGACAAGCGTCAGATTTACTGCCGTAGGTACAGTATCTGGTTCCGCAGTATCCGGTTCCGCAGTAACAGCTTCCACAATCGAGAAGATTGAGACCGGAAGCTATGTGATTAACCTCTTTGTAGGTGAGAATAACAAGGCTACTTTTAAGGCAAGCCAAGTTATCTCCGTAATCGATAAGCAGGATATGCCAACCTTCAAGTGGGTAAGAAACACGGTTAGCGACGGTAGTGACATTGACATTGCAAAGCAGGCACTGACTCTGCATTTCGATGCAAACAGAGATTGGAATGTTGAGGAAGTAACTGGTGGCATTACTGCTGCTGATGTTCGCAGAGTTGGTAACAGGGCAACCATCCGTTCGGTAAACTATGATTGGGAAACTCCGGATGGAGATATCCTTACCTTTGTAATCCAGATTAACAGAACAGTAATCATAGGTGATTGATCGCTGTAAGACAGTGGGTGCAAATTTTTTGTAAGGTAGTTATGCTAGTCCCTCTGGGATTAGATATACGCTGAATAATTCAGACAAAACAGAGACAGGGGTTTTTCCTGTCTCTGTTTTGTAATATGACTTTATCCTCACCAGTTAAAATGAAATCTCAATCAGCATCTACCCAATCCTTTCGCCATATAACTTGTTGCCATGCTCATGCTCACCTCAACATATTTTTGCAAAGAAGCAGCATAAATTTTTCCTTGGTAGGAAATAGGCTCATTTTGAATGAGTGTGTGAACAAAAGTCTGTAAATACAAATCTTCTATGATAATGATCGGGC
>CAJTUA010000023.1:67826-68055 GCA_910579615.1 uncultured Lachnospiraceae bacterium | reverse complement strand
AAATCATAAAAAGTACCGACGCCAGGGGTATCCCCGAAAGAGAAACCGCTGAGGATGGCATAAAGGGGAGTTTCCTTAAGCATGCGGCACCAGACAGTGATGGAAGTAACTTTCAGTTTCAAAGCAAGCAGGTAGGAGCGCAGCAAGCAGGAAGGGAGTCGTGGTTCCGGGCCAAAAACAGAGTAACAATCCTGCATGACAGAATCCGTCTTGGAAAGATCGAGATACC
>CAJTUA010000023.1:24754-67770 GCA_910579615.1 uncultured Lachnospiraceae bacterium | reverse complement strand
ACAAGGTAACATCAAAAATCGCCTCCAATCAAAAAATATACTTCATAATCAAGGGCGCGAAGCGCCGCATTTTTTGACTGGTTTGTCAAGTGTTTTTGAGAAAAAGTGGGTGATTTTTGAAAAATAGGTTCTGAAAGCCCCATGAAATAAGGGCTGAAGATTCCGAGAAGTTATTGCATAGGAAAGGGAGGATATGGGATGTATTTTCGTTTGGACAATCTGAATTATAATCTTACAGACAGCACGGTGACCCTGGATTACCAGGACAATAAAATCTTTCTGTACATTGAACTGGAAGCGGAGGTCATCGATGAGACGGACGATTTTGACATGCAGAAAATCCGTCTGTACCATCATAACGGATTTGCGACCGGGGCGGCGGACCCAAAAGAATTAGGGGGCAGAAAGTTTGTCTGGGAGTGCGAGAGAAATGACGAGGGGGAGGATGCAGGATATATTTACGTTGGGTACCATGACAATGTAACGGAGGCAACCATTGAAGTACTCGCGGTGACGGAGACCGAAATCACAATGCGCTGGCACGGTGTTGGCTGCGGGCTGCCGTTTGACACGGAATTTACAGCAAAGCTCCCGCAGGAGCGTATCTACACCATCAATGCGTGGGAGAGCTTGTCGATGCCAATGGGGGAGGACTGCACACTTTTCCTGCTGAATTTTCCGGAATATGAAAAGCGCCGGGAGGCGGTCTGCGAGAGCCGGATATGGGAGGATTTTAACGCGGTCCTGAAGTTTAAAGTGGTTTATCAGGGCGCGGAGTATTTTGGGGATGTGGTGTATACCAACGGCAAGATAAATTTTGAGACGCATTTTGACGAGCGCTGCCCAATCCGTGTAAAAAGCACCGGATGCTTATGGGACCCGTTTTTCGGGCATATTGATTTTATGTTTCAGGTCAGTGCGATTTTTTGATACTGGAAACGGATATCGTATAAATGAATTGTGGAGGTAACTTAACAATGCAAGAAAGTATCAAACCGCCGGTCGAAGTCCGGTACAGAGAAGAACTTGAGGTATTACAGAAAACCGACACCGGCCGGCGGCCGGAAAACTGGCGCATGTCGCCGAAGGCAGTGCGCACCTTTATTTTGGGCAGCTCACAGCCCGTGCAGTACAACGGGAAGGAATACCAGATTGAGAAAAAATATTTTGGCAACAATGCGCTTGTCGAGCGGTGCATTGTCACCCTGGCGGGCAACCGCGGGCTGATGCTGGTCGGCGAGCCGGGAACCGCGAAGACAATGCTCTCGGAGCTGCTTTCGGCGGCAATCAGCGGTGTCAGCACAAATACAATCCAGGGGACGGCGGGAACGACCGAGGATATGATTAAATATTCGTGGAACTACGCGCTTTTGTTAGCGAAAGGACCAAGCCGCGAGGCGCTTGTCCCGGCGCCGCTTTATGTCGGGATGGAGAAGGGGATTCTGACACGGTTCGAGGAAATTACGAGAACGCCTGCAGAAATCCAGGACAGCCTGATTAGCGTTCTGAGCGATAAAGTCCTGAATGTGCCGGAGCTTGGCGACGACGGATTTTTGTTCGCGCGCCCGGGCTTTAACGTGATTGGAACGGCAAACACGAGGGATAAGGGTGTCAATGAAATGAGCAGCGCCCTGAAACGCCGTTTTAATTTCGAGACGGTAATGCCGGTTCGCGAGGTTTCGCTGGAAAAACAGATTATTTTAAATGAGGTCGGAAAGCTCGCGAAAGAGAGCGGTGTGAAAATGGATGCGGATGGGGATGTGGCGGAACTGCTTGCCTCCACCTACCATGAACTGCGCGAAGGGGTCTCCTCCTACGGGCATCGGATTGACAAGCCCGCGGCGGTCATGAGCACGGCAGAGGCGGTATCGGTCTATTACCAGACCATGCTGACCGGGTATTATTACGGGGAGGGGCGCATGGATGTGGACTGCCTTGTGCAGAATCTGGTCGGTGCGATTTCGAAGGAAAATAAAGACGACCTCGACAAAGTGAAGGGGTATTTTAACACGGTCATCCGGGATAAGAGCACGAAGGAAGGCGGGCTGTGGAAGCAGTATTTTGAGGCGAGGAAGTGGCTGAAATAGCAAAGAGGAGAGATTTTCAGAAAGGAATAAAAACAGTATGGACAACAATCCTACAAAAATCTTTGTGCCGGAAACACAGGAGAACCGGTTGGATTTGCTGAAAAGATACGCGGCATATGACCGGACGCAGGAAGAAGCATATGAAACCGAGTACCGGCTTGGCGGCGAATTCCCCCCGGTACTTGAAACATATGGATTGTCGGAATATGTGAAGGACATAGATACCAAAAGCGATGATATTGTTTTTAAGATGCTGGATTTTGTATGTGACCATTTTGGGCACGACGGGGGCATTGGTATGCCCCCTGGCCGTAAGATAGCGGATATTATTGAATTCTGCGAAGCCCATGAAGGGAAGACGAATTGCCGCGGGCTTGCGATTTTACTGGCTTCGCTCCTGCGGCTGTTTTGTGTCAGAGCCCGGCACATTACCTGTATGCCATACGAAGCCCCTTTTTGCGACTGCCATGTCGTAGTGGACTGTTTGTTGCCGTCCGGGAAAAGAATCATGTTAGACCCGACCTGGCGGTTATTTTTGAAGGATGCGGATGGCGGGTATGTCTCCCTTGAGGGATTAAGGAAAATACTGATTGCCGGCGAGCCGATATTTGCCAATGCGGAGGCCTCCCACAATGAGGAGGCTTTTGACGAAGCGTATTACAGGGAATATATGACGAAAAATACTTTCCGGTTTTCCAGGGGGATTTTCTATAAAGATGGCAGCGATGACCACGCGGTTCGCCGGGTGGAACTGATTCCCGCGGGCTATCCGGCAGAAAAATTTAGAAAAGCTGCAAAAAAAGAATTTGTATATAACGATGCCGTGTTCTGGAGAATGGGAGTTGGCGTTTATTCGAAGAAATGCTTCGAATTGCAGCCGCTGCGGATTTTTGGCGGTGGATGCGCCGATGGAGGTATTTAAGTCAAAATCAAAGAAAGAGATTCTTGCAAAATTGGAGTATTGGATGAATGGAAAGAATATTGCGAAGTGAAGAGAAAACGGAAATCCTGCTGCTCCCCGTCCGTCACCACAGCCCTGCTTGTTCGCTTCAGATACAGCGGATGATTGCGGCGTGGGAACCGACCGTGGTTTTGGTGGAGGGGCCGGACAATGCGAATGCGCTGCTTCCGGTCATGGTGCATGAGGATACGGCCGCGCCGTTTGCAATCTATTATTCGTATCATGACAAGGCGGGGAAGATTTCGGAGGAAAAGGGGCATTACAAATGTTATTATCCGTTCCTTGCGTATTCCCCGGAGCTTGTGGCGGTGCGCGAGGCGGCGGCGCGCGGGATAAAGGCGGCATTTATTGACCTTTCCTACGGGGATATCCTTGTGGCGTCCGGGGAGGGCAGGGGCTTGCGCCGGGAGGAGGAAAAGAACAATTATAACGATGATTATCTTCTTTCGCGCAATGAATATATCGGGCGGCTGTGTGAGAAGACGGGGCTGCGCAGTTTTGATGAGTTCTGGGAAAAATATTTTGAGCTGAATGGGCTTAAGGAGGATTGCGATACTTGGTTTTCCCATCTGCTTTCCTACTGCAGGCTGGCGCGGGAGAATACGCCGCAGGAGGTAATGCAGGAGGATGGGTGTATTGCGCGCGAGGAGCATATGGCGGCGCGGATTGTGCAGTGGGTACAGGAAAACCTCGCCATGGAAAAGGATGCAAAGGACAAAGAGCCACCGCACCAGAAAATCCTCGTTGTCACCGGAGGCTTCCACACGCCCGCCCTTGCAGAACATCTTTCGGAGAAGCAGTGGGCAAAAACAAAGCGCATGGCGGAAAAACTTGCCGCAGGGAAGGCGGCGGATAAAAAGCATAGCAAGGTTCCGGAAAAAGACCAGAGCGTCTATCTCATGCCATATTCGATGGAGGCGGCGGATGCGTTAAACGGCTACGCGAGCGGCATGCCGTATACCGGGTTCTACCAGAAGGTATGGGAGGGGCTTGCGGCGCAGGAAAATGGCGGGGAACCGGCAAAGGACGAACCGTATTCCAAAGCGGTGCTTGATATGCTGGTCGCATCCGGCAAGGAGGTTCGCAGCAGGGAAGGCAGTTTGTCCACCTACGACGAAATTTGTGCGTGGCAGATGGCGCAGGGGCTTTGCGAGCTCCGCGCAAAGCCGGAGCCGGGCGCTTACGAGCTGCAGGATGCGGTGCTCGCATCCTATGTGAAGGGGGAGTACAACCTTGCCTCGGATTTGCCGCTCCGGGTACTGCGCGGGCATATGACGGGCAAGGGGATTGGCAGGCTCTGCGCGCAGGCGGATGTGCCGCCGATTGTGCAGGACTTTGAGGCACAGTGTACGGCGTTCCGCATGAAAATCCATTCCACGTTGGAAACAGAGCTGACCCTCTCCATCTTCTCGGAAAAAAAGCACCGGATTACGAGTTGTTTCCTCCACCGGATGACATTTTTAGAAACGAATTTCGCAAGGCGTTTAAAGGGACCGAACCTCCAGTTAAAACGGGATAAGAACCTGATTCGGGAAATCTGGAAATACAAGTGGAGCACGCAGGTCCTATCGGCGCTGATTGATGTGTCAGTACATGGGGCGACCGTTGAGGAGGCGGCGGCAAGCCTTGTCAGGGAGGCGCTCAAAAAGGATTTGAACGCGGGTGCGGCGGCAACCCTCCTGACGCAGGTGTTTGAGATGGGGCTGACCGGGCAGCTTGCGTCCGTCTATGAGCGTGTGCAGGGACTTGTCGTTGCGGACGCGGATTTCTATTCGATTGCGGACGCAATGAAATCCCTGATGATGATGGATGAGCTCGGTGGCCTTTACGGCGTGGAGATGGATTTTCTGGCATTGCTGCATACGGTGGTGCAGAAGCTGACCACCCTGCTCCCGGCGATGGCGCAGGTAAAGGAGGAACGGCTCTCCGATTGTATGGATATCTTAAAACTGCTGTATCAGATTACCGGCAGGGGCGAGGAAATGCGGATGGAGCGGGATGCGTACTATGAGGCGTTGGAACGCCTTGCGCAGACCGTGGACATCAACGCAGGCTTAAACGGCTGCATCCACGGGATTTTGTATGGCTGCGGAAGGGAGGATGTTGACAGGGTAGAGAGGATATGCATCGGCTACCTGTCCGGGACAAAGGAGCAGCTTTTGCAGACAGCGGTCTTTTTCCGTGGGCTGTTCTACACAGCGAAGGATTTGATTTTTATCGGCGGGAGGTTGCTCGGCATTTTGGACACATTTTTTGGGCAGGTGGGGGAGCAGGAATTTGTGGAATTGCTGCCGCAGCTACGCATGGCATTCGCCTATTTTACACCGGCGGAAATCGACAGGATTGCTAAGCAGGCGGCGGGGCTGCACGGGGTGAAACGGGAGGAATTGATGGAGCGCGACGAGGTGCTGCCGCAGTGGTATGCGTATGGGAAGGAACTGGATGCTTACGCTGTGGGGGAAATGTAAAGCGCCACGGCGCACCTTGAAAATTTTGGATTTATATTGGGAAAATATTTTTTCCCGGATAACAGGGAAAAGGGGATTTTATTATGGATTTCCAGGAGAACGAAGCGTTGTTACAGGCGCAGGAAATGCTTGCAAAAAGCGGAAAGCTTGATATTACCGTGCGCCGCAGGATATGGCAGGAGATGGGGGCGCTCGAACCGCGAGAGCAGGATTCGCCCACCCCGCGGACATTGACGGAGCCGCTGAGAAAACGCGCGCGGCTTGCGCTTGCCTGCGCTAAAAAAGTAATGCCGATGTGGTGCAAATGTGCCCCGCAGGACAAGCGCCCGCAAAACCTCATTAAAAAAAGCCTTGCCTACCTTGACGGGAAAATTGGCGTGCAGGAATTAAACGCCGAAGTAAAAGGTGATGCGATTCACGATTTTATGGCGCTGATTGACGAAGGGGAAATTGCCGCTTCGGCGGCGCTCGCGGCATGGGATGCGTCCGTTGTGGCACTGGAGGATGAAGTGGATTTGGAGCCGTGGTGCTGCGACGCGACCGAGGCGGAAATGGATTCCTACGACTGGGATGCCGCAAAGAATGCCTGCGTTGCATGGAGCGACGCAAACACCGACGGCGATAAAGGAAAGTGTGCCGTCCGTGAAATGAAGTTTTGGGCGTGGTATCTGGAGGAGGCGGCAAAGTTTTTGGGCGTGGAGGGTTACCGCTTCCCGCCAAAATACATGAAAGCATTTCAGGAAAAACAAAATCCCCCAAGACCTGTTCCAAGGGAGGTGACACTGGAAAGCTTTGCCGAATTTCTGGATTTGGGCGAATATGTTTATCACTATAAGGGTGAGATAAAAGATGACGAGGATGATTTGGAATATTATTCCATGTACCTGCGTTGGAATGAGGATTTTGGAATCTGCCCGGTCTGTAAGAAAAAGGTGTACGAAGTAGAGCAGGCTTGGACGAACCGCCGTCTGGACTGGTACGACAACGCTTTCCCGGCAAACGGGCCGCAATTATCAATCAGCCAGTTTGAGCTTAAGTTCTGCTGCCCTGAGCATCCGGAACAAATTATTTTTTCACCGTCCAACGTATACAAAAATGTAAAAGCCGCCGTCAAGTGCTACATCAAAGGGGAGGGAAGGCTTGCAACGCTTCTGGACGAATTGGAGCGCAGGAAAACGACAAAATATTTTAAGGTCTGGGGCGACTCGATGATAATCAACGGAAAAGAATTCCGGGATTTAATGAAAATTGAGGAAAACAAGGAAAAGCTTGGTCTTGTAGGCGCGGGCTGGCTTGACGCGGAAAATAAAATTTTTGGGATTGATTTAAGGCAATTCCTTCCGGTTTTTTACATTTATAACAGCTCTTATGAGGATTTTATCCGTTACTGTCCGCAGGAAGTACATAAAAACGAGGACGGAACGGTAGATTTATTTACCGATAGATTTCAGTTCCGGTGCACCATGGAAAATGGGCAGGCAGTGTACGCGGAGATTACAAGCCTTTTTGGGATACTGGTCAAAAAAATAGATGGCGCAGCCCTTCCAAAAGTGTTAGGCGAGGTCTTTGGCCTGTCTGCCGGGGCGGCAGAGCAGGCAGTTAAAAATGCGAAAAAACGTTTGGATGGATGGGAAATAGAGCCGTTAACGGAGCTGACGAAGGAAGATGCGAAACGGGTTTTTGACGAGCTGAAAATGGCGGGGGTAAAATGTCAGGTGATTCCGAAACGGTGGCATGAATAGAAATTCTGTACCCGCTGATAGCAGATTGCAATTATATTGATAAATCAGAAACCAAAAGGTGGCAAATATCATGGGAAATTTGAAAGGGCATCAAATTGCAGAAGGTAATACGGCAGAAATTTTTGAGGTGGGAGAGAATAAAATATTAAAATTATTCAAACCGGGTTATTCAAAAAGTCTGGCACAACATGAATTTAACAATCACTGCATGGTAAGCAGGATAGCGGAAAATATACCTGAGCTATTTGAATTTGTAGAGGAAAATCAACGATATGGATTTATAATGGAAAAAGTACAGGGAAATAGCCTTGCGTCATTGATGCAGGACAGCCATACTTTTGACCATGCCATGGAAATATTTACAAATGTCCATAAAAACTGGCTTATGAAAACGATAGACGGCGCAGTTTCATATACCGAATGGATGTTATATTTGCTTGGTGAGAAAGCTCTGGACGGTGATTTGGCAGATAAGATAAAATGCTTACCTTTCGGAAATGCTTTATGCCATGGGGACTTTCATCCCTATAATATCATAATCACCCCGGAAAACGCCGCTGTTACAATTGACTTTGCTAATATTTGTAAAGCACCGAAAGAATATGATATTGCAAGGACATATTTTTTGCTAAAAGAGGATATAAAGGGGAAATCAGCCGCCGAATTATATTTGGCGAAAATGCAAATGGAATATGGGGATATAAGGGCGTATATCAATGTTCTTGAGGCGCTGCGCAAATATGAAAATATATTGACTTTTTAAGCGAACCAATCTGGGGCGCGGTATCCGGGGGAAGGAGAAACAAAGATGGCAGACGAACAGGAAATTTTAAACCGCTGGCGGCTTGTGCTCGGGCGGTACGCGTCAGGGCAGCTTTCATTTTCGCAGGACGGGGCGAGGCTGATGGAGATGGAGGAGGCGTTGGATTATCTGTATGAAAGGGAATACGGGGAGGAGCAGGATATCCGCATAGAGCGGTCGGGCGGGAGCGGCGATTCGCAGCTGACGGTTCCGAAATGGCTGCAGAAAATCAAGAAACTGTTTCCGAAGCAGACGGTTGAGATTATGGAACGGCACGCACTGGATAAATACGGCATGACGGAGCTTTTGACCGACCCGGATGTGATGCGGAAATTAGAGCCGAACCAGGAGCTGTTAAAGACCATTCTCTCGATGAAACATTTGATGAGCGGCGAGGTGCTTGCACTTGCGAGGGAGATTGTGCGCAAGGTGGCGGACGAGCTGATGAAAAAATTGGAGCAGGAGGTGCGGCAGTCGTTTTTCGGCAAGCTGAACCGAAGCATGAGCAGCCCGGTCCGCTCCATGCGCAATCTGGATATGAAAAAAACAATCCGGCGGAACCTGAAAAATTACGATGTTGAGCGGGGGGAGCTTGTGCTGAAGGATATTTATTTCAGCGCGCGCATGAAACGCTACAATTCGTGGCGTGTGATTATCTGTGTGGATGAGAGTGGTTCGATGCTGAATTCGGTCATCCACAGCGCAGTTATGGCGGGGATTTTCGCGAAGCTTCCGATGATTGATACAAAGCTGGTTATTTTTGATATGAATGTCGTGGATTTAAGCGGGTATGCGCAGGACCCGGTGGAAATCCTGATGAGCGTACAGCTCGGCGGCGGAACGAACATTAATGGTGCTCTCTCGTACTGTGAGGGTCTGGTTGATTTCCCATACCGGACAATGATTGTGCTTGTCACGGACCTTTACGAGGGATGCGGCTACGAGAATATGTACCGCGTCAGCAAGGGGATTATTGAGAGTGGGGTAAAGCTTGTTGTGCTGACGGCGCTTGACAGGGAGGCGAATCCGGATTATGACCGGAATGCGGCGAAGACGCTTGCGGATATGGGGGCGCATGTCGGGGCGATGACACCGGAGGAGCTGGTTGGGTTTGTGAGTAAGATTGTAGTTTGAGCGGGGGCAGTGACATGGAGGATTGGAAAACATTATTGGTGGCGGTGGACGATGATTATCTGGTCGGGATGGCGAACAAAGGGCTTGTGAAGCGCGCATACAAGGATATGGAGGCGGGGGATTATAAGGTGCTTTCCGCAGATGGGGAGGCGCAGGTAAGTGTGGGCGCAGAAACGGCCACCATCCGGCAGCCGCTCGGGGAGAGTACATGTTCCTGCCCATCAAGAACTATCTGCCGCCATGTGCTGTTGGGGATTTTGGCACTGCGGGAGTATGTAGGGGGAGGAGCGGGCGCAGAAGGGGAAGACGCAGAGGAAGAAAAGGGTACAGAGAAAGAAAAGGAGACAAAGGAAGAAAAGGGAGCAAAGGCGGAAAAAGCAGGCGGGGCGGAAGTGTCGGGGGAAAACATGGAAGCTGCCGGGGAATTTGTGGACGAAGGAACCAAAAAGGGGGGAGAAATAACAGGAGGGGACGCGAAATCCGCGAAGAAAGAAGGGGAAAAACCAGAAAAAACAGAAGAGGGGAAGGATTTAAAATCGCATCTGTTGGAGGAAATCGCTGCTTACCCGCTGCCTGCCCTGAAAAAAATATTGGGCACAAAGCAGATTATGGATATTTCCAAACAGATGCAGGTAGGGCAGCTGCCGGAAATCACATATTCCAGCGTAGCGTTCGTGAAGCTGCCAAAGGGCGCTTACAGTGTAAAACTCCTCTCGCCGTTGGAATATTCGACCTGTACCTGCCACAAGAAAGAGCTCTGTGTGCATAAGGCGGCAGCGCTGCTTTGGTGCAAGCTGACAGCAGGGCAGGTAAAGGCGGAGGAACTCAGCGCGGAGGAGGAGCTTTTGGAATATGATTTTGGGCAGGTGAGGGAAGCTGCCGCACAGATGAAAACATTTCTGGCGGAACTTCTTGACACGGGTCTGGCGAGAACCTCACCGGATGTGCTGGATTATCTTGACCGGCTTGCGCTTATCAGCCACAATGCAAAGCTTGCAAATTTTGAAGGTTATTGGCGCGCGCTGCATGATTCCTATGGAAATTATTTAAAGAGAAAAGCGTCGTTTAACGAAGGGAAGCTGATGGAGCAGTTTGCAAGGCTCTATCAGCGGGTGGACCTGCTTGGAAAATCAAAGGATGCCGCACAGATATCCGTGCTTGCTGGGGAATTCCGCGCAGAATATACATTGGTTGGGAATTTGGATTTGGTGGGGATTGTGATGGAACATTTTCAGAGCCAGACCGGATATGAAGGGGAGACGGTTTATTTTCTGGAAGAGAATACAAAGGAGTGGTATACCTACACCTTAGCGCGCCCGGTGTTTTATGAGACGAATCGGCAGAGGGGAAAGCGGGAAAAGGCGGCAGCACCGTGGGAGCTTCCGGTTTCTTTAGAGGAATTGGTGGGGCTGCGCATCCATTTATCCGGGGCGCGGGCGGATGCGCGTGGCAGGCTTTCGGCGAGCGCCCAGACCAAGGGTGAGGTGACAGGCAACTGCAAGAAAGAAAACCGTCTGCACACGGGGGATTTGAGGGATTGGTATTACCGGGATTTCGGAAAGTTATTTGCGAAACAGGTGGATACGAAGCGGACACCGTGGCGGAAGGAGGCGAAGGAGGAGTACAGGGATGGGGAGCTTGTATTTTTGCGCCCATATTCCTTTACAAAAGGTGAGTTTTCGCAGACGGAGCAGAAACTGATGATGTGGCTGTATGATGCTTCTGGGCGGGAGGTTATTGTTGAGCTTGCGTATTCAAAGAGGGAGGAATGGGGAATCGGCTATCTCGAACAGCTGACGGAGGAAAAGGAGCCGTGTTTTCTGGGAAAGCTGTATTTTAGGGATGGGCGGATGCGGCTGTATCCGGTTACAGTGTTTGAGAAGGGGGAGTTGGTGGAGGATTGGGAAGATAATGATGGAAGGGAAGCCTGCCAGAAGAAGGACGTCACGGGGGAGGATTTCGCCGGGCAGATGGAATGTGCTGGGACAGGAGAGGAAGAAGATGCGGGTTTGATGGGCGGGGAAGTAGCATTTGGTAAAGAAAGTACAATGGATGTTTTGAGCCAGGTGTTGGAGGACGCGCGCAGTTTATTGGAAGAGTTATACCAGAGCGGGCTTGATACGGTGCATGACAGTACGTTGGAAGGCTTTCGGAGCATGGAAAAGTGCGCGCAGCAATACGGGCTTGCGCATTTATCCGGGTTGTTCCGGCAGATGGCGGATGGGGCGGCAATGCGGCGGCATCGGTTAAAAAAAGAAGAGGATGAATTGGCGGGAGTTTATGCGAAGACCTGTGAATATCTTTATTTGTGCAGGGAGAAGGTGGAGATTGACAGGGGGTGGGAATATTATGGGGAGAGGGGCAGGCAAATGGTTTTGCAGGACAGTATGAAACGATAAAAAAAGCGAATATTGACGTTGTAAAAAATGAAAGAAATATATTAGAAAGCGAAGAATATAAAAATATTTGTCAAAGGGGGTATATATGAAAATTGAATCATTAAAGATATCAAATTACAGAGTATTCCAAAATGTAGAAATACATGATATTCCGAATTTAGCCGTGTTCTTAGGGAAAAATGGAGTTGGAAAAACAACGTTTTTTGACATCTTTGGTTTTTTGCATGACTGTCTGAACAGCAATGTAAAGTTGGCGCTGGCAAAACGGGGAGGTTTTAAGGAAGTGTTTTCCCGTGACCAGACGGGTGACATCGAATTTATTGTGAAATTCCGTCCTGCGGAGAATGAGCCGCTGATTACTTACGAAATTGCAATCGGATTGGATGAAAAAAATAAGGCAGTTGTGAAAAAGGAAATTCTGCGTTTTCGCAGGGGACAAAAAGGTTCTCCCTGGAAAGTGTTGGATTTTGCGCTTGGGGAAGGGATTGCGGCAGAAGGAAAATTAAGCATTTATGAGGATGTGAAATTAGCGAACCGGCGCAGACAAAAATTGGATTCTCCGGATATTCTGGCAATCAAAGGGTTGGGGCAGTTTCAGGAATTTGAGGCGGTGTCCGCATTCCGCAGGCTGATTGAGGACTGGTATGTTTGCGATTTCCGGATTGATGCGGCAAGGGAACGGCAGGAAGCAGAATATAGCGAGCAGTTATCCAGAACGGGCGATAATCTGTCCGCGGTGACAAAATATTTATATGACAATTACCCGGAAAAATTTTCGGAGATTGTTGAAAAAATGAAACGTCGGGTTCCAGGTGTGGAAAAAGTTGAGGCACAGGAAACGCAGGATGGATATATTGTTTTGCGCTTCCAGGATGGGAAGTTTAAAAATCCGTTTTCAGCGAAATTTGTATCGGACGGGACAATCAAAATGTTTACTTACCTTGTGCTGCTCAATTCGCCGGAACAGCATGCGTTGCTGTGTATTGAAGAACCAGAAAATCAGTTGTATCCAGAGCTGTTGGAAGAACTGGCGGAGGAATTCCGCTTGTATGCTGATAAAGGGGGACAGGTTTTTGTGTCCACACACTCGCCGGATTTTTTGAATGCAGTCAGGCTTGAAGAGATTTATTATATGGAAAAACGAGACGGGTTTACGCAAATACGAAAGGCATCCGATAATAAACTGGTGAAATCCTTGTGTGATGCGGGGGACTTGCCGGGAGCATTGTGGAAGCAGGGGATATTGACGGGGGATTAAAATGAAATTAGTTTTTTTGTTGGAAGAAAAATCAATGAAATATTTTCTGGATGGAATATTACCTAAAATATTACCAAAAGGTGTTGATTTTAGAACAGTACCACATGAAGGAAAGTCTGATTTACAAAAATCAATTAAAATTAAGCTTTTCGCGTGGAATGAACCAGATGTAAAATTTGTTATCGTACAAGACCAGGATAGCAACGATTGCCGGGAGTTAAAAAGACAGTTGCTGAAATTGTGCGAGGGAACCCCAAAAAGCGTATTGATCCGAATTGCGTGCCATGAACTGGAAGCTTGGTATTTCGGGGATTTGGAAGCGGTTTCTCTCGCATATGGGAAGAATCTCGGAAAAATTGCACAGAAGAAAAAATACCGGATACCGGATGAGATTGTGGCACCCAAAATGGAATTGCAGGCAATTGTGCCGGAACATCAGCAGATTGATGGGGCGAAGCGGATTGCAGAATACATAGAAATTGAGAGGAATACTTCGGTCAGTTTTCGGATGTTTGTGAGCGGAGTGCGCAGACTTGCAGGGGAAGGAGAGTGATACACGACAAAAACACTGTAAAATGCTGTACAAAGACAGATTATGAAATTGGAGGTAACCAACTATGAACACACCAGGAAATGTGGAAGAAAAATTATCCGAACTCTTAAACAAGCTCCCTTTATCAAAGAAGGAGCAAAGCGCTGCAACGGACTATTTGTCCGGCAAGGCGGGACATGAAGTCTTAGATGATTTTGCATTTGAGGATTTGACAACGGTTCCTGCCGACCCAGCCATCCGCGCATTCCGTGAGCTGGTAAAATCAAAGAAACAGGATGTGGCAGCCAGATTAGTTTCTGTGCTGCTTGCCAAAGGCGATTCGACATGCTTTAAGATGCTCCCGATGGAAGTTATTGACCCGGAAAAAGGGGCGGTTGACTTAGAAACCGATTCAGCAAAAAAGGCAGCAGCTTATGCCGCCATCCTCGGGGCGGACATGTACCCGCTTGGCTCGTATTCGCGCGACCGCTTGGTGGATATTGCGTGCGGAAATGCGGAGATATTAAAGCAGGCGCTTGATTTTGAAAAGAGTAAATCCGACAATGCAAAGCTTGTGCTGTACGCCGTCTATTTTATGCGCAAGTACAAATGCGGGGATGGGAAGGAGAAGGCGGTTGAGGCGGAGGATATGCCGCTGCTTACGCGGTACGAGGAAATGTTAATTGAAAGCTTTGACAAGCTGTTTCCGAGTTACCACCCGGCAATCCCGGAAATTAAGGACGCAGTCCGCAGGGGTGAGGTGACGGAGCATGTTTTGGAGCTGGCGGGTTCCAAACGCGGCGCTGTCAAACAGACCCTGCGTTTGGTGGGAAGCCTGTCGTATCTGAATTACCCGCTTTCCGGGAAGCTGAAGGATGTTGTGAAAATCTGCCTGGCTGCGGAAATGGAGGAAACACTTAACGCGATAAATTTAATCGGGTTGGTTACGCCGATGGATATTTATACCAGGGGCGGGGAGTATGATAAAGAATTCGGATTGGAGAGTACGAGATATATCTGTTGGGCAGCAAAAATGGGACATACGCTGATTCTGGAAAAGCAGTTTGAGGGTAATCTCGAGGCATATGCCAAAGCGATAGACGATGTGGACATCGAGACAGCCAACAAGCTGCTTGCCGTAATTAAAAAGGAAAATCCGTCCATGTACAAGACGCTTATGGAAAAAAAGAAACAGTATGAACATAGCAACGATATTGAAAAGTTACTTAAAAAATTGATTCGCCACAATGTGGATGCCGAGACCATCAAAGCGTACCTGCGCGGGAAAAGTACAGTGGATACATTGTACCCGGTTGTGGAAAAGCTGGGAAATGATTATTATTACGGAGGTGCGCATGAGAACCAGATATTAAACGGTTATGGAAAAAAGAATCTGAATGGCGCGTTTTACCGCCGTTTCCAGACCTATATGTGGCTGGTTCATTGTGTGTGGTTTTTCCACGGCGATTTACTTGGGGAGGATTACACCAGGTCGAAGCTTACTGAGGCAAAGGTGGAGGAGCTGTTCCAGGGGTTTGCGTATGAGGGGGTCGATGTCGCCCATCAGTTTTGCGGTGTGACCCGGCTTGAAGAATACTTATACTCAGATAAAGAAGTATTCCACTCCGCGGTCGTGAAGATTTTTGGTCAGTATCTGGAGGAGCGGCACGAGGAGACGGTTCAGGCGTTTGCCGGGGGGGATGCGGCGGCGCGCCTGCTTGGTTTGGAGATACTTTCCAAGGATGCACAGAAAAATAAAAAAGAAATCCTTGCTTATGTGGAGGATGGCGCAAAGATGGTAAAGCAGGCGCTGCTTGGGATTGTACGCCAGCAGACAGACTGGGCGGAGGAAGTAAAAGGGTTGCTGGCATCAAAGAAGGCGGTAGCGCGGGAGCTTGCCGTCCGGGTGCTTGCCTGCTGGCAGGAAAACGGGGCGGATTACCAGGAATTGCTTGCGCAGGCGTTGGAGAAGGAGAAGAATGCGAAGGTGAAGGAACTTTTGAATGACCTGCTAATAAAAGACGGCGGCGCGCCTGCGGGCAAGTCGCTCTCATGCCAGGAAATCGTGCACGACATCCACAAAGGCGGCAGGAAGCGCGGTCTTGCATGGGCTTACCAAAGTCCGTTTTCCACCGTACATACCGAAGCCGGGGAGAAGGCAGAGGAGGAATATTTACAGGCGGTTCTTCTTTGTTACTCCTCGATGGAAAAGGGTGGCCGCAGCAAAAATGCAGAGCTATTGGCAAAGGAACTGAATGCGGGCGAGTTTGCGATTTATGTGAATGAATTGTTTGATAAGTGGCTTGCGGCAGGGGCTGAGGCGAAAAAACGCTGGGTGCTGTATGCGGCGGCAATCCATGGCGGCAATGAGATTATTGTAAAATTGATGAGGCAGATTAAGGAGTGGCCGAAGGAGAGCCGCGGCGCTATCGCGTGCGAAGCTGTGCGTGCGATGAGCTTAAGCCCGCTGCCGGAGGGGCTGCTTTCCGTGGACGGGATTGCGCGGAAATTTAAACACCGCCAGGTGCGCACGGCGGCGAATGAGGCATTGGATTTTGCGGCAGAACAGCTTGGAATCAGCCGCGGGGACTTAGAAGACCGGATTATCCCAAACCTTGGGTTTGATGAGCAATTAGGGCGCACCTTTGATTATGGGGAGCGGAAATTCCGCGTGATGATTACGCCGGCAATGGAGGTTGAGGTTTTTGAGGAGATTGTGGACAAGGAAACGGCAGGGGCACAAGGTGCGAAGCATGTCCTTGGAAAGCAGCTGAAAAATCTCCCGGCACCGGGCAAGAAGGACGATGAGAAAAAAGCCAAGGCGGCCTATGAGGAATTCAAACAGATGAAAAAGCAGATAAAGACCGTGGCAAGCGGCCAGAAAATGCGCCTGGAGCAGGCATTGTCCTCATCGCGGCTTTGGAGCGTGGAAGCGTGGAAGCGGCTTTTCGTGAGAAATCCGATTATGCATCAGTTTGCAATTGCCCTGATTTGGGGTGTTTATGAGGAAGGGAAACTGCTGCAGAGCTTCCGCTATATGGAGGACGGTTCATTTAATACAAAGGATGAGGAGGAGTATTTTCTGCCGGAAGGCGGCGGTGCGGAAAATGAAACGCAGCATGCCCTGTCAGGAAACCGCAATGCGGACGGCAAAGAAGGGGGTGTTTTGCAGGGAAATGCAAAAATCGGCCTGGTGCATCCGGTTGAGCTGACGCAGGAGGAGCTGGAAGCGTGGAAACAGCAGCTTGAAGATTATGAGATTACCCAGCCGTTTGCGCAGTTGGAACGGGAAATCTTTACGAAGGCGGAAGGGGAACTGACACAGCGCAAATTTTCACGTTTTTCGGGGCGCGCCGTGAATGATATGGCACTTGGCAGTAAGCTTACCGAGTTTGGCTGGTACCGCGGACCGGTGCTGGACGGCGGGTGCGTTGAGACGTTTTACCGCGAGGACGCGGAAATTGGGCTGGGCGCGGAGCTGCATTTTTCCGGCTGCTTTGTCGGCTACCTGAACGAGGATATTAAAATCCACAGTGTGCGGTTTTACAAGATTGGCGAGGTGGAACCGGGCTGTTGCCTGTATGAGAGCGATGTAAGCAAGGTGTGCTTATTGAAGGATGTTCCGGCGAAATATTTCAGCGAGGTTGTGATGCAGGTGGAGAAAGCATCGTCTAAGGTGTAAAGCTGCAGGGAAAGGATAGGGTACAATGAAAGAAAAAGCGGATGCTTCTGGTACAGTTACGGGCAGGCTAAAAACGGCTCGAAACATAAGGGGGCTGTCACGGGAGAAAGCCGGAGAGGGATTTTTGGCAGATGCGGCTTTTGATGGGGCGGCTGCACGTTTTGAATGCAGTAACTGTTTTTTACTTAGGGGCATCCGACAATATTCTGGCGAATATGGAAATGGATATCCGCTGTAGTATCTGGTTTTGGAGGTATGAAAAGGCAGGAGAGCAGCTGAAATGTTTTTATGAACTCTGTAAAAAGGAAAAAGGTTTTCCGGTGTGGATGATACGGGTGATATCGATGTATATATGCGCAAAAATTTTATTCCGGGTGAAGACGAAGTATCCATTTTGTATGAGGATGGTTCGTGCCATGGAACAAGCGTTGCCGACGTGATTGCAGCTTTGGACAATGGGGAGGGCATTACTGGTATCAACCCGCAAGTATTGCTTTATTCCGCGCGTGTTTTGGATTCGGAAAACCGCGCCCCGGTCAGCCGGGTGGTGGAAGCAATTGACTGGGCGATTTCGCAGGATGTTGATATTATCAATCTTAGTTTTGGAACTACGGTTGATTCCCCGGCATTACGGGCAGCAATCCAAAGGGCGTACAACGCCAATATTTTGCTTGTGGCGGCAGCGGGTAACTGCGGCGGGGTGTGTACGGTCGGAGGAACCAGTCTCGCGGCACCACATGTAACCGCGATTGCGTCCGTGCTTTGGCAGCAGGATAAGAGCATGCCTGCGGATTTTATCCGCGCATTGCTTGATTTTAGCGCGAACCAGTACGGGGATGCCCTGGAATACGGCTATGGACTGGTTGCGGAAGGGATTGGAGCAGGGATTCTCGAATATAATGAAAAACCAGTGATGGAATTTGAGGATGCGACGTATGTGGAGGGGTTATGGCTGCATACAAGTTCGAAGTATGGCGGTCATCAGTTATTGCTGCAGCAAACAGATAAGGAAAATGCGCCTGATTTGCAGGGGATTGATGGTGAAACGATGACAACATCCGGGATGAAGATTTTAAAAGCTGCTGCAATCGCACCGGACAATTATTTCCTCGAAATGCGGGTAGACCCGGAATGGCATGGGTATTCGGGAAGAACGGACAGTGATAAGGGGGATGATCTTATATATCACAGCAATTATGTGTTTGCATATATTTTTATCACACAAATTGCTTCTGCTGTCTATGGCGGAGAACTTCCAAAAAATGTTGCTGTTCCGGCAGGTATGTCATGCATATCAGGCTGCAGTTTTTCTGCAAACTGTGTGGATAAGATGGCAGCAAATATCAAGGAAACGTTTGATGAAGCCGGGAATCTGAAGAATAAGAAGAATAATACGATATTAGACTGGTCAAAACTGATCTCGGGTGAAGTGACAAATCGGACGAAGGCAATCTATATTTACGGACTGGCACTGCATTCGGTAACGGACGCGTTTGCACATTCCAGTTATACACTGGATGGGAAGCATATTGGTCATATAACTGGTACGGCAGGTGGAGCAGACGATAAAAATAAAGTTCCAAACCGATATGAGTGCGCGCGTGCAATGTGCCGCTATATTATTTCCCATGTCAAAAAATTTGAGTCAGGAAGTTTCGAGGATTTTAATGGAGTTTTTTCAGGAACTTATGATAATTCTTTCAAGCTGAAGCGTTTAAACAAATACATCGAGGCGGTGGACAGCGAAAACTATAAAAAGCATGATGAGCTTTATGATGCTGCAACGCAGAATTAACTGCAAACACTAAAAAGCAAGGAGGCAGTATGAAAAAAATAATCCCACTTGCCTTCCTGACGGTTTCGTTGGCTGCAATCATGCAGCCAACGTCACTGCGTCCGGAAGCGTGTACAACCAAACCACAGATGATAGCGATGCAAAATAAAAAGGCAGAAAAACCGCAGGGAACCATGCAGACGGAGGGGCTTGAAATCAATGAGGAAGGTGTCCTTGTGCGGTATTCCGGGAAGGAAGAAACGGTTCAGATACCGGAAGGGGTTGTCAAAATCGGGGAAAAAGCGTTTCAGGGAAATTCCACGATTCAGAAAGTAATCCTTCCAGACACCGTGACAGAAATTGGAAATTATGCGTTTGATTCCTGCAAGAACCTGTCCGATGTAGAGGGTGGAAATCTCCTTGAAATCGAACAGGGCGCATTTTATGGAAGTGCGGTTCAGAGAATTGACCTTTCAAGCGTCAGGAAAATCGGTTGGGGTGCATTTTCAGAAAGTGCATTGAAGGAAGTGCATTTGGAGAATGTGGAAGAACTAGGGGGTTATGTATTTGAAGGCTGCAAAAATCTGGAAACAGTAACTGGTTTGGAGCATCTAAGCGAGTGTGGGGATAGTGTTTTTCATCGTACACCGTTTGAAGAGAATTACTGGAAAGATGATACGAAAAGTTCAATGTGGATTGTGAACGGGATTCTCCTGCTTGGGAATCATTGTACTGGCAAGGTCACGGTTCCGGACAGTGTCAGAAAAATCGCGGGTTGGGCGTTTCATGAGAGTAAGCTGGAGCAGGTTTTCATCCCAGATACTGTGACGGAGATTGGTTCCTATGCATTTGCGTGCTGTTCGGAACTGACATCTGTGCGCATGGAAGATTCGGTGACGTATATTGGACAGCATTGCTTTTCCACTTGCCTGAAATTGACGGAAATCCGCCTTTCCAACGCACTGACGGATATCGGGGATACTGGTCGGGGAATTATTGATGATTGTAGCAAATTAGAGCATTTGACCCTCCCGGCTTCCTTAAAAAAACTGGGACCGTATTCGTTTATGAACTGCCGGAAGCTAAAAACACTGACAATCCCCCCAGATTTGGAGGAGTATGAGGGTCTGCTATATTATTTATCGTTTAACCCTTTTGACCTTGTCTATACCTTCTACGTGACCGACATCGCACAGGTACAGAAGTTACCAGACCTGTTAAAGCACGGAAACAGGGTGGTGGAACTGGAACTGGCGGCAGAAAAGGTCTGTCTGGGGGTCGGTTCAAAATTCCCGCTGCGTTTTAACAGCAATGCGAAGGCAGAAAAGTGGACATCGAGCAACCGGAAAGTGGTGACCGTGGACAGGGTTGGGAACCTGTATGCAAAGGGCGCGGGAACTGCGACGATTACAGCTTTAATTTATGGAAAAGAATATCACTGTGAAGTAACCGTGGAGTAAATGTGGAGTAAATGGACGCTCTGACCGTGATTTTTGTTGCGGTCGGAGCGTTTTTGCGGTAAAATGGAAATAGGTTTTGAACTGGATTTTGCCTGAAAGAAAAATTTATTTTATGGAGTGGCAAGGTCATGGTTTAACGAACGCAAAATGAAAATAAAAGGAGGCAAAGAAACAACAATGAATCCACGGAAAGGTTCGAATGACAAGCTGCAGGAAGTGTTTGATTTATTGGTTTTTTCGGCGGATGAAAGACACGCGGCGGAAACATTTTTTAACAAGGAGGCAGGGCAGGAAGCGCTTGATTTGATTGCGTTCCGGGATTTGTCCGCAGCCGCGCCTGACCCGGTCAATAAACTCGCGAAGGAGTTGGTTCGCAAAAAGCGTGTGGAAGAGCTTGCAAGGCTGTTTTTGCTCGTCTTTGCCAGGGGAGGTGCCACCTGTTACCGAATGTTTACGTTTGACGAGATGCGGATGATATCGAAAGTGCCGGAGATGGATGCAGTAAAACTCACAGCGGCGTTTGGGGAAGCGGTTGGGGCATATCCTTATTTAAACTGCAGTTTGTGGGGATTGTTTGATGTGGCGAAACACAGCACGAAAACGGTTCGCAGGGCGCTTGGGCATCTTGGAAACAAAGCAAGCAACGGGGAATTTATTTTGCTCGCACTTTATTTCCGCGTGGAGTACCAGAACCGGAAACCGTTTTTAAAAGCGGAGCAGGAGGGGGTGCAGAAGTGGTTGGGAAAAGGACCAAACGGTGCGCCGCGGATTTGCACGGAGATAGAGGAGGAGGATATGCCCCTGCTTTCTGCTTATGAGGAGCTTGCCATCAAGAATTTTGCGCACCTGTATTTTGGGTGTATGGGGCAGACCGTAACGGAAGCGGCGCTGCAGGAACTGGCGGATGATGTGGCAGATGGCAGGATGCCACAGAAGCTGTCGCCGCTTATCGGAACGGCTGTAAATATCAACGAGAACCTGCGGAGTCTGACCGTGGGGCTTTCCTACTGGAATTATATGCTTTCAGAAAAATTAAAAAATATCGTAAAATTCTGCATTGCGCTTGACTGGGAGGGCACATTGGACACCATGAGTAACATGAGCTCAGGGATTTCCATCAGCGTCGAGAAGAATGGCGGGGCGTATGACGAGGAATTCGGGGTTGATACAAAAACCTATCTGCGTTGGGCGGTTGAGCGGAATTTTACGGAGATTATGAAAAGCCAGTTTGAACGCCACCAGGAATGTTATTTGGAACTGATGAAGCAAATGGATATCGAGCAGGGCGGAAAAATGCTTTCCATTATCCGGCAGCAGGATGCGGATTTGTATGAGAAAATCATGAAGGAAAAGCGCCTGTACGCAAAGAAGGGGAACAACCAGGACAGGGAAAAATTGATTGATTCCATTGTTCCGGCAGGTGCGGATATGAATACAGAAAAGGCGTATCTGCGCGGAGAGAGTGCGGTGGAGACGCTATACCCTTTGGCGGGTTCGTGGAAGCCGTCCTTGTCTTACGCCGGCGGGCGTGAGTGGGGGCAGCTTGCGGACTATATGAAAATATATAACGATGAGGAGTTTTTCCGGCGCTGCGAGGCGTTTATGCTGTTCAAACAGGCAGTGTACTTTTTCTGGAACCAGATTCTGGAACCGGGGAGCGGCAGGGAGAAGGTCGCGCCAGGAAGGGTGGAGAAGATTTTTGCGGATTTTTCGGCGGAGAAGGTTGCGCTTTCTTATCAGCTGAGCGGGGTTTTCATGATTTATGACCGGATGTATGTGAAAACATTGAAGGATTCTTTTCTGGATGCGGCTTTGCAGGTTTTTACGGGGTATTTGAAGGAGCGGCGGGAGGAAATGCTCGCGGCATTTGCGGCGGCGGACGCGTTCGGGCGCTGTTTTGCCCTCCGCGTAATGCGCCAGGATGCACAGGAAAATAAGAAGGAAATTCTCGCTTACGCACAGGATTCGGCGAAAATCGTCAAGCAGGAGCTCTTTGATATTCTGCTCGCGCAGAGGGATTGGGAGACGGAAATCAAGGCGCTTGTTATGGCGAAAAAGGCAGCGGAGAAAGAACTTGGCATCAAGGTGCTTGCCGCATGGCAGGAGACGTGGGGAGATTTCAGGGAATTTTTTGCGCAGGCATTTGAGAAGGAAAAGAATGCGAAAATCAAAGAGCTTTTGGGGAATGCATTGGGCAATGGAACGGGCGGCGAGGAGCGTACCGCGGCGGCAGCACCGGAGTTTTCGCGGGAAAATTTGGTGAAAGAGCTGCACAGGGGCGGGAAGAAACGCGGGCTTGCATGGGCGTATGAAACGCCGTTTTCCGTGGTACATATGGCAGGGGATACGAAAGCGCAGGGCGCTGAAAGGGCGGTCGCAAAGGAAGAATACCTGCAGGCAATCCTTCTGGCCTACAGCTCCATGGATGTCTGCGGCGTAAGCGCAAACGCGGCATTTTTGGCAAAAAGCGTGGATGCTGCGGAATTTGCCATATATGTAAATGAGCTTTTTGGGAAATGGATGTCGGCGGGCGCGGAGGCAAAAAAGCGCTGGGTGCTTTATGCGGCGGCAATCCATGGGGGCAGTACCATCATTGAAAAGCTGCAGACCCAGATTAAAGAATGGCCGGCGCAGGCGCGGGGTGCAATCGCGTGCGAGGCGGTGAAGGCATTGAGCTTAAATCCTCTCCCACAGGCGCTGCTGGTTGTGGACGGAATCGCGCGGAAATTTAAATTCAAACAGGTGCGGGCGGCGGCAGGCGAGGCGCTTGCGTTTGCCGCTGAGCAGCTTGGCATTACGCGCGAGGAGCTGGCAGACCGGATTGTGCCGGATTTTGGGTTTGATGAGAATGTGGAGCGGGTGTTTGATTACGGGGCGAGAAAGTTTATTGTAACGCTTACGACGGCGCTTGAGGTCGAGGTGTTTGAGGCGGCAGGCGGGGAAACCGCAGTTGCAGAGAAAGGCAGCAGTGTGCCGGAAAAGAAAAAGGGGTGTGCCATCGTGCGGGGGAAGAAGCTGAAAAATCTCCCTGCGCCGGGCAAGAAGGACGACGCGGCAAAGGCAGCGGCGGCTTACGAGGAATTCAAACAGTTGAAAAAACAGATGAAAATAACCGTGAGTAGTCAGAAGCAGCGTTTGGAAATGGCACTTTCCACTGCGAGGGAATGGAGTATTGCCGCGTGGAGACAGCTTTTTGTAAAAAATCCGATCATGCATCGGTTTGCAATTGGCTTGATATGGGGAATTTATGAGAATGGAAAGCTGACGCAGAGCTTCCGGTATATGGAGGACGGCTCATTCAATACAAAGGATGAGGAGGAATTTGTATTGCCTGACGAAAGAAAAGCGGCTGCCAGCGGGGAATTGGCAGAGGGGAAAGAACCATCTACGGGTGTGGGGATTGGGCTTGTACACCCGGTAGAATTGACGGCAGAGGACAGGGCAGCGTGGAAGGAGCAGCTTGAAGATTATGAGATTGTGCAGCCGTTTGAGCAGTTGGACCGTGTAGTCTATACGATGACAAAGGAGGAAGCCGACACGCAGGAGCTTACGCGTTTTTGGGATGAAGAGGTGAATGACCTCGCGCTTGGCGGCAGGCTTTTGGGGTTTGGCTGGTACCGCGGTTCGGTACAGGATGCGGGATGCTTTGATACATATTACCGCGAAGATAAGGAGGCGGAACTTGGCGTGGAGCTGCATTTTTCCGGGAGCTATGTGGGCGGCGGGAATGAGGATGTTACGCTCTATGGCGTGCGCTTCTACAAGGCGGGTACGGTTGCGCGCGGCAGTTATGTGTATGATGAGGCGGATAAGCAGAAGGCGTATTTTCTGCGGGATATCCCGGCAAGATATTTCAGCGAAATTGTGTGGCAATTGACGAAGGTAGTGATGAAATAAGAAATAACATGGAGCGGTTATGCAGTAACATATCCAGTTATGACCCGGAATGGATAACGCGCTGCGTACCTGCAACAGAAGAACAGATTCAGCAGTTTTCAGAAAAGAATTAGAAAGAGGTTTTTTCTGTTTTCTGATTATCGGGCGGATGCCGGTTTTTATATGAAATAAGGTCATCAAAAAAATGGTGGTCTTGTTTAGTCAATAAAAGATAAAATAAAAACATAAGGAGGCAAAAAAATGGCAAGCAAGAAAAAAAAATTTATGGCAGCAGAAGAAAAAAGGGCGGCACAGCTCGGCATTACGCGCGAGGAGCTCTTGGATGGGAACGTGCCGGATTTGGGCTTTGACGGGAATGGGGAAAGGCGTTTTACTTATGGTGCGCGCGAGTTTATTGTAACGATTACGCCAAATATGGATTTTGCGGTATTTGAGACGAAGGCCGGGCCGGATGGCGAAACGCGCGGAAAGAAGACGAAAAATCTCCCGAAGCCGGGAAAGAAGGACGACCCGGAGCTTGCAGCTGCGGCGCTTGAGGAATTCAAGCAGCTGAAAAAGGATTTGAAAGCGGAAGTAAAGAAGCAGAGTAAACGCATGGAGCTGGTGCTTATGACGGCGAGGAAGTGGAGCGTGGACGCGTGGAAGGAGCTTTTTGAAGGAAACCCGGTTATGCATCCGCTTGCAGTCGGATTGGTCTGGGGTATTTATGAGGAAGGGAAGTTGGTGCAGAGCTTCCGCTGCCGGGAGGATGGCTCGTTCTGCAAAGAGGATGAGGGGGAATTTGAGCTTCCGGAGGCGGGAAAAATTACGCTGGTACATCCGTTGGAACTGACAAAGGAGCAAATGAAAGCTTGGGAAGATCAGCTTTGGGAGGACGATGTTGAGCCGCCGATTGACCAGCTTGACCGCCAGACATATACCGTGCATAAGAGGGAGGCGGAGAAGAAGAAACTGGTGCGTTTCCAGAAAAAAATGCTGCATGACGGGCTGTTTGGCAGGGAACTGGAGAAGATGGGCTGGGAGTGCTGTATGCAGGATGAAAATTACTATGATATTTATTACCGGGAGGACAAGGATGCGGGGCTTTGCGTGGAACTGCATACCTCTGGCAATACGGTGTTTGAATGCGACTTGGTTGAGATTACATTGCGCGGGGCAAGATTTTATAAGTCGGGAACCTTTGACTGGGAAAACCATGCATATGATGAGGCGGATGAGGCGAAGGCGATTGTCTTACAGGATATTCCTGAAAGATATTTCAGCGAGGTGATTCTGCAGATGACGGAGGCGGCAAGCAACTCATATCTGGGGGATGAATGAGAAGCAAAGAATATTGGTTAGCGCACAATAAGAAAATAAAAGATGCCGTTAAGGCGGCAGAATGGGAGGGAACATGTTAAATCGAAAGGGGGATTCGGTTGGAAAATGGGAAGAACTGTTCGCGGAGCTGGAATTATCGGCAGCGGAACAAGAAGCGGCAAAAGCGTACCTTGCCGGGGAACGGGGGAAGGATGCGCTAGGGGAAATCAGTTTCAGGGATTTGTCCGCAGTACAGGGGGAAGCGGTGAGAAAACGCTTCGACAACCTGATTGAAAAGAAGGAACGTTTCGGGCTGCAGGATGTGAAGGCAGATATGGGCAGGCTGTTCCAACTGCTGTTCGCGCGGGGCAAATCCACCTGCTGCCAGATGGTTCCAGTCAATCTTTACCGCATATTGGCACCGACGGAATGGGCGGACGCGCCGAAAATGGCGGCGGCACATGCTGCGGGAAGCGGGATGTCTACCT
The DNA here is from genome assembly GCA_910579615.1 of uncultured Lachnospiraceae bacterium. Taxonomy (GTDB): domain Bacteria; phylum Bacillota; class Clostridia; order Lachnospirales; family Lachnospiraceae; genus RGIG4057. Next base: position 41,787 of record CAJTUA010000023.1, on the reverse strand, counting down.
ACCCTTTTTCCCGCAATTTACTCTCTGTCTTTGAGGCGGCAAAAAGCAGCCCGGAGATTTTAAAGCAGGCGCTTAGCATGGAAGTGAGCCAGAGCGTAAATGGGAAACTTATCCTGCTCGCACTTTATTTTTACGGGAAATATCCGAAAGACGCCAGGGCAGCGATGACACCTGAACCGGAGGATATGCCGCTTTTATCCGCATACGAAGGGTTTGCGGTTATGTTATTTGGAAATCTATATTTTAGGACAGTCAGCCAACCGCTTTTGGAGGAGCTTACCAATGCCCTGGAAAACGGGGAGATACCGGAGTGTTTTTTGGGGCTCGTGGGGACGGAACCTAAAATTTCCTCCCATTTGCACAAATGGGTTGTTGGTCTGTCGTACTTAAATTATATGTATTCGCCGAAGCTGAAAAATATTGTGCGGCTGTGCCTTCTGGCAAATTTGCAGGAAACTTTGGAAGCCCTGTATACGATGAGCCGTGGCACCAAGATGGATATCTGCACGAAGGGCGGGGCATACGACAAGGTTTTTGGGATTGACAGTGAGAAATATCTGACTTGGGCGGCAAAGGGAGAGCGCAAGAATATTTTGCGCAAACAGCTCGCAGAGAATACCGAATGCTATATCCAGGTGATGGATTCACTGCCTGTGGAGTACGCCAATAAATTGTTCCTGATGATGAAGGAAGAAAAGCCGGAGCTGTACCGGAAACTTTTGGAGGAACGGCAAAAAGACGGGAACAGCGCGGAGAGGGAAAAGCTGATTGACGCAGTTGTACAGCAGGACGCGAATCTTGACGCGGCAAAGGCGTGGCTGTGCGGGGAAAGCACGTTGGAGGAATTTGATGCCTCCTTTGATAAGAGCATCGGGGGCAGCCTCTATGTGGGGGTGCATGAGTGGGAGCTTCTGGCAAACTATTATGAGAACTATGGGGACGAGGAGGTTTACCGCCGCTGTGAGGTTTATATGCTTTTTAACCGCGCACGTGCTTTTTTTAACATGGCAATCCGAAAGCAGGGGAAATGGTCAGGAAATTGTATAGAAACGGAACGGGTGAAGAAAGTTTTTGCGGATTTTGAGACAGAGGGGCTTGGGCTGGCACAGCAGATTCCGCTAATCAGCCTGCTTGGTGACAGCATGTACAGCCAATCTGAGACGAAGAAATTTCTTGACTGTGTGAAGGAATATTTGAGCGGGCATCTGGAAAAGAGGCGGGAGGATACGTTAAAAGTTCTTGCGGGGGCAGATTTTTTCACAAGGTGCATCGGGCTGCAGGTGCTTGCGCAGGATGCAGGGCGCAATAAGGCAGAGATTTTAAAATATGTAAATGATAGCTCAAAGGTCGTAAGGGAGGAGCTTTTCGGGATTTTGTGCGCGCATAAGGAGTGGGAGGAAGATATCAAGGCGCTTCTCTCTTCGAAAAAAGCGGCGGAGCGGGAGTTTTTCATCAGGGTGCTGCTGCATTGGCAGGAGACGGGCGCGGATTATAGGGAATGCTTCACGCAGGCGATGGAAAATGAGAAAAGTGCGAAAGTGAAGGAACTTTTGGAGAATGCACTGGGGATGAAGAACGATGCCGCGTCCGGTGCGGCGCAGGAGACTTCAAAGGCGGAGCTGGTGAAGAACCTGCATAAGGGAGGAAAGAAGCGCGGGCTTGCCTGGGCTTACGAGACACCGTTTTCGGCAGTGCATATGGCGGATAACGCCGTGGTACAGGGGGAGACGTCGGCACAGCAGGCGGAGCATGCCGGAAGTACCAGCGCGCGCGGTGCAGGTTCGGTACAGGATATGGGCAGGATAGCAGCAGACGAGGAATATTTGCAGGCGGTTCTGCTGTGCTATGCATCTGCGGATGGCTGCGGCGTAAGCAAGAACGCGGCATTTTTGGCAAAGGACCTGAACGCGGCGGAGTTTGCCGTATATGTGAATGAGCTTTTTGACAAGTGGGTGGAGACAGGCGCGGAGGCAAAAAAGCGCTGGGTGCTTTATGCGGCGGCAATCCACGGCGGCAGTGCAATCATTGAAAAATTGCAGCGCAGGATTAAGGAGTGGCCGCAGCAGTCAAGGGGCGCGATTGCGTGCGAGGCGGTAAAAGCGCTGAGCTTAAGTCCGCTGCCGCAGGCGCTGCTGATTGTGGACGGAATCGCGCGGAAGTTTAAGTATAGGCAGGTGCAGGCGGCAGCGGGCGAAGCGCTTGCGTTTGCGGCGGCGCAGCTTGGTATCACACAGGAGGAGTTGGCGGACCGGATTGTGCCGGATTTCGGCTTTGACGAGAAGGTGGAGCGGATATTTGATTACGGGGAGCGGAAGTTTATCGTAACGCTTACGGCGGCACTGGAGATGGAAGTGTTTGAGGCGGACAGTATGAGCATACGCGGAAAGAAGTTAAAAAGCCTCCCTGCACCGGGCAAGAAGGATGATGCGGCGAAGGCGGCTGCGGCTTACGAGGAATTCAAGCAACTGAAAAAACAGCTGAAAACGACGGTGGGAAGCCAGAAGCAGCGGCTTGAGATGGCGCTTTCCACGGCGCGGGAATGGGATGTGGACGCATGGAAGCAGCTTTTTGTGAAAAATCCAATTATGCACCAGTTCGCAATCGGTCTGATATGGGGAATTTACGAGGGCGGCAGGCTGATACAGAGTTTTCGCTACATGGAGGATGGCTCGTTTAACACGGAGGAGGAAGAGGAGTTTGTATTGCCTGCGGATAAAGGAATGGCGGCGGGAAATGGGTTGCCTGCGGATGAAAAAGCATCCGTTTGCAGGAAAATCGGGCTTGTGCACCCGATTGAGCTGACGGAGGAATCAAGGGCGGCGTGGAAAGAGCAGCTTTCGGATTATGAGATTACACAGCCGTTTAAACAGCTTGACCGGACAGTTTACGCGATGACGGAGAAGGAAGCAGATACGCGGGAGCTTACACGTTTTCGGGATAAGACCGTGAACGATTTGTCCCTTGGCAGCAGGCTTTCAGGACTTGGCTGGTACCGCGGTTCCGTGCAGGATGCGGGCTGCTTTGACACATATTACCGCGAGGATAAAGAAATTGAGCTCGGCGTGGAGCTGCATTTTTCCGGGAGCTATGTGGGCGGCGAAAACGAGGAAGTTACGATTTATGATGCGAGGTTTTACAAAGCGGGAACCATTGCGCAGGGCGGCTATGTGTATGACGAGGAAGACAAAGAGAAAGCACATTTTTTAAAGGATGTTCCTGCGAGATATTTCAGCGAGATTGTGTGGCAATTGACGAAGGCGGTGTTTGGGGCAGGCTGAGAAGCAGGCAAGGAATTTTGGGAGCTGTATGCCTTTTGTGGCGGATAAAACCTGGCCATCCGGGGAAAAGCTGCAATGGCTGCAAATGGAAAAACCGCGGGAGACGAAATTTGTTTCCTGCGGTTTCTCACACGGCATATGCGGATAATAGTTCTGCGCTAACTGCGCTGAAAGGACAGATATCTTGTCCCCTGGAAGGACAATTTCCCGACATCCCCTTCCGCGAGCATCCCATACTCCGTACCGGTAACGGAAAACTCCATCCGGTCTCCGCTTTCAACCTGGAAGGTCACATAGTAGGAAGTGGAAGTCGTGGTATGGTATCCGTGCGCGCCTCCGGCATTTGCGTGGTTGTGGTGCGAAACGTTGGTTCTTTTTGCCACGACTTTCGCCGCGACAGTCAGGCGCGGCGAATTGTTGTTTTTATTCCAGGTAGTGATACCTCTTACCGCAATGACGATGAAATTTCCGATAATAAGCACAAATGCAATAAAGAATATTATTTGAAACATATTAAACCCCATCTTTACCACCCCATTTCTCACAAGTTTTGCAGGAAAGAATATAAAAACGAACCTTCTGCCTGGTTTCATTATATCAAAAAATGTCATAGTTTACAATGGGATTCAAGAGAAATTTGGCGAAAAGACCTGCGAAAGGCAAAATGATAAAAAACTTGCCTTTTGTATCTGCGGTGATTTATAATAAAACAAATATACAAAGATGGAGCAGGGGCTGAAAAACTCTGCATTCAACATTCGAAGCCATACATAAAAAAGGAAAAGCGAATTGATTTTTTTCTGAAACATTTTCACGGGGAGGTATGTGGACTTATGACAAACCAAAAAGAAAATCAGGGCAGCGGGCTGGAGGCAGTTTTGGAGCAGCTTGAACTTTCAGAGAGGGAAATGCAGGCGGCACGGGATTTTCTGGCCGGGCGCGCGGGGGAGGAAGTGCTTGAGGGGATGGAATTCCGGGATTTGAAGGATGTTGTATTCACTCCCTTTCAGAATTTATTTCAGGAGCTGAGAAAGAAAAGGAAGTATGCTGAATTAAAACGGCTGTTTTTGCTTTTGTTTGCCAGGGGGCAGGCGACATGCTACTGGCTGATGCCGACGGAACTTTACGGGCAGAAAAAAGAGTTGGAGGGCGTGGATAGGGCGAAGCAGGCGGCGGTATATGCCGTGGCCATCGGAGCGGGCCTGCATCATTTGATGAATGCGCAGACATGGGAGAGCCTGCTTGAATTTGTGGATTACAATCCGGGGACGCTCAAAAAAGCACTTACCTACGAGAAGAATAAATTCGTGAATGGGAAGTTTGTATTGCTTGGGCTGTATTTCTGGCTGAAATATGGAGAAGGAATGCGGGCAAAAAACCAGGAAAATGATTGCCAGGAAAAAGCGGCGGTAAATCAGGGAAATAATTGCCAGGAAAGAGCGGCAGATAATCAGGAAACAGAAACCCGGAAATATTTTGAATCTGGCGCAGAATGGGAGGAGGGCTGCAAAAACAGCGTATATAACACCGAGGGCAAGGTAAAAATAGAGGAAGAAGACCTTCCGCTGCTTGCCTGCTGCGAGGAATATGCCGTAGCGTGCCTTGTGGGATTATATTTCCGGAATGTTACCAACCCTGCGCCCCGCTCGTTCAGGGTATATGAGAAGGAAGAACCAGAAGCCCGCCAAAGGCTGATGGCTGCCGTGTCAGGGGAAGGGCTTGAGGAAGTACGGAAAAAGCTTGTGGGCGTGGGTGTGGGCATTTCATGGCCACTGTGGAGGATGACGGTGGGGTTATCCTATTTGAATTACATGCATTCGGACAGGCTGAAAAATATTGTCCTGCTGTGCGCGGCGGCGAACCAGGAGGGGGCGCTTGATATTATACAGAACATAGCATCCGGAACGTCCATAGCAATCGGGGCGTCCGGCGATGCATTTGCGAGGGTATTCCGGATTGACAGCGAGAGGTATATCCGCTGGGCATACGAAAAAAAATATTGGAGCATTTTAAAGCAGCAGATTTCGGATAATACAGAAATGTATATAAAAGTAATGGGAAAAATGGAATTGCAGGATGCGAACCGGATGCTTGCGCTGGTGAGGGAACAAAACCCCGAGCTACATAAAAAGCTTCTGGCAGAAAGGTCTGCGGACGGCGGGATTTCGGAGCGGGAGAAGGTGATTGCCGGAGTGCTCAAGGACAGCGTAAATCCGGAGCTTGCAGGCGCTTATCTGCGCGGGGAATGCGGGGCGGAAAAGCTGTATTCCCAGAACTGGCTGGATGGCAAGAAACATTATTATGCGGGCGGGAATGCGCGCGACCTTGTGGACAGCTATCTTAGTAATTATGATGAACCGGAATTTTTCCGGCGCTGTAAGGTGTATATGCTGGTGTGCCACGGGGGATATTTTTTCCGGCGCGACGTAACGCCGAACATGCACTGCCGCGAAAGGGCAGATGCACAGAGGGTTAAGGGGATTTTTGCGGATTTTGAAGCGGAGGGCGTGCCGCTTATCTGGCAGGTTTTTGCGGTGAGCCTGATTTTCGAGACCCTGCTGTATGAGGAAGGGAAGAAAAGTTTCCTTGCCGAAGCGGCGAAGGTGTTTGAGGAGTATCTGGCGGATGGGAATCGACGGGAAGAACTTGGGGTGGCATTTGCGGCTTCGGATGCGCTTGGGCGCTGCTTCGCGGTGAGAGTGTATACTCTGGATGTGAAAAGGAATAAAGCGGAGATTCTGGCGTGTTCGCAGGATAGCGCGAAGACGGTACGGCAGGAACTGTTGGATGTGCTGTGCGCACACCGGGAGTTTGAGGAAGAGATGAAGAAAATGCTTACGGCAAAACGCGCGTCGGAGCGGGAGCTTGCGGCGAAAGTGCTGCTTTGCTGGCAGGAGGAAGGCCAGGATTACCAGGAACTTTTCCGGCAGGCTTTGGCGAAGGAAAAGAATGTGAAAATAAAGGAACTGATTGGGAGTGCGTTGGAACCGGATACATGCGGGGAAGATGCCGTGCCGGAAATTTCGTGGGAGGAACTGGTGAAGCAGGTGCACAGCGGTGGCAGAAAGCGTGGGCTTGCGTGGGCGTATGGGACACCGTTTCCTGTGGTACATATGAGGGATGGAGCGGTGGCGGAGGAGAAATATCTGCAGGCAGTGCTGTTGTGCTATGCCTCCGGAAGGGAGGCATTTTCCTCCGGAAGGGAGGCAGGACCAAATGCAGTTTCTGCTTGTGTTGGGGGAAACGGGGCGGGTACAGCCGCCTCCTGCGGGTATGGTCTGAGCCGCAATGCTGCGCTTCTGGCAGAAAATCTGGATGCCAGGGAATTTGCGGTATACGTGAATGAGCTTTTTGACAAATGGATTGCCGCAGGTGCGGAGGCGAAGAAACGCTGGGTGCTCTATGTGGCGGCAATCCACGGCGGTAGCAAAATCATCGAGAAGCTGACACGCCAGATTAAGGAATGGTCGCAGCATGCGCGCAGTGCAATTGCCTGCGAGGCGGTGAAGGCATTGAGCTTAAGTCCGCTTCCGCAGGGGCTTCTTACCGTGGATGGGATGGCGAGGAAGTTCAAATCCAGACAGGTGCGGACAGCGGCAGGCGAGGCGCTGCAGTTTGCGGCGGAACAGCTTCATCTGACACGCGAGGAGCTGGCGGACCGCATTGTGCCGGATTTCGGGTTTGATGAAAATATGGAGCGGCGCTTTGACTATGGGGCGCGGGAGTTTATTGTGACGGTTACGCCGGAGTTGGAGCTTGAGGTTTTTGAGGCGGCGGACGTGCAGGGAAAGAAAAATGGCAGTGCCGGCAAGGATGGCCGCGGCAAACGGTTAAAAACCCTCCCTGCGCCGGGCAAGAAGGATGACGAGAAAAAGGCGGCCGCGGCGTATGAGGAATTCAAACAGATGAAAAAGCAGCTAAAGACGACCATGACCAGCCAGAAGCAGAGATTGGAGCAGGCATTGGCGACGGCGCGCGAGTGGGATATTAAAGCGTGGGTTCGGCTCTTTGTGAAGAATCCTGTGATGCGCCCGTTTGCAACCGGGTTGGTCTGGGGAATTTATGAGAATGGCAGGCTGGTCTCAGGTCTGCGCTATATGGAGGACGGTTCGTTTAATACGGAGGATGAAAGGGAGTATGAATTACCTTCGGGTGAAAGCCTTCGCGCAGACCCAAAAATCCGTCTTGTGCATCCGTTGGAATTGCCGGAAGAATCGAAAACCGCATGGAAGCAGCAGTTTGAAGATTATGAGATAACACAGCCGATGGAGCAGATAGAGCGCAAGGTTTATGCGGTGGAAGAGGAGGAAGCCGACCAGCAGGAGATGATGCGTTTCCACGGGTGCGGTGTGAACGGGGCGGTACTGAACAGCAGGCTTTTAGGTTTTAGCTGGTATCAGGCTCCGGTGGAGGACGCGGGCATGTTTTATGCGTATTACCGTGAGGATGCGGAGGCAGGATTTGCGGCGAGGCTGGATTTTTCCGGAAACTATGTAAGCGGTGGGAATGAAGAGGTTGTTGTATATGGGGTGAGGTTCTACCGGATAGGGGCGGACAGTCCAAAAATCAATATGCGGGGTGCCGTGGATGAGGAAAAAGCATGTTTGCTAAAGGAGGTTCCGGCGAGATATTTCAGCGAGGTCGTGTGGCAGATAAAGGAAGCACTGGGATAAAATTTCTAAAAATACTTGAAAAATCCGCGAAATTTTTGTATAATTAAACTTGCAAATACAAATTTCCAGAAAAGATGTGTTTCAAATGAAAAAAATTTTCAAGATTGGTTTCGCGCTCGTGCTGGCGGGGATTATGATGGTTCCGCACTGCGGGAAAGCGTTGGCTGCGGAGCGTGCGGAGGATGCCAGCCAGGCACAGAGCGGACAGACTTCCGGTCAGGGGACACTTCCGAAGACGGGGTTGGCTGATTGTGTTTCCTTCTGGATGCTTGGTGCGATGGTGACGTTCGCAGGCGCGGCAATGGTAATGAGGAAGAGAAAAGAGGCTTAAGGCAAAAGGGTTGGTGTTGATATTTCATAAAAACTGGAACTTGAGATTGAGATACTTTTTGCGGCTTCTATCCGGGAATGGGTGGGAGCCGCAGGTTTGTTGGGGTTGAAAAAGTGTTTCGGTACAGCGCTTATGTGGTGTGATGAAACAATGGAAGGTCAGGAAAGGGAGGCTTGGGTTTATGGCAAGAAAAGGTTTTAAAATGAAATTGTACCCGGGGATGGAGCAGGAATACGAGCGGCGGCATAATCTGCTCTGGGATGAGATGAAGGATATGATTCATGCGTATGGCGGAAGGAATTATTCGATTTTTCTTGACCGCGAAACAAATGTGCTGTTCGGGTATCTTGAAGTGGAAGATGAGGAGCTTTGGGCGCGCAGCGCAGATACGGAGATTTGCCGGAAATGGTGGGATTATATGGCGGATATTATGGAGACGAATCCGGACAACAGCCCGGTAAGCGTGGATTTGGCGGGGGTGTTCCATCTGGACTAAACGGGCAAACAAGGTAAGGGGGCGGTTTTATGTATCATGGTTTGCTGAGAGCGGAGCTGTCAAAGCAGGAAGAGGTTTACCTGGCTCTAAAAGAGGGCAGGCGCGAAACCGTTTGTTATAAGGCGTATCAGGATGAAGTATATGGAACGCAGGATGCGAATTATACGAACCGGCTGCGGCTGGCATACTATTTGCTGTACTGGAAAGTGGATGATGAAGAAGCCATTGCCTGGCTGTTTGGGGAGGAATTAAAGGACAGGGAGGAAAATTCGTTTCAGGGAATCGGCACAGTGCTTGAAGTCCTGACATTTTTGCTGAAAAAGTATAATGCCGGACATCGGTACGATGATTTGTTTGTGCGGGCAAAGAATGCGAATTTTGATTGTGCCTGCGGATATGACCCAGATATGGCGGGGATTCCGGATTTAACAGATAATAACCTTTTGGACTGTATTTATCTGTGCCAGGATATGGAGTTCAGGGCGGTGATGGAGCCGCTTGTGGAGCAGTGGAGGGCTTCGGTGGCAGAATGGGGGGATTCGGAGCGGACAACATTAATCCGGTTTTATTCTTTTTTGGGGCAGGAAGCAAAAAATGAGGTGCTTTATCTGGAGCAGCTTGCCCTGGCAGAACAGGCGGGGAAAACGGTTGATGTGGTTCGTGCGTACAGTAATCTGATTCGGCATTATCTGGATATGGGGAACAATAGGATGGCACACCGCTATTTGGATGAGGTGAAAAAGATGGCAGAATGCCCGGAAGTTCGGAGGCTTCGTCTGATGGGTGATTTGCTGGAGGAGGCGTTTGAAGTGGTCTGCGGGGAGCAGGGGAAAGCAGGGGTTTGCTGCACGGAGGCAGAAGTGCAAGAGGAAGAAAAGACAAAACAATTGTGGGAGTGGGCGAGGGCAGAACTGGCTGCCCGCACGAACCGGTATGGCAATTTGTATCAAAAGGGCATCGCAGCGGCGAAGGCGATGGGGGATTCCTATGCAGGGCAGCTTGAAAAGGAGTATAAAGTATGGTGGGAGGACTGCCGCATAAAATAGGGCGCTTGCCTGCATCCCGTTGGGAAGACGTGGAGCCGGGGATGTACAACATTTCCTATGATTTATTCCGTTGGATGGTAAAATGGTATGAGCCGATTTGGTGGTGCGGCGTAAAGGATGGGGAAAGTTCATGCGGGAAGGGGGTTAACCCTCCCGCAGCTTTCTTTTTTCAAGGAATGCGATGATTGCGGCAATGATTCCGCCTTCAAGCAAAAGATATGCGGATTGTCCCAGCGCCTTCATGCTGCCTTGCGTTGTGCTCATGGACGCAAAGACGGAGAGGGTGTAAAGCATGAGGAAAAACCCAATCGTGCTGATGCTGATGAGCGTGCCGTGCGAATTCGCAGTTTTTAAATTCAGGACAATGGCCGCAACAAAAATGATGAATTCACAGAGTGCGAGGGCATTGTACACGATTTCCAAAAAATGCCCGAGCGTGGCGGGGGTAAGCCCGAACGGATATTGTTCCTTCTGACAGCCCAGTATGCTAATCCACGCAATCAATAATCCTACACATATAAGCAGGCCGCTGACGAGGGTCAGGGCGGTTTTTGGCTCTGTGCGCTGGTTTTTGGCGGTGTGGTCCGCAAGCAAAAAATGGGTGTCGGCGAGAATTAATGGCAGGGCGAGGAAATAAATCCATGAAACTGCCTTGTAATATTCAATCAATATCCGGAGTGTAAATCCGATAGTGACAAGCAGGATACCAAGCCCGATGAGTTCTTTTGCTCCAGTGTGCTTCTTGATTTTTTTCAGGTAGGCGATTTGTTTGGCTTCTTTTTGCCTGGTGGTGGCTTCGGACTCGCGCAGGGCGGCAGTGAGCGCTGCGCAGTCCGCGCAGGCAGAAAGGTGCTGCTCAACGATTTTCCTGGAATCGTCGGAGCAGATTCCGTCCACATAGGATGGGAGTAAATCCCGGATAATGTTGCAGGTGATTTCCGTGTGGGTGAAGTTGTTTTCACTTTTTTTCACCGAACCAAAGTCTTCACGATTTTCTTCTTTCATTTTTTCCCTTTCCTTTTTAAAATTTTTTATGCTGTTTCCATAAAATTTCCTTGCCACGGTAGAACGTGACGCGCGCCCAGTTTTCGCTGCGCCCCATAATCTCGCCGATTTCGCGGAATGTCAGCTCGCCCGTAATGCGCAGGTATATGACCTCGCGCATGGCAGGCGGGAGTTTCTGCATGTCTTTTAGGACTTCCATAAGCTCGAGTTTTGCCATGACGCGCCCGTCCGGGGCGGGGGCTGTTTCTGCGGGGGATGCCATTTCTTCTAATTCCGATGGGATTTCGCGCTTTGTTTTCTGGTAGTGGCGGTAGAGCAAGTGCTTTGCAATCTGGCAGAGCCAGCTGGAGATTTTGCAGCTTCCATCAAAGCGCTCAATCGATTTGTAGGCCTGCAGGAAGGTTTCCTGTGTCAAATCCTCGGCGAGATGCTCATTGCGGCATATGGAATACAAAAAACGGTATACGATTTGGGCGTTTTGTTCGTACAACTCATCCATGGCAGCCTCCTTTCGCATATATATCCTCGTTGGGGAGGGATTCGTTACAGGGAAAATGAAAAAAATATCCCGCGAGGGGGTTGGCACTGCAAATGCGCCGCCAAATGGCAGCATGATTTCTGCATTTGCATGTACATCCTCGCGGGATGGGAAGCAAGTCTGCCGAGAACGGCACACTTTTTATTTCTGAATTTGTTCTGTCTGTTTCTCCCGGTACTTCTGCACAAACGCCTGGATTCTTCCGGTCTGGTTCAGGAACTCGCTAATCGAAGCGTCATGGTTTAACGCGTCAATCAGCTTCGCAATGTATTTGCTCATGTCCGCTGTCAGATAATATTCGCGCGAGAGAAGCTCGTCTGGCTGATATACGAGATTGGTCGTGATAATGCGATAGAAAAGCCCGTCACGGTATGCTTCGTCAAATTTATCCAGGCCGTTTGTGAACAGACCGAATGTGGCACAGAGGAAAATCCGCTTTGCCTTGCGGGCGTGAAGCTCTTTTGCGACATCAATCATGCTCTCGCCGGAGGAAATCATATCGTCCAAAATAATGACATCCTTGCCCTCCACGTCCTTGCCGAGAAATTCGTGTGCAATAATCGGGTTGCGGCCGTCCACAACCTTGGAATAATCACGGCGCTTGTAGAACATTCCCATATCAAGCCCAAGCACAGTCGCAAAATAAACTGCCCTGCTCATCGCGCCCTCGTCCGGGCTGATAATCATCATATGTTCCGCGTCAATCGCCAAATCTGGCACATCGTTTAACAATGCTTTGATAAACTGGTAGGTCGGCATAATCGTCTCAAAACTCTTCAAAGGAATCGCGTTCTGTACGCGCGGGTCGTGCGCGTCAAACGTGATAATATTTTCCACGCCCATGTTTGCGAGTTCATGCAGCGCGAGCGCACAGTCAAGCGACTCCCTTGTGCTTCGCTTGTGTTGGCGGCTCTCGTACAGAAACGGCATGATGACTGTGATGCGGCGCGCCTTGCCGTTCAGGGCGGCGATGATGCGCTTTAAATCCTGAAAATGGTCATCCGGTGACATGTGGTTTAACTGCCCGCAGACGGTGTACGTCAGGCTGTAATTGCAGACATCCACCAAAAGATAGAGGTCATCGCCGCGCACGCTCTCTTTGATGATTGCTTTTGCCTCGCCGGTGCCAAAGCGCGGGCACTGTGCCTGAATCAGATAATTGTCCCGCTCATAGCCTGTAAATGCAATCGTCGCTGCATGCTCGTGTTCCCGCTCTTTTCTCCACTGTACAATGTAATCATTGACTTTCTGTCCGAGTGTGCGGGAGCTTTCCAGTGCCACGATACCTAGGGTACCGACCGGGATGGTTGCTGAATATTTTTCTTGCGGCATGATGTTATCCTCCAAAATGATTTTGCGGTTCACGTTGTTTCCTGCGCGACCCGAAGTTCCAATGTGCCAGGAACAAAAACATGGTTCCGCGCGTTGGCGTTTCGTCCTGTCTGGCAAATCGCAATTCATGATTGTGATTCGCGCCCGCGCTCATTATAGCATTTTCGTTGTTTTCCTTCAAGAGAAAAAGCAGAGAAAACGCAAATTGTGAAAAATGTGCATCCAGGGCGGTTCCTGCGGGGGTAGCCTGCCCTTGGGAATGAAAAAATTTTAGAAGCAATTTTGTTTATTTATGACAATTTTTTGCGGATTCGGATATCTTCCCCGACAATCTTTAAAAAGGTATAGCTCCCGGTAATCCGCGAGAAAATCCGTTCGCTGTAGTTGTTTTTGAGCTGCTCGAACGAGAGGTTCGTCGAGATGACAGTCGCTTTCATCCCAAGCAGGCGCTCATTGATGCACTGGTAGAGCTGAGAGGAAATAAAGGTGTTATTCAGTTCCGTGCCCAGGTCGTCAATGATGAGCAAATCGCAGTCGCGGATATGGGCAAACTGGTTGGCAATTTCGCTGTACTCGTCGTCCTGCGCATCCGTCGGATGGCTGAATTTGCGGCGCTCGAGGATATCAAACAGCTCGAAAGCGGTCAGGTAGATGACGGTGTGCCCGGTCAGAATCAGCTCACGCGCAATGCAGTTTGTCAGGAAAGTCTTGCCGACCCCGGTATTGCCGTAAATTAGCAGGTTGCCTGGCGCGGTATCAAAATCCGCGATAAACTGTTTGGCACCTGCCACGACATGGCGGATATTTTCAAGCGGTGTCATCCGCACAGACTCGTCAATGTAGTCGTCCGGGTAATAGCGGTAGGAGAAGGAGTCAAAATTTTCCCTGTCGATTGCCTGACGTACATTGGACTGGGAGTAGAGCATGTCCACAATCGCCTGTTTAAAACAATGGCATTTTTCGCGCCCGATAAAACCGGTGTCGGAACAGTCCGGGCAGAGGTAGCGCGGCTCAAGGTAATTTTCCGGGTAACCGTGCGCGGCAATCAGTGCTTTCTTTTTCGCGGAGAGAGCCTCGTTTTTTTCGCGCAGGGAAGAGAGCGCCCTGGGGTCTCCGGAAAGGGAAAGCTTGGCACTTTCAACGGAGCCATGTGCGATGGCATCGTCAAGTTCCTTTAAGGGCGGAATTTCGGCGTAAAGCGCTTCGCGCCTTGCCATCGCGTCGCGGTGGCTCTTCAAGCGCCTGGCGTCGTACTCGCGCAGGATGGAATTATATTGATGGTTTTTAATTGGCATGGGTGGTGTCCTTTCTCAAAAGCATCTCTTCCATCTCGGAGTAGTCGGAAGTGGTGTATTTGCGCTGCGGGAACGCGCCAAAACGGTTTGGCGCAGGCGGCGCGGTGCGGGCGGTTTCCTCCTTTGCTTTCGCCGCCGCGTTTTTGCGCGCGAACTCGGAGTCCAGGGTAGCAATGTCCTCCTTTTTCTTTACGCCTGCCTCATGCCAGCGGGTGAGGATTTTATCCGCGTACTTAAAATCCGGTTTTGAAGTGGCAAGCATGGTGCGGTTACAGGCCTCCTCGATGATGGAGGTGCCAAAGCCAAACGTGTCCGCCCAGCGGTGTATGTATTTCATCTCAATGCTGCCCGGGGAACGGTTCAGGCCAAAGGCGCGGTTGACGATGGTGTAGTTCTGGTTGTAAGTGGCGGTTTCGGTTTCCGCTTTCTCGATGGTGTCCACGCCGGACTGCGCCCAGGCAATGCCCACGGCTTCGATGTAGGAAGGGTTCTTTTTATTTTTTGAGGCGCAATATTCGTACAGGTAGGCAATCAGCTCTGCCGGGAAGCCGATGCTCTCATACAGAAACAAAAGTGTCTGTAAATCAGCGGGCTTTAGCAGGCGGCCAAGGGTCTGTTCCAGGCGCGATATCAGCCATTTAACCTCGTCAAGCGATGTGAGCGCCGTAATCTGTGCCTCGGAGTAATTTGGCTTTTCAAAACGGTTCTGCGGTGTGCCGGTGGCGGACATGGCAGCGGATGCAGCCGCCGGGGCGGCAGGTGCGGCAACGAAGGCGGCATTGCCGTCCGCAGCGACAATGGAAGGATTTTCCGATGCCCCCGGCATATCCGCTGCCGTGCCGATGCCTGCGGAACTCGTGGAATCTGGTTCATCCACGGCAGGAAGCGGAAGGAAAGCAATGTCCGTGATTGTCTTTGTGCCATCGCGGGTCAGTTTTACCAAACCTATTTTTTCCCAGTATTTCAGCGCGCGCTCAATATCCTTTTCCGTCTCGTCAAGAACGTCGGCGATACCGGAAAGGGAGAGGGGCTCTGTGCGGGACACATCCCCCAAAAGGCGCATGAAATAGAGGTAAACCTTGACGTAAGAGCCGTTCGCCCGCGGCATATAACGGTCAATAAAGGTGTTGGAAAGCATCGTATATTCCGTTTTGGCTCCGTGCGAGAGCGTGAGTGTGGCAGACATTTTTCCCTCCTGTGGTAAGCGGCCGGACAACAAGCGCAGTTGGTAAAAACAGGACATACACATCCTGTCATACGCGGCGTGTGAAGCATTTTCATTTCTTGCAAACAGAGTATAGCACAGCTTTCAAAAAAAGAAAAGAAGCGAGTTTGTACTAAGACGGGTGGGGATAACTTTGTGGATAATGTGGATAACGTGGACAAAAAAAGTAAGAAATGCAAACGCCAAAAAAAATTTGGACAAGTTTTTTTGGCAGAATGCTTGTAAAATGCCGATTTTAAAAATAATTTATCTACATGTGTAGAAAAAATCGTGGAAAAAAAGAATCCACAACCCAAATCACCGATAAATCGTTGATAAGGTTGTGGATAATGTGGATAACTTAGTGCTTTAATAACGCTTCGCCAATATTTACGATATCTCCCGCCCCCATAGTTATCAACAAATCGCCCTCCTGGCAATTCGACAATAAAAATTTTTCGATTTCTTCAAAAGTCGGGAAATAGTATACTTCCTTCTCTGCATTTTGGAGTTTTTCGACAATATTACGTGAGGAAATATCCCCGGGGTCGGTCTCGCGGGAGGCATAAATATCTGCGAGCACGATTTTGTCCGCGAGGGAAAGGACATCTACAAAATCGTCTAAAAATAGTTTTGTGCGTGAATAAGTATGTGGCTGAAAAACACACCAGAGCGTTTTGTGTGGATAATGTTTTGCCGCGGTCAGCGTGGCGCGGATTTCGGACGGGTGGTGTGCGTAATCATCCACGATGGTCACACCGTTTATCACACCTTTCTTTTCAAAGCGCCGTTTCGCGCCCCCGAAATGGTGCAGGGCGGAAATCGTGGCGGAAACCGGAACGCCGAGCAAATCCGCCATTGCCGCGGCGGCAACGGAATTGGAAATATTGTGCGCGCCGACGACATGGAGCGCGATGCGTGCAATGCAGGTATTCCCGCGCATCAAATCGTAGCTTCCATAGTCATTGGTATCATAGGTGATGTTTGCCGCGGAATAATCATAGGTTTTTCCGGTGTCTTCCAGACCGTAGGTCGTAATCTTGGCAGCAAGCCCTTCGGTCAGCGCGTCGAGGTCTGCGATATCACCCTGGACAACCAGATGTCCGCCCGCCGGGATTTTCTCCATGAAAAGGCGGAAAGAGTGGCGGATATCATTGATATCTGTAAAGAAATCTAAGTGCTCCGCTTCTATATTAAGTATGATTTCATGGCGTGGGTAAAATTGGAGAAAACTGTTTGTGTATTCACAGGATTCCACGATGAAATGGTCGGAATGCCCTGCGCGCGAACTGCTCCCAAACGCCTCAAGCACCGCACCGAGCGCGACCGTCGGGTCAAGCCCTGCCTCGAGGAAAATCATGGAGAGCATGGAGGAAGTTGTTGTCTTTCCGTGTGTTCCTGCGACACCAATTGCATCTTTGTATTGGCGCATGAGCTGTCCTAAAAATTCGGCGCGGTTCATAAGCGGAATGCCAAGTTTCCTGGCTGCAATGTATTCCGGGTTATCTTCATGGACGGCGGCGGTGTAGACAGCAAGTTTTAGTTCCGGCCGGATGTTTTCCGCGCGCTGCCCGTAATATACGGAAATTCCCATTTGTTCCAGTCGGTCGCAGACCTCGCTGTGGTTCTGGTCGGAGCCGCTTACCGAAAATCCGCGGGAGTGCAAAAGTTCTGCAAGGCCGCTCATGCTGCACCCGCCAATCCCGATAAAGTGCACGGGAATCGGGTTGTTGAAATCAATTTCGTACATAATGGTTACCATATCTCCTTTCTTATTTTAAGTCCCGCATATGCCCTCCCACCCCCAACAACCGGCAGTGGGATTTCCACTCGCA
>CAJTUA010000023.1:0-24654 GCA_910579615.1 uncultured Lachnospiraceae bacterium | reverse complement strand
AACAACCGGCAGTGGGATTTCCACTCGCACAGCTCCCGGAAATCCCACTGGGGAGTGTCCGGGCATATGCTGATTGAGTCCCGCATATGCCCTCCCACCCCCAACAACCGGCAGTGGGATTTCCACTCGCACAGCTCCCGGAAATCCCACTGGGGAGTGTCCGGGCATATGCTGATTGAGTCCCGCATATGCCCTCCCACCCCCAACAACCGGCAGTGGGATTTCCACTCGCACAGCTCCCGGAAATCCCACTGGGGAGGTGTCCGGGCATATGCTGGTTATGAGTACCGCATAGGCTACTTAACATTATATAAAAATACGTTACTTCCATTATAACCTTCTTGGATTTTGCTGTAAAACAAAATTTCGGTTCAAATATTGCGAATCGTGCTGGAAAACTATGATTGTAAAACTGAACAAAAAAACATTTCGAAATCAGGATATTATTGACTAAAATATTGAAAACAAGGATTGGGATGAATGGGGAAATTATACAGATTGTATTTTTTGGACGGTAAAAAGTACAGAAACAATCACAAAAGAAGCAATTTTCAGCAAGTTATGAAGTAGAATTAGCAATAAATGATAGGAAAAACGCAATGAAAAATGGTAAACTAAAAACAGATAGCAAAAAAAGTGTGTATTTTGCATTGGGAATTATGCAAAATACACAAACGACATTCTGGGAAAAGGAGAGGGATAAAGATATGCCTGGGAAAAAGAAAAAGGTTATCCTGATATCGGTTATCGTCATTGCCCTGATTGCAGCGTTCGTTGTGTACCGCAAGCTGAATCAGGTGGACGATTACCATGATAAATACGCGGGATACGATCTCGACAGTGACGTGCAGGGCGTAAGCCGTGATAATACTTATGCGAAATACCTGCTGACATGGGGAGAGAAGGCAAAACCTTCCGCAGATGTGGAAGTGGATTTGTTCCAGTATACGGATGCTGTGGGTGTCCGTGTGGAAAACAATTACGAGGGCGAGGAAAAAGTGCTGCACATGGACGATGAGGCCAGTGTGACATGGTCCGTGCAGATTCCGGAGAGCGGTCTGTACAATATGTACATCGAATATTATCCGATTGCCTCGCGCGGTGTTGACATCGAGAGAGCATTTTACATTAACGGCAGCCTTCCGTTCACGGGTTCCGATGACCTTGCTTTTTCGAGGGTATGGGGCGACAAGAATGAAGTCCGCGAGGATAACCAGGGCAATGAAATCCGCCCGACACAGGTCGAAATCCCGCGTTGGCAGAGTGCATACTTCAAGGATTACATGGGGTATTTCACGGAGCCGTACCAGTATTATTTTGAGGCGGGCGCGAACACAATTACGCTTGAGTCGGTCAATGAGCCGATGGTTATCCGCCGCATCGTTGTCGCGGCGATAAATGAACAGCCGGATTACGCGTCGTATATCGCGGCAGTGGATAAGAATACATACAACAACACGGACACAGGTTTTGAGCAGAAGGTGCAGGGGGAGGATTCAACCTACCGCTCCACCCCGTCGCTGTACGCGACCTATGACCGCTCCTCCTCGACGACGGAGCCGTACAGCTCGGCAAAGATTAAGTTAAACATGATTGGCGGCGAGGCGTGGAAGGTTTCCGGCCAGTGGATTGAGTGGGATATCACGGTGCCGGAGGATGGCCTGTATGAAATTTCCATCAAGGGACGCCAGAATTACCAGCGTGGTTTTGTATCCAACCGTGCACTCTACATTGACGGCTCGATTCCGTTCAAAGAGGTTTCCGCGATTGCGTTCCAGTACAACAACGCGTGGGATATGCTTACCCTTTCGGATGGGGACGGCAATCCGTACCAGTTTGCATTGACAGCGGGCACGCACACCATCCGCCTTGAGGTGACGCTCGGGGAGCTTGGCAACATCTTAAACGATATGGAAGACAGTGTTTTCCGCCTGAACCAGATGTACCGCAAGATTCTTGTGCTGACCGGCACGGAGCCGGATGAGTTCCGCGATTATCAGCTTGCAAAGGTATATCCGGAAGTGATTGAAGCGATGGGGCTTGAGAGCAAGCGCCTTTACCGCATGGTGGATGAGATTGTGGCATACTCCGGGCAGAAGGCTTCCCAGATTGCCGCGACACAGACATTGGCAACGCAGCTTGAGCGCTTCGTGAAAAATCCGGATAAGATTCCGCCGACCTTAAAGAATTTTAAAGAGAACATCAGTTCGCTCGGTACGTCCATCCAGACGCTCTCCGAGGCACCGTTAGATATCGACTACATTGTTGTGGCAGCGGCAGGGCATGAAGTGACGGCAGCAAAGGAGACCTTCTTAAAGAAGGCAGGGCACGAGCTGCGTTCCTTCATCTCCTCCTTCACCGAAGATTACAACTCGCTCGGAAATATTTACAGCGAGGACGAGGCGATTACCGTCTGGATGCTTTCCGGACGTGACCAGAGCACGATTTTAAAGACCATGATTGACGATACGTTCACACCGGAGTATGGCATCGGTGTCAATGTAAAACTTGTTGAGGCGGGCACGCTCCTTCCGGCAACGGTAGCGGGCACAGGTCCTGACGTGGCACTTTCCGTAGGATCCGGCGAGCCGGTCAATTACGCGTTGCGCAATGCCTCGGTTGACCTCTCAAAGTTTGATGGGATTGACGAGGTACTCTCCCACTACTACCCGAGCGCTTACGCGCCATACCAGTTCAACGGCGGCATTTACGGGCTTCCGGAGACACAGAATTACAATGTATTGTTCTACCGCTCCGACATTATGGAGGAGCTTGGGCTGGAAATCCCGGAAACATGGGATGAGTTCATCAACATGCTGCCAATTGTCCAGCAGAACAACATGAGCGTAGGTATCCCGAGCGTGTACAATAACACGGCGGCACCGGATTTGACGAACCTGATGGATCTTTTGTTCCAGAATGGCGGTGTGCTTTACAACGGCACGGGCGAATCGACGCAGATTGACGAGGAGCCGGGTGTCAAGGCGTTCGAGATGCACACAAGGTTCTTCACGCATTACAAAGTGCCGACGCTTTACAATTTCGTAAACCGTTTCCGTTCGGGCGAAATGCCGATTGGTATCAGCTCATACAGCACATATAATACACTTGTCGTATTTGCGCCGGAAATCCGCGGGCTATGGGATTTCACCCTGATTCCGGGAACTGTCAAGGAGGACGGTACGATTGACCACTCCGCGAACTCGTGGGGCAACTGCTCGATGATGCTGCAGGGCGCGAAGGACGAAGAGAAGGCATGGCAGTTCATGAAGTGGTGGGCATCTGCCGAAACACAGCTGCGCTTTGGGCGCGAGCTTGAGAGTGTCATGGGTTCTTCCGCGCGGTATGCAACAGCAAACCGCGATGCATTTGAGGGGCTTGCGTGGAGCAGCAAGCAGATGAAAGTTTTAAGGGAACAGTGGTCGTGGACGAGGGGAACGCCGGAAGTCCCGGGCAGCTACTATACCTCAAGGCATCTGGTCAACGCAGTCCGCAAGGTTGTCACGGCAAACGAAGACCCGCGCGAGACGCTGCTTGACTACACGAGAACCATCAACGAAGAGCTGACAAAGAAGCGCAAAGAGTTTGGGCTTTCTGTAACCGAATAGAAAGGAGGAAAAGAGAATGTCATTCATGCAAAAATATATGAAGAAAAAGAAAAAGAATTTTCACATCGCGATGTACAAGGCGAAACGCTCGAAGACCTGTTATCTGTTCCTCCTGCCGTATGCACTTATCTTTACCCTGTTTTACATCGTGCCGGTGGTAATGTCTATCTGTCTGAGCTTTACTTATTACAATGTGTTAGAAGCGCCGAGCTTTGTCGGCCTGCGCAACTACATTGACTTGTTTTTGGCGGACGATGTGTTTTTGACCTCTGTCACGAACACCTTCGCCATCGCGGCAATCACCGGCCCGCTCGGCTACCTCGCATCGTTTTTGTTCGCGTGGTTCATCAATGAGCTGCCGCGCTACATCCGCGCATTCGCCGTATTGGTTTTTTACGCGCCGACGATTTCCGGCCAGGTGTACTTAATCTGGGCAATTATGTTCTCGGGCGACGCTTACGGCTATGTCAACTCCTTTTTGATGAAGCTTGGCTTTATCAACGAGCCAATCCTCTGGCTGACGGACCCGACTTACATGATGCCGGTCATCCTTCTTGTTATCCTCTGGATGAGCCTTGGTACCGGGTTCCTCTCCTTCGTTGCAGGTCTGCAGGGCGTGGATCAGTCGCAGTTTGAGGCGGGCTATGTGGACGGTGTCAAGAACCGTTGGCAGGAGCTTTGGTACATTACCCTTCCGAACATGAAGCCGATGCTGATGTTCGGCGCGGTTATGGCAATCACGCAGTCGTTTGGTGTCTGCGAGGTCACGATGGCACTCGCGGGCTTCCCGAGTACCGACTATGCGGCACGTACCGTTGTTACTCACCTTTTCGATTACGGTTCCGTCCGGTTTGAGATGGGCTATGCATCCGCAATCGCAACTGTGCTTTTCATTACCATGATTCTTTGTAACAAACTGATTCAATCGTTGCTTCGAAGAGTGGGAACCTGATAACAGACTGGGAAAGGTGAGGAAAGGGTATGAAAAAAATAAAAAGAAGGAAACCGAACAGGTCCAGGGGCGGCGATCTTGGAATTTATATCATGCTGATCCTGTTTGGAATTTTCATGGCGCTGCCGTTGGTGTACGCAATCAGCAGTGCGTTCAAACCTCTGGATGAGATTTATCTGTATCCGCCGAAGTTTTTTGTGCAGCATCCGACGATGGACAATTTCCAGGATCTCTTTGTTATCATGGGGAAATCCTGGGTACCATTCTCGCGCTACATATTCAATACCGTAATCATTACGGTCATCGGTACGGCAGGGCATCTGATTTTTGCTTCGATGGGTGCCTACGTGCTCGCGAAATATGATTTCCCGGGCGGCAAGACATTTTTCAATATCGTTGTGACGGCGCTCATGTTCTCCGGCTACGTGCTCGGCATCCCGAACTACCTGATTATGACGGGTCTCGGCTGGGTGGACAGTTACCTTGCCATTATTATTCCGGCGTTTGCTTCCCCGATGGGCCTCTTCTTAATGAAGCAGTTTATGGAAGGCATCCCGGACGCGCTGATTGAGGCGGCGAAGATTGACGGTGCGAAGGAGTGGACGATTTATTATAAGATTGTTATGCCGATGGTAAAGCCTGCCTGGCTGACACTTATCATATTCTCCGTGCAAAACCTCTGGAACACGAAAGCATCGAACTACATCTACTCGGAGGAATTAAAGACATTGCCATACGCATTGCAGCAGATTATCAACGGCGGCGTTTCCAGGGCCGGTGTCGGTTCGGCGGTAACACTCTTTATGATGATTGTGCCGATTGTTACATTCATTCTGTCACAGAGCAACATTCTGGAGACGATGGCAAGCTCCGGTATCAAGGATTAAGGGGGATGAGCATATGAAACTGAAAAAAATCATTCAGAGAATTTTATGCCTGCTGTCCGCCATGCTCCTTATTGCCCCGGCAGCGAAAATAAAGGCAGAAAATACTTATTACACGTATACTTATGATTACTTCTCGGATGTCCGGGAATCACCGGACGCTTACAGCGCACAGAGCAGAATCTTCGGCATCGATTTGGGCATTGGGGATTTCTCGTCGCCGCAGGGCATGTACACGATGGGAAACAGCATCTATATTGCAGATACCGGAAACAACCGCATCGTGGAGATAACGGTAAAAGCAGACGGCTTTGAGCTTGCAAGAATTATCGACATCTTTCAGAATGAGGGGCAGGAAGATACGTTCAAAACCCCGAACGATGTCTATGTAACGGCAGACGGCGATATTTTTGTCTGTGACACGGGCAACAAGCGCGTCGTGCATCTGGATAAGGCTTTGAATGTCGTGAAACTGCTTGTCCAACCGGTGGATGAGACTTACGATGCATCGCAGGAATTCCTCCCGACCAAGGCGGTCGTCGATGCGGCGGGGCGTGTGCTCGTGCTCGGGCGCAATGTCAACAAAGGTATCATGCAGTACACGCCGGAAGGCGTATTCACCGGGTACATCGGTGCGAGCGAGGTTACCTTTTCGATGATTGACTATATCTGGAAAAAACTCGCAACACAGGCACAGAGGGCGCAGATGGAGCAGTTCGTCCCGACCGAGTACAACAACCTCGCACTGGACCAGGATGGTTTCATCTATGTGACAACTTCAGTTTTCAACGAGTATGACCTGTTAAGCGACAAGGCAAAGCCAATCCGGAAACTGAATTCCATGGGTACGGATATCCTGATTAAAAACGGCGACAATCCTCCGATTGGCGATATAATCTGGGGCAATGCCGGAGGTGTGAGCGGTTCCTCGAAGCTGATTGATGTGACACCGCTTGAAAATGATACTTACTATGCCATCGACCGCACACGCTGCCGTATTTTCGGCTACGACTCACAGGGCAACCTGCTGTATGCGTTCGGCGGCAACGGAAACACGCTTGGAACCTTCCTCTATCCGGTTGCGCTCGACCATATCGGCTATGACCTCTATGTCCTTGACAGCAGGGCGAACTGCCTGACAAGGTTCGTGCTCACCGATTACGGCAAGATGATTAACAACGCGCTTGACGCGTACCAGAAAGGCGATTATGACCTCTCGGCAGATTACTGGAGGGATGTCCTGAAGGTCAACGGCAATTACGACCTTGCCTACAACGGCATCGGACGCGCACTGCTGCGCCAGGAGCGCTATAAGGAGGCGATGGAGTATTTCGAGGTGAAATATTACGACAAGAATTATTCCAAAGCATTCAAGCTTTACCGCAAGGAATGGATTGAAGACCATATCGGGTATTTTGTTGTCGGGCTCCTGATTCTTATCATTGTGCCGAAGACGATAAAGACGATTAAGAAAGTGAAAAAGGAGGTGGAGGAGGAGTGAAAATAGCAGAAAGAATCAACAAAGAAAGGTTGACGGAATACAAGAAAACCCTCCGGTATTCCCTCCACGTCATCGGACACCCGTTCGACGGTTTCTGGGATTTAATCCATGAAAAACGCGGTTCGGTCGCGGCGGCAAACACGATACTGATTGCGGTGCTTTTCATCCGCATCTGGCGCGCACAGTACACAAACTTTATGTTCATCCTGTGGCGGCCGCAAAATTTCAATGTCCTGATGTGCTGCCTTGAGCTGATTATACCGATTGTAATCGGTTGCCTGTCAAACTGGTGCTTAACGACGCTCTTTGACGGCAAAGGCACTTTAAAAAATATTTATATGGCGGTCTGCTACGCGTTTACGCCGTATGTGCTCTTGCAGCTGCCGATGATTTTTATCAGCAATGTCGTGACCCTGGAAGAAGGCGTGTTCTGGAGCTATATGGATAAATTCACATATATCTGGATTGGCATCCTCCTTCTCTCGGCAATGATGATGATTCACGACTATGGTCTTGGCAAAGCGCTTTTTGCAGCAATTGCGACGGCGGTCGGGATGTTGGTTATCATCTTTATCCTGTTGTTGTTTTTCAGTTTGATTTCGGACGGTTTTGCATATTTTATCTCTCTGTATAAAGAGATTGCATTCCGGTTCTATTAAGGTGTGAGGAGGTTTACGATGAGAAAATCAAAAATTTTGAGTATCCTTCTTTCCCTTAGCCTGGCAGCTTGCGCATTTACTGGCTGTGGGGCGCAGCAGGAGCAGGAGGAGAACGTAATTGTCTACGGTTACGACCAGGATAAATCGGAATATGTGATGGAGAACGAGTATCTGAAATTTGTGATGGACCCGGAGACAACGCAGTTTACTTTAACGGAGAAAAAGACGGGCAATGTCTGGTACTCGAACCCGCCGCAAGCGGCAGAGGATTCCATTGCAAACAAATCCTCAAAGCAGGCCCTGCAGTCCACATTGATGATTACTTACGGCACAACGAACGGTGTCACGACAGTATTTAACAATTATGGCTACAGTGTGGAGAACGGTCTGTACGAAATTGAGGAAGTGGAAAACGGCATCAAGGTCAAGTATTCCATCGGAAATATCGAGCGTGCCTACATCATGCCGCCCGCGCTTCCGGAGAGCAGCTTTATGGTATGGTACGATAAGATGGATTCCAGCACGAAAAAGAGGATTGACCAGTATTACCGCAAGTACGATATCAACAACCTGCGCGCGGATGATAACCGGAGCGAGCTTCTGGAAAAATACCCGGATCTTGAGAATGAATGCGTGTATGTGCTGCGCGATGGGTTGCAGGAACACATTAAGATAAGGCTGGAAGGGTATTTTGAGGAGGTAGGTTATACATACGAGGACTATGAGCGGGATTCCGCGATGTATTCCAGCACGACCGTGACACAAAAGCCAGTCTTTAACGTATCGCTTGTGTATGAGCTTGACGGCGCGGATTTCGTTGTGCACGTTCCGCTTGAGGAAGTCGCGTACAAGGAGGCGTACCCGATTATGAACATCAAGCCGCTGCCTTATTTTGGCGCAGGCGGGACTTCGGATACAGGCTTTATCTTAGTGCCAGACGGCAATGGCGGTGTCATTGAGTTCAACAACGGCAGGCAGACGCAGAACAATTTCTATGTCGATGTTTACGGTTGGGATTACGGTGAGAGGCACGACGCGCTCATCAACGAGCCGAGCGCCCTTTTCCCGGTATTTGGTATCTGCAACAACGGTGCGTCCTTCCTTTGCATCATGGAGGAAGGCAGCGCCTACGCAACCATCGAAGCGGATGTGTCGGGAAGGCTGCATACCTACAATTATGCAAACGCAGGATATAATATTATCCACAGCGCGAGCATGGATGTATCCTCAAAATCTGACAAGGCGGTCGTTGTCTACGAAAAAGAAACACCGAAGGGGGAGCTTTTGAGCCGTTACCGTTTCCTGGAGGGTGACACCTACACGGATATGGCGTGCACCTACCGCGATTACCTGATGGAGCAATATACACAGCTTGACAAAAACAGCGATTCCTCCACACCGCTCGTTGTGGAACTGGTCGGGGCGATTGAGACGGTTGAGAACCGCCTGGGCTTCCCGGTAACCGTATCAAGGGAGCTGACTTCCTTCAAGGAGGCAGCGCAGATTGTTGGCGACCTGGCGGCGGAAATCAAAAACCTTGATGTAAAATACATCGGCTGGTTTAACAACGGCGTGCACCACAAAGCACCGACGAAGGTAAAGCTTGTCTCGGAGCTTGGAAGCAAAAAGGATTTTAAGAGCTTCGTACAGAAAGTAAGCGATGCTGGCGCGGATTTATATCTGGAGGCGTTCGTTGAATTTGTATATAAGAACTCCCTCGCTGACGGTTTCCGGGTAAACCGCGATTCCGCAAAGCATGTGACAAAAGAGATTGCGGAGCTGTGGGATTACGACCCGGTATATTATGCGCTTGAGGATTACGATGATGATACGCAGCGCTATTTCGTAAAGGCAAACTATACGGATAAGCTGATTGATTCCCTGATATCTTCCATCAGCAAATATGGGGTGAAGAATCTTTCGTTTGCGGATTTGGGGAAACTTCTCGGAGGCGATTACAACCCGAAAAAGATTGTGACGCGCGAAGAGACAATGAAGCAGCAGCAGAAAAAACTGGCGCAGCTTAAAGAAAACGGCAACGGCGTGATGGTCTATACCGGAAACGTTTACGCGGTTCCGTATGCGGACACGGTGCTTGATATGAACATTTCAGGGAAGCAGTATGGGATTATCAATTATCCGGTTCCATTTTACACGATGGCGTTGCATGGTCTTGTCAATTACACAGGACCTGCGATGAACTTAGCGCCGGATTACGAAACATCATGGCTTAAGAGCATCGAGACAGGCGCAGGGCTTTACTTCACCTTTGTCGATGCAGCTTCCTCCGAATTGCAGGAGACCGATTACACGTACCTGTTTGGTTCGGACTACAGCCTCTGGAAAGATGACGCACTTGCGATGTATGCGGAGTACAATGCGGCGCTCGGCCATGTGTTCAACCAGTTTATTACCGGCCACCGCTACCTTGCAAACGGCGTGACGGAAACCGTCTATGAGGACGGCACAAGGGTTTATGTGAATTATAATTACACGGATTATTCCGCGGACGGCATAACGGTTGCCGCGAGGGGCTACACCGTGAAGAAAGGAGGAGAATAAATGAAAGCGAAGGCAAAGAAGAAAAAGACACTGGCACAGAAGAATGCAATCGCGGGATATCTGTTTATTCTTCCCTTTATCATTGGGTTCCTGGCGTTTCTCGCCTATCCGATGATTGAGTCGCTGGTGATGAGTTTTTGCAATGTCACGGTCGGGAACGGCGGTTTCACGATGAAATTCAACGGCATCGCAAATTTCAAGAAAGCGTTTATGATAGACCCGGAATTTAACCGTCTGATGACCGAATCCATCACCGGGATGCTTTACAAGGTTCCGGCAACCCTGATTTTCAGTTTTTTTATCGCGTTACTGCTGAATCAGGACTTTAAGGGCAGGGGGGTTGTGCGTGCAATCTTCTTCCTTCCGGTTATCCTTTCCTCCGGTGTCATCGTCGGGTTGGAGTACAACAACACACTGTTGCAGGGCATGGAGGACCTTGTAAAGGAGTCGGGAAGCAATTCAAGCATCACGGCGACACTGGAAGCCATCCTTGATACGGGCGGTGTGGGTTCGCGCTTCTTCGGGTATGTTTTTGAGATACTTGACAGTGTGTATGATATCGCAATCGGGGCAGGTATCCAGATTATCATTTTCCTGTCCGGGCTGCAGACCATCTCCGACAGTATGTACGAGGCGGCGAAGATAGAGGGCTGTACCGCGTGGGAAAGCTTCTGGAAGATTACCTTCCCGATGGTAAGCTCCCTGATTTTGGTTAATATTGTTTACTCGATTATCGACTTCCTTATACGAACAGATAATGAAGTCATGGAAAAAATCAACGAAGCGATGTCGATGCAGATGGATTACGGTTTTTCCTCTGCAATGGCGTGGAGTTACTTTGTCTGCGTCATGGCAATCGTAGGCGTTGTTTCCCTCATCATTTCAAAGAAGGTATACTATTATGAGTAAAGCAAGTGCAAAAATTGAAAGGGATAAATTCTGGGAGAGGAACCGGAAATCCGACGGCTATCTGTTAAAGAAAACCATCGGTTCCGTACTCTACAAAATTGCAAGAGCCATTCTTCTGTTCGGTTTGTGCTTCTTGATTATACAGCCGTTGTTGAATAAAATCTCCATCAGCTTCATGGAGGAGCAGGACTTATACGACGCGACGGTTATCAGTTTACCAAGGAACTTTACGACTTCAAACTACAAACTCTCAAGCCAGCTGATGAGTTATTGGGTCTGCCTGAGAAATACGGTGTTTGTGGCACTGCTTGTCAGTGTTATCCAGGTGTCGGCGTGTACTTTGGTCGGGTATGGGTTTGCGCGTTACAAATTTCCGTTTAAGAATTTCTGGTTCGCGTGTGTGATGCTCTCCATCCTCATACCGCCACAGACGATTTCCTCATCGCTTTGGCTGCACTTCACATTCTTTGATATATTTGGCATTTTCAAGGCGATTACAGGGAACACGCTGAACTTAAGGAATTCGATGGCACCGTATATTATGATGTGTATCGGCTGTATGGGCTTAAAGAGCGGTCTGTATATCTACATGATTCGCCAGTTCTTCCGCAACATCCCGAAGGAGCTTGAGGAAGCAGCCTATGTGGACGGCTGTGGCAAGTTAAAAACCTTTATCCGCATCATGCTGCCGGACGCAAAGCCGATTTTGACCTCGTGCTTTTTGTTCGCGTATGTATGGCAGTGGACGGATTCCTATTACGCAAAGCTTTTCCTTGGGAGGATACAGCTTCTGCCGAAAGCGCTGACTGCGCTGACTGGACGTTTGGGCGACTATTATACGTCCATCTATGGCACAGGTTCCATGCCGTCCGCAGCGTATGAGCAGGCAATGATTGCCACGGGTCTTTTGATGTCCATCATCCCGCTGCTGCTTATTTATCTGGTTGCACAGAAGGGTTTTGTGGAGAGCCTGAGCCAGAGCGGTATCAAGATGTAAAAAACAGGACTTCAATTTGGATTTTAAAGGTTTTCTTTGAATATGCCAAAAAGTCATGGTATAATGGTAGTGTATAGACGGATAGCCGTTTATCGCAATAAAACAGCATACGCCGGGGCGGAAAATTCACAGCTGCGCCCGGGTGTATGCACAACGAAAACAGCATACGCCAGGGGTGTATGCGGAACGAAAAAAGGAGGTAGCATATTGAGGAAGAAAGGACAGAAATTAGCAGCCATTATGGTGTCGCTTGCGATGGCGGCGAGCATGACAGCCTGTGGGGGCGAGTCGAATGAGGAGGAGGCATCGAACAAGGTAACCAATACCCCGAAGCCGACCCAGAGTGCGGAGGGGGACGACAGTGAGCCGTCGCAGGGAGCCGACCCGGCAGTAACCACCCCGGAGCCGACGGAAGTGCCGGAGAAGTACAGGGACCTTGGCGGTATGGAGATTATCAT
Source organism: uncultured Lachnospiraceae bacterium (assembly GCA_910579615.1). Lineage (GTDB taxonomy): Bacteria > Bacillota > Clostridia > Lachnospirales > Lachnospiraceae > RGIG4057. The sequence continues at coordinate 12,124 of CAJTUA010000023.1, read as the reverse complement.
CGCAGACTGGTGGTCCAACGAAACGGAGGAAGAACCAAAGACCGCGCAGGAGGAAGCAACACGCGAGTACCGCAGGGAAATCCAGGAGAAGTATAACTTTACGATTAAGCAGGTGCGCATCGGAGAGTGGGGCGACCACCAGGAGACCTTTGTACTTTCCACGATGGCAAACACCCCGGACGGTTCACTTTTCATGATGGACCAGGGCTTTATCGCAAAGCCTCTGGCAAACAACCTGTTCTATGACCTTGCAACACTGGAGAGTTTTGACTTTTCCGAGAGCAAATGGAACTACGCGGTTATCGATGAGATGACACAGGGTGACCATATTTATGGTATGGCATCCGGAAAGCCAGAACCAAGAGGCGGTGTGTTCTGGAACAAGAGACTTTTTGAGGATGCTGGTCTTGACCCGGATTTGCCGTATGATTTGCAGGCAAGCGGTGAGTGGACCTGGGAGAAGTTTGAGGAGCTTTGCGGCAAGCTCACACGTGATACAAACAATGACAGCATTCCGGATACTTACGCGATGGCAAGCTTTTCCGTTGATATGTTCAAAGCCCTTGTGGCGAGTAACGGTGCCGAGTTTATCGGAATCAATGATGACGGGACGTACTATAATGCAACCGGGTCACCGGAGTTTTTGGAGGCACTGCAGTTTGGTGTTAAGCTGATTGAGGCAGGGCATGAGATGCCGGCACCGGAAGGCTCCGACTGGGATTGGTTCATCCCGGCATTCCACGATGCGAAAGTGGCGATGACCTTCGCGGAGCAGCATAAGGTTGGTACATGGAAGGATATGGACGATGATTGGGGCTTCGTTATGGCTCCGGCAGGTCCAAATGGACAGAGCACGACCGTTTTTGCGGATAATGTTGTTGTAATGCCATCCTGCTTTGATGCGGAAACCGCGAATAAGATTGCGTTTGCTTACAATCTCTACACCAACCCGACACCGGGTTACGAGGATGACAGTGACTGGAAGACTGGTTACTATGACAGATTCCGCGATGAGCGTGCCGTTGATGAAACGCTTGAGCTGATGTATGAAGAAGGCAGAGGAGTTGTATGGTATCTGCCGCTCATATATGGTACCGACTACGGCGATATCATCTACAATGTATACGGTCTGTATGATACACCGGCGGAGAAGATTGAAACCGTATCAGCGACATGGGAGTCTCTCATTGAGGATGCGAACACGAAATAATACCGCGTGGCAAATACTGTAACAGAAAGAACGTGTAGATAGCATTTTAAGACGCAGCGGTTCATGCGGGAGGGCGGCAGCGTGCCGCCGCCCCGCGTGGATAGGCTGCGTTTTTTATGCAAAAGGACGTGAATGGGGCTTTGCTGCCTTTTCGGGGAAACAGGGTTTATATTTATTGGGTTGTGATGGGGTTATAAGAATGGATTACGAAAAGGTTTTCGTTAAGATATGTACAGAAGATGGAGGGCAAAAGGGGGTTCCAGCAAAGATAAGGCATCTTTTCTGCAAAACTTTATTATGTTCAGGAGGAGGAGATATGTTGCCGAAAAATTTAAAGGGCAAAATGAAAAGAGGGGCTGCATTGCTGTTAGCAGGTGTGATGGTATGCAGTTTTACGGGCTGTGGCGACAAGGAAGAAAAAGGGGATACACCGAGCCTGACACAGGGGGCAGAGCCGACCGACGATGCGGATGTGACACCGGAGGCAACGTTGGAACCGGAAGCGACACCGAGCCCGGAAGCCACGCCGACCCCGACGGAGCCGCCAAAGCAAGTCCGCACGGATTTTTACATATCGGCGGTTGACGAGGAGCTTCCAAGTATGTATGAATACTGGGAGGATTATTTCTCCATCGGCATCGCAATTACAAGAAGTGAACTGATTAATGATTTGAAAGGTGATTTGATTATACAGCAGTTTAACAGTATGACCTGCGGCAATGAGATGAAACCGGACGCGCTGCTTGACCGTGAGGCGACAAAGGCAGGCGGCACGGAGACCTGCCCGGTTTTAAGCTTTAAGAGCTGCGATTCGATGCTGCAGTTTTGTGTGGACAACAACATTAAGATGCGCGGACATACACTTGTATGGCACAGCCAGACACCGGACTGGTTTTTCATGGAGGAATATTCCAACAAGCCGGACGCGGTCTTTGCCTCGCGTGAGGTCATGCTTGAGCGCATGGAGAATTATATCCGCCTTGTGATGGAATATGTCAATACAACCTATCCGGGCGTGGTTTATGCATGGGATGTAGTCAACGAAGCAATCCTGCCAGGGGACGGCGGCGAGGACAATATGCGTATGAGCGACAGCCTCTGGTACCAGACCGTCGGACCGGATTTTGTCGAGAAAGCATTTGAGTACGCGAGGAAATACGCAGACCCGCAGCAAAAGCTTTTCTACAATGATTTTAATACCTACGAGCCGGCAAAGCGCCTTGCGATTTTAAAGCTTGTGGAGAAGCTGAAAGAACAGGGCACGATTGACGGCATCGGGATGCAGAGCCATATCGGCATGAGCTCTCCGACACTGATGGATTACGAGGATACCATCCGCCAGTTTGGGCAGACCGGGCTTGAAATCCAGATTACGGAACTTGATGTGAATCTCGATTCCAATACCGAGGCGGATTTCATGAAGGAAGGTACCCGCTATAAAAGGCTGTTCTTTACGTTCAAAAATCTGGTGGATACGGGTGCCGCCAATATTACAAATGTGACAATCTGGGGATTGACCGATGAGAATTCATGGCTGAACAAGGACGGGAAGCGCTATCCGCTGCTGTTCAACCAGCTGCTTGAGACGAAGCCGGCATTCTGGGGGATTTTGATGGACGACGGGATTCCGCTGTATTAGAATAACAGAATTTTGATGGGGTGCGGGGATTGCGCTGTATAAAAGAATAAGGGAGCCGCGCAAAGAAAAAAATAGCATGGAATACATCGGATTCCGGTTTGTCCGGCGCTGTATTTGGCGATTTTCTTTGCGCAGCAGTATCCCGAAAAACGAACCGCGGCAAATTGTGTGCAAGGAGGAGAAGGAACATGGGGGTTCAGGCATATTTGGATGAGAGCCTTTCCTTTGAGGAAAGGGCGAAGGCGCTCGTTGCTGAGATGACATTAGAGGAAAAGGTATTTCAGACTTTGCACGGGGCAAAGGAAATCAAGCGGCTTGGGGTAAAGGCGTATAATTATTGGAACGAGGCGCTGCACGGTGTGGCGCGTGCTGGTGTGGCAACTGTTTTCCCGCAGGCAATCGGTCTGGCGGCAATCTTCGACGAGGATTTTATGGAGGAGGTTGCGGATGTCATTTCGACCGAAGGGCGCGCGAAATTTAATGTACAGCAAAAGTATGGGGATTACGACATATACAAAGGGCTAACCTTTTGGTCCCCAAACGTGAATATTTTCCGTGACCCGCGTTGGGGGCGCGGACATGAAACCTACGGCGAAGACCCATATTTGACATCCCGCCTTGGGGTGCGCTTTATAAACGGCATTCAGGGGCATGATAAAAAATACCTGAAAGCAGCGGCGTGCGCGAAGCATTTTGCCGTGCATTCCGGTCCGGAGGGCATCCGCCACAGCTTTAACGCGGTAGCGACGAAACAGGATATGTACGAAACTTATCTTCCGGCATTTAAGGCATGTGTGAAGGAAGCGGATGTTGAGGTTGTCATGGGCGCATATAACCGCACGAACGGCGAGCCTTGCTGCGGAAGCCAGACATTGCTGCAGGATATCCTGCGCAAGAGCTGGGGCTTTACCGGGCATGTGACTTCCGACTGCTGGGCAATCAAGGATTTCCACGAATTCCATATGGTAACGAAAACCCCGGTCGAGTCCGTATCGCTCGCAATGAATAAGGGATGCGACTTAAACTGTGGCAATATGTTCGGGAATCTTCTGCAGGCAGTGCGCGACGGCATGGTGAAGGAAGAGACGATTGACGGCGCGGTGACCCGCCTGATGACAACGCGCATGAAACTGGGGCTTTTCGACAGGGAGATTCCGTTTGCTGACATTCCGTATGAGGTGTGTGACTGTGCGGAACACCAGGCAACCAATTTAAAGGCAGCGAGGCGCTGCCTGACCCTGCTCAAAAACAAGGACAGCTTTCTGCCGCTTGACAAAAAGAAAATAAAGAGCATTGGCGTGATTGGACCGAATGCGGACAGCCGCGCCGCGCTTGTCGGGAATTATGAGGGTACGGCATCGGAATATATTACGGTATTGGAAGGAATCCGTGAGGCGGCAGGGCGTGATATCCGGGTATTTTATTCGGAGGGCTGTCACCTGTACAAAGACCGCATTTCCGGCTTGGCGGAGCAAGATGACCGCATGGCGGAGGCAAAGGCAGTGGCGGATGCGTCCGATGTGGTTGTGATGTGCCTTGGTCTGGATGCAACCATCGAGGGCGAGGAGGGCGATGCCGGAAACGAATTCGGAAGCGGCGATAAACTGTCGCTGAGCCTGCCGGGAAAACAACAGGAGTTGCTTGAGACGGTGGCTGCGGTTGGGAAGCCGGTTATCCTTGTTCTGCTTGCCGGGTCGGCGCTTGCCGTTACCTGGGCGGATGGACAGGACAGTGTTCCGGCGATTGTACAGGGCTGGTATCCGGGCGCGCAGGGCGGACGCGCCATCGCACAGCTGGTGTTCGGGGAATTCTCGCCGGAGGGCAAGCTTCCGGTAACTTTCTACCGCACGACGGAGGAGCTGCCGGAATTTACGGATTATTCCATGAAGAACCGCACCTACCGCTATATGAAGAACGAAGCGCTCTATCCGTTTGGCTATGGGCTTTCCTACACGAGATTTGTCTGCAGCGCGGGGATTGAGGCACCGGAGGTATTGACGGCGAACAGCACCGTAAAGGTGAAGGCAGCGCTCACAAATACGGGGGCGTATGACGGGGCGGAGACGGTACAGGTTTATATAAAGGCAAAGGATGTGCCGGATGCGCCGAATTATCAGCTCAAGGGATTGCAAAAGCTGACATTGGCGGCAGGGGAAACGAAACAGACAGAGATTACGCTTGATATGAAAGCGTTCGGGCTTTTTACGGAGGAGGGCGAGAAGCTTATCCTTCCGGGCGAATATGAGATTTACGTCGGCACATGCCAGCCGGACGCACGCAGCGTGGCGCTGACCGGGTGCAGACCGCAGGTGTTTACCGTAAAATGCGGGGAACGTGCGGTGGTTGAAACGGTGTAGGTGATAACATCTGTTTTGAAAAGGGATTATTAAAATATAGTCTTTAGGGAAAGAGCCCATATCCCAAACGGAGGAAATCTGTTCAGGATATGGGCTCTTTTTCATTCCGGAATCTTGCATATTTTCCTGTCTCCCTATATTTTTCTGTTTTAAACTGTAGGGAAATAAAAATTTTGGTTTTTATTGCAAAATATTTCCAAAGCGTTTATAATAGAACTGCAGGTAGATTCAGGATGTAGCAGAAAAGAAAGGAGTTTAAAACATGAAGAAAAGATTATTATGCGCTGTTGCCGTTGCGGGGCTTGTGGTATCTGCTTGCATCTCGCGTATTCCGGTTCACGCTGAAAACAAGGAGGAGAGAGAACTTATTATTTACGAGTTGGGAGACCCTAGGGTTCCAGTTACGGATAGGAGCAATTCGGTTGTTCACAATTTGAATGCATCCGAAGATGAGGGGGAAGATTACGAGGGCATGGACGAAAGACCAATCATTATTTATGAATTGGGAGACCCTAGGGTTCCTGTGGTGGATAAGGATAATGCGGATAATATACATATCCTGGAAGAGACGGTTGCAAAGGGGGATTTTGCGCCTACAGAATATTATAATCTGGCATCCGGAGCCTATGAATATAATTTTTCCAATGTAACCAAATTTGTCCATACCAATAGATATTTTTCTACGAATGGAAACGGGTATATTTCTGTATCAACAACCGGCATCAATAACCCAGTGAGAATTTCAATGATTGAGCATGGCACGAATGAGGTAATCAGCTCATGGGAAGGGGATCCAAGAACCGTACTGGGGGTAGGTTTCCCTGGAAATCCGTCAAAGTTTTACTATTTCAGGTTTATGCCTTATGGTGTGACATCGGTTAGTGGTTTCGGAGAAATTTTCTGGGATAACTAAAGAAGTTTTATGGCGGCGAAAGATTATTTTTAAGAATCTATAGAAATGAGGCCTGACTGATATATTCTGAATCAATGCTGTTGTGCTTGTAACCGGAGGTTTTCCGGAATGTTGTGTGGGAACTGGAACCCGATTTGGAAATGTTTATGCGCGCCTACATGGAGCGGATTACGCCGGATTTCGTGAACCTGTCCATCGGCTTGCGGGCACCGCAGCTTTACTTGCATTGAAAAGCAGCGATAGCTATAATGTGTATAGGTTGTGGGACTTACAAAGATATAAAGGAGCGGGCAGATGGTTGGCATACACAACCGAAATGATAACTTGGGAGGAAATATTGATGAAGCGGGTACTGGTTGGATTGTTAACTTTTTTGTCTCTTTATATGAATCCTTTGCGAAAAAGCCTTCCGGAAAATCTGGAGCAGGTAGCCTCGGGGGAGATTTCCCTGCCGGAAGTTACAAAACCTGTTTTCGATGAAACGGGATGGAAAACAGAAAATATAGAGTTTACCAAAAAAATCTTGGTTATTTTTGTGCAAGGGCATTTGAGGAGGAATATCATGCCGGGGAGGGGCATCACGATGATTGGCTGAGGGCGGACATGGAACTTACATTCGGGATGGTGAATGATGAAGGCTTGTTTGATACGGTATCAAAAAACGAAATTAGCGAGGAAAAATTGAACCATATTTGCGAAATTGCTGTTTTGCATTTGGAATACCGGAAAGGGGAAGAAGAAAAAGAATTGTAACTGAAAAAAAATCCTTGGAATCCTTTCCCAGAAAGAAGGTCAAATATGCGCAAGACAAACAAAGCAAAAATTCATAGCAATCCTCTCTGCAAGGTATTGAAATGCCAACCGGGGGATTTTTTGGAGTTCCGGGAGAAAGAGCATAGGAGACTGGCGAATAACGATAAGTTTAACGAAACCGGGTAAATCTTTGCCACAATGTCAAATGAAGAATTTATTTTTTTGTTTTTTCAAACGGAATCTTTAAATATTCTATTAATGTGCTAAACTGAACGCAACAACAAATCAAAATTTAATGAGAGGAGGGATTATAATGCCAATGTCAGAAAAAGAGGAACAGATGCAGAATATTATTAAGAATCAGGATTGGAATGCTCTGTTTGCTATGGACGAGAATGATGATTTTTCATGGACATTAGAACAAATATTGTGGTCTTTCGTAACAAACAGAGCGGATGGAAATTTGGATTTATCTAACCTGAACCACACGCAGAAGGTACTTTTTTTGGTATTAGAACTGGAAAATGCAACACAAGCGGATGCGTTGCCCAATTTTTTTGAAGAGGGTTTTGCGTTTTATGGACGTGAAGCGGTACAAGCATTGGAAGAAATAGGAGCATCTCAATGTGCTGTCGCTCTTAATGCAGTAGTTGATACTTTGCCGTATGGTATTTATCCAAAAGGAGATAAAGAATTTTGGGATTCTATTATGTCAGGAAAAAATTCTGATATATGGGACAAGGCAGATAGTGTTTTTGTGGATTATACGGATGGACGGTTCTCTGATTTGTGCCATACTTATGCACAGGCACATCGAGATACGGTTCAGGCAGGTTGACAACTTCTTGTTTATCAACACCCCCCAAAAAAAACAGGACAATCCCCATGCCATCTATACTCAAATGTGCCGTGTTCCCCAAGCGCAGCGGTCTGCATGATGCCGGGCTCTCCACAGAAGGCTCTATCCCTGCTCCTTTTGTGTCAGTTCCGCCAGCATATGACGGGCATCTTCTACAACATACAAAGTTCCTCCCTCCCGGATTGCATATTCCAGATGGGTTTTGGCATTCTTTAATTCTCCACAGGCAATATCAACATCCGCAAGACATACAGCAGAAACCACCTTTTGAAGCTTGGCCGTATATCTGACGCTTCGGGCTTCCTCCATACGGCGGTATGTCTCATGATCCCCCCGCCATAGGGCTAGGCTGGCATCCATAACGTTCAGCAGCTCTTGCCCTGTTCTCTGTAAGGATGCTTTTTTGAATGAGGAAACAAGAACCTCTGCCTCATATTTAACCTGCATTGCCCTTTCCAAATCATCCATTTTTTTATAACAGTTAAAACGAATGTTCAAAAGTGAAATCTGATAATTAACACTTAATTTGTACTTATTACACAAAGACTCCGCCAAAGCTAAGGCATCAGAAAACTGTCCAGACCACATAAGGCCGGATGCCTCATTGATACGGATAGCCACGGCGCTCCGCTTTCTTTTATGTACTTTTTCAAGCAGATGCAGCACCTGAACATAGGTTACCGGATCGCAGTTCTGGTTCAGAATCAGATTCAGAGACATAAATTCCCCGGAAATCCGGACGTTGATTGGAAAAGTAATCACAATAAGAATGAACAGTTTAAGCAATACATCTGCCATGCCATCATCACCCCACCAGATTCCCTTAATATTGAAAATGATATATAGCAGCAAGATTAGTATGAGAAGCCCCTGCTTAGTCCGAAGTCTCTTTTTGTATTGACGAACAATCTCTTCCGGAGTTTTATTTTGATATTGCATAGCAACTTTCATGTTTGTTTTCACCCTCTTTTCTTTCATGTTATGTTGGTACATTCCGTTTAACCGTTACGAAACCGCCACAAATTGGATGTTACTTTACGCGTTCACAGTTTTTCCAAAGCCTGCGGCACTTGTCAAGCCAACCAAAAGAACGTTCTACAACCTGGCGCTTTGGGATTACTGCAAAGGTATATAGTCCATTGCGTTTTGCAGCCTCGGTTTCTGCCTGGATAGGGGATTTCATAGAATTTGCAAAGTTTTTCTCATTCCGCATCATACTTTCGTTTTTTATAAATACTATAACTCTTTTTTTAATATTTGTAAAGATGCTAAACAGACTCTTGGAGGTGATTTGAAAGTTGAATGTCAATTAAAGTAATTCGCCTGAAATTTGGATTGTGGGAATGCAGTTGTTGAAAATGGAGGGATGGCGCGGCAACAGGGAGGTTTTTCATTGAAACGGCGCAAAAATCCCTTCTATCCTCACTTTTGCTTCTGCAAGCTCCGCCGCGGCTTTGTTGTCATCTGTGGGATAGTTGACTGGTGTGATTACGCGGTAATACCCTTCAAAGGACGTGAGGACATGGCAGGCAAGCAAGGACATGGAGGCGATGCCTGCCTTCCCGGATTCGAAAGCTTCCGGAACATCCTGTTGGGATGACGGCTCCGTCTGGGGCTTCGTTCCCTGTACATGCATTCCCCCGGCATTTCGCTGCAGCTGCACCAATACAAAAACGGTATCATGGTTGATATCCCTCGTCATGCTTGACACCACATTGCCGAGTGAATAAAAGCACGGCACGCTGCGCCCGTCCTGCGTAACAATTGTCTCCATTTCCTGCAGGCAATGCGGGTGGGAGCCGATAATCAAATCCGCGCCCGCCTCGGCAATTTCCTTCGCGTGGCTTTTCTGGTAAGCGCGCACCTCATGGACATTTTCGCTCCCCCAATGCTCGTAGACAATCACAAAATCTGCGCCGTCGTCGCGCGCCTGCGCAATCCGTTTTTCTGCGTCCGCGCAGGAATAGCTGTCAATGATATGGGAGAGCTGCGCCGGTGTGACAAGCGCCCGCTGGTTGATTAGCTCCGTAAAAGAGAGCAGCGCAATGCGGATGCCATTTTTTTCAAGCATAAGATAACGTGCCCCATGGTAATCCATGCGGTAAGTGCCCGTGTGGGGGATTCCATATTCTTCCAAGTGCGCAATTGTTTCCTCAATGCCTGTCAGCCCGCCGTCCAGACTGTGGTTGTTTGCGGTCACAAGATGCGTGATGCCCGCCCATTTCAGGGAAGCAAGATAGTCCGCGGGCGCGTTGCAGTTGGGCTGTTCGTTGACCTCGCGTTCTTTCGTTGAGTAGGGGTTACTCTCGGAAAGTGTCGTTTCAAGGTTGCCAACCACAAAATCACAGGCAGTAAAAGTATCGCGCAAAAAATAAAAGCTGCCCGTGTAATCGTGCGTGTTATCGCGCCGCTCGGCGGTATATTGCTGCCCGGCAAGGCACATCAGGTCGCCCATCAGGCAGAGGGTGACGGTGTTATCGGCATCGGAATTGTTGCCAACACTGCCGAATGCGGCGTTGGTGCCATCGGAAGCTGCAGGGGCGGACATGGACGAATCCTGGGTTACGGGACTGCCATCCTCTGTTCCGATAGAAATATCGTCCATGGAAGAATTTCCGAAACCCGCTTCGTCAGGAAAATCCCCTCCGTTCGTGGCTCCGGAAATATTTTCCCCGTCAGGAAGCGCTAAATCTTCCGCACCAGAATTCTCCTTCCCGCCACCCCCCGGCACATTCTTTGGGCTTCGCGGCACAGCCGGGAGCAGCAAAAGAACGAGATTCAATAACATAACAATAATCAGTGCGGTGAGCAGCCGTTTCATCCGGATGACATTTTTCTTTTTCATAATCCCTCTCATTTCACCCCGCGTACCACCATAATAATGGATAGACTGGTATCCCACTGCTTTTCGCCCCGTTCATACTGGGCAATTCGGGCATCATATTTCTTGTTCGTAAGGCGTTTCATTTCCTCAGCTTCCTCCGCCGTAAAATGCTCCGGCATGGAGTGCAGCGCCGCATCAATTCCGTCAAGGTCTGAATACCGGTCCGCATCAATGATATCATGCGCCAATGCAGGCGGAAACTTGGGATGGTCTGGTGTCAGGTCAATAACGGCAAAGCCAGTCCGGATATCCCGGAATCCGTGTTGCTCCATCGCGGCAGGCAGTTCTGCTTCACTCATCGGATATTTGCATACATCGTACTTTTTCAGGGAATTATCGTACCGTTTTGCCTTCTCCCAGAAATGCTGTTCAGACTCGTCAAACATTTCACAATCCGGCACGGCAACAATTCCTTTGCGGGAGGAGAGCACCAGGCAGATTCCGCCGGGTTTTAACACGCGAAGCTGCTCCCCGTAGAACGCGGAAGGTTCGATATGCTCGCTCACGGTGTTGGAAATTGTAACATCAAAGCTGCCGTCCGCGAAAGGAAGTGCCGTGGCATCCCCTTCCAGGAATGTAATTCCATCCTCATGCTCCATAGCAAAGCGGATAAATTCGCTGTCGCGGTCAACCGCCGTAATCCCGGCATTCGGATACCAGCGGTGGAGCGCTCCCGCAAGGGCGCCAGGTCCGCAGCCGATTTCAAGGATTTTCAAGTCTTTCTTTTCGTCCACAGAAAAGAGTGGTTTATACTGCGCTGAAAACATATCGTCAAAGCGGAGTTTGCGGGAATAATATAATGTTTTCGCGCCCTGTATGTATTTTGACCAGATATTGTTCATAGTGTTTGCCCCTTTCTTTTTGTAGGTTTTGAGAGTGTTAATCGGATGGCTTGTGAAGCTCTGTTTATTCTACCACAAAGGGCAATATAATTCCATAAGAATTTCTATTTTTTCCCACCCAATTCAAGCAATTTCAAATAATGGGGAATATCCTCCTTTATGGGATGTATTTTAAACGGTGCACCGCAACAGCCGCAATGCCATTTTTCTTCTTTTTCAAATTCGTATTTTACTCCGAACCGACAAGTGCCGTTTCTGCGGTTTTGGCATCCGCTGTCGCTGTAGCGGAATATCCCTTTTATTCTTTCGGGACATTCATTTAAATATTCCAAACAATTCCCCGCATTCCGGATTCTTAACTCCAAGTACAGCTTCCCTGTATCGGAGGTCAATGCATAGTCGTAGATTGCCTGCTTCTTATAGTAATACCGAATGGTTGGACCTTCGTTTGAATCCGCCTTCTTACTTGTATACCCCTGCTCTGTGAGTATTTTATTCAGCAAAGAAATAACCTCCCGGTCCGCGCCAAGGTGCATCTTATCGGCGACATAATCACAGCCTTCCGCCAGAGTGCACGTATGCATGTCCTCCGTTAATATTTTATAATTCCAACTAGTATTACAGTTGTAAAACATAGGAGGAAATGATATAATAAAACAAAAGAAAT
>CAJTUA010000022.1 GCA_910579615.1 uncultured Lachnospiraceae bacterium | reverse complement strand
GCTGTAATAACAGAGCCCTGAGCATTGGGTAAAGCAGATGCTTACGGGGCCTGCCGGTGGCGGCATGGAAATGAGAAATAAAGGATACTGGGACAATTTCATCTAAGTTAATGGTATTTTCGAGAAGTTCGAGGAACTGATATTTATCATTATCAAATTTATTTTGGCAATCGGTAAAAATATCTGCCAAAGAGAGCTGTTTATGTGTTATCATATAGATACGACTCCTTTACTGGTGGATATGGATAATTGTTACTGGACATTTCAATTATACCACAGACCAGTGAGGAGTTGTTTTATTTTGTAACAAAGAGAATCCCGTATTTATGTGGGTTCTGGTGTTTCGCAAACGCCTAAATGGAATGTTAAAGTGAGAAAGGAGCGGTATATGAATCGGCTTTTTCGTGCAAATTTTACAAGGCTTTTAAAAGATTATGTGTTCTGGCTTATCAGTGTGGTTCTCTTTGGCTACGCGGTGATTTATATGCTCAACGGCTGCAGGCAGGAGAAAAGCGGTCTGGCAGGCGGCGGGCATTTTCTGGAGGATTATTATTTCCAGTTTGCAATTGTAATCGGGCTGTTTGCCGCAGTGTTTATTACATTGTACCTGAGCGTAGAATATAGCGACGGTGTGGTGCGCAATAAAATCATTGCAGGATATACAAGAAGAAGCATTTATCTTTCTAACCTGCTGTTAACCTTTTGTGCGTCGTTTTTTATGATGTGCATGGGGCTTTTGGGCGGGCTGGTTGGGATTCCGACGTTCGGTGTATGGAATATGGGCGCATTTCCCGTATTTGTCTGTGTCTTGGTTTTGATGATGTTCCTGTTTGCCTTCTGCGCAATTTTCACGTTCATCAATATGCTTTTGCAAAATAAATCCGTCGGTGCTGTTGTCACCATCCTGGTCTTTTTCGCGCTGCTATTTGTTGCAAGCACCATGATGAACCGGCTTGCACAGCCGGAAACGGTCAGCGATGTGATGTTTACGGCGGAAGGAGTCGTATTTGATGACCCGAAACCGAATCCGCTCTATGTTGATGGGGCAGCGCGCGGGGTTCTTGATTTTGTCATCGATGTAATTCCGGCGGGGCAGGGGCTGCGCCTGGCGTCAAACGAGGTGGCGCACCCGGTACGGATGTTGCTTTCCTCGATGGTTCTGGCGGTTTTGGTGACAATTATGGGGATTTTTGCGTTTGAACGCAAGGATTTGAAATGAAACAGACTTTTTTTGGGAAAGTTTTTATCTTTAAGTGAAGGGGGCATAACGATGCATATTCCGGTATTTTTTCTGTATTTTCTCTGTGGTATGCTGCTTATGGCAGTCATTGTGCTCTGCATAAAATTATATCTGATAAAGAAAAGTATAGGAGAAATTAATGCGGGATTGGAGAAGCATCTTGCCGTGGACACGAACACATTGCTCACGGTTCCTTCGCGTGATAAAAGTGTGCGGGCGCTTGCTGCCGGGTTGAACCGGCAGCTTGTCCTGCTTCGGGAGCAGAGATTAAAATATCAGAACGGCGACCGCGAACAAAAGGAGGCGGTCGCAAATATTTCCCATGATTTGCGCACACCACTGACTGCAATCTGTGGGTATCTGCATTTGCTTTCCACAGAGGAAAAATCGGTGGAAGCAAAGCGCTATCTTGGGCTGATTGAAAACCGTGTGGCGGTGATGGTACAACTGACGGAGGAATTGTTCCGCTATTCGCTCATCCGTTCAAAACCGCAAGCGCTATGTTTTTCGCCCGTTGACATTGGGAAGGTGTTGGAGGAAAGCCTGGCAGCGTACTACGCAGTGTTTGCACAGCGTGGGATTGTACCGGAAATTGTGATGCCAAAAAAGCGCGTGGTGCGGGAACTAAATCAAAACGCGCTTTCGCGGATTTTTGAAAATCTGCTAGGCAATGCGCTTAAATACAGCGATGGGGATTTCAAGGTGACGCTGTATGAGGACGGGAGGGTTTGTTTTGAAAACACAGCGGCAGGGCTGGATGGGGTGCTGGTTGGAAAGATTTTTGACCGTTTTTTCTCTGTTGAGGCGGCAAAGGAGGCAGGGGGGCTTGGGCTCTCCATTGCGAAGACCTTTACCGCGCAGATGGGCGGGCAGATTTGGGCGGAATATCAGGAGGGAAGGCTTGCGGTAACGGTGGTTTTTTGAGACTTAAGTGGAAAGAAGGTTTACAGGGAGGGTTTGGCTGTGGTATAATATGTGTAATTGGAAGGGAGGATGTATATGGGGATTTATTTAAATCCGGGAAATAGTGGTTTCCGGGAATCCATCAGCTCGGAGATATATATAGATAAAACAGGGCTGATTGCGTATACAAATAAATGTGTAAGCACAGAGCAGAAATTTATCTGTGTCAGCAGACCGCGGCGCTTCGGAAAATCTATGGCGCTAAAAATGCTGGCGGCATATTATGGTCTTGGCTGTGATTCCAGGGAATTGTTTTCCGGACGGAAAATAGAACATGAGCCATCCTTTGAGACATATTTAAACCAGTACGACGTGATTTTTTTAAATATGCAGCAATTCTTAATTGAAGCGGGCGCGGGGAAAATTCTTGATTATCTGGAACAGGAAGTGCTCGAAGAGCTCTACGAGGTATATGGAGAATTTTTAAAAGCCGGTATTACGAAATTTGCGGCGGCATTACGGAAAATTTATCAAAAAACAGGGCGGAAATTCATTTTCCTGATTGACGAGTGGGACAGTGTGATGCGCGAAAGGCAGGAGTCGGAGGAGCTGCAGAAGCAGTATCTTGATTTTTTGCGCAATCTTTTAAAGGACCAACCATATGTCGCGCTTGCCTACATGACAGGGATTCTCCCGGTAAAAAAATACGGTATCCATTCCGCATTGAATATGTTTTGGGAATACTCCATGACGGACCAAAAAAGGCTGGAAGAATATACCGGTTTTACGGATACAGAGGTAAAAGTCCTATGTAACCAGTTTGGAATGGATTTTGACGAGGCAAGCAGTTGGTACGACGGGTATACATTTACGAAGTTTCGGCATATTTACAACCCGCGCTCCGTTGTGGAGGCGATGGTATGCCATAAATATTCCAATTACTGGACCTCCACGGAAACCTATGACGCGCTGAAAATTTATATGGATATGGATTTTGACGGACTGCGCGCGGATATCGTGCAGATGCTTGGCGGTGGGCGTATCCGGGTCAATACGCGCAGCTTCCAGAACGATATGCGAAATTTCAGGACAAAGGACGATGTGCTGACATTATTGATTCATCTGGGATACTTAGCTTATGACTCCGAGCGGGAAGAAGCGTTTATTCCGAACAAGGAAATTCGCCGCGAATTTGAAAATGCGATGAGCGTCAGCGGTTGGCCGGAAGTCATGCACATTTTAAAGGCATCGGATAAACTGTTGGAAGATACTTTGTGCTGCGATGAGAAGAGCGTTGCCGAAGGGCTTGATAAGGCGCATACGCAAGTAGCGTCGATTTTGACTTATAACAATGAAAATTCCCTTGCCTGCGCGGTTTCCCTTGCTTATTACAGTGCTGTAAAAGATTATAAAATGATTCGGGAATTCCCGAGCGGGCGTGGGTTTGCGGATATTGTTTTCCTGCCGCTGCCGCATAGGGATAAGCCTGCGCTTGTCATAGAATTAAAGTATAATAAATCTGCTGACACGGCTTTGCAGCAAATAAAAGACAGAAAATATACGCAGGCATTGGAGGGCTACATGGGGGAGATTTTGCTTGTCGGTATCAATTATGACAAGGAGAAGATGGACAAGCCGCACAGCTGCGTGATAGAAAGAATAGAGAAATTTTGATTTTTACGGGAAATCCCCCGCAAGCCAGAGTGAAAGCTCCAAACTTGCGGGGGACATCGTTATCACGGCTGCCATAAGGCAGTTAGGAAATCGTACCCCTACAGAATGGGGAACGTATCCCCCTGAATATTTACAGCACGCTTTATTTTATGCTTTCCACTGTGTCATCACATCGCACACCCACGCATTCTTCGGCGCGGCAAGCAGCCCTTCTTTCCTGCAGTAAGCAGATACCGTATCGTAACACCCAAGGAAAAATTCATGGCACATTCTCTGCACATCGTCTGCTAAATGCTTCGGGAATAATTTTTTATATTCCTGCGTAAACTGCGCAACTAATTTGGCGTACTCTGGCATAAGCGGGGCAAGGCAGGCATTGGCAATCTGGTCGAATTGCTCCTTCTGCTGCATGGTAAAAGCCGGGACGGTCACAAAGAATTCCTCCCCACGCTTTACGATGTAGCCATCCTTTACGGCATTTGCGAGGTTGAATTCGTCTGCGTCGGATGCCCTGCCAAACAAAAGCTGCTCGCAGACATGGATATAATAGTCATACATCATATTGCGGAAGCCAAAGCCGCGCAGGGAGAAGACATCATGCCTGCAGGTGCCGCATTGTCCGGAATGGTTGAGGCTCATCTGGCGGCCGATGCCCGTGCGGTGGTATTTCCCGCTCTCCATAAACCCGATGTAGCGCCAGCTTTGCCCGTCATAATTGGCAGGGATAAGCGGGTAGGAGGTATTGCCGTATTTTGCGGAAACGGTTTGCGTATTGTATTTTGCCGAGAGAACGTCAAATGCCAGAATCCCGCAGAGATAGTTGATTTCATCCTCTGATTTTTCCGCGCGGTAGAAATCAAGTTTTTTGATTTCGCCGAAAAATTGTGCCATGGCGGCGGCAAGCTTCGGTAGGATGGGCGCGAGGGCAGCTTCTGCATTTTCCTCGCAGTATTTTCCGTGCCGGTCATCGTAAATAATGAAGTCCGTCAAATACTTTCCCTTGGTTGGTTCCAGAACTGCACAGCGGTTTTTTAGATTTTCTGCGCGCTCCTCGATATAATAGGCGGGAACGCCCGAAAGCTTTGCGAGTTCTTCGATGCTTTTTGCCTCCCCATTGCATAAGGCAAGGATGTTTTGCGAGAGCGAGTCGTTAATGTATACCTCCGGGAACGGGATTGTGTCGCCGTTGTAATTTCCGGAGCCGTAAATGCTAATTCTTATTCTGGTTGGTTTTAATGCGGTTTCTTCCATATGGTCACACTCCTTTTTTAGTTTTTGCCGCGCCTGCGAAAGCCGCCAGGTGACGGTTCCTTCCGGGATGCCAAGCGTTTTTGCAATCTGTTTTGTGGAAAGCCCGTCGTAGTAGTGGAGGATGATAATATCGCGGTAAAGCTTTGAGAGCATGGCGATTTTTTCCCGTAGCAGGGAATAAAGCTCCTCATCGCCGTCCTCAAGAACCGGGAGGTCTAACATTTCTTCCGGGGCATTGTAGACAAACATCGCGCGCTGTCTGCCCATGCTACGCCGGAAGCTTTTGGCAACGTTTGCCGCCAGTCCCCAGAGCCATGGCTCGAAACGGTTTTCGTCCCGAAGCTTTGGCAGGGATGTGATGGCGGTTAAAAGGATTTCCTGCGAGAGTTCTTCTGCCTCCGCCTCGGAAAAGGTTTTTGCGAGGGCATAGGCATAAATTTTGTCCACGTATTTTTCGATATCATCCTGCTTCATGGAAGCTTCCTCCTATCTTGGGTCTGGGATACCTTTTTTCCAATCGGTTTGGTTTTGCGTTGGAAGTTCTGCCCAGATGTACGTTTCGCGCTTTCGGTTATAAAGTGTCGGGAAACGTCTTCCCATTGGGTGGAGTGTGAAAAAAATTTAGCGAATCAAAATAAAGGGGGAATCTTAGGGAAGCGGTTTTTTATGCGACGCAATAATCCCGCGTATCACTTCGAACAAATGTGGCTTTAGCTGCGCAAGGTTTACCGGGTCTTCGTAGAGGATGGCGCTGTAGCAGGTGGAGCTGACAAGCTCTATAATAAGAAAGAGCATGATTTCAGGGTCGTGGATGCCATCGCCGGACTCGGCAATCATCTGTTCGTAGACCGCCCGGAAATTGATATCTTCATCGGAGCCTTGAATCAGGGCATTTTTAAAAATCCCCCAGCTTAAGTTTTTGTTTATGAGGTTTAAGAGCGCCTGGTTTTCGTATAACTGGTCAAGGATATGGTCCGCAATAAAAACAATCTTGTCCTCAAGAAAAGTGAGGTCGGAAGTTTTTAGCGCTTCGGTGGCTTTTTTAAAGACTTTGCTTGATTCGTGGGCAATCAGCTTGTTGCGGATATCGTATTTGTCCGTAAAATAGAGATAAAAGGTGCCCTTGGCAATCCCGGATGCTTCCGCAATCTCAGAGATGGAGGTCTTGTTGATGCCCTTGGTCGTAAAAAGATGAAACGCAGTGTTTAGGAGCGTTTCTTTTTTTTGTTGTTTGTTCTGGTCTGTTTTGAGTCCCATGGGATGCCTCCCGTCCGTGTCATTCGAAAAATAGAGTGCCAGAAACAAAAACATGTCCTGGCGCTTTGGTGTTTGCTTTGTTACATTTTTTAGTATACCACACTCCGTTCCTTTTTTGCAAGGCTATAAATCCGGTAAAATACCCGTCCATTTCATAAGGAATTCTAACAATTCTAAACAGAAAATTAAATAATGACCAATGGTCAATTTGTATATTGACGAACGGTCATTTTTATGATATGATACCCGACGAACAGAAAAAATGACCGTTGGTCATAAGGAAAGGATGAGAAAAAATGGTGAGTTTTGGAAAGAAAGTTGTGAAGTACCGAATCCCGATTCTGATTGTCAGTATTCTGTTGCTGATTCCTTCCGCGCTTGGTTACATCAACACGAAAGTAAACTACGACATACTGTATTATCTGCCGGGGGATATCGATACGATGGTAGGGCAGGATATTCTGCTTGAGGATTTTGGCAAGGGGGCGTTTTCCATGTTTATGGCAGAGGGCATGGAGAACAAGGATGTCTCGGCGCTCAAGGCAAAGATTGAGCAGGTAAAGGGTGTGGATTCGGTTATCTGGTACGACAGTATTTTAGATATCGGTGTTCCGATGGAACTCCTGCCGGAAAAATTGCTTGATATTTTTCAGAATGGCGATGTAACGCTGATGGCGATTTTCTTTGAGGACACGACCTCGGCGGAGGAGACGATGGAAGCGATAGAGGAAATCCGTAAAATCGGTGACAAGCAGTGCTTCCTTGCGGGGATGTCCGCCGTGGTAACGGACACAAAGAATTTGTCGGATTCGGAAACGCCAATCTACGTTATGATTGCGGTGCTGCTTTCCGTCCTTGTGCTCTCGGTTACGATGGATTCCTTCCTTGCACCGCTGATGTTTTTGCTCAGCATCGGCATGGCGATTGTATATAACCTTGGAACCAATTATTTTTTCGGCGAGGTTTCCTATATTACGAAAGCATTGAGCGCCGTGTTGCAGCTCGGTGTCACGATGGATTACTCCATTTTCCTCTGGCACAGCTATAAGGAGAACCAGGAGCGCTTCCCGGACGATAAGAACCGCGCGATGGCGCATGCGATTTCCAATACATTAACCTCCGTGGTCGGCAGTTCCATTACCACGGTTGCAGGATTTATTGCCCTGTGTTTTATGAGCTTTACGCTCGGCAAAGACCTTGGTATTGTCATGGCAAAGGGCGTTGTCTTTGGTGTGATTGGATGTATCACCATCCTTCCGTCCATGATTCTTGTTTTTGACAAGGCACTTTCAAAGACCATGCACCGCCCGCTCATCCCGGATATCGGAAAATGTGCCGGGTTTATCACAAAGCATTCCTGGGTGTTTGTGGCATTGTTTTTGGCGGTTCTTTTCCCGGCATTGTACGGATACACGCATACGGATGTATATTATAACCTTGACCGGACGCTGCCGGATGAGCTGGCAAGCATTACGGCGAACAAAAAGCTGGAAGAAAATTTCAACATGAATTCCATCCATATGGTACTTGCCGATTCCTCACTTGACGGCAAGACGGCGGCGGATATGCTTGCGGAGCTTAACCGCGTGGACGGCATTTCCTTTGCGCTCGGCTTTGATTCCTTTGTGGGCGGCGCGGTTCCGGGCGATTTCTTCCCGGAAGAACTGACGGGTAAACTGAAGGGGGAGCGCTACCAATTGATGCTTGTTGCGTCAGAGTATAAAGTTGCTTCCGATGAGGTCAACGCGCAGATTGAATTGTTAAATGATATCGTAAAGAAATACGACCCGAAGGGGATGGTCATCGGGGAAGCACCTTGTACGAAGGACTTGATTGAGATTACCAATGTGGATTTCCAGACGGTCAGCGCGGTTTCCATTCTTGCGGTATTTGTGATTATCGCATTTGTATTCCGCTCCATCTCGCTGCCAATCCTTTTGGTTGCAGTAATTGAGTTTGCGATTTTTATCAACATGGGCATCCCGTGCTATACAAAAACGGAGCTTCCGTTCATCGCATCGATTGTCATTGGTACCATACAGCTTGGCGCAACCGTGGACTACGCGATTTTGATGACGACGCGCTACCGCAAGGAGAGAAGCCGTGGCAGCGAGAAGATGGGGGCAGTAACGACCGCGCTGCAGACTTCGATGAGCTCCATTTTAATCAGTGCGTTCTGCTTCTTTGCGGCAACGTTCGGGGTCGGGCTGTACTCGGATATCGATATGATTAGTTCACTTTGTTCTCTGATGGCAAGGGGGGCGTTGATTAGTATGGTAGTGGTAAACTGTGTGCTGCCGTCGATGCTGCTGCTGTTTGACAAGGTGATTGTAAAGACCAGTTACAATTTCCTTGGCGAAAGAAGTACCGCAGACAGAAAAGCCAGAAAGGGCAGGGGAAATAAAGAAAATCGGATTGCATAATAAAATAAAAATGCGAAAAAGTTATGTTCGCGGAACCTCCATAAAGTCCTCGCATGGCGGTGGGCAAACAGCAGCTGGCAAAAATGGAAAAATATCCCATTGGATTTGCAGATACAGCATAACCGGATGTGTAAAAAATATAGAGCCGCACGGGCGGCAGAAAAGAGGGAAATTATGATGAAGACATATCAAAAATTTGTTGCGGGTGGATTGATTGTAGCACTTTCGGCAGGGGTGACCTTTGCGTATGCCACAAACCGTGTGGATGCCGGGGTGGGCGATGCGGTTACCGTCGGGATTCGTCCGGAGGCGAAGATTTCTGTCACGAAAACGCAGAGTGCGCTTGGGATGACGAAAAAGGAAGTTGTGTATGTATTTACCGGGGCGGACGGGAAGGAAAATAAGGTGGTTGTCACGGATACGCTGACAAACCCGGATGCCCTTACAAGCCTTTCGGATATTACGAATTTGCAGGATATTGTCAATGTCAAGGGGAATGAAAGTTTTACGCAAAGTGGTTCGGACATTGTCTGGCAGGCAAATGGCAGTGATATTACTTACCGCGGCGTGTCGCAGGAAACGGTTCCGGTCGGTGTCAAGGTAACATATTTCCTTGACGGAAAGGAAATTCCGGCGCAGGAGCTGGTTGGAAAGAGCGGCAAGGTGACCATCCGTTTTGATTATTACAATAACCGCACCGAGAAAGTAAACGTGGGCGGAAAGGAAGAGGAAATTGTTGTTCCGTTTGCGATGGCGACGGCGGTGCTGCTCGACGAGGAGAAATTTGCGAACATTGAAGTGACGCACGGCAGACTGCTCCATGAGGGGAACCTCTGCGCGGCGGTATTGGTGGGAATGCCGGGCGTGGCAGAAAGCCTTGGGCTGTCGGAGGATTTTTCGGCGGACTATGCGGAAATTACGGCGGATATGGTGGACTTCTCGCTGACCAATACTTTTACGGTGGCAACAAACAGTTTGTTTGCAGATATATCGCTTGATGATGAGGTGAACCTGGATTCGCTAAGTGATGCGCTTACGAAGCTGGGTGACGCGACGGATGAACTGGTGGACGGCACACTGAAATTGAAAGATGGCGCGGGAGCGCTCTGCGATGGCGCTACGGATTTGGCGGAAGGTGCAAAGAAATTAAAAGATGGTGCGGGTACGCTTAGCGATGGCGCAGGAACGCTTTCCGATAATATTCTGGTGCTTGCGGATGGCGCAAAGAGCCTGCAGGACGGCGCGAAAACCTTAAAAGATGGGATTGGCAGCTTTGCGGCAGGGCTTGATAACGCAAAGAGCGGTTCCGAGGCGCTTGCGGATGGCGCAAATTCCTTAAAGAGCGGCGCGGAAGAATTTGCAGACGGCGTGGATGCGGCGTCACAGGGCGTTGGGGCGCTTGCGGCAGGCAGCAAAGAACTAGCAGGTGGCGCGGACCAGGTGAAAGAGGGCGCTGCAGGTCTCAATGCGGGAATCGGGCAGCTTTCGGCAGGACTGAAGGATTTGGATGCGGGCGTGGATACCGCCTATGCTTCCCTGGCTGCAACAATTTCTTACAACCAACAGGTGCTTGACGGCCTGACGGGGTTTGCGGCGGCTTACGGCGCAGGGCTTGACGCGGAAACACTTGCTTCCTTAAAGACAATGATTGGCACATTGCAGCAGACCATTGCAGCGCAGCAGCAGATTGCGGACAGCATGACCGGGACGGGCGCGCTTAAGAGCGGGGTGAAAGCGCTTGCGGATGGAACGGCAAGCCTGAGTACGGGCGCTCAGGCACTTGTGGACGGTGCGGGAACACTCTCAGACGGTGCAAAGGCACTGGATGCCGGAATTGGGGAACTGGCAGAAAAGCTCCCGCAGTTAACCGAAGGGTTCTCTGCACTGGAAGATGGCATCCGCCAGGTGGAGAGTGGCGCGGCAGAGCTTGATACAGGGCTTGCGCAGTTAAAAACGGCGAGCGGACAGCTTTCGGCAGGTGCGGGCAGTCTGTATGATGGAAGTACGACACTTTCCGAAGGCGCGGATGCGTTGGCGCAGGGAAGCGTAACGTTAAAGGATGGCGCGGCGGAGCTTGCGAACGGTACCAATGATTTGGCGGACGGAGCGAACAAACTTCTGGATGGCGCAAAGGAACTTGCGGATGGTACGGTGACACTGGCAGACGGCATGGACGAATACAGCAGGGAAGGGATTGGAAAGCTTCTGGATGCGCTGGATGATGCGGATTTGACAACTGTCTATGAGAAGCTTGGCGCAATGGTTGACGCGGCAGCGCAGTACAAGAGCTTTACCGGAGTGAATGATGAGATGGACGCAAGCGTGACATTTATAATCCGGACAGAGAGCGTGGAAAAGTAAATGGATGGGAAGGGGCATAAAAGATATGCCCATAATAACAGGAGCGAAGGGATGCCATCCCCTCGCTCCTGTTACAGTATAGCACTTTTTTCCGTGTTTTTCAAGACTTGTAATTTTTTTTGGATGTGGGTATAGTAACTGTGGATATTCGCAGTGTCTGTATAAAAATCTTGTTAGGGAGGAAGTGCTTTATGACAGAAACACAACGCATGGATGCAATCTATGATTTATCAACCATCTGGAAATATGCGGGGGAGATTTTTCCGTATTTTGAGGAGGTAAAGATTGACTGGGACGGGGCGTATTACACCTATCTGGAGCGCATGTATTGCGCCGAAACGGTGAAGGAATGCCATATGCTGATGGCAGAATTTTTGAATTTGCTAGGGGATGGGCATACGGATTACTGCTTTCCGGGAACGCTTGTAAAGGAGACGGGATGTTTGCCGTTTACCCTTGCTTTTTTGGGCGGGGAGTGGTTTATCAAAGAGGTTTTGCCGGGGATGGAGGAGTTTCTTTCTGCAAAGGTGCTTTCGGTGAACGGAATGGGGATGGATGCATTTTTGGGGGATTGTTTCCGCTATATTTACCATGTGGGAAATTATGCCGGGTGGTGGAAGCTAAAAGAGATTATGCCATTTTTGCTTAAGAAGTGCGGGAACGAAATGCTCACTTCCAAAGGGATGATGCGGTTTAATCTGGTCGAAGATGCGTCGGCAGAAATGATTCCGATACGCCGGGAAATACCTTCCGAAAAACCAAAGATACAGGTTTATCAGGAAAATGGAAAGAAAGTGCTATATGTTCGTATTGATAATTTTGTGTATCCAACGGCGGGGGAAGAGATTATGGCAGCACTTTCGCACTGCCGTGGGGGCGGGGAAGGGAATGCGGCAAAAGACTCTGATGCGAGGAGCTGGTTCGCGGGGGTCATCCTTGATGTCCGGAATAATATCGGGGGAATGACAGCGTATGCAGCCAGGGTGGCAGAATTATTTATCTCGGGGGAATTTTCTGCCTGCCAAAAGAAAACAAGGAGGATGAAGGGGCTGGATTTATCCTCGGCAAGCCAGTATGCAGGAATGGAAGACAAACAGATTGAACGCTGCATCCAGGACGGGCTGTGCACGAGACAGGAGGTGGAGCGGTGCCTGCGCACGGCAAAAAATATGAACTACTACGAATATCAGGATTCCTTTGGCGCACCAGGACACAAGGCGGTATTTGACGGACCGGTCATTCTCCTGACAGGGCGGGGAACCGTTTCTGCGGCGGAGGATTTTACAGCGATGTTTCAAAGTACGGGGCGCGCCATCCTTATGGGGGAGGCGACGTTTGGGAGCACGGGGACGCCGTTTTTAAAGCGTCTGCGCACGGGAGGACTGATACGGATTTGTTCGGTCGGCTATCGGCTTTTGGACGGAACCGAGTTTATCGGGAAAGGGATTTCGCCGGATGTTTTTGTGCGGGGGAGCATAGAGGAGTATGTGGAAGGGAGAGATACCGTTCTTGGGCAGGCACTGGAAAGACTTGTGGGAATCGTTCTGCCAACGCAAAATTGCAGCGGCGGTAATTTGGATTGACGGGGATACGAAACCGTGCCGAAGGAGGATAATTTTTTCATGGACTATAAAATCATGATTATCGAGGACGACCCCGGCATTGCCGGGGCGATTGCCGCGCGGGCGGCAGCATGGGGTTTTTTGGTGCACTGTGTGCAGGATTTTCGGAATGTGACCGCGGAATTTGCGGAATTTTCACCGCATCTTGTGCTGCTTGACATTGCGCTTCCATTTTACAATGGCTACCACTGGTGCAGCAGCCTGCGCCAGATATCAAATGTTCCGATTATTTTTCTGTCCTCCGCATCGGACAATATGAATATTGTTATGGCAATGAACATGGGGGCGGACGATTTTATTGCAAAGCCATTTGATATGGAAGTGCTGATTTCGAAAATCCAGGCGCTTTTGCGCCGCAGCTACGCGTTTGCGGCAGAGACAACGCTGATAGAGCACCGGGGCGCGGTCTTAAATACTTCCGACCAGACACTTTTAAAGGATGGGAAAAAACTGGAGCTGACAAAGAATGAGTACCGCATTTTGCTGGTGCTCTTAAGGAGCAAGGGGAAAGTGGTCAGCAGGGAGAAATTGATGGAGCAGCTCTGGGAATCGGAGAGTTTTGTGGATGAGAATACACTTACGGTCAATGTGAACCGGCTGCGGAAAAAACTGGCATCCGTGGGGCTTGACGGCTTTATCACAACGAAGTTTGGGGTAGGGTATCTGGTGGAGTGAATTGAAAAATATATGATGGGAGAAGTGTGGGCGGTATGGATTTTTATAAAGTATATTTAAGGCAGCACCGGAAAGGGATTCTTTGTTTTTTTCTGTGCTGTCTGGTATTTATTATTGTATTTTCCCTGTATCATCTGCCGCTTGGGTCGGTGCTTTACCCGATGTCAATCTGTATCGTGATTGGCGCAGGCTTTTTTTCGGTGGATTATGTCCATGCCAGAAGAAAGCACACGATATTACAGGAAATCGGAACGAGGTGCGGGGAGCTGATGGAGGGCTTCCCGGAAAGCGAAGGCTTTTTGGAAGCGGATTACCGGGAAATTGCGGAATCGCTCAGGCATGAGCTTCGTTCGGTGAAGGACGCGATGAGTTTAAGCTATGCGAATATGGTGGACTATTATACGATATGGGTGCACCAGATTAAAACGCCGATTGCCGCGCTGCGCCTGTATCTTGAGGGGGAGGATTCGGAAAATGCCAGGCGGATGCGCGAGGAGGTGTTCCGCATTGAACAGTATGTTGGGATGGTACTGGCATTTTTGCGTCTGGACTGTGAATCAACAGATTATGTGTTTGAGGAATGTGAACTGGACGATATGGTGCGTGGCGTGGTTAAAAAATTTGCGGGGCAGTTTATCCGCAGGAAAATCGCGCTTGAATACGAGCCGCTTGAGCTTTCTGTCGTGACGGATGAGAAATGGTTCTCGTTTTGTTTAGAGCAGATTCTTTCGAACGCGTTGAAATACACGAGGAGCGGAAGCGTTTCGATTACGTTGGAGGCGGATGGCACGGGCAAAAAGCAAAACAGGAAACAAAATGTGCTCTGCATCCGCGACACTGGCATCGGGATTGCCCCGGAAGATTTGCCGCGCGTGTTTGAAAAGGGATACACGGGCTATCACGGCAGGGAGGATAAGCGGGCAAGCGGAATCGGGCTGTATCTTTGCCGGCGGATTTGTGAAAACCTGGGGCATCCGATTACATTGGAGTCACAGATGGGAGTTGGAACGGTGGTGCGGATTGATTTGGAGCAGAAGAAATTGAAGACAGAGTAAAACGCAGGTGGATGTTACGGATATTGCGATTGGCTGGGAAGATAAGGCGTGAAATGGAAATGCCCGGATGTCAAAAAGAAGGGATGGAAAAGGGAATTCTTACATCAATGTAAGTTTTCAGGGGGAAAATGTAAGCCGATTCGATGGCGCACATTTTCCTTTTTTGATAAAATCATTTGCGGAACTTAAAAACAGCAGAATCCCGGAACAGACCCCAGAGGGATTTCTGGGAGCAAAGCGAGCAGAAATTCCTTTGCCGCTTAAGGGTCTGAGAAGGGATTCTGCGGAACTTAAAATCGAAAGGTGGTAGCAACATGAGTATTTTAGAGGCTCAGGGTGTCAAGAAAACCTATACGACAAGGTTTGGGGGAAATAAGGTGGAGGCGCTGAAAAATGTGTCGTTTACCGTGGAAGAAGGGGAGTATGTGGCGGTCATGGGGGAATCCGGTTCCGGCAAGACAACACTTTTGAATATCCTGGCAGCCCTTGATAAGCCGACGGCGGGCAAGGTTCTGCTCGACGGGCAGGATTTGGGGGCAATCAAGGAGTCCGCGGTGGCGGCATTCCGCAGGGATAACCTGGGGTTTGTGTTCCAGGATTTTAATCTGCTTGATACCTTTAACCTGGAGGATAATATTTATTTGCCGCTCGTACTGATGGGAAAACGCTACGATGAAATGCACAACCGCCTGATGCCGATTGCGGACCGGCTCGGGATTTCGCAATTGCTAAAAAAATACCCTTATGAGGTTTCCGGCGGGCAGAAGCAGCGCGCGGCGGTTGCGAGAACCCTGATTACAAGACCAAAGCTTGTGCTCGCGGATGAGCCGACCGGGGCGTTGGATTCCAAATCGACGGATGAGCTTTTGGATATTTTTGAGGATGTCAACCGCATGGGGCAGACGATTGTGATGGTAACCCATTCCGTCAAGGCAGCAAGCCGGGCGGGGCGGGTAATGTTCATCCGTGACGGCGAGGTTTTCCACCAGATTTACCGCGGCCACAGCACGAACGAGGAACTTTACCAGAAGATTTCGGATACCCTCACACTGCTTGCGAACCGGAAAACCGGCGCGGCCATCGGTTAAAGGAAGGGGGCATCTGGCATGAAACATAGTATCTATCCAAGGCTTGCATGGACCGGAATACGCAAAAACGGCCGCCTTTACCTGCCGTACATCTTAACCTGCATCGGGATGGTCATGATGTTTTACATCGTGTCCTTTTTATCCTCCAGTGAGTACCTGGCAAGCTGCAAGGGTGGCAAGGATATGCAGATGGTTCTGCAGCTTGGCTGCGGCGTGATTGGTTTTTTTGCGGCAATTTTTTTATTCTACACAAATTCCTTCCTGATGCGCCGCAGGAAAAAGGAATTTGGGCTTTACAATATCCTTGGCATGGGCAAGTGGAATATTGCGCGCGTGCTTTTATGGGAAACCTTTATGATTGCGGGCATATCGCTTGCCATCGGCACAGCAGGCGGTGTCCTGCTCTCAAAAGTTGCGGAACTTTGCATGGTCAATATCCTTGGCGCGGAAGCAATGTTTTTTATGCGTGTTGACACGGGGAGCATTGCGAATACGGCAGTCTTGTTTGCGGTTATTTTCCTGCTGATTCTTGCCAATGCATTACGGCAGTTACATTTTGCAAATCCGATTGAGCTTTTGCACAGCGAAAATACCGGGGAGCGGCCGCCGAAGACAAACTGGATTTTTGCCATCCTTGGCGCAGGGCTTTTGGGGGGCGCATATTATCTTGCGGTAACCCTGCAAAACCCGCTGGAGGTCATAGTACTGTTTTTTGTTGCCGTAATTATGGTAATCATTGCAACCTATCTGCTTTTTATTGCGGGGTCAGTTACCATCTGCAAAAGTTTGCAGAAAAATAAGAAATATTATTATAAAACAAGCCATTTTGTTTCCGTCTCCTCGATGGTTTACCGCATGAAGCGAAACGGTGCGGGGCTTGCCTCCATCTGCATTTTGTGCACAATGGTACTGGTTATGCTATCCTCAACCGTCTGCCTCTACATTGGTAAAGAGGAAAGCCTTAAAAACCGTTATCCACGGGATATCAATCTGAGTGCGTGGACAAAAGAGGCGGAAGGGTTTTACGGTAAGGAGGTACAGGGCATTCGCGCGGTTACCGGGGAAACACTTGCACAGTATGGCCAGACAGGGAAGAACTGGATGGATTACCGGCGGGCGGAAACCATTGCCCTGAAAAAAGATGGGATGCTGTATGCAGAAGACCCGGGCGCATACGACGTAATTTCAAATTCGGGGAATATATGGCAGATTTATCTGGTGCCAATCGAGGACTACAATCGTTTAATGGGGGGAAAGGAAGAACTTTCGGGGAGGGAAGTGCTGATATATACAACAAAGAGTTCTTATAAGGAGAAGGAGATTTTGTTTGACGGGCATGAGCCATTTACAGTAAAAAAGACAGTGGATTTTGTTGGTGATGCCAAGGACGCGATGCAGATGGTTCCGTCGATGTTTTTGGTGGTTGCAGATTTTGATGCGGTAGTGCAGGAATTTATGGGACTTACAAATTAT
The DNA here is from genome assembly GCA_910579615.1 of uncultured Lachnospiraceae bacterium. GTDB lineage: Bacteria > Bacillota > Clostridia > Lachnospirales > Lachnospiraceae > RGIG4057. The sequence goes on along the minus strand of CAJTUA010000022.1, from coordinate 51,876 downwards.
GCGGGGGAGAATGCATTTGCATTAAAGTGGATTTATGCCTTTGACCTGGATGCGCAGGACGAAGAACAGATTGAGATTTTTAACGTATTCACAAGCCGCATCAGGGAGTTTTTGGACGAATGTAGCCAGGAGGGCATGAAGGATGCAAAGGGGCTTTTTTCGATAACATTTGAGGGGCTTGCGCGCGAACGGATGCTTTTCTATGCTTTGTATGGCGGCTTGTTTTTCCTTGGGGTACTGCTTGGCATTGTCTTTGTGTTTGCCGCAGTGCTTATCATGTATTATAAACAGGTTTCCGAGGGCTACGAGGACCAGGCGCGGTTTGAGATTATGCAAAAGGTTGGCATGACGAAGCATGAAATTAAAAAGAGTGTGAATTCCCAGGTAATCACGGTATTTTTCCTTCCGTTGGCTGCCGCGGGGATACATCTTGCCTTCGCATTCCCGATGATACAAAAATGCTTGATTCTCTTCGGGCTGACCAACGGGAATTTGCTGGTTTTGGTAACGCTTGTATGCTTTGGGGTGTTTGCCGTTTTGTATGTGCTCGCGTACCGGATTACATCGCATTCGTATTATGCGATTGTGAGTGATTTGAACAGGGCGTAGCGTGCAAACAAGGTATGGAAACTTTTCTTATTGAAGCTTTTCCCAAAAATCTTGCCATTCTTCCCCCGCTGTGGTAAAATAATATATTAACCAGAAGAAAGGGGGAAACTGCAATTGTTATTGACAATCACCTACGAAGGACAAAATACACAGGAACTTGGATATTTGCTGCACAAACACCCTGACCGGGTACAGCAGTTTGATTTAAGCTATGGGAAAGCATATGTTTTCTATCCGGAAGTCAGTGCAAAACGCACCACCGCTGCCCTGCTGTTAGATATTGACCCAATTGACCTTGCCCGGGGAAAACTTGGGAGCAGGGACGGCGGGCTGTTCGACTATGTAAATGACAGACCATATGCCTCCACATCCTTTATGAGTACGGCAATTTCCCGCGTATTCGGCACAGCGATGGGAGGCCGGTGCGAGCAGTACCAGGAACTTGCAGACACGCCGCTGCATCTTACCGCCCAGCTCTCCTCCTTAAAAGACGGCAGGGAAACAGAGCTTGCCAGACAACTGTTTGAACCACTTGGATACCAGGTCACCACAAAGCGCACGCTGTTAGACGAAAAATTTCCCGAATGGGGGGAATCCCCCTACATCGACCTTACAATCTGCGGGACAGTAAAACTTTGTGAACTGTTAAACCATCTTTATGTGCTGATTCCCGTATTTGATAAACAAAAACACTATTATACCTCGGAAGCCGAAATCAAAAAACTCCTTGACCACGGGGAAGGATGGCTGGCTGGCCACCCTTACAAAGAAAAAATCGCACGCCGGTATTTTCCTGCAAGGGGCAGCTACGCACGCCGGGCAATAGACATCCTGCTTGCCGGGGAGCCGGAAGCACAGGAAAATGCCGATACACTGGAAGAAACCCTCCCGGAAGAGAATTCCGGGGAAACGGCACGCACACCACTCAATACACAGCGCATGGAAGCCGTGAGGGATGCGGTGCTAAAAAGTGGTGCCTTTACAGTGCTCGACCTTGGCTGCGGGGAATGCAGGCTAACCTCCCTGCTGCTCGGTGAAGCGCAGATCAAAAAAGTTACCGCCTGCGATGTTTCCGTTAGCGTGCTTGAAAAAGCGGCAAAACATCTGCACCTTGACCGGATGCCGCCTTTTCGGAAAAATAAGCTGACACTGATGCAGGCTTCCCTGACCTACCTGGACAAACGCTTAAAAGGGTATGACTGTGCCTGCGTCATCGAAGTCATTGAACATATAGAACCGTCGCGCCTTAACGCTTTTGAGCGAGTAATCTTTGAATATGCTTCACCGAAAACCATAATTCTGACTACGCCAAACCGGGAGTACAACGCCAAATATGAAACCATGCAAAAAAACACATTCCGCCACGGCGACCACCGGTTTGAGTGGACAAGGGAAGAATTTTCGGCATGGACAAAACATATCTGCGAACGTTTCGGCTACCGCTGTGAAATCCGCGGGATTGGCGAAATGGATGAAACTTACGGCAATCCGACACAGATGGGGGTGTTTACAAAAAATGGAAACTAAATACAGGATTGAAGTACCCGAATTCTGCCTGATCGCCATGGTCGGCGGGACTTCATCGGGAAAAACCAGCTTTGCAAACCGGTATTTCAAGCCGACCGAAGTGCTCTCCTCCGATTTCTTCCGCGGGATGGTCAGCGACGACGAAAACTGCCAGGACGTTTCTTCGGATGCATTTGATTTACTGTTTTACGCAGCCAATAAAAGGCTTAACCACAGAAAACTCACCGTGGTTGATGCCACCAACCTCAAACAGGAAGCAAGAAAACGGATTGTTTCGCTTGCGAAGGAACAGAATGTCCATGCCGCCGCCATCGTGCTTAACTTACCGGAAGAACTTTTGTTAGAGCGCAATAAGGCGCGGCCGGAACGAAATCTTCCCGAACGGGTAGTCCGCCAGCACTGCCGCGAAGTAAAACGCTGTATCCGTGGCCTGAAACGCGAAGGATTCCGCTTCGTCTATGTGATCAATTCCACCAAACAGCTTGAAAATCTGGAAGTCGTCCGCACCAGGCTATGGAACGACCGGCGGGACGAACACGGTCCCTTTGATATCATTGGGGATATCCATGGCTGTTATGATGAGCTTATCCTGCTCCTTAACAAACTTGGCTACCGCGAAACGGAAGTGGGTTTTTCGCACCCGGAGGGCAGGAAAGCCGCTTTCCTCGGCGATTTATGTGACCGTGGGCCAAAAAATGCAGCGGTTTTGCGCCTGGTTATGAAAATGGTAAAAACTGGTAATGCCATCGCCGTCCCCGGCAACCATGATGCCAAACTCCTGAAATACCTGCAAGGCAAATCCGTTACCACTGCGCACGGCATGGACAAGACCATCTCGGAACTAAATGCCTGCGGGGAGGAGTTCAAAGCCGAAGTTGCTGAATTTATAGACGGGCTAATCAGCCATTATGTGCTTGACGACGGAAAGCTTGTAATCTCACACGCCGGATTGAAACAGGAATATATCGGGCGAACCTCATCAAGAATACGGGAATTCTGCCTGTACGGCGAAATCACGGGTGAAACGGATTCTTACGGCCTGCCTGTCCGTCTTGACTGGGCAGCGGACTACCGGGGGCGTGCAACCATTGTGTATGGCCATATAGCAGACAGGGAAGTAAAATCTCAAAACGGCACATTCTGCATTGATACTGGCTGCGTATTCGGTGGAAAGCTGACTGCGTACCGCTATCCGGAGCGGGAGTTTGTAAATGTAGATGCAAAGGAAGAATACTTTGCACCAGCCAAACCTTTAGATACCGAAAGCGATGCGGACATGGCGGATATGCTTATGGTGGGCGATTTCAACCATAAAATGCACATCACCACAAGACTGCTTCCGTCGGTCGATATTGATGGAAACAACGCATCCGCCGCACTGGAAACCATGTCGCGCTTTGCCGCAGACCCACATTGGCTGATTTATCTTCCACCCACTATGTCGCCGTGTGAAACAAGTGGGCTTGACGGTTATCTGGAACACCCCCTGCAAGCATTTTCCTACTATAGCAGCAAGGGGATGAATCATATTATATGCGAAAAAAAGCATATGGGTTCACGCGCGGTAATCATTCTGTGCCGGGACGCTAAGACAGCACAGAAACGCTTTGGCATTGCCGATGGCACCAGGGGAATTATTTACAGCCGCACGGGCAGACGCTTTTTCGATGAGCTGGAAACGGAAGAAAGCCTGCTTGCACGGCTTGACCATGTACTGACAAAAACGGGGTTCTTTGAGGATTTTGCAACTGACTGGGTTTGCCTTGACACGGAACTGATGCCATGGTCACAGAAAGCCCAGGGACTGATCCGTTCCCAGTATGCCGCTACCGGAAATGCAGCCTTTATAGGACTTTCTGCTGCTGTACAGGCACTGGGACAGACCGGGGAAAGGGAAAATTTTGCCCATATAGATTCGGCTTTTACCGGACAAAATATCAATCCCGCAGTGCTGCTTACACGCTTTAAAACAAAACGGGAGGACATAGAACGCTATATACAGGCTTACCGTGAATATTGCTGGACAGTAAATGGCATTGATGATTTTCGCATCGCCCCGTTCCATATCCTCGCATCAGAAGGCAGGGTATTTTCCGGGGAAACACATGTATGGCATATGGAAACCATTAAAAAATACATTACCGGCTCCGACCCGGTTTTCATGGAAACTCCTTATCTATGTGTTGATACAACAAGCGAGGAGAGCATACAAAAAGGCGTTGACTGGTGGCTTTCCCTTACCAAAGAGGGTGGCGAGGGCATGGTGGTCAAACCAGAAACCTTCCTTTGCCGCCAGGGACACATGCTGCTCCAGCCCGCTGTGAAATGTAGGGGCAGGGAATACCTGCGCATTATCTACGGCGCGGAATACCTGGAACCGGGGCACTTAGAACGGCTGAAAAAACGCTCGCTCAGCCGCAAGCGGGCGCTGGCGCTTAAGGAATTTTCCCTTGGCATGGAATCCCTGGAACGTTTCGTAAATGGAGAACCTCTGTACAAAGTGCACGAATGCTCTTTTGGGGTGCTTGCCCTCGAAAGTGAGCCAGTGGACCCAAGGCTGTAACAAAATTCCCTCAAACATTTTGAAAACTGCTTTCTTTTGGGGGCATGCAAAATGCGGGAATCCGTTTTTGGATATGCCCTAAGTTTTAAGGGGAAAACGGGGCTGTTGCAAAATAGATGAGTAATCTATGGGACAACAGCCCCGTTTCTTCTTGCAGTGTAGTTTGTGCAATTTTATGTTATGGCGCAGCCAGGAATTGGACTGCACGGTTTGGGCGGGATGCCCGGACTGTAATGTCAATAATCTTCACTTTTCAAATTATGTTATATTTTAGAAACATTTCCGAAACTTTAAGTGTTGCTCCCTGAAACAAATACTATTTTCTGGTTTGACCAATTTTAGGCTTGCAATCACATAGAAGGTAAGCTAAAATATTCTAGGATAGTATATTTTAAAACTATATGGAACGAAAATACACAGGGAAAGAGGGATATTTATGCAGATTCGACGGGCATTGCCATCCGATATCGCGGATATTGACAAATTACTATATCAGGTACATAAGGTGCACTCGGACGGGCGGCCGGACATTTTCCGTCCGGGCAATAAAAAATATACGGACGAGGAATTGCTGGAGATTATCGCGGATGAAAAGCGGCCGATTTTTGCCGGGATATTGGAAGGTCATGTGGCGGGCTATGCATTCTGCGTGTTCCAGGAGCATGTGGGGGAGCGTTCGCTTTCGGATATCCGCACACTTTACATCGATGATTTGTGCGTGGATGAGCAGCTGCGCGGGCAGCATATCGGAAGGGCGTTGTATGAGTATGTGCTGGCATTTGCGAAGGAGGCAGGCTGCTATAATGTGACCTTGAATGTATGGGCGTGCAATCCTGCGGCGATGCGGTTTTATGAGAGCTGTGGGCTTTGTGTGCAGAAGGTTGGGATGGAGAAGATTTTGTAAAAAGGAAAGCAGCGAAATCACAAGCTTTTCCGGCAGAGTAACTGATTTCCGGGAGAAACATAGATGAAAGAAATAATTGCATATGAAATGGTATATAAAAAAGCATTGGAGTATCAGAACGACATAATATGTGTTCCTTTCCAGGAAAAATACTGGAATGAATATATGAAAATATATAATGAATGTTTTTGTGAAATGAGAAAAGCGTTAGAAGTTGAGCCGATAAATTTTTATTACGATTATTCTCAAATCAAAGATAAAATAAATGATATTTTTCTTTATTTACAAAATGGAGTAATAATAGGTGCTGTTTCTTGCTATGGAAATGAGTTAGATGATTTAATTGTCAGGAAATCGTTTCAAGGGCAGGGGATAGGGAAAAAATTATTATTCTGGGGAATGAATCATATAAAAGAGCAAGGCTATGAAGAAATTATTTTGCATGTAGCTGAATGGAATCAAAATGCAGTGAAGTTGTATCTGAAAAATGGATTTCGTATTGAGAAAAGGCAGAGGGTGCGTTAAAGGAAATGGCATTTAAGGCATGAGCATGGTGCGGAGATTATAGAAAAAATAGATATTGATGTTGTTTTTTCAAGTCCATATAAAAGAGCAGTGGATACCGTTAAGGATTTTGCAGATAGTTATGGTATGGAAATTAATATTATATATGATTTTAGGGAAAGAAAGATAGAGAGTGACTGGATTGAAGATTTTACATCATTTGCAAAAATGCAATGGAATGATTTTACATACAAATTGTCAGATGGAGAATGCCTACAAGAGGTTCAGGCGAGAAATATATTGGCATTGCAGCAGGTATTAAATAAGTATGCAGGGAAGAATATTGTAGTGGGAAGTCATGGAACGGCGTTAAGCACGGTTGTTAATTATTATGACCCTTCTTTTGGGTATCACGATTTTGAAAGAATCAAAAATATTATGCCGTGGATTGTGGAGTTTGTTTTTTATGAGAATTTAAAATGTATATCGATTAAGGAGCATGATTTATACTGACGAAGTTATAATAACTAATGTAAATGAAGTAAAAAACAGGTACATATTTGCATAAAACGGAAACGAATATAGTTAAGGGCGACAAAGAACACGCTGAGGGTGAATCATGAAAAACATTTTAGCCATACAGGCAATGAAAAAGCTGTGAAAAGACATCACCGGATAAATAAAAACATTTTCACAGGAAAACGGATATGTTAAACTGGAAACGATATTGGGGCGGGACGCGCGATATTGGGCAAGAGGGCGTGCCGGAAAAGAATTTAATCAGGAAAGGCGGAACATAAAATTATGAGCAGTTTTTACGCATTGACCTCCCCGGAGGTTACGGAATTGGAAAAGAAGAATCAGGAGATTGTGCGCCGTCTGGCGGGCGAGTGCATGGTGCTGTTAAAGAATAACGGCGTGCTCCCGCTTGGCGGGCCAGGCAAGATTGCAATGTACGGTGACGGGGTGCGCCATACGGTAAAAGGCGGCACTGGGTCGGGTGACGTGAACACGCGGGAGGTGGTCACGGTGGAGCAGGGGATGCTTGATGCCGGATTTTCCATTACCTCAAAAACATGGCTTGACGCTTACGATGCATGTTATGAAAAGGCAAAAAAAGACTATCTGGACGATATCTGTAAAAAAGCGGGCGGCAACCATTCCCATATGATTGGGCTGATGTTTGAATTCCCGTTCTTCCCGCCGGATGTGCCGGAGATTACAACGGCGGATGTGGAGGAGTCGGACACGGATACGGCGGTATTTGTGATTACGCGCAATTCCGGTGAGGGGAAGGACCGCGCCAGCCGCAAGGGCGATTATTTGCTGACGGACGGCGAGGAGGGCGCAATCCGTTTTCTGGCAGAGCATTATAAAAAATGTATTGTCCTTTTAAATGTCGGCGGCGTGATGGACATGTCTGTGATTGACAAAATCCCCGGCGTGGATGCGGTGCTGCTGATTGGCCAGACCGGGAATATCGGCGGCTTTGCGGTGGCGGATGTACTGACCGGGAAAAGCATCCCTTCCGGGAAGCTTACGGATACCTGGGCGAAAAAGTATGAGGATTACCCGTCCTCGGCGGAGTTTGGGCAAAACAACGGGAACCTGGATGATGAATATTATAAAGAGGGCATCTATGTCGGCTACCGTTATTTTGACAGTTTTGGCGTGGAGCCGGCATACTGCTTTGGCTATGGATTGAATTATACGACCTTTGCGATGCGTCCGCAGGCAGTGACGGTGCAGCGCATGGCGGATTCCAACCCAAAAATCACGGTGCGCGTGGCGGTAGAAAATACGGGGAGCCAGTACGCAGGCAGGGAAGTTGTACAGGTCTATACCACAATGGTTGGCGGGGAGATGGAAAAGCCGTATCAGGAGCTTGTCGGTTTTGCAAAGACGGGGAAGCTCGCGCCGGGCGGGAGCGAAACAGTGGAAGTTACTTTTGATGTGGCGGATATGGCATCTTACGATGTGCGGGATGCGGCGTGGAAACTGGAGGCAGGCAGTTACCTGATTCGCGTCGGCAGCAGTTCGCGCAATACGGTGGTCGCGGCAAGCATAAAATTGGATGCGACGGTTATCACGGCGCAGCTGAAGAATCTCTTTGCTCTTGATGCGAAGATGGAGGAGCTTTCGGCGAATCAGAGTGCGGGTTCTGCGAACATGGCGGTGCAGGACATAAAAGAAGGAAATGCCTCCGCCCGTGCGGTGGGAGTGAACCGGAGGCATCTGCTGCCGGTGCAGGAAGACACGACAAAGGTGGATGTTGATGAGATGGCGGTACTTTGCTTGGAACCTTCGGATATCAAACCTTTTACGGCGGCTTATGATGCAGAACGCCCGCTTTACACGGATTCCCGCAAGGGGGAAGTGCTTACGCTTTCCGATGTGCAGGAAGAAAAGGCGGCGCTTTGTGAGCTTGTTGCACAGCTTAGCGCTAAGGAAATGGCTGCGCTGTGCGTCGGCCGGTTCGGGGATATCCACACGCATTCCGGCATGATTGGTTCCGCTTCCGCGGCGGTGCCGGGCGCAGCGGCGGATACGGTTTCCACGTTGATTGAGAGCAGAAAAATCCCAAATATGATTCTGGCGGACGGTCCTGCGGGTCTGCGCCTCTACCCGCACTTTAAGGCGACACCGGAGGGGAAACTCTTGCCAGGCGGCGAGGTGTTTGGCCTGGATACGACACCGTTCCCGGAGGATACGCCAAAGGATGCGGTGGATTATTATCAGTATTGCACGGCAATCCCAATCGCGAATACCCTGGCGCAGTCTTTTGATATGGAATTATTCCGGCAGATGGGGCGCGCCATTGGGGAGGAGATGAAGCAGTTCCATGTTCATTTCTGGCTGGCACCGGGCATGAACATCCATCGCAATCCGCTTTGCGGGCGCAATTTCGAGTATTATTCCGAGGATCCTCTGCTCTCCGGGAAATGTGCGGCGGCTATGACGCATGGCGTGCAGTCCTTTGCCGGCCAGGGAACGACAATCAAGCACTATGCGGGCAATAACCTGGAGGATAACCGGCAGTTTAACAATTCGCATATCAGTGAGCGGGCACTGCGCGAGATTTACTTAAAAGGCTTTGAGATTGCGGTGAAGGAATCGCAGCCGTACTCCATCATGACTTCGTACAACCTGCTAAACGGCGTGCACGCTGCCAACCATTATGAGCTGATTCAGAATGTGGCGCGCGACGAGTGGGGCTTTGCGGGCGTGGTGATGACGGACTGGTTTACGACACAGGATACTTCGGGAGGACGGAAAAAAGCGTATCCGCATTCGAGCGCGGTGCAGTGCATAAAAGCAGGCAACGACCTGATTATGCCGGGCTGTAAGCAGAACGTGGAGGATATCATTGCCGCGGTCGAAAAAGGGGAGGAGATTACGCTGGCAGACCTGCAGTTCTGCGTGATGAATATTTTAAAGGTTGCGGTGAGAATGTAAAGCGAATGGATGGCTGCACTGGGTTGGGGTGCGCCGGGAATATCAGGGGCTTTGAAAATCAAAGCCCCTGGTTTCGTACACATTACAGGTTATGAGGGGGGGGGTGGCTATACGCACGCAAAAATTCCGACGCAGACAACGACATAGCTTGCCTGCAAGGTCTATCTGGATTTCGGTTTTGCTCCGATACCGGAAAATGAGGAAGTCATTCAACAAACAGACAGGACAGAACCTGATACCTGATTGGGTAGTAAGGTTCTGTTTTTTCGCCAAAGGGGGAGCCTTTGCGCTTTGATTATATTTGGCGAAGGAAGACAATCAGGGTGGAATGGCGGAATGCAGGGTGAAGCAGCGGGTGGAAAGCTTACCAGATGGATGCAAAGACCGATGGTGCTGTAGTATAAAAACAAACTAGAAACAACATGAAAAAAATGGGTTGAAGAAAAAGTTTAGGTGTGCTATAGTTAGTGAGGATATCAAAAGTATGTTCTTTCCTGATGGAAAGGAGGCGGGGCGGTGGGAAATCCGCTTAACGGGAAGGGATTAGGAAAAAGGGGCAGTCAAAGACAGATTTTCTTAAATTAAAAAATGCAGCCATCCGGATAAATCCATGGGTTGAGAATAATGAGAAAGAAGAAAAGCGGGTATTAACTACAAGTGAAATGGAATTCTTCTTGAAACTTTAAGGAGGATGCAGTTATACCCTCTCTTTGTTGCTGCATTCTTTTACTGAATAAAATTCGTATTGGAGATGGAAAAAAATGGAATTTAATATTTTGGAATGGTTCAAGGCGGTCTTTTTGGGGCTTGTGGAAGGGATTACGGAGTGGCTGCCCATCAGCAGCACCGGGCATATGATTCTGGTGGATGAGTTCATCCGGATGGACATTTCGGAGGAATTTAAGGCACTTTTTCTTGTGGTGATACAGCTCGGGGCGATTCTTGCGGTCGTCGTACTATATTTTAAGCGCCTTTGGCCGTTTTCGGCAAAAGAGAAGTATTTTATCTGCAAAGATAAATTTTCGATGTGGTTTAAAATATTCGTAGCGTGCATCCCGGCAGGGCTGATAGGGGTGCTTTTTGACGATGCGATTGATGCACTTTTGATGAAGCCGCTTGTTGTTGTGGTCACATTGATTTTGTATGGCGTTTTATTTATTGTGTTGGAGAAAAAGAAAATTGGGGATCATCCAAGGGTGCAATCCATTGATGATTTGACCTACAAGGATGCACTTCTAATTGGTATTTTTCAGCTTCTGGCGCTGATTCCGGGAACGTCGCGCTCCGGGGCAACCATCATCGGCGGTATGTTAATCGGCTGTGCAAGGCCTGTGGCGGCAGAATTTACGTTTTTCCTTGCGGTTCCGGTTATGGCGGGTGCAAGTTTGATTAAGAGTGTGAAGTTTGGGGTGGAGAACGGCTTTTCTTTCAGCGGAAATGAGGCGATGATGCTTGTGACCGGGATGGTGGTTGCATTTATTGTCTCCATTGTCGTAATCCGTTTTCTGATGAGTTACATCCGCAAGCATGATTTTGTTGTCTTTGGATGGTACCGGATTATCCTCGGGCTGATTTTGCTTGGGTATTTTTGCTTCTGATTAAGGAACCGGGATTGGGCAGTTACGGGTATCGTAAAGCGTTTTCGTTTTTTGAAATGCCAGGTTGTAAAAAATCGAATTTTATAGGATTTTGGGAGGGTCAAAAAATTTTAGGACAGCCCGCAAAGCGTGCGGGGCATGGAAAATGATTTAGAAAGGGTGTTTCTTTCATGGCAGACCAGAAGATGACAAAAGGGAAAACGGCTGCGGCAGGAAAGCAGGCGGGAGCGAAGAACACAGGCACAAAGAAGAATACGGGCGCGGGTACGGCAGGCAAAAAAACAGCGGCATCGGGAGGGCAGAACGCGAAAAAAACGACAACGGGGCGTAAAAAGGCGGAGGAAGGAAAGCAGGGCGATTTCCGTTATGGTGAGGAAAAACTTTCCGATTCCATGAAGGAAGAAATCGTGTTGGCGGTGACGCTGCTTGTGTCAGTCCTGTTCTTTTTAAGCTATGTCAACCTGTGCGGAGCGGTCGGAACATGGCTGAACACCTTTATTTTCGGATTGTTTGGAATTTTTGGGTATCTCTTTCCGTTTTTGTTGTTTTTCGGCGTTGCGTTTGGGATATCAAACCGCAGAAACCGTGTCGCGAAAAGAAGGCTGTGGTGCGCACTGGCTTTTTTTGCGTGCCTGGCCGCGCTGGTGGAATTGCTAAGCTCATATGACCCGGAACTGAAATGGGCGCAATATTTTACTGCGTCGGCGGAGACAAAAAGCGGCGGCGGGATTCTGGGCGGGACTTTGGTAAGGCTGCTCTGTCCGCTGTTTGATACGGTGGCGACGAGCGTCATCCTGATTATTTTGATGGTAATCTGCCTGATGCTTGTGACCGGGAAAGAGATTTTTACCTATATTCGGGGGATGGTAGATGGAACTGTAAAAAAGCGCAGCACATACGATTCCGGGCAGGAGCGCTACTGGGCGGAGGACGAAGGAGAGGATGCCTGGGAGAAGGAGTATCCAAAACAGCCGCCGCGTGTCATTACATTCCCCAAAGGTGGGAACGAAGGGAACGCCGTGGCGGAACCGGAAGCGATGCAGCATCCGAAAGCAGAGCCTGTCCGTTTTGTGGATTCGCTAAAAGCAAGAGGGAAAAAAGGGAAGGCCGTGCAGGAGCCAAAAACTGTTCCGGCATCCTCCATGCCAGAACCATCCGCACCAAAACCACAAGTGCCGGAACCGGAACCTGCCCCGGTGGAGGAGGTTTTGCCGCCACAGCCATTGCAGGAGATTACGATTACCGGGGATTACCAGAAAGAGAATGTTTCTTATTATGAGGAGGAATTGGAGCGCAAATTTGGCGGTGCGGAAAAAAATACTGCAGCCGTAGAGCGGAACTTTTATGATGTGAACGTCAAAGAGGAGGGGTCGGTTGTCAAGGAGAATGATGTCGTCCTGATTAACAAGGAAATGTTCGGCGATGAGGAACCACTGCTTCCTCCGGTTATGCCAAAGAAAACGCTGCCAGAGGGCGCACCGGATGCATCAGCAGAAGCTGAAGGAACGGTTGTGCCGGAAGAAGAAAACGAAGGGGCACCGGTGGATGCCTCCGGAATTGTAATCAGTGCGGATATGATTTTTGCGAACGCGGGGATTGACCCGTTTGTGCATGGGTTTGCGAAGAAAGAGCCTGCAACAGCTCCGGAAGTAGGGCAGGAAAACTCGGCGGGAGCGGATGTTTTTTACCAGACGGAGGAGGAGGGAACTGTTTTTGCATCTGTGCCTCAAGCGGAGCCAGATACCGTTCCTTCACCTTCGGACGAACCGGGACAAGCTGTGGCTTCTGCATATTCCAACGAGCTGCAGCAGAATGCATTTTTTACACCTTCTGGCCAAATGGAACAGAAGGCAGGATTTCCACCTGCTGACAGAACGGCGCAGGGAGAAATCCCGGATTTTTGGCCGGATATGTCCGTGGATGGGGATGGCGGAAATCTTTTTGGTATGCCATCAGCAGGGCATGCTGCACAGACGCGGACAATGGCGGGTGCTCAGACCACACAGACGGAACGTATTGTGGCGGCAGGAGGTTCGTCGCCACAGCCTAGGTCAGCAGGTGCAAATGCGCCATCACAGCCAAAGGCAGCACAGTCCGCTTCGGGCGCGGAAAGCATCATGCCCCCAATCCTTCCGGTGCCGGAGAAAAAATACGAATTCCCGCCGATTGATTTGTTGGCAAAACCCGTGCAGGGAAAAGGTGCAAATGAGCGGGAGCTTAAGGAAACGGCGGCAAAACTGCAAAACACGCTGCAAAGCTTTGGCGTGCGCGTCACCATTACCAATATCAGCTGTGGTCCTGCGGTTACCCAGTATGAGCTGCAGCCGGAACAGGGCGTAAAGGTCAACCAGATTACGAAGCTTTCCGATGATATCAAGTTAAATCTCGCGGCAACGGACATCCGCATTGAAGCGCCGATTCCGGGCAAGGCGGCCATCGGGATTGAGGTGCCGAACAAGGAAAATACACCCGTCATTTTGCGCGAGCTTTTGGAAAGCACCGAATTTAAGAACCACAAATCCCGTCTGGCATTTGCGGTCGGGAAAAATATCAGCGGGCAGATTGTTGTTTCGGATATCGCGAAAATGCCGCATATGCTGATTGCGGGCGCGACAGGTTCCGGGAAGTCGGTCTGCATCAATACGATTATTATGAGCATTCTATACAAGGCAGACCCAAAGGATGTCAAGCTGATTATGGTTGACCCGAAGGTCGTGGAATTAAGTGTGTACAATGGGATACCGCACCTGCTTATCCCGGTTGTGACAGACCCGAAAAAGGCGAGCGCGGCGTTAAACTGGGCGGTGGCGGAGATGACGGACCGCTACCAGAAATTCGCGGCGCTAGCCGTGCGCGATTTGAACGGTTACAATGAGAAGGTGGCGGCTTTTGACGAGCCAAATCCTGCGTTCCCGCGCCTTCCGCAGATTGTCATTATCGTGGATGAGCTTGCCGACCTTATGATGGTGGCTTCGGCGAATGAGGTTGAGGATGCCATTTGCCGCTTAGCGCAGATGGCGCGTGCGGCGGGGCTGCATTTGATTATTGCGACCCAGAGACCGTCCGTCAATGTCATTACCGGCGTGATTAAGGCAAATGTGCCTTCGCGCGTGGCGTTCGCCGTGACATCTGCCGTGGATTCCAGGACAATATTGGACGGCGTTGGCGCGGAACGGCTGCTTGGCAAGGGCGATATGCTTTTCTTCCCGTCCGGTTATCCAAAGCCGGTTCGTATCCAGGGCGCGTTCGTCTCGGACGCGGAGGTCAGCGCGGTGGTTGATTTCTTGAAAGAGCAGGCGGAGGGGACAAGCGGATACAATGAGGAAATAAACCAGAGGATTATGACCGCAACCGGAGGAGGCGACGGTGCAGGTTCTTCCGGTTCGGACGGGAATGACGATTACTTTGCGGAGGCAGGGAAATTTATTATTGAGAAGCAGAAAGCTTCCATCGGTATGCTGCAAAGGGTATACAAAATCGGCTTCAACCGTGCAGCACGTATTATGGACCAGTTGACTGCGGCGGGGGTCGTAGGACCGGAGGAAGGGACAAAGCCGAGAAAAATACTGATGACACTGGCAGAATTCGAGGAGTATCTGGGTTCATAGAAGGATGGAGGACAAATGAGGCATTTTAAATCAATGATGGAGGCACAGGCTGTATTTAAGGCATTGAGTGCGCCAATGCGCGTCAGGATTATGGAACTGCTTTATGAGGAGGGGGACTGGAAGCTTGACGATATTGCCAGGAAACTAAAGCTCACCAACAGCGCTGTTTCGATGCATGTTGAGCAGCTGGTTGCGGCAGGGTTGGTCGATGTGCAGACTGTGCCGGGGAAACGGGGAATCTGTAAAATCTGTAAACCATGCTACAGTGAAATGATGGTTGACATGTGCCCGAGCAGACCGCCCAAACAGAATTTTTATACGGATGATATTCCGGTCGGAGCCTACCATGAATGTGAGGTGAGCCCGACCTGCGGGATTGCGACACGCGAGCAGATTATCGGGGAATTTGATGTACCAAAATACTTTATGTTTCCAAACCATTATGATGCGAGTGTTTTCTGGATTGGAACGGGATATGTCCTGTACCATTTGCCGAACCGCTTGAAGGCGGGGGAGCATCTGACAAAGCTGACGCTCTCGATGGAGCTTTCATCGGAATATCCAGGTTACAATGAGGATTTTCCCTCGGACATTTATTTTGAGGTGGCGGGGGTTGCAGTCGGAAAATGGATTAGCCCGGGCGATTACGGAAGCCGGCGCGGGCACCACACCCCTGCCTGGTGGCCGAAAAATTGTAACCAGTACGGTTTGCTTAAGACCCTCTCCATCACGCAGGAGGGCACTTTTATTGACGGCGGCTTCCAAATCAGTGATGTGGCGGTGGACGATTTGGAAATCGACTATACAACGCAGATTACATTCCGCATTTCGGTGCCGGAGGATACGAAAAACTGCGGCGGCATGACAATTTTCGGACATGGCTTCGGGGATTATGACCAGGGGATTGTGTGCACAGAATATTACGAAGTGTGAGAGGGAGCGGTGCGAGCGGAAATTTCTTCCATGGATGTCGGGGAACGGGAGGGGATATGCGGAACTTAAAACAGCATATTTCCGGACGTTGCCCGGAAGAAGTTTACGGGAGCTATGCGAGCGGAAATTTCTTCCATGGATGTCGGGGAACGGGAGGGGATATGCGGAACTTAAAATAAGAAAGGACAGAGAAACGTGAAGCGGGAAAGAAAGCATAGATGGAAACGACAGAAAAATATCCGGGCTCTGTTTCTTTTTGAACTTCTCTGCAAAGCAGTTTTTGTAATGATTTTTTACCCGCTGTGCAAGAACGCGTTCCGCCTGCTCTTAAAACTGACGGGCTACAGTTATTTAACACTTGAGAATCTGGCGCGCTTTTTGCGGCAGCCGGCAACCATCGCAGTTGTTATCCTCCTGCTTTTGGCGGGGGCGCTCTTTTATCTTGTCGAGGCAGTTTCCCTGATTGTCTTTTATCAGGGCTTTGTGAAGGAAAAGAAAATCAGCGTTGTGCACATTCTTTTTCCGGGGCTTCGGGAGACAGGGTATCTTTTGCGGCAGGGGCAGCGCTTTGCGATTTTATTATTTTCCCTGTTAAATGCGCTTGTCACGCTCTCGCCAATGCTTATTGTTTTTGCCATTCAGCTAAAAGTTCCGGCGTACATTGCAAGGATAATTACGAGGGACGCTTACGGCGCTTTTTTCATCGTGTGTTTCCTGCTGCTGTGTCTGTTTGTCAATTTTTTCGGAATCCACTCCCTGTATTACTGCGTGCTTGGTGAGTACAGTTTCTGGGAGAGCTTTCGAAAGAGTGTGCGGATTGTGCGCCAGAAGATTGGAAGCTATATCGGCTGCTGCCTTGGTGTAAATCTTTTGCTTTTGGTGCTGTATGCCCTGATTTATGCGGGGGTGCTGGTTCTTTCCTGCTATTTGATTTACCGCACAAAGAATGAGCAGGTGCTGATGGCGGCGATGCTGACGGCATACGATAAGGTCATGATTTATATGGGGGTCTTTATCACGGTTGCCACACAGATTGTCAATTACGCATTGATTTCCCGTCTTTTCTCAAAATATGGGATGACCTTCCTTGCCGTGAACCGCATTGAAAAATTCCAGGAACAGATTATGTACGAGGATGCGGAAAGGCAGTTAGAATACGCCGGGGGACAGCGGCTACGCGGGAAAATATACAGCCGCTATACAAAGATGACGGCGCTTGCGGTGGCGGCAGTGATATTTGCCAATGTATACCAGATTATGGATGCGTTCCGCAATGGCTCCCTGGCGGACAGGGAGACGCTTTTTGGCACATACATCACGGCACACCGGGGTTCGTCGGCAGCGGCACCGGAAAATACACTTGAGGCGCTACAGAAAGCGATTGATGATATGGCGGATTTCGCCGAGATTGATGTGCAGGAGACAAAGGATGGCGTTGTAATTTTGATGCACGATGAGAACTTGCGGCGAACAACCGGGAAGAGGGCAGCCGTGGGAGAGCTGACCTACGCGCAGATTGTGGAACTTGACGCGGGCGGGTGGTTTGGTAAGGAGTACGCAGGGGTGCATGTGCCGACACTTGAGGAGGCGTTAAAGCTTTGCAAGGGGGAGATTAACTTAAATATTGAGCTAAAAGCCGGGAAATCCGCTGCGCTCAACAATGATTTGGTCGAAAAGGTAATGTATTTGATTGATGTGTACGATATGAAAGACCAGTGCATGATTAGCTGCACCGACCAGGGAATGCTCGCAAAGGTGAAGGAATACAATGACCAGATTAAGACCGGGTATATCCTTTCGTTTGCGTATGGCATGTTCTACAACGTGGATTACATTGATTTTTTCAGCATGAAGTCAAGCTTTATAAATGAAAGCACCGTGAGGACGCTGCACAGCCTCGGCAAGGAGGTGCACGCATGGACGGTGAATTCGCGCTCGGAGACAGAGCGGATGAAGCAGCTCGGCGTGGATAACATTATCACAGATTATCCGGTTATGGTGCGCGAGATTGTCTACGAAGAGGACGTTCGAATGGGTTTTTTTAAGCTGCTTGGTCTGATGGGGCGCTAGGGCGGACATAAAATTGCTCTGCCATGTACTGGGTGCAGGGAGGGAAGCTGCGGAACTTAAAACAGCAGATTCCCGGACGGCACCCCAGAGGAATTTTATGGGAGCAGGGCGGACATAAAATTGCTCTGCCATGTACTGGGTGCAGGGAGGGAAGCTGCGGAACTTAAAATAAGGAGGAACATATGGTGCGGGATTATCTTCCGATTTGCCGCGAAGATATGCAAAAGCGCGGTTGGGAACAATGTGATTTTGTCTATGTGATTGGGGATGCCTATGTAGACCACCCCTCGTTTGGACCTGCAATTATCAGCAGGCTGCTCGAGAGCGAGGGGTACCGGGTTGGCATCATTTCACAGCCGGACTGGAAGGATGAAAACAGCATTTGCCTGCTTGGCGCACCGCGCCTTGCCTTCCTTGTGTGCGGGGGGAATATGGACACGATGGTGAACCATTACACGGTTGCGAAAAAACGCCGTTCGATGGATTTTTATTCACCGGGCGGGGAAATGGGGCGGCGTCCGGACCGCGCGACGATTGTCTACTGTAATCTCATCCGCAAAAAATTCAAGGCGGCTCCCATCGTCATCGGCGGAATCGAGGCATCGCTGCGCCGTCTGGCGCATTACGATTACTGGGGTGACAAGGTGAAGCGCTCCATCCTCCTGGATTCGCAGGCGGATATCCTCTCCTACGGTATGGGGGAACATTCCATCATCGAGGTGGCGGAAGCGTTAAATGCCGGAATTGCAGTGGGGGACATTACTTTTGTTCCGGGAACGGTGTACCGCACAAAAGACCTTACATCGGTCTATGACGCAATCATGCTGCCGTCCTACGGGGAAATCCTGGCAGATAAGGAGGCTTTCGCGAAGAGCTTTTACATCCAATACTGCAATACGGACCCGTTTTCCGGGAAACGTCTGGTGGAGAAATACAAGGATACCGAATATATTGTACAGAACCCACCTGCAAAGCCATTGGCACAGAGCGAAATGGACAGGGTTTATGCGCTTGCGTATATGCGGAATTACCATCCTTCCTACGAGGCGGCAGGCGGGGTTCCTGCCATCGCTGAGCTGCGCTTTTCCATCACAAGCAACCGCGGCTGTTACGGCGGGTGCAGCTTCTGCGCGCTCACATTCCATCAGGGGCGCATTATCCAGACACGCAGCCATGAATCGATTTTGCAGGAGGCGACGGCGTTTACTTTTGAGCCGGATTTTAAAGGCTATATCAACGATGTCGGCGGACCGACCGCGAATTTCCGCGCGCCTGCGTGTGAAAAACAATTGACCAAAGGAGCTTGTGTGAACAAACAGTGTCTGTTCCCGGCGCCCTGCAAAAATCTGAAAATTGACCATGGGGATTATCTGGGGCTGCTGCGCAAACTGCGGGAGATTCCGAAGGTAAAAAAGGTCTTTATCCGTTCGGGAATCCGGTTTGATTACCTGGTGCACGATAAGGACGATACTTTTTTTAACGAGCTGTGCCAATACCATGTCAGCGGGCAGCTGAAAGTGGCTCCGGAGCATATCTGTGACGCAGTTCTGTCAAAGATGGGAAAACCGGAGAATGCCGTTTACGAGCGCTTTCTGGCAAAATATAAAAAAATCAATGAAAAACTGGGCTTAAAGCAGTTTGTTGTGCCGTACTTAATGTCCTCGCATCCTGGTTCGACCTTAAAGGAGGCGGTGGCACTCGCGGAATATCTGCGCGACCTTGGCTATATGCCGGAACAGGTACAGGATTTTTATCCGACACCATCGACCATCTCAACCTGTATGTATTATACGGGGCTTGACCCAAGGGATATGAAACCGGTCTATGTGCCGAAAACGCCGCACGAAAAAGCGATGCAGCGGGCGCTTATCCAGTACCGCAATCCGAAGAATTATGATTTGGTGCATGAGGCGCTTGTTCGGGCAGGCAGACAGGATTTGATTGGCTTTGACAAAAAATGCTTGATACGGCCAAGAAAAGGAAAAGACGAGTGCGCGCATCCGGCAAAGAAGGGTGAAAAGAATGGAAAAACCACAAAGACAGCCGGACATGGAAAGCAAAAAACGGGAGCGGCGGTTCGTGTAAAACAGAAAAACTTAAAAGTAGGAAAGGCGCAGAGACCGGACAATTTTAAACTGCGCGGCGAACAGGCCGCGGGGAAAAAGTCCGGGGAAAAGAAAGACACCCGTGGGAAAACCGTCAGAAAAGGCAGACGGTAATGGCAAGATTGTTTGACAGGGGAGGGAAATATGGATGGGAAAACCCTTGATTGGTGTAATGCCGCAGTACAATGCGCAAAATGAGAACATAATGATTGTGTCTGATTTTTTCCACGCCATAACAAAGGCGGGCGGCATTCCGGTGCTTTTGCCGCTTTTTTCGGATGTGTCCGATGTGGAAAGAGTTTTGGGGCGTTTTGATGGCTTCCTATATCCGGGCGGACCGGATATCAACCCGCTTTTGTTCGGGGAGGAGACACGCACGGAATGCGGCAATATCATAACTGAGCGCGATACATTAGAACTTGGGCTGATGCCTGCAATTTTGTGCTCCGGCAAGCCGGTTTTGGGCATCTGCCGCGGAATCCAGGCGATGAATGTTGCGCTTGGCGGCACATTGGTTCAGGATATTCTGGCACAGAGAAAGGATGGGGGAATGATTGGGCATTATCAGAAGGCAGGCGATACCGTACTGACACATTCTGTCCGGGTGGAAAAAAACACATTGCTGTATGATATCGTAAGAAAAGAAAGGCTGACGGTGAACAGTTTCCACCACCAGTCGTGCAAAACGCTAGGGGAAGGGTTTGCCTTAAACGCATCTGCCCCGGACGGTATCATTGAGGCAGCGGCACTGGAAAACCACAAGTTTTTCCTTGGCGTGCAGTGGCATCCGGAGCACCTTTACGGGGTGGATAAGGACGCGGCAAGGCTGTGGAATGCCTTTATCCAGAGCTGTTAAATTGCATATGCTGACGCAGGTTCCATGGAAATGGATAGTTCCATGCATTCTATGGAATCGGATAATTCCATGGAATCATCCGGCGGGCTTTGCAGATTTGATTGATACGAGAATTCTTATAAACAAAATACATTTTTAAAGTTTCAGGAGGTCTTATATGGCAGTACACACATTGGAAAACGAAGAACTGAAAATCCAGGTTTCCGACCATGGCGGAGAACTGGTATCCATCGTAAAAAAATCAGACGGGCAGGAATATCTCTGGAATGCGGATCCGGCATTCTGGAACCGGCACGCACCAGTGCTTTTTCCGTTTGTCGGCGGGTTAAAGGACAAAACTTACCGCTATCAGGGAAAGGAATATTGCCTTGGGCAGCACGGCTTTGCACGCGATATGGAATTTGAGCTTGCCTCAAAGAGCGAAACGGAAATCTGGCACCGCCTTCTTCCAAATGAGGAGACGCGCGCGCACTATCCGTTTGACTTTGAACTGGAAACGGGTTTTCGCCTGTTCCGCAACCAGATTATTGTGCTCTGGCGTGTCAAAAATGCATCCGGAACGGAAAAAATGTATTTTTCCATCGGCGGACATCCGGCATTTTTGTGTCCGATTGGGGGCAGGGGGCAACGCTGCGACTACGAAATCCTTTTCGAAGGCGTTTCCATCGTAAATACGAGAATGCTTGAGGGCGGGCTTGCGGCGACAAATCTGGAGCAGTTGGAGCTTGAAAAACGTGAGATTGGCGGAAAAAATTACGGGGCAGTCCGGGTGAGCGAACACTTCTTTGACCGCGATGCCTACATTATCGAAGGGCGGCAGACAAGGGAGGTTGCGCTCGCAAAACCCGACGGTCAGATTTATCTGGCAGTGAAGTTTGACGCGCCGCTCTTTGGGGTCTGGGCGCCGAAGGGGAACGCGCCGTTTATCTGCATTGAGCCGTGGTACGGGCGCTGCGATGGTGTTGATTTTAACGGGGAACTCCCGCAAAAAGCATTTATCAACGAGCTTTTACCGAATGAGGTGTTTAACAAGAATTATCATATCTGCATTTATTGATTTGGAGGTTTTATGGATATTGATGTGGAGCGGGAGGTCGGCAGCCTTGTCGATGAGATTTTGGGCGACTATCAAAGTGAGCGGAAAATTGACCGCGGCGATACCGTCAACCAATTGGATAAAGAGGCGATTATCGGGATTGTGAACAAATTGCAGCAGATTATTTTTCCGGGGTATTTTAAAAATAAAAAGTACAAATTCTATACACAGAAAAATAATCTCACCATGCTTTTGGAGGATGTGCTATACCATCTCAACCGCCAGATGGTGATTGTGTTTGAGCATGTGGAGGAATACGCGGGCAGGGGGCGCGATGAGCTTGAACAGCTTGCGGCTCAAAAATGTGTTGCTTTCCTGCGCTGCATCCCGAAAATCCGGGCGCTGATTGAGACGGATGTACAGGCGGCTTACGACGGCGACCCGGCAGCTTACAACACGGACGAGATTATTTTTTCATATCCCGGCCTGTTTGCTATCATGGTCAACCGGATTGCGCATGAGCTCTATCGGCTCTTTGTCCCGCTGATTCCGCGTATTATGACGGAATATGCGCACGGTCTGACCGGGATTGATATCCACCCGGGCGCGACCATCGGGGAATATTTTTTCATCGACCACGGTACCGGGATTGTTATCGGCGAGACAACGGTCATCGGGGATAATGTCAAGGTCTATCAGGGTGTGACGCTCGGCGCACTCTCAACAAAGGGCGGGCAGAAGCTAAAGAGTAAAAAGCGCCATCCGACGATTGAGGACAATGTGACAATCTATTCCGGTGCGTCCATTTTAGGAGGGGAGACCGTGATTGGAAAAGGGGCGGTCATCGGCGGCAATGCCTTTATCACGGCTTCGATTCCGGCGGGTACGCGCGTGAGCATCAAGAATCAGGAGCTTTCGATGGACTATATTAAAAGTGGCGTGAAAGAAATGGATATCGGGCAGGATGAGAGTTGGTTTTATGTCATTTGATGGGTGATTTTTAGCTGCAAAAATTTGGTTTCGGGCATTTAAGCGGGTAAGCGCAAGGGATAATGCCCTGCAGCCGGAAATGAAATTTTTTGCGGCGGAATGAGAGGAAGGAAATGTTGGATGTACTGATTATCGGCAGCGGCCCTGCAGGGCTGTCCGCCGCGATTTACGCAAAAAGGGCAAACCTTGATGTTACTGTTTTGGAAAAGCTTTATATGGGAACCGGGCAGGTTGCAGAGAGCGGGAGGGTGGATAATTATCTTGGCCTGCCAGGGATGAGCGGCTATGAAATGGGGGAGGCGTTCCGCAGACATGCCGAGGAATTTGGCGTTTCCTTTCTGGAAGGGGAAGCAGCCGCCATCGCGAAGATGCAGGAGGGCTTTGAGGTCAGCCTTGCTGACGGGAGGCAGCTTACGGCAAAGACGGTGATTTACGCAGCAGGAGCCACGCACCGGCATCTTGGAATTGACGGGGAGGACGCGTTTGCCGGGCGCGGGGTTTCCTACTGCGCAGTCTGCGACGGAGCCTTTTACCGCGGGAAAACGGTGGCAGTGGCAGGCGGGGGAAATACGGCGCTTGATGATGCACTTTATTTGTCGGAAATGTGCGAGAAAGTGTACCTGATTCACCGGAGGGCAGAATTCCGCGGCGCGGCGGTGACACTGGAAAAACTTAAGGCAAAAAAGAATGTCGAAATCCTTGCCCCGGCGGTGATTTCTGCGGTAAAAGGCGAGAAAAAAGTGTCGGGGGTGGTGCTTGCCGATGGGCGTGACATCGCCTGTCAGGGGCTTTTTATCGCGGTTGGCATGATGCCGCAGACAGAGCTGTTAAACGGGGTAATCTCCCTGGATGCGGCGGGCTATGCAATGGCGGACGAGACCGGAAAAACTTCGCTTGCAGGATTTTTTGTAGCGGGCGATGTGAGGAACAAAGCGCTGCGCCAGGTCGTAACGGCAGCGGCGGACGGGGCGAATGCGGCAGTGTCGGCGGCGGAGTATTTGCGGCAGGGATAAAAGGGGGGAGTTTATGGAACGGATTCTTCTGGTGGAAGATGATGTGATGATTACCGAAAGCCTTGGTACGTTCCTGCGGCAGGAAGGGTTTGCTACGGTGTGCGCACCCGGACAAAAAGAGGCGGAGGAATGTCTTGACGGGGGCGGGATTGATTTGGTGCTCCTTGATGTTTCCTTGCAGAATGGCAACGGCTTTTCGCTGTGTGGCAAAATCCGCGAGGAATATCAGGTTCCGGTCATTTTTTTGACGGCATCCGGAGATGAGTACAGTGTTGTGACGGGGCTTGACCTTGGGGCGGAGGACTATATCCGCAAGCCGTTCCGCCCAAGGGAGCTGATTTCACGGATTAAGGCGGTGCTGCGCCGTGTGGGCAAGAGCCGCTCCGTCTTTGATTTTTATGGTATCCGCGTGGATGCGGACAAGGCGTTTGTGAGCAAGGACGGCAAGGAGATTGTACTTTCGGCACTGGAATACCGCTTGCTTTTGATTTTCTGCCAGAACAAGGGGAATGTTGTTTCAAGGGAGCGGCTGCTTGCGGATTTGTGGGATGTGGCGGGGGATTTTGTCAATGACAATACACTGACCGTATACATCAAGCGGCTGCGGGAGAAAATTGAGGATGACCCGGCAAAGCCGGAGCGCATCAAGACCGTGCGCGGCATTGGCTACCGCGCTTAACGGTGTACATGAAGAACTTAAAATCGGAGGGCAGATGAGGAAAAAAGAAGGAATTGTCTGGTTTTTGTATTTTGCCACTGCGCTCTGCGGGGGGCTTTTGGGGCTTATGCTTTCTTTGCAGGCGGCGGTGCTTGCGGTGGGCTGTGTGGCATTTTGCGCACTGCTTACCGCTTTTTTTATCGGGCAGAGGAAAAAGAAATTAAAGGAACTTGCGGTGGATATGGACAGGCTTTTACACGGGGATTACCGTGTGCGTTTTTTAAACTACGAGGAGGGTGAGACTGCAATTGTGGCAAATGAACTTGCCAAAATCACGGATACCCTGCAGACGCAGGCGGAGAAATTAAAAAACGAGAAGAAATATCTGGCGGATTCGATTGCGGACATTTCCCACCAAATCCGCACGCCGCTTACGGCACTCAACCTTGCGCTTGAGACAATGTCCCAAAAACAGGCGAAGCAGCTTACAAGGAGGATGGAATGGCTGATTGAGGCGCTTTTAAAGCTTTCCAAACTGGACGCGGGAACCGTGGAATTTGCGCGGGAGGAGGTTTTGCTCACGCAATTGGTAAACGATGCTGCCGCCCCGTTTGGCATTCTGATGGATTTGCGCGCACAGACGCTTGATACTAGCAAAGTTTCGTCCGGGGCTGCTTTTTTGGGGGATTTGGCGTGGAGCACGGAGGCGGTTGGGAATGTAATAAAAAATTGCATTGAACACACCGGGGAGGGCGGTACCATCCGGATATTGGCACAGGAGAACGCGATTTATACGGAGCTTGTCATTGAGGATAACGGCGAGGGGATTGACGCGGCGGACCTTCCGCATTTGTTTGAGCGTTTTTATAAGGGGAAAAATTCGGGCGGGAACAGTGTCGGCATCGGGCTGGCGCTGACAAGGGCAATCCTGACCGCGCAGAACGGGACAATCTATGCGGAGAACACAAGGGAAGGCGGGGCGCGGTTTGTGCTGCGGATTTATAAAGGTATCATATGAAAAATTGGTTCCTGAATCAAAGTGACGAAATTGTCACTTTATTTTCACTGTGCTGTAAGTTTGGTGGGTTACAATAGGGGAAAATGAATTAAGGGAGGGTTCTCATGGAAATTTTACGCGTGGAACATTTGACAAAGGTATATGGTGAGAGGGAGAACAAGGTTGTGGCGCTTGACGACATCAGCTTTTCGGTTGCGTGGGGGCAGTTTGTTGCCATCATTGGGCCGTCCGGTTCAGGAAAGTCAACACTTCTGCATATTTTGGGCGGCGTGGACCGTCCGACATCGGGAAATGTGTTTTTGAGCGATACGAACGTGTACGAACAAAAGGATGAGCAGTTGGCGATTTTCCGGCGCAGGGAGGTGGGGTTAATCTACCAGTTCTACAACCTGATTCCGGTTTTGAACGTGACGGAAAATATGACGCTTCCTGTGCTGCTTGACGGGCGCAAAGTCAACAAAGAGCGTTTGGAGGAGCTGCTTGAAGTGCTGAAATTAAAGGGCAGGGAGGAACATTTGCCAAATGAGCTTTCCGGCGGGCAGCAGCAGAGGGTTTCGATTGGCAGGGCATTGATGAACGCCCCGGCGGTGATGCTTGCAGATGAGCCGACCGGGAACCTGGACTCCAAAAACAGCCATGAAATTATTGAACTGCTGAAATTGTCGAACAAAAAATACAATCAGACTTTGATTGTCATCACGCACGACGAGTCCATCGCGCTGCAGGCAGACCGCATCATCGCCATTGAGGATGGGCGCATTACGAGAGATGAGGTGATTCGGAAATGAAAATTTTAAATAAAGTGACACTCGCAAGTTTAAGAAAAAACAAGGTGCGCACAATTGTGACGATTATTGGCATTATTCTCTCGACAGCAATGTTTACCGCGGTGACGACAAGCATTTCAAGTTTAAAAAATTATATGCTTAAGGCAACGATTGCGGAGGAGGGCGAATGGGAAGGGTCTTTTTACGGGGTTGGAGCAGAAGTTTATCAGGAAATCATAGATGCGAAGGAGATTGACCGCGCAATTGGGATTTATGAGATTGGTTATATGGCGCTGGAGGATTCGTATAAGAACGATGGCGAGACATTTGAATGGCAGGATACTTCCAGGCCGTACCTGCAATTCTGTATGCTATCGGGGGATGTGGCAGCGGCGCAGGCACTTGGGAATTTTACGCTGTTAGAGGGCAGGATTCCGGAAAATGAAAATGAAATCCTGCTTTCGGAAGGATTTGTAAATTATGGGAGACAGAAGTTAAAAATCGGGGATACCGTGACCGGGAGCATTGGTTACCGCGAGTACGAGAATGAAGTTCTGACGGGGCATGACGGACTGGTCTATAAAAGCAAATCGGAGGATGCGCAGGAGGAGGACACAGAAAAATCCTTAAAAAGTCTTTACAGCGAGCAGCTTATCACCGACGGGCAGGTAAGGACCTTTACTGTTGTCGGGGTGTGCCGTTACGTCCTGAGCAATTACGCCACGCCGGGGTATGCGGTATTTTGCGGTGCAGATTTTGCGCAGGCAGAGCGTTTGTCGCAGGGCAGGGGAATCAACAGTGTGTTTTTTACGGTAAAAGACCAGAAAAATCTTTTTGGCTTCCTGGAACGTTACAGTAAAAATGTGCTTAATTACGACTACCACAGCCATCTTTTATACACCAATGGCATTTCTAAGACGGACTCATTTTCCAATGTGTATTTCGGGCTTGGCACCATCCTGTGCATTATCATTGTGTTTGGCTCCGTCGCGCTGATATACAATGCATTTTCCATCTCGGTCAACGAGAGAATCCGGCAGTTCGGGCTTTTGGCTTCCATTGGCGCGACAAAACGCCAGCTGCGCCAAAGCGTCCTTTTTGAAGCGTGTGCGGTAAGCATATTTGGTATTCCGCTCGGAATTGGGGCGGGCATCCTTGGGATGAGCATCACTTTTTATGCACTGCGCTACCGCTTTGTGGGGCTGGTCGGTTCTGCATCCATCCCATTTTCCATGCATTTGGAAGCCTGGGCACTTGTGTTGGCGGCGGTACTGGCATTTTTCACGGTGTTGATTTCCGCCATCCTCCCGGCGCGCAAGGCAATGCGCATTTCCGCAATCGAAGCAATCCGCCAGAACAGCGAGATTCGCGTAAGCCGCAAGGCAGTGCGCACGAAGGGTTTTCTGCACAAACTCTTTGGCATGGAGAAAACACTGGCGGATAAAAATTTCCGCCGCAACAAAAAGAAATACCGCGCAACCGTGATTTCGCTCTTTGTAAGCATTGTGCTTTTCGTGTCCGCGAGCAGTTTTGTGGACTATTTAAAGGGCAGTGTAACTTCGGTTACGGCGGCGGAAAATTATGATTATTCCTACTATGTGTACCCGGATCGCGGCTACACCGCGCAGGAAGTGTGCCGTGTCATTGCCCCGGTGGAGGGGGTCACCAAAGCGTTTACGGCAACATCCCTTTACAACCCAATGCTTGTGGAGCGGGAGGCGCTCCCGGAGGCATACCTGAACTGGGCAGAGGATGAGCAAATTGGGTTTTACGAGTATGAGACAAGGCTGGCAAAAGAAACGACCGGGCGCGACCGGGCGGTTCTTGTGGTATATTTTTATTTCATGCAGGATGATGAGTACAAGGCGTACCAAAGGGAACATAACCTGACGGGAATCGGCTGGTTTTCGGAGCGCAGGGAGGCACTTGCTTTTGACGGCATCCGCGAGGAGCTTCCCGGCCACCGCTATACGCAGATTGACATGTTAAAGGAAAAGCGCGGAACCCTGACTGCAAATTCGTTCCAAATCCATTATGATGAGGACGGGGAGGCCGGGGAAGACAAGGATACGCT
The DNA here is from genome assembly GCA_910579615.1 of uncultured Lachnospiraceae bacterium. Classification (GTDB taxonomy): domain Bacteria; phylum Bacillota; class Clostridia; order Lachnospirales; family Lachnospiraceae; genus RGIG4057. Next base: position 23,587 of record CAJTUA010000022.1, on the reverse strand, counting down.
TACGGAAAGCGAGACCTTAGAGCTTCCTTACACTGTTGTGGATACCGAGCTTCCAACCGGGGTGAATAAGCAGTACCTTACGTTTGTCTATCCGCTTTCCGCATTCCGTACACTGACCGGGATTGCCGAGCAGGGGCTGCATACGTCGGAGCGGGTTTATGTCAACGGGAGCGGGAATCTTGGCGAGCTTTATGAACGTATCTGCAATGCGCTAACCTCACAGGGGATTTCAAACGTCTCGTTTTACAATATTGCGGAGCGTTATTCCTTTGAGCGCAACATGGTTGTGATTATCAATGTATTTTCCTACGGCTTTATCGTGTTGATTTCCCTGATTGCCGCCGCCAATGTTTTCAATACGGTCTCGACGAATATTTCGCTGCGCCGCAGGGAGTTCGCGATGCTTGAATCCATCGGGATGACGAAAAAGGGGCTGTATAAAATGCTGAATTACGAATGCCTGCTCTACGGCATCAAGAGCCTTTGTTACGGGCTGCCGGTTGCCATCCTTGTTACGTTTGCCATCTACCGGGTCATCAACGAAGGCTTTGTGCAAAGCTTTTACATCCCGGCACCGAGCCTCCTGATTGCGGTTCTGAGCGTTTTTGCGGTGGTATTTTCGACAATGTTTTATTCGGTGATAAAGCTTGGGAAGAACAGCCTTGTGGATACGCTGAAAAATGAGAATGTATAAAGATTGTGATAGTAAAGATAGCTGGTAAAAAATGCTATAGCATTTGCATGAGGTATCCGGGCGGCAGAAAAATTCAATTTTACAATTTTTTAATATTTATAGGAAGATAAGGAAACCATTTCTTACAAATATTTTAATTTTAAATTTAGCTATGTCATTTTCAGGAGGTTTGTGGTAAAATCCTTTTGTGGGGATTTTCGGCGAACCTCCTGTTTTTTCGTAGGAACAGGGCGAAATATCGTTTTCTTCGGAAGGGCTTTGCTGAAAAGAAGGTTTCCTGCATGAGATTTTTATGTTGCGGGAAAATTATAAGTAGAACGTGGAAAGGACGATGGAAAATGAACGAGTACGGGAGAGAAGGAAGCAAGAGAGCACGGAATGAAAAGGTAAAGCGCGCGAGGGAACAGTTTATGATGCTTGTTCTTTTGTTGGCGTTAGTACCGACGATTTTATGCATTATCCTGTTTTCAAAACAAGCAAGGCTGCAAAAGGACATTGCAGAGCTTGAAAAGAAGCTAGAAACGTATGAACAGAGAACAAACGGCACGGAAAACGGGGATGGAAATTATGGCGGGAACAAAATTCCTACCCCGACACCTTACGCTACGCCAACCGCGGAGGCGGGGAGCCCGACACCGCAGGCAAACCAGGGCGCAGAGCCGACGGGCTCTTTTTCAGGTGGCAAAGATGGGAACAGTGAGGATTTCACAATAGCGGCAGGCGATGATGTGGGAGGGGAGCATCTAACCACAGAGCCTACGGCCGAGCCAAGCCCGGAACCGACCGTAGTGGCGGAGGCGACCATGGCCCCGGAACCGACGGTTGCGGTAGACCCAAAAACCGGCGAACCGCTTCCATGGTCGGACAAAAAGATATACCTAACCTTTGACGATGGACCAAGCAAGTATACGGACGAGCTTTTGAACCTTCTTGCACAGTATGACGTGAAGGCGACCTTTTTCGTCATCGGACATGAGGGGGAGGAATACAGCCGCCTGTACAAGCGCATTGTTGAGGAAGGACATGCCATTGGTATGCATTCCTACTCGCATGACTACGAAAAAATATATAAATCGGTAGAAGATTTCGAGAAAGACTTTACAAAGATAAGCGATTTATTGTATGATAATATAGGGTTTGTTCCTGACCTTTACCGTTTTCCGGGCGGAAGCAGCAACAGCAAGTGCAAAAATTTGACCATCCAGCCGTTTATCAGCTTCCTCCAGGAACGTGATATGCGCTATTTTGACTGGAATGTGGAAAACGGTGATGCAACGGGAGTCAGTTATACGGTGGAGCAGCTGGCACAGAATTTGCTGGATGGTGTGGCGAATAAGACAACCTCGGTTGTCCTGTGCCATGACACAAACGCAAAGGGGAAGACGTTGGAATCGATGAAGATTGTGCTGCCGACGTTGGTTGAAAAAGGCGCGCAGGTTCTTCCGATTACGGCGGATACGCCGATGGTGCGGCATGTGAAACCGGCACAGGGGGATTGAAAACCCGGTGTTTCAATCAGGGAAGTATTTTTAAAAAGAAAACATAAAACAGGAGGTGACAAAGGAGAACAATGAAGCGAGTTTTATTAAAGCTGAGCGGGGAGGCACTTGCGGGGGAGAAAAAGACCGGCTTTGACGAGGCAACCTGCATCCGCGTGGCAGAGCAGGTAAAGCAGCTGACGGCAGATGGCGTGCAGGTTGCGGTTGTAATCGGCGGGGGGAATTTCTGGCGCGGACGCAGCAGCGAGACGATTGAGCGCACGAGGGCGGACCAGATTGGGATGCTTGCGACCGTGATGAACTGCATTTATGTTTCCGAAATTTTCCGCCATGTCGGAATGAAAACAAAAGTGTTTACACCTTTTTTGGTTGGTTCGATGACGGAGCTGTTTTCAAGGGAAGCGGCAACGGAAAGCCTTGGGCAGGGGGCGGTTGTATTTCTTGCCGGGGGCACAGGGCATCCATATTTCTCGACGGATACGGCGACAGCACTGCGCGCGGTCGAGCTTTCATGCGATATGATTTTGATGGCACGCGCGGTGGACGGGGTCTACGACAGTGACCCGAAGACAAACCCAGCGGCGAAAAAGTATGACACGGTTTCCTACCAGGAGCTGCTTGACAAAAAACTTGCCATCCTTGACCTGACGGCAACGGTGATGTGCATGGAAAATAAAATTCCTCTGCTTGTATTTTCACTTGGCGAGGAAAACAGCATTGTAAATAACGGGAATGGAAAGATTACGGGGACGGTTGTCACGGTGGAGTAACCATGGCTGCTTTGCCGATGGCAGAATTGCCATGGCACAAAGACAGTACCGCAAACAATGATATCCCGCGAAATGGAGGAATAGTATGAACGAGAAAATCAAACCTTTTGACGAGAAGATGGGAAAATCCCTTGAGGCGCTGCGCGAGGAGTTTTCCTCAATCCGCGCAGGGCGCGCAAACCCGCACCTTCTGGATAAGCTTCGCGTTGATTATTACGGCACGCCGTCCCCGCTGCAGTCGGTGGCGAATATTTCCGTGCCGGAGGCGAGGGTCATCCAAATCCAGCCTTGGGAATCTAAGATGATTAAGGAGATTGAAAAGACCATCCTCGCATCCGACTTAGGGATTACACCGGGCAATGACGGGAAGGTCATCCGCCTGGTATTCCCGGAGCTTACGGAGGACCGCAGAAAGGATCTTGCAAAGGACGTGAAGAAGAAAGCGGAAAACGCAAAGGTTGCGGTCCGCAATATCCGCAGGGATGCGAACGATGCGATTAAGAAGGCGGCGAAGGCAAGCGAGATTTCAGAGGATGAGCAAAAGACCATCGAGGATGAAATCCAGAAGATGACGGATAAGTACATCGAGATGATTGATAAAGAGACCGAGTCAAAGTCGAAGGAGATTATGACCGTTTAACATACCGGAAAAGCGAAAGGCGCATGGGAGTGAACAGGCCTGCAGTTTATGTGCAGGTTTGTTCTTTTGCGCGTTTTCATAAGCGAAAATCCCGGAACGTTATGTTTTGAAGGGGCGATTATGAGCAAAGAAAATTATGTAATCCCACAGCACGTTGCAATTATTATGGATGGCAACGGGCGCTGGGCGAAAAAGAGAATGATGCCGCGAACCTACGGGCACGCGCAGGGGAGCAAGACCGTGGAAAAAATCTGTGAGGACGCATATAAGATGGGGATACAGTATCTGACCGTCTACGCATTTTCCACAGAAAACTGGAAGCGCCCGCAGGATGAGATTGATACGCTGATGAATCTTTTGCGCGACTATATGAAGGACTGTATTAAGACGAGCAAAAAGAACAATATGCGCGTGCGCATTATCGGGGATGTCAGCAGGCTGGATGAAGATTTGCAGGAGAGCATAAAAAGGCTTGAGGAGGCCTCAAAGGACAATACGGGGCTTCATTTCCAGGTTGCGTTAAATTACGGGGGCAGGGATGAGCTTTTGCGCGCGGCGAAGCAGCTTGCAAAAGATTACGCGGCAGGAAATGTGGCGCTTGGTGCGCTTAAGGAGAATGATTTTGAAAATTATCTGGACACAGCAGGAATCCCGACGCCGGAGCTTCTGATTCGCACAAGCGGGGAGGTGCGCCTGTCAAACTACCTGCTTTGGCAGTTAGCCTATGCCGAGCTTTATTTCACGGATGTTTTGTGGCCTGATTTTGATAAAAAGGAATTACAAAAGGCAATTGAGTATTATAATAAAAGAGACAGAAGATTTGGAGGGGTTTAAAGGCTATGTTCTGGGTTCGGTTTCGCAGCTCGTGCATTATTGTGGTGTGCGCGGCGCTTGCACTCATTCTTGGTGGGAATGTACTTTTTGGGGTAATACTTGCAATTTCGCTGATTGGTATGATGGAAATGTACCGTGTGCTTGGCGTCCATAAGGCACCGGTGGGAATCATCGGCTATCTTGCCTGCATCGGCTATGATTTTTTGCTGTTTTTCGGGCAGGGGACGTACCGGACGGAGTTTTTTATCGCGTTCTTTTTGGTTTTGATGTTAGGGTATGTGTTTACCTTCCCGAAATACCGTTCCGAGCAGATTACAATGGTGTTTTTCGGATTTTTTTATGTGGCGGTGATGCTAAGCTATGTCTTTTTGCTGCGGTTGTGTGAGGGCGGCGCGTATCTTGTATGGCTGATATTTATCGGGTCGTGGGGGTCGGATACCTTTGCATACCTGGTTGGCAGGAAGCTTGGGAAACACAAGATTGTACCGAAGCTTTCGCCGAAAAAATCCCTGGAGGGCTGCATCGGGGGTATCGTTGGCGCGGCGGCGTTGGGCGCGCTGTACGCGGCGGTTTTTTCTGCAAAACTTACCATGTTTGCACAGCCGGTGTTTGTGTGCGCCGTGATGGGCGCGGCATCTTCTGTGATATCGCAGCTTGGCGACTGGGCGGCATCCGCAATCAAGCGCAATTACGATGTAAAGGATTACGGGAAGCTGATTCCGGGGCATGGCGGTATCATGGACCGCTTTGACAGCGTGATTTTTACGGCACCGGTAATCTATTATCTGGCACAGCTTTTGTAAGGGCATGGATGTTATGAATGTCCGCTTTCGCGCTTTCACTTTTGCATAAGGCGCAAAGCTGACCAGGTTGATTCATGTTTTGCGAAAAGGTGTGCAAAATGTATATAGAAATGAGGTAACATATGAAGGCAATATCAATTCTTGGCTCGACCGGCTCGATTGGAACACAGACTCTTGAGGTCGTGAGAAACAATGCCGATATAAAGGTTGCGGCGCTTGCGGCGCACGGGAGCATTGATTTGCTTGAGGCGCAGACGAGGGAATTTCTGCCGCGCCTTGTGTGCGTGTATGATGAGGCGCGCGCGGCAGATTTTAAAACGCGGGTGCGCGACCTTCCCATTACGGTTGTGGCGGGCATGGACGGACTGATTTCCTGCTCACTTGCAAAGGAGGCCGATATGGTTGTCACGGCAGTCGTCGGAATGATTGGCATCCGTCCGGTTATTGAGGCAATCCGCGCGGGAAAAGACATTGCGTTTGCAAACAAGGAAACCCTGGTGACGGCGGGGCATCTGATTATGCCGCTTGTAAAGGAACACCGGGTGCGCCTGCTTCCAGTGGACAGTGAGCACTCCGCAATCTTTCAGTCCATGCAGGGCGGCGGGGGCAAGGTGGAAAAGCTGATTTTAACGGCATCCGGCGGACCGTTCCGCGGGAAAAAGCAGTCGGAGCTTGCGGGCGTAACGGTGGAAGACGCGCTAAAGCATCCGAACTGGAGCATGGGGCATAAAATTACGGTGGATTCCGCGACAATGGTAAACAAAGGGCTTGAGGTGATGGAGGCGAGCTGGCTGTTCGACATGCCCGCGGAAAAAATCGAGGTTGTCATCCACCCGCAGAGCGTGATTCATTCCGCGGTGGAATATGAGGATGGGGCTGTCATTGCACAGCTTGGCGTGCCGGATATGAAGCTCCCCATCCAGTACGCGCTGACTTATCCGGACAGAAGGTATCTGCCGGGCAGCCGCCTAAGCCTGACAAAGCTTGCGGACCTGACCTTTGAAATGCCGGATATGGAAGAGCTTCCGGGGCTGTCCCTGGCATATGGGGCAATCCGCGCGGGCGGCAGCATGCCGGTTGTCTTTAACGCGGCAAACGAGTATGCCGTGGCAGAGTTTTTAAACCGCAGAATTGGATTTACCGATATTACGAGGCTGATTGGCATGGCAATGCAGGAGCACAGAGTGATAAATGCGCCGTCGCTTAGCCAGATTTTGGAAACGGAGCTGCAGACGCGCGAGTTTTTAAAGCGCTGTTCTTAAAGCGTGGCCAAAGAATCCGCGTAAAACCGGGCGCCGGGTAAGCAGCCCAAAAATGACCGCAGGATGGTCAGGAATATGAATGATTGGCGCAGTGTCAAGGGTTTTCCCCAGATACTGCAGGAAAGAGGAGAGAATGAAGATTGGCAGTATTATCGTAGCAATTTTGATGTTCAGCCTTGTCGTGATTTTCCATGAGCTTGGGCATTTTTTGTTCGCGAAGAAAAATGGCATTGGCGTGAATGAGTTTTGTCTTGGTATGGGACCAAAGCTTTTTGGCATAAAAAAGGGCGAAACCTTGTATTCCCTGCGCCTGTTTCCAATTGGCGGCGCGTGCATGATGGTCGGGGAGGATGAAAATTCCGACGACGCAAAGGCGTTTAACAACAAGACTGTCTGGCAGCGTTTCCAGGTTATTTTTGCAGGACCGCTCTTTAATTTTATTCTTGCCTTCCTCCTGTCCATGATTATGGTGGCAATCGCGGGCTATGACCCTGCCCGGGTGACCAGTGTGCCATCGGAGGGCGCGGCCGCGCAGGCAGGGCTTATGGAAGGGGATATTATCGTCCGCTATGACGGGAAGAAAATTAATTTCGGGCGCGAGATTATGGTGGAGGAAACGTTTAACCCCATCACGGATTCGACACCTGTAGAAATCACCTACAAGCGCGATGGCAAGCAGCATACGACAACTGTAGTACCACAAAAAAGCATCCGCTATCTTCTTGGGTTTGGCTACCAGGGGGATGACATGCCGGCAACCATCAGCAGCGTAAGCAAGGGCGGGGCTTTTGAGGCGGCAGGCATTGTGGCGGGCGATACCATTACCTCCATCAACGGCACGCGGATTGCGACGGGCAATGCCCTTTTGGAGTATATGCAGAACAGCCCGTTAAATGGCGAGACGGTAACGGTCGGTTATACGCGCAACAGCCTGGATTATGAAGTGGAGGTCACCCCGACAATCAGCGAATCGTACAGCCTTGGGTTTTCGTACAACCTCTACGCGGAAAAGACAAGGGGGCTTAGCATTATCAAATACAGTGCGGCGGAAGTAAAATACTGGATTGTAACAACGGTAAAGAGCCTCGGGCAGATTTTTAAAGGGAAGGTCAGCCGCAATGATATCGGGGGACCGGTGCGCATTGTGAGTGAAATCAGCAATGTGATGAGCGAGGCGTCGCCCTACGGCGCACTTGTTGTGATTGTTGAGCTGATTAACTGGTGCGTGCTGTTAAGTGCGAACTTAGGGGTCATGAACCTGCTGCCGATTCCGGCGCTCGACGGCGGGCGGCTTTTGTTCCTGATTATCGAGGGCATCCGGCGAAAACCAGTCAACCGCGAGAAGGAAGGTCTGGTCAACGGCATTTTCTTCGTGCTGTTGATGATTTTGATGGTATTTGTATTTTATAATGACATAACGAATTTGTTCCATTGACAGAAACCGGAAAGGGGTGGGTAAGAATGGCTTACCGTGACCATACAAAAAAAGTTCAGATAGGGGATGTTGCCATCGGCGGCGGGAGCCCGGTTGCCATCCAGTCCATGACGAACACGAAAACGGAGGATGTGAAGGCGACTGTGCGCCAGATTCTGGAGCTTGAGGAGGCGGGCTGCGAAATTATCCGCGCGGCGGTGCCGACGATGGAGGCGGCATGTGCATTTTCGGAGATTAAAAAGCAGATTCATATTCCGCTCGTGGCGGACATTCATTTTGACTACCGTCTGGCAATCGCTGCGATGGAGCACGGGGCGGACAAAATCCGCATCAACCCGGGCAATATCGGGAGCCGCGAAGGGGTACAGGCGGTTGTGGCGGCAGCAAAGGAGCGTGGCATCCCCATCCGCATCGGGGTCAACAGCGGTTCCCTTGAGAAGGAACTCATTGCGAAGTACGGGCATGTTACGGCACAGGGGCTTGTGGAGAGCGCGCTGTTAAAAGTGCGCATGATAGAGCAGATGGGATATGAAAACCTGGTTATCTCCATCAAATCAACGGACGTGATGATGTGTGTGCAGGCGCATGAGTTGATTGCGGATAAAACAACATACCCGCTGCATATCGGCATTACGGAGTCCGGCTCGGCAACTGGCGGCAACATCAAGTCGGCGGTGGGTTTGGGCATCCTTTTGCATGAGGGCATCGGGGATACGGTGCGCGTGTCGCTGACGGAGCATCCGGTGGAGGAAGTTTATTCGGCAAAGCTGATTTTAAAGACCCTGGGGTTAAGAAAGGGCGGGATTGAGGTTGTTTCCTGCCCGACCTGCGGGCGCACGAAAATTGACCTCATCCCGCTTGCGCACGCGGTGGAGGAATTGGTAAAGCAGTACCCTTACGATATCAAGGTAGCGGTTATGGGCTGTGCGGTCAACGGACCAGGGGAGGCAAGGGAAGCGGACCTTGGCATTGCAGGCGGGAACGGCGAAGGGGTGATTATCCGCAAGGGAGAAATCATCCGCAAAGTACCGGAGGGCGAGCTTTTGGCAGAGTTAAAAAAGGAACTCGACGCGTTTGGGGCATAAAGGAAAAGGTGCGTGAAATGAAATTTTTTGAAGTATTTGATATGCTCACGGTGGATGCTGCATTGGGAGCCGTATTTGAGGAGGTTGCTGCCACAAAGGTAGCAGCCTCCAAATTGACAGGAAACATAACGGTACATATCGAGAGTACGCATCCGGTGCCGTACCGCGAGAAGAAGAAAATGCTCTATCAGCTGAAGAAGCAGCTGTTTTATTCCGCAGGGGAGGTCGGTTTTCATGAAACCTGCCATCTTTCCGCGCAGTACAACCAGGAAAATCTCTGGAGTGCCTGTGCAGACAGCTTTATCGAGGAGCTTTCTGCACAGTCCACGGTGCTTGCGGGCATTGTAAAGGGGGCGGAGGTATCTTTTCGGGGCAGTCAGATGCTCTTTTCCCTGCCGGACAGCTTTATCAACCGGGAAAAGAGCCAGCCGATACGGAATTTCTTCGAGACACTCTACCGGGAGCGCTTTGGCTTTGAACTGGTTGCCGTTTTTGAATATAAACCGATTCCGGAGGCGGAAAAAACAGAAGAATATGAGTTCGTCCCAGTGCCGGAACAGCTGCGCAGGGTGCTTACCGCCGGAAAAGCGTTGGGGGAGCCGACGGACAGGGCAGTTCTTGGGAACGTAGGTTCCACAAAAGCAGAACGCACCGGGCAGACGGCAAAAACAGCACAGAACAATATCGGAACTGTAAATGCTGCAAACGCCGGAAATGGCATACCAGAAAGCGGCAGCGCGCACCCATCCAATCCGCAAATGACAGCAAACCAGACTGCCGCAGGGAAGCCCTCCGTACTTCCGTCTGCTGCAGGTGCAGCAAACGATAGCTTCAAAAAGCAGGAGGGCGCATTCCCTGTAAAGGATACCTCCTGGAAAGGGAAATTTTCCGGCGGAGCCTACAACAAGGGGAAATTCGGGCGAAAGGAAATCCCGGATGACCCGACCATCTTTTACGGGCGCGCCTTTGACGGCGATACCATCCCGATTGCGGAGGTACAGGATGAAATCGGCGATGTTGTGCTGCACGGGAAAATTTTAAAGCTTGATGTACGCGAGCTCAAAAACGAAAAGCTGCTCTATATCTTTTCCTTCACCGATTTTACGGACACCATCCAGGCAAAGCTTTTCGTGCGCGCCGAGCAGAAGGAAGAATTGAACAAAAAATTAAAAGAGGGCGCATTTATCAAAATCAAGGGGATGGCAATGCTGGACAAATACGACCATGAAATTTCCATCAGCTCCATTGTCGGCATAAAGGAAATCCCGAATTTTGTGCAGAAGCGCACAGACGGCGCGCCGGTAAAGCGTGTGGAGCTGCACGCGCACACAACCTACAGCGATATGGACGCGGTTGTCTCGCCGGAAGACCTTGTAAGGACTGCGTTTGCCTGGGGGCACCCGGGGATTGCCATCACCGACCACGGCGTGGTGCAGGCGTTCCCGGTTGCAAACCATGCCATTGATATCAAAAAGCTCAAAAATGAAGAAGATATTGCGCGCGCAAAAGCATTCAAAATCATTTACGGCATGGAGGCATACCTTGTCGATGACCTTGAGGATATCGTGCGCGCGGACAAGGGGCAGGAATTAAAATGCCCGGCAGTTGTCTTTGATATTGAAACAACGGGCTTTAGCAACCAGAACGACAAAATTATTGAAATCGGCGCGGTGAAGGTGGTGGATGGCGCAATCACGGAAAAATTTTCCACCTTTGTCAACCCGCAGGTGCCAATCCCGTTTGAAATCGAGAAGCTGACAAGCATCACGGACGAGATGGTGATGGGCGCGGATACGATTGATACCATACTTCCGCAATTCCTGGCGTTTTGTGAAGGCTGCATCCTGGTGGCGCACAACGCGCGCTTTGACACGGGCTTTATCGCAAAAAATGCAAAAGATTTGGGGATTACGGCGGATTACACGATTGTGGATACCGTCGGGCTTGCGCGCGTCCTTTTGCCGGAGCTGCACAATTTCAAGCTCGACACAGTGGCAAAGGAGCTCTCGGTTTCGCTTGAAAACCATCACCGCGCCGTGGACGACGCAGGCTGCACGGCGGAAATCTATGTAAAGTTTCTGGAAATGATGCAGGAGCGCGGCTACAAAACACTGCGCGATATCAACGAGCGCGCCGAGATTGCGCCGGATATCATCAAAAAAATGCGCCCGTACCATGCAATCCTGCTCTGCCGCAACGATATTGGCAGAATCAATCTCTACCGCATGGTTTCCGCTTCGCATCTGGATTATTTCCAGCGCAGCCCACGCATCCCGAAAAGTATGCTAAGCAAATACCGCGAGGGGCTGATTCTTGGCTCCGCCTGCGAGGCGGGCGAGCTCTACCAGGCCATACTGCGCGGTGAATCGCCGGATGAAATCAACCGCCTGTGTGAATTTTATGACTATTTTGAAATACAGCCCCTTGGCAACAACCGTTTCATGATTGAGGATACCAAAATCTCCGCGGTTCAGTCGGAGGACGATTTGATTGCAATCAACAAAAAAATCATTTCACTTGGGGAGCAGTATAACAAACTGGTCGTGGCGACCTGCGATGTACATTTCCTAAACCCGGAGGATGAGGTGTACCGCCGGATTATTATGAATTCCAAAGGCTTTAAGGACGCGGACAGCCAGGCGCCGCTCTATCTGCGCACGACGGACGAGATGCTAAACGAATTCCGCTATCTTCCCCCGGAAAAGGCGGAGGAGCTTGTTATCACAAACCCGCGCAAAATCATGGACATGGTGGAAAAAATTTCCCCGGTGCGCCCGGACAAATGCGCGCCGGTTATCCCGCATTCCGATGAGACGCTGCGTAATATCTGCTATGAGAAGGCGCACGCCATTTACGGGCCAACGCTCCCGCCGCAGGTGGAGGGGCGCTTAGAACACGAGTTAAATTCCATCATCAAAAACGGCTTTGCCGTGATGTACATTATCGCGCAGAAATTAGTGTGGAAGTCGAACGAGGACGGATATCTGGTCGGTTCGCGCGGTTCGGTCGGCTCCTCCTTTGTCGCGACCATGTCCGGTATCACGGAGGTCAACCCGCTGCCGCCGCATTATTACTGTGAAAAATGCCATTACGCGGATTTTGACTCGGACGCGGTCAAGCCCTACGCGATGAGCTGCGGCTGTGACATGCCCGACCGCGTCTGCCCGCAGTGCGGGGCAATGCTGATTAAGGACGGGCACAATATCCCGTTCGAGACGTTCCTTGGTTTTAACGGCGACAAAGAGCCGGATATCGACCTGAATTTTTCGGGCGAATACCAGAGCAAGGCGCACGAGTACACCGAGGTGATTTTCGGGGCGGGGCATACCTTCCGCGCCGGAACCATCGGCACGGTGGCGGACAAGACGGCGTTTGGCTATGTGAAAAAATACAACGAGGAGCACGAAAAGCACCAGCGCCCGGCGGAGATGGAGCGCATCGCGCTTGGCTGCACGGGTGTGCGCCGCTCAACCGGGCAGCACCCGGGCGGCATTGTCGTGCTGCCGCACGGCGAGGAAATCAATTCCTTTACGCCGCTGCAGCATCCGGCAAATGATACGACAACAAAGATTGTCACGACACATTTTGAATACCATTCCATTGACCACAATTTGCTAAAGCTTGATATCCTTGGGCACGATGACCCGACCATGATTCGTGTGCTCGAGGATTTTACCGGGCTGGACGCAAAAAAAATCCGCATGGATGACCCGAAGGTGCTCTCGATTTTCGCCTCGACGGAAGCGCTTGGCATCAAGCCATCCGATATCAGTGGCTGCGACTTGGGCTCGCTCGGCATCCCGGAGTGCGGCACGGATTTTGTTATGCAGATGCTGCGCGACACAAGGCCGCAGAGCTTTTCGGACATGATTCGCATTTCCGGGCTTTCGCATGGAACGGATGTGTGGCTGAACAATACGCAGACGCTGATTCAGGAGGGAACCTGTACGCTCTCGACCGCCATCTGTACGCGCGATGATATTATGACATATTTAATCCAGATGGGCATTGAAAACGGCCACGCCTTTAAAATCATGGAAAGTGTGCGCAAGGGCAAAGGGCTTACGCCGGAGATGAAAGAGGAGATGAAGGCGCATGATGTGCCGGAATGGTATATGTGGTCGTGTGAGCGCATCAAATACATGTTCCCGAAGGCGCACGCCTGCGCTTACGTCATGATGGCGTTCCGGATTGCGTATTTCAAGGTCTATTATCCACTCGCGTACTACGCGGCATATTTCAGCATCCGCGCGTCGGCGTTCAACTATGAGTTGATGTGCCTCGGAAAAGAACGGCTGCGCATGCATATGGCAGAATATAAAAGGCGCATGAATTCCTCCGATTTTAAGGAAAAGCTTTCGCAGAAGGAGGAGGATACCTACAAGGATATGAAGCTGGTCGAGGAAATGTACGCGAGAGGCTATGATTTTGAGCCGATTGATATTTATACGGCAAAGGCGCACGCATTCCAGATTCTGAGCGACAAAAAGATTATGCCGTGCCTGTCTACGATTGAAGGGCTGGGGGATAAGGCGGCGGACCAGATTGTGGAGGCGGTGGCGGACGGACCGTTCTTATCCCGCGAGGATTTCCGCGACCGCTGCAAGGTCAGCCAGACGAACTGTGATAAGATGGCGGAATTGGGGCTTTTGGGGGATATCCCGATTTCAAACCAGATTTCGCTGCTGGATTTTCTTGGGGCGTGATTATTCTTAACATATTATCGGGGATGAGGGGCAATATGCAGCCGTCAAAGGATATGAGGCAATCGATGGATTCCTATTATTCTGTTGAATTAGGAAAAGCAATCGTAAAGGAGGAAAAGATTGCAGGAGGTGGATGGTATTTTATGGGCAATACTGGCAGGAGAATTAAGGGTATATGTACAGAATTATGAACTTAGTAAGAGTGCCGAAGGAATAGGAAAATGGAAATTAGAACCTTCATACAACGTGGATTATGAAATAGAGGAAGAAATTATTTTTGAATTGTACGCTGCGAAAGATATGAGCAGCTGGTGGTATTACCAGATATTGAATTGCACAAATATAAATGAATTGCCATTATATCTCATAAAATTATTAAAGCAATTTTTACCACGGTTCCTATCCGAGTATCCAGAATATCAAAATGCAGAGTGTCTGAAAATAAAGGACTGCCGGGATACCGCTAAATGAAATGTTTGGAAAACGGTATGGGGATTGCGCCAAAGCTGATTTATACGGTGGACGGGAAACGCTATATCCGGGCGGACGGTTTTTATTATTACATGATGGAATATATCGACGGCAGACAGTTGGAAGAAACGCCGCAGGACGAGTATGACCTTGGACGTCTGGCATATCTGCTGCATTCTTTAAGGGAAAAGGATGCATCCGTGCCGCTTCTTCTTAGCGCACTGGATTCGGATAAGGAGCGGTTCTATGCATGGTTTTTGGACAAAGCTTTCAAGCCGGAATTCGACGCAATTCTGGATGAACTGCCAGATTTTTGCGACCTCGACCAGTGCTTTATCCACAGTGATTTGGGACCGCACAATGCGATGCGCCGGAAAAGCGGTGAAGTTGTGCTGGTTGATTTGGATGATTCGGGGATTGGAAGCAGGCATCTTGACCTTGGCTGGGCGTTTATTATGCAGTTTGTTGATTTCTGCCATGCCACGGGGCGGCTTTTATGCACATTTCCTATATGCAGTGCTACGGCGCGGATGCCATGGATTCCCTCTTTAGGATATTGCAGTTTGGGAGGGAACAAAAGGAAGTGCTTTGGGGAAAATGGCAGGGAATCATTTCAGAATAAGAGGATAAGGGGGAAATCATGTACAAGCACCACGAGGAATCACTTGAGAATTTAAAAAACTATTTTTCCGGAAGGGAGGATGTCATTGCGCTAGTCTTCGGCGGTTCGGTGGCAAAAGGCTGTGAACGGCCGGACTCGGATTTGGACGCAATGGTTGTGGTCACGGAAGAATCTTATTTGTTGCGCGTGAAAAATAATACAACAGCAGAAACGATTGAAGGATACTGCACCTACGAGGGCGGGTATTTTGATGTGAAATATATGACAAAGGAGTTTTTGTTCGATGCGGCGAACAAGGGGAGCGAACCGGCAAGGAACGCGTTTTTAGGTGCAAAGGTATTGTTCACAAAAGATCCGCAAATCCCGCAGATTGTGTCGGAAATCCCTGTTTTCCAGAGGCGGGAAAAAGAGGATAAAATGCTTTCTTTTTACGCGGATTTTTGGCTGAATTATTATTATTTCTTAAAATCCTGCCCGGTGGATGGCTACATGAAGCTGCATGCCATAGGAGAAGTGATTTACAGCGTGTACCGCATGATTTTGCAGGAAAACGAAATTTTGTTCCCGAGCAACCGCCGTCTGGAGGAATTTGTGGAAAAGGTATCGGAAAAGACCGCCCGTCTGGTAAGCCTTGGGAAAGCGGCGGCGCAGTCGCAGGAAATGCGGGATGTGGATGCGTTTGTTGATTGGTTTATGGAAATTTCGGAGTGGGAGAAGCCGGGCGATATCCGCAATGTTTTGTCGCAATACACAATGGATTTTGAACAGTGGTGGAGGGTGCCGCGGCCGAACATCAATGAATGGTAAAAGAAAACAGGCACATTTTTCTTTCTGCCGCATATGCTGTGTGGAAAACAGTTTTTTTAAGAGCATCCCAGGAATCCGGGGTATTTTAGAAAAACTGCCATAAGCATTTTTGCAGAAATGAGGGAAAAATATGGCTTATACCGTATATCTGGATGCCGGGCACGGCGGTTATGACAACGGCGCAACGGATGGAAATCGTAAGGAAAAGACGGATAATTTAAATCTTACGCTTGCTGTAGGGGAAATCCTGCAAAACAATGGGGTGGATGTTGGCTACACGCGTGTGGAGGATGTTTACGATTCACCGCTGCGCAAAGCACAGATTGCAAATGAGGCGGGGGCAGACCTTTTTGTTTCCATCCACCGCAATGCAGCAGAATACCGCAATCAGTACAATGGTGTGCAGACATTAATTTTTGATAACAGCGGCATAAAAAAAGAGATGGCGGATGCCATCAATGAAGCGCTTGCAGGGGTCGGGTTTAAGAACATTGGTACGGAAATAAGGCGCGACCTTGCGGTGCTGCGGCGCACAAAGATGCCTGCGCTTTTGGTGGAAGCAGGCTTTATTGACAGTGACATGGATAATGCGATTTTTGATGGAAATTTTGACGATGTGGCGCAGGCAATCGCCTATGCGATTTTAAATACGCTGCAGGATAACGGGTTGGTGTCTGCAAGGCGGACCGCGGCGGGCGTAAATACGGCAGGACAGGACAACAGGGCGGTTGCAGCGTCTGCGTTTCCTTTGGAACATATGGCAGGGCGGGCTGGCGCGGCAGGAAGTGTGGTAGCCAGTGCGGCGGTTGAAAAACGTTTCACCCAGACGGCCACAGAACAGCCGGAAAGCCCTTCCATTGACTGGCAGTCGCAGGACAGCACGCAGGATTCGATTCCGCCTGTGGATGAAGAAATGCAGATTGGAAGGCGTTTGTCCGGAAGGTGTGTCTGCATTGACGATGATGATGACGATGACGATGACGATGATGACTGCAGGCCATGTTATGTGGTTCAGACCGGACTGTACCGGAATTACCAGAATGCGCTGCGCCAACGCAGAAAGATGGAGCGGGATGGTTTTTCGTCCATGATTCAGCTTTACAAAAAGTTCTACGCGGTTGTGACCGGGTATTATGAAACTGAAAGGGAAGCGAGGAACGCACAAAGAAGGCTTCGTCAGCTTGGATATGATACCTTAATCCGGACGGTGCGTTGATGGGAAGTTGTTAGGTTGTTCTCTTTTTAAAATATAGTGCAATTACAACACATACCACAATAGCAATCATAAAAGGAATTGCTACCAGGAATGCTGTCGAAGCTGGAGCACTATAACCAGCATATTTGATGCCCCACACCATGTCACAATAGTTATATGCAACAACAGCGCACATCACATCCGACAGAAGAACAGCCAAAACCAAGAACAAATTAGATAAAAATTTCATAAAAATCCTCCTTATTTATTCGATGTGCTTTTAAGGAGCAAAACAGCACCGACATAACAACAGATACAATGCCCCAAACTTTTCTAAATCATGCGATAACTGCGCCGATAAATAAGTATTTGTCGCTCTCTTACTTTCTACCCCGCTGCGGGATTGGATTTTTCAGAAAATCCTCTTGACAACTGTGTTTTTCTGAATTATAATTGAAACATCGTTATGAAACACTGTTATTAAAGAGGGAAGGTGAACAGGTGGCAAAGCAGATTGAGGGCGTGTATGAGAGGATACTGGAATGCGCAAAAAAGGAATTCCTCGAAAAAGGCTACACAGATGCCTCCCTGCGGACGATTGCCGCAGAAGCAAAAACAAGTACCAATTCCATTTACGTCCGCTTTAAAGATAAGGAAGGGCTGTTTGCCGCCATTGTGGAGCCGGTTTCAGAAGAGTTCATGTCCCGGTGTCTGGATGTGCAGGAAACATTCCATTCTTTTGACAGCGATGTCCAGCGCCGGGAGGTTGGGAAGTATTCTTCTGATGCGATGCTTGGAATGGTGGATTACATCTACGACCATTTTGACGAATTCCGTTTGCTGTTGGATGCTTCCCATGGCACGAAGTTCTGTAATTTTGTGAACGGGCTGGTATCCATGGAAGAGGAATACACATGGAAGTGGCTGGAGGCAACAGGCTCCCGTCTGGAACCTGCGGGCGGGCTGACTGCGGAATTTTATCATATGATGGTCACTGGTTATTTTGAAGGCATCTTCGAAGTGGTCCGCCATGGGATGGACAGGGAAGACGCAAAGAAATATGTCGCCATGATGGGGAAATACCACCATGGAGGATTTTTGGCAATCGTCGGGGAAGAAACGGCGGAAACAAAATAAGTTCTTAAGGCTGCCAGAACTGGCAACAGTCAGGCAGCCTTAAAATAAACCAATAAGTTAACGAAAACTAACTAAAATAAGGAGGAACTGATTATGCAAAAGCAACGAACAGAACGCCCTGCGGGCAGTTCTTATGCTTCACAAAATCCACTGCTCCGCATATGGGGCTGGGGAAAAGACGAACATGGCCGCCTGATCGGAGCGGTCATAAGCGCACTCACTGCTGTCGTGCTGGGGATGCTGCCCTATTTTGCGGCGGCACAGGTTATCATCGGCATGCTGGCTGGGGAAAAGGATCTGTCCTTTTATCTGCCATGGTTAGGTCTGGGACTGGCGGGGTATGCCGCACGCACGCTTCTTTACAATATGGCATTGTCCGTGTCCCACAAGGCGACCTTTTCCATTCTGAAGAATATCCGGCAGAGAATACTGGAAAAACTGCCGAAGCTGCCCCTTGGGACGGTCATGGATATGTCCAGCGGGAAGATGAAGCAGATCATCGTGGATCAGGTGGACGGCATGGAGACCACACTTGCCCATCTGTTCCCGGAGCTGACTGCCAATATTGCGGGGCCGCTTTTTATCGTGGTCTGCCTGTTTGTTCTGGATTGGCGCATGGCGCTTTTGTCCATCGTGACGCTCCCGGTTGGTATGGCATTCATGATGTCGGTTATGGGGAGTTATGCGAAGAATTATGAAGGCGCAGTGAAGACTACACAGGAGATGAACGGGACTATCGTGGAATACATAGGCGGCATCGAGGTCATCAAGGCGTTTAACCAGGGAAAGTCATCTTATGCGAAATTCGCAGACCGGGTAAAGGCAAATGCCGCCTATTACTACAATTGGATGAAAAAAAGCCAGTTTGGAGTGTCTATGGGTTATTCCATTGTGCCTGCCTCGCTGGTTACAATCCTTCCGGTGGGCTGGCTCTGGTACAGGAATGGAAGCCTGCCGGTGGAAACCTTTATCATGGTCATCATACTGTCCCTTGGCATTGCGGGGCCGCTCATTGCCGCTATGAATTTTGTAGACACGCTTGCTACGGTCGGCACAACGGTGGCATCTGTGGATGAGCTTCTTTCCGCAGAGGAACAGCAGCATGGGGGCAAGGAAGCACGTATCAAAGGCACGGATATTGAACTGTCCCATGTTTCCTTCGGTTACCATGAAGATAAGAATATCCTGCGTGATGTGAGCCTTTCTATCCCCGCGGGGAGAATGACAGCGCTGGTGGGGCCTTCCGGTTCCGGCAAATCCACCATTGCAAAACTCATCGCCGGTTTTTGGGATGTAAAGGACGGGACGGTTTCCATGGGCGGCGTGGATGAAAAGAAGATTCCGCTGGAACAGCTCTATGACCAGGTGGCATTTGTATCCCAGGATAATTATCTGTTTGACGAGAGCGTCCGGGAAAATATCCGCATGGGCAGGCTGTCCGCATCAGATAAGGAAGTGGAAGCGGCTGCCAAAGCTGCGGGGTGCGATGCCTTTATCCGCTCCCTGGAAAAAGGATATGAAACAAATGTTGGCGGAGGCGGCGCACACCTTTCGGGCGGTGAACGTCAGAGGATTGCCATAGCGAGGGCAATGCTGAAGGATGCGCCCATCGTGATACTGGATGAGGCCACCGCGTATATTGACCCTGAAAATGAGGCAGTCATCCAGAAAGCGATTGCAAAGCTGGTACGGGGCAAAACGGTGATCGTGATTGCCCACAGGCTTTCCACCATCAAGGATGCAGATAAAATTGTTGTGGTAAAGGACGGCAGGATAGAAGCGGTCGGAAAACATGAGGAATTAAGAAAGACCTGCCCTCTCTATGAATCCATGTGGCAGGCGCATATCGGTGCAAAGGACGGTGATGTGGCATGATAGAAGCATTCAGAAAAATATGGCGGTTTGCCGGCGTGGAGCGGGCAAATATCAATAAGTCTGTAGCAGTAAAATTTTTAAATGCAGTGTTCCATATGCTGGAGGTCAGCGCCATCTATTTTGTAATCGTGGCTCTGACGCAGGGAAACACAGGAAATGATGCGGCTTGGATGGCATTGGCATTTATGGCAGTCAGCATTATCGGCAATGCGGTGACGACTGCTTTTTCCAAGAATCAGCAGACACACGCAGGGTATTTCATGGCGGCAAATGAGAGGATTAAAATCGGCAATCTCTTAAAAGGCGTACCAATGGGATTCTTCAACGAGAACAGCCTTGGCGAAGTGACCGGCGTATGCACCACGGTGCTTGGGAATATTGAGATGCTGGTCCCTATGGTGTTGGTGGATATCATGGGCGGTCTGATCGGGACGGTTGTCTTTACAGCGATGATCCTGATATTCGAATGGCGCGTGGGGCTGGTCGTTGCAGCAGGCATTTTCGTATATTTCTTAATTGTCTCGTCCATGGAGAAAAAGTCCGCGGCTATCGCGCCGAATGCACAGAAGTCGCAGACGGCACTCACCTCTGCAGTCTTGGAATATGTGCAGGGGATGGGCATCGTCAAATCCTTTCATTTAAGCGGCAAGGGAGATAAAAGGGCGCAGGATGCCTTGGAATTTAACAGGAAGAGCAACCTTGACATGGAAAAGCTGATGACGCCTTATACAATCTTCCAGGAGCTGGTGCTTCAGATTGCGGGGATTGCCATGATGTTCGTATCAATTTTCTGCTGGGCAAATGGCACGATGCCTATTGCCAATGCGCTGATGTGCATTGTGATGTCCTTCCTTGTGTTCGGGCAGATCAAATTGTTCGGCATGGGAATGTCCATGCTGCGCCTTGCCTCGGCAAGCATTGACCGTACTTTGCAGACGGAGGAAATGGAGCAGATGGATGAGAAGGGGAAGACGTTTTCTCCAAAGAGCCATGGGATTGAATTTGATAATGTGCATTTTTCCTATGAAAACAAGGAAATCCTGCATGGCATTGATGTGATGCTCCCTGACAGGACTACCACGGCAGTCATCGGACCTTCCGGTTCCGGCAAGACCACGCTGTGCAACCTGATTGCCCGCTTTTGGGATGTGGACAGCGGCAGCGTAAAGATTGGCGGGAAGGATGTGCGGGAATACACGCTGGAGTCCCTGATGGAGCAGATCAGCATGGTGTTTCAGAATGTATATTTATTTGCGGACACGATTGAGAACAACATCAAGTTCGGCAGGCCGCAGGCGACTCATGCGGAAGTGGTGGAGGCGGCGAGGAAAGCCTGCTGTGCAGATTTCATTGAAGCCCTCCCTGACGGGTACGATACGGTCATCGGAGAAGGCGGCGCATCCCTTTCCGGTGGGGAGAAGCAACGGATTTCCATCGCAAGGGCGATGCTGAAGGACGCCCCCATTGTTATCCTTGACGAGGCGACCGCCAATGTGGACCCGGAGAACGAGGACCGGCTGCAGAAGGCGATTGAGGAACTGACCAGGGATAAGACCATCATCATGATAGCCCACAGGCTGAAGACCGTGCGGAACGCAGACCAGATACTTGTGGTGGATGAGGGCCGCATTGTCCAGAAAGGAAAACATGAGGAACTGATCGGGCAGAAAGGCATCTATGCGGATTTCGTGCTTGGAAGGAAAGAGGCTATCAGTTGGAAGCTGAATGCATAGGATTTGGGTATGTGTTTTGATAAAGCTGTGCGGGGTGCAGGCAGAATAAGGGGCTGCATGGCGGCTCCTGTAAAAAGTGGTGTTATGATGGATTGCAGAGAAAAGGATGAAAGGAATATCTGCTGCGCCCTGTGTAGTGAATCAGGCAAGTCCCCGGAATACGAGCCGGAAATACACCACTGCCGTGAAGGGCGCATGGAGCAGGGAGAAAGGACGGGAGTGCCTATATTATGCCGGGTGACCTGTCCGTTACGGTAAAGATACATGAAATGAATATCCCGCTTACAGTTAAGCTCCATTGGAGCGGGAGGTCGGGTACTGCTCTGCGCAGTGCCGGAAGAAATGGTGGAAGGAACACCCGGGGATGCTGAACAAAAAAGCGGTCTACACCTATACCTGCGCCGGGTGCGGCAGAAAGTCGCAGCCTACGCCTGCGTGTCCATGGAAGCGGACCGTTGGTGGATTATGCGACGGTCTTGGCAGGGATGATGTCTGGTTTACCTTTAAGAACGGGATGGTGATTAAGGCATAGCGGATTTAGGGGAAAGAAAAGGCTTCTGACACACTTGGAGTGTGGGCAGGGGCTTTTCTTTTTTGCGGAATATCCGGTATTGCAAATGGTATAAAAATGCAGGGAAAATTAAAATAGGATTTGGACATTCAGATGAAATTTATTTTATCCTCTTGACAAAAGCTCCGGCTTGACCTATACTGTGTAACAGTGATATATAACAGCGTTACAAAGGAAGGGGCGTGCGGCAGAATGAGTGAGCCGGAAAGGAACACATTGGAGCTGATCCATGCGGCGGCAAAAGCGGAATTTATGGAAAAAGGGTTCCAGGCTGCTTCCCTGCGGAATATCGTCAAAACGGCAGGCGTGACCACCGGGGCATTTTACGGCTATTACGACAGCAAGGAAGAACTGTTCGCAGCCCTGGTGGAGCCGTCCTATGAATATATGATGGAGCGGTACCGGCAGGTGCATGAATATTTTGAAAGCCTGCCCATGGAAAAGCAGCCGGAGCAGATGGGAAAGATGTCTTCTGAGTGTATGTATGACTTACTTAGTTTTTCCTGTGAGCATATGGATGAATTTTATCTGATTCTGAAATGCTCTGAGGGTACAAAATACGCCTCCATGATCGATGACATGGTGGAGCTTGAATTGGAGTCCACCCATAAATACTATAAGGTTCTGGAACAGCTTGGGGCTTCTGTCCCTGAAATTGACGAACGGCTGGAGCATATCCTGGCGACAGGATTAATCGGTGCCTTTTTTGAAATGGTTCTCCATAAAATGCCGTTTGAAGACGCAAAGGTGTTTTTGCAGCAGTTAAATGATTTCTACACCGCAGGGTGGATGAAGATCATGGGGCAATAATCCGCTCGACAGCCGATAATAGAAAGTTTGCATTGCGGGCTTTCTATTATATTTTTCCTTATTAGTTAGTAAAAGCTAACTTATATTTCATAAGGGTAACAGGGAATGACTGCAGCGTTCCCTTTATCATAGATGTCGCTGACATCATAGAAAAACATACAAGGAGGTCTTACTTTTGAAAAAAGAATCCAATTTAAAGCGGCTCCTTCGGTATGCCGGGGGCTATAAGTACCTGACCATAGCGTCATGGATTTTAAGCGCGCTGAGCGCACTGGTGGCATTGCTCCCGTTTGTGTACATCTGGAAAGTCATCAAAGAAGTTTTGGATGTGGCTCCGAATTACGGGGATGTGCAGGACCTGTCCCATAACGGATGGATGGCGGTAAGTTTCGCAGTGGCTGCAATCCTGATTTATATCGTTGCCCTGATGTGTTCCCACTTAGCGGCATTCCGGGTGCAGGCAAATATGCGGACAAAGGCAATGCACCACATCGTGACCCTGCCCATGGGGTTCATGGACGGTATCGGCAGCGGCAAAGTCAGGAAGATTGTTTATGAATCCAGTGCGGCAACAGAAACCTACCTTGCCCACCAGCTCCCCGACAAGGCAAATGCCCTTGCGACACCCGTGGGGCTTA
>CAJTUA010000021.1 GCA_910579615.1 uncultured Lachnospiraceae bacterium | reverse complement strand
GGGTTACTGTTTTAAGGGTGTGCGGATTTCTCCACACGTTCTTTGAAACTTTTTTGAATTTCAAGGTTGTTTCATTGTTCAGTTATCAAGGTTCTGTCTTTCCCCATCGCTGGGAAATTTTGCTGTCTTTCGAAGCAGCTTTTACATATTACCACACTGTTTCGGTTTTGTCAACAACTTTTTTAAAAAACTTTTTTCAAATTGTTCTGACTGTTTGAGCAATTCGCTCATTTTCGACAGCTTTGACAGTATATCACGCTTCCGTTATTCTGTCAAGAACTTTTTTCAAGTTTTTTCCGACTTTTTTTATCGGCGGTAAATCCTGAAAAAAGAACGGAGAAAGAGGGATTTGAACCCTCGCGCCGCTATTAACGACCTACTCCCTTTCCAGGGGAGCCCCTTCAGCCAACTTGGGTATTTCTCCATACAATCGCTGCACCTGCCTATCGGTACAACTCCAACAAAATATTGAATTCACATTGTCCTGATGAACTCAAGCGGAGAATGTGGGATTCGAACCCACGGTTCCTTTCGGAATCACTGGTTTTCAAGACCAGCGCCTTAAACCACTCGGCCAACTCTCCGAACAACGCTTGACTATAATACCACAGGTTTCCAAGGATGTCAAGGATTTTTTTTGCTGTTTTTTATATCATTTATGCCCTTATCCAATTTCCGTTTCCAACCAGGGATTCTAGCCTTATTTCCAGCGTCCCTTATCTGCCCTTGCCTTCATTTTTCCTGCCCCTGCCCTAAAAATGCATGCGCAAGAACCATATCCTCCGGTGTCGTCAGTTTCATATTTTTATAATCCCCAGTTTCCACCGCCGCTTTCACACCAAGCATGGATTCCACCAACATTGCGTCATCCGTCATCTCCACGCCCTGCCCGGAACAACCATAATACTTTTCAAATGCTTTCCACAGAACCGGAAAACAAAATGCCTGCGGTGTCTGCACGGCGTACAGTATGCTGCGTTCCGGTGTCTCTGCAACAAACCCATTTTTTACCATTTTAATTGTATCCTTCACCGGCACCGCCGGAACCGCACATGCATTCCGCCTTGCCGCGTCCACCATACGCGCAATCAAATCTGGTGTCACAAACGGGCGTGCTCCATCGTGTACAAGGACAATATCCCCCTCATCCGCAACCGGATTTCCCAAATGTTCTCCCCATCCTGCATTATCCGCCTGGCACGCGCCGCCCAATGCCCTGCCAATCCCACACATTCCTGCATAAACGGAATCGCACCGTCTCCCGCCGCCCACGACGATTGCCCGCACTTTCTGAAAACCATATGGCTCCACAATTTCCCGCCGCGCATATGCTTGCATTCCCGCCGAAACAACAAGCACAACCTCATCTGCCACGCTCTGCTCGAATGCGGATAACGCATGGCAGATAACCGGCTTTCCGCCAAGAAGCTGATATTGTTTTGCGACCTCACCGCCCATGCGCCTGCCGCTTCCTGCCGCCAAAACAACCGCGTAAATTTTGCCCATTACCGCTCCCCTATCTTTAAGTTCGGCACGGCATTCAAATCCAAACCGCTCCGGATACCTTTACAAAACTCATAGTACGCCGCCGCGCCAATCATCGCCGCATTGTCCGTGCAAAAAATCGGGGACGGGCGGTAAAATTTCAACCCATGCCTGTCACATTCCTGCTCCATTGCCTTGCGCAATGCAGAGTTTGAGGCAACACCGCCTGCCAGCGCCACGCGTTCCATATGGTATTCCTTCGCCGCCGCCACAGTGCGCCCGGTCAAAACATCCACAACCGCCTGCTGGAAGGATGCTGCAACATCCGCCCGGTTCACTTCCTCCCCCTTCATCTCGCAGGAGTTCAGATAATTCAGCACTGCCGATTTGAGTCCGCTGAAACTGAAGTCAAACGGCGCCCCCTCAATATGGGCGCGCGGAAACGCAATTGCCCGCGGATTCCCCTCCTTCGCAAGCGCATCAATCTTTGGTCCGCCCGGATAGCCCAGACCAATCGCGCGCGCCACCTTATCGTATGCTTCCCCGGCCGCATCGTCGTGCGTCCGCCCAATTATTTCATACACGCCATATTCCTTCACAAGAACAAGATGCGTGTGCCCACCCGAGACAATCAGGCACAAAAACGGCGGCTCCAAATCCGGGTTCTCAATATAATTCGCCGACACATGCCCTTCTATATGGTGGACACCAATCAGCGGCTTCTTTGCTGCGTAGGCAATCGCTTTCGCTTCTGCCACACCGACAAGCAGTGCGCCGACAAGCCCTGGCCCGTATGTCACACCAACCGCGTCCACATCGGCAAGTTCCACGCCCGCCTGCCCAAGCGCCTCCTCGATTACCTGATTGATTTTCTCGACATGCTTTCTTGACGCAATTTCCGGCACCACCCCACCGTAAAGCGTATGCAGTGCAATTTGCGAGGATATCACATTAGAAAGCACCATCCTCCCATTT
Source organism: uncultured Lachnospiraceae bacterium (assembly GCA_910579615.1). GTDB lineage: Bacteria > Bacillota > Clostridia > Lachnospirales > Lachnospiraceae > RGIG4057. The sequence goes on along the minus strand of CAJTUA010000021.1, from coordinate 71,874 downwards.
TTTACGACCGCTGCTGCCGTCTCATCGCATGAAGATTCAATTGCCAATATCAAAATGTCTTTTTTGTTTTCCATAACCTGCCTCATATCACTTGATGCCGCCTATTTCATATCTTCCGCATCCGCAAGCTGCCACCCCAATATTTTCCATTTCCCGGAATCATCCTTGCGCAAAATAAACTCCTCGTACACCTTCAGATAATGGTTCTCTTCCTTTTCAAACTGTGTATAGGAAGCAATCACCCTTGCATAATTCTTTTCCTCATCCGTCCACGTAATAATATTGCCCGCCTGCTCCACCTGATAGCTCGTGATGGTGCATTTGCGCGCAGCGAAATCCCTGATTTCCTCCTGCAAATCGGCAAGATGCGTATCGCGCGGATTCTCCGCAAGCAGCTCCTCATCAAAAAGTTTGCGCATCTGGTCAAGAAGCCCGCCAAGCTGCTGCTCCGAGAGCGTTTCATTATAATAGCACTTTAATATCCTGCTGTAAAACTTGACTACCTCACGCGCCGTAACCGGATAGCTGCTGTCAAGATTCTTCTCCAACAGGTTGTCCACCTCGTTCTTTTCTTTGCTCCCCTCATAATTTTCCGCATTTTTCCTTGCAGATATCAGGAAATATCCCCCCACAATGATTGCCGCCAGAATAAGCATTACAATAATTGTTATAACAGTATTTTTTTTCTTTTTCATAGCCCCTCCCGTCCTGCCGCCCAGACAGCATTAAAATCTTTTTGGCATTTTCACATTTCATCCTTCCCAAACTCCAAAGTAACACTCTTCTTATCCTTCCCCGGAAATGTGTTCGGGAAAATCCGCCGCGTTTCCTTTATAAATTCCTCCGGGTGAATGAGCGATGGGCTGTAATGCGTCAGCCACAGTTCGCGCACTTTCGCCGTCCTTGCCATTTCCGCCGCCTCGCCAAACGTCATGTGCTTGTGCTCGCGCGCCTTTTCTTCCTTGCCCGTCTCACCGTACATCCCCTCACAGATAAACAAGTCCGCTCCTTCCGCCGACTGCACAATCGCCGGCACCGGCCTTGTATCCGTGCAGTAGGTCAGCTTAAGCCCCTTCCTCTGCGGACCAAGTATCATATCCTGCGTATATGTCCGCCCGTCAAGCTCAATCACCGCCCCTTTTTGCAGACGGCTCCAGAGTTCCTTTGGAACACGGTTTTCCTCCGCTTTTTCCGGCATAAACCTGCCGCTGCGCTTTACCAGAATCGTATAGCCGTAGCATATGACATTGTGGTTTACTCGGAATGCCTCAACCGAATATGCACCGACGGTAAGCTCCTGCACATTCTCCGTCAGTTCAATAAATTTCAGTTCAAACGGCAGCTCCGGCGCAATGACGCGCAAGGCGGAAACCACCCGTTCCAGCCCTTTTGGCCCTATCAGCGTAAGCGGCTCTTTGCGCTCCGCATTCCCTATGGACAAAAGCAGCCCCGGAAGCCCGCTGATGTGATCCCCGTGGTAATGTGTAAAGCAAATAATATCAATATCATGGACGCTCCAGCCTTTTTCCCGGATGGCAATCTGTGTGCCCTCGCCGCAGTCAATCAGCAAACTGCTCCCGTTTAAGCGCGTCATAAGCGCGGTCAGCCACCGCCCCGGCAGCGGCATCATCCCACTCGTTCCCAATAAACAAACATCTAACATATATTCCTGTCCATTTCTTTTTGTTTTGTTTTATCTTACCATATTCTTTCCATTTTCGCAAGAAAAACGTACAGACACCATATAAGGGCATTTTTCCAAGGTCTGCGGGCATGTGTCATCACCGTTGGAAAGAGACATAGCATAAGACGTATTTTCCTTGGACGTGCGGGCATGCGCTGCTACAGCAGCCAAATCCTGCGCATGTAAATCAGCGGCCGCACCAGGACACAAAAAACGCGAGGCTACATCACCTCGCGTTTCTCCGTCACTGTCACCGGAATCTGGAAACCTGCCGCTATCCTGTCGCAGCATTTCTCACACAGCACAAAGCTATGCACCTGGAGATCTTTTTTCGAAAAATATCCCCATTCTTTACTGGCAACAAACGCGTCCTCTACCAGAATCCCGTTCTCTGTTTTCAGCTCGCGGCCACAATTATTGCACCGCAGCTTCGTTTCCTGCAGTTTTTCCATGCCCTTACCCATGCCCTTTTCACCACCTGAATGTCTGTCCAAAATATCGTTGGTAGCACTATCATAACACATTTTTATGTCGAAACATAGTGGAAATCGCTGTTAAATTACGCTGTTGCCGCCAAACACCGCACAGGAATCATTGAAACCTTGTTCTTACATTCCGGTTTGCACCCCGTACAAACCCCTTATCCCTTTTGCATCTTCCACATAATCAGCGCATCCTCCTTGGGTTTTGTATAAAATCCGGGGCGCACCCCCGCTGATTCGAATCCGAGCTTTCGGTACAGGGCAATCGCAGGCATATTTCCAACGCGCACCTCCAGAGTAAATGCTGTCACGCCAAGTTTCCTGCCTTCCTCCATCAATTCCTTCAGCATAGCCTTGGCCAATCCCCGCCGCCTCGCATCCCTGCGCACGGCAACATTGCAGATATCCGCCTCGTCCAGAACGCTCCAAAATCCACAGTACGCCAGGATTTCCCCACCTTCCTCGACAACAAGATAACAGTTTTCTTTTTTTTGGTAAGTTTCCTCAAATCCCTTCCGGCTCCACGGCTCGCTAAATATTGCCTTCTCCAACGCCACGACCTGTTCCAGGTCACCCTCCTGCATCCTGCGGATTTCCATTGCATTCCACCCTCTCCAAAAATTACGCGGCTTCCACTGAAAATCTGCGTGCATCCAAAAAACCATTCCAGTATCCTGCACACAGCGAAAGCATTTCCTGTAAAAAGCAGTTTTTAAGTATGTCCAATGCGTTCCGCGCGCTCACGCTCCGCCTGCGAAAGCCTCAAATACACCGGCACATGCTCCATGGCCGAAGTAAATTTTCCTTCCGCGTAATAAACAGCGGCAAGGGCGGCTACCGCCCCGGCACGCTGTCTTGCCAGGTGCGCGGGCGCGAAAGAATATGGGACACACATTGCTTCCTTTATCTTTTCGCTGTGTACCGCAACGCCATCCCCGAGAAAAATAACCGGTGCGCCGCGACCGTTTAACTCCTTCAAAATATCGTCAAGCAGCGCCACTTCCTGTTCCCGCAGCACAATAAGATTTTCCCCTTCAAAGGTATAAAGCCCCGTGTAAACCTGTCCGCGCCGCGCATCCATAAGCGGACAAATCAACCGCTCTGTCCCATAGAGATTGTAAGCAAGCGCATCCACGGTCGGCACACCAATCACAGGCTTTTTCAGCGCCAGACCGAGTCCCTTCGCCGTCGCCGCACCAATCCGCAGCCCGGTAAACGAACCTGGTCCTTTTGCCACTGCCACGGCATCAATTTCCGAAAGTTCCTGTTGGGTCATCTGCACAATCTCATCCACCATCGGCAAAAGGGTCTGCGAGTGCGTTTTCTTATAATCCACCGTATACTCCGCCACCATAATGCCATCGTCAAGCAATGCTGCCGACGCCACCAGACCAGAACTGTCTATCGCTAATATTTTCATATTTCCGACCTCTTTTTCCTTTATTTCCCCATCCCTTCAACTGCACTATGGCAACTTTTCTCCGCCATCACAGGGCACGATTGCTATTCGACAATAATCCGCCGGAAATCAAAGTCCCTCTCCAAATCCTTCTCTATGCGCACCGACAGAACCTGCTCTGGAAGAATTTCTGATATCCGGGAAGACCACTCAACTAAGCATACGCCCTGCCCATAAAAATAATCCTCGTAGCCGATTTCTTCCATCTCCATCACATCCGCAATCCGGTACACATCAAAATGGTAGAGCGGCAGCCGCCCTTCCTCATAAACCTGTACAATTGTAAAGGTTGGGCTGCTCACAGGCTCTACGATACCAAGCCCCCTCGCAAAGCCCTGTGTAAATACTGTTTTCCCAACACCCAAATCGCCTTCAAGGCAGATTATCATGCCCGGTGCCGCCGTTTTTGCCAATTCTGCCGCAAACTGTGCTGTCTGCTTTGCACTTGTACTCTCGTATACCATTTCCGCTGTCTCACCCGCCCTTTTTACACAAATAACAAAATTGTTTTCTGCCTGCAATCTATCCGTTATGAACGATTCCGCTTTCTGACTTTCAAAATTGTTCCTGTAAAATTGCATCAATAGCTATCATATTACACGATGCACTGCGCGTTAAAAAATCACATCCTGGATATGGCGTGTCACTTTACCGCGATTTCCCACATTGTCCACGCCATATTTATGCCTTAAATTTGCATTTGCATATCTCCGGCTTCGTATACTCCTTCACTGCACTGCGAAACGCCTCCTCCTGCCCCGCAAGATTTTCCTTCGGAAAAATATAGGCGCGCGTCAGCGACAGATAAATATAAAAGTCATTCCCCGTCTCCACAACCTTGCGCAGTTCGTCCCATCCAACCGTAAGCGTTTCCTCCCCCTGTGACACTGTCAGCCCTGTACCATTGACCACATAGTCAAGCGGCTTTGCAAACATCGGTGTCAGCTTCACCTGCTTTGCCGCCTTATAATATAGGTAGAGCGGGTTAATCACGGTAAACAATGCTGCCACAATTGCAAGTGCAACCTTTGAGGTCACACTTTCCCCCATCCCGGCAATCAGCAGCACAAGCGCACCGCCGCTGATAATAAGATTGATAATGCCAGACATCCCCGCATACCCATGGTGCATCAAAAAGCGATACATCGTTTTAACTTTCATTTTTACACTGAATTTGATTTCCTGCATAGTCCTGGACCTTCCTGCTTCTCCCTGTTTTCTTTCCTTGGGCAAGCTTTTTATCTGCGCCTCATTATACCAAACCAGAGAAGTTCCTGCAAGCCAAATTTTTGAGCAGGCACGGGCTTGAAACAAAAAACGCACAGAAGGGCAAAACACAGCCCTTATTGCCCCAATACAAACTATGCCCTGGCGGCCGGATGTAACGCTTTCCACTCCTTAAAATCGCACCTTCCGGAAATTATTTATGTGATTTATTTACAAAAAACAGACAAAGGGTTCCGCCCATCATCCTATTACAAATAATATCTCATCATTCTTTCATTCCATTAAGAGAATCCAACAAAGAACAACCTCCGAATCTCCGGATAAAATTCCCACACCCCCTCCCAGGCACAAAACGTAAAAGCATTGTTACCGATTAAATCCGTTTTGAAACAGCGCAGGGTAACATAACGCAGCAGGGGGCAAAACCGGATTCCGGCTTTGCCCCCTGCTCCACTTTAAATTCAATTCACGCCAATCCCGCGTTTTCCTTTCTCCATGGCACTGCGCCCACATCAACTACAATCCCCTAACATTCCCCACCATTTCCCCAAACGTATCTGGATGTTTTGCATCAAAAACTTCATTCGCCCACATCAGCGTCACCAGATTCTCTGTATCCGACAAGTTCATGATGCTGTGCGTCCACCCCGGAATCATGCGGATTGCCCTAAGCTGCTCCCCGCACACCTCAAACTCCACCACTTCATTTGTACCAACCTTGCGCTCCCGTATCAGCCCATGCCCGGAAACCACAATAAAAATCTCCCACTTGCTGTTGTGCCAGTGCTCCCCCTTTGTAACCCCTGGCTTGCTGACATTCACACTGAACTGTCCGCAGCTTCCCGTCTTTATTATCTCCGTAAAAGAGCCTCTCGCATCACAATTCATGGTAAGGCCAAATGCAAACTTCTCCTTTGGCAGGTATGTCAGGTACAGGCTGTACAGCTTCTTTGCAAAACTTCCCTCCGGGATTTCCGGCATCACCAAGGTATCCGGCTGCCGCTTAAAAATCTCCAGCAAATCCACAATCTCCCCAAGACTCACCCGGTGCGTTGCCGCAACATAGCAATACCGTCCATCTGCGGCTGCACGCGGCGTCAGCCCGTCGTACCGGATGCCGCGTGACACCTCGCCCGCCTGCGGATACTCACACCGTTCTTCCTTGCCCTCCAGCAAATCAAACATTGCCTCCACAAGATCATCAATATATAACAGCTCCAGTTCCGTCAACCGGTCATTCACCGTATACGGCAAATCATTTGCCACCGCATGGCAGAACGTGGATACCGCAGAATTATAATTCGGGCGGCTGTGCCCCATCAAATTTGGAAAACGGTAAATGGCAACCTTCGCCCCTGTCTGCTGCCCGTACCGAAAAAACAATTCCTCCCCCGCCAGTTTCGACTTTCCATATTCCGAATCCTGAAAACGCCCGGCAAGCGCCGCCTGGATGGACGAGGCAAGCATCACCGCCGCTTTGTTGCCCGCTCTTTTCAGGCAATCCAGCAGCGTGGACGAAAACCCAAAGTTCCCCTCCATAAACTCCGCATTTTCTTTCGGGCGGTTCACACCCGCCAGATGGAACACAAAATCCGCCCGCGCACAAAAACTGTCCAGTTCCTCCTGCGTGGAGCCAATATCGTACTCATAAATCTCATCAATTAAAATGCCGGGGCGTGTTTTGTTTTTCCCCTCTTTGATATTGTATAAATTCGCGGTCAGGGCAGTCCCCACCATGCCCTTTGCACCCGTAACCAGTATGTTCATATCCATCCCCCCGCAGAAAAAAGCATCGCCTTTTTTGCTGTATTGCCCTTTCGCCGTATCATCTTCCCATGGCGTAAACAATGCCCGAAGCTTGTGTATGGCAGCTCTACATCAAGCAAAAACCGCTTACAGAGAGGCTTCTTCTCCAAAGTTTTCCGCCTGTTCCGTTTTCCTCCACACCATCTTATTCACCACGCCCACATATCCCTGGATAATCCTTACCACCTTATCCGACACATTCTCGTCCATATAATCCGGAACTGGGATGCCAAAACCGCCATCCCGGTTCATCCCAACTGCGGTATCCACCGCCTGCAGCAGGCTTTCCCCATCAATCCCCGCAAGGATAAAGCCTCCCTTATCCAATGCCTCCGGCCGCTCCGTACTCGTGCGGATGCAGACCGCCGGGAATGGATATCCGACGGAAATAAAAAAGCTGCTTTCCTCCGGCAATGTCCCGGAATCCGACACCACCGCAAAAGCATTCATCTGCAGGCAGTTATAGTCATGGAACCCCAGCGGTTCATGCGCCATCACCCGCCTGTCCAAACAAAACCCCGCCTCCTCAATCCTCTTTCGGGAACGCGGATGACAAGAATAAAGCACTGGCATATCATATTTTTCCGCCATCCGGTTTACCGCCGAAAACAGCGAAAGGAAATTCTTCTTTGTATCAATATTTTCCTCCCGGTGCGCGGAAAGCAGGATATATTTCCCTTTCGTAAGCCCCAGGCGGGCATGGACATCCGATGCCTTAATCTTCTCCAAGTTCCGCCGCAACACCTCCGCCATCGGCGAGCCCGTCACAAAAGTGCGCTCCATCGGCAGCCCGCATTCCGCCAGGTAACGGCGCGCATGCTCCGAATACGCCATGTTCACATCCGAGATAATATCCACAATCCTCCGGTTCGTTTCCTCTGGCAGACATTCATCCTTGCAACGGTTCCCCGCCTCCATATGGAAAATCGGGATGTGCAGGCGCTTCGCGCCAATCACCGACAGACAGGAATTCGTATCGCCCAGGACGAGAAGGGCATCCGGGCGGATTGCCTCCATCAGACGATAGGATTTTGCAATAATATTCCCGATTGTCCCGCCCAAATCATCGTCCACCACATCAAGGTAAACTTCCGCCCTAGCAAGCTCCAAATCGCGGAAGAACACACCATTCAAGTTATAATCATAATTCTGCCCCGTGTGGGCTAAAACCGTGTCAAAATAAATGCGGCATTTTTTAATCACCTCTGACAGACGGATGATTTCCGGGCGGGTGCCGACGATGATTAAAAGTTTCAGCCTTCCATCATTTTTAAATGAAGGCGCAGATATATTTTCTTTCTCCATATCCTCCGACATGGGATTTTCCCTCCTTATATTTTCAATCCTGATTTACCATTTCCCGGAATCGTTCCGTCAAGTACAAATCATCCGGAATGGAGCTTCAACTACACCTTAGCACCTCCCGCACATAATCCGTCGTAAGCAGCTTCTCCACCGTCCCCGCCACATCCAAACGCCTCGTATTATGGCTGGTATAGGACTCGTCCGCCTCCGTATGTACCTCGCCCTGTACCACAAACTTATCATAATTCAAATCGCGGCTGTCCGCCGCCACACGGAAATAATCCCCCATATCCTCTGCGCGCAGCCGTTCCTCCCTTGTCATCAGCGTCTCATACAGCTTCTCCCCGTGCCGCGTGCCAATCACATTCGTTCCGGTATCGCCAAACAGCTGCTGTACCGCTTTCGCAAGAACGCCAATCGTGGAAGCATCTGCCTTCTGGATAAACAAATCGCCCGGGTTCGCATGCTCAAATGCAAACTTCACCAACTCCACCGCCTCATCCAGATTCATCAGAAAACGGGTCATCTCCGGGTCTGTAACGGTAACAGGGTTTCCCGCCTTAATCTGGTCAATAAACAGCGGAATCACCGAACCGCGGCTGCACATCACATTGCCGTAACGGGTACAGCAGATTACCGTGCCGCCCCGCTCAGCCGCCACACGGGCATTTGCGTAGATGACATGCTCCATCATTGCCTTGGAAATCCCCATCGCATTGATTGGGTACGCCGCTTTGTCCGTGGACAGGCAGACCACGCGTTTCACCCCCGTCTCAATTGCCGCGTGGAGCATATTGTCCGTGCCCTCGACGTTCGTGCGAACAGCCTCAAGCGGGAAGAATTCACAGGACGGAACCTGTTTCAGCGCAGCGGCATGGAATACATAATCCACCCCCCACATCGCGTCCTTGATGGACTGCGGATTGCGGACATTGCCAATGTAAAATTTCACCTTGCCTGCATGCTCCGGAAAGCGGACCTGAAGGTCATGGCGCATATCATCCTGCTTTTTCTCATCGCGGGAGAAAATGCGGATTTCGCCGATGTCGGTGGTCAGGAAATGTTTCAATACGGTGTTGCCGAACGAGCCAGTGCCGCCGGTAATCATCAGGGTTGCCCCACTGTAGGTGCTCATGTTTTTTGACTCCTTTATATGATTTTTTATTTTTTTCTCTACTTTTTCTGCCTATTTTCCCGCATACATTTTTTCTTGCACTTTTTGTCAGATTGTGGTATGGTAGAGCTGTGGCAATGGTCAGCCACATTTCTTTCATATCGTCGGCCGCGTCGGTCATGATTCCACATTTTTCAACCAACCAATACCATGTTAATTCAGGAAAGGAGATTTATGGGTAAAAACACAACGATATCCCATGCGGACAACACACAGGCATCTTGACCTCTGGGCGAAATTTTTCAAAGCAAGGACTTGGGAGGAGGTTTTTATGGTTGCCGAAAAAGACCCGTATATCGCAGATGCTGCACAGACAATGTACCGCGCCTGCGCCCCATCCGACGGAATATCTTCATCACAGATGGGGCGCAGATATTATCCCGAATTCTCTGCCTCACACAGATTCCCCCCTGACATCAGGGCATACTATTACGCATTCCACCCTTGACATACGTAATGTTACGTACTATAATGTATTTATGATAGGGAACGGAGCTATTAATAATGCCAATGACACCAAGGGAGATGATACAGCATCTCAAGAAAAACGGGTTCAAAGTAGTCGGTCAAAACGGTTCTCATGTAAAAATGCGCAACAACACGACTGATCACCAAACAGAAGTTCCTTATCATAGCACAAACCTTAAAAAGGGCTTGAGCAGACCATATTGAAACAGGCGGGACTGAAATAGTCCCCACAAAAAAATGGAGGCTTTATATTATGAACAAATTATTTTATCCTGCATTATTTCACAAGGCAGAGGAAGACGGCTTTTGGGTTTCTTTCCCTGATCTTCCGGAATGTCTTACCCAGGGGGATGACATGACGCAAGCTTACGAAATGGCTGTTGATGCGCTTGGTCTTGCACTAACCTGCCGCGAAAAGGAGCAACAGCCTTTCCCTGCCCCTTCCGACCCGACCGCCATCCTTCCGGAGCCGGATGCTTTTCTTGTTGTAATTGAATTTGATATGCTTGCCTATAAAAAACGCACCAATTCCCGTGCAGTAAAGAAAACTTTAAGTATCCCCGGATGGCTGAACGAAGCCGCCATGTCCATGGATTTAAATTTCTCCCAAATATTGCAGGAAGCTTTGCTTGCCAAAATTCAGGCATAATTTTTATTTTCTTTTATCCCCGCGGGATGTTGTGCAAAACGGAAAAATAAAATACTCAAACTTTCCGCCAAACAGTGCAGGAAGTTTGGGTGCTTTATTTTAATTAATATGATTGGATTACGTTAACTGCATAACTTTTATTTCAATTTTTCTTAGTTCATCAATGGATAAAACAGGAACACACTCTGCAATTTCTTCAAGTGTCATTTTTCCTTTTTTTATCAATCTTTTTACAGTTTCCCTTGCACTTCTTAACTCTGCATTTTGTGCCGTTTCATTCCTCATATCTTCCATCATTTTACACACAGCCGCAACTCCTCGTATAATAAGTTTGTAAGCAAGAAAAACAGGTTACAGACTTATTCTTTTTTTGTTAGACAGAAGGATAATTCTAAACATCCTTTCCGAAGATTCTTCTTCAGCCATGCTGGTTCATCCATTCTCTGTCTATCGGTTAATAAGTTACTTTATAATCATGGCTCCAGATGTTTCAACAAGGTTCATAAGAACTGTAGCTATGGTCACTGCTCTGCAACTCCAGCAAAGCTTATGCTATTGCCAAGAAAGCCTGCAGCCCTAACGCTATGCCTGGACTTATTATACAAATGCTGCATTCCGGTATCTAGCCACCAGCAGGGTATTTCTTGCCGGATAATGCTGATAACGCGAGGTTTAGGGCGGCATAGTGATCTGGGACAAGCCATAATTACATTCTTGATTCCTGCTATGAAAGGTGGTGATGATCCGTGAAAGAACATATTGATTACCTCTCAACGCTTTTTGTTGGGATTGACATTGCATCCCGTATCCATGTCATTTCTGCACTCGATTTCCATCAGGAGTTCTTCATCAAAATGAAACAGGCTCCCAATTCTCAGGAAGGTGCAGAGCTTCCGGGAAAGCATGGTCGTTGATGCCCTCAAGGCAAACCATCCATTCAAATACATCGTAATCGACATGGAATCCACTAGCTTTTATGGAGTCCATCTGGCAAACTTTTTATCTGCTAGTGAACGGTTGGCCCCATTCTCTGTCCGGGTTTACTGTCCCAATCCAAAGGAAGTCAGGAACTATAAGAAATCCTTTAACGACATCGGAAAGAATGATGGCATTGATTCCTTTGTCATCGCTGATTTTGCCCGTGTGGGACGCATCAGCATCAAGCCCTTTCTCGTCCTGCTTGTAATATCTTGCCTTTCTAGCAAGTGCTTCATAGTACATATCGTCAGGATTCGTGCATGAAAAATCGTGCATTAACTTACCAATTTCATCATTGCCCCTGTATTTTCCATTAACAGGCGATCCTCCGCAAGGTGACTTTTCGTAAATTCCAAATCAACACAATTATTCCATTCTAGTGAATTATTCTTTGCGCCTTGCTGCAAATCAATTCCACAAACAAGATAAAGATTTTGTTTGTGTTTGACCATATGGTATTGGTCATCTATTTTTCAAAATTCTTACCGCAATTGGTTTGCATAAAATTTCATAAAACCTATTCTTTGTTTTGATCCAATAAATTACACACACCACGCCATAGAAAATTGCTCCTACATTTATTTCAATAACAAGTTTCAAAAAATTGTTTACATTCAACAGAGCAACACCCCTGACTAGTATAATCATTACAAATCCCATACACGCATACAGCAAAGTTTTTACAAGCATCTTTTTTATTCCTAATTTTTGACCTCGCAGGGAGAAGAATTGCAAAATACAAGCTACTAACTCTGCGATTACTGTTGCTATTGCTGCTCCCATCGCACCATAAAAAGGAATCAAAATAAAATTGAATGTCAGATTAATAACAGCCCCTCCAACCACAGACTTTGTAAATTCCCTCTCCATCCCCATTGGAATTAAATATTGCGTCCTCACGATGACAGAAAAACCTTTAATAAGTAATATGGGAGTAAAGACAATGATAATAGTAATACAAGCCTCATAACCAGAGCCAAAGAAAAAAGGAACAAACTCATTTGCAATAGCAGCAATACCACATAAAAGAGCTATACTAACTGCCGAAACCCCTTCGAGTGTAGTTATAAATAAATCATTGGCTTCTTTCTGCTTTTTCTCCGACAATAAAGATGACATTCTAGGGAGCATCACAGTTCCTATACCATTAATCAGCAAAAGAGGAGTCTGAACAACCTTGTCAGAATTATAGTAATAGCCACTTTGTGTATATGTGCTTAACTTTCCAAGCATTGTTTTGTCCATCGTGTGGTAAACGGACATAGCAAGCAGAGGAACAAACAAAACTAGATTCGGAACTACATGCTCCTTCATCTTCTCTATGGAAATCTTAGTAAAAGACGCATATCTCGGCAAATAAAAGAATAAAATCAAGTTACTTAGAAAGGTTCCCCCTAGCATTATAAAAGTATAAATCCACAAATCAGATTCTTTTTTTACCAACAGTAGTATTAATGCTACCGTTGTTATCTTAATAATGATATTTCTGGTCACCGTAATCTGAAAGTCTTCAACACCCCAAAAAATCCAGTTTATATCCACTAAACAACTTATCAAAGCTATACCTTGCAAATATGCAATTAGTTTATTATCCGTACAGAAGAATATCAGGTAAATCACATACATAGTCATGGCAATAACTGTCACTATAATCTGGAGGGTAAATATACTTGTAAAAACTTCATTTATTTTTTCTCTGTTCCCCTTAACCGAAGCGATACTCCTTGTTCCATAGTTCACTGTTCCCAACATGGCAAACAAAGTAAAGTATGCTACTACAGAAGATGTAAAAGAAAAAACACCCAGTTGATCTGCACCTAAATTTCTCGCAAGATATGAAGCTGTAATTAAAGGCATACAAGCCGAAAGAACCTGATATATCATTTGAAGACCAAGATTCTTCTTAATGCTACTCATCTAATATTAATCCTCTCCGGAATTGCTCTTTTCATAGTTATGCTTGAAAATATTTGAAATGAGGCATGAGGTAAACGCCACAATCACAATATAACGTTTTAACAAAATACCCCACTATATCTAAAACTCTGCACTTTTAAAGAAACAAGAGAATACAAACCACCAAATGAAGAAATCTTAACCCACCAACAAAATTATAATTTCCTTTTTTCTCCTTTTTCCTTACCTACTATCCATGGTTCGTATATTCCAAATTCCAAAATATCAGCAATCCGCTTGCAAGCGTGTCCATCACCATATGGATTGCAAGCATGAGCCATCTTGTCGTATTCTTCTTTATCTTCCAGAAGTAACTTGAAAGTGGAATAAATAGTTTCTTCATGTGTTCCAACCAGTTTTAATGTTCCTGCATCCACACCTTCTGGCCGTTCAGTTGTGTCACGCATTACAAGAACCGGCACGCCATAACTCGGGCACTCTTCTTGGATACCGCCAGAGTCAGTCAGGCAGAGGAAGGAACGTGCCTCAAAGTTATGGCAATCAAAAACTTCAATAGGCTCTATGATATGAATTCGGTCACATCCTCCCAGTTCTTCCTCAGCAGCTTGGCGTACCACCGGATTCATATGGATTGGATATACGGCCTTACACTCAGGATGCTCATCGAGGACACGACGAATTGCACGGAACATATGGTGCATTGGTTTACCAAAATTTTCGCGGCGATGTGCTGTAATGAAGATCATTTTGTCATCTCCAACCCAGTCAAGTTCAGGATGTGTATAATCTTCCTTCACTGTGTGCCACATTGCGTCAATGACTGTATTACCAGTAATATAAATGGTATCAGGGTTCTTCCCCTCTGCCTTCAAATGATCAGCTGCCAGCTGAGTAGGTGCAAAGTTATACTGGCTCACAATTCCTACAGCCTGACGGTTAAATTCTTCCGGATAGGGGCTGTGGATATCATATGTTCTCAAGCCTGCTTCAACATGCCCCACCGGGATCTGGAGATAGAAACAGGCAAGTGTTGTTACAAAAGTGGTGGAAGTATCGCCATGCACCAAGACAACATCCGGCTTCTCTTTTTCCAATACGACTTTTATCCCATTAAGAATATTGGTAGTAATATCAAAAAGTGTCTGCTGGTCTTTCATGATATTAAGGTCGTAATCCGGAACAACCCCGAAAGTATCCAGTACCTGATCCAGCATCTGGCGATGCTGGGCTGTGACGCAAACCACGATTCGAATACCTTTCCTTGTTTTTAGTTCATTTATAAGCGGACAAATTTTAATTGCCTCTGGTCTTGTTCCAAAAACCAGCATCACCTTTTTCATGCAAATTATTCTCCTTGATTTTTTTCACACAGCAGAAAATATTCTAATAGTCTAATCCTTTTAGCCAAAAGGATAATAGAGTTTAAATATGATATACATTGGGCTTCCTGATAATGTTATGGCAATCAAGAATCACCTTATCTTTCAGTTTTTCCACATTCTCCTTAATTTCATTATGCCCAACCATAATTACAACCATATCAACGGCATCAAGGAATTTTTCAAGGCTATGATACTGGTTCTTCACAACATCCTTTTTGATGAAGGGATCATAAACTTTCAGTCCTGTAGCAAGATGACGTTCCTGCGATTCAAGCAACTGAAGAGTAGGAGACTCACGCATATCATCCACATTCTCTTTATAAGCCAATCCATAAAGACCAACACGAGAAATGTTTTTCATACTCTTCTCTTTCATAATCTCGTAGATACGGTTAAGAACAAAATCAGGCATACCATCATTCGTCTTCATCGACTCATCAATAACCCTGGCCAGCGATGGATAATCACCAACCAGAAACCACGGGTCTACAGAGATACAGTGACCACCAACACCAGGACCGGGCTGGAGGATATTAACCCGGGGATGCATGTTACAAATCTTAATGATCTCATATACATCCATATTGTCATGGCGGCAAATCTTTGCCAACTCATTTGCAAACGCAATATTTACAGCGCGGAAAGTATTCTCAACAACCTTAGTCATTTCCGCCGTTTTGACATCCGTTACAACAATTTCACCCTGGCAGAATGAAGCATAAAGCTTTGCAACGGCTTTACCTATGACTTTATCATCCGCACCAATAGTACGGTTGTTATGGAGCAATTCATAAACCATATTACCAGGGATGATTCGCTCAGGAGCATGAACAAGCTGGATATCTGTTCTATTAGCCCCAGTAATCACAGGCCGCACAAACTTTTCAATAGTTCCAGGAGATACCGTAGACTCGATTACAAGAGTTGCCCTCTGGGAAGCCACCTTCATAACATCCTGCACCGCACCAACAACATAGCAAGCATCAACCTTCTTACTAAACTTATCATAAGGAGTCGGCACAGAAATAATATATGTGTCCGTCATCTGATATTCGGTAGTAAATTTTATGCCAGCTTTCACAGCACCTTGAAATAGCTCGTCTAAGCCATCCTCCCTAAATGTCGTCTGTCCAGCATTCAAAGTAGCAACCAATTCCTTATTACAGTCAGTACCTACAACCTCAACACCATGGGAGGCCATCATTAGGGCAGTGGGTAGTCCGATATAGCCAAGTCCAATTACGTTAACCATTTTATTGTTCTCCTTCTTATTTAATACATTATTGTCGAATCAATGGCCTGATTCGTCTGTTTTCAGATTTATTTCCCTTTTCCATTAAAATTGGATCAATAATAATAAGCATAATAATCGTCCATAAAATGCCACCTGTGTTTAGTGATATTAATATGTTTGTATCATTTAATATAAACATTTGATATGACATTGCGGCAACGACAACCTGAATAGGCATATTTTTAATCGACCCGTCTATCACTAAGAAAATAAATATCAACACCAAGGAAGCCAGAACCATTCCAATAAACCCACAATCCGCAAAGCCATAGGAAAACATACCTGTATTACCGTTACTGTAAAAATCAGATCCATATACAAATTGATTAACTATTACCCCAATAGGCAAAGAATAAGGATATTTAGTTCCTAAAAGTTTACCAATGATACCTTCTGAAAAATACAAAAATCTATGTTCCGTAAAATATTCAAAATACTGAAATTGACACTGTGCCGGAATAAAGATTGTCCTATATGCAAAAGTAAATAACGGTAACTTGGTTATATTAAACTTATAAAATACATATGAAACAATATGAATAAACACAAACAATTCCGGCATCAGCTTAAAATAGTCAGTACCCTTTCTTAAAACACAAAAAATAAGAATAAGAAGAATAATTGAAAATAAAAATGCCTTGAATCCAAACGACAGATAAAATATCGCCTGAATAATACAAACAACTGCTACCCATACCCATTTCTTTTTATAAGCAAAATATGCAAAAAACATTGGGCTAAAAGATTTAGCGCACCAATTTAACAAATAACCCCATAACCCGCTTATATTATTTGTTGTCCTTGTTGAAGACACCTGATAAATCATAAATGTACTCTTATTAATTCCACCATTTCGAATAACAAGTATTAATGATGAAACAATATAGACTACAAAAAGTAACAATAATATATTTTTTCCACACGAAATTCTAAATGAAATATCTTTGTTATTGCCGGAGAGCATAACTTCTATAAGGATAATACAGACCGTGAAATATAAAATATACCGCATTTCCATATTATTCATCCACGTATACATCAATGTAGGAATGTACGTTATAAGATATATCAAATAAAACAAGTATGATGATGCCTTATCCGTCCTCATTGGCAAAAAGTAAATTGTTAAAATATATAGAGCAAAGCACCCAAAAAGCTTTATATAATTGATATTTGCAGTCAAATATGAATAACTAAACAATGGAGATATGGCTGCCAAATAGATAAAGACCGTTGATACCGCATATGCAGATATCCATAAAAACAAACTCTTTTTTTTCTTCCTAGTAATCACCATTCTTATATTCATCCCTCATATACAAAAATATGATTAATCATCTTTATTTTATTTTTTAAGTACATATATGATTTTTGTTATATTTATCAATCTCTTTAGTTATCACATCAAGATATGTATCACATATTTTTTTATAATCATATGATTCTTTAATTAGTTCTTCTGATGCTCTTGACATTGACAAATAATCAGACGCATTCATATTGGCAATCTGGATTATCTTCTTCCGACAATCATATATATCATTGCTTTTAAATGTAACAGCATTCCCATTTACAGCTCGTTTTGAATTGATTTCATTATCTTCAAACAAAACAGGAATTCCACATGCCTGTGCATCATAGAAACTTAAACTGCATTGTTTAGGAAATATAACCAGATCAGACATTTGAAAAAACGGAGCAAGTTCCATATACTTTTGGGTTCCAAATCTTAGTA
The DNA here is from genome assembly GCA_910579615.1 of uncultured Lachnospiraceae bacterium. Taxonomy (GTDB): domain Bacteria; phylum Bacillota; class Clostridia; order Lachnospirales; family Lachnospiraceae; genus RGIG4057. The sequence continues at coordinate 54,314 of CAJTUA010000021.1, read as the reverse complement.
TTCTATTTTCTGAAGTTGAAAAAATATCTTCGACTTGTTGCCCATATTCTCCTACTGCATTTCCAATAATGATAAAACATATTTTTTTACTAACCAAATTTATTTTTTCTCTTAGTGCTCTTGCCAATAACATTCCACCTTTTGCTTCATCTAGCTTTCCAGCATATGTAACAACAAATTCATTTTCTTTTATATTGTTCTTTTGACGCATCTTAGCCCTAATAATTTGATCCTTTTTGAATACCATAGTATCGGATCCAGTAGATATCCACGGTGCCAAGGAAAGTGGAATTCCCAAAGCTTTCTCGACATAATCACTATCTTGAGTTCGTATTACAGGAATTAAATTTTTAATTATTATGGGTGCAAACATTGTCTTATAAAAAAATCTGAATACCGATTTAAATTTATTTTTTGCAGCCATATCAAGCATATGGCTATCCATCACAATTGGATATTTCATCTTTTTTAGATTTAATAAATATCTCATCCCTGTTAGTGTATCATTACCGTGAACATAAACCACATCAGGATTTTCACTTTTTATTATCTCAAAGAACCTGCTTGATAAAAACACTCTACCACTATAGTAGCCCTTTGTTGGAATCCTAATAATTCTGACTCCATAATTATGCGTAAAAATTTCATCTCTTCTCCTAATATTTTCCGAACCAAAAAAGTTCATGAATCCTTTTGGAAGTTTCTCCGTCTCGGCAGTAATGATTACAACATCATGTCCTGCAGCAACCATATATTTTGATAATAGATTAAGCTGATACCCAGTATCCGGATGAAAAACATCCTCTACATGAACAATTTTCATATTGTCACCCCATTAACTAATCTGACGCGATAGAAGTTCCTATTACCTTTGCCGGTATTCCGGCAACAATTTCACATGTGTTAACCGTTTTATTAACAAATGCATTAGCCCCTACAACCGAAAAAGCATTTAATTCAATAGCCCCTACAATTACCGAATTGGTATATAATGTCACATTATCCTTTATTGTTGGAATTCCACCATTTGCTCCCTCACCAACTGTCACTCCCTGATAAACTTTCACATTATTTCCTATGCTCTGCGCATTAAGGTATACTCCATCCCCATGCACAACATGCAATCCTTCACCAACATCAATGTTTGTGTTAATGTGGATACCGTATTTAAATTCAAAATGTCTGAATATCAGATACGCAGGCGCTAATAGTACTTTCTTATACTTCGACTTACTATGTTTCAGCATCCAAACTATACGAAACCACACCATGAACGGGAAACACTCTCCCTTTGGAATAAAATACCACTTTAAGCAATCTATTATTGTTGTACCCCCCCCCACGATTTGTTTCAAATCTGTGAAAATATAGTGCTTTAAAGTTCTCATATTACATCCTTTCCTCTCATATGTCCGTCTTTAACATTTGACAATAAAGTTCGTAGTACTCTTCATAACACTTCTCTTTATCGAATAACTTAGCTCTATTTATGCAATCTTCCTTTTCAAAATTTTCTTTCCTGCATGCTATTATTGCTTGTCTTAAAGCATCAATGTTTCCTTTTTCAAGTACTATCCCACAAGAATCATCTACGGTCTCCGGGCTTCCACCAGTATTATAAGTTATAACTGGTGTTCCACATGCTAAAGCTTCAATGTTAACCATCCCTAGAACCTCTTCTTTCGTTGGATTTATGAAAACATCCCCCACAGAGTACCACTCTGCAAGTTCGTCCAAACTTCTTGTTTTTTTTACTCCGATAATTCCTTCTGGTAGTCCTCTCATTGATGCTTCATCTTTAAATCCAACCATTATTATCACATAAGTATTATCTAATTTTTTTCGAAGTTCCAGAATATCTGCTAACCCTTTTCTATCATTTCGCTCCCGCATGTTCCATCCAGCACTTACAGCTAAGATAACAAATTTATTTTCAATCTTATACCTATGCCGAAGCCCAGAAACATCCCTCGGATAAAAACTTCTTAAATCAATCCCATTTGGAATTTTTTTCACAAATCTATCCGATACAAACGATTCCCTGCATATATCTTCCAGCCATGCAGAAGGGGTTACTATTATATAACTTAGCAAATGAAATAATTGCTTCTTATCTACGTAGTTTTTTCTGGAATTATCTACTATGATTGATTTGGGATATTTTTTTCTCTGTGGGCACTTCCCACATTGATATTTCCACTTTTCACAACCTATATAGTCAAAATAAGTACAGTGCCCAGTCATTGGCCAACAATCATGAAATGTCCATACAACCTTCACAGACATCTTGGCCAATTTTTCAAACAACAAAGATATATCAAGATAATATCCGTGGAGATTGTGCATATGAATCAGGTCAAAACCTTCATGTTCTATATACTTAATTAATTTTTTTGTTGCTTGCCTTGAATAAAAACCTGATCTATCAGTTATCCTCGAAGCTATTGCGTGACTTAACCTGACATTTTTTCTTCCACCAATTTTATATATTTTCCCAGATAATTTCTCACTTGAATTATCAATTGCACACGCTATTCTCCCATCGTCCCCATGCTTTATTACCATTTCCAATATATCCTCAACAATTCTTCCAGTGCTACCAGCCCCCACAATTGTGTTTATCTGTAAAACCTTCATTTTCCTACTCCATCCATTATTTTCAAATTAACCAACCATACATTTAATGTATTGATTACAATTTGCTACAGATAAAAATGCTAACTTATTTCTGTTAATATCCCCGCTATTAACTCTCATTAACTTTTGTAGCAATGACTTAACAGATGTTGTATCACAGCAATCACAAAAATATACACCATCAATCTTTCCCATTAATTTTTCTATTTCTGTTTCCCCATCAATACAAAAAGCCATCGGTTTATTGACTCTCAGTACCGTAGCTGTCTTACTAGGTAGCGCAGTTCTTATACCCCCTAGCATTAATGGAATCACATTCAAATCAGCTTGGGCATAAATACTTTCGGCATATCGGACAGGCTGCATAGGAAGCATGGTTACATTCTTTAACCCATTGGCAATCTGCTCAACGTCCCTCTTATTCGCTCCATCCCCTATTATGTAGAAGTGGATGGATTCATCTTCCTCCATTTCCCGAGCTGCCTTGGCTATCAACTCAACATTCTGCATCTTCCCTATATTTCCCGCATACACAACATTGAATTTGTTATGGTCAAGATGTAGGTCAAACACATTCTCCGGATCTATCGTTTCTAATCTTATAGGTGTATCTGCATAGCTCCAGTTATATACAACTTCAATCTTGTCTGATTCAACCCCATCATCAACCAGCGTCTGCTTCATATCATCCGATATTGTGATAATCTTGTCTGCCATTTTGTATCCAGCATTTTGAAGCTTTCGGAAGATTGGGAATGTTATTTTCGCTAGCGGAAGCTGACCGGAAAGTTTCAGATTATAAGGAAAAATATCTTGTACATTGTAAACTATCCTACAATCTAACTTTTTTAACTGTTTCATATAGAAGTATGTAATTACATTTGACTGAAGAAATACTGCATCAAATCTCCCATCCGATAAAAATAATCCTGCACACTTCTTTGCGTATTTAATCTCATCTATGTATCTGCTGATGAATCCACTTTTTTTGTTCGTTTTTTCATCAATAATATGATAATGAAAATTAGGATTAGCCAAAAACTCATCTGGCATTTCCTTATCTGGTCCGTTCGTCTTCTTAAGAATTACTTTTACCGCGTGACCTTCTTCTAAAGCCGACCTCAATATGTCCTGTAGTAAGTGTACAGACGGCCCGCCTCTATCAAATCCTATATCAAACACAAATAAAAATCTCATCTTATCCTTCTTCCTATATCAAGAAAACTTTCTCTTTCTTGTAAAATTCTTCCATAACACCAGCAATTGCCCTTGTTACATCCTCATCAATATAAAACGATCCATTCCCATTATCAATCGCCTTCACAAAAGCCACAATCTCATAACGGATACCTTCACCATCCAGTTGATAAAAATATCTTTTATTATCCGCAGGATTTTCATATCTAATTTCAAAATAATCTGTTTTCCACCATGGTGCTGGAACATATATGTAACCATCTGTTCCGGAAATAATAAGTTCTCCTTCTGACTTGGCTCCCTTCGCAACCTTAACTGTTGCCACAGCCTTATCAAACCTAAAATTAACTCTTGTAAATATGTCAAAGAACTCTGAACTAGGCAAAAGGCGTGTATCTATTGATATATTCTTATACTCGCATCCTAGTATTTGAAATACTGGAAGAAGTGTTAGCGGTCCCCACTCAGTAATTGTGTTCCAATTATTCTTTAACTTTTCCCCACTATACTCTCCGAGATTCTTCTGACTTGTGCATGTAGCATCGACACAAAGGATCTCGCCTATCTTTCCCGTTTTAGCTAACAGCACTAATCTTTCAAACGCAGTAGTATAAGCTGTTTTTGCACCTTCCATCAGGATACAATTATTTAACTTTGCTATCTCGAATAGTTCTGAGCATTGATCAGCTACCAACGCCACTGGTGTCTCACAAAGAACATGTTTCCCATGGGTCAGCGCATTTTTTATCTGCTTATAATGTTTTGTCGGATGCGATGCAATATACACTGCATCAACTATACTTAACAGCTCATTAATATTTTCAATTTGTATAAGCCTATCTTCTTTTACATTCGAACATACAGCTTCTACACCATCAACATATTGCAGTTCTCTGATAAATTTGGTGATACTGGTTAGCTCACTTCCCTCGTCCCCGATTAAACCTACCTTAAGATGATTCTTCCTTGCCCTGATCTTTGAACTAGAAATGCCCTTGGTTCTAGGCAAATAGATAACTTTGCAATATTCATTTAAATAATCAAACTTGCCCTCCCAGTCTGATCCTATTGCAAATATATCTATCCCATACTTCCTTATATCATCTATTTTCTGCCCGTCATACTCCTCAGCAATCACTTCATCTGCGATACCGCAAGCCTTCACAGCAGCCACGCGCTCCATAAGAGTTTGTTTATTATTTATTTTTCCTCTTGCCTTGTCATAATCATCCGAGGTAACACCAACAATCAGATAGTCTCCAAGTTCCTTGGCTCTTTCAAGAAGCTTTATATGGCCGTAATGAAGCAAGTCGTAGGTACCATATGTAATTACTTTAGTCATATCAGGCATCCTTTCAGGGCTATAAGGCTAACAGTTTCTCTGTCGAGTTTTTCTAAGACCGCCATAAATCAGTACATATATTTTTAATAATATATTTTTCTTCCGGTGCTTTTATCCTCTTTGGAAGTCCTATATCACAGCAGTCCTCTCCTGTTCATGTCGTACAGGGCATCAATCAACTTGTGGTTATCCTCATGCGTGATATACCCTATATGTCCTATGCGGAATACAACATCTGCCATCTCTCCACTATTTGGACATACCCATATCTGATATTCATCTCTGAGAATTCTCACAATTTTCTTAGCCCCACCGTGAATAGGTCTTAAACAAGTAACCGCATTGGATGGAAACTCCGACACAAGCTCAAATGGTAAATCTTTTATACTACTTCTGAAGTCCTTAGCCACAGAAGCGATTTTTTTCCGCTCCTGCAATATCCCCCCTGAATTTGAAATTTGGTGGAGACGGGTATTTATCTGAAGCAATGTAGTAACTGCTGGTGTAAATGGGGTCTGCCCACGTTTACCATTCATCAGGGCTTGCCTGAGGGACAAATACATGCAGGTTTCTGGATTATTGCCCACTCTTTCAATCGCTTCAGGTGAGAAAACAATGAAAGAAATACCAGGTTGGACTGCTAATGCTTTTTGGGATCCCGCGATTACTACTGCAGCACCAAAGGCTGTCATGTCAATAGGATCAGCAATGAAGGCAGAGATGGCATCTACGATCAGAAGTATATTATTGACTCGACAAAACCCCGCTACCATCTCCATATCATAGAGCACGCCAGAAGATGTTTCATGCATATTGATAAGGAGAGCCGTATAATTTTCTAAGCCTTCCAATTGTTCTCTTACCAGTTGATGACCAAACTCACATTTGACTTGAGTGAAATTTCTTTTATGAAGTTCACAAAGCTCAACAAACCGATGCCCAAAACTTCCACCATTGATGACGATAATTTTATCAGAATCATTAAGCACATTCATGACCACAGATTCCATGGAGCCTGTGCCAGATGCTGTGAGAAACACTGCACGGGAATCCGGTGGTGCATTCAGGAATTCAAGCATAAGCCTTTCATTCTCTAGCATTACCTCTGAGAATTCAGGTGTCCTGAAATACGGTGTTGAGTGGTTGGCAACCTCAATGACATCTGGATCTGACATCACTGGTCCCACGGTAAAGTTGAGCATTTCAAACCTCCATTAATAATTTGTCTCGAACAATCTATTAATACATGTTAATGTGGCATTGCCTTTTTCATATTCACAATGGTTCTGCTTGAATATTTTTGTCTTATTACATTCAGCCCCATAATCTAATTTTAAAAGGTGTCTTATTACTTCATCCTCTGTTTTCAAAACACCATTGGGCATTTCTTTTTCCATGTCATAGTAAAATCCCCGAACACGTTTATATTCTTCAAAATCGTATCCGAAGCACACCATTGGTTTCTCCGTGATGCAGTAGTCCAAAAGAATACTTGAATAATCTGAAATCAACACATCAGCCGCGATAAGCAAATCGTTTACCTCCGGATATGAAGTGAAGTCCAGTACAAAATGATTGAATTTCATATCCATAAGCCTCGTTGTATATGGATGTGTCCTGAGAAGAACAATATAGTCATTGCCAAGCTTTTCTTTCCATTTATCCCAGTCAATCGGTGGTGCGAGCTGATAAGACTCTCCACCATCCTGGCTATCCCTCCATGTTGGCGCAAAGAGAATATACTTCTTACCTTCCGGCAATCCCAATTTCCGCTGGATTTCGATTCTCTCCCCGGGAGATATTGTACTCAGTACATCATTCCTTGGATATCCACATCTGAGATAAGATTTCGGATTTAGTTCCATATCCCTTCCAAAGTTTATCTCATCCAATTTCCCACACATACAAAAATAATCAATGTGTCCCCAATGGAAATCGTTTCTTCCCGGAACACCATTACCACACACATTGATTGCCGCACCGTGCCATGTATTCAGGTATACTTGATTTTTTTTCTTAAAATGGAGTCCTCGCTCAATACCAACGCATGAAATCCAATATTTCGCTTTCAGGGCTGTTTGAAAATATTCCTTTGTGTCCATTTTAATCTTCCGGACATTCCCTTGAATATTTGTGTTTTCTGGATCATTTAGTGCCCATACAATACGGTATTTTCGATCCAATCCAAGTTCAAGCATTTTTCTATATATAGTCCTTGGGCTGTCATTATATTTGTAGCCGTGACCATTCATTAAAACTAGCCTTGAATCCGTTTTTACAAACATTCCCCATAGTTGGAACACACAACTCATCCCGGACCTGTAAAGTTTCTGAATAATCGGATTATGTTTGATGGCATGTTCCAGTTTAAGATGATTTGAGCTTCCTTTGCTCTCTACTCTACCCACAGTTACTCCTCCGTTAATTTAATACTCTCCGCAAAATCGTATTTACCAACAGTGTCTACCGTTTCGTAAACTAAGTCACCAAATACCTTTTTTACTGCTCTGATTCCACATAACCCAATTGCCCAGTTGAATTTCTTCGTCAGCTTTATCTTCTTCCCGTGACACTCCGCTATGATTTCAACCATCTTACTCGTATTCACGTAACCTCCATTCTGTGGAAAAAACAGTCCGGATCTCTCGAAGTCAATACACCTTTTCACAAATTCACACAGATTCCCAATATAGATCATCGACCGATGATTCGGGTAATCCGGGAAGATCGGGCTCTTCAAGGCAAATTTCCGTAGTGCTTGATAGTTTCCTGTGCAGTTTTTCCCGTAGACCATCGGCGGACGCAAACAGCAAAACTTGAAGTTATTACACTCCAATTTTCTAATTTTTTCGTCTGCCTGTAACTTTGATTCACCATAAGCTGTGACAGGGCGTGGTTGTGTTTTCTTCTTTATATGCCCTACTTCTAATCCGTATACGGACATAGAGGAAAGTAATATAAACTGTTTTACACCTGCATCTTTTGCTGCCTCTGCGATTTCCACAACCAAATCCCGGTTAATATCAAAGTACAAATGACGATTTTTAGCAGTTTCTTTTATGTGGGCAATACCAGCTACACAAAAGATAGCATCAATACCCTCAAATATACCGCTTTCTGGCTTCATCCCCTTTGTGGCCATAACTTCAACTTTATACTGATCTGGCCATTGCCCCAGAAATTCTTTCAATGATTCCCCAATATAGCTGCCTGCTCCGGCAATTAACACTTTTTTCACCTTGTGTTCTCCCCATATTCGCCCCAGTCATGAGCACCCTTTTCATTTCTTCATTCCCGGATTTCCCTATATATCTCTTCTTTCTCGCTTCATTTCCCCTGTTCCACCTTCCACTACACCGTCGTGCCTGAGTACCTTCCCAATCGTCCCGAAAAAGCACTGGCAGTCAAACCGGAAACTCATCCGCCTTACATACTCTCCATCAAGTTTTGCTTTTACCGGTATCTCCAATTCATCTCGTCCATTAATCTGTGCCCAACCGCTCAGCCCCGGCTTTACGTCGTTCGCACCATATTTATCCCGTTCTTCAACCAAGTCGTATTGATTCCAAAGCGCTGGCCGCGGTCCAATAATACTCATTTCCCCCTGAAAAATATTAAAAAGCTGCGGTAATTCGTCTAAACTGTATTTGCGCAGGAATGCACCGAACTTTAATAAATATTGCTCCGGATTTTTAAGTTGGTGTGTTGGAATATCATGTGGTGTTGACATTTTCATAGAGCGAAATTTCAGCAACATAAAATTTTTTTTATGTATTCCAACCCGTTTTTGTTTAAAAAATGCTGGACCAGGATCTGAGAGTTTGATTAATAACGCAATAATCAACATTGGAAAAGAAAATACTACAATTCCAATTCCAGAGAGTAAAAAATCAATTATTCTTTTTCCAAAATGTTTGTACAAAATATTTATCCTCCGATATTTGTAAATTATGATTTTCAATTCATCCTTCTTTCGTCCTTTCCATTCTAATCAACTCATCATCCTATGTTACACTTAGAGATTTTCTTTTTCATTCTTCCAATAAAAGGGCATGCTTCGCCACTCCATCAAATTTGTACACAATCATTCATAAGCGCAACCAATCCATCTTGCTCTCATGCCTGTTTTCCCTGCACAAATCCCATGAATCATTTTCCCTTGCATAACCGATTCAAATCCGAATGTGACAAAGCAACAATTCTTCTCTGAAATCTTCCTGACTACTGACTATTTTTATAAACATTCGCTTTTGTTTCTTATTTCTATACCCTTGCATATCGCGGTTTCGTTCTTCCCCGACCGTCTCCCTGCCTTCGCACTCCAAACCATCCCAATCGCTTCCAACCGCCGAACCTGCTCCTTTGTCAACCTCTTATTCACCGTACCGCTGCTGCCATACGAGCACCGCTGGTTCGAAATCCATTTCCCCAACCGGTAACCGTCCATGCACACATACTGGTTCGGGACAGCAAGATTGCTATTCTCCCGGAAATACTCCTCCGCATGCCGAAAACCATTCTCCCACGGGTCATCAAATTCCCAGACCATACCAATGCCATCCAGCATCATGACCTGCCAGCCAGATAGTTGTCCGCTTCTGTGGTTGATTCTCTGGTGCTGCAGCCAGACACCCAGTTTCTTCCCATTTCCCGCGGTATAGCGCTTTGGAATTACCAGATTCCCATGCTCGCGGAAAAACGCCTCCGCTTCCCCATATTGCTGCCGCCATGAGCGTTCTGTTTTGGTCATGCCGGGCGTGATTCCGATCGAGCACAGTTTTTTGGCCTGGTCAGGATGAAGCGGTTTGATATCCTTTGGTTCCGCCGCTTGGCTGCCGGAAATTTCCATGCCATCGCTTGGTTCTCCGTTCCTTTGTACCGCAAATCTTCGCGCTGCCGTAGGACTTGTATTTTCCTGCGCAGCGAACTTCGCACCTTCCTGTTCCACAGTTTTTTCATTTTCCAGTGCTTTTTCCCACGCCGCAAGCCTTATCTTTTGTTCCCGCAGCCACTTCTCCAGCCATACCCCTTCCACAACGTAGTCCGCCGCCATATCCAAATTGCCATGTTCTTCATAATATTTTTTGGCAAGTGCAAATTTTTCTTCCCACGGGTCGCCGTTTTCCCAGACCATGCCAATCTCATCCAGGCGGCTTTTTCGCTGCGGGTCAAACCTTGGCGGGTTCTTCTTCCTGCCCTCCTGCCACCGCGCCGCATTCCGGTACGCATCCCTCTGCCCGCGAACCCACCGTCCAAGGCGGCAGCCATCCGCAGTCACATAAGCAGCCGGAACATTCAAATCCCCGTGCTCCTGATAATACCGCACAGCCTCGGCATAATGCCTTTCCCACGCAGCTTCCCATACTCCCTGCCAACGCATACCAATCGCAGAAAGCTTCCTTATCTGCTCCCTGCTCAAATTCCCCGCGACTTTGCCCGCATAGACCTTCCTCTGCGTGTCAAGCCATGCGCCGAGCGAATAGCCTTCCGGTGTCGCGTAACGCTTTGGCACTTCCAGGTTCCCATGCGTTTCATAATATTCCCGCGCCATCGCGTACATTGCATCCCACGATGCACCAAGCGTTTCGTTCAATTGTGCAAACAGCCTCCTGCAATCGCCCAACTCATCAATGACCCGGAAATGCTCATTGACAATTTCATCGCCCCTGCCGCCTGCACGGCAGGCAAAGACGGCCTTGCGCAGCTCCTCCTCTACCCCGCCAATGCTGTAGAGGTTTTCGATATTCATCACAATATCAAAAATCACCGGAACCTTCTTTTCACCAGATGCAAGCGCACGCCCAATCTGCTGCTTATAGATGGTCGGCGAGACGGTCGGGCGCAGCAAGATAACCCCATCCACATCATCCACATGGATGCCCTCGTTCAACATGTCAATACAGTACAAAAGCTTTAAGTGCCCGCTTGTATCCGCCTTGAAGGCCTTAAATTCTTCCGAGGCTGCTGGGTCATCTGAATAAGCCGTATAGATATGCGGCGAGGCATCCACCCCACGAAACCACTCCAAAGCCAATTCTCGCATTTCAAGCAAATGCCCGTAGTTGGCGCAGAAGACAATATATTTCCCATGCATTGCGGCATCCGCACTCTCTGCCCCTCCGGTTCTTTTTCCGGTTTCTGGCAGCATATGCCTTGCAAAAATCTCATCAAGCCCGTCCGCCTTCTCAAGTGCCCGCCGCAGCGCCTCCAGTTCCTTTTCCGCCTTATCGCGCACGGCCTTATTTCTCGCCTGGCGCACCCTCATTTCATAGCGCTGCAGTTCCTTTTGGTAGGCGTAAACGGAAAGTACGTATTTGGGCGCGGGCAAAATCCCGCACGCGACTGCTGCCCCAAGTGTCAGCTCCGAGGCTACATTCCCGCCGAAAAGCTCCCACGCCATGTCGCGCTGATTGTCAAGGTAACGGATGTTCGTCGCGGAAAGCCCAAGCATTTTTGCTTCCGGGTACATTCCCCGCAGACGTTCCACCCCTCCACCCCACTGTGCGGCGCCGCAGCGGTGGAATTCGTCCAGGACAATATAGTCCGGTGCAATTTTTGAAAGTTCATCTTCCCCCATGCGCATCAGCCGCGCATAGGTGATGAACTGTATATTTTTTAATACCTCCCCGCCTGCCAAAACCCACTTTTCCATCTGCGTCGCGAAAATGTATTCCGATGGCGAAAGCAGGCAAACCCTGCTTTTGGGATTGTCCGCACAAAGTTGGAGGGCAATAAAAGATTTGCCCGTTCCGGTTGGGTGGATGATGGCAGACCTTCCGGTTCGCGCCATCATTTCCACCGCCGCCACATAGGCTTTGCGGTTATGTTCAAACAGTATGCTTCCCATTGGCGGCTCCTTTCTTATTAAAAGGTGTAATGAAGTACTGCACTTCATTACAGGATGCCGCCATTACCTTTAAACCCTGGATTTTTTTAACTTTTGACTATAAATCTGACTGCGAAAAGTTATCCGGTGTCAGTCTTTCCATCTGTGCTTTTTTCTGCTGCAAAGTGGGATGTACATAAACAGAAAGCGTTGTTGTGATATTGGAATGTCCCAGAATTTCAGCGAGCGATTTTGTGTCAAAGCCTATTTCAACACAGCGTGTCGCGAAAGTGTGGCGCAAAGTATGAAATGTATGTTTGTCGATGTCATTTTGTTTTAGATACTTCTGATAACGCACATAATACTGATGCGGTTCTGTATATTTTCTTTCCCCTGTCAGCAAATAGCAGTCGATGTTACAGCGCTGCCGCTGCATATATTCAAGAAGAAAGCCTGGCAAAGGGATTACCCTGACAGAGCTTTCTGTTTTTGGCTCACTCAAAACCACCTTTGTTTTACTTTTTGCATAAGGGCTTAAATCCGCAATCCGCTCCACGGTTCGGCAAATGCTTACCGTCGCATTGGAAAAGTCAATATCCCCCCAACGCAGCCCACAAAGCTCCCCAATCCGCACCCCGGTAAACAGCGTAAAAAGAATCCCCAGGCTTACTCGGTCATCGGAACTTAGCAGTTTCTGCTCAATCTGAATCCGGTTCTCATTTGTCATGATTTTCGTGTTCTTCCCTTTTTTTGGCGGATAACGCAGACGGTTGGTGTCTGGACATGCAAACCCGTTGTTCGTTCCGTATTTCAGGATGGCTTTGAATACACATAAAATATCCGTAACGGTTTTGGGAGCGAGTGCAGTCCCCCCGGACCCGCCCCGCATAAGAAGGTTCGCCGTCAGGCCATTCAGGTACTTTTGGTCCATCTCATCCATTCGTTTCTTTTCAATCAAAGGCAGGAGATACTTTGTTACAATCCGGTAATAACGGGTGTAGGTAGATTCCTTCACACAGACCTGAATATCCGAAAGCCATGCCTCCGAAAGCCCTTCAAACTCACCGCGCTTCCCGCTCATCGGAAACATTGGATTGCCTGTCAGCACCTGCAATGCCGCTTTCTTTTTTGCCCTTGCCTCACTGTAAGTCGCGCCGTACACATAATGGTATTTTGCCCTCCCGTTTTCGCGGTGGTGAATATAGCGCGCCTCCCACCGTCCGTCCTTTCTCTTAAAAATGTTCTCTCCTCTTCTTGGCATAAATAACTCCTTTCATGTTGAATTTTGACAACTTATTCTGACTGCTAATTCATGATAACATAAAGTAAACTTCACCGTCTTACTACTGTTTTGACCTATTTTAATGTGATATTTTGGAAATAAAGAAAAAAGAGCATCGAATTTGTTGACAAACCGATGCTCTTGTGGTACAATTTTAAAGATTTATAGTACAAACTATTTTGATTTTTCCTATATTTTCCATGTAATGAAGTGCAGTACTTCATTACTTTTTTTCCTTCATTTTTAAACTCCCTCTTAAACTGTCATACTTTTTTTGTTTCGCACATATACTCTACAAAGCTTTCCTGTTGGAGCAAAAATTACAGCCGCCCACCAACTGCGGCAGATTGTGAGGTATTCCATTGCAAACGAAAATCCTTGTGCTTCGCAAAAACCGGTTGCTCATCGGGCTCGCCCTGCTCGTTGTGGCCGCACTGCTCGTATTTTTATTTTCAAGGCGAAACGACACACCATCCTCCTCCCATTCCGGAAACGGGCGCGCTTCCGTCGATGAATACTACAGCACGGAGGCTACATACCGCGCCGGGGTCTACACCTGCGGCATTTCCCTCAATGATACCGTGTTAAGCCTCGAGATTGTGCTTGACAAAGACCATATCAATTCCCTGCGCCTGGTCAATCTGGAGGAATCCGTGGCAACCATGTACCCGCTGATGGAGCCTGCCCTAAACGCGCTCGCGGAACAGCTGATGGGCGGTATCGCACCGAAAGATGTGGTTTTGAGTGAGGAAACAAAATATACGCAGCTCCTTTTGATGGAGGTCATCAACCAGACACTCGAAAAGGCCGCGCTTGAATAAGGAAAAAGTCAGACAGCAAAAACAGCCAGCAGGTGTTGCCTGCTGGCTGTTTTTTAATATGTTTTCATTCATCCATGATATGTACTTTCTTACTCCGTATATCCCCATCCAAGTATCGTAAAATACTTCCCGCTATCCTCAAGCCGGACTTCCACCACATGCCCTGCTGCCTTGTCGGAATGATACACAATCACTGCATTGCAATGGTTCCAACCAACTTCAAGCGGATCGATTGTGCGCGTTTTTACTCCATCCACCCACACCTGCGCCCGTCCGAATTTCTGGTCCCCGGAATCCTTATAAACCAAAAGCAAATCCTTACAAAAAACCGTCATGCGGTAAGGCGCATCCCCTTCGCCCCCCGTATGCATCCAGTTCTCCGCAAATTCCGGCGTTGCAAAGGAATCCTGGTTGCGCTCGACATACTGCAATTCCTTATCCTGCGCCGTAAAACTCCCGGCCTGAACCTGGATTCCTTCTGCTGTATCCTTTTTCGTAAATACTTTCAGCGCCTCATAAGTATTCCCGTAGACCGGCGCGGCCGCACTGTAATCCGTATCCGCAAAATCCCCTGCTGCCGCGTCCGCCCGCTCCCAGAGATAATCCAGGCAGTCCGCCATAATGCGGTGTCCTTCATTGCTCGGATGGTACAAATCATAAAAATACTGGCGCTTCGTGATTACCGGCTTGTCGCTGTAAAATTGCGGTGTGACCGCCTCCTTGAGACTGACCATCGGAAATGCGTAGCGCTCCCCAATCGGCGCAAGGCGCTCCTGGAGATTGTAATCATCCATAAATACCGAAAAAAGCAGAACGACCGCCGGGGCACCCGCTCCCTTTGCCGCCATAAGCGCAAGGCTCTCATAACAAAGACCGTTCGTCTCATCGCCCGCGTCGTTCACTGCAAACTCAATTACAGCAATGTCCGGTCCACCTGCCGGAATCTCCTTCAAAATTTCATTTTCATACCGGCAAAGCCCAAGCTCGGACGGTGTTCCTCCCACTCCTGCCTTCACCAGATGGATATTTGCGCCATCCCCCGCGCCAAAGCGCTTTTTGAACGCCTCATAAGAATGGTATGCATAGCTGTTTGTTGCGATTGGCTTCGCCCCTGCGCCCTGTGTAATCGAACCGCCAATGTAAGCAATCGTCACATCCTCCCCTGCGCGGGCTTTTTTTATCGCCCGCTTTAAACGGAAAAGATTCCCCTCCTGCATCAGCGAGCGCACAACCATCGCGCGGTAATCCGGCGAGGCAAAGTCCACCGGGGCATCAAGCGTCAGCTCCGGCACCTCGTAACCGTCATTAAGATAAAATGCAACTGTTATCTTTGCCGTCATGTATTTTTTAAATTCCATGCGCAGCGACGCAAGCACCGTGTCAAGCTCCGCTTCCGGATAGTCTGCAAGCTCTATCAGAGCCTGCGAACCATCAAGCGCCACCTGCGCGCGGTAGCAGGTACCGCCATAATCCTTCTCCCTCCGGCAGTTTAACGTAAACAGCAGCGTTTCCGCAATATTTTCCTTTTCCTGTGCAATCGCCGTCACCCCGATGCTGTGCACGTACTTACGCAGCCCCTGGCAGGTCTGCAGCGCTGCCGCCATCTCTTTTGCCACGTCCGGCATAATGGAGCTTACCTTTGCCTCAACCCTTCCCTCCAGAAAACTGATTTCCGCGAATTTCCCGTCCTCCCGCGGCGTTCCCTCAATCACATCGTCAAGCATCAGGTAAACCGCCGGTCGTTTCTTCGTCGGGTCCTTCGGTGCCTTTGGTCCTCCCACTACATTCACATTCCCCATAATAATACCTCCCCCTGCCTTTTTTGCCAGTATAGCCGGAAAAGCCCCTCCATGACTAGCGATTTCATGCGGTTTTTCTCTCATTTTTTGCTGATTTTGTCCGTTGCCTGTGAATAATAAAATGCGTGTGCTGCAAGCCAAGGCGTTTCGCACACGCATTTTTCCTGCCCGAAACAATATGGGCATCTTTTTCACTGCTGATTACTGCTGCGTCCAGGAACTTAAGCATTTCTGCAGCAGCGCGACAAGCATCTTCTTGTCTTCCTCCGTCAGGGTTGCCATCAGCTCCTGATTTGTCCTGTTCTGTTCCCCGCCTGCACTGTGGTGAAGAAAATGCCCACATTTTCTGAGGGATACAACCGCAACATCATCGGCATTCATTGCCGAAATATCCATATTTTGCATCGTCAAACACTCCTTTCTACTTATCCAGCAATGCGCTTTCTAAGTCGGAAAGCATAATCCCAAAGGAAGTGATTCCTCCTTCCGCCGTGTACCAGATTCCAGGATGCTCCAGAATGATAAGGTTACCATTTTGATATGCATCCGTTTTCATAATTAACTCATTTTCCATGATTTCTTTTGCCAGCTGCGCGCCGTTTGTTCCGATAGCCGCATCCCGGTCCATTACAAAAATATAATCCGGTGCAAGGGAGACAATCAGCTCGAAGGAGGATTCCGTACCATGGTTACTACCGTTACTCCCGCTGCTTTTTGTTCCGCCTTCCCCACTGCCTGTACCTTCCCTGCCGCCGCGTCCGCCTTCACTGCCCCCACTTGCGCCATTGCCGCCGCCTGTGGTGGAAACGTCGTTGCACAGGTTTTCAAAACCAACCTCAACACCGATAATGGAGCAGCGTCCGCCGTTGCCTACTACATTAAAGCTTCCGCTCGTACACATCCCGACAACTGCCGTCTTGCCAAGGGCAATCTCCTTGAGCGCCGCGATGCGCCCGTCAAAATCCGTGAACTTTGCATCGACTTCATCCTCTTTGCCAAAGATAGAAGCAACCGTCTTCGCATTTTGGCGTGTGCTCTCTAAAACACCGATTCCTGAATCCGAAGTCAGGCGGATTACCGGGGCAATCTCACAAAATGCATCATAGCTGTCGGACATACGGCCGCCCATTAAAATAATATCCGGCTCGCAGCCCATCAGCGCCTCCAAATCCGCTTCTTTGATGCTGCCAAGATTTGCGATGGAAGGGTTTGTCACATAGCCTTGCAGATAATCCAAGGATGTCGTGGAGGAACCAACCACACGGCTGCCAAGCCCTAAATTGTCAATGATATCCAACATTGCCATATCAACGACCGCAATGCGCTGCGGGTCATAAGGAACCTCAACCTGTACGGTTTCACTGGCACCATTCAGGCAGGTTACCAGAATGGTTTCCGGTTTTTTATTTTCGGCATCCTCCCCGGTATTCTGTTCTTTGGTGCCGCCCCCGTCATTTGTCTGAACCAAATTACCTTTGTTGCTTTCTTTGGAAGAATCATTGCCGCACGCAGCAAGGGATAAAATCATGGCGGCAGCAAGAAAAAATGCACTGAATTTTTTCATAACTCATACTCCTTATATTTTTATTTTTGACAGACGGTCAATAATAGATGGACAAAGGTTTCCCCTCGATTTCCATAATCTCAAAGTCCACACCATAGATTTCCGACAGATTTTCTTTCGTCATCACCTCCTGCACTGTCCCGAATTTTATGATTTTCCCGTCTTTAAAAGCACAGATATTATCAGAATAAAACGCTGCGTAATTGATTTCATGCAGCACCAAAATCACTGTTTTTTTCAGTTCATCACAGAGCCTGCGGACAATTTTCATCATATTGGTCGCATGATAAATATCCAGGTTATTGGTAGGCTCATCCAACAAAACGTACTCGGTATCCTGCGCGATGACCATCGCGATATAAGCCCTCTGCCTTTGTCCGCCGGAAAGCTCATCAATAAAACGGCCACGAAAATCTTCAAGCTCCATATATGAAATCGCACGTTCTATGATTGCTCTGTCCTCCCCGGTAAGGCGTCCCCCTGAATAGGGGAAGCGCCCGAAGGCAACCAGCTCCTCCACGGTAAGTTTCATCTGGATATTGTTGCTCTGCGTCAGGATTGCCAGGCGTTTCGAGAGCTCCTTGCTCTTCCATTTCGAAATATCCGCCCCCTCAAACTCCACATTGCCCCCGTCCTTGGCAATCAGCCGCGATATTATCCCCATAACCGTAGATTTTCCCGCGCCGTTTGGTCCGATGAGCGAAATAACCTTTCCTTTTGGAATCCCAAAACTTACTTCATTTACGACAGGTTTCCCGTCATATTTTTTTACCAATTTCTCGACATTCATTTTCCCTCATTTCTGCGCTTCCTTTTGCGCACGCCAAAATTTCCAACTATTTTCTCCCGTTTTTCAGCAGCAGGAACAAAAAATAAATTCCGCCCCCCACGGAGATAAACACACTGACGGGAACGGAATAAACAAAAATACGTTCCACGATGCACTGTCCGCCAATCAGGACAATCATACCAAACAGTGTCGCGCCAAATATAAGCTGCGAATGCCGGTAGGTTTTCAGAAGCTGCCTTGACAGATTGGCAATAATCAGACCCAGAAAAGAAATCGGACCGACCATCGCAGTCGCAACCGCAATGCAGATTGTAACACCGAGCAGCAGACGCCGGATGCTTTTGTCATAATCCACCCCCAGATTGGTCGCCTGGTCCTTGCCCAGTGTCAGGACATCAAGCAGCGCCAAATCCCTGCGCAGGACAAAAATCAAAACTGCAAGTATAATAACCGCAAGAAGAATGATTTCCGTGTTGATATTGCTAAAGCTTGCCACCAATGTGCTAAGCAGCGTATCATATTCATTCGGGTCCATAATCCTTGTCAGCGTTGTCTGGATACTGGAAAAAAATGAGGTCAGCACCGTGCCAATCAACAGTACATAAAGCACATTATGTTTTGTCTTTTTGAAAAGATAGCTGTAGATAAAAGTTGCCGTCATCCCCATCAGGAGAATATCCATGAGGAATGCCGCATTTGTATTTACCACAAAAAGACTGGCGGCGCCGGCAAAAAAGTAAACTGCAGTATGTATCAGCGTATAAAGCGCATTCATTCCCAAAAGACATGGGGTTACGATTGTATTGTTGATAATGGACTGGAATACAATCGAAGCGCCGCCAATTGAAAACGCGGTAATCAGCATTACAACCAGTTTGGGCGTGCGGATTTTCATCGCATACCGAAACAGCTTCGGATTTCCGAATTTTACGGAAAGAAACAGATATGCCGCGGAGCAGATAAGGACAATCACCACCATGGCAATCAATTTTATTTTGTTTGGAAAACGCTGGGACTTTGTTTTCATTTTTTCCCCCCTTCTTTCACCGCAATGCCACAGCCGCTGCCACACACAGCCCCAAGCCGAACCGCCCTGCGCCCGTGCTTTAGCCGGTACATCAGCAATCCGACAAACACAATGCTGCCTATGATACCGATAATCAATTCGATTGGCAGCTCATACGGTGCAATCACGATACGTCCAATCATGTCGCATACCAGAACAAATATTGAGCCAAACAAGGCAGTGTCAATCAGCGTGCCGCGGATTTTATCCCCCTTAAACATCGCCACCACATTCGGAACGATTAGGCCAATATAGGAAATCGAGCCGACTACCACCACGATGGATGCCGTTATCATTGCCGCAATGCTCAGCCCCATAAACAAAATGACATTGTAGTGGACACCGAGGTTTGTGGAGAAATCCTTTCCCATACCCACAATGTTAAAATGGTTGGCAAAAATAAATGCCAGAACCACCAGTGGGACGACGAGGTAAACAATCTCATAGCGTCCCCGCAGCACCATCGAAAAATGCCCTACCAGCCAAGTAGATAATGCCTGTGTCATGTCATACTTGTAAGCAAGGTAGCTCGTGATACCGTTGATTACGTTGCCGAACATAATCCCAACCAAAGGCACCATCACAACATCCTTAAACTGAATATGCTGAATGAACCATACAAAAACCCAGGTTCCCAGAACCGCGAAGACGAACGCCAGAACCGCACGCCCCCACAGGGTAGAGGATGGCATAAAAAGCAGCGCGAGCAAAATCCCGAACTGTGCTGATGAAATGGTAGCTCCTGTTGTAGGGGATACAAACTTATTCATGCAAAGCTGCTGCATAATCAGCCCCGCAACACTCATTCCCACACCCGTGCACAATATGGCAAGCAGGCGCGGGAGGCGCGAAATCAGAAAAATCTCCCACTGTTGTGTATCGCCGCTTAACAGCCCGGAGGCGTTCACATCTAAAACACCGATAAACAGGGAACCAAAGGATAAAATAAGTAAAACCACCGCCAGAATTGCGGTAAGTAAATTCCGTTTAATAGCAATCCCTCCTTACTTTGGTTAGCAATCACTAACCACGAGGGCAATTATAACCCAACGCCGCCAGCTGCTCTACTCCAAAAAGTATTTTTCCTGCTCCAAAATGATATTTCACTCCATGCCCCCACATATGTTCTGCCTGTATTCCGTCGGGGATACCCCCATCACATCACGGAAAGCTTTTGAAAATTTGCTGCTGTTATCATAGCCAAAGGCTCCTGCGATTTCCGAGACAGCCTGCCCTGTTGTCTTCAGGCAGCTTGCCGCCGACCTCATTTTATATGCCCGGATATACGCGTATATGGATTCGCCGTATACGCTGTAAAAACATTTCCTCAGCTGCGCGGGCGACACAAAAAAGCGTTCTGCCAACTGTTCAATTGTCAGCCGGATATCCATATGTACATTGATAAACTGGCACACCTGCTTTGCAAGCTCCACCTGGGTTTTTGAGCAGGAACGCTGCTTTTCCTGCGAAAGACCCACGTCCAGGCTGTTTAGAAACATCAGCAGCTCCAGAATCTTTACTTTAAAATAACCTCTGTACATATCCTGCGGAACCGAATATAATTCAGAAAAAACATGCTCTAAGCGTGCAGTCGAGCGCATTATAAAATATCCGTCCTCCCCGCAGAATTTTTTCAAAAGCCCTGCGGGTCTTACATCGACATCCTCCAGAAAGCATGACAGGCAGGAGGGCGCATGTGTGGGGTCAATCAAAACTGTTACCCCGTGGTAATGCCGGTTTGGGCAGTATACGGCCGCTCCCCCCGCCCTGCTTTTACAGACCGAGATATCCCCTTCCGACAAATAAAAGAAATGCTCCCCGGTATCATATTCAAATCTTCCCTCCCGGCAATGGGTAATTTCAAGCAGCCCGTCCGGATACGAATCCGGGTAAGTAAAACTTTGTGTATGTGCATCCTTATAACACAGCCATATACCGGAAAAAACCTGATATTCAGTTATTCGAAGCTCCCCGTCCCCATTTTTTATCTGATAGACAATGCAGTCCTCGCTTTTATGCAGAACCTTAGCATTTTTGTCCGCCGTACCATCAAATAGCCTCTCTCTCATACCTATCATCTTCCTTCTTTCCAATTTTCCCTTTCAAGTCACACCTGGCAAACCTTAATCAATTATAACTATTATAGGTTAGCTTAAACTAATCTATGGCGCAACAAACGCGGCTACTTTGGTTAGTAGCCGCTAACTTATTTTACAAGTATATCACGGAAATGTTTCCTTTGTCAAGTCAGGGTTAAGATGGAATATTTCCTTTCCCGATGACCAAACATTATTTATTTTTTGATTTTGGCTGCGCAGCCACACAGTCTCCCTCCAATACATCGCCGGTATAAAGGTCAACCGTATAGCAGTAATTGTCATAAGGTGCCATGTCTGGCGCGAATTTTACCTCATAGGCATATGGAAGGTGCTCCTTCCAGACAACATAGCAGGTCATATATTTTAGGTTCTCTTCATCAAAATCTGCACTCTAAGCAGCTAAATTCCATGCGCGCCCCTGCGCATAAAAAAGCGCAAATCCAAAAATGTCAAGATTTCCAAAAAAATTTTTTAAGAAACAAAGTCCGCCGCGTTTGCCTTTTCCCCTGTCACGGTATCATTTCATACTCCGCGCCTCCTGTTTTCGGAACAATCTGCGCGAAACATAAAAATAACTGGCAACCAGCACGACATCCGCACCCACCCACGCCATGATTTCCGCAAAGAAAATACCGTTTTCCCCCACAATGCGCGGCAAAAACAGTGCCGAGAGCGTGCGCATAAGAAATTCCGCGATACCGGAAAGCATCGGAAGCAAAGTATTTCCCATCCCCTGAATTGCCGAGCGCGCCACATGCAGGATATAAAGAACCGGCAAAAACAGGCTCATAAGCGCAAGATAGCGGTACGCTACCACCAGGGTCTGCGCAAATTTCTCCGGCTCCTTCCTGGAAATAAAGCCTCCAAGAATCCCCTTCCCAAACAGGAGCATCACGGCTGCGATAACGACCGATGTAGCAAGTGCAATCCACACCGCCGCGCGCATGCCGCTCCTTATCCTGTCATATTTTTGCGCCCCGACGTTCTGCCCGGCATAGGTTACCATCGTGTAACCGTAGGAGGTCGCCGCAATCTCAAGAAGCCCGTAGAGCTTGTTTGTCGCGGTAAAGCCCGCGATGAAAATAACGCCGAAATCATTGACAACCGACTGCACAATCATGCCGCCGACCGCAATCACCGCATTCTGAAAGGCCATCGGCAGACCAAGCAGCAAAAGCTTTCCTCTGCGCGCCGCCTGCCCCCGCAGCGAAAAATCCCCTGCCGCAAAGGAAAACACCTCCCCGTCCATATGGCGAATGTGATACAGGCAGTACAGGCTTGAGACCAGCTGTGCAATCAGTGTCGCCACCGCTGCCCCGGCAATCCCCCAGCCAAACCCCATGACGAATAAAAAATCCAGTACGATATTGACCGCGGAGGCTACTCCCATCGCAATCAGCGGTGTCCTGGCATCGCCCATCGAGCGCAGGATGCAGGCAAGCATGTTGTAGAGCATCACAACCGGAATCCCAACAAAGATAACGCGCAGATATAAAAGCGCCCCGCCCATAATATTGTCCGGTGTTTTTAAGAGCTTCAAAAGCGGGTGCACAAAGCCCTGCCCCGCCGCAACCAGCAAAACAGAAATCACCGCCGCAAGTACAGCGGAATCCGCGATGGTATGGCGCAGGCTCTTTTTATGCCCCGCGCCGAATTCCTGTGCCATCCGAATGGCAAATCCCTGCGTAAAGCCCTGGATAATGCCGAGCATCATCCAGTTTGTCCAATCTGCCGCCCCCACCGCCGCAAGCGCGTCAACGCCTAAGAATTTCCCGACCACCGCCGTGTCCACCACGGTATAAAGCTGTTGGAAAATATTTCCTGACATGAGCGGCAGCGCGAACAGGAAAATCAGCTTCGCAGGCTTCCCCTCCGTCATATTTTTTGTATAAGAAGCCATAAAACCTCCGATTCTACTCCTCTGATTCCTTTACGTTTCCACTTATGCCAAATCCCTTCTTTGTATCTTAGGCTCGTTCCGCGTCCAGCCGGTAGTTCGGTTTTTTTAATTCCTTTGAAATCATCACAAAGGAAACCACTGCCGCCAGCCCGTCCGCAATTGGTCCCGCATAAAGAATCCCATCAATGCCAATGATAAACGGCAGGCATACAATGAGAGGAAGCAGGAAGATAATCTGGCGCGTAAGCGAGAGAAACATTCCGATTAGCGGCTTCCCGATTGCGGTAAAACAATTGGAAGTCAATGGCTGTAGGAAATTCAAAAAAGTAAAAAACAAAAACACCCGGAAATAGCTGACGGAGAACGCAATATATTCCTCCGAGCCCTCCCCGAAAACCTGGATAATCTGGCGTGGGATGAACTGAAAGAGCGCGAACGCCACCAGTGAAATCACAAAGCCGATGGATGCCGAAGTCAGGAATGCCTTCTTTACACGCCCATATTTCCCCGCGCCATAATTAAAGCTGATAATTGGCTGCATCCCCTGCGAAAGCCCGATGATAAACGAAAAATAAACCTGGTTTACCTTCGAGATAATGCCTGCGCAGGCAAGCGGCACCTCTTCGCCGTAACTGGACTGCCCGCCATAATAGGTCAGTGATTTATTCATGACCAGCTGTACCACCATCATCGCAAGCTGGTTGCTGCACGGTGCCGCGCCGAGCGATGCCACGCGCGCTACATATTTGGCGTGCAGACGCAAATGCCTTGCTTTGACGGTGACGGTCTTGCAGTGCGCCAGATAATAAATCGCCAGAAAACCGGACACATACTGCCCAATAATGGTCGCGAGCGCCGCTCCCGCCATCCCCATGTCAAAGCCAAAAACAAAGAGTGCATCCAATACCGTGTTGATTACCGCGCCAACAATATTGCACAGCATCGAAAAATTCGGGCTGCCGTCGGCGCGGATTAAATGCCCGCCGCCGCTTGAAAAAATCAACATCGGAAAGCCGATGGAGGTAATGCTGACATAGGTGTGGGCATACCCCATAATACTTTCTGGCGCACCGAAAAAACGCAGCATCGGATTGAGGAAAAGCTGCGTAACCAGGAATAAAATTGTCCCGATTGCAAGCATCCCCGTCATTGCATTGCCCAAATAGTAAACTGCCGTCTCATCATCCCCCGCGCCCTTTGCCAGATTAAATGCCGCCGCGCCGCCAATGCCAAAAAGCAGTGCAATCGCGATGCAGCAGGTTGTGAGCGGGAACGCGATATTGGTTGCCGCATTCCCAAGCTCCCCGACACTGTTGCCAATGAAATACTGGTCTACAATGTTGTAGAGCGCACTTGTCAGCATTGCGACAATGCTCGGCACGGTAAACTTCATCAAAAGTTTGCGGATTGACAGGATGCCGAGCGGGTTTCCCTGTAGTTTCTTCTGTTCTTGCATAGCCTACTCCATTTCTCAAAAGTTTTCTATTGTATGGTTCGTATCCCATCTGCAAATGGCATGGAAAAACATCTGCCACCGACTGCCATTGCAAACAGCCCCTTCTTTCCCCTTAAAGCAAACCAGCTCTTAATTCTTCCCCGCTCTTTACGCTCAGATATGCCGGGGCAATGTCAAACAGGGTTTTACAGCCAACCCCGCCCTCCATGGCAAGGCGGTGCGCCGCCCGCGCACAGCAAACCAGCACGCTCGACGTAAATTCCGGGTTCGAATCAAGCTTTAGCTGGTACTCGATGACATGCTTATTTTCTTTCTCCCATCCCGTCACGCCGCTGCGGATAACAAAGCCGCCGTGCGGGATGCCGCTGTGGTTTGCCAAAAGCTCCTCCTCGCTGATAAAATGCACAGTCGTGTCATAGTCGGCAAAATAATTCGGCATGGTCTTGATTTCTTCCTCCACCCTTGCTGCGTCCGCGCCCTCCTCAAGCACAACATAGCATTCCCTCGTATGCTTTTGCCTTGTCGTAAGTTCCGGATTTTCCCCGGCGCGCACGGCCTCAAGCGCACCTGGCACCGGAACCGTATACTGCTTTGCATTTTTTACGCCCGGAACGCGGCGGATGGCATCCGAATGCCCCTGGCTGACCCCCCTGCCCCAGAACGTGTAATCCTTCCCCTCCGGGAGAATCGCTCCTGCATAAAGGCGGTTTAACGAAAACATCCCCGGGTCCCAGCCTGCGCTGATAACGGCAATATGCCCGCCCTCCTTCGCCGCCCTGTCCACATTTGCAAAATGCTCCGGAATGCGCGCATGGGTATCAAAGCTGTCCACCACATTGAAATATTTCGCGTACTCCGCCGTCTGCGTCGGCAGGTCGGTTGCACTGCCCCCGCACAAAATCATCACATCAATCTTGTCCTTCCACTGTGCCGCCTCCGCCACCGGGCAGATGGCTACCCCATCGGTAAGGATGGATACCGTCTCCGGTGCCCTGCGGGTAAAAACCGCCACAAGTTCCATATCCGGGTTCTGGCGGATGGCGCACTCCACGCCCCTTCCCAAATTACCGTAGCCTAAAATTCCGATTCTTGTACTCATACCAATCCCTCTTTCCTGTATTTTTTATCCTGTTTCATTCACCAGGAAGCTTTGGGAATGCGCCTGTTACGGGCAGCATTCCCTAATGGCTTTCCCTCTGTTCTCCCAACAGGATATGCCATTTTAAAACATTCCCGGTGCACTCTGTTTTCATACTTTACCACATCTTCCTTTCCGCTTCAAGCAGTTTTACGCGAAATCTGCAAAGATTGTGCACAAAAACAAACCACAGCAAAAAAATTACAAGGAATCACAGCTTGCATTTTCACCCGCCCCATAATAAAATACAACCATAGCAGGGCAGATGCAAAACTTCAAAACAGCCTCCGCCCGGACAGACCCCAGTGGGATTTTTTTGCAGTGAAACGGAAAAAAATCCCACTGCCATACATGGGTCTGGGAGGGCGGAGGCGGAACTTCAAAACAGCCTCCGCCCGGACAGACCCCAGTGGGATTTTTTTGCAGTGAAACGGAAAAAAATCCCACTGCCATACATGGGTCTGGGAGGGCGGAGGCGGAACTTCAAATAGGAGGAACAAAATTCATGGGCGCTTTTTGGCAGACAGCACTCCTTCCGGGACAGACACCGGACAAAATAAAAGATTGTGTAACCGAGATTGCCGCCGCATACCCGGAAATGAGATTGGAACCCGACTTATGCTTTTTCCACGCATATGAGGGCGGCACCGGCGTACTCTTTAACGACGATACCATAGGCTATGATTCCCTGGCGGATGCCCTCTCGCGCAAAGCGGACGGTGCCGTTTTGCTGCTCTACATTTACGACGATGATTTCTGGGGATATTTTTTCTATGAAAACGGAAGGGAACTTGACCAATTTTCCCCCGTGCCGGACTATTTTGACGAGCAGGTTAAGACACCGGCAAGATATGCCGGGAATCCCGCGCTGATTGCAGAATATTTCGGCGTTTCGGAAGAGGAGATAAAAAATTATTTTATCCCCTGGCGGCTGACAGAGGAAGAAAAAACAGAGGGGCATACAGCCATGGCAGATTCCGACCAAACAGCATACCCGCAGGATGAATGCTGTTACGGCGATTGTTGGCAGATAGCAGATTTCATGGAAAAATTGGGCTGCCCGTGGGAAGCCTTTGATGCGGAGGGCGCCGCGGATTTGATGTTTGCAGAACAGCCCCCACAACCCGCACCGCAGCCGCGCCCCTTCGTCCGCGTAAGTATGCGCCCTGCCTCCCCTGCCACCACATTTTTCCTCTCCCACAAAACGCTCGAAAATCTCCCTGATGTTTTTGAAATTTCCTATATCTGGGATATCCTGAAAAAATATCCGGAAGAACTTTTCCTGCAATTTGACTACGAACGCTATGATGAGGCAGCAAAAACACTGACTGGGCTGCTGATGTCACAGCCTGAAAATGCCGAACTCTGCATTCTGCGCGCCTTCTGCTGCATTTCGCACCCAAATCCGCCGCGGGTGGAGACATTAGAGGAACGCCTTGCGCGTAAGGAGCAGATTCGGCTTGACCTTGACCGCGCGTTTTTGTATGCACCCGACAATATCCGTCTGCTGCGCATGCACTGCAAACCGGCAGACCGGCTGCGGCACTGGAGTCTTGAACCAGAAATCCCGAACCAAAAACAGCTTGCCTTCCTCGACCGCCTGCTTTGCCTTGACCCCGAATATACCCCAACCTACATGCTCGCGAAAGCTTACTGCCATGAGCGCATGGGTGCCATAGAACAGGCGCGCCTGCTGTTGGGGGAGCTGACCCATATGGAACTGCCGGATGCGGTGGATTTCGCACTTTCCTTCGAGGCAATTTTCAAGCGCCTTGAACCGGACAAAAATCTGCAGGCAGAACTGGAGCATGACTACAAAGCTTATATCCGAGATTTCCTCGCCGACAACCCGAAGAAAAAATTCCGGCAGGCAGAGCTTTGTTGGAAACGCAAACGAGCCAGAACACCCGGAGCCGTACACTATGAAACAGACGACCTTATCTTGCTTTCCTGTCCGGGCGCACACGAAAATGGATATCCGTTAAGCCCGGGCGCAAAAAAGCCGGAATAAGTTTTTCACCTTACTGGTGAATTGCTCTCCTTGTTCTGTGCAGCAGACCGCGCACCCGCTTTCTTTGCAGGAACGAATCGTAACTCTTGACAATCAGCACGGAACATTCCGCCGTATCCATCACGCGGTCCGTGCGCAGCCCCGTCACCATTTCCTGGATGCCCCAATCAAGCGACGCGCCCATCACCACAAGGTCGTACTCCTTTGAAAACTCCAATACCTTCTCAACGAGTGCGCCCTCACAGACCATGATTTCAATCGGCTGGTCAAAGCGCTGCGCGGAGCTCTCCAGATATCTTTCCACCTCCGCCTTATCCTCATCGTGGTCAACCACATGCAAAAGCGTAATTTTCGCACCGTAAGCTTTTGCGATACGGTTGACCACCTTAGCGGTCATCTGGGAATACTTCCCGCCGCCGTAAGGGAACAGAATCTTTTTGAATTCTGTTTTCCCGCCATGCATACGAAACAACCCAACATCCGCCGGAGCCTCCAGCAACATCCGGTATGTGATATTGCCATGCATATATTTTACCAGGCCCGCGCCGTGCCAGCCCATCAGCACCAACGGGTTTTTATCCTTATGTACCACGCTCATAATCGCGTGGAACACATCCCTCGAATGAATCAGCACCGGCTTCATGCCCGGTTCCCCCTCATATTTTTTCAGAAGGGAGATTACCGCTTCATCCCCGCTCATCATCCGCTGTACCGCCTCATAATCCGAGATGGTCAGCAAATTGTCCGGTATCATATTTACCTTAACCGGCACCACTGTTGTACTGCTCTCTGCCGCGGCAATCGCCCGCCCGAAATCAAGCAGCCCCTGCGCCGTATCCGGATTAGACACCGGGATAATAATCTCATTTTTCCGGTCTGCGCCCTTGTCTTCCCTGATTTCCGGGATATCCACCGTCGAAATCCCCTTAGTCGCATACTTTAACTTCGGCATAACCAGATAATAATACAGCACCCCGGCCGCAATCACACCGAGCGCAATGACAAGCGCAATAAAATCCGAGATGGCAAGCTGGACAATCAAAAACAGGTTCACCCCGATGCCAAGCAGCGGCGTCAGCGGAAAAAGCGGCACCCGGAACTTGCGCGTGGGTTCCAGCTTTTTCTTGCGGAAAATAATCAGCGCCACGTTGACAAGGCTGTACCCGGTCAGCGAAAAAATACTGGTCACGGTGGAAATATGTTCCAAATCCCGGATGGAAACCGCAACCAAAACCACCACCGATGTCACCACAATCGAAAAAACCGGGGTTTTCGTCCTCTTGTTCACCGCCTTGAAAATACTTGGGAGACGTTCATCGCGCGCCATCGCAAACGAAGTGCGCGAGGATGCCATAACCGCTGTATTGATAGAGGAAAGCGTCGCTAAAATCCCCGCAAAGGCAAACAGATAGCCGCCAAATTTCCCGCCGATTTTCATTGCCGTGTCAATCATCGGCGTATCCGTAACCGCCGGCACAAGCTCCTGCCATGGCAGGATGCCGCTGCCGATAAAAAACACGGCGGTTTTGATAAAAATCACGGCGGCGATGGAAATCAGGATGGCCTTCGGAATCGTCTTTTCCGGCTCGATGACCTCCTCGCTCGCCGTTGTAATCAGTCCATAGCCAATATAGGTCATGTACAGAAAACCCATCGCATTGAACACGCCGGACATCCCAAACGGCGTGAACGGCTTCTGGTTTCCCATGTCAATATGGAAAATGCCGACGACCACATAAAGTAACAGCAGTGCAATCAGCACCGTCGTAATAATATTTTGTAAATTTCCGGAGCTTTTTGTCCCACGGATATTTGTGAAGGCGACATAAACCACCAACACGTAAGCCGTCACCATCTGTGGGATGAACGAAAAAATGTAATGGACAAAATTGCCGAAGCCGAGCGCAAACAGACCGCAGGACATCGCGTAGCCGAGCCAGAAGCCCCAGCCGCAGATAAAGCCGATGATATTGTTCCCCGTTGCCTCCTTCACATAGACATAGCCCCCGCCTGCCTTTGGCACTACGGTCACCAGTTCGGCAAAGGAAAGCCCTGTAAAGACGGCGGCAATTCCAGCCAGAAAAATGGCAAGCGACGCGCCCGGTCCCGCCGCCTGGTAGCTTGTTCCCGCAAGGACAAAGATGGCGGAGCCAATCATCGTGCCGATGCTAATCATCAGCGCGGAATACATGCCAAGAGTCCGGTCTAGTTTTTGTTTCATATGATTCCCTCATTTCTGCGAAGCGGGTTCGCTGCGGTCTGCCTGCCTTATTGCTTCCCATATGGGCATTCCCGCTTTCCCGCTTCTTTTCTTGTATTACCTAATTTTAAACCGTCTGAGGGAAGAAATCAATAGGGGCATGGAAAATTTTCCACAACAGCCCCTGTGTGATATCTGTTGCCAACACTTAATCAACACCCACCAATGTTGATTAATTCCCACATCCTTCTTTACAAAACCTTCCGAAACTGATATTGATACATATCCGAATACATATTATCAGAAGACGAGAACCGAAACCGGTCTGCCAGTGCATCCATATCCACCGAAAACCCATGGTCTGCCACAGAAAACGCCCCGCCCGTAAACTGGAATTCCGAGGTGAAATCAGGGATCCCCAAATCACTGCTCATTCTGATTTTTCCGATGATGTCCACCAACGCATCCTTCACCCGCTCTATCTTCGCGTTGTTTTTTGTCTTGTTGATTCGATTCGCCGCTTTCTCCGGCAGCCCGCCAATCTTTCCGTCCGGCGTAAAGTAAAGTTTTGTTAGAGGAACATCCTCCCCCATAACCCCTTTTAGATAGCGTTTTGCTTCCTGCACATTCATGGCATACTGGTACATATTAGAGGAAAGTTTTCCCACACTGTCCGCAATCCCAATATAATAGCGGTACATCCGGTCACTGTATTTTTCCTCCACAAGCGTTTGTACCTGTTCCCGGACTGCTTCCTCCTTAATCCCGTCTACGGCTACCTCCCCGTTGCCATCAATCCTTATGCGCATCCCCTCTATGTCATCGCGGGAAATCCCCATGCCTTCCAGTTCTTTTGCGAACTCCTCGGAAAAACTGTTTTTCAGCTCTGCTTTCTGCTGCGCTTTCTCAATATCCTTAAGATTTGCAAAAATCTTCACATATTCCAACTCCGCATCCGTCAAATCCTTCCCTTTTGCCATATCGGACAACAGATCATCCACGCTCTGGCTTCCCCGGTACTGCTTTTCTTTTGGAAGGCTTTCCCATTGCTCCTGGTGAAGCTTTTCCATTTCCCTTATGTAATTCTTTTCCGTTTCCCTAAGAACCTGATTGTATCGGTCAAGGTACTCCCGCCAGTTCCCATCCTTTCTGCTGTATGCATTGTGCAGCTCCCCGAAGGTCTCTCTTATGGCATCCGTTTTTTCATGCTCCTTGTTCTCGGAAACATGGAAAGAAATCCTGTAATAATCATCCGGGGATACTTCTTTTCCATTTTCATTCTCTACTTTAATGCAGTATTTGCTTGTCCCGGTATCCCAATTCGGAATGCTTAAGGTCTTCCTGCCTTCCTGATCCTGGTATGCCCTTCCCACCTGATTGCCGTATTCATCATACAGGGTGAGGCTGTAATCACAGCCCTCCGGCACATCCATACGGATTTCCACGCTGAAATAATTCTGCACAGTGCGATTGTAAGGTATGGTGAAATTGTAAAAATCCACATCCTTTTTATCGCTCAGGCTTCCTTTTAAGCAGCTCGTCTCATCCTTAATCAAAAAGCCAAAATCCAAATATGCACTGCCCTTATCTTTATCATATACCTCATATGTTGTATGCTGCCTGCGGTAAGTATTATTGCTGTTAAGCGTACAAGTATCTTCCCGCAGTACCATATTTTTCTGTATTTTCCCTTCAAAAAATGCCTCGGTTTCCTTCACCGTCATAAGGAACAGGGGTCTTTCCCGGAAAGCGGCTCCCCATGCGCTGTTTTGGCTGTTTACATCATTGATTTCCAAATTAAAATATCCTCCCTGCCTTATATCCATTGCTTTATTTATTCCTGCCTGCCCAAATTCCCATCCCTACGCCTTCTTCTACACTCTTTTGCCGTCACCGCCCTTTGAAATATATTCGTGATAGGCTTTTACAAAATCCTGGTATTTGTATTTTGAAATCAAACAGCTGCTGCCGTTCTTCATCTGCACTTCTGCCCGGCTATACTTCTCCACATGCTTCATGTTTACAAGATAACCCTTGTGTATCCTGAAAAAGCTGCCTTTGAGTACATTCTCCCACTCGCCAATCTTTCCGTAACATTCCATTTTTTCATCCTTTGTAAACACAATGATTTTCCGGTTGCTGCTCTCAATATAATAAACATCATCTGCCGGAACATTCCTTGTCACCCCCCTGTTGCGAACCAGGATTTCCATCGGTGTCACACTCTTTTTTTCATCCCAAACCGCTGTATCCAACCTACCTTACCTCTTGCTAATTTTTTATTATCAAATGTTTCTATTCCACATCTACCTATTTTATCGGCGAAAATCAGGGAAAGTAAAGAAAAAATGTTGTATCTGGACCGTTCCGCGCCCCTATGCATAACAAACCGCCGCATATGGGCTTAAGCCCACAGCGGCGGTCTTTTAAATATTGCTTTCTATTTTTTTACAGATGCCCGTCATAAAGCTAGCATAAAACCAGCGGACATCCCTGCTTACAACAGGATATCCACACGGCGGAACACTGGAATTTCTGCGTTTGCGGTTGCTTCCTGCAAAGCTTTTTTTGCTTCTTCCCGCATTTTTTCTGCCGCATCCTTATCGTCTTGTGCCTCTGCTGCCTTACTTTCCTTTGCGACACCATCTTCCTTCCTGCCTGAGCTTACCCCAAAAGTTTCCCCGCGCCCTGCTGTCTGGGTTTCTCCTGTCTT
The DNA here is from genome assembly GCA_910579615.1 of uncultured Lachnospiraceae bacterium. Lineage (GTDB taxonomy): Bacteria > Bacillota > Clostridia > Lachnospirales > Lachnospiraceae > RGIG4057. The sequence goes on along the minus strand of CAJTUA010000021.1, from coordinate 21,473 downwards.
CGCACCCGCATTCTCATCTTTTGCTTCCTGTTTCTTCTCTGCGCGGTCTTTCTCCCCCGCATTCTTCAGTTCCTCGTTCGCTTTATGTAAGCTTTCCGCCTGCGATTTTGCAATGTCCTCAAGCTTGGTTTCAATATCCGCTACACTTTCCTTTTTTCTCCCTGCCGCAGCCCCCCGGCCGGCATGTGCAATCTCGCTTTCTAACACGCCCTTCCTTGCCTTCATTTCGGATGCCACACGCCCCTGCACCTTGCTCTGCTGCGCGGTGCGCCCCGCAGAAATCATCGCCTCCATGCTGCCCTGCGAAAGCCCCGCCGCCTTATTTTCCTGCGCTTTCTCGGCTTTTTTCTCCGCCGCCTGTGTATTTTTCTCCGCCTGCTTTGCCTGTTGCTGCTTCTCCTGGCGCACTTCCATTTCATGTTGGCGCAGCTGCTGGTTCAAATCCGCAATCTGTTGTTGGATTTCCTTGCGCCGCTCCATTTTCTCTTCCGGCTCCATGTCCTTATTGGCAGCAAGCTCCTGCAGCTGCTTCTGCGCATTCATAATCTGCGCGCGGATATTCTTGCTGACGGAATCTGTAGCCGGAGCCTTAACTGCGCCCTGTATGCTTCCAGAACCTTCTACTCTCATACTCTTTTCCTCCTCTTTCCTTGTCATCTCTGCCCTGGTAATTCACCCTGCCCGCAAAACGCTTCTTTCCCGGCAAACATGGTTTCAAAAACGTTTTGTTTTTCATTCACTACATATTTCGGACGCTTCCGCCCCACACTTAACCGCTTCGTTGCAAAACTGCTTTTTTATGTTGTAAAGCAATCCCATATTCCTTGCCTGACCATATTTTCCTGTCACTCCTGCGCACACTCAAGTGTCAGCATTACCCCGGCATGCACACATTCCCCCTCCTGCACAATCTCCACATCCCCGAAATATTTCTGTGCTACCCTGCGGATATTGACAAGCCCGAAGCCGTGGTTTTTCCCATCCTGCTTTGTGCTCTGCGGCAGTTTGCTCTCCTCATCCAAAACCAGCCTGCCGCAAAATCCGTTCTCCACCTCAATCATAAAAATATTTTTCCTGCGCCATGACCTCACCCGCACGTAGGAGCAAGGAGGGCAAACCGCCGCTTCCAACGCGTTATCAAGCAGATTGCTTAAAATCACACTGATGTCAAAAACATCCAGGTTCGTATTCTGCGGATAGTGGAAATCACAGGAAAAAACAATCCCCTGCTCCTGTGCACGGTGTTTCTTTTGCGCCAGAATAATATCCGTCACCGGATTTCCACTCCGGATGCCGCCCCCCGCCATATTATCCGCCCGCAAAAATTCCTCCTTCAATTTCCTGAAATACCGTTTCAATTCCTCCGGCTCATTTTCCAGAAAAAGACTTTCCATCACCGCCACATGGTTTCCCATGTCATGCCGTAGCCCCCGCAGTTCGGCGTAAAGCACTTCCACCTCACGGATATGCGCATAAAGCCTCCCCGCCTGCTCCGCCAAAACTGCATTTTCCTTCTCTTTCTGCTGCCCCTCCCGGATTTTCTGGTATACAACAATGGTAAAAAATACGGCAGAAAATGAGAATATCTGATACAATGTTTTCATCCAGTTAAATTCGCCGTGGACATTCCATACATAATTCCCTGTATCCTCAAAATAAACTTTCGAAGTAAATGAAAGGACAAAGCGCCCTGCAAACACGGTAAGAAGTGCGGAAAAAAGCAGCCCGAGTTCCTTTATTGTCACATTCTCCGACTTGCGGAGATAGGCGCGGTGAAAAAGCCCGACCATCCAATGCAAGAGGATGCCCTGCAAAATGCAATGCAGAACCACCAACACAAAGAGATAACCAAAAAACTGCAGCAATTCCCGTTCCTGTACATAGGGTATATTCAGCACATACGTGATAAAGAGGTTGCAAGGTACAAGCGCAAAGCCATATTCCAGCCATATCAGCAAACACATGGTAACCGACAAAAATATTTTTTGCGCCGCATTCCTGCGGTCGAGCAGATACATCACACCAAATGCCGCCGCCGTCCCTAAAACATCGGGCCAACGGACTTCAAACGGAATCCACCACAAAAACAGCATCCCCATAAAATAGGCAAGCCCCGCCCCGACAGCAGCACATTTTCTTTTTAGGAATGGACGCAGAAAACGGTAGAAGAAATATCCTTCCAACAGGATTTCAACAACATCGCCCAGGCACTGCGCCGCATCCCAGTACCGTTCAATCCCATCCATAAGCGCCCTGCTGCCCCTTCCTCTGGTTGTAATGCATAAAGCATTTTACAAATTCCGGATAATTCTGCTTCGCCATGATTGCGCATCCCTTTTCCATCACAATCTCCGTGGCGTTGTAGCGCTCCACATATTTCAAATGTACCAGATATGCCCGGTGCGGGCGGAAAAAATCCTCCCCCACTGTTTTTTCCAGCTCCGAAAGCTTCCCGTAATACTCCAAATCACCATTCTTCGTATGTAACGTGATTTTCCGGTTCAGTACTTCCGCGTAAATAATATCGTCCAAGCGCACCTTTGTGGACAACCCTCCGTTTTTTATCCACAGATACTGGCTCTCTGTTTTTCCATTCCTGTCACTGCTGCCTTTGCATTCCTCTTCCCATTGGCTTACCGCGGCATGGAGCACCTCGGAAAATTTCGTGTCCTCAAAAGGTTTTACAAGGTAATGGAACGCCCCCACATCGAACGCCTGAAACACATATTCCCGAACAGCGGTCACAAAAATAAGAATGATTTTCCGGTTCTTTTTACGCAGTTCACGCGCGATTTCCATGCCGTCCTGTCCACCAAGGAGGATGTCGAGAAACAAAATATCCCCCGCATTTTCTTTTAAAAGCAGCTCCTCGCCTGATGCAAAAAGAGAAAGCTCTGCCTGCGGGTAAAGCCCTTGCACTTTCCGGGCAATCAAATCCCGCACGCCCTCTTCATCGTCACAGACTGCAATTTGCATTTTTTATACACCCCATTTTATTTGCAGTTTTTTTCTGCATCTGTTTTCTTTGCGGCTTTTATGCCGTAATGGTATCGGCTTTTTTGCGTTCTTTTTGTAGTGAAATGATGTGAAACGGAACTTTTTTGCCGTGAATTTGCAGGGGCTTTTTTGCCCGTCCTAAGCCGCTGCTGCTTAATTTTAACAGCAATCCCAATTATAGGCAACTTTGGAAAAATCCCTTTTCTTCAGCGCTTCTCTGCTGATAAAGAAATTGGCCACACCAACATCGCCCCAGCAAACCAGATAATCCCTGCTCTCCGGCCGAAAATCGCTGTCAAGCTGGAACAGCACAACATCCAAATCTGCCAGTTCCGAACCATCTTTCCTGCGGGGGTCGTTCTGGGTAAAATAAGGATAGCCGCCAATCTGGTGATGAACATCTTCATCATCCTCATCATCCTCATCTTCCCCGTAGTCTTCATCCTCCCCACGGTCCAAAGCCTCAAAAACATCCCATTCATAATCCGGGTCCTGTTCCTTCAGACGCTGATGAAGCTCATACTCTTTTTCGATTGGCGCGTCCGGACGGTGCCGGTTCCACTCCGCAACAAAAAGGGCGTCAAAACGGAAATCATCCAGCGTAAGCTCCATAACCTCCGGTGCCGAAAAACAAATCCGGCAAGGAATCTCCCCCTCGAACGGCGTGCATATTTCGTCTTCTTCGCTTTCTTGCTGACGCTTGGCCAAAACCTCCTCTGGCGTAACAAAAGTATCCACCGTCTCATGGTAGATTACGCGGAATCCCTTCTGGTTTGTCATATCGTCAAAATCCATCCCATACACATCATCCGATGCGATAAAAAACTGCAGCAATCCCGTATGCGGGAAATCCGGAAGGCTTTCTAAGGCGGAACAATCCACCTGCGCCAACAAAAGCATCGGGCGGTCTTCGCCATCCAACGGCCACGGCATATCGTGCGGCAAATAAGGCGTACCGCCCGCTTTGCTCTCAAACAAGCCTGCCTCTCCTTCCTCCAATGTAAACGGAATTACGTTCTCCTGGTGTTCCTCCCGGATTTTTTTTGCAATCTGCCGGGCAAGTTCAAAATCTGTCATGGTCAAATCCCCTTTCTTTCTTACCACCATAGTATCAAACAAGGGAAAGTGCCGCATACGTCACTGTATGGCTACTTTCCCTTGCTGAAATCATACTTCTAAAAAATATGCGTGTCTTTATAAGGTATCCGGGGTATTCTTATTGATTTCCCCGCCTTTCCTCATTTTCTTGTTATTCATTATCCGTTTTTTCGTTTCCATACTCCTATATTAACATGAACTTTACGGTTCTGCAAGCCCTTTCTGCATATTGCGATAATATTTCCGGATATATCTTAGCTGATATTTCGGAGGGTATTTTTTCCCTGGCAAATAAAAGGAAAACTTGCTTTTTGCTGTAAGGTATGCTATCTTAACGATAAAGCAGATTATGGTGGATATCAGTGAAGACATTTGATGAACTAATTCTGGTGAATTATTGTTATCCAGACTGTATTCCATTAAAGAATATAATGAGGCTTCCACAAAAAGAAGCATTTGTATTGGCTTCTGCATTTGCAGAATCGCATCCGGAAACTACAGCTTTTTATCGATTTGCAGATTTTGAAAATTATTACGCATTACGAAAAAAACAAGATGAATATTTATATTCGCGATTTATTGAATTAGGAGGTATGCCGGAAGAAAAACATCCACTCTCTTTTGTAATAGAAGGAAGCGATTATCTTCTTGATTGGTTTGGAAAAGGAATAGAATCAAGATTACGTTTACAGGATATTTTACCTTGTCATATTAGTTTCACAATAGGGGATAGCGGGGCTGATTACAAGAAATACGGAAATATAAAATTACTGACAATGGAGGATATAAAAGAGCAATTACTGAAGTATGGTAACAATTTTGATACTTTTATGGAAGCTATAGGCAGGCATTATGTAGAAGCACAACTTTGGACAGATAAATATATTACAGAGGAATACTTGATAAAATAAAAGCCGTAGATATTGTGGAGAGGATATATGATAAATTCAAACGTTTTTTCTGTTAGGTTGTCCATGTTCGGGCAAGATAACCGTTGGCAATATATTGGTACGTGAATTTTAGCGGTAATGAAAAACATTTCATACACGAATACTTAATCATACAATAGGTTCACAATATTGGAGGAAATTTCATGAATCAGAAGACAAGTATAAGGACATTCTTTCATAGTAAGGGATTTGTCGAGTTTTTGCGCATAGCTTTAGAGGATAAATGGTTGTATGTGAGCATTATAGGAATTCGTATTATTGAAGTTTTACTTTCCTTGGGATGGGCTGAACTAAATCGTAGGTTATTTAATGAAATAACTTCATTGTCTACCAGGTTATGTATAACTATTGTAGAGCTATTTATACTGATAAAGTGCTTAAATGCAATCACAAACTATTTCAGAAGTTGGCTGGAATCGCTGCTCAATGAGCGTGTTGTAACCAGAATGAGATGGGCTGTTTTAAGAAAGGCTACATATTTAAAGTATTCATTTTACGAAGAAAATCATATAGCAAGAGTATATAAAGTATTTTTTACAGATCTGAAATCAGTGAAGGATTTATTAGTTAGTTATATTCCAGATTTAGTATGCATTCCTTTAAACTTCATAGGAATCGGTGTTTACTTATTTATGATCAATCCGTTATTAGCGATCATTGCAATAGCAATTGGCCCAATCCAAATATTATGTAATAGATTCAAATTACAAGAATTTAAAGATATTGTAAAAAAATTAAATAATTTTGATTATCGCTATTTCTTAATGATGGAAGAGACCGTACAAGGTATACGTGAGATCAAGGAAAACATGCTAGAAGAAGACACTTTAACTCAATTCGATACATTATGTAAAAAAGGTGTTGAATTAGATGTTAAAAAAGTTCGTGTGGAAACAAGTAGAAGATTAGTAAGAAATATGCCACAAGATGTAGCATATATTGTTGGTATTTCAATTGTATTCTTTTTGATGTTCCAAGGAAAGATTGAATTAGGTGCGTTTGTAGTTTTTACTTCATTACTTACTGCTGTTTCCGATTCCTTTAATAAAATTGTCAATGTAATTAGTAAAGTATACGAAGCAATTTCTAATACAGAAGACTTAAGAGAAATTATGGAATTGGAAGAAGAAGACATTCTTGATGGGGAAGAGCTTACAGAAGGTCCAGCATCCATTGAATTTAAAAATGTAAGTTTTATGTACACGAATGGAAACAAGATACTGAATGACATTTCATTTCAAGTACCAAAAGGCAGTACTGTTGCAATTGTAGGACCTAGTGGAGGTGGAAAAACTACAATTACCAAACTGCTACAAAGATTTTACAAACCGTTAGATGGATCAATTTTAGTGAATGACAAACCGATTGATGTTTATGCATTAGGTAAGTTAAGACAGAAAATTGCAGTTGTACCTCAGGATCTATTTTTATATGCAATGTCGGTTAAAGATAATATTTGCATCAGTAAATCAGATGCAACATTAGATGAGGTAAAAGAATGTACAAAAATGGCGGATATCGCAACATTTATTGAGTCATTACCTGATCAGTATGATACTGAAGTTGGGGAACGTGGAGTTAAATTATCTCAAGGACAACGTCAGCGTATAGCGATAGCACGTGCACTTATTAAGAATGCTTCATTGATTATATTGGATGAAGCTACATCTGCTCTAGATGTTGAGACAGAGAATAATTTCCAAGTTAACTTTAATAAATTGTCAAAGAATTGTACAAAGATTGTCATTGCACATCGTTTAGCAACAGTAAAAGATGCAGATTATATTGCATTTGTGGACAAGGGAAAAGTTGTAGAATATGGTACTTTAGAAGAATTAGTAAATCTAAGATCAAGATTCTACGAATACTGGAATAAGCAGATAAATATTGATGTGAGATAAAAATATTTCAAGGTAGAAAAGAGGATAGTTTTGCGCAAAAAGGGCGAAACAGAACAGGGAATGGAGGCATGAATATATGACACTAAAATACCGATGGGCAGGCTTTGGATTATCCAATCCCTTCCATCGGTATTTTTATTTCACAAATTCCAGAATCCTATCTGATTCTAAACGCGGCGGCTTTCCCGCTGTTTTTTTACATATATTTTTCTCTTTCCCTTAGCAGACAACAATTTCAAACCCGGCAAAAAATAGCTACTGCATACACTCATTTACCCACGCAATGAAATTTGCAGTGCTGTCTCCCGTGCGTTCTGCTTTCACATGCTGTTGTTCCCATACCGTTGCAAAATCAACGGATTCCACCCCATCATAATTCTGAAGTGCAAGAGCAAGGTTTACTTCGGTTGTCAGCGAAGTATCGCTCTGCGCAATGCCGGAGCGAATCCTCCAATATTTTGCTGGTGTGCTCGTTCTATATCCCTCCTCGGATTCCAACAGATAGTAAAGAGGAGTATACATGTTTCGTCTCTGAGCCACGGTATATCCGACAACATCCGTTTTTGGGAAATCCTCCTCAAAAGCAGAAGCATAGCTGCTTTCAAGTTCATCTAATATTTCTGCAAGCGCAGCGTCAAAATGGGCTCCCTTTCCATCCCCATATCCAAACAGTATATTTTCTCCCTGTCCGGCATCCAGTTGGTCGAATGCTCCAAGATTTTTCGATACACCCTTAAAGGCTTTTACAAAATCACTGACGCTTGTAATTGTGGCCGTGTTTGTTGCGGCATCATAGGTAACCCATGTAGTATTTGCATTGAGCGCATCAATATAGTCGCTGGCCGTTTCATAGGTTCCGGAGATTGTAATCCCATTGGAAGTCTCGGTTCGGGTGATATCATCCCTATCTTCATAAGCCCTGTCTTTTGTGCCGCCCGGATTGCCAAAACCACCGAAATTGATATGCCAACCTGATAATAGACGTTATCGCCAGAATGATACATCCATTTCGACATATCTATTTTATCCAGGTTTGTAACAATATCTCCCGGATTGTCTGTTACAGTATCCCCAGAGTTGTCTGTTGCGTTATCACCAGAGTTGCCTGCTACGGTATTTTCGAAGTTATCCGTTCCGTCCTGCGAAACATCGTCAGATGAGGTTCCGCAAGCTGTCAATGTACCAATCATCAATGCTGCCATTCCAATCGCCACCTTTTTTTCCACATTTTTTAGTTCCTCCATTCTGCTTTTTGGAGTGTTTTATAATGCGAACTGCCATCCGCTGCAAAATCTGTATCTGCTTATTTCCGGAGCAAACCTATAAGTGAATCTACAAACACACTCTTGGTTTACTTTTTGCCCAGGCACACAAAAAATATACTATAAAATTAAAAACCTGTCAATTTTCTGTCTTAAGCTTTCACAGATTTTTCAGATTCTCCCAAAGGACATCATCGGCACATCCGGAACAGTTTCTGGAATAGCAAATCCGGCGCAGGAACACTTTCCCCCGCGTTTCCCTGCGAAAAAAATGCCGATGGGCAGGCTTTGGACACACCAAAAACCACCTATCGGCATTCTTAATTTCATAAATTCCAAAATTTTATCGGATTCTGAAAATTGAGGCTTCCGAAAACAGAGTCTTCCCTATATTATTTTTTCACCTAAATTTCTTATCCATGTTTTCCGTACTGTTATCAGTCAGAAAATAATCCCTCAATCCGTCCAAACCGCTTTAATGCCAGTAAAAATTTAAATGTCATCAACCCCTTTAACCGTCTCACAGCCAATTCCCAGACCTTCGCGTCCCCCCACGACCAACTCGGCAGCCAGGCTCCGTCCTGTTTTTTGGTACGTATTCTTCTTCATCCTCATGTTCCCACCAAGGGGCATGCGGATAATTATTTCCATCCGGTACTGTGATATTGTTCCACATCCCCGTGTCCGTATTAAAATTTTTAACCAAATAGGAAATCAATTTATGAACCATCAAAGTATCGCCGGGAATCTCCTGCAAGTCAAATAAATACCGGCAGGCGTTTTCGGTATTTTTCAGACAGGAACGCGGAAACTGCATATCGTATTCCAATAAACCAAATCCACCATCTTCATTTTGGTAACTCCCAAAACGGCAAGCACATCCTCCACAGATCAGTGCTCGAAAAAATATTCAAACATAACGCGGTCAATGTCCTGAGCCTGTGTTTTTCGATATTGTACTGCTTTGTCAAATTGCTGTTTGGTCAGCTTTTCCATGCCTACCTCCATGCTGCGGTTTATGTTGGGGAAGCCGCTTATCGCTCAAGTTTTGGTGCAGCACAAAACTTGCAAGATTGAAAATTTCAATTTTCAATCTTTTTCTCCCTTTCATGCGATAGACCTTATTAAGAAAAAATCGGGTCTTGATAAAATCAAGACCCGATTGAACCATTACTTTAATACAATTATTTCTTTTCAGAAATTGCCGCCTGCGCTGCCGCGAGTCTTGCAATCGGCACGCGGAACGGTGAGCAGGATACATAGTCAAGCCCAATCTTGTGGCAGAATTCTACCGAAGACGGATCCCCACCATGCTCGCCGCAAATGCCGACATGCATGTTCGGATTTACTGGCTTGCCAAGCTTGATTGACATCTCCATCAACTTGCCAACGCCTGTCTGGTCAAGCTTTGCGAACGGATCGTTCTCGAAAATCTTCGTGTCATAGTAAGCATTCAGGAACTTGCCCGCATCATCTCTGGAGAAACCGAAAGTCATCTGGGTAAGGTCGTTCGTACCGAAACAGAAGAAATCTGCTTCCTTCGCAATCTCGTCCGCCGTGAGCGCTGCCCTCGGGATCTCAATCATCGTACCAACCTCGTACTCAAGCTTGATGCCCGCTGCCGCAATTTCTGCGTCTGCGGTCTCAACAACAACCTTCTTCACAAACTTAAGCTCCTTAATCTCACAAACAAGCGGAATCATAATCTCCGGCTTTACAGTCCAGTCGGAATGAGCCTTCTGTACATTGATTGCCGCACGGATAACCGCCTTTGTCTGCATCTTTGCGATTTCCGGATAGGTAACCGCAAGGCGGCAGCCTCTGTGGCCCATCATCGGGTTGAACTCATGCAGGGAAGCAATGATTGTCTTAATCGTCTCAACCGACTTGCCCTGAGCCTTTGCAAGCTTCTCAATGTCCGCTTCCTCGGTCGGAACGAACTCATGGAGCGGCGGGTCCAGGAAGCGAATCGTTACCGGGCAACCCTCAAGCGCTTCGTAAAGCTTCTCGAAATCGCTCTGCTGGTACGGAAGAATCTTCTCGAGTGCCGCCTCTCTCTCCTCTACGGTGTCGGAGCAAATCATCTCGCGGAATGCAGCAATTCTGTCTTCCTCGAAGAACATATGCTCGGTACGGCAAAGACCGATACCCTCAGCGCCAAGCTCACGCGCCTTCTTTGCGTCAGCCGGCGTATCAGCGTTCGTGCGAACCTTTAACCTTCTGTACTTGTCCGCCCATGCCATAACACGGCCAAACTCGCCTGCAATCGTAGCGTCCACTGTAGCAATCTGACCTGCGTAGATATTTCCGGTTGTACCGTCGATGGAAACGAAATCCCCCTCATGGAACTCCTTGCCTGCGAGCGTGAACTTCTTGTTCTCCTCATCCATTGCGATATCGCCGCAGCCGGATACACAGCAGGTACCCATACCGCGCGCAACAACCGCTGCGTGGGAAGTCATACCGCCGCGCACGGTCAGGATACCCTGGGCAACCTTCATACCAGTGATATCTTCCGGGGAAGTCTCAAGGCGCACAAGGACAACCTTCTCTCCCCTGCCTGCCCAGCTTTCCGCATCCTCAGCCGTAAATACAACCTTGCCGCATGCAGCTCCCGGGGAAGCGCCAAGACCCTTGCCAAGCGGCGTAGCAGCCTTTAATGCCGCCGTGTCAAACTGCGGGTGAAGCAGCGTGTCAAGGTTACGAGGGTCAATCATCGCAACCGCCTCTGCCTCGGTCTTGTGTCCCTCGTCCACGAGGTCACATGCAATCTTAAGTGCTGCCTGAGCGGTTCTCTTACCATTGCGGCACTGCAGCATGTAGAGCTTCTTGTTCTCCACCGTGAACTCCATATCCTGCATATCATGGTAGTGGTCTTCCAGGGTCTTGCAAACCTTGATAAACTCTGCATAAGCTTCCGGGAACTCCTGCTCCATCTGCGCAATCGGCATCGGGGTGCGAACGCCTGCTACCACGTCCTCGCCCTGCGCGTTCTTTAAGAACTCGCCCATCAGCTTCTTCTCGCCGGTTGCAGGGTCACGGGTGAACGCAACGCCGGTACCGGACTCGTTGTTTAAGTTACCAAATACCATCGGCATTACATTGACTGCGGTACCCCATGAATATGGGATATCGTTGTCGCGGCGGTATACGTTTGCGCGAGGGTTGTCCCAGGAACGGAATACGGCCTCGATTGCGAGCTTTAACTGCTCTACCGGGTCGGACGGGAAATCCTTGCCGAGCTGATTCTTGTACTCTGCCTTGAACTGCTCTGCAAGCGTCTTTAAATCGGAAGCGGTCAGATCAACGTCAAACTGAACGCCCTTTTCTTCCTTCATCTTGTCAATCAGTGCCTCAAAATACTTCTTGCCAACTTCCATAACAACATCCGAGAACATCTGGATGAAACGGCGGTAGGAATCGTATACGAAACGCTCGAATGCCGGATCCGGGTTGCCTGCGATCATCGCCGCAACAACCTCGTCATTCAAACCAAGGTTCAAGATGGTATCCATCATACCAGGCATGGAAGCGCGTGCGCCAGAACGAACCGAAACAAGAAGCGGATTCTTAAGGTCGCCGAACTTCTTGCCGTTAATCTTCTCCATCTCCGCAACATACTGCATGGTCTGACCCATAATCTCATCGTTAATCTTGCGTCCGTCCTCGTAATACTGCGTGCAGGCCTCCGTCGTAATCGTAAAGCCCTGCGGTACCGGAAGACCGATGTTGGTCATCTCAGCAAGGTTTGCACCCTTACCGCCAAGCAGCTCGCGCATGCTCGCATTACCTTCGGTAAACAAGTATACCCATTTTTTTGCCATTTGAAAATTACCTCCTAATGAATTTTGACGGTACTGCGCTCTTTTGGCTGCCTGTCCGTCTTTTGCACAACCGTTCCAAAGAATGGTGCACGCGCCCCCGGTGTGGGCTCTCTTAAAAAATTTCCCCACACCGGACAACGGCAGCGCCATTTTCAGGCCACACCAAAAGAAACGCCTTCCCAGTCGTCAGTCCTTATTATAACATAGAAATTTTGCCTTGGAAACACTTTTTTTCCAATTCCTCAAAAATTTTCCTCAGTACCCGGAAAACAAGGGGTTTTTAAAGCACACTCGCCTGCAAAAACAGCATATGGCTACCTCCCATTTATATTCCGGCAGAGTGTTTTCTCTTCCATAACATGCCCTTAAAAGTCAAATTTATCCTCAAAATATGCCTTCAAATCTGTAATCTTCACGCGCTCCTGCGCCATGGTGTCGCGGTCGCGCACCGTCACCGCACCGTCCGTCTCGGACTCAAAATCATAGGTGATGCAAAACGGCGTACCAATCTCATCCTGCCTGCGGTAGCGCTTTCCGATATTGCCGCGGTCGTCGAACTCGCAGTTGTACTTTTTCGACAGATCTGCATAAATCTTCTCCGCACCCTCGTTTAACTTCTTCGAAAGCGGAAGCACACCGACCTTTACCGGGGCGATTGCCGGGTGGAAATGAAGCACGGTGCGCATATCGCCGCCCTCAAGCTCCTCCTCGTCGTAAGCCGCGCAAAGGAATGCAAGCGTCACGCGGTCCGCGCCGAGCGACGGCTCAATAACATAAGGAATATACTTTTCCTGCGTTTCATCGTCAAAATACGACATATCCTGGCCCGACGTATTCTGGTGCTGTGTCAGGTCGTAATCGGTGCGGTCCGCAATGCCCCAGAGTTCACCCCAGCCAAACGGGAACAGGAACTCAATATCGGTCGTGCCCTTGCTGTAAAAACACAGCTCCTCTGGCGAATGGTCGCGCAGGCGCATCTCCTCCTCCTTGATGCCAAGGCTTAAGAGCCAGTCGCGGCAGAAGCCCCTCCAATACTGGAACCACTCCAAATCCGTGCCCGGCTTGCAGAAAAATTCCAGCTCCATCTGCTCAAACTCCCTTGTGCGGAACGTGAAATTGCCTGGCGTAATCTCGTTGCGGAACGATTTTCCAATCTGACCGATACCGAACGGCATTTTCTTGCGGGAGGTTCGCTGCACATTCTTGAAATTTACGAAAATTCCCTGTGCCGTTTCCGGACGCAGGTATACGATGTTCTTTGCATCCTCCGTCACGCCCTGGAAGGTCTTGAACATCAAATTGAACTGCCGGATGTCCGTGAAATCTTTCTTGCCGCAGCTTGGGCAGCAAATCTCGTGCTCCTTCACAAAATCCTGCATTTTCTCATTGCTCCAGGCATCAACGGATTCCTCCAGTGTGAAATTGTTTTCCGCGCTCCAATCCTCAATCAATTTATCCGCACGGAAACGCTCGTGGCAGCTCCTGCAGTCCATCAGCGGGTCGGAAAAGCCGCCCAGATGCCCGGAGGCCACCCATGTCTGCGGGTTCATCAAAATGGCGCAGTCCACGCCGACATTGTACGGGCTCTCCATAACAAATTTCTGCCACCATGCCTTCTTTACATTGTTTTTCAGCTCCACGCCGAGATTGCCGTAATCCCATGTGTTCGCAAGGCCGCCGTAAATCTCGGAACCCGCATACACAAAGCCCCTCGCTTTCGCGAGCGCTACAATTTTGTCCATTGTCTTTTCCATGATAGATTACCTCCTTATTATTAGTTCCGCATGAACCCTCCCTGTACCAATTCACGGCAGTGGAATTTTTTGTTTGCTTCCTCGCGTTTTTGGGCGGATTCTTTCCCACAAAAAATTTCACTGGGCACTGTCCGGGCTCATGCTGTTTTTTCGGCAGATACCACGCGAACTTGTCTTTCAGGCAATGAAAAACGCCCTAAGCTCAAACGCTTAGGGCGAACAATAGTCCGTGGTACCACCTAAATTCAGATTTCTCTGCACTCCAACCGGCCATACAGCCGCCTCCATATAACGGTAGAAACCCGTTCCTTTCTAATATGGAAAGACTTCATTTCCTTTTCAAAAGGAATGCTCCCGGATGCCTTCCATGCTGCCCGTGGAAAGGCTTTCACCCTGGAACCGCAAGCCATGCACCGTCTGTGCCGCTGCCGCCATTCCCGCCTTCTCTCTGAACCACGTTTTCGCATTTACTATTTCCGTTCACTGCATTTTTGATTTTATGAGGACATTATAGCGGGGAATGCGGGATGTGTCAAGGAGTTTTTGGAAAAAACTTGCGTTAAGAACACTTCCCATCATCTTCCTATCACCATCCTTTGCGAATGAAGACAATCATTTATCCCCTCATCGTCCCAGCCACCAGTCCAATCCATTTCCTCCGCTTTTTATATAAACTATATAGATTCCATCTTCTGCTGGCACCATTTCCGCCTCCGGGAAACTCTCAAGCAAACACTGCGCATCCGCTTCGGAGCATCGAAGCTCCATCGTCTCTGGCAATCTTTTCTCAAGAAAATCCTGAAACTTTTGCTTAAAATCCTCAAAATCTAACCGTTCTTTCTTCGCAGAGCTGCTTTCCTCCCCCAAAATCTGCCACCGTACAATCCGGTCAATCCGGAAAATCAACGGAATTTCCCCAACCCCCGGCAACAGCCTGCGCTCCCCTTTCGTCCGAAACCCCACAAGGCAAAAACCATTCCCCGAAATCACAACGTCCACCAACCGAAAGTCCCGAACCGTCTTAGAAGCCCCCTTCTCGTCCAAATAATCAATTTCGACAAGTTTTCTGGCCTGCGCTGCCTGCGCAAGCTCCCATAACCGTTCCTCAAAGCCTTCCTTAGTCTGCGCCCCTATGTAATAGTACAGCTCATTCTGGAGCGACTTTTTCACTTTTTCCCGCTCCCTCTCCACGCAAAAACGCAGCAGTTTCCCGAAAATCTGCTCCACACACGCCTTCGAAAGTACGTTGCCTGCAAGTAACGTCTTGCTGATAACAAATGCCTCCCCACCGGAAAACAACCCTTCATCCGTTCCATGCATATGGTAGCCTTTTTTCGCATTGTCAATATCTATCGAATAATAAATTCCCTCCTGCAGCGCAACCACATCAAGGCATTCACGAATTATCTTGATATCCCTTTGTATGGTCTTTTCGCTTACTTTATTGCGCTCTGCTTCCTCTGCTTTTCTTATAACCAGCCCACACCTTAATTTTGTAAAAATCTCCATGATTCGTTTGATGCGCCTGTCGTTTTTATCTTTTTTACTTTTTTGATTGCCCAAAATATAGTCTCTCCTTGTGAAAATTTTTTGTTTACTTTTTCCCATGCCCGGATTATGCTTCTTGTAATCGCACAGATTATACTTCAATTTTCTCTATTTTGCAAATAATTATCTTGCATAAGCAAAGATTAACACTGTTTATTTTTGGTTTTCAACTCATTAAACTAACATGAACCGGAGATTGTTGCCAAAAACTTCGGATTCTCCACTAACCAATAATACCGGATAATTATGGCGTGTAAATAAAGGTAAGATATCATCATGACCGAAAAAAGAGAACAAGAACTCAAACTAATTGGCTTAAATATCGCACGTTACCGGAAAGTAAAAGGGCTAACCCAACTTCAGCTTGCCGAATGTGTTGACATCAGCCGAACCCATATGAGCAACATTGAAGCTCCTAATATGCATACTTCTATCTCCTTGGATACTTTACTTGATATTGCAGATGTCCTGGAGATACCTGTTGCAAACCTATTCAATTTTAATTAGCTCGTTGCCCAAATTGCAGAAGGGCTTTTTTCGTGTGCAATTTTCGGTGCATACCTCCCCCTTTGTCTGTTCCTAATGGCATTATAGCAGACAGGTCGGACAGCCTTTTGTACCTTGAAAAAATTTCTTTAAAATTTTTCAAAATAATTTTGCGGAAAACAAACAAAAGAATTTTTAAAACTCGAATTTCAGAAAAAAATATGCCAATGGGCTAACAAAAAACTGTCAAGCCATTGGCATACGTCATTGTAAGATATTTCATTCAGGATGCTTTCCCTGTCTTTCCCCAGGCTACAATTACACTACCACAGTGCCTTAATCTCGTCAAAGGATAAATCCTTATAATAGTCATTTGCGATAATCAGCTCGTACAGCTCCCTAGGAGATTCCACAAATTTTTTTAAGGAGGCAACCAATGTACGCAAGCTCTGTTCACGTTCCTGTGCGCGTCCCTGTACAAAACCTTCCTCCACGCCCTCTGCCCGGATATCCCTCACGAAAGCCTCCTCGTCAAACTCTGTCAGAACCATATCTACCACCTCCGCCCTGTGAGCCAACAAAAATTCCGCCATCTCCCCGCCCCTTGCAATGCATTCCGTCACTGCCCGGTCCACCGCCTCCGTAAGCCCCAGGCGGTTCTGCCCCTGGTATCTCTTAATGTCAGATACCAACTGCATATAATCCCCCAACGGTCTGCATTTCTTTAAAAAATTTTGGTTATCCGGATGGTTCAAATTCAACACAGTCGCTGTCCACTCGAACCCACCGGATGTATCCGGATGAATAAACGCGTCCGACAAACACAATTTTTCCACAGCTGGACGCTGCTCATTCCCATTATAAAGCACCACATATCCCGGTGTAGGAAGCGCAATCCGCTTATGCCCATAAACATTTAAATGTCTTTCCGTAATGTACTTGTCATACAGACGCGCAAAATACATAAACCCACGGATTGGCATATTGGGATTGAAGGAAGACTGCTGCTCGTACAAACTCAGGCTGCTGGAAATCAAAAATGAAACATCATTGCGCATTCTGATATAAATCACATCATTAAGCGTTGTGATTTCTAGTTCCTCCTCATCACTATAGGATGTTCCATTCAGCGTGTTGTACAAAGAAAGGGCATTCTTTTTGTACTTCTCATTTCCAAACAGAAAACAGAACAAACGGTCTTTGTATTTTGGGTTTGCTTTGTAATCCAAAAATATCTCCCTCCCTTCGTGGTTGCTGTCTTTGGATAAATTTATTATAACACAGGTTGCCCGAAAAGGAAAGGTGTTTTTAATGACTCACTCAACGCACATATCCTTGCAGCGTATTATTGGATGTATCCTTATCCATAACTACCCCACACCCACGGTGCTCATCCGCATAAACCCCATAGAGAATATCCAGGTATACTTTCGTTTCATACGCAGTCCAATCTGTGGATTCCCCATCAAACCCAATCCCGGAAACCCTGAACGTATCCGCGCCTATTTTTTGAACCGAAAATTGAAATACCACCTCGTCTGTCCTATATTCCACAATATAGGATTGACCATCCAACGTCATGCCCGCGTCCCATTCCCCACCGGCAAAGGAATACTCCAAAACTTCTTTTACTGTGACCATATCATAATTTCCCAAATATCCGTTCTGGACAAGGGAAATCAGCTTTGAGCGGTCATCATTTAACGGAAGTGTGAGCCATACGATAATCCCGATGGCAATAACCAAAACCGAAGTGGCAGTTATTATCTGTTTCCTGCTCCATTTGTTCGTCCGTTCCTCACAGGACGAGAATTTTTCGCTTACCTTTTCAGCATCCCCAGTTTTCTCGGCAGATGTAATCTGAACAGCAGATGGTTGGGTTGGTGTTGGCTGTTGCGTTTCTGCCCCGCAATTCGGGCAAAAGCGAATCGTATCCTCGATTCGCCTGCCACATTTTGAACAATACATATGATATCCTCCTTGGAAGTATTGGGTTTGGTAGTGCGTGTTTCCATGCCCTGCAACAGTATATCAGACGGGGAGGACAGCGGTTTGTACTTTGGTTCAAATCAGGAAAAATTTTTGTACAAAACCATTTTAGCGGAAAGCGCCCCCAAAAACGCCAAAGGCAAAAACAAAAAAATAATTGCTTTTATCATTTTTTATGGTAAAGGTGGTTAAAAATTTGTCGGAATACTCTGGCGGACTTTTCTTAGGAAGTTTTTCGGGTTTGGGGTGTAATTGCAATGCGGGCAGGATAGCCCTTTTCCAGTATCAGGGTTGAAAAGGTATTGCTTTTTGCATCTGCGGCATTTTTTAAAAGCTGGCATTAAGCTCATGGTAAACATTCTCCTTGTAAGGTCAGTTTTATTCTGTATAATTATAACAAAGCATCAAGACACCTCTTTGTCCCTTCCATGATTTATTTTAAAAAATTTATTTTCTCTCCATCATCAGGAATCGGGAGCCGCTTGCATTTTTTGCGGTTCCAGTCCAAAAAACTGTCTTGAAAAGTACACTGTTTTGTGGTAGGATAATAATAGGTAAAATCACAAAAATATGTTGAAAGAAGGTTGGAGATTGGGCGGGAAAGGAAAGTACCGGAAAAAAGATACAAAAGAGATTTTGGCGGCAGAGAAAAACATCATGAAATACACCATCAAAGATAGCGTTTTTACGCATTTATTCAGCGATAAAAAATATCTAATCCAGCTCTACAGAGCACTTCACCCAGAAGATAAGGATGCCACGGAAAATGAACTGACAGACATTACAATCCGCAATGTCCTGACGGATAACATCTACAATGACCTTGGTTTTATGGTAGGGGAACGGCTGATGATTCTTGTAGAAGCGCAATCCTCATGGAGCATGAACATTATCATCCGGGTGCTGATGTATTTAGCCCAGACTTACCACGATTATTTCGAACGGACTAAGCAGGATTTATATAACAGCAAGAAAGTGCAGGTTCCGAAACCGGAAGCATATGTAATCTATACAGGTAAGAGAAAAGGACACCCGGAAAACATTTCACTCTCGGAGGAATTTTTTGGTGGGGAGAAGTGCTGCCTTGATGTAACTGTGAAAATGGTGTATGATGGTGAAAAAGGCGATATCATCCATCAGTATGTCGCGTTCACAAAAGTTTGCGATGAACAAATTGCAATTTACGGCAGGACGAAAAAAGCAATCTTTGAAACAATTCGCATCTGCAAAGATGAAAATGTATTGAAGGAATATCTGGAGAGCAGGGAAAAGGAGGTTGTTGACATTATGATGATATTGTATGATGCAGAGGAAGTATTGGATAATTATGTGAATAATAAGATATATGAAGAAACGAAAAAGGCGGTGGACGTTGCGGTGAAAGCGGCGGTGAAAGAAGCAAAAAAAGAAGCAAGGAAAGAAGGGATGAAAGAGGGGATAAAAGAGGGGATAAAAGAGGGGATAAAAGAGGGGATAAAAGAGGCCCAATTAACTCTAATCAAAAATTTATTAAAAGACGGAACACTCCCTCCAAATAAAATCGCAGAAATTTCCGGGGTATCACTTGAAATGGTCAGGGAATTGGAAAATGACAATAAGAAATAAAAAAGTCCTAGATGCCCTGAGTGGGGAATGGATGAAGTTTTGGACTGGTTGTACAACCAGTCCAAAACTCTGTCTATAATGCACCCTATAAGGTGGACATGGCAAGCGAAAGGGATTACTTGAAATGTTGATTACCGCTAGGGGAAATAATATATGGTTGCCAGGACTGAAAGAACGAATGGAATCCCAAACCGTAGACGCTTTGAAAAAGGAGGATACCCAAGAAAATAGACATTAGGCTTTTTGTCAAGAGGAACTTTTCAAGGGATGGGAAAAATCAGGCAGGAAAAGTCCCGTGGACGGTTAAAAGCCGTTTTTTGGGGGCTGTGGCATAATCATTCCGACAAATCGGGACTATCCCTGCCGCCCTGCGTTTGCTCCATAGTCCACGCTCCCCGGTTACGCACTTGCCTTATTCTGTTCTTTGGGAGAGACCGGGGGTGCGAGGGCAGAGCCACCGCAAAACCTACCGGCAGCCGCCGCAGTAGTGCAGACGGTTTTGCCGTTAAAATGGAGCAGACAAAAGCGGGGGCAGGGTTGTCAAATCCTATTCCCCGTTTTCTGCGGCGAAATGGCAACGGCAAAAATCCAGACGGTCAAGGAACGGCATAGAACGGGAATTGTTTTCAGAGAAGAAATGTGCTATACCTGAATTTATTAACCGGCAAATTCCAGTTTATCGGGGAGTTGAAAATCCCTGACGGAACGGCGCACTTCTATACATGCTCTGTGACCATGTAGCGTGCGCTCTGCGAGGTCCGGCCCTGACTTGCGAAAGTCGGGGCCGTTTGCGTCGCTGCGCTCCGAACAAGGGGTCGCGCCCCTTGCGCCGCTTCGCGGCTATCCCCCTGCGAAAAACTGAACAGACCGACAGGAAAACAATGGTAACGGATATTGCCGAGCGTCTTAATCTCCAAATGTCAGCGGACAGGGAACAGCAGAAAAAGGAACTAAGGCAATGTAAACAGCGAGTGTCGGAAATAGAAAACCTGTATGCCAAACTGTACGAGGATTTGACAGCGAGCAGGAAGAACTGACCGCCAAGATAAAGGAACTTGGAAAAAGTGCCATAGCGGACAAAGAACAGTTATCTTCTATTGAGCATTTTGCGGAGCAGATAAGCGGTTATGCAGGAATAACGGAACTCAATTTTAAGATAATCAACCAACTTATAGAAAAAATTCTTGTTTCTGAAACCGTAGAAGTTGACGGGCAGAAAATTCAACGATTTACTATCCATTACAAGTTCATAGGGGCACTGGAAAACCCTTGAATAATGGATATTTTCTAAGTCACCTATTCCAACTATCCAACAGATGTTGGATAGTGCGGAGCTGACAAACAAATACAAATAAAAAAGGGAATAGCCGTCAATGATATACCGCGACTTAGACTCCCAACAATGAACAAAAGAAAAACCGTTACCAGCACCAGGCAGAGCAAACGGGCAAGGCAGGTAATGATTGCGAACCATAAGACAAAGGAAAATTAAGCAAAATTTAATGGAATTGGGTGTGCGCTTGTGGTAAAATAACAGCGTTGAACAATTCTACAAACCAGATTTTATCAGAAGTTTTAAATGAGTAATATAAAAGAGTACATAGAATTTATACCAAAGAACGAAACTCCAGCAGCGATACCCGGGGGGATTTCCGTGAAATACTATGTCTGCTGGCCGGATAAACCGAAAGAAATTCCTCCGGACAACTGCCAGAAAATTTTGAAACATCTTAGGGACGGGTAAATACAAGGAGGGGATTTCGATGACTGCCATAGAAACTAATCGATTGCTTTTGAGAAATTATAGAATGACCGATTTTGAGGATATTGCAAAATATTTTTCTAATGAAGAAGTCAGCAAATATGAAGATTTTTATCCAATGCCAGAAGAACAGGCAAGAAACATTATTACTGAGTGGAAAGATATGGATAACCGTCTTGTTGCTGAATTGAAATCACAACAGAATGTTATAGGAAGTGTTGGCTATTGGATTGATGACGAAGGAGTGTGTGAACAAAAGTCTGTAAATACAAATCTTCTATGATAATGATCGGGCTG
>CAJTUA010000020.1:230-82333 GCA_910579615.1 uncultured Lachnospiraceae bacterium | reverse complement strand
GCCTTACAAGCAGGTTTGCCGCATCATAAGTATACACTGTCCGGACAGCCACATCCCCATGGCGCTCCGTCTTTGTCGCGCGGTTCCCCGATGCGTCGTAGGTGTACTCCGTCACCCTGCCTTCTGGTTCAGTCACGGATGTCAGGCGGTTCAGTGCGTCGTAGGTATAGTAAATCGCCCCTCGGCTGCTTGATTCACATGTCAGGTTACCGTTCGCATCGTAGGTGTAGGCATAACGTTCGGTTTCCTTTCCATCCTTATCCCTGTGTACCAACGCTGTGACACGCCCTGCCGCATCGTACTGGTATTCCTGCCCGCTACCATCCCCATAGCCTGTTGCTTTGCGGCTACCATTCCTGTTGTACGATTCGGTTACCCATGTGCCGTCGCTGGAGGATATGAGGCTGACACGCCCCACTTTGTCGTACAGCGTCTCCGCGGTGATGCCGTCCGGTGCAGTGCTCTTTTCGGAGACCTCCCCGCCTGCCGGGTTGAGGTCGTAAGTATATACGGTCGTTCCAATGCCGTCCACCGTTTTGCTTGTGACACGCCCTTCTGCATCGTAGGTTCGCGTGGTTGCCACGCCGCCGTCGGTTGCGGTAAGCAGGTTGCCTGCCTTGTCATAGGTATATGTCTTCTGGTCTGTGCCCGCCTGTTCCAAAACCAGACGCCCGAAGCCGTCATAGGTGTAGACTGTCCGTGTTCCATTCCGGTCGGTCTTTTCCGCCAACTGCCCGTCTGCCGTGTAGTGGTAGCTCTCGACAGTTGCTTCCCCGATGTACTGCCGTGTGGCAATGCTGCCGCGCACGTTGTAGGTGTAGAGGATTCCTTTTCCTGCCGGGTCGGTCTGGCTCGTCTGGTTGCCTGCGTTATCATATGTGTAGCAGTACTGCTCCCCAAGTGCGTTGGTCACTGCCGTGAGGCGGTTCCTCCCGTCGTATGTATAAAGCGTCCGGTTCCCCTTTGCATCGGTCTGTGATACCTGGTTCCCCTCGTAATCGTAGGTGTAACCAGTTGCTGTACCGTCCGGTGCGGTGACTGTAGTGAGGTTCCCATCGTCGTCATAGGTGTATGCCATCTTGTTGCCAAGGGCATCCACGGAAGTGGTCTGGCGGTCGCAGTCATCATAGGCGTATGCCGCAACCAAACATCCCAATGCGTCATACTGTGCCGTAAGCCGTCCGAGGGAATCGTATTCTGCCCTTGTCTCATTGCCAAGGTAGTCTCGCACCAGGATGTTGTTGCCATCTGCGTCGTACTCCCACTGCGTGGTCTTCGGGGCGTTTTCACGCCCTGCGGCATAGATAGATTCCGCAGTCTTCCTGCCAAGGGCATCATAGCGGTATTCTGTGCAGGTGCCGGCAGGGTCGGTCATGGAGGTGCGGTTTCCTTCCCCGTCGTAGGTGTAGCTTACGGTGAGTGCTTCCCCGGTCTGTGTGTCATGGGCGGTCTGTGTAAGCAGGTTACCAAGGCTGTCGTAAGTGTAGGTGGTGCGGTTGCCTGCGCTGTCCCATTCCTGTACAAGCCTTCCTGCACGGTCGTATTTGTAGAATACTTCCAGTTCTGGTACACTCGCATCTCCGGTAACCCTCTGGCTTGAAACCTCCCCGAGTGCATTGTAGGTGTAGTAGGTCACCGCCCCAGCTGCGTCCGTTTTGGTCTGGAGCCTTCCGAGGGTGTCATAGGTGTATGCCGCTAATGTGCCGTAACTGTCAGATTCCGAAAGCAGCTGCCCCTCCGGGTCGTATTGATAGCGTCTCTCATACTCCCCGGCGCGGATGCCGACGGTATTGCCAAAGATGTCATAGCGGTAAGAAATCGTTATTCCATCGGTCTTTGCCAGTTCCGCCGCGCTCGTATGGGTTGCTACAAGCCCGTTCGGGTGGTAGGTGCGGATTGCCCCTTTCCCTTCCGCATTTTTAATCTGTATGTTGTTTCCTGCCTTGTCGTAGGTGTAAGTTGCTGTCACCCTCGTGTAAAAACCGTCCGGTCTGTCCACGGAGTGGATTTTATCCTCGTCAAATTCATAGTCGGTCTGTGTCCGGATGCGCCCCAGGGAATCATAGGTGTATTCCGTGCGCGCCATTTCCTTAAGGCTCTTCCCTGCGCGGTAATTGGCAGGGGAAACTTCTGTTATGAGTTGGTCGTAGTAATTGTAAACGTAAAGTGTTACGCCGCCAAGGGCATCCTCAACTTTCGTTGTGTTGCCGCGGTTGTCATAGGTGTATTTTGTCACGGCACCGAGGGCATCCGTCACCTGCGTTGCCTGCCCACGAGTATTATACACCGCCTCCTCCCTGGTGGCAAGTGTCCCATCCGGGTTCCTTACCTCGGTGACGGTTTCATTGCCTGCCGCATCGTAAGAATGGTGCACGGCGGTGCCGTCCGGCGAGATTTCTTTGGTCAGCCTGCCGTTAAGGTCATATTCGAAACTTGTCGTGAGCGCGCAGAGGGTACTTCCCATGGTCTGGCGGGTGGTCAGCCCTGCCGCAACATGCCGCCTGCCTGCCAATGCTGCCTGCACTACAGGCACTTCCTGTTCCTGTATATCAACATCCTCCGCCCTTACCCAGACGGTCTGCGTCAGCAGGCTGCCACGGAAATCGTAGGTTGCATCGGTAACGAGCGCGGTGTTTTCCTCCACCGTTCCATTCCCGGTCTGCTCGCGAATGACATTATCGTCCGCATCATAGGTGTAGTAGGTAGGGATGCCGTCCGGCGAGATTTCCTCCACCAACCGCCCATTTTCATAGCGGTATCGGGTCACGGCTACGGCATCCTCTCCTGCCTCGCCAACTCTCGTCTCAAGCAAACGCCCTGCGCGGTCGTAACGGTTCTCTGTGCGGGTATAGCGGATGATGCCGCCTTCTTCCATAAATGGCTCCTCGACAACTGTCACATTGCCCTGCGCATCATACTGCCATGTCGTTGTGTAACCGTTCTCGGTCACGGCACGCAGTGCGCCGTCCGGATAGTAGGCATATTCTTTGTACGCTGCCTTTTCCCCGTCCGAAAGAAGGTAGGCTTCCTTCTCGCGCCCCATGTTATCATAGATGGTGACCTGCGTCATTTTTTCCTGTAAGTCTGTATAGCGCTCCGCTGTTACTTTGTGTTCCCCGTCCTCCAGTGCTTCGTATGTGTACACTTCAAATGTCCGTTTCGGGGCGGATGCATTTTCCTGATACCACATCCTTGTCAGGCGGTTCCTCTGGTCATAGGCGTAAGAAATAACCTCCGCCCCCTGCCTTGCTTCTTCCGTTACATTCCCATTTGTGTCATAGATATAATTTGTAATGTCCCCGAGCACGCCTGTCATGGAGTGCAGCCGCCCGTCCGTGCCATACTGGTAGAAAGTCCCGCCCGTTCCGGTATATTTGCCGTCCACATCTTTGTCCGGTTCATATTGTTCCGGTTTTACGCTCTGCAGCAGATGCCCGGATGCATCATAGACAGAGACTGCCGTACCGCCATCCGGGTAATGCTCCCTTGTGACATAGCCATTCGGGAGGTATTCCCAACGGTAGACATCCCCTCTTGCCGTTGTCTCAGAAAGACGGTTGCCAAATGCATCATAGGTGTAAGTATAAGTATTGCCCGCTGCATCCGTGACCGCCGTCGCATTGCCGTATGTATCATAGGAATAACTTTGCGTCTCTCCTTCCGGGTTGGTGGTCTGCGCAAGCAGTCCATGCAGTTTGGAATGGAATTTTTCTTCGGCTTCCTGCTCCGTATAATACCGATATTCCTCAACGATATAATCCGGGTTGGTATAGGTGATATCTTTCAGCTTTTCGCCAAGGTTTTGCTCTGTCACATCCGCAATCGCAGCACCGTCCACCCTGCGCACGTTTTTGAGCAGGCAGATGCCCTTATCATCGTAGATATGGTAGGTATAGACATTGTTCTGGCTGCATTCTATCACACAGTTGTTCCATGCATCATACCACATCTTCTGTGTGCTGCCGTCTGCATAGGTTGTCATGGTGATGTTCCCGTTTGCATCCAGGGTATACGAAGTCTGGTTGCCGTACTCATCCGTTTCCGAAGTGATGTCGGCATAGTGGAAATCCTCTTCCTGCGCGGCGTACTCCGTTTTTTCCATGCTCCCGTCCGGGTTCTGGACTGCTGTTACATACATGTCACTGTTGTACCAGTAAATCCATTCCCTGCCGTCCTCGGATTTTATCTGTGTCTGGTTTTTGTCCGGGTCATAAGTGTAGGTCTTGGTACTGCCGTATGCATCAACATAAGTGGTAACCTGGACATCCGTGGTTTTTGGCGGGTTTTCCTCTACTTTTCCCGGGTTAATTGGTCTTCCATTCCCGGATTCACCGCCGGTTGGTTTCCCGTCTCCGGACTCGCCGCCGGTCGGTTTCCCATCGCCGGAACTGCCGTCCGCCGTACTATCATCGGTGCTCTGCCATGCTATCTCCTCATTGGCTTTTGGAGTTTCCTCATACGTGGTACGCGCCTGCATTGCCGTCAGCCTCTGCTTCTGCCCTGGTGTATAAAGGTTTTTCCCGGTATCCTCCACGCCACCGGCAGGCTTTTTATCTTCTTCACCACCAATCGGTCTTTTGTCCTCCCCGTAGGAAAAGCGCGCCACAACAGAACCATCTGGGTCGATGATTTGCGCGATATACCCATCTTCATCGTAAGTGTATTTTACTGTTCCGCCCAAAACATTGGTCACGGACACAAGATAGCCTTTCGCATCGTATGCATAGAGCACTTCATGACCCACCGGGTTCGTCAGCTTTACAAGCTTGCCATCCCCATTTGTTTCCAAGGTATACTTTCTGCCCGCCGCATCGGTCAGCCCGGAAATCCTGCTGTCCGTGTAAACCACTTCTGTCCGGTTTCCATACCTGTCCTCAATGCAGGCGAGATTGCCGCTCCGGTTAAAATGATATTTCATTTGGTCTGGTTCCGTGACTACAAAAACATCATCCGAATCCCATCCCCCGGTCCGTCTGCTGTATTTGCTTAAGTAGGAACCATCCTCCATAAGCCAGAAAATGTCCGTGCTCCCATCCGGCAGATATACAATCACCCCATCGGAATATATTTCGCATTTTGCCTCAAAGCCAAAGCTCCAGCCAAGACCAAGGATGGAGTCTTCCTTGTTCTGCGAATTGTAAGTGCGTGTAATCCCGTATTCCGCGCCAGGAATGGCAATTACCATATCCGTGGTGGAGAATGAAACATTCCCGGTAATCGGATTCGCTCCGGCTTCCCCGAAATGCAAGGAGCGAACCAACGTGTTGACCTCCTTTGCTTCCTCAAGGTAATACGCATACAGGGTATGGTTTCCTGCTGTCTCCACAAGACTATCTGCTGTCACCTTCTTCTGCCCTTCCATGTCCAGATACCAGGCAATAAAGTCATAACCGACCCGCACAGGTGTCGGGAGAGTCCCATAAACTTCCCCTGCCTGCACGGACTGCGCAGGCGGAACTTAACCGCCTGTCGTATTGATTGTGAGTGCGATTGCTAAAACCCTGGCAATCCATTTGCTCTTCCTCATTTTCTACGCTCCTTTCGCAACAAAAGCAACAAGACTGATTTATTCTTTTCAATACATTATAGTACCTTTTCTGACAAATTTCCAGCGAGTTGAGCAAAGATAGATGATATAACATTTCACTTCATTGTTAGTTTTCTTTCACCTCATGGGTTCTTATGGAAAACTATGTTTCTAAGGGAGAAACAAATATTTCAAAACATTTATTTCTATCCCTAAAAGAATTTACTTTGGCACTACTGTTTTCATCTTCCGGAAAGCCATCCCCATCCTTGTTTTCCTTATTTTTCAATCTCTGTCTCTCCGAGATTGAATTTTTAGATTCCAACCCGTAACAAAGAACTTTGGTGTTGAAATACGCCGCAAAAAAAGACAGCCACAAACTTTTTTGTGACTGCCAACCTTAAAATATACCCTTATCCTATTCCGTACAAGACCTCACCTTCCCCCCTTCATTACCCCACAACCTCCTTACTCACCCCAATACAACAAAAGCCTCCTCTCCACTTCCTGCACATACTCCTCCAATACCCGGTCACTTCTCAGCACATCCTCAAAATCCTTCTGATACACATCCTCATCAACCGCAAAGGATACCTCCCCGTTCCCAAACAGCTCATGTATCCGTTCTTCCACCGACCCGTTTTCCGCCTGATAATCTTTAAAAATCATAAGGTCATCCCGCCGCATCAGGTAAGCAATCAGATCCG
Source organism: uncultured Lachnospiraceae bacterium (assembly GCA_910579615.1). Classification (GTDB taxonomy): domain Bacteria; phylum Bacillota; class Clostridia; order Lachnospirales; family Lachnospiraceae; genus RGIG4057. The sequence goes on along the minus strand of CAJTUA010000020.1, from coordinate 76,099 downwards.
TCAGATAACCCAAAGCTTCCTCCCTGTATTTGGACTTTCCGTTGACAACAAAATAATAAAGCGTTACGTTATTTTTATCCGCAGCCTCCCCCTTTGGGACACTGTAAATCGAAAAGCCCTCCCTCGTGCTGTACCGCGGATATCTGCCAAAGGCCTCCACTGTACAGAGCAGTATTTCCTGGTTTACATTCCCCGGCGGGTTCAGCAGGGATTCATTCCGGTACAATACCCTTAAGTTTTCTAAGATGTCCAGAAATGTGCCGTCCTGCACCGATGCATTGTGCCAGAAATACCGTTTCAGAACATCGTCGCCCACTTCCTGCGGATATACCATGAACAGCCCCTGCTCCTGCTCCGACAACCTGCGGACAAGCTCCGAAAACTCATAAAGCGTCATATCGTCATGGAGGGCAAGCTCCCTTTCTGCTGCCCGTTCCTCCTGCACAAGCATCGCGTAAAGATTGGCAGAAAACGGCAGCATCCAGATGCTTCCGTCCTCCGTTGTGGCCGCCTCGCGGATATAAGGAAAACAGCGGTCCAGATATTCCTCAATCCCCGGCAGGTCATTCAGCGGATAAAACACATTGCTGTCCCGCATCGCAATGCTCTTGCTGTACCCGGAAGAATTCAGACACAGGTCATAATCCGTATCCTGCGCCAGCATCTTTAAAGCAATCTTATCCCATTCCTCCTCAATCCGCTCCAGACGGTAGCCGCAGCCGTAGGGCGCAATGTCCGAAAGCTCTCCGGTCGCAACCAGGCGCACTGCCTTATTCTTTTTCTGTATGGCACTTAACGGGAAACTGACAAGCTTCTGCGAGCCGGCATCCTGAAGATAAACTTTGCCATTCCCATACCATATCCTAAAGTCAGATATCCACGCGGTGGAATCATCATAAACCTCAACTTCCAAATCCAAATTATCAAAATCCGCCATAAGCAAGCCCCGCGAATTCCTCATCCCGTCATAAAGCAGGCTATCCCCCGCATTCAAACCATTTTTCACCTGATAAAAATCCTCATTTTCCAGACCAAGCTCTATGGCATCCACCTGCCTGGCAACCGTGCGGTACCCATTATTGATGGTTGCTCCGCCGATTGCGTAAAGCCTCCCCTCCCGATACCATTCTTTCGGAAGTGCGGCGCTGAACCATTCCTTCCCATCCCCGTCCACAAATAACTGATACCCGATTTCCGATACCTTTACATGGGGCAGCCCCGCTTCATGCAGCTTCCTTGCCGAACATGTCATCAGAAGCATCCCCGCATAAAACAAAACAGAAATAAGAAGTATAAGCTTATTCTTCACAGACACCACAAACAACGGATGCCCCGTCCCCTATCTCTTTTTCCCATGTCCACCCCCAACACTGTCAAATTACTTCCTAACCAGATAACCCATTTCAACATGCAATTATCTGAAAATTAAAGAAAATAATCATTCCATTCTTTTTGCTTTTGTGATAAACTTAACCTGTAATCCACCAATATATACGGCAGATGCCATCGGTTTTATGAACCGGGGGCAACTGCCACATAAAAATATCAAAATTTCTGTCTGCGCCGCATATTTCTATATTTCCCTTCACATCCGGGTTCCCGGTATGTGTTCCGGATTCGTCCTTCAATTCCATAACCGCTGCAAACCCTTCTTCTGCATTGCTGATAATGTATTTGCGAATCCAACTGACAAAAACATAAAATGCAGCAGCCAATGCATCCCCCTGCCTTTCTACAGTTCCATTATACAAAAGAATTGGGCTTTTTTTAAGCAAATCCGAAACATTGACAGCGGAAAGGCTACTCAAACCGAAATGACCGTACAATCTCCTGCGCCAGCTCGTACAACTCCGCTCTCTCCTTTTCCACACAAATCTTTGCCCCAACCGGATACATATAACCAAAGGTATACCAACATTGCCGGAATTCTTCGCTGTCCAAATCTCCCCATCCGGGTTCCGGGCTCCCCCATTCGCTATAATACGCCAGCTTGCCGCTATCCAAAATCTCTGCCTGATATCCCTTTGTTATGATAATTCTTTCTGCTATCATCCCGCATAAATCGGAGCAAATATCGACATAATTCTTTTTCGCGTCATCCAGGTAAAGACGCAGGCAGAACTCCTCTGTAGCTCCACCGCCAAATTCCCAAGGATTTGTTTTGGATTCATAAAAAATCCCCTCCGGCACGGTAAATTCCACGTTCAGAAAGTCATTGCCCAGATGCACCCGGATACGTTCGTGCGCCTGCAACTCGCCTCCTGGCTCCCTGCCAATCCGCTCCGCCTGCTCCTGATATAAAATGCTATTATAAAATGCTTCGATTTGGCTTTTATTTTTTTCGTACCGCCCAACGGTCAAATAAGGGTCCTGATATTCGGAACTGCGAACCAAAAAATTATCCCCCGGCAGTGCAAGCACATCCGCGTGATAACGGATTTCTTCCATCAACTCATCTGCATATTCCCATGTGTAGCGTTTCCCTTTCTGGCCATTGATGTATTGGAATTCTGTTTCTCCATATTCTTCATACTCCCTGTTTTTTGTTTTTTCCCCAACAATAATATCAAAAAAATTCGTTTCATAAAACCCTTCCATTTCAGAAGCGACACATCGAAACTGAATTTTTGCCTGCGAAGAATTATTCAAAAATACGATTTCATCATACCAATTTTCAGGAACTTCTGCGCTAAATATGGTCTTTTCGTCCAGAAAGTAAGCATTTCTTGTCGTTTTTTGGTGGCAGGGGAATGATTTTGTGCTTCTTGTTTTTGTGTTGGTTCATTCATATTATTTTCTTTTTTATCCGCCTCACCGCACCCGCATATTACAAAAAATAAAACAAAAAATAATGTGGTCTTAATTTTTTTCTTCATATCATCCCCCAAAAAATTACTCTGCCCGGATTGATTCCAGCATTTCATTTGCAATTTTTTTAATATCTTCATTTTTTACATTCACGCAAACCGCAATCTTTTCAAGCGAAAACCAATAATATTCCGGCCCACCTTCCTCGAATTGAAAATTCCGCACAAGCTGCCCTGCATCGGTAATTTCCCGGACATCATATTGCACTTGCTGCCAAACCAGTTTCTCATCCTTACCGTAATCAGAAAGTGTTCCTTCCTGCCCGTAAAACTGCCTCAGCCCCACCATCCCATTTGTAAATTAGAATATCGTATCATATTCTTCTTTAACCTGAGCCTTCCTCCCCAAATCATGCTTTTCTTTATTCACGGATAAGCTACATACATCTCCTTCTTGCTTGTCCGACCAGTAGAGTGCCAGATGACGCGCATCGGATAAATCCGCCAACCAGGAGGTCGATAAATCAACACAGTAAAGCGTTTCACTCCCTAACAGGAATGCATGTGGGCTAGATTCAGGGGGTTGCGTTTTTGCATCTTCCGTTTTTACATCCTGTTTTTTATCTTCTTTTTGTTCCGCGCATCCTGAAATAATGAATATTATAATCATTATGCTCAACGTCACTTTGCAAATATATTTTTTATTTTTCTTCATAAGCCCCCTTTGTTTCCTTCCTCTATTTTCCGACCAACGTTCCTTCCCGCCACGGAATGCACTGTCCTCATATTCCACTATCTATCTCCGCTTAAAAGGCATATATTGCGAGTTGCTCCAACGCAGGGTCATTCCCGTTTTACTCAAAGCGTATCGACTGCACTATCCTTTTTGCGCAGTTCCACAATTCCTCATTTTCCTCGTCAACATTGATACGTATTGCAACATACTGTTCCGGAAAATAGTAATTCTTCCTTCCGCCAGAAGCACCCATTTACTCAAACCGCATGGACTGTACAATCTGCTTCGCATATCCCCGCAGCGCCTCATCCATTACATTCCATATAAGCAGATATTGGTTCGGAAAATAATAATTATTCCGCCCATATTTATCCGGTATTTCATAAACCGTATCTTCGAAATCCCTGGTATTCAAATAATAATAATAATCTCCTGAGCGCTCCAATGTCTCCCCGCCATATTCATCCGGATAGATTCCAAGGGTATTATTTTCATCCAAATATATGTAACAGCGGTCATCTTCCGCCGATATTTTAAGCCCTTCCGGCACTTTTAAGGACATGCGAATCGACTTGTTCCAAATATGCAATGTCAGCCACTCCCGTTCGGAAAGTTCCTTTCCGCTATCAATCCCTAAATCCGACTCCCGAAAGCAGGCGCTTTCCAAAAAATCTTTTATGACCTGTTCGTTCGCTTCGTACTCACTCCCCAACATCCTAAGGCTAATATGGCATTCCTCCTCAAGGTCATACACATTCCCCCAGTAAAACAAAACCTCTTCGCCATGCCCATAACGTGGTTTGCTCACCCATGTGAAGGATTCCCATCCTCCCTCCATGCCATCCCGGAATATAAACGGCACACAAACCGTATCGAGACCATCCGCTTCCTCCGGCCGCCGCCCTGTTCCTTCTGAAGCAATGAGGGTAAAAAAATTATCTTCCCCATCCCCCTCATGCCCCTCCCCCATAAACTCAACACACCTGTATTCGTTATCGTGTGGCAGACTACGATAGTAAAAGTAATCATTTACCGGGTATAATACATAACGCCAGTTTTTTGGCACGTCCGCAATAAAAACCAAATTATCCTCCAGCAAAAAAGCATGGCGCTCGGTTTCCGGACTTTGTTTTTTTGAACCACAGCCAACCTCAAGGGCAAGAGCTGTCGCGGCAACAAAAAGCAGGCAATTTTTCCATATTTTTTTCATGATGATAGTTCCTTTTCTTTTTCGTTTTATGAACAGTTATTGTTGATATCATAGACAGGGCGATCTACAATCATCGCCCCGTTTATGATATATTTTGGAGTCTTTGGAATCCTAGCTTTTAATTGGATTAACCTTTAATCTGAATTTCTCGAATTTAAGAAACGCCTTTACTATTCATTCTTCTACTCTCTTATGGAGTTATACGTTCCAAATAATTCATTGCATCAAATACCTCTTTATGTTCTTCATAGTACGTCCCATCAACAGCCTTGATATATTTACTTAGATTACCCAATTTAAATGTCCCATCATATATGACACTGGAAGCCGTTTTATAGTAATCCTCTACACTACCCACTTCCAACTTTCTAATATGGGCAATCACATATCCTGATGCTACAGAAGCACACTCAAATCTATTAGGAAAACATTTCACATCATCCGCATCATAAAGATCTTTTTCATCCGCTTTATGATTTATTATTACCCATTTATTTCCTTCTGGTCTAAATGAACTGTGCGAAAACATATCCGTAATAGCATGTAATGCCATACCATAAATAAAAAGGGATTTATTGCGATTCTTAACTTCTTTACCATTTAACAATGTTGCCCAGCTTATTATCCCAGTCGAGTTTCCTTTGCCATCTTCCGAAGCAATCCCTTCCTTTACGAATTTGCTTTTTATATTGTCAATTGCTATAGCTGTACATGTCGCACTTTTCTTACATCCATGCTTATCCGTATCTGGGTCTATACATGATGTTGTAACTGTATTGGCAAAACCCACTGGTGACTTCCCGTTTGCAACGCCTTGCGCAATCTCCGTCAGGTAAATATATGAGAACACATAATTTGCACATGCCCTAATATATGTGTCTTTCCCACCGTTTGTTCCCGGAATTGTTTCTACATTGCGCATATAGCCATGCCAACCGGAATGTATTTTCATACCACCTATGTGGTGGTCTGGCGCTACTGCTCCAAGCTTTACAATTACCAGATCATCTCCAGTTAATCTTCCCTCCATTGATGATTTTTCAGCCAAGGTCTCATGCTTTGATGGAGACCAACTCCCCTCCACATACACCACATCCGCAAACTCCACCACCGGCTTCTCATTCACCTCAAGCGTTCCGCCCTCAACAGCATCCCCCACCTGCTCATTCAGCACATCCGCGTCCGCCACATACACTTCCTTGAACGCATCATACTGGCTTAACGCAAAGTCCAAATCAACCAGACCATTCCCGTACTCATAATCCTCGCCGTACTGGTTCGCCGTGAATGCAAGCAATGAACGGATGAAATCCGCAGAGACTGACTTATCTTTCTGCCAGAGCACAGAGGCAACCCCTGCGACATGCGGTGCTGCAAGGCTCGTTCCGCCGACCACACAGACGCCGCCGAACGCCCCGGTTGATACAATCTGCTGCCCCGGTGCGACCAACTCTAACGCATCGCCAATCGCGCTTCCTTCCGCGCGCTCGCCCTTCGCATCCACTGCGCCAACTGCAATAACCTCATCATAAGCCGCCGGGTATTCCACCACGCCGTTGTTCCCTGCCGCCGCCACAATCAGGATGCCTGCATCATAAGCTCTCTTGATTGCCGCATGGATTTCCTCCGAGTCCACGGTCGTGCCAAAACTGATGTTGATGATGTCCACATCCTGCGCAATCGCCCAGTCAATCGCAGCCACCACACGGCTTGCCGGTGCCTGCTTGTTCTCGTCAAGGATTCTTGCCGAGTAAAGCTGTACATTCGGGTTAATGCCCGTGATGCCCTCATCGTTATCTTTCGCGGCAATAATCCCCGCCACGCTTGTTCCATGCCCGGAAATATCCTCATAAATCACTGAGATATCATCCTCGCCCGGAACGAAATTCTTGCGCATGTACACATCAATGTCATCCGTGTAATCCACACCGGAATCAAGGATGGCAACCTTGACCGGGTCATCCACCGCAACATCCGTACCAATGGCGGCAAGACCATTTTCCGCGCTGCCAACCGATACAATGTTCCAAAGCTCCTCCTGGTCATCCACCGAAGTGACTACGGAAGTTTTCTCGTGCTTTTCCTTATCAAGCTTTTTCGCCAACTTCCGTTCTTCCTTTTGCTGCTTCTTATCCTCTTTTTCCTTTTCCTTCTCTTTCGCTTCCTTCTCCGCCTCTTTTGCTGCTTTCTTTGCCGCCTTTTCCGCCGCTTTCTGCTCTTTTCTCGAAAGTGCGATGCCCTCGGATTCCTCCGTCTTCTCGGAAATCACCAGGATTTCGCCAGACTCCTGCACATCACCTTCCAATACGCCGGAAAAACACTCGTCCGCCGCATCCTCTGCGTCCTCCAGAACACCTAACATTTCCGAACCATCCGCCGAAACCTCATCCATGGCATTTCCTGCCACGCTGACCGTTTCCGTGTCCGCAGCGCCGTTCCCCCTCACTGTCATCCCGGACATCCCACCAAATACAATGGAAAATGAGAGCCCAAATGCCAGACATTTGTTTACAAGCTTCTTCTTAAACATAATACCATCCTTTCCTTCGTCTGTCAAATATTTTTACAGACTTTTGTGACCAAAGCTGGCATTTTATTTGTTTTACTCTTTTGCCATATTTGGTGTCTTGGTGTTACGCCGATAGGCTAACATTTTCCATGATAAAAATGAATGATTATTTTCACAAAAAAATCAAGAAAATAATCATACGAATTTTTATATAACTATATATATCATTCTATATTTATACTTCTTTTGTTCAAAGCCGTCCTATCATGACATATAGTTTCTCTGAGAAAATAGAATATACCTGTTTTTCTATCTTTTTCCCTTATTCTGTAAAAAAATCAATTATTCTATTTTTGCCCAAGCAAATATATTTAGGCTCAGCCAGCAGTTCTATCTATCTCACTTTTATGGTAAGTTTAATTCATCCATCAATCGTTGGTTCGTCATCCCGCCGAGACAAAACACACATTTTCGCACTATCCGGTTCATGCAAATATAACGCTAATAATCCTCTTTCGTTGTGATAACGTGCACCATCCGACCTCCCAACCGCTCACGACCTTGGGGCTTCCGTTTTGTACAAATACGTCTTAAAATCCGTCATTCCACCGCCTTGCTCAAAAATTCTTTCAAATTTTTAAAAATTTCAAGAAATTAGTCATTCACTTTTTTTCACCTTTGTGGTAAACTAAACTCGTAATCCACAAATACATATAGCAAATGCCCCTGGTTTTTATAAACCGGGGCATTTGCACACCTTTAGCCTGTTTGAAAATGTATCATTCGAACATTTTTTTCAGTATTTTATGTAGTGCAACCATACGTTTTTCTCACTGTCTGCTTTGCTATGATTGCTGTAATTTCGGGCTTTTCCGCAAAAATCTTCGGTTGGTATGAAAGCTTTGGCAGGTTTTTTGAGCCAGTTATAAATATATCTTGCTACATTTTTAATAACAGGAATTTATATCGCAATAAATACTTCCTTCTTTCCCGAAAAATCATCAAAAAATTCCCTTACCAGACACTATATTTGCTTATTCCCCAAAAAGCTTCAAGAAAATAATCATTCAAATTTTCTTTCTTTTATGTTAAGCTTAGGGTGTAGCCACTTCACTATACAGCAGATACCCTGCCATCATCAAATTAAGGGTATCTGCTGTGCAAAAAGATATATTGGAAAGGATTTGAGAACCGTGAAGAGTTTGAAAAAGAGGTTTGTTGCACTGTGCATGTTGGCGTTGCTTGCTGCTCCAGTGGTTAGCAATGTGTTGCCGAAGGATTGGGAAGAGCCGGGGATTTCGACTTGCAATGCAGGACCTGGTTCACCGTGGACGAATGGCACTATTTTTGAAGGTGATGAAATGCAAGTACACCCATAAATATACAACGAACAACACAACAAAAATATTATCTGTCGCATTAACGGTTTTCGTGACCCTAATGCGACAGAATCATTTTATAACCTCTTCTATTATTCCTGCTGCTTTCTTCGTACCACTTCTTTTAATCGTTCATAATCTTTTTCATAACCGCACCACTCACTTAAAAGATAGGCTCTCCATAACCACTTGTCTCCTCCTTCCATAGTTTGACCTCTTTTTTCAGAAACATCAAATTTTGACGCAAATAGCCGATACATTGATACAAGCTTTCCACTTACCAAATCTTCATGTATTAACATATCTGCAATTTTCTCTGCCTCATCCAAACGATTCGCCATTTCCAGATACTGACAAAAATTTATTGCACATAAATGCACATTCCTAAAATGGAATTTCCTGTCTTCTTTTACTACATCATATGTCCTCATCATCCTCGCCATAATCTCAATCGCTTCTTCAAGTTTCCTGTTTCTACATAAAAGAATGCACAACTGGTTAAACAGATACATCTCATTCTGAAACGGTATTCTCCGATACCGTTCCCCATCCTTCTCCACGTTATCCAAATGGTATGTCAGCTCCAACAGTTCCTTCGCCCTGGCAGCCGCCTTCTCCACCCCAATTTCTCCCTTCCGGTACATTTCCATGTTTTTCATACCCAACACAAGCTGTTGATTGCATTCTTCTCCCATATCTACATATCTTTCAAGCACAAACAGTTCATGATCCGCTTCCTCATACTGCCCTTTTGCCAAAAGATTCTCAATATCCTGCTCCAATATCAGCAACTGGTACTCATCTGTAATCAGATTCCCATTGTATCGCGTCTTATCAATCCCCAGGCGCTCCATCAACTGATAGAACTTTTTCCTGTCTGCATTTGCCTTCCCTGTCTCAATCCGTGACAGATTCTCCGTATTTTGGTAAATTCCCTCAATCAAATCTTCCTGCAGCATCCCCTTCCACTTGCGTTCCGCCGCAATAATCTCCCCTTCAAGGAAATATTGGCGCAGGCAGCAAGTGTAGTACAACTTATTCACACAATCCGGCGAAACCTTAAATTCCCGGAAAATCGCCTCCAAATTCTCCTTATGTAGTGTATAGAATTTTACTTTTTCAATTTCATGCAGCTTACTGTATGCTGTTATTATTTGTTCCAATATCGGCAATACGCAGACAAGCAAACCATGTTCGCGGTTTAACGACAGAATTTCCTCATGCAGCTTCACACATGCGTCATAATCCTCTTTTTCCAGATACCGCGCACCAAGCAGCATCCCTACCTTGGCAAAATACTGCCCCCGCAGCTCATCATCCTGCATATTGTTTTCCAGATAACGGTACAGCGCTTCCAACAAGCCAATCTGCCCATCCCCTTTCCCCATCAACCACTGAACATGCAAATAGAGCAGGATATTTTCAATTTCAAACATCGCAAGAGGCTTCTTTCCTGCATCAAGCTTCTGGGTTAGCTCAACACCAAACTCCCCCTTGTAGGAAATCGTCCGTTTAATCGCCGCCATAAAACGCGACGCAGCCGTTTCTAAGCAGTTTTGTGCTTCGGCACCTGCCCCTTTCCCGTATTCCTCCAACGCCAGAATCCCACAAATCCGCTCCTCATACATATATAAAATCTTATTTTTCCCTGGCGGATTTTCTTTCCGATATTCCTCAAATGTTTCCCGCGCTTCCGATATTTCCCCAAAACGCAGCGCTTCCTCAATCTTATCCCGTAGCACCAGCCTGCGGTATTCCTCCGCTGTCAAAATATAAGTGAGCCGGTCCGCCGATTTTCCCAGACGCTCCAACAGCCCGACCAGCAGAAGCATATCTGCCAATCCCTGCCCTTCTTCAATCAGAAGAAGGTTCTGAACCGAACACAGGCCATTACAAAGTTTGTTTTTTGATAGTTTTACTTTTTCCCTTAAAATCTTGATTTGCTTTCCTGCATTTTCCAGTTTCATCCTTTTCACACCTCTTTTCTGCAATATTGCACCAATACCGTTTGCATATGCTTCCTTTTGTCATATTTTTTGTATTTTTGTCACCAGTCTCTTGTCATTATTTACATTATAATCGAAACTCTGTGCTTTTTCCATATACTTTGCGCTGAAACTACACAAATATTTAAAATCAAAACAAACATTACCAAAACGCCTCTCTCTAATCTGGTTCTTTTGGATAAATTCTCTCCATTATCCCCTTTAACCGCTCATAATCTTTCTTATAACCACACCACTCACCCGAAAGATATGCCCTCTGCAAATACTTTTTTCCCTCCTGCATAACCAAACCCCTTTTTTCAAAGACATCAAATTTTGATGCGAATACCCTTTGAATTTGTGTAATTTTCCCATTTACCAAATCCTCCTGTATCAGCATATCCGCAACTTTTTCCGCCTCATCCAACCGATTTGTCATTTCCAGGTAACGGCATAAATTTATAGCACACAAGTGGACATTCCTGAAATGGAATTTCTTATCCTCTTTCACCGCATCATACGTCCGCAGCATCCGCTCCATCATCTCAATGGCTTCTCCAATTCTTCCATCCTTGCGCAAAAGGATGCAAACTTGGTTAAACAAATACATCTCATTCTGGAATGGTATCCGCCGATACCGTTCCCCTCCCTTTTCTGTATTATCCAGATGATACGACAGTTCCAATAACCCTTTTGCCCGCTCTAGTGCCTCCCCTATCCCAATTTCTCCACTGCGGTGCATTTCCTTGTTCTTGATTCCCAACACTAACTGTTGATTGCATTTCTCCTTCATATCCACAGAACTTTCCAACATACGCAGCTCGCGAACAACCTCTTCCGTCTGCGCCCTTGCCAAATGTCTTTCAATATCCCGTTCCAGACTCAGCAGCTGGAATTCATCCGTAATCAAATTCCCATTATAGCGCGTCTTGTCAACCCCCAGACGCCCCATCAACTGATAAAATTTCTTTCTGTCCGAGTTCGCTTTCCCCGTCTCGACACGCGAAAGATTCTCCTTGTTCTGGTAAATCCCCTCAATCAATTCTTCCTGCGATATCCCCTTGCACTTGCGTTCCGCCGCAATAATTTCCCCCTCGATGAAATACTGGCGCAGACAGCAAGAGTAGTACAGTTTATTGATACAATCCAAAGAAACATTGAATTCCTGAAAAACCCCTTCCAGATTTTCTTTATGTACCGTGTAAAATTCCATTTTTTCCGTTTCCTGCAGCATTTTGTACGCCGCTACAATTTGCTCCATTACCGGCAGCAAACAGACTACCATCCCGTTGTCCCGGTTTAACTGCAAAATTTCTTCGTGCAGCTCTGCACACGTATTGTAATCCCCTTTTTCCAGGTACCGCGCGCCGAGCAGCATCCCTATCTTGGCAGAATGCTGCGCGCGCAGTTCATCATCCTGTATATTTTTCCGAAGGTACCGATACAGTGCTTCCAATAATTCCATCTGCCCTTCCTTGTTTCCCATCAGCCATTGTACATACAAATAGAGCAGGATGTTTTCCACTTCAAACATCGAGAGAAATTTTTCCCCTGCATCAAGCTCCTCGATGAAAGCCCTGTCGAACTGCCCTTCGCAGGTATCCGCCCATTTCATTGCAGCCATAAAATATGCGGCAGCGGCTTCTAATCCCCCCTGCCCGGCGACATCCCCGCCCATCTCTTTCACATATTCCTCCAATGCCAAAATCCCGCAAATCCGCTCCTCATACATATGCAAAATCCTGTTCTTCCCCGGCGGGTTCTCCCTTTGGTATTCCACAAACGCGTCCCTCGCCTCCGATAACCTCCCGAAACGCAGTGCTTCCTCAATCTTATCGCGCTGCGCTAACCTGTGGTATTCCTCCGCCGTCAGAATATATGTCAGCCGCTCCGCCGATTTCCCCAAACGTTCCAGCAGACTGACCAGCAAAAGCATATCCGCCAACCCTTCTCCTTCCTCAATCAGAAACAGGTTCTGAACCGTGCACAACCCTTTGCATAGTTTGTCCCTTGACATTTTCTTTTTCTTCCTTAAAACCTTTATTTGTTTTCCCGCAACCTCCGATTTCATCCTCCTGCACCTCTTTTCCGCCGTACTGTTCTATCAAATTGTTCCAACAAAATCCACATGCGCTTTATTTCATTCTGTATTTGGTGTGTTTGTCACCAATCCCTTAATATTTTATATTATATCTGAAACTTCGTGCTTTTTCCATATGCTTTATCCCTAAATCCGTGCCGATGCGTGAAATTTCTGCTATGGAAATGGTGGTTTTAATAAAAAAAGCTTTCTGACAGAGTAATATCACTCCATCAGAAAGCTCTGCTTCACAGCTTGCGCATTTTATTTCTCTTTTCAGTATTATACACTCCCCCATATCCCGTGCCTTCTCCTTCGTCCCTGCCGCAGCACTTGCGCCATCTTTCCTCTCCTGTCAGCTCCGCAGCGCCCGCGTCGCATTCAATACCGCCAAAATCATCACACCAACATCCGCAAATATTGCCCACCACATATTCACATACCCAACCGCGCCGAACGCCAGACAGGCAAATTTCACTGCCAGCGCAAACACGATATTTTGGTGCACGATGCGCAGCGTCTTCCTCGAAATCCGCATTGCCAGCGCAATCTTTGCCGGGTCATCGTCCATCAGAACAATATCCGCCGCCTCAATCGCCGCGTCTGAGCCAAGCGCCCCCATCGCAATCCCGATATCTGCGCGGGAAAGTACCGGGGCATCATTGATTCCATCCCCGACAAAGGCGAGCTTTTCCTTCGCACCCTTTTTTGCGAGGAGCGCCTCAACCTCCGTCACCTTATCCGCCGGAAGTAGCTCGCTCTTCACGACATCCACGCCCAGCTCCTTTGCCACGGCCTGTGCCACAGGCTTTGCGTCCCCGGTCAGCATGACCACCTGGTTCACCCCGGCATCCTTCAACCCCATTATCGCAGCCGCCGCATTCGGCTTTACCACATCGGATATCAGGATGTAGCCCGCATAGCTTCCGTCCACCGCCACATGTACCTGTGTGCCGATTTCTTTCGGCTTCTCACAGGTAAGCTTCAAGCTCTCCATCAATTTTGCATTGCCTGCTGCCACACATCTCCCGTCCACAAACGCCTGCACGCCATGCCCGCTGATTTCCTCCACGTCCTGCACATGTGCTGTATCAATCGGCTGACCGTAGGCTTCCTTTAAACTCCGGCTAATCGGATGGTTCGAATACCCTTCCGCATACGCCGCCAACCGCAGCAGTTCCTCCTTTGGCATATCCCCCACCGGCACAATATGCGTCACCTCAAACACGCCCTTCGTCAGCGTTCCGGTCTTATCGCACACCACATATTTCGTCTCCGACAATGCTTCCAGATAGTTGGAGCCTTTCACCAGAATCCCCTTCGCCGACGCGCCGCCAATGCCCCCGAAAAAGCTGAGCGGAATGGAAATCACCAGTGCGCACGGGCAGCTGATAACAAGCGTTGTCAGCGCGCGAATGACCCATTTCGACCAGGCAGCAGGATTGCCAAGAAGCAGATTCACAAGCGGCGGCAGTAATGCCAACACCAGCGCGCCAATGCAGACGGCAGGCGTATAATATTTTGCAAACCGCGTGATAAAATTCTCCGAGCGCGATTTTTTCATACTGGAATTTTCCACTAAGTCAAGAATTTTTGAAACCGTCGATTCGCCAAATTCCCTGCTCGTCTTAACGTAGAGTACCCCTGAGAGGTTCACACAGCCGCTGATGACTTCATCCCCCGCCTTCACCTCGCGCGGCAGGCTCTCACCCGTCAGCGCACTTGTATTGAGCGAGGATGCGCCCTGTGTAACCACGCCGTCAATCGGCACTTTCTCACCCGGCTGCACGACAATCACCGTGCCAATCTCCACCTCGTCCGGGTCTACCTGCACAAGCTTTCCATCCTGCTCAATATTTGCGTAATCTGGGCGGATATCCATCAGCTCCGTAATGTTTTTGCGGCTCTTGCCAACCGCATAGCTCTGGAACAGCTCGCCAATCTGGTAGAACAGCATAACCGCCACACCTTCCAGATATTCGCCGAGAATAATCGCGCCGACCGTCGCGAGCGCCATCAGGAAATTCTCGTCAAAAACCTGGCCATTAAAAATCCCGAGCACCGCTTTTTTCAGGATATCGTACCCGATAATCAGATACGGAACCATAAACAGCGCAAGCTCCACGTATTTGTTTTCAACCGGGAGCAATTTAAAAATAATAAGCAGCACCGCCGATAAAATAATGCGGGCAAGCATTTTTTTCTGTTTTTTGTTCATCATGCATTCCCCCTTTTTTCATACTAATGTGGAACCCCACACGATACCGCCCGAGGTTCCACATCCAACATCGAATTTTTATTTTCATACCGCGGACAATTTTTCGCTATGTCCTATTTCTTTTCTTATCCCCCACGCCCTATTGTTCCAATTTACAGGGTACATCACATTGCACCGCCAGGAATTACAGGAAAACTTCGCAATCCGATTCTACCTTCTTGCACTGCTTGCGTACTTCCTCCATAACGCCTGCCACATCTGCGCCATCCTCAAACTCCACGCTCATTTTCTGCGTCATAAACGCAACCCCCGCGTCCTTTACCCCCGCGACTTTCTTTGCTGCCTCCTCCATCTTCATTGCGCACGCTGCACAGTCCACTTCAATTTTGTAGCTCTTTTTCATGATTCTTTCCATCCTTTCTACTGATAATCCCGCAAACCCCTTCCGGATACCCCGATATCAGGGGTTATGCCGTTTTGGGCTTTCATTATTTATCAATTAAACAATCTTTTAATTGTTGGTTATATCATAACACACTTAAGGGCGGCTGTCAAGCGGGAAACGAAAAAATATTGCCCTTCCAATTCCATCGCTTCCCTTTATTGATAATCCGCCCCAATTGTTCTTTTTTCTACATTTTATAAGATTTTATTCTGTCACAGTTTTTTAAATACTCTTCTGTTCTTTGGATACTTTAAAATATATTCCTATTATCCTTCCATCAAAAAAATCGCTTCCCCTTTTGTACCTTCCCCTCTCATAACAAACGTAAGACCTTTAAAATCAACTTCCAGTTCCGCACTATACTCACTTTGCTCCCAGATAAAATACATACCGCTTTTGCTGCACTTTACCGACAGGCGCGCACCAAACCCAAACGCAGGAAAAGTGTTCCGAAAGCGAAGCATTTCCAACTGTTTTACCACCACTTCCGCCCGCAGCCTTTCCTCCACGTCCTCCGCCGAAAGATTCGTCCGGTTAATTTCTTTATGTCCTCCCGGGCCTGCTGCCTTTACTGCCGCATAATCATTTTCTCCGGCAAACAAATCCAGATACCATACCTGTGGTTTTCCCGGCATAAATAACTGGATTGCCCTTGCCAGAAGCAGCGCAGCATCCCTCTTTTCCAATGCGTTGTAATATGTGGTATTTACCTGGTAATACACATTTTTATCACCGTGCAAATCCTTCACATAGCCGCCGCGCTCCACAAGCAGCTGAATCAGGCCATCAATACGCTTTTTTGGCAGAAGGCCTTTCAAATCAAGCACAGGGATACCATCGTGACACCCGAGCATATTGACGCTGCGAATTCCCTTTGCCATCTGCTCCTTTGCCCATTTTGACAGGAAACTACCGTCCTGTTGTTCTATTGCATCAATTACCAAACCCGGTAAAAAGAAATCATATGTCAGATAGCCTTTCTGCGCAATCATTTCATAGCGCTTTTCTTCATAGCTTGCATGGATTTCCGGAAGCAGGGACATATCATATTCCAGTGTCAGTTCCTTAACCTTTTCCAGCAGTTCCCATGTATCTGGCTCGTTCAGAAAATTCTTTGCCCCCGGTGTTTTTGGCGCATAGGCAAAGGCATCCAAACGGATGATTTTTGCCCCGTAACCAGAAAGCTTTTCCAGCGTTTCCCTGTAAAAATCCCACACCTTTTTTGCGCGGATATTTAAGTCCATCTGTCCCAAATATCTGGAATGATAGTCTTCACCCTCACGAATTTCCTGATAAAATGTATTCCAGTACGGAGCCCTGCTCCCGTCTGCAAATTCTACCATAAGCAGGGGCAGACCAGGTTTACGGAAAAACATTTTATCCAGATACTGTTTTTCCGGCAGGATATAGCCTTCCTTTGTCATCCCGCCACACCCCTGCCAAAATTCGTTCCAGTCAATAAAAAAATCCTTGTATTCCGAGGACTTCCCCTTTTCCAGCAAATCCTGAAACTGCGGCGACTGCACAGAAGCATGGTTTAATACAAAATCAAGCTTGAGATAAATCCCTTTTCCTTGAATTTTTTCCAGTATCCCTGTGGTTTTATATTTCTTCTCCAAGTCATAATCAATCACCGAAAAACCACGGTCCAAATCCGAATGGTAAATGCTTGGCAGCAAATAAACCGCAGAAAAAGCACCGGAAAATCCTTCCTGGTCAAACACTTTATAAAATGCCTCCATATCCCCGCCAACACTGTCCGGGTACAAATTGAGCATCGGACGGTTATCCACGCTTCCCGTTTTTTCTTCCATTGTTATCCCCTTTCCTGCACATCACAACAAATATTGCCCTTCATATCCTGTATCAAATCTGCTCTGCCAAGCTCCCTGTCAATCTTCTTCTGCTCAATGCGCAGCACGCGTGCTACAAAAGGACTCGCAACCGCGGCGTCCCGGTTTCTTTTTTTCCTGTTTTCCAGAGTTTCCTCTGGCGTACTTTTCAATACAATGGACACATCCACCCCTGTAAGCAGCGGGCTGTTCCCGTGTGTCCACTCCAAAATCAGCACTTGTCTGCTGCCGCTTTTTGTTTCCTCATACCAGACTTCATGTGCCTCCCGTCCCATCCGGCGCAGCATCAGTGTTTCTTCCCCTTTTTTAAAGGCAGATAATACAAAAGAAACCTCCGAAAACAGCAGTTCATTTTCCGTTCCCAAATACTCTTCCAGCGCCGTATCGCCCCACCTGTGGTAAACCGCCAGCCACGGATATTTCCCCGGAAACTCTTTTGCATCATGATTGTGTATCTGCAGTTCCTTTAATTCTTCCCTCACAGCAGGATTATAAACATTTTCCTCCAACAGCCCCCTTAATCCCGCCATCCGGAAAATACGCAGCCGCTCCGCATCATTATATGCGGGAATGCGGTGCGGATAATTATCCCCCGACACAATCAATGCAGGAATCCCGTCTGCGTCCAGGCGCTCTTTCAGCAACCACGCCATCCCTGTTTTTCCTACGCCCGAACCGCCAGAAACTGCAACCACCTTTTTCCTGCCATCCGGCAATATCTTCCGGAGCAGCAACGGATACAAAATATCCGCATTCCTTTTCTGTTCATCTGCAATTTGCATTCCCAGATTTTCCATCCTGCTCATCCTCCACCGCTTCAAATATCATCTGGCAGGCCTGATAATCCCCCTTTTGCAGTGGAACCGGCAGCCCACACGCCATCAATGCTTCCCCTGTGTATACTTTCCCGCTTGTCTGCTCCTTGTATTTCTTCCCTGCATCCAGACCATCCAGCCGGACATAAATAACAGGCATATTCCCGTGAATGTCCAACATAACAATACTTAACAGAGCATTCATTCTTTCTGCATCCACCACCATCCATGCACCATACTCTTCCCTTGCCGGATTGCTCAGCCGGTAATATTTCCCGCTTACCAGCAATGGCGCAATTTGATGGTACACCTTAATCTGCCTTTTTACTTCTTCTTTTTCCTCTTCTATCAGCTCCCCGAAGTCCAATTCGTACCCAAACGCCCCGGTCATGGCAACAATGCCCCTTGCAGAAAGACTGATTGATCTGCCTGTTTGGTGGTTCGGCACTGCGGAAACATGTGCCCCTATCGACGACAGGGGATAGCCAAACGATGTACCATACTGGATTCTGACGCGGTCTGCCGCATCGGTATTATCACTGCACCATATCTGCGGCGTGTAATAAAGCATCCCCATATCAAAACGCCCGCCGCCGCCACAGCAGCCCTCCCACAAAATATCCGGGAATTTCGCCGTAAGCAGCTCAAGCAAACGGTAGACACCAAGCATATAATCATAGGATGCCCTGCCCTGCTCCTCCGCATTTCCCGAATAAATATCCGCAAGGCTCCGGTTCATATCCCACTTGACATAATCCACTTTTCCCTGCTGCAAAACATCGGAAATCTTCCCAAAAATATATTCTACCACCTGCGGATTTGAAAAATCAAGCACAAGCTGGTTTCTGGCACGCACAGGTTTTTTCCCTGGGATTTGAAGCGCCCATTCCGGATAAAGGCGATATAAATCACTGTCTTCCGAAATCATTTCCGGCTCAATCCAGATGCCGAATTTCAGTCCGTTTTGGTGGACACGTTCCGACAATTCCCCAAGGGAGCAGCCAAGTTTTTCTTCATTGACCTCCCAGTCCCCCAGGGACGAATTATCATCGTCGCGATGCCCAAACCACCCGTCGTCCAATACCAGAAGTTCCACGCCAAGCTCCGCCGCCTGCTCTGCCAATCTTACAAGCGCTTCTCCGTCAAAATTAAAATAACAGGCCTCCCAGCTGTTGACCAGTACCGGCCTCACCTGATTTTTATATTTTCCCCGGCAGATATGCTCCTGAACACAGTGATGGAAATTATGCGAAAGCTGGTTGATTCCCTGCGGTGAATAGGATAAGACAACCTCCGGCGCGCAAAAAAAACTGCCCGGCTTAAGCGGATACGAAAATTGCTCCTCCGAAAGCCCCATAAGGAAACGTGTCTGGTCAAACTGGTCCTTCTCAACCTCCGCACAAAAATTGCCGCTGTAGACAAACGCCGCGCCATAACACTCCCCCGTGCGCTCCGTTGCTTCCTGCTGTGCCAAAACAACAAAAGGATTATACTGATGGCTGGATGCCCCCCGGCTGCTGCCAAAGACCTGCCTTCCGTGGGAAACCGCCGTGCGCTGCACATTCCTCTCCATCGCATGCCTCCCGTAAAATGCCAGCACATCATAATCCCCATACAGAAAATCCAGGCATACACTCGCAGCCTTTTCCAAATATAATTTTGCTTTTCCGGCATTTTCCACCCGGGCGCTCCTCGCAATCACATCGCAGTCTTCCAAAACACCGTATAATAGTGTAACCCCCATCCCGGTTCTCTCATCCTTTAGCTTTATTTCCAAAGTCTGTGCCTGTTCGGAATAAGATGCCGGAAGACCATCCAACGCATATTTCCCATCCAAAATCTCATGCCCTGCATAGCGCAGGTCACAGCCACAGCAGCCATTTTCCTCCCTGACTTTAAGTGCACAGCTGCGATAGTCCCCGGTACCAAGCACCGGGAACTCCTGCGGAAGTACGTCCAGGGAATATGTGCGGTCCTCCCCTGCATCGTAAGGATTTCCGGAAAACCCCCTGTCATAGTATGGGAGCATATAGTCCATGAATGTATTTATTTTTTTTCCGTAATATAAGTGCAGCAGATACCCGTATCCATCCACCTTCATCTGGTAAGTGGAATTTCTGGTATGCAAAGAAAAAATCCCCTGCTCTTTATCATATACAATCGCCATCGTCCATTCTCCTGTTCCATTCCAGGCAGGAGCCGTTTATAATCCTGCCCCTGCCCTTCCAACGCAAATCCCCTTTATTTTACCGCCCCGTTCGCGACACCTGCAATAATCTGCTTCTGGCAGATGATATAAAACAGCACAATCGGCAGAAGCGCCAACAGATAGGACGCAAACGCAAGATTATAATTTGTACCAAACTGGCTCTGGAAATTCAGCTGCGCCAATGGCAGCGTGTTTTTATCGCCCGACATAATAACAAGGGGTGTCATAACATCATTCCATGTCCCAAGGGCAGTAAGGATTGCCACGGTCGCATGCATTGGCCGCATGTTTGGGAATATAATTCTCCAGAAAGTTCTCCATGTGCTCGCACCATCCACACAGGCGGCCTCCTCCAATGCCAACGGAAGATTTTTCAAATACCCGGAATATAGCATGGTATTCATCGGCAGATAAAACACGGTGTACAGCAAAATCACGCCAAACATATTCGAAAGCCCCATCCGCGCCGTCTGTTTAACCAACGGCATCATTAATATGGCAAACGGAACGAACATGCCGCTGACCAGGTATAGATAAATAACATTATAAAACTTACTCTTTGCCTTGCTCCTCCCCAAAACATAGCCAATCAGGGAATGCACCACGATGGACAGTGCAATGGTCGCCAGTGTGATAAACAAACTGTTCCCAAGGGAACGCCAGAAATCCGTCACCCGCATCGCCTCCCTGAAATTATCCAGGCCAAAATGCTTTGGGAGCGATAAAATACCACGGATACTGTTCGTCATCTCCGAAGGCTGTTTGAATGCAATTACCACCGCCATATAGAGCGGAAAGGCAATGGTAATCAGCCCGAAAATCAAAAGAACGGTCAGCCCGACATTGCTTTTTTCCTTATCCCTCATCATAACTGCTCCTCCTTTTTACCCAAAAATGTCATCTGCGCCACGGATATTATTACTATCAATACAAAAAACAACACCGCGTTCGCACTCTGGAAGCCAAATTGCCCGCCGCTCATACCATTGTTGTAAATGAGATAGGAAATGGATTCCGTACTCTGGGCAGGTCCGCCTTTTGTCAGTGACATAATCTGGTCAAATACCATCAAAAAGTTTTTCATGCAGAGCACCAGATTGATTGTAAAAAACGGGAAAATCAACGGGAAAGTCAGGTTACGGAATTTTGACCACCCTGTCGCGCCGTCCAAAGAACCCGCCTCGTACACATCCTCCGGCACAGTCTGTAAACCGGAAATGTATATAATAGTATTCATCGCAATTGACTGCCACGCACAGACAACCGCAATTGCAAGCCATGCCGTCTTTGAATTTGCAAGCATGCTGTTCCCCTCAAAGCCAAGCATTTTTGCCAGCTCCGGCAGGATATATGTGAAAAAGTAATTGAAGATGTAACCGACCACCAGACCGCCAAGCACGTTCGGCAAAAAATAAAGACCGCGCAAGGTATTCTTAAATTTAATTTTACTGTTTAACGCCATCGCGAGCAAAAGACTTAGGACATTTACAATAATCGTTGTAACCACTGCAAGCTTGAAGGTAAACAGATAAGAGTTGCCAACCCGGGCATCCCGGAACAGGTCGATATAATTGCGCAGCCCTACCCATTCATAATCCCCGTAGCCCCTGAAATTGGTGAAACTGTACACCACGCCCTGTATCAGCGGCAGTGTATTAAACAGGAAAAAGAGAGCTACAATCGGTATCGTAATCAGCAAAAAGGTGCGGCTTTTTCCGTTCAGGCTCATCCTGTTTGCCTTCTTTCCGCCCTGTCCTGCCATGCCCGCTCTGTTTTTGTTTCCTTTCATTTTCCTTCCCCCTCTCAATGTTCCGCCTCATATTTTTTCACTTTTTCAATCAGGTCGCGGTTATACCTCACCCACGCTTCATCGAATTTTTTCAGGAATTTATCCGTATCCCCATCCAATAAATAAGTTTGTATCAATGCCTCAGCAGCCATCTCCGCAGGGTAAAAATGATCCTGAAAATCCGTTACTTTCCCCTCCTCGATACATTCCTTCATACCATCAAGCATTGGCGCCAGGGTAAATGTTCCTTCCTTGCATGGGATTGAATTCTGATTATCCATGTATGCCTGCACATTCTCATCCTCAAGGAAAAAGCGAAGTACCTCATATGCGGCTTCCTTGTCCGGACAATCCTGCATGATGCAGAACTGCAAATCAATGCCTGATGTCAGAATATTTTCCTCCGCACGGTCTGATGCCGGATAAACAAAGGAATCAATGTTTATGTCCGGATTTACGGATTTTATCTGTGGCACGGCATAGCTTCCAATCATGAACATGGCAGATTCCCCTCGCGCAAATGCCGTACACGCGTCGTTGTAAGAATATGCCGCGAAGTCCTTTGGACCGTACTGCAACAGCGTTTTCATCTGCTCGGCAAGCGTCCGGTACTGCTCTGTAAAGGTCGTCGCACCCCGGTTGACATCCTTACACACGGTAGCCCCTGTCAGGGAAGCCGCTGCGCTGTTCCACGGTGAAAGGCAGGTCCAGGTATCCTTGTACCCCATATAAAACGGCAATTTCCCCGCTTTTTGAATCTCTTCACACAGCGAGAGCAATTCATCCCACGTTTTTGGTATCTGCCACCCGTATTCTTCAAACATATCCCGGTTATATAAAATCCCGGCTGCGTTTGCCATATAAGGCACGCCGTAAGTACCATCTGTCGGAACAAACTCCAGATTTTCGTTGATATCTAAGTAATTTTTCCGGATGCTGTTTAACCCGTCAAAGTCCGAAATGTCCATCAGGATTCCCGCATCAATAAAATTTGCGTAATTGAAATCACCGCCAATGCCGATAATATCCGGATTATCCTCCCGAATCAGGCGCGTTTTTAACACTGTCATCGCATCGTTGGGGGAGGTTATTTTAAGTTCAATATCCTCATGGGATTCATTGAAACGCTTTTCAACCTCCTCAAAATAGCTGACTGCCTCCGGCTTATAATGCAGCAGTTCAATCACTGTTTTTTCGCCGTCCACATTTCTGCTGCCGCACCCTGCGGCGGAAAGCCCCAAAAAGGATAGGGCTGCCGCAAATAAAATTTTTTTGTTTTTTCTTAGCATTTAGGCATTATCTCCTTTCCTGAACCCCTTTATTTTTTGTAGCTTTATTATAGCATACCAAAATGCGATACAAAATATCAGTATTATCGCACTTTTATGCCAAAATGCCGCCTTTTAATCTTTATCTTGCATTCATCTAGCATTTTGGTATATAGTAGAGGTAAGGAGGCGGCTTTATGCACGATTTATTATTTTCTATATTTCCCAACGAAAAATTCATTGATTTAGGTTTATATCAATATGGATGGGAACGCTGTGAACCGGCGCATATGTATGGTCCGGCTGCAAGAAACCATTTTCTTTTCCACTATGTGATTTCTGGTACCGGAACTTTGATGGCAAACAATAAGAAGGGAGAGACAAAGACATATAAGATTCGGAGCGGCCAGGGATTTTTGCTCTTTCCCGGGCAAATCAGTACCTATATCGCGGATGAAAACAATCCCTGGGAATATACCTGGTTGGAATTTGACGGGCTTCGTGTGAAAGAAATGTTGGATATTGCGGGATTTTCCCCCGACCAACCGGTTTACCATGCTGCGTCTAAGGAATTCCGCGAATCCATGATGCAGGAAATGCTGTATATTGCAAACCATTCCGGTGAAACGCCATTCCACTTAATCGGGCATCTCTATATTTTTCTGGATGCACTGACGCGCTCGGTTGCTACAGTCCGCTTTGGGAATTCCGGAAAAATGAGTGATTATTACATCAAAGAGGCAATCAACTATATTGAGCAGAATTTCCCATACGAGATTTCCATTGAAGATATTGCTGCCCATTGTGGTATCAACCGCAGCTATTTCGGAAAGATTTTTCATGAATCCGTCGGGAAGACACCACAGGATTTTTTAATCAGTTACCGTATGGCAAAAGCAACCGAATTATTAAAAATGACCAAACTTTCTGTTGCAGACATAGGAAATGCAGTCGGCTATCCGAACCAACTGCATTTTTCAAGGGCATTTAAAAATACTTACGGCGTCTCGCCAAAGGTCTGGAGAGGGCAGAACTAGCTGTGGATTCTCACCCCCCGAAACGTATCCATCCACACCCTTTCTGCAAACCTTTCCTCCATCTCCTTCCGGCTTCCCGCGTTGCCAAGCGCCCACATCAGCTTTGCAAGCACTGCCTCCGGCGTCATATCAAACGCCTCCAAAAGCCCCAAATCCATCAAATCCTTTCCGACCCGGTACACGCTCATATCGCTTCCCTCGTGCGGCACCTGGGTCGTTGCCACAATTGCCTTGCCCGCCTGCGCCCATGCCTTTAACGCTGTGTCAAAGCCGCCATACGCCGGGATACCACTTGTGCCAAAACACTCAATCACCAGACCATCATAACAGTCCATCGTCCTCGTGAGGATTTCCGGCGAAATTCCCGGATATGGGCGCACGCTGAGCACGCGCGGATTCATCCGGTCATAAAACCGAACCTCACCCCCGCATTCCGGCTCAAAATACCGTATCACCCGCCCCTCCTGTACAACCGCCGCCTCTGGGCAGTTGATGCTTGAAAATGCATTGTAGCTGTGGGTGCGCGTCTTGCGCGCATGTGTGCCGAGAATCGCCGTGCCGTCAAACACGATATAAACGCCATGCGAGCGCATATCTGCCGCATAGCAGAATGCGTCAATCAGATTGCGGCGCGCGTCCGTGTCACGGTTGTAAACAGATTTCTGTGAGCCTGTCAGGATAATCGGCTTTTTGCTGTTCTGCACAAGGTAGGAGAGCGCCGCCGCCGTGTACGCCATGGTATCTGTTCCGTGAATTACAACAAAACCGTCAAAATTCCCATATTCCTCCCGGATGCAGCCCGCCATCCCAAGCCAATGCTCCAGGTGGATATTCGTGCTGTCCAGACGGTATAATTCCCGCACGGAAATCTGCGCAATCTCCTTTAACTCCGGCACATAGGAAAGCAGTTCCTGCGGCGTCAGCTCCGGCTCTAAGCCATTGCCGCCATCCTTTGAGACAATCGTGCCGCCGGTCGCAATCAAACATATCTTTTTCATCATCTGCCCTCCATTTTCCAAAAAACCGCAAGCCTTTTGCCCTTTCACATTTTTTAAACTATTCGCACTTCTCCCCCGTCATATCAATCGCATCCCACAGTACGGTGTCCACCCACACTTCGGTTTCCTCCTCCCAAACCGCATAACTGTCGGAGAAGGCGCGCTCCTGCCGCTCCAGAATAATCTCCGTCTTTGCCATATCCGTTGCGTCCTCATCCATATATTCTGCACAATGCAGGATAAAATATCCGTCCTCCGTCTCAATCAGCCCGCTTGTCTCGCCCTGCTGCAGCCCGAACGCGATTTTTTCAAGCTCCTCGTACATTTCCCCCCGCCCGATAACAATCTCAATTTCATCGGTGTCATCCGTATTTTCCCGTGCAAACGCATAAAAATCCACGCTTTCCTTCGCCTCCTGCGCAAGCTCCTGCGCGCGTTCCCGCACATCCTCAAGACCTTCCTCGTCAAGCGCTACATGTGTGCCATCCTCCGCCAACGCGTATTTTGCAATAAACAGATACCAGAGCACCGGATGGCGCGCTTCCTCATCCGACACATCCGTATCAATATTGAGCGTCAAGCTCTCATAAATCTTCGTTGCCAACAGATTATCTGCATAAATGCCCCACACAAGCTCACGCGAAATCCCGTAGTACGCCAGCTCATCGTTTGAAAAATTCGCCAGATAATTGTCCGTATACTCATCGACATTCATCTGTTCATCCTCCGTCAGCGAAATGCCCAGGGAATCCGCCTGCGCGCACACAATCTTCGTATATATGATTTGTTTTAAAAGCTCATTTTTCAGCATCTGGGCGTAGGTTGTCCCCTCGTCATCCAGAACATAATCCCAGATTTCCTTGCCATAAAGAGTTTCGACCTCTTCTTTTGTGGACTGCATGTACAGCACAACCTCGTCATAACCTATCTCCAACTCGCCAATCCGCAAAAGCACCTGCGAAAAACGCTCCTCCTGATTCATTTCCTCCACTTCGCCCTCTGTAATTCCGGTCGGATACGGTGTCGGTGTATTCTCTACCTCAATCTCAATATCCGGCGGCAGCTCCTTGCACCCTGCAAGGCAGAAAAATGCCGATATGCCAATATATAAAAAACATTTCCGCAATGTGCCATATCCCATAAAAATCCTCGCTTTCCAAGCCCAAAACCTCAAACCTCAAACCTTAAACCTTAAACCTTAAACCTTAAACCTTAAACCTTAAACCTTAAACCTTAAACCTTAAACCTTAAACACATTCTACCCCCACCCGCCGCACAAGTCAACTCCTGTGCCGCAAACTTACGGTCAGTTTGCGCAAATGAATCCCTTTCCCCTATATTCCACATTCATTCCATCAGCATCCGGAAGCTCTCCACCAGTTTTTTCGCTTCCGTCAGCACCTGTTCGCCCTCCACCACATCAAATACCCCATTTTTGCGCGCCGCCTTCGGCAGGCGATACTCAAACACCAGAGCACTCTTTTTAAACTCCAGCGACGGCGCATGCACCGCAAGCAGTTCCGGAATCCTCTCAACATGGTATTTCGCGCGCGCATACGGTGTCAGCCAGAGCTCCCCGCCCTTTTGCTCCACGCTCACCAGGCAGACCGCATGCGCCTGTGCCTTTAACAGCGCCACCTGCAAAAGATTTAGCACCGGCTTCGGCGGTTCCCCGAACCGGTCAATAAATTCCTCCTGCAAATCCTCTAATTCCTCCATTGTCTCAATCCCCGCCACCCGCTTGTACATATCAAGCTTCTGCAATTCATTTTTAATATAGGCTGCCGGAATATAGGCATCCAGCGGCAAATCGATGGAAGTCTCAAAATTGTCTTCCGCCTCCTCACCACCTTCTTTCATTCCCTTCACTGCTTCATTTAACATCTTACAGTACAAATCATAGCCGACCGCTTCCATATGTCCGCTCTGCTCCGCACCAAGAAGATTGCCCGCGCCGCGGATTTCCAAATCGCGCATCGCAATCTTAAAGCCCGAACCGAACTCCGTAAACTCCCGGATTGCCTGAAGGCGCTTCTCCGCCACTTCCTTTAACATCTTATCCCGCTTATACATCAAAAACGCATACGCCGTGCGGTTTGAGCGCCCGACACGCCCGCGCAGCTGATAGAGCTGCGATAGCCCCAAACGGTCTGCATCATCGATTATCATTGTATTTACATTGGAAATATCAAGTCCTGTCTCAATAATGGTCGTGGAAATCAGCACATCCACTTCCCCGTTTATGAACTCAAACATAATTTTTTCTAACTGCCGCTCGCTCATCTGCCCGTGTGCAAACGCCACATTCGCCTCCGGCACAAGCTTCTGCACCTGCAGCGCAATCTCGTCAATCCCGTTCACGCGGTTATACACATAATAAACCTGCCCGCCCCGCGCAAGCTCCCGGTTGATGGCCTCGCGAATCATCTCGTCATTGTGTTCCAGCACAAAAGTCTGAATCGGCACACGGTCCACCGGCGGCTCCTCCAGCACGCTCATATCCCGGATTCCGGCAAGGCTCATATGCAGCGTGCGCGGAATCGGCGTTGCCGTCAGCGTCAGCACATCCACATCCCCCTTAATCTGCTTGAGCTTTTCCTTGTGCGCCACACCGAAACGCTGTTCCTCATCAATAATGAGCAGCCCTAAATCTTTATATTTGATATCCTTCGAGAGCACGCGGTGCGTTCCAATCAGAATGTCAACATCTCCCTTTTGCACTCCCGCAAGAATCCGTTTCTGCTCCGCAGGCGTGCGGAACCGCGAAAGCATCTCGACATTCACCGCAAAATCCTTCATGCGCTGTGTAAATGTATTGTAATGCTGCTGCGCAAGGATAGTGGTCGGCACCAGGAAAACCACCTGCTTTTTGTCAAGCACCGCCTTAAATGCTGCGCGGATTGCAATTTCCGTCTTCCCATAACCCACATCGCCGCATACCAGGCGGTCCATGATGCGCGTGCTCTCCATATCGCGCTTTGTTTCCTCGATTGCGCGCAGCTGGTCATCCGTCTCCTCAAACGGGAACAGTTCCTCAAACTCCTTCTGCCAGGTATCATCCTGCGAAAACGCAAACCCCTTCTTTGACTGGCGCAGCGCATAGAGCTTTACCAGCTCCTGCGCAATATCCTTCACCGCGCCGCGCACACGAGCCTTCGTCGTCTTCCATTCCGTGGAGCCGAGCTTGTTTAATTTCGGTTTCCGCGCATCCGCCCCCGCATATTTCTGGATTAAATCCAGCCCCGTCGCCAGAATATAAAGCGTCCCTCCGCCCGCATATTCTATCTTAATATAATCCTTTGTCACTTTATCGACGGTCAGCTTTTCAATGCCCCGGTAAATGCCAAGCCCATGGTTTTCATGCACCACATAATCGCCGATATTTAAGTCGGAAAAGCTCGAAATTTTGCTGCCCTCGTAGGCTTTCACTTTCTTCTTTTTCGACTTTTTCACCGCGCCGAAAATATCGCTCTCCGAAATCACAACAAATTTCACAAGCGGATATTCAAAGCCGCGGTGCACATTGCCCTGCGTCACCATAATCTCGCCGTTTTGCACCAGGCGGTTTTTGTCATCACTGAAAAATGCCGTCAGTTCATGGTCGCGCAAATCCTCCGCCAGCCGCTCCGCCCTTGTGCGTGAGCCGGAAAGCAGGATGATGCGGCACCCGTTTTTCTTCCATGCCTTTAAGTCCTTGACCAGAAGCTCAAAATTATTATTGTACGGGTTCACGGATTTCACCGTAAGGCTGTAGCGCGCCTTCACCGCCAGCTTGTCAAGCTTTGCTTCCATCATGGAAAGCAGCACGGCATTCGCGCTCATTGTTCCGGCAAGCAGCGCGCGGTAATCAAAAATCACGTCCATCTGCCCCGGCAGGATATAGCCCTTTTCAATGCGCCCGGTCATACTTTCCGAAAACTCGGTCATGACGGTTTCGCCCTTTTCCATAATGCGCGCAGGTTCGTCGAGAAAAATCACCGAGTCCTCATCGCGGAAATAGTCAAAGAACGAAACCGTTTTCGCAAAAAAGTAATTCACATAACTGTCAAGCCCCACGCTGCCCTGGCAGTATTCAAGATTTTCCTTAAATTCCGCAACTGCCTTGCGGATGCGCGCCGCCTCCTCGGTTTTCCTCTCTTTTTTCAACCCGGAGGTAAAATTTTCCAGTTCCTTATCCAGCGCCGCCAGACCTTTTTGTTTGACCGGCTCTTCCAAGATAAATTCCGATGCCGGGTAAATGCGGATTTCATCCAGATTTTCAATCGAGCGCTGGCTTGCCGCATCAAAAGAGCGGATAGAATCCACCTCATCGCCCCACAGTTCAATGCGCACCGGCGCGTCCTCGGTCAGCGGAAATATATCAATGATGCCGCCGCGCACCGCAAACTCGCCCGCAGCCTCCACCTGCACCTGCCTCTCATAGCCCGCCTGTACCAGTTTTGCTTCCAGCGCCGCCATGTCAATGGTATCCGCATTCCGAACACAGATGGAATTTTCCTTCAAATATGCAAGCGGCAGCACCTTATCCATGCCGCCGTCAATCGTCGCAATCACCGTGACGGGCATATCCTCCATCAGCCGGCGCAGGATTTTGACGCGCTCACGCACAATCGCGTTGCCCCGGATATCCGCAGAGAAAAAAATGATATCTTTCGCCGGATAAAGGCAGACCTCGCGGTCGTACAGCTTGCAATCTTCATAAATCTCCTTTGCGCGCAAATCATTGTAGGTGATAATCAGGCGTTTTTTTACCCCCTGTGAGGCAGCAAACATCAGATGGCATTTCTGCGAGTCGATACAGCCCGTCACCTGTACTGGAAAATTTTTCTTTTTGATTGCGTTCTGAAACTCTTTAAATTCTTCATAGCCGTATAATGGCTCATAAAATGTCTGCATGATGCAACGCTCCCTCTTTTCAAGTTCCATATATTCCCTTCATGTAACAGGCGTAATCTTTACGCTTCACCCAATTTTACTGCCGCTCCCTGCGCCTTTTGGTTCTATCCAGGCATTTCAGCATTGCGCTCATCCCCCCAAGCCGCTCTCCTGCACCTTCTGGTTATATCGGTTCATCGCCGCCTCAATTCCGTCCATGATAATGCACTCGCACGCCTTCGAAGTCCGCTCTAGCGCCTCACGGACCACAGGCTCCTCCTCCTTCGGAAAATGCCCGAGCACATAATCCACCAAATCCCACTTCTCCGGCTTTTCGCCGACCCCGATGCGGATGCGCATAAAGTCCTGTGTGCCGAGGTGCGCAATAATATTTTTAATCCCGTTATGCCCTCCTGCACTGCCCTTTTTGCGCACGCGCAGCTGTCCGACATCCAGATGGATATCATCGTAAATCACGATAATATCCTCATTTGTCAGCTTGTAATAATCCACCAGCGCACGCACGCTCTCGCCGCTTAAATTCATAAAGGTCTGCGGCTGGGCGAGAATCACCTTCTCCCCGCCGATATAGCCCTTGCCGCAGAGCGCCTTGTGTTCCTTAGAATCCAGTCTTATATTGTAATCGTCACAAATTCTTGTAACTGCATCAAATCCGATATTGTGTCTTGTTGCCTGATATTCCCGTGTCGGGTTGCCAAGGCCGATAATAATTTTCATGATTTTTTCCTCTTTTCCCTGCCGTTTATGTGCTTTGCCCCAAAAACACAACCAAAAACTCATTTCCGCATTCCGCACCCCCGGCACAGCCAACCTCCCAAAAATTCCCCGATTAAACCGCCATCATCCCCTGCAGGCAATGCCTGAAACAATCTTTCCTCTCGTTCCGCTTGTACGCACAATCGCCGCAGAACACCCGATAGGGGGTATCCTGCGGTCATATGCTGCAAATCAATTTTCAAATCCTGACCTTGCCGCTTTACGTGCGGCAAATCCCTCTACAGCGCCAACAGCCCGACCTTTTTCTTCACCTTTGCCATCGTCCGTGCCGAAATTGCCGCCGCCGTCTGCGCTCCTTTGCGGTATACCTGCTCCAGATACGCCTTATCCTCACTGTAACGCTTAAAATCTTCCCGGATTGGACGAAGCTCCTCCGCCACGGCCTCACCGACCGCCAGTTTGAAATCGCCATAGCCCCTGCCCGCAAATTCCAGTTCAATCTGCTCCATCGTCTTTCCCGTCACGGCTGAGTAAATCGTCATCAGGTTGTTGATGCCATCCTTTCCCTCGCGGAAGCAGACCTCCTTCTCGCTGTCCGTCACCGCGCGCTTAAATTTATTGATAATGACATTCGGCTCGTCAAGAATGAAAATGGATGCGTTTGCATTCTCATCCGACTTTGACATTTTCTTCGTCGGGTCCTGCAGCGACGCCACCTTCGCGCCCGCCTTCGGGATAAATGGTTCCGGAAGCTTAAACGTATTGCCATACACATTGTTAAACCGTGTCGCAATATCCCGCGTAAACTCCAGATGCTGTTTCTGGTCGATGCCGACCGGAACCAAATCTGCCTGATAGAGCAGAATGTCCGCCGCCATCAGAGCTGGATAAGTAAAAAGCCCTGCGTTTACATTATCTGCATGCTTTGCGGATTTATCCTTAAACTGCGTCATGCGGGAAAGCTCCCCAAACTGCGAGCAGCACGAAAGCACCCAGCAAAGCTCCGCATGTGTCTGTACATGGCTCTGAATAAAAATCAGGCTCTTTTCCGGGTCAATCCCACACGCAAGCAACAGCGCAAACGCGTTCAGCGACTGTTTGCGCAGCGCCGCCGGGTCCTGCCTTATCGTAAGAGAATGCAGGTCAGCAATAAAATATGCGCAATTGTATTCGTCCTGCATCTTTTTCCAGTTTTTGACCGCCCCGATATAATTCCCCAATGTAAATATACCCGTCGGCTGGATGCCGCTGAGGATAATCTTTTTTTCCTTCTTTTCTGTCTCTTCCATGTCAATCCACCTCTCATTCCGGAGCGCTCTGCGGTGAGCCATAACATAAGCCTCACTGACCGCTTTTTCCTCGTTTTATTCGTATTGTAGATTATAGTCTCTCCGCGGGAATTTGTCAATGCAAACCGTTTTCCTGTTCACGGAAAATGCAGTAACTTTGTGCACCCGGGAAGCGGATGCCAGGCCGCTTCATCCATCTTATACCACAACCATATTCCGGAATCTCCAAAACATCCATTGCCTGTTCCCTGGAAAGCCCCATATTTTTCATAAGGGCATCAATGGAATGCCGAATGCTTTTTTCGCGTCCGAAAGTTCCGCCGGGACACCGGAATCCAACGGCTTCTTCGCATTCTCCTCCTTGTGGCGGGCAGCTATTTTCAAGCCTGATTTTTCGCCACTCCAATCAGAATATAAAAAATCTCTCCAAACCCCTGTTATACTTTCACTTTCCGCAGGCGGATATCCAAAAATACAAAATCTCCGCAGCATTGCCCGTCTGCTTACGGCTCATCAAAAAACCGGAGCATATACCCATATTCCTCATTCACGGCAAACTCTTCCAACTGCTCCTTCGTCGCGTGAAGCATAAAATAACGCCGCTGCTCCTGTCCGTCGTCATACTGCTCCCACGCCACCATATAACCAAGCTCCTCTAACCTGCTCCACTCAAGCTTTTCCTCTCCGCTTATTCTCTCCGTCACCTGCTCCCTCACCATATTGCCATCACGGAAAATTTCAACCACCACGCGGTACAAAACCTCGTCGCCGTATTCTTCCATCGCGTGAACCAACGGGGCAGAGCAGAAAAATTCACCATTCTTTGGTGCCGCATAGCAATAAACCGCATCCTCCGGATAAGAGGAAATCATTTTCTTTGACGTTGTTGTGGCAATCCCACCATCCACTGCTCCGCCCGGCAAAAACTCTTCATCCGCAGCCGATTCACTGGCACTGTTCTGTCCGTTTGGCAAAACAGCTTCCTCTGTCCACGCAGGATGTGAATTTTCTACCACCGGGGCTTTCTGGTTGCTTTCCGGATCCGTTTCCCCTTTCTCATTCCAATCCGTTCTTCCCCCGGGCACCGGCTCATAACCAGACGGCTCACCAAGGGAACCAATTGCATCCTTTCCTGCCCCAACTCCGTAACCGGACGGGTCACCATCCATGGTCGCATCCTTCCCTGTCAAATCCCCCTGTCCGCCGTCAAGACCGGAAACATCCCCGGCAAACGCACCATCCGAAGCCGGATTTTTTATAACTTCCATATTTTCCGCACTGGCAAGCTGCCCTGAGGAATCCTTCTCCTGCTGCCTGCCCTTCCCCCAGAACGCACCCATACTGATAACTGCCACAAGCCCAAGTGCCGCCGCCGTACAGCCACCGCGCACCAGCGCCCTCTTCCTTCTGCGGCTCCTTTCCATCTCTTCCAGCCCTCGCCGGAGCACATTTTTTGCAATCTCCTTATAATCCTTCATAGACAAAGCCCTCCTTCTCAAGTTCTGATTTTAGCGACATTTTTGCACGGTACATAAGGTTTTCAATCTGACGCTTGCTCTTTTTCATTACGGCCGCAATCTGGGCGTTGTCAAAATCCTCAAAAAACGACAAATACAATACCTGGCGGTACTCCAGTTTTAACCTCCCCATCGCCCCATGCAGCAGGATTTTCTGCTCCTCCCGCAAATAGGACTGCTCTAGCCCTGCCTCTTCGCTCTTTTCCCTTTGCAGTTCTTCCCCAGAAGCCGGAAGCATTTTGGAATTATGCCGCAGATAATCAATCGCCACATTCCGCCCAATCGTGTACAGCCAGGTCTTAAACGAATATCTGGCAGAAAACTTTGGCCTTTTTGCCACGAGCCGGACAAAGGTGTCCTCCATCAAATCCTCCGCCGTATGGATATTCTGCACGAAGCCGTTCAGATATAACATCAGGCCATCCTTGTAATCCCTTATAATCTCTACAATGCCGCTCTCGTCACCATCAAGGAAACGGCGGTAGCTACTTGCACCGTTATCCATTGATTCGCTCCTTTCTGAAAGGTATCCAGCATCACAGATGCACTTGTATCCAGTATTTCCCAAAATGCATTTTGCAAATTCTCTCGATACCTCCACTTCTGCCTGCTGCCTTTCACTAATTAAACGAACCAAAAAAGGAATTCTCTCACTATGAAGATTATTTTTTTTCACACCTGTTATTTTCCCACGTTCCCCATCCTATTATGTTCCTATAGCGGTCCGGTCAGAGCTGCCGCATACAGCCCCTTATTCCCTTATAAATGCTTTGTCTGCCGCAGGCACTCCATCCTCATCCGAACGATAGCGCTCCACCCGCATATGCAAATTATACTTTTCCCGAAGCTCCATAATTTTTCCCATCATAGGGGAAGCGTGATGGGCATCAATGGAAGCCTGGTCTTTCCAGCTGTCAATCAAAAGAACCGTTTCTTCATCTTCCATCGGAAAAAAATATTCGTATCTGAGATTTCCGTCTTCTGCGCGAATGTCAGCAACAATTCCGCCTGAAACCATTTCTTTTGCAAATTCCCTTGCACTGCCATTTATGCCGCTATAATAAATATTCACTGTAATCGCCAATTAATTTCCCTCCGACAAGTCCTGATTTATTCGCTTGATTATATCACAAGCAACCATTTGCTTCAATCCCCCTAATTCCCCGAACTCTTATAATACTTTACACTGAACCGCCAAAAGAAATACGCCGCCAGATACATCCCCACCCCGACCACCGGGGTCAGGTACAGGAAAACCTGCGGATAGCCCGCCATATCCTCCTTGCGCAGCAAATACTGCGCCGGAAAATAATTCACGAACGCAAACGGCATAATATAAATCATAATAAACTGCACCGCTTTGTGGAAAATGCTAATCGGGTACCCTGCAAATTTGCGCATGTTGAAATAGAGCAGCTCCTTTAAACTGCCGGTCTCAAGCAGATAAATATTGAGTGTTGCAAGCACTAAAAACACTGCGCCCTGAATCAGCACGCCGCCCGCCACCGCAAACAGGTAATATAGAACCTTCCACACATTCCACACGATTCCGACCTTCCCCGCAGAAACGAGAAATAAAACCACCCCAAGCCCGCCGTGCCCGACGGCAGCAAACCAGTCGGCATTCGCGAATATAAGCTGAAACAAAAGACCGCGCGGGCGCAGGATGAAACGGTCAAATCCACCGCTGCGAACCGTGCGCCCAAAATCGCGCAGCCCCGTAAAGAAAACAATCATAATTCCGTAGGTCAGAAAGAGCAGGCTGTATAAAAAAAGCAGCTCGTAAATATTCCAGCCATTCAGAGTGTCAAATTTTTGCAATGTAAAATAAATCACAATAATTCCCGTCGATTCCCGCAAAAACACGGCAAGCGAGCGCAGCAGGGCATCCACCCGGTACTGGAACCATGATTTTGCCGTTGTTTTCGTATAAACCCCAACCAAATGCACGATATCTTTCATATTACTCCTCCATTTTTGGCGGCCGCACAAAAATTATTTTTCCATCAGCCGCCCTGCACAACCAATTTCCGCTGTCCCTTTCTCCAAAGCATATCCCCCACCAAATAAATCAGCACAATCCACACCAGCTGCACCGCACATTTTTCCGCGATTTCCCAATTATTCAGCTGTCCCAGATAAATCTGCACCGGGGTAAAATAAATAGAAGAAAACGGTGTAAAACGCAGCACGCCGGACATCCATCCCGGCATAAACCACAGCGGAATCATGGAGCCGGAAAGCACATTGATAAACACATTCTTGATGGTCGTGATGCTCCAGACATTGACGAACCAAAACGCACTCATCTGCACGGTAAAACTGATTGCCCAAAGCACCCCGTAACCAAGCAGCGCGCTGATTAAAAACATCCCGAACATTGCCGCACCCGCCGGGGCGCTCATCCCAATGGTAAGCACTGCCGCAAGCAATGCCGGGGCAAAACGGAATATCAGATTAAACAGTGCGTTGCCTGCATTTTCGGCAACCATCCTGCCCGGAAAACTAATGGGGCGCAGCAGCTCCGTCGAAATGCTCCCATCGTGGATTTTATCTGGCAAAAAATAATCGTTCGTGCAAAATACCGCGCCAAGCCCCATTGAAAGCATAAAATTTGTCGTGACCATTGGCAGGGTAATTCCATCTACTTCCGAATTTCCGCCATAAAGCGCGCGGTAAATCCCCCAGAAAATAAAAATCTGCAAACAGGTAGAAAGAATATTCATCAAATGGTCAAAACGGTATGCGCTGCGCCCGAGAAAACATTTTTTCGCGTATGCAAAATAAGGTGATAATTTCATTGTCCAAACGCTCTCCTTTCTTTTTGCGGAAGTCTGCTACGCTTCCTTGCAGCCAGACTTTGCGTCCCTTGCCTCCCCGCTGTAAATCTTGCGGATAATGCTCTCAATTTCCGGCTCGGAAATATTCATATCCCGAATGCTGTAGCGGTTTAACAGCTGATTCATCAACTCATTGATATGTATCTCATGGCTCTCAAAAACAAACCGCTTTTTGTTATCGCCCAAATCGACCACCGCGACCTTCTCCATCGGTTCAATTTCCTGCTGCAAAGAAAATTCCACGTCGAGCTGCCTCGTCGTGCCGTAGCGCTCCCGTATGCCTGGCAGAGTGCCGTCATAAACCTTCCTGCCCGCATCAATAATAATCAGGCGGTCGCAGGTCTTTTCAATATCCTGCATGTCGTGCGTCGTAAACAGCATCGTAACATTATCCTGCTCGTTCAGCTCACGGATAAAATTCCGGATTGTTTCCTTTCCCACCACATCCACGCCAATGGTCGGCTCGTCAAAAAATACAATTTTCGGCGAATGCAGCAGCGCCGCGACAATATCCGCGCGCATCCTCTGGCCAAGGGAAAGCTGTCGGACCGGCTGATGGATAAAGCCGCCCATCTCAAGCATTTCGGTATAGCGCTTCATGTTCTTTTGATAAACCTCCTCCGGCACGCGGTAAATGGCTTTGAGCAGCTCAAAGCTGTCTATCACCGGCAAATCCCACTGCAGCTGTGATTTCTGCCCAAACACAACACCGATGCTGCCGACATAGGCTTTGCGCTGTTTATATGGGATAAGACCGCCAACCGTAATTTCACCGCTTTCCGGGAATAAAATGCCAGAGAGCATCTTGATGGTCGTGGACTTGCCCGCGCCGTTCGGCCCGATAAACCCGACCATCTCCCCCTGCCCGATGGAAAAACTGATATCCTTTACCGCCTCCTTTATCTCGTACTTCGGTGCAAATAAATTCGCAAGCATCCCTGTTACACCGCTCTGGCGTTTGTTGATACAAAACGTCTTGCTCACATTTTTTACTTCGATAAAACTCATTTTGTCTTCCCCCTTTCCATAACGCTGTCCGCTGAAAACCCCTTTCCCTGCCCAAACACTCCTATCGCCAAAAATCCCCCTCAAAACCCAAGTTTTCTTCTATCCTTGCGTCCTCCAACGTCGGTTTTTTTATCTTTACCTCGGTCACTTCCGTCTGCGCAAGCAAGCGCTTTAAAATCTCCGCCGCCGTAACATGGTTGGAATTGTAAGAGATTGTCAGGCGATTCCCTTCAATCCGATACCGTTTCAACGGCAAATCCTCCAAATCCGGCAGCTTACCGCCCAGAACAACCGTCATCACATCCATGGGTACAAACCGATTGCGCAAATTCCTTTCACTCCCGTAAAACACCACTTTTCCGCCCTCAAGCACCACAAAGCGCGTACAAAGCTTTACAATCCCAACCATATCACTGGTCGCTATCAGCACGGTCAAGCCCTGATGCCCCCGCTTTGTCAGAATCTCGCGCAGCGCCGACTTTCCGTTTTCATCAAGCCCCGCATTCGGCTCATCCAATAAAAGCAGCTTCGGGCGGGTAATCAACGCCGCCGCAAGCTCCGCCCGCACGCGCTGCCCGAGCGAAAGCGTCTTTACTGCCTCCTGTTCAAACATCCCAAAACCGAGCTGCGCAGACAGTTCTTTATAATCCGCCAAAAACTGTGGTTTGGGGATGTTGTACATCTTCTGGATTAGCCCAAACCCCTGGCAAATGCTGTCGTTTTTGTCAAGCAGCGGCAATCCGGCAAAATACGCGGAAACGGGCAGGACAGGGCTTTTTTGATATGCAGCCGGATTTTGCCCAAGTACGCGCACACTTCCGCATTCTGGCGCAAGCAGCCCGCAGGCGAGCTTTAGCAAGGTTGTCTTTCCACTCCCCGCCCCACCGAGCAACCCCACCCGCTCCCCTGCCGGGATATGGAGTGAAATATCCGAAAGCGCGAATTTCTTTACATTTTGAAAATGAACCATGATTTATTTTACAGGCTGCCGCGCGGCATAAAAATGCAATATCCTGCGGCAGTCCTTTTCCCCTTTCTTTCGCGGTCGCCATTTACGCCCCCTGCGCAATCGAGCAGGGAAATGTTTTTCTCCACTACTCGCCGTGCGCGGGGCGCGCCCTGCAAAACAGCCAGATTCCATTCGCGCCTCTGCGCATAAATATATCCCCTGCAATGTCTGATTGCAAGGGACTGGGATAAACACCACTTATACAGGGATAAACGCACATGCGCAAAACCACCCATCTTCCTCATAAAAATCACAAATACCATCATATTTTCCTACTATACTCCTGATCTGGGCAATCCCCATCCCATGTCCATCCTTCTCCTCTTTCGTCGAGCACAGCTGCGGGTTATTCAAAAGCACAGAAGCTGCAATCCGGTTTTTCACAAGGATTGTCTCGTAATCCCTCCGCCTTGTAATCTTTGCAGAAAGCTCCGGCAATTTTTCTGCACGGCACGCCTCAATGGCATTGTCCAAAAGGTTCGAGAGCAGCGCCGAAAAATCCAAACTCTCCATGCGCCCAAACGAAAGATTTTCAATCTCCGCCTTGACCGAAATCCCAAGCTCC
Source organism: uncultured Lachnospiraceae bacterium (assembly GCA_910579615.1). GTDB lineage: Bacteria > Bacillota > Clostridia > Lachnospirales > Lachnospiraceae > RGIG4057. Next base: position 36,920 of record CAJTUA010000020.1, on the reverse strand, counting down.
CGCGCCAGATTCAGCTTTTCATTTAAAATATGGTTCATCAGGAGATTTCCCGTTTCAATATAGCTGTGAACCGCGTTTAACTTATCTAAAATCTGTGAGGTATAGGTCTTTGCCGCACCATAATCCCCGCCGTTTAAGTAGGATGCAATTACCATCAAATGGTTTTTCATATCGTGCTTGAGCCGGCGGGCATTCTCGTGCAGCGCGCGGATTTGGGCATCCTGTTCACGCAGCTGCCCGGCGGATGCTTTCAACTCATTCCACTGGTATTCCAACTCCGCCTTCTCACCCGAGAGGCGGCAGCATTCTGCCGAAAGGCGCTCACATTCCTGCTGCCAATTGGTCTTTTTTCCTTTTTTCATCGACAGTTCCTCCCTCCCTGCTTTGACTGCACTTGTCCTTTTGCGCATGATTCATATCAGCCAAGCATATACCGCATCAGCTTCTTCTTGACCGTTTCCGCATAACTTCTGCCAATCGGAATACAAGCCCCATTCACCAAAATCGCCTCGTTTGCGCGAAGCACCTTCACCGCTGCCTGATTGACCAGATACCCCTTGTGGATACGCACAAAACCGCTTCCCGATAGCGCTGCCTCCACCGCAGAGAGTGTTTCCCGGAAACGGTATGGCGCTGTTTCAGGAGGACTTGATATTCCCTGCGAATCCTGCAATATCCCCTTGAAGGCGTGTGTTGTATCTTTCAAAGCGCCCGCCTCCTCAGACCCGCGCCGTGTATAAATCTTCAAATAATTCCCTTCCGCCTCGAAATACAAAATATCGCAAAGCTGCAGCTTCACCCTCGCACCCGCCGCCTGAAAGCAAAAATGCCTCTCCTTCCCGAAAAGCTCCTTCACACAGTCCTTTAAAAGCTTTTCCAATTCCGTATCCATATGGCTTTTGCGCACAAAGCCAAACGGATGAAACTGCAGGCTGTCATAAACAAGCTCGTCATGGCTTGTCACAAACGCAAGCAGCGGGCGCTTTTCCATACCGGAAAGATTTCTTGCAATATCAAGCCCGGTAAGCCCCGGCATGTCGATATCAAGCAGAAGGATATCGCAGCCATCCGCCTTTTGCAACGCATCCTGCAAATCACTTCCATCCGAAAACACACGCACTTCGCTGTCCTTCCATATACCTTTTACACTCGCCAAAAGGCGCTGTAACATTTCCGGTTCATCGTCACAAATAAAAACACGGTATGTCATAATGTCTTGTTTCCTCTTTTCAAAAAACTGTATCTCACAATGTCCGGATTCTTTTTTCATCACGGCTTTTACATTTTTCTACCATAGCTTTTCCATTTAAGATGCTATAAGGTTATAACAGGAAAAGGCAGGATGTCAAGAACAAAAACCAAAACCCTAGACTTCCATTGTAATTTCTTTCGCCAAATGCTATAATATCCACATAAAATGATTACCCAATGGGTGGAATTTGCAAAATTATGGAAAGATTATGGCGATTTTAAAGCCCAGGGAAGGAGAGGTGCCAGATGAGAAGCAAAAAACAAATTATAAGAATGAATGGAATCAAAAGCTTCTTTGCCCATGCAGAATAGCAGGCATATAGAATTCTGTATGGGCGAATAACGCTATATGTTCTGCTGTTTCTGCACTTTATTTATCAAAAGTAAATAAGGAGCGGCAGAAATGAAATATATCAATGCAGCAGAAATATTACCAGAAAAACTATTAAAGGAACTTCAGACATACATCGAGGGAGAAATATTGTATGTTCCAAAAACTTCCTCGAAAAAACAGTGGGGCACTACGACAGGTTCCCGTTTGTTTTATTCGGAGCGGAATGAGGAAATCCAAAAATATTATAAAGAAGGTTATTCTATCAACGAGTTAGCAAATCGGTATAACCTGGCATATAGTACGATTAAAAAAATTATATATGGGTAACGTATGGGCGGTTGCAGGAGCAAGAATCATTATAATGATTCCTGGTACTTGCCGGATAAAGCTCTTACTGATAGAATCATACCACAAAATGACAGAAAGAAGGATACTCCATGGGAAAAATAAAAACAAAACAGTTTCAGCTATTAACAGACATCGACATGGCATGGAATTTTATGGTTGAAGCATATAATGCCGTCGATGATAGACGAATGACAAACGCGGAAGCCCCATTTTTTGAATACGCACTGACATCTATGTGGATGAACAAGAATTATCTTCCCTTTTGCCGTTTCTGGATGGACGAAGATAAAATTGTCGGATTTGTTTTCTATGAAAACCCGGTAACAAACATACATTTTGTCTTACTCCCTGAATATGAAAAACTGGCGGATGAAATGATTGCATATGCAATCGAAGTATTTCCGGATGTGAAGAATGAAAAAGAATTTGTATTTTCAAAAGCGCAAAGAGCCCTTATGGATGCAGCCGAAAAACAGGGATATCAGCTGCACCGCAAAGAACGGGAGTATCGGCTTGACATTGCAGCGTCCACATTAAACTATGAACTTCCAAAAGGATTTCATTTTGTTGAACCATCCATGATTGAACCATTAAAGCTTGCCAGATGTAATTGGAAGGGCTTTAATGAACGGGAATTAGGGCCTTTTGAAAATTGGGATGTCCCGGTTGATAGCACAGATTGGAATCCCCATAAATCGTATATTGGTGTTCTGGGTGATGTGATGGCGCCGCCGCCCCATTCCACTTATGAATATAGCGTAACGATTGCCAACGAAAATGAGGAGTATGTGTGCTTTTCCGGAATGTGGTGGGTTCCGGAAAATAAACTTGCCTACATGGAACCATTATGCACGATACCGGAATACCAGCACCAGGGATTGGCTTCTGCCGCATTGACCAGGCATTACCGGAGATTTAAGGAAATGGGCGGCGAATACCTGACTGGCGGCGGGAATGATTTTTATAAAAAAATTGGATACGATGTCGAGGTGTATTCCTTTATTTATCGCCTGGCACAACGCTGATAAAAATAAAACATATTTTCTCGGGCAAAAACATTTCCCGGAAACGGTGCAATGCCGTTTTCCGGGAAAGCAAAAACTGTTTTATGCGCTATTCTTTACACCTCGTATTTTACAAACCGAACCGATGCGCCCGGCCTTAGCTGAGCGAGTTTTGGAATATCCGCTTCCGCCACCGTGCCAAACTTTGCATACCCGCCCACCGTCGGGCGGTCGGCAAGCATAATGATTGGCCGTCCTGTCGGCGAAATCTGTACGGCTCCAAATGCAATACCATCCGGAACAATCTCCACCCCCGACACCGACATGACACGCACCCCGTCCAACTGGTATCCCGTGCGGTCGCAGTGCTGCGTCAGCTGGTACACTTCGCTGAAAAATACCTGCTCCCCCACCGCCGTAAAATATTCTTTTTGCGGTCCTTGAATCACACGCAGTTCCACGGCTTCCTGTGCTGCCGCGGCGACCGCCGCCAAAGAAGCATCCTGCAAGTCCTTCAGGGATTTCCCGCCTTGTGCCCTTTCATTTTGACCTTGCGCATCCGATACCCCCGCATTTTTCCTTTCTGCGGCAACACCTGTCCAAAGCACATCCCCCGCCATCAGCCCGCGCCCACAGTAACCGCCAACAGCACTTTTTAAGTGTGTGGAACGGCTTCCCATGACCTGCGGCACGTCAATCCCGCCCGATATTGCCAAATATGCACGGCATCCGCTCTTTGCCGTTCCAAGCACAACCTCATCGCCGCTTTTTAAGCTTACCGCCTCATTCATCGGCATCGGATGCCCGTTTTTTGTCGGCTGCATATCCGCCCCGGTTATGGCAGCCACCATATCCTCCTGCACAACGAAGCTCGGTCCAAGCAATGTACACTCTAAAACTGCTGCATTTCCCGGATTGCCAACCAATGCATTCGCGTATGCATAAGATGCCCGGTCCATCACGCCGCTCACCGAAACCCCATAGCTCTGGTAACCAATCCGGCCGTAATCCTGCACTGTTGTCAGCAGGCCCGGCGTCAAAATCTCAAATTTTCCGCGCCGGAAAGCTTCCGATTCTGCCGCCGCTTTTTTCTGCTTGCGCGATGCTTTCCTGTGCGTCCGTTTTTCTGTTTTACCCCCCATTTCCCTGTTTTGCGTACCCATATCTACCATGACCGCCGTCCTGTCCCGCGGCACCCCGGCATCCCGGCTGTCACATTCCACGCCATTCCTTGTCACACGGCATTTGTATTCCCCGAGCTCGACCATCCGCCGGATATCATAATAGTCAAACGGGGAAATCGGCACGAAACGAAGATATTCGCCTGTCTCATACAAAATCGGCCGTTCCCGGTTACTGTCATAAATATGTATCGGTGTTGCGCCAATGACCCACCAATCGCCCACTGCCCCAAGCGGGTAAATCCCCGTCTGCTCCCCCTGAATGCAGACAGAACCTGAGGGTATTTTTACAAACTGCCCTTTTGGTTTTTGCAGGATGAGCCGCTCCTCCATACCGCCCAGGCAGGGGAATCCCGGCAGAGAGCCAAACATGTATATACGGTAATCCTGTCCGGAATGCAACGCTGCCACCTCATCACAGGAAATCCCCGCCTGCGCCGCCACAGCCTGCAAATCCGCCCCGAAACGCGTGCTGTAGCACACAGGAATCTCAATGATTGTTTTCTCCTCCTGTGCTCCTACGGATAGCTTTTTGCACCGCTCAAATAAAATTCCCGCAAGCCTTTCCCTGCGGATACCATCCGGGTCAAAGCACACCAAAACGGAGCGGAACGACGCAACAATGTCCACCACGCCCTCAATCGGCTGCCGGGCAAGCATCTCCGTAAATGCCCCCACTCTGCGGTTGACCGCCTCATTGATTGTTTTCCCAAACTCCACGACCACCGCTGCGTCGCCTGCCGTCAGAAACCTTACCTCATCCATTGTTTTGTCCTCTTTCCCGCGTGTCACGGATTCCTTCCGTGATACTGCGTTGATTCCTTTTAGCCCTTCATCAAAGTGCGCAAAAAACCAAGGCTTTCATTCATCCGGTCCACATCGACCGAACCATCCCCAAGAACTGAGGTGGACTCAATCGTCACGCTCCCCTGATATCCCATTTTCCTAAGGTGCGCAAAAAATGCTCTATAATCAATCTCTCCCTCGCCCGGGTGCAGGCTACGCAATTTCCCCCATTCCATAAGGCCGCCTGCATAATCGCTGATATGTACATGCTGCACCGCTCCATCCCAGAGCCAGTTGTAATTTTGTGTACACGCCGTTTCCAATTCACCGTGGAACTGCGCAAATTTCACATCAAATGTAAACGCAATATCCGGATAAGCCTCATGCAGCTGCCCCAAATGTTTCAATGGGTTCTCCCGGTTACAGACCACGTTTTCCACCGTCAGCAAAAGCCCATGTTGTTTTGCTATCGTATCCATAACCGCATACTGCCGGATATTATTCCCAATATCCCGGTCGGAGGGCTCGCCATCCCACAGATGAAAAACCAGTTTTTTCGCACCGATGAGCTCCGCCATATGGCAATTAATTTCAAAAAGCTTCGCCGCTTCTTCCAAATCTCCTTCCGCATTTCGGCTGATTGCCGTCCCTACACGCTTCTCCACATGGAAAATCGGGAAAGAAAGCCCCAAAGCAGCCACTTCCTGCGCCACCCTCTCCCATTCGTCATACCACGAGCTGTACATCAAAAACTCAAAGGCATCACAGTCAAGTGCCCTTGCCAAATCCTTTAAAAGCTTGTAATCCCGACCGTTTTTGCTCGTGATTAGCGCGCCGGTCGAACATAGTAATGGTTCCATAATCCCCTCTCTTTTCTGGTTTTCTGGCAGATATAAATAAAATATAGAAAATCTTCTTTTATAATCATATAACAGATCCTAAAAAATGGCAATATCAGAAAACAGGTTTTCTATTTGCAATACCACCCCGTCTCTGCTATACTATTCCTATCCGGTGCCATAACTGGCGGTCACCCGGCTCGGCTTTTACCGCGAAAAGCAAAGCCGAAACCGGGCGATTCGCACCAACGAACGAATATGGGTTACAATATAACACAGCTGTGGTTTTTATTGGGAATGAAACCCTTATGCTCCTTTCATGCCGCATAAGGCGAACATTCGGTTCCTCTTTGATACCGCAGCGGAATGAGAGAAATTATGGCAACCAAAAAAATTTTTTTAGTTGATACGGAAAATGTCGGCTCAACGTGGAAAGATTTGCTGCCCGTAAAGACAGGCTCGGACCAGATTCTCCTTTTTTTCACGGAGAATTCACCCTATGTGTCTTACACGGACCTTCAGTTAATCCTTCAATTTCCGGACCGTTTTGAGATGATTAAATGCAATCCCGGCAAGAACGGGCTTGATTTCCAACTGGTCAGCTACCTTGGCTATCTGATGAAAACCGCCTCCAAGGCGAATTACGTAATTGTCTCAAACGACAGTGGCTTTGATGCTGTTGTGAAGTTCTGGCAGGACCGCGGCATGACCGTATCAAGGATGAATGTTTATCATGTTTTACAGCCGGATGCTGCACCGGTGCAGGAAACGGCAGCCGCACCTGCTTCGCCGAAGCCGGAAAACCAAAAGGGCAGACGCGGGCGCCCGGCTGCCTCCGGCCAGAAAGCGACGGCAGTTCACAGGGGGAAAACCATGCCCGCCCGCGCCGTAACCGCCCAGGAAAATTCTGCGAAGACAGCAGCCACCGCTATCCCGGATACCTCCGCGGAAAGTGCGCCTTTGGACGAACCGGAAACAGGAAGCCCTGAGCCATCGGACGCAGCTGTGGATTCCACTGCGACGGCAAACCACGAGGGCGATTCGCCTGCAGCCAATGCAGTGCAAACAGATGTTGGCACATCCACAGGCAGCGAAAATCCGTCTGCTGCTAACGCGGATGTATCACCAGAAAACACACTGCCGGACAACGCATTACAGGGAAATGCAGGCACTTTTGACGCAGACACGGCAAAAACCAATGCGGATGCACCGTCTGGCAGCACAGTAAAGACGGCAAAAACCCCGGCAAAGCGGCAAAAAAAAGCTGCCGCCGCACCCCTTGTGCAGCAGCCAGAACCCTCTGTTTCAGACCCCGAAAATATCGAATTGGATTTTTCTAATTTAACGGTTTCTGAAAAGGCATCGCTCCTGCGCAAATATCTCCCGAAGGAGTTTTCCGAAAACCAGGAATCCCTTGATATCATATCCGATATTATGTTTGGACACGATACGACCAACCATCACCAGTTACACCTTGCTTTTGTCAAGAACTTCGGCGATGAGAAGGGCACCCTGATTTACAAAGCGTTCCGCCCGCATCTGGCGGAATTCCGCGCGTAAAGCGCACCAAATACGGCACCGGATACCACACCCGCGCAAGCCGGTATTTGCAGCGACCAATGTCTGCAAATATCGGCTTGCGCATTGTTTTGCCGTTTATATCCCGATAGATTCTACATGCCTGATTTTTTTATCCTTCACTTCTAAGATGTCGGTTGCGACTTTGCGGATAAATTCTTCGTCGTGGGAAACAAATACCAGTGTTCCCTCATACTCGGAAAACATTGCCTCAAGCGCTTCAATCGACGCAAGGTCAAGGTAATTGGTCGGCTCGTCAAGGATAAGGAGGTTGACATTCGAAACAAAAAGTTTTGCGAATGCAAGCTTGATGCGTTCCCCACCGGAAAGGATTCCGGCAGGCTTTTTCATGTCGCTCTCAAAAAAGAGCAGACGGGCAAGCACCGTGCGCGCAACGCCTTCTTTCTGGACGCTTACTTCCATCACATTTTCCAGAACCGATTTCGCGCAATCAATTGTGGAAAGGTTCTGCTCAAACAGCCCGATTGCTGCCTTTGGCACGACAGAAACCGTCCCCTGTGCAAGCTTTCCGCATATCAGATGCAGCAGCGTCGTTTTTCCTGCACCATTGTCCCCGACAATGGCAACACGGCTGTGGTTGGCAATTTGAAAGGATGCTTCGTGAAAAATTTCCGTGCCATCCTCATAGGAAAAGGACAGGTTTTCCCCGCGGATGACGATTTTATTTTCCGGCGGGTCGGTGAGCCGGAAATCCGGACGGATTTTTGGCAGCTCACGCGGCTTTTCTTTTACTTGCATCGCAGCAATCCGCTGCTGTACATTTGTCGCTGCTTTCTCCATTTTGCGCGCCTTTGCATCTTTTGGGTGGTGTGAGATAAAATTGCGCAGCCCTGCCTCGCGCGGCGACATGCCCCGCGGGCGTTTTTCAATCTGCTTCGCGTGCTCCTTCTTTTCCTGGTAAACCTTTTCAAGACGCCGTTTCTCGGCAGTGTAATTTTCATATTCCGTCCACTGCCTTGCACGTGCCGCCTGCTTTTGCTCCATGTAATCATCATAATTCCCGTCATAACTGGTCAGCCTTGCGTTTTCCAATTCAAGAATGCGCGTGCACAGCGTATTTAAAAGTGCGCGGTCATGGCTAATAATGACCATGGTATCCATACATTTTAGCTTTCGTTTTAAAATTTCAATTCCCTTGCGGTCAAGGTTTGATGTCGGTTCGTCAAGAAAAACCAGAGGTTTATCACTTGAAAATATCTGCGCCAGCCGCAGGCGGGTTTCCTCGCCTCCGCTGAGCGATTCCGCCCACACCTTATCCTGGATGCGCAGGTCGCTGAGCGCTTTTCCGTCCAACTCGTACCGCTCCAAAATGTGCTCACTGCCATACTCCGGCAAAACCCATCCTTCCGTTCCTTCGCTCCCGCCGTTCTTTGCGGCAGATGCCATGTCATGCGGGGATGCCTGCTGTATATTGTCCTGCGCAAACTGCCGGAAAAAACAGGTATCGCAATATGTTTTAACCGTTCCGCGGTCCGGCGCAAGCTCTCCCGCAAGAATGCGCAGAAGCGTTGTCTTCCCCGCGCCGTTTACGCCGACCAGTCCAATTTTTTCTCCCTCATAAATGCTGACGCGGTCGATATTTAAAATCTCCCGCTCACCAAATTTCATCTGAATATTTTCCGCTTTTATCAACTGCTTTTCTGACATAAAAATCCCTCCTGTTACCAAAAAAGAGAGATTACCGATACATGCCCCAAAAACCCTGTCTGCAGGGCGACGCAGGATATGGTAATTTTTGCAGCATTTTTCCCAAATACCCCACTGTAAAAAACTCCCCAACAGAGAAAACATTGTGGAATGGCGCAGAAAATGCGCGTACAGAAGGCGTGGCCGATTCTATATTCGATAATCTCCAATACCGCAGGGGATTCCAAAAAAACATAATTTCTAAGCATGAATGAAAACCCTTCGGATTTCAAATCCATGCGCCTGGATTTCCCTGTGAAGTTACAGCATTTTGGAAATTACCAAATAAAAATACCCATTTTTCGACCGCCTTTCAGAAATTTCGCGGGAATATGAAATTAAAAAAGCAAAACATTTCCGCGATAGCTTTATCATAACGGATGGGAAGAAAAATGTCAACAATATTTTTCTTCCCATCCAAACAAAGTAATGCTTTGGGACGTATTCCGGCGTTCTTCGCAAAGAAAATAACATTCCGGCATACTTCGTTATTCTTAGCGGAACAGCTCTGCCGCTTTTTCCATCCGCTCCGCGATTTTTACGCCGAACGGGCAGCGCCCTTCACACGCCTTACAGCCGATGCATTCGTTTGCATGATGCTCCAGTGCGAGATAGTGCGCCTTTAATGTGGCAGGAACCTCCTGCTGCATCGACGCGAGGTCATAATATTTGTTTACCATTGCGATATCAATTTCCTTCGGGCACGGTTTGCAATGGCCACAGTATGTACATTCGCCCTGCCCAAAGGTGTGGCGCGGCGCATTCGCCAAAACAGCGGCGTAATTTTTTTCCTCATCGGAGGCATTTTCATATGCCACGGCCTGCTCCACATGTTCTGTACTGTCATACCCCGCCATGACCGCCGCAACCGCAGGACGGGTCAGGCAATAATGAATGCACTGCACCGGGGTCAGGGCAACGCCAAAAGGTGAGCGCACCACATCAAACAGCCTGCCCCCCGCATATGGCTTCATAACCGTAATCCCCACGTCATTCTGTTCGCACAGCTTGTAAAGCTCCGCCCTTGCCGGGTCAATCCCGCCCAATTCGCCCTGGTATTCCTCGGCAAAATAATCATCAAGGTTATCGGTTGGTGGCAGAAGGTCGAAGGCAGGGTTTATGCTAAAGAGAAGCATTTCCACCAGACCGCTTTCCGCCGCCTTTTTCGCCATCGCCGGATTGTGGGTGCTCATACCAATATGGCGGATTTTTCCGCTTGCTTTCAGCTCCTTGACGTATTCAATATAAGCACCATCCATCGCGGCATCCCAGTCCGCCTCCTGGTCAATGAAATGAATCATGCCCAAATCAATATACTCTGTCTGCAGCCGGGCCAGCAAATCTTCGAATGCCGCCCTGCAGATACTTACATCGCGGGTGCGGACATACTGGCCGTTCTGCCAGGTAGAACCGATATGCCCCTGAATAAACCAGCGTTCCCGCCTGCCCGCAAGTGCTTTCCCAATATTGGTGCGGACATTTGGCTCGGACATCCAACAGTCCAAAATATTAATCCCCAGCGCTTCTGCGCGGTCGATGATTGCCTTGCACTCCTCGTAATTATGGCGCTCCAGCCACTCCGCCCCCAGTCCGATTTCACTGACCATCAGGTCTGTTTTGCCTAGCCTGCGATAATTCATAATGTTCCTCCTTAAAATTTGATTTGTTGCCAGGGTGTGTCTTAAAAAAAGTATTGTACGGCTGTTTCATTCTAATTTTATTTATCGGCATTTTGAGGGAATATATTGATACCAAGGCGGCAGGATGAAACAATCCGCAAAATATGACAAATTAGAACTTGTTTTTCTTGTATGTATATCGCTTGTATGGTATAATAATTTTATCTAATTTTATTTGCAGGAAAGGCGATAAACAAATGAATTTTTATGTGATAGGGACACTAATCCGAAAAATACGGTTGAAAAGAAAACTCTCCGTAAAAGAACTGGCAAAAGGCGTATGTCCGTCCCAGCTGCTTGAACAAATTGAGCACAACCTGGTTGATGCAGATGCCCTGCTTACCCATATCTTGATGCAGCGACTCGGCGGGGCGCCTGATAAAATAGAATATATCCTGACGGAGCAGGATTATAAATGGTCTTATGCGTTGGACAGATTCCCGGAGCTTGTCTTTCGCGGACGCGGCGACCGGGCATATTGGCTGCTGCCACGTTTGCAGGAAAACCCGACCAAAAACCCTGTGCAGCAGATGTATTACCACCGCTGCCATGCATTGTACCAATATTACATCATGGATGATAAAAATCGCGCCGCCCAGGAATTGGCAGAGGCACTGTTGCTGACAAGCTCTTCCATCCTTATGGCAGGACTCCCTATCAATCCCTGGATAGAGCAGCATAAGGCATCGGATTATTTACATACAAAAAACAGCGCCTGTGTTCTTTCCGCCACGGAGCTGGAAAATTTACTGGCACTTGTACGCGTCCTTAGGGAGCAGGAAGCAATTTCCGTCGGGGAAGCAACCAAGGTTCTGGAATGGTGCCAAAAATATATCAATTCTCATATTTCAAACCACGAAGAACATGCTAAAATTTTCTGCAAATGCGTATGGCTGTTGGCGGACTGTTATATAACCGAAAAAAAAGAAACAATCGCATTCGAGCTATGTGACAGTGCTTTCGAGGAATTGCAGGACTGCGGCATTTCATATTTCATGATTCCGTTGCTGCGCCAGATGTTAAGATGCACTTCCGTATATACCCTGCAGCGGAAGGCAGAAAAATATAAAAGTTACCTGGATACCCTTACACGGCTCTATGATGTTTTTGGGAAGGCATGGTATCCGCAGGATTCCATATTGTTTAATTGCTGCCAACACGAATATTTTTTGGACTATGAGGTGCTGCGTGGCGGGCGGCTTACGATGGGATTTACACAGGCACAGATGATTTCCGGAATTTTTGAAAATCCGCGGGCGCTTTCGCAGATTGAAAACCGCAAAACAAAACCGAAAAAAAACAATTTCCAAAAATTGATGAGAAAATTAAACTTACCGAAGACGAGGTATAGCGGGCTGGTCCTGACCGATTCGGAAGAGATGCTGGAAAAAGCGCAGGAGTTAACCCGCCTGGTCAGCAAACAAAGCCATATCGAAATGGAACGGCATATCCGTGAACTCCAAAAGGGCATCGATATGAGCCTCCCTGAAAACCAGCGCTCCATCCGGTATTTTGAAAATGTGATTGATTATACGAATGAAAGCCGCGGGTATCAGGATGTTTTACAGGAAGATTACCGCTTGCTCCGGGAAACCTATGACATTGGCAGGACGCTGTACCGGCCGCCATTCCGGATGGAAGCAAACTATATCAACCAGATTGCGATTATGCTCCGGAAAACGGGGAGGATGGAAGAATATTTTGCACTTTATGAAAAAGTATTGGACACTTACCACAAAAGCAAGGTAAAGGAAAAATACCATTTTGCCTCTTATAGTGTGATGTTGGGAAATTTAGCCGCGCAGAAAGAGCCCTGGAAGGAATCTTTGGAATTAAGCGAAAAGGTGATACGGTTTTCCTTAGACTGCGGGAGGATAAGTTTATTACATTTTAACCTTATGTCATATTTATGTGCCTTGGAGGAGGCAGGCGATACGGACAAGGAATATTGCCGGGCAATGTTAAAAGATGTCATTGTTCTTTGCGCTCTGGTAAAGAATGAGAAAGACCTTGCAATTGCCCAGCAATATTACAGGGAACATTATGGTGAGGAATCCTAGAATCTTCGGTAAGTGCTAATTATTTCCGTCCTTATCGCCAAAAGGGATTTTATCAGAATAATGGTTATTGCATTGATAGCATACCGCCCCTCTTTGCTGTACTGTGAAGAGCAGCAGGAGAGATACAAGGGCTGCTGCCAAAAAACGGGTTGCATTTTTTCCTGTTTTTTTCATAAACTACCTCTTTCTGCACGATACTACGTGCGCTTTGATTTTATGTAACAGCTGCGATTATACTGTAGTAAAGATGTTGTGTCAATGACGTGCTATAATTTTTTCCCGGTGAAAAACATTATATTACATCATGTTCATTTCGGGAAGGATACTATATAATGAGAATGTAAACAGCTGTTACGGAAACCATCAGGATATAAACGCGTGTGTCCTGAAAGCAAAACAGAAAAGAGGTTAAAAATGGGAAAGACGAAATTGTTTTACAAGAGGGCATTGGTTTTTGCCCTGACTACTGCGAATGCATTTTCCTTCGCACCGGAAGCAGCAAAGGCTTCGATTATGCCAAACAGGCAGTATTTGTATTTTTCCGAAGAGAAGGACGAGAAATTCGAGAAGAAACCAGAGGTAGGTTTGACAAACACCATGCAGCAAGATGAAATCTATGTGGCAGAGGCATTACAGCAGCAAGAAGAAGCTTCCAATGTTTCGGAGTTAAACTCCGAAGATACCTATGAACGTTTTATGGAACTGGTGATCAATGCCAGCGCGGAGTCCGATGAACTTTTTGAAAGCATGCAAGATTTGGAGAATGCACTTGAGGAATACCAGTCGAAAAAATTTGTTGAAAGCGGCGATATTTTTGAAGAATTGGCATCAACAGATGAATATAACTGGAATTTTGATATGCTCTCAGGTTTTCAAAGTGCTAATTTTGCGGCGCAGCCATCTACCGAACCTGTAAAAGTAGCAATCATTGATTCCGGGGTGAATTTCTCTTGTGACATTAATGTCGAAGAACGTAAGGATTTTATCGACGGTCGCAGCGAGAATGATATTGCCATCTTATATGAAGACTTCTCAGGACATGGCACAAATATTGCCGGAGTAATTGCCGCACAAGAAAATGATATAGGTGTCACTGGCGGCAACCCAAATGTGCTTTTATACTCGGCAAGAGTGCTTGATGCTGCTAACGAAGCACCTATTTCGCGTGTTGTAGAAGCAATTGACTGGGCAATCAGCAGGGAAGTACATATTATTAATCTAAGTTTTACCACCGCCACTGATTCGCCAGAGTTAAAAGCTGCGATACAGCGTGCGTATGATGCGGGAATCTTGCTTATTGCTGCTGCTGGCAACGAGGGATATGTCGCTTATCCCGCAGCATATCCGGAGGTTATTGCTGTAGGGGCAATCAACAGTCAGGGAGAATTGTGTTCTTTTAGCCCATTGCAAGGGTCAGTGGAACTTCTGGCTCCGGGTGAGTTAATTACCTCTACTGATGTGTTTGATACTATGTCCACACATTCAGGTACAAGTTATGCCGCCCCTCATGTAACTGCAATTGCATCCAAATTATGGGAACGCGATCTTAGTATGTCAGCAAATTATGTACGCTGCGTATTAGATATCAGTGCAAACCTATGGAAAAATGATTCCCGGTACGGTTATGGTCTTGTAGATTATAACTTTGGGTGTATTGTTTTTGATGCATTAAAGCCATACGCAAAATATTGTGATGATTTTGCTACATTAATGAAACTTGCAATTGAAATTTGCAATATCCATAATCCAAACCGTATTCCGACTACAGAATTACCAAAAGATATTGTGGAAGGCGCTTGGTATCTTAATAACGAAGGCGAATATGAACACATGGCACTATTGGATGAATTATATGTTAAAAATGACAATGGACGAGCCATAATTATGGCAGGGTGTATTATGTCTGATTGGGACGATCCCAAATTAGACAACATGTATGTTAATCCATATTTCCATGGATACGCCTTTTATAATGAATATGGAGATGGTACTGCCGTCAATGACCATGAAAAATATATTCCTGCAAATTATATTGCAGGCACTTTATATCTTTCGAGGATTGCTCGTGCAATGGTTAGAGGTAATGTATATACTACAGCTTCCGCATTTGTAACTATCAAGCAGAATGGTTCAACAATTTATGCCCTCAACAATATTATTGATGATACCTATTTGCATAAAAATGATGTTACATGGGCAGAGGTGGAAAATATGATTGGCAATATATCCGCTTCTAAAAGTGGCGGAAGAACGGATAAGTTAAATTTCAATGCAAATGATCCAATTCATAAAGGATTATTTATATATGGATTGACTTTGCATTCCATTGCGGATATATTTGTACATAGTACGGCTGAAGATTTAGATAACGACAAGGTATGGAAATTAATACATCACGATAAAGCTGACGATGTAAACTACATATCTGAAAGAAATAAGGCTGCTCAAATCGTTTGCCAACGCGCTCTGAGAAACTTCAGTGTTATGAGCGATTCCAGTTCCACTTCCTCAACGAATTATAGCAGCTACGATTGTCTTGATATATCGATTTTTGACTTATCTGATTATAGTTTTGAAAATAAATTTCGTTTAATTAACTTTGATTTGTATGCCAGAGAGGTTTGCAAAAGTAGCGCGCTGTTCAAACCAACAAATGAAAAATATTACACAAATTCCAATTTTTGGAATAAGATGGATGCCGGAATATTTAAAAATACAAGAATAACTAGTGGTAAACCATATTTTAATCCAGACACAAAGCAATTCCAGAATAGTAGCCCCGGCAAAGAATAAATCTTCTGCCGTATATCGTCAGGCAAAAATCCACTGAGAATTGCCCACCCATTCAAGATTGGTGATTTGCCAAGGTAAAGTGGTCTGCCCTGATACAGATTTGTCAGGGCAGAATGAAACCTTAATCCACCAGCAAAAATGTTTAAAATATCAGAAAGGAGTATTTTCAGAATATGAAAAAGTGTTTTTCAAGCGTTTTGCTTATTGTTTTATTTTTATCAGGCTGCTCGAACGATGCGAAAACGGCTCCCGGCGTTTTATCCAGTACCACACCGACTTCAATAGCATCAACGATAATAACACCTGCGCCTGCCACATCAGAACCTTCCGCCACTGTTACAGCAACGGTTACGGAGACGCCAACCGCGACACCAACGGTTACAGAACCACCAACGATTATACCAACCATTACAGAACCACCAACCGTTACGCCGCCTTCACCTGCCGCACCAGAACCTACACCAACCATTACACAGACTCCTGCTCCAACGCCTACATCCATACCAACACCAACACCAACGCTTGCTCCTACATCTACCCCAACGCCTACGCCCACACTTACACCTACGCCTGTACTCGCCGAGGGTGAAATCCCTCTATCAGAGGAATATTTCCCGGACGAGGCCTTCCGTGGGCTGCTCTCCGCTCTAATTGATACGGATAAAAACGGCATCCTTACCCTTGAAGAGCGCGAGCAACTGACGGAGCTGCGCAACACATATTTTGATATGGAAGGCCGCGACGAAAGCTCAGAATATTATTACGTAAATGATCCGCATAATGAATTCGAGGAGATTATGTATTTTTGGCTGAATCATGTCGTCTCACTGGAAGGGATTGAGTATTTCCCAAAGCTGCGCTTTGTGGCAATTGATGAGGGTTCGGCGCGTGAAGATTTTTTTGACCAGACGGGCCAAATGAAATACCTTGAATCTTTCCACGCGGAAAATATGCCAGAGCTGGAAAGCGTCCAGTTTCTAACAAAAGTCCAAAGTGTGACGATAAAGAACGCGCCAAAGCTCCGCTACCTCTACCTGGCGCCGCATAAATCTGTTGAGACTTGTAAAATCACATTGGAGGGCTGCGATTCCATTGAGGGGTTTGAATATTATGCAGGTGCCGTGCCGGCTTTTGATTGTAAATTAGAAAACTTACATATGCTTGCACTCGACATCCCAGAAGATATTTTTTGGAACCAGGTAAAAAATGCTTTTGATTTTTCTTGTTTAGAGGAATTATATTTATCTGTCCGGGATGCTTCAAAGGATATTACAATCCAAAACATTCCGGAACTGAAACATTTAAAAGTTCTCTGCCAAAGCCCGATTTCTTTATCGAATTTAAGTGCATTGAAAGAAGCTACACTATCCTCTACCTGCAACATACAAATAAGTGATTGCGATAATATCAAAATGCTGTTCCTGGAAAACATTAAGAATGTGGAATATTTGGACTTTTCCGGACTGAAGAAATTGGAAACTCTCGGCTGCACGGATAGTCGGGTGAAGAACTTCAGCCTTTTCTCTCCCTACACATTCATCTACGATTCATACATCTACGATTCCGGAATGCCGGATAAGGATATCTATATCAGCTTTTGCAATAACGAAATTCTTGCACCACGCAGCATACTGGACACTGGCACAATTCCTGTGGACATTGAGTACCAACCAATTACCGTTTCCGGCATGACGGAATGTGACTGTACCGGAAAAACCGGCTATCTGATTGATCTTGATGGCGATGGGGTCGAGGAGCAGCTTTATTCTGATGAAACTGGTTTTTATATCAACGGAATCAACCAGGGCTTTGCCCGCCATAAATACAAGTATGATGATACCGTCTGGAATTATTTTTATCTTGTGGATGCGGATGAATCGGATGGGAAAATAAATTTGATTTTGAATGCGGAATGTTTCAATTACCTTCGGAAAGTGAACTATGGAACCATGGATTTGGACAATATTTTAGCGGTCGAGTATTGGAGCTTCGGTCAATACCTCGCCACTTATGAAAATTCTCTGCGGCTGATTGGCTATGCGGAATCCCGCGCTGCCACATTTTCCGGGGCGGTGTATGATGGTAACAAAGGGCTGCGCTTCCAGGTATCGAAGTATTGCAATTTCTATGGAGTCCGAAACGGTGTCGTTGTAAAGAATATACGGAATTCGCAGGAAATTAAGCTTTTCATCGCGGAGGATGGGATGGTGGAAGTATCAAATACTTTCTTTTCTGAACTTCAAAACAAATAATAAATTCGACCGTGCAGAAAGAACCTTGAGCCGCGATTATACTGTCGTAAAGACGTTGTGTCAATGACGTGCTATAATTTTTTCCCGGTGAAAAATATTATATTACATCATGTACATTTCGGAAGGAATATGGTACGATAAAGATGCAAACAGCTGCTGCAAGAAACAAAACATTAAAACGCTGCCGGGAATGGCACCTGCATTGCCGCACCGCAGGTTGCGGGGGGATGAGCCGGGGTATGTGGCTGGAAGCCGGAACAAAATGAAGAAATTTTAAAGTGAGGTGAATTATAATGTATTGTATGAAAAAATCTTACAAGAAAAGGGTTTTATGCTTCATCCTGGCATTCATTTTTATTTTTTTGCAGACTGCAACAAACATTTACGCAGGTTCTTACGAAATTGATGATAAAGTTATCGTGGACGGCTTTACGCCGCCAAAGGACACCACCATCATCCACCATTTCAACACCGCAGAAAAACCATATACCAAAATTGCAAACGCCGTCAACGAGCTCTGGGTGGGTGACCACCACCGTTATACCGTGGTGGAAAACCGACGGGATAACGTAAAAATCCGTTGGTATTCCTCAAACCCGGAGGTCGCGGGCATCAACAAGGTAACCGGGGAGCTGACCGCGCTTTCTGCGGGGACAACGACTATCACAATGTGGGATAGTGTGAATAAATTAAAACAAAAAACCAACCTCACGGTAAAAGCAGTGCCTGTCCTTCCGGAAATCCCGAGGGAGTGGTATACCATAGCAGAGAAGCCAAAATGGATATCGGAGGAAGGAATCCAGATCGTATTGAAATCGGAATACCGCTATCTTTACGAACAATGCAGTATACTGCGGATTCCGGATAGCGTTAATGGGGAAAAGGTTGTGTGGATTTGTTCGGATGATGATCCGACATCTTACATCTATTATCCGGAACATTTTGGCTTCACACAGTTGAAGATGTTGCAGTGCCCGGCAAGCATTGCGTTTTATATTGCGGGAGATCTGGATGAACTAATATATCCGGAAGGAACACAACGGATAGACTCCTTTGACAGCGGCTATAGAAAATATAAAAGAATCCATGTGCCAGAAAGTGTGAAACTGTTAGTAAGTAATTGGATATGCCACAAAGAGATAGAGGAAGTACGGATACCAGCAAGTGTAAAATTCTTTTGCTGTAATCTTAACGCAGACACCGCCGTCTACTTCTATGGCATTGGGTATGGGGAAAATGCCCGGTATGTTGTAGATGGGAACAATACCAACTACTATAGCATTTCCAATGTTTTATTTTCTTATCCTTATTATGAGGAGGGAAGCCGCCTCAATTGGATAGTGATTGATGATTATTATGAGATGTCAGCAGGAAAACATACGCTGCTCGCATACCCTAAATGGAAAACAGATGATGTTTATTACGTACCAGATGGAATTGAACGGATTGAAACCGGGGCATTCAAAGGAACACGGCATTTAAAGAAGATTGTCCTGCCAGATTCCGTGACGGAGATTGGTGAATTGGCATTTGATGTGCTTGGATACAATAAAGTGGAGATTACGATTCCGGCAAGTGTAACAAAAATTGAAGATGACATCTTTGGCGGACCATTTGGGATCTTTGAGTACGACGACGAACGTAAAAACACCTTTACGATTATCACCCCGAAAGGTTCTGTTGCAGAAGCTTACGCGATTGAGAAGGGGATAGCGTACCGGAACGAGTGAAATTCATAAAACAACCACACTACCACACCGCCTCCCCGCCCCCCCTTCACCTCATCTTCGGAATCGTCACAATAAAGCTCGTCCCCTTCGTATACTGCGTGCGTATCTTAATCCGCCCGGTATGCGCCATAATAATCAGCTTCGCAATCGACAGCCCGAGCCCGTGCCCTTCGATTTTTTTGTCGCGCACATCATCCGCCCGGTAAAAACGGCTGAAAATATTGTCCAAATCCTTGCTTTTCATGCCAATGCCGGTATCTTCGACGGTAATCACGCAGTCGCCCTGCCGGTTTTCGCATGAAATGCGGATGGTGTCGCCATCCTCCGTGTATTTCCCCGCATTGTCAATAAAGACGCGAATCGCCTGCTTCAATGCTTGTTTGTCGCCGTAAACCCGCACGGCTTCCAGGACTGGCGCATCGATATTGCGGTTTTTCGCCACAAGGCGCGTCTCTTTGACCATCTCCTCAACGATTGGCTTCATATTGAACTGCTCTTTTTTCAGCTTCAGGGTTTTCTTGTCGTGGCGTGACAGGAACAAAAGCTTCTCAACCAAGTCCTGCATCTGCAAGGCTTCGCTGGAAATTGCCTCAACGGACTCCTCCAAAACCGCCTCGTCCTTGCTGCCCCAACGCTTTAACATATTCGCATAGCCCTGCACGACCGCAATCGGCGTGCGCAGCTCATGCGAGGCGTCCGAAACAAATTGCTTTTGGCTCTCGTAGGATGTTTCTAGACGGTCAAGCATGTCGTTGAATGTTTCCGCAAGCTCGCGCAGCTCATCCGTGACACCGGAAAGGTTCAGGCGCTCGCTGTGAAGGTTGTTTACGGTAATGCGGTTGATGGTGTCCGACATTTCCTGAATCGGCGTGAGCATCCGCAAATTTTGCCCGCGCGCTTCGTGCAGGATAAAGAACACAATGACGGCGTAGAGAAAACTCATATTAAGCATTAACCGCCACATCCGCCCATAGTCTTTTGACATGTTATAGCTGTAAACCAACTCGTAAACTGTACCGCCCACCGGAAGCGCAATGCGGGTATTTACGATAATATGGTGCTCTTTGTCCGAAAAATCGAGATGCACATCTTTAAAAAACAGGAAACCCTTCACTGTAAATTCTGTGTCGTCATAAAGGATTTTCCCGGAGGACTTTTCCTGTACAATCAGGTATACGCCCCGCCCCGTATATGGGTTCAGCGTTTCCTGCTTCGTGAGAAGCCAATTATGGAAGCGGGTGTTTGCTGTGCCGTCCGGCATTTTCCCGGCTCCGAGTTCCTGCCCGTCCGCACGCCCGTAACTGTCCATAAGGCTCATCCCAATCTCCGCGCCGGAACCCAACGCAGCCATGTTTACAACCACCGCCGTCACATTATCCGCCAACGCACTGTATTCTTCTGTCTGGACGTTCAGGTACAGAACCATGAATACCGCCATAAAAATCACGCCGTTGACCACCATCAGCTTTAAATAGTTCCAAGAAATGCGGAAGCTCATCGACAGCCGGAGCCTGCCAATGAACGCTTCTTTCTTTTTCTTTAGCGGCAGCCATGTTTTCTGCAAAAACTGCCGCAGCCGTTCCATAAATTTATTTTTCATCTTTTATGATATACCCCACTCCGCGCACGGTGCTGATGACATGCACGCCGAATCTGTCGTCAATTTTCTGGCGTAGGTAACGGATGTAGACATCCACTACATTTGTGTCGCCAAAGTATTCGTAGCCCCAAACATTGTTGAGCAGCTGTTCGCGCGTCACCGCAATATTTTTATTTTTCAGGAGATACTCCAAAAGTTCATATTCTTTTTTGGTGAGGTTTAGTTCCTCCTCGCCGAAATACGCCGCATGCTGCCCGAGTTCCAAGCGCAGCTCATGGAAGGAAAGCCTATCCGCCTTCGCATTCTCCTGCCCGCCAGAGCGCTTTGCATGGCGGTTGAGTGCCACGCGGATGCGCGCCAGGAGCTCCTCAATTGCAAATGGTTTTGTCATATAGTCATCCGCGCCCATGTCAAGCCCTGCCACTTTGTCCGTCACATCGTCCTTCGCTGTCAGCATGATAATCGGGATTTCCGATTCCGTGCGCACCCGGCGGCAGACTTCGATTCCGGAAAGCCCCGGCAGCATGATATCCAAAAGTACCAAATCCGCCCCGGAATGCAGCGCCTTATCAAGCCCCGTCCTGCCATCATTGGCGATTTCCACCTCATAGCCCTCGTATTTTAATTCCAGTTCTACGAACCGCGCAATCTTTACTTCATCTTCCACAATCAATATTTTTGCCATATGCCATTCCCCCGCTTCCCCGGTGCAATGCCTGTTTTCTGGCACACCATTCTGTTTTTCCGATATGGCACCCTGCACTTTTTCGCATAGCACCTTCCTGTCCATTGTAACGGTGAAAACGCAAATATGCAAGCTTTTCGGAATTAAGGTTTCATTAAAAAATGTTTTCAAAATATCCCAAAATGATTTTGTCGTGTCTTTTCTTCCCGAATACTTGAATTTTCAGAAATTTTATGGTATTTTTATAATATATTCCCACCCCGCATGAATGCGCTGTCCATGCGGGATGGGCAAAATCCCCTTGTTTCGGGATCTGATAAGGCACAGCGCGGAAAGAGGTTGGTTTATGGAAAAATATTTCCAGGTGAAAGAAAAAGGATCTACCGTTAAGACCGAGATTTTAGCCGGTCTGACAACATTCATGGCGATGGCTTACATCCTCATGGTCAACTCGGGCATGTTCGCAAATTTGGCAGAAATGACCGGGACAACGGCGGACAAGATGTACAATGCGGTCTACATCGCAACGGCGGTTTCAGCGGTTGCGGGCACGCTGCTCATCGGTCTGCTTGCCAATCTGCCACTTGCACAGGCTTCCGGCATGGGCTTAAATGCTTTCTTTGTTTACACCGTCTGCTTCGGCCTCGGTCTTTCCTACGCGAACGCCCTTGTACTTGTTCTTTTTGACGGTCTTCTCTTTATTGCCTTAACGCTGACGGGCGTGCGCAAAAAGATTTTTGAGGCAATTCCGGCTACTGTGCGGATGGCAATCCCGGCAGGTATCGGTTTGTTCATTGCCTTTCTTGGGCTTCAGAATGCAGGGATTGTTGTTCCGGATTCCTCCACTGGTGTTACCCTTGTATCGTTCAATATTTTTAATGGCACGGCAACCTGGGCAACCATCATGCCTTTGCTTGTTACCATTTTTGCCCTGATTGCGATTGCTGCACTGTCCGCCCGCAAGGTGAAGGGTGCTGTTTTCTGGGGAATGCTCGGCGGCACCGCGGCGTATTATATTCTTGGCATTACGGTTAAAGATTTTTATGTTGGTTTTAGTGATAAATTTAATTTTAATCCACTCACCGCATTTAAGGATTTCGGTGAAATTGCTTTGGGTACGGTGTTCACGCAGGGCTTTGACTTTAGCGGCTACCTCGCAGACCACAGTGTGGGTTCGCTGATTGTCCTGCTGATTACGACCGCTCTTGCGTTCTGCCTTGTGGATATGTTTGATACGCTCGGCACACTTTTTGGAGCCTGCTCCCGCGGCAATATGCTGAACGAAAAGGGCGAGGTTCCGAATTTTGAGAAGGCAATGCTTTCCGACGCGATTGCGACGGTTTGTGGTTCGGTATGTGGTACTTCAACGGTTACGACTTTCGTGGAGGCATCCTCCGGTATCGCGGAGGGCGGACGTACCGGGCTTTCTGCCATGGTTACCGCCGCACTGTTCTTCATCACAATGTTTTTAAGCCCGATTGCAGCACTGATTCCAGGCTGTGCGACTGCTGCCGTCCTTATTTTCGTTGGTGTCCTGATGATGGGTGCCGTCCTGAAAATCGAGTGGAATGACCCTGCGATTGCCCTCCCTGCATTCCTTACCATTTCATTCATGCCGTTTACTTACAATATCAGCTACGGTATTGCGTTTGGCTTGATTTCCTATATATTTATTAAGCTGTTCACAGGCAAGGCGAAGGAAATCAATGTTGGCACCTGGGTCATCGGCGCTCTGTTTGCAATTATGTTCTTTGTGACGCACTAAAAGAAACCTGCGGAAAAATTCTTAAGATATACAAGGCTTGATGGCAGAAGGGCGGCTGCACGGGGAAAATCATTGATTCTCCTATGTGCGGCCGCCTTTTTAAGATTTTCAGTTAAGTTGCAAAATGCAGCGTCCTGCATCATTTCACTTTATTGTTGTTCTCCGCCTTGTGCAGATATGTCCACCACCATTCTCACGAAAAACCAGTTTCCCTCCACCTGGCAGTCATACACTGCTTTGTATTTCCGGACAAACGCCTGCACACTCCTGCTTCCATAACCATGTCCGGCTCCGCGTTTTGAAATCGGCAGCCCATCTTCCCCAAATACAATCTCATTCACATAGGTATTTGAAATTTCCATTGCCAGCTGCCTCTTAACCCGGCGTGCCGACATCCGGATTTCGCCCGGATGCCCTGCGTCGGCACCTGCTTCGCGCACCGCGTTACTCAAGAGATTGGAGAGTACCACGGCAAATTCAAATTCATCGATGGAAAGTACCCGCGGAATGTCCAGTTGACTGTCAAATTTGATTTTGTCCCTGCGCGCCTCCGCCGCGTAATGCGCCACAATGCTGTTGACTGCAACATTTTCGCAGAAAGTTTCACATTTTAATTCTTCCAGGCGCGACACCGTTCCTGCCATCGCTTCTTCGATTTTGTCATACTCACCGTTTCGCAGATAGCCGGACAGCACGACCGCATAATGCCTCATGTCGTGGCGCAGTATCGCGCTTTTTTCCTCATTGCCCTGCATAAGCTCCAGCTGCTCCCGCATCCCCTGCGCATATTTTTCCATCAGCGCCATATCCGAGCGCTGTGTTTCCAGTTTTTCATAGTTGTCCATCGTGCTGAAAATAATAGTGTAGGAGGCAATCATCAAAAACAGGATGAACAGCGTGCCAAGAAGATTTTCCGGGTGCTTATTGATATCCGCGGGCCAAATCATGATACTGTACACAGAAAGATAGAAAAGCAGCGGGATAATACACAGGCGCAGCCATCTGCCGCCCTGTTTTTCCAACTGCCTTAGAAATGCTGTGCGCAATTTAATGTATAAAAGCATAAATACAAGGAAATGCGTCATTGCCGCAATCAAAAGCCCCGTAAAGAACCTTCCGCTCCAGACATGAAATTCTATACCAAGGACATTGCCAAGGAGCACATACGCTGCCCCTGTCAGGCCAACAAAAAGCGCCCTGCCATCGTGGTACCGACAGACAAGAAACACGGTCAGCTGCGTCAGGAACGATTGGACGATGGTATTTTCGACTCTGCTTAACCCAAACCCGGGTACAAAGCCCGCAATGTAATCAAAAGCTGTAGACAGCACAAAGTAGATGCCAAACAAAAGAAAGGTCTTCCAATGCTTAAGTGTCCGAGGCAGAAAATACAGGAAAAAGATAAACATCCAGACCATCGATATGCGGTACAATATGAAGTCGAACATAGCTTGCTCACCTCAGCGTCAGGTATTTTAAATAACGGGTTTTAACTTCCAGGCTGTTGCGCCTGCTGATAGGGATATCGTTATTGTTATCCATATGGAGGATTGTGGTCGTGTAACTGCTCACATAGTCGAGGTTCACGACATATGATTTGTGTGGTTGGATAAAATTTTCCTCCTGCAGCAATGCCTCCACCTGCTTCTCAAAGGAATCGCGTATCCCGACGCTCTGGTAAATTTTCCCGTTCTTCAGCGTCACACACATTTTCCGCGCAACGTTTTCTACATGAACGATTTCAGAAAAATTGACATTTACGCAGCCTTTTTTTGTATTGATTCCAAAAATCTTGTCTTTCTTTGTGAGCAGGTGCGCGATGACAAAATCAAGCATTTCCCAAACCGCCTCGTTTTCCAGAGGTTTTAAAAGATAGCGCACTGCAAAAACATGGTATGCCTTCAAGGCAAATTCCGGTGAGGTTGTGGCAAAGACAATCGGGATATCCCTGTCCTTTTTGCGGATGTCCTCCGCCAGTTCAATTCCGTTTTTCCCTTCCATCATGATATCCAACATCAAAAGGTCCACATTTTCCAGTTCCCCTGCCGTCAATGCTTCCTGCACTTCCAGCGCAGAAATGTATGTGTGTATGTCCATGTGTATTTCTTTTTCCCTGCCATAGGCATGCAGCAACCCCTTAATCTGTTCCATACTTGTTTGGTCATCATCACATACAACAATTTTTATATACATTTCGGCATCTTCTCCCTTTGTTCCTCGTGCGGTGTGGATTGCACGATTTATACTAATTCCATGTGCAATTATACCATAAATTCACATAATATACAATAATTTTCTCGCGTTTATTGAAAATTCTTTTACTTTTTAGGCAATTCCGCCTGCTTCCTTGTATTTTGATATATTATTTGCCGCTTCGAATCGTTTTTATCCAATGCCTAAAATCTTCTTTTCCTTGCCATTATCTTGCAGCAAATTACCGCTATCAGCGTGCTGCACATCGTCGCCACAAGCCCCGGGGCAAGAATTGCCGTAGGTGACACGCTCCCGTATTGTGCCCGGTACGCAATCACGTTGACTGGAATCAATTGGAGGGAAGAAATATTTAAAACCAGAAAAGTGCACATTTCATTGCTTGCACTCCTGTTTTTCCTTGTAACCATACCTTTTGGCACCTTTTGGTTTGTGCCCGGGTTCATCGCCGGTGCATCGCGCCCAGCTTTTTTCCCGCCATTTTCCGCTTCCGCAAATTCTTCATTCCCCCTCTCCTGCTCAAGCTTTGCCAATTCCTCCATGGCGGACAAGCCTGCCGGGGTTGCCGCCCACCCCAGTCCTAAGAGATTTGAAATCAAATTGACACTGATTGGCTCAAGGCAGCGGTGACCTTTCGGTATGTTTGGGAAAAGGAAATGCAAAAACGGGCGCAGCAGCCGTGTCAGCCGGTCCATGATTCCCGAAGCCCTCGCCACCTCCATCATGCCTAACCACAGACCCATAACCCCCAACATCGTAATGCAAAGAGTTACTGCCTCACGTGCAGATTCAATCGCCGCGGTATTCACCTCCTGCATTTTTCCGTTCAAAGCGCCATAAATAATACCGACAAGAATCATACCGCCCCATATAAGATTTAACATATTTGCAAGTTCTCCCTTCAAAAAATTTCGTTTTTCCCGCTTAATTTCCCTATTTTTACAATATGTTGCAAATTTTTATAATTTTTTTCAAATTTCTTGTTGACGAATCGAAAAAGTTATGGTATTTTATTTATAGTAAGAATTTTACAATATTCAAACAGAATAATCCATATTCTGGAAAAAAAAGTATTTTAGAAAGGTAAAGGTGATTTTATGAAAAGTACTGGTATTGTAAGGAAACTGGACGAGCTTGGGCGCATTACCCTCCCGATTGAGTTGAGAAGGACGCTAGGCGTAGGTGAAAGGGACCCACTGGAAATCTATGTGGAAGCAGACCGTATTATTCTGCAAAAGTACGAACCGGCCGACATTTTTACAGGCGAGAAGGATGATTTGGTTGAATATTGCGGTAAGAGCGTTTCCAAGGCTTCTGTCCTTGAGTTGGCAAAGCTTGCCGGGCTTAATATTGTCGAGTAAGCTGCCCCGTCCCTACATACAGTTCTGTCAGGCAGGTGCCTGACACAAACAAAACATGGCTCCGAACCGGGATATGGTAAATAAAAGAAGCATGGATTGTTTCCTTATTTACCATCCTGGTCCGGGGCGTTTGTTTTCATTGCCCTCTTTGGCGGCATGGCGGTGAAATTTTTTGATACTGGCACCCTTTAGGATTTCCCGCTTTCCCGCAGAAGCTGTGCGTAAATCTCCCGCTTCGGTACCCCGCGGTCCGCAGCGACCGCTTTCATTGCGTCCTTCTGTGGCATACCCTGCGAAAGATAGTGCTCCATATGTTCTTCGAGCGGCACCAAAAGCCAGTCCTGTTGCTGTTTTTCACGCACCGCTTCCATATCAATGCCCTCCAGTACAAGGACGCATTCCCCCTTCGGTTCATTTTCCGTATAATGAACCAACGCTTTCGCAAGCGTTGTCCGAAAAACCGTCTCATGCTTTTTTGTCAGCTCCCGCACCACGGTCAGGCTGCGGTTCCCAAATTCTTCCAGCAGCTCCTGCAATGTACGCAGCAGCCGGTGCGGGGCTTCGTACAGGACAATCGTGCGCGTCTCGCGCTTAAGCTCCTCCAAAACCTGCCTGCGCTCTTTCTTATCGGTTGGCAAAAACGCCTCAAAGCAGAAGCGCCTTGTTGGAAGCCCCGACAAAACTAGCGCATTCACCGCCGCACACGCGCCCGGCAATGCGGTCACGGTAATACCCGTCTCGTGCGCCATGCGCACAAGCTCCTCTCCAGGGTCAGAAATGCCCGGTGTTCCCGCATCCGTTACCAACGCAATGTTTTTTCCGTCAAGCAACTGTCCAATCAGGAGTTGCCCCTTCTCAAACTTATTATGTTCATGATAGCTTGTCATTGGTGTGTGGATTTCAAAATGGTTCAGCAGCTTGATGCTGTTTCGCGTATCCTCCGCCGCTATCAGGTCAACCTCCTTCAACACACGCAGCGCACGCAGCGTCATATCCTCAAGATTCCCAATCGGGGTTGCACATAAATACAAAATCCCTGCCATAATCAGCCCCCTTCCAAAGCGCATTTCCTATGTTCAATAACCGTATATTTCCGTGATTTCCCTCGTGTATACACCAGGTTTTTCAAACACAACCAGCGGCGCTTCCACGCGCACCTGCGGTTTCCCGCCGCGCGAACACTCAAACAGCACCATGTTCGGCTCCTTGTCCACAAAGGGGTGCACAAATTTCATCCGCTTTGGCTCCAGACGATATTTTTCCAGTATCCGAATGATTTCCGCAAGCCGTCCAGGACGGTGCACCATATAGAAACGCCCTCCCGGTTTCAACAGCCTTGCGCCCTCGCGCACAACGTCCTCAAGCGTGCACAGAATCTCATGCCTCGCAATCGCCTTCGGGAGCTTTGGGTTTACGAGCCCGTGCTGATTGCTCATGTAAGGAGGGTTTGTGGTTACCACATCAAAAACCGATGCCCCAAACATGGCGCTCGCCTCCCGGATATCCCCGTCCACAATGTCAATATCCGCCGAAAGCCCGTTCACCGCCACGCTCCGCCTTGCCATGTCGGCACTTTCCTGTTGTATCTCAAGTCCTGTAAAATGCCGCCCTTTCGTTTTTGCCTTCAGCAGAATCGGGATAATTCCGGTTCCGGTTCCAAGGTCAATCACACACTCCCCTTCTTTCACCGCGGCAAAACCGGACAACAGTACCGCATCCATGCCAAAACAGAATTTTTCCGGGTTCTGGATAATCCGGTAACCATTGCGTTCTAGGTCATCAAAACGCTCCCCTTCCTTTAAAAATATTTCATCCGGCATATTCATCCCCCCTACCGCAAAATTATGATTGCCCAACCAATCCGAATCGGAAACCAACAATGGTTCTGTGCTAGCCGCGCTGTATCAATGGGGCTGTCACAAAATGCCCATTTTGCAACAGCCCCTCCGTTTGGTTATTCCAAATGATTTCCCTCGCGCTTTTCTAATGCTTCAAGCGCCTTTAACTCGTCGTCCATCGCAACCTTCTCGCGGCGGCGTTTCGGACGGAAGCGTAGCTCGTCCACCTTGTATTCGCGGATTTCCTTCTCGTCATTGTCCACAGTCACAATTACCTTCACAAGCTGCTTTAGCACGCTCACGCTCGCCACTTCACCTTTCAGTCCGTCATTTGTCGTCACGAAATCGCCGACATTCGGAAGCTTGCTGTTTAAATATTCGTAGGCTTCCTCCTCATTTTTCAGGCAGCACATCAGTCTGCCGCACACGCCCGATATTTTCGTCGGGTTGAGGGAAAGATTCTGCTCCTTCGCCATCTTGATGGATACTGGGGCGAAATCCGATAAAAATGTATGGCAGCACATCGCTCTGCCGCAGATTCCGATGCCCCCCACAATCTTCGTCTCATCGCGCACCCCAATCTGGCGCAGTTCGATACGCGTCTTGAAGACTGAGGCCAAATCCTTTACCAGTTCGCGGAAATCAATGCGCCCGTCCGCCGTAAAGTAAAATAATACTTTATTGTTGTCGAAGGTGTATTCGCAGTCAATCAGCTTCATCTCAAGCCCATGCTTCGCAATTTTCTCAAGGCATATTTTAAACGCTTCTTTTTCCTTCTCCTTGTTGCGGCGCGCTGTCTCGTCATCTGCCGGGGTCGCTAAGCGCATCACCGGCTTTAGCGGCTGGACAACCTTCTCATCCTCCACCTCACGGCAGCCGAGCACGACATAGCCATACTCCACACCGCGCGCCGTTTCCACGATAACATGATCTCCCTGCTTTATGTCCATGCCCACCGGGTCAAAATAGTACACCTTGCCCGCCTGGCGGAATCTTACTCCAATAATTGTTGTCATATATCCGTTATCTCCCTTTCTTCCCAAAACTCTTAGCGAAAATAATCTATTTTTCCTGCAATGCCAACAGCAGAAGCTCCACCGCGGCATCAAAATTCACATTTGCTTTTAACTGCGACCTCAATGTGGCAAATGCCTCCACAATATTGCTTAGCGCCTCAAAGCTTTTCCCCGTCGCCTGTTTTTGCAGTGTAAGGAGTTCTTCTTTATACACAAGCTTGGAAGGCTCCCGGGTTGCCTTGAACAAAAGCACATCCCGGTACCACAACAGCATCAGGTCAAGGTAATCCCCTATGGCGGTCTTGTCTTCCGAGAGATGTTTTAAATATTCCATAACCTCACTGATTTTCATCTCATCGATATATTTCACGAGATGCAGCACGTCATCCTTGCGCTGCACAAACTCCTCGGATGCCGCGTAACGGATTGCCTTTCCAAGATTTCCCGCGGCAAAGGTTGCCGCAAGCTCCGCCTGGTAATCCGGCACCCCGCACTCCTTCATAAGATGCTCCTTAATTCTTTCCTGACCAACCGGCTTCATATGAAGCATCACACAGCGCGATAAAATCGTAGGCAGGAAAGTGTTCAGATTGTCTGTAAGAAGTATAATGACCGCATATTCCGGCGGCTCCTCTATCGTCTTTAACAGTGCGTTCTGCGCTGCCTCCGTCATTTTTTGCGCTTCATCTATGATATAAATCTTGTAGCGGCCGCTGTATGGCTTGATGGAAATATCGTTGTTGAGCTGGTTCCGGATATCATCCACCCCAATCGTTGCTTTTTCATGCACGACGCGGATAATGTCCGGATGGTTGCCGCCCGCCGCCTGCATACAGGATTTGCACACACCGCAGGGATTCCCCGAAAATTCCTCGCACTGCAGCGCCGCTGCAAAAATGTCCGCAACAAAACTCTTCCCGATGCCATCTTCTCCATAGAAAATATAAGCATGGGAAATCTTGTTCAACTGGATTGCATTTTTCAAATGGCTCGTGATTTGCTCTCTCCCGATAACATCCCGAAATGTGTTCATGTGACCCTGCCCTGCCTTCCTTTTTCTTTTTGTGTGTTCATGCGCGGTATCCCAGGGTGTATCCGATAACTCATTCCTGCGTTCTGTACGCCCGCAAAAAAACAGTTTTCCGACACATCCGCACCTTCACTTTATGCGAGAATATCCAGCAAAAGCCCCTGTATCTCATCAATTTTGCTCAAAATCTCAATGCCGTCCTTCTCGTCCGCAATCAACGCCGCTGCCAGCTCGTCAAGGTTTTTATCCACAAGCTTTATCATCCCGTACACGCGGTGCCTGCCGCGCCGGTCCAGAAAATTTTCGCGGGAAAATTTGTGGGAACGGTTCACAATCTCGTTCATAAAATTTTTTATCAGCTCACGGTAATGCTTCATGTCGCGGATATCCATATGCTTTGAGAGCTTTTTGCCCTGCATCGTGATTTCTTCCATCATCAGCTGCAGCCTTGCCCCAAGCTCCTGTTCCTCGATATTGCTGATTAAGGTGAATTTAAAAGAACCATCCGTTTCCTGAACCGGAGCCTTTTGTTCTACCTGATTCACCTGTCCCATCTGATTTACTCTTATCTCCATCCCAATCTCCTTACTTCCAGTTCCTATTTTAAATCCCACGGAATCCTGCTTTATGCGAACCGCCAGGGAATCATTTTTCGTCCAGGCACCGTCCGCCCCACGCTGTTTTTGACCCGGTGCGGGCTCACGGTACTTTTTATTTTAACATATGCATCCAAAAAACACAAGGATTTTACGAACGCTTAACCGCCGCCGCAACCGCCACAATGCATTCCTCCAAATCCTCGTTAGGATACCGCACCAAAACTCCCGCCTGTGCAAGCTTATCCGGCGCAAAATCCTCCTCATCCGCGAGGAAACGCCTGCAAAGCTCCGCGTATTTCGGCTGCTGCTGCCCCCTCTCGCGCTCCACTGCGCGGGCAAGGCGGAGCCCGTCCTCCACCTCCACATAAAGCGGAACCACATGCTCTGCGCCAAAATACTCCCTCAGCTGCAGATAGCCCGCCAGGGTATCAATCATCAGGTAATCCTGCGCACCGGACAATGCAATTTGCCCGTCATCCACGGTGAAATAATGCCATGCGCCATATACTGTCTGGTAAACCCGGTGTTCCACCACCCTGCCTTCTGCCTCAAGCTCCCTAAGCCGTGCCTCCCCGACAAAATAATACTCCCGCCCGTCCTCCTCACCGGAACGAATCGGGCGCGTCGTATAGGGCACAACGGGTTTTAACTTCAGCTGCATATCTTCCAGCAGGCGGCGGTAAATGGTATCCTTTCCGCTCGCGCTCTTTCCCATTAAAACATATAGCCTTGCCATGCCATTGATTCCCCTTCATGAACCTATGAAATATTTATCCTCTTTTTCTTCAGCATCCCTTCAATCGCCTGGTTCAGCAAATATGCCACCACCGCAACCATCGGCACGCCGAGGAACATCCCAATCACGCCGCCATAAGCGCCACCCACCGTAATTCCAAAAATAACCCATAACGGCGAAAGCCCCGTGGAATCCCCCAGGATTTTTGGTCCAAGCACCCAACCGTCAAATTGCTGCAAAACCAAAATCATGATGGCAAACACAATCGCATCCAGCGGACGGATGCAAAGATACAGGACAACCCCAGGCACCGCACCAATAAAAGGTCCGAAATAAGGAATCATATTTGTGACTCCTACAATCACACTCATCAGCACGGCATATTCCAATCCCAAAATGGAAGTGGCGATAAAGCAGATAATGCCGATAATCAAAGAATCGAGTGCCTTCCCGCTTACAAAACCGGAAAATATCCTGCTGCACTCGCGCATATGCCCACAAAAGCTCTTTGCGCGCGTCGTTGGCAGTATTGCGTAAACGACCTGTGTACCCATCCGCATCAATTTCCGCTTATCAAGGAGCATATAAATGGAAATGGCAATGGAAAGAAAAATATTGATTGTCAGCCTCGCCACAGAAACCGTCACCCCAATGACCTTCGGCACAAGATCCTTCGTCATGTTTGTCACCGCCGCAAGCAGTGTCGGCCACATCTCCTCAATCTTTTCTTCAATGAATTTCAGGTCAACCTCCGGGAAATACTCCTGAAGCATATCCCCATAGGTGTCACGCTTTTCATAAATTTCATTGAGCTGCACCGTCACATCCCCCGCCACACCGACAATACTGTCCGTAATCTGTGGGATAACATAGAGCAACCCAACAATAATAATGCCAAGCAGTAAGATGTATGTCATGACAATCGACAGCGCCACCCGCAGCTTCGGTTTTTCAAGATGCAGCAGTTTCAGGAAAAAATTTATTTCCAACCAGTTGACGAGGGGATTTAGGATAAACGCAATCAAAAAAGCTGCCACGAATGGCGACAATATCCTCATCAACCCTTTCAGCCACAGACTGACCGCCCCGAAATTCGCAATCAGGCAGATAAAAATCGCTGCCGCCATAATCGTGACAAGCGCATAAATGCTGATTGTAAAATATTTCCTATTTGACTCGAATTTATGTTCGTCCTCCTTGGCGCTTCCGTTTAATTCCGCAATCAGCTCGTGGTCGGATTTCTCCTCCTCCTTGCTTACTTCCTCCTCTGACAGCATCCGGATTTCAATCGGTCCATACTCCAAAGGCTCTTTCTTCTTTGTGGGCAATTTCTTTTTCTCGGATTTCACCCTGCTCTTTATTTTCCCCTGCTTCAACATCTGTCCCCCCATTTCCGGCAATATAACCTGCTAAAAATCTTACCTTCCATATTATAG
The DNA here is from genome assembly GCA_910579615.1 of uncultured Lachnospiraceae bacterium. GTDB lineage: Bacteria > Bacillota > Clostridia > Lachnospirales > Lachnospiraceae > RGIG4057. The sequence continues at coordinate 3,101 of CAJTUA010000020.1, read as the reverse complement.
ACTCTCTTTCGTGTGAATTCAATAAGAAATCGATAAGAAATCATATAAATTTTGCTTCCGCATCCTATTGAATATCTGCGCGGAATCGTTTATAATGACGGCAGGGTCAGTTTTTTGCCGGAAAAGAGTGGTAACGGATGATTCTTTGTCATTTCTCCCATCCACCCATGCCTGCACACAGGGGCATCCTGGCTATTGCAACGAGACCGCCGAAAAAATTTTTCTTCCGCTTATTGCGCCTCCGGCTCTCTTTCATGGCTTGTTTGTGCCGTAAGCGAAGCGAAAGGAATGATAAAATTATGAGATTACGCAATATCAAAGGCGCAAAGGAGGCGATTGCTGCCAGCCCTTATGTGGTACACGAACCGGAAAATTTCCGCGGGCGTTGGAATGAATTTTTCAGCAATGACCATCCGATTCACATTGAAATTGGTATGGGAAAAGGGAAATTTATTACGGCGTTCGCTTTGCGGCACCCGGAAATCAATTATATTGGTATCGAATTGTACGAAAGCGTACTAATTCGCGCGGTCACAAAGCGGGAGGCTATTGGAGAGTGCCCAAACCTCATTTTCCTGCGCTACGGCGCGGAACATCTCCAACAAGTCTTCGCGCCGGAAGAAGTGGCGCGCATTTACCTGAATTTTTCCGACCCATGGCCGAAGGAACGGCACGCACGGCGGCGTCTGACCTCGACAGATTTCCTCGCGCGATACCGGGCATTTTTGCAAAAGGGCGGGCACATCGAATTTAAGACAGACAACCGCCCGCTTTTTGATTTTTCGATTGGGCAGGCCAAAGAAGCTGGCTGGCGTCTGGCAGATATTACTTATGATTTGCATCACAGTGAGTATGCGGAAAACAATGTGATGACAGAATATGAGGAGAAGTTTTCTGCCATTGGGAATCCGATTCACCGTTTTGTGGCATTTCTGCCAGATGAAGAAAAAGATAAAAAGGAAGATATGGTGGTGTGATTTTTAGCAGGAGCGCAAACGGGGAATTTCCCGCCAGAGACACTCCCTAAAATTTTCCATGGATACAACTCGTGTTTCCTCGCATATAATATAGGAAAATACTGCGTGATAAGGAGAGAAAGAACTCTGGCAGGGGTATTTTTTCGCTTCATTGCGTGGTACATTGCAGCGAGGTATCGTATGGCATCCTCCTTTAAACGTTCCTTAATCCGCTTTTTCGACTCGCAGCCTGGCTTAAACCATCGGGCAGTGGTCTTAAAACGAAATTTTGACGAGGTCAACCGGATGCTTCAGTCCGTCGGAAAACCTTCAAAAAAACGCAAGCAAGGGCACTGATTTCTGCGTCTGCGCTGTTACCGGGAAAATTTCCCCTGCTTTGCGAAGCTAACATTCTGGCTCTAAGTATGTATGACCGATATTTTTTCCGGCCAATCGGAATATATTAGTGTTTGACTGGCTCCATGTATGTCCTATGTCCGGTCTATATACCATCGCTTTTTGGGAGCCTGGCGCAGTTCTGTTTTGTAATCCGGACTTATGTAAAAGGTATCTGGAACAGAAAATAACAAAAATCTAACAGCGCAGAAAGAAGGTACTTATGCAGCATGTAAATGACAACAATTTTGAAACAGAGGTATTAAAGGCAGAACTTTCGGTTCTGGTTGACTTTTTTGCGGACTGGTGTGGTCCATGCAAAAGAGTTGCACCGATAGTGGAAGCACTCGCAGATGAATTGAGCGGACGCGCAAAGGTTGTGAAACTCAATGTGGAAGAAGCACCGGAAACTGCAGAGAAGTATGGGGTTATGTCAATTCCGACTTTTATTGTGTTCAAAAATGGTGTGGCGGTAAACCAGCACGTTGGTGGGCTTTCAAGGGATGAGCTTGTTAAGTTGATTGGGATTTGATTTGCCATGTAGGTGGGTTTATATGCTATTTGTGGAAGGTTTTGGAAATTTTAGGGAGCATTAAAGAATTTTAAGGAATTTTGGGGAATTTCAGAAAGTTCCAGGAATCATGTTTTTTCATATTAAACCGGAGTTTTTAGGGTTGGTTGTGTTTTGGGTTATGGATATGTTTTTGGTAATGGTTATGTTTCTGGTTTTGGTTATATTACTGATAATAACCCTGATTTTGTTTATGTTTTTATTTTTGCAGAAACAGAATCAGAATCAGGAACAGAATCAGGAATTAAGTCTAATTCAGAAGCAAAACCAGAAGCTTGAAGACGGATTTTGGGAGATTTTTACAAATTTAGGGGAATTTTTGTGTTTTTTCAGGTTATGAGGAAGGCGAAAAAGGAAGTTTTAAAATTTTTTAAATTTTTTTTAAAAAAAGCTTGCTTTTTTTTTAGACATGGTATATAATCAATCTTGCGTTGAGGGAAGGACATCTCTTGACAGAGAAATAAGCGCGATTAGCTCAGTTGGTAGAGCACCTGACTCTTAATCAGGGTGTCCAGGGTTCGAGCCCCTGATCGCGCATACAAAGTACCAGTTTTGGGGAGACGTCCCCGGGGCAGGTGCTTTTCTTTTTTGCCCGGGTGCTTTAGCACGTTACCGCTTTGGTTTGTAACGGTCTGTTCTGGAAGGGCGTTTTTAGGACAAAATAAAATTGCCTGCAAGCCCAGTGTTTAAGGGCTTCCGCGCACGTTTTACCCTGTAGGTATGGACCACGTATTACTAGAACGTGGTGTACTAAGGCGGATGCCTGCCGGGGATGCGACAGGGCGGCTTCTTCCGCAGTTCCCGGCATCTCCCAGGGAACCAGAAGGGGGTACGGCGGTAAACCGCCGCTCCCCCTTCTGGTTTTCCTTCTCAGGAAGAAGCCACGAAAAAGACACCCCGGAATCAGGGTGTCCACCATGTCATTTCTGTTTTGTTTGTGCATATAAT
>CAJTUA010000020.1:0-220 GCA_910579615.1 uncultured Lachnospiraceae bacterium | reverse complement strand
CAAAAGAGAAGAGGTTGCTATGTGATTCCAAAGATACCGAAGAGCAAGGTAATGAAACGATTATTAGCATTGCAAATTTAGAAGCTCGAAGGAGCAGAGCAGAAAAAGAACGACCAAAAATTACAGAGAATTCAGAAGTACCCGCAAATACGAAATCGCTTGACCTCGCCAATTGCTACCAACGCAAAAATCTTCAATATAAAACAGAATATGTTTTTTA
>CAJTUA010000019.1:316-83394 GCA_910579615.1 uncultured Lachnospiraceae bacterium | reverse complement strand
AGGAAAATAAACAGCCAAATCCTATTTTTTAAGCAATGAGTTTTGCACATCTCTATATAAACACAGTGTAGGTGTATGACTATATTAACACGCTGTAGGTTAAAATGCAATACCATTTTTCAAAAAATGAAATAATGCGAAAACCAAGGCAGGGTTTTGTGCCCGCAATTTGCGAAATGCGTGTTTTGGGCAGTTTGCGCAGGCTTGTAAAAAAACACTTGCAATCTGGAAAAATCTATGTTACACTATCTCCTCGTGAGACATTAATTTTCCTTGCTCCCGTTTTTTCGGGGGCCAGAGACCAAAAGGAGGTGCAGACAACTATGAATCAGTATGAATTAGCCTTAGTTGTAAGTGCAAAAATCGAGGATGAGGCCAGGGCAGCAGTCGTAGAGCAGGCGAAGGATCTTGTTACCAGATTCGGCGGCAATATCACGAATGTTGAGGATGCAGGAAGAAAGAGACTGGCTTATGAAATCCAGAAGATGAAAGAAGGGCATTACTATTTCATCCAGTTCGATGCTGATGCTACAACGCCAAATGAAATCGAGCAGAGAGTTCGTATCATGGACAATGTCATCAGATTTTTGTGCATTAGACGGGACGCTGAGTAAGGAATCTTCAGATGGAGGGAATTCCGTTATGAACAAAGTTTTTTTAGTAGGAAGATTGACAAGAGACCCGGAAATCAGATATTCTCAGGGGGCAAATGCCACGGCGGTTGCGCGTTTTTCCATTGCGGTTGACCGCAGGTTTAAGCGTGAGGGGGAGCCGGATGCGGACTTCTTTAACTGCACTGCTTTCGGAAAGCAGGCGGAGTTTGTGGAGCGCTATTTAAAGCAGGGTATCAAGATGGTCGTCGTAGGGCGCATCCAGAATGATAACTACACGAACAAGGAAGGACAGAAGGTCTACAGCGTGCAGATTATTGTGGACGAACTTGAGTTTGCTGAGAGTAAAAATGCATCGTCGGCAGGGGATGGCGGCGCGTTTTCGCAGCCTGCGGCCAGACCGACACCTGGTGCGGCGGTAAATGATGGCTTCATGAATGTACCGGAAGGTATTGATGAGGAGCTTCCGTTTAACTAGGAAGGAAGCGGCACCGTTGGTGCTATCCATTTTAATATGATTGTATCGCTTTTTGTTATTGTGATTCGATTGGAAACAGCATGTTCCGCGCGCGAACCCCGGTGGGATTTTCGGCAGCAAATTCGCACAAACGCGGATGGCAGGGAAAAATTCCACTGTGGTGCATGGGTGCATGCAGAACTCAGATAAGGAGGAATAGATATGCCATTCAATAAGGAAAAAGGCGCTGACAAGGGCGAGACTTCCATGAAGAGAAGAGTAACCCGCAGAAGGAAAAAGGTATGTGTATTCTGCGCTGACAAGACGGGCGCAGGCATCGATTATAAGGATGTCAACAAGTTAAAGAGATTTGTCTCTGAGAGAGGTAAGATTCTTCCGAGAAGGATTACCGGAAGCTGTGCAAAGCATCAGAGGGCGCTTACCGTAGCCATCAAGCGTGCACGCCACGTAGCGCTGATGCCGTACACCTTAGAGTAAGACGGAAAAGTGGGGCTGTTGCATAATGTTATGGTTCCGCAATATATGAATGTATCTGCCAAATGGGTACACCATATATTGCAGGACGCGGACATTTTGTGACAGCCCTTTTTTTGTCTGCGGACAACCATCAGGGGAAACGGAAAAGCGGACGGATGTCTGGTGCGGCGGGCGGGGCTTTCCTGGCCGTTCGATTCATTTGAGTTTCCCCATTTTCGTTGACAAAAACAGGCAAGTGGACTAAGATAGAAATGATAAGCATATCCGAAGGACATGATATAAACTTGCTTTCGGGGCAAAATAAGCGAAAAGCGATGTCAGGAGTCAATGACGCAGGAAGGGAGCAATCGATGAAGGGGAAAGAGAGTAACAGACGCCAGAGGCTGAAATTTTTATTGCTGTACACCGTGATTTTTATTCCGATGTCATGGCTTGTTTTTCAATATTTCTGGAATGGGAACCGGACGTTTTTGTGGATGCCGGACGGATGGAGGCAGCATTATAAAGGGCTTTTGTATTATTCGAAATGGCTGCGCGAGGTTTTTACAAGGCTGTTTGTGGAGCACTCGCTGCAGCTGCCGTCTTTTAGTTTCAGCATCGGCTACGGCTCGGATGTCCTTACGACGCTGCATTATTATGTGATTGGCGACCCCCTGACGGTGTTTTCTGCTTTCGTTCCGGAAGCGCATATGCTGACGTTTTATGAAATCATGGTCGTGGTGCGCATTTATCTGGCGGGAATCACGTTCGCGTATTATTGTTTTTACCGGAAAAAAACGAACTGCCATGCCGTGCTTGCCGGGGCGTTTGTCTATATTTTCTGCGCCTATGTGCTGTTTGCGGGCGTGCGGCATCCGTATTTTGTAAACCCGATGATCTATCTGCCGTTGGTGCTTACCGGGGTGGAGCGCATCTGGAGGGAAAAGAAGCCGGGACTGTTTGTCGGGAGTGTATTTTTGTCCGTGGTGAGCAATTTTTATTTCTTTTACATGATTGTGGTGCTTACCGTGCTTTATGTTGTGTTCCGGCTGCTTGGCATATACCGCAGGGATGAGTGGAGGAAGATACTTCTTGAGGTGGCAAGACTCGCGGGCTACGCGGTAATCGGTGTGATGCTCGGGGCGGTGATGCTTTTACCGATTTTAAAGTGTTTTGCGGGGAACCCGCGCCTGAATACCGGATATGAGTATGAGAAGCTTTACAGCGGGCGTTATTACGGGGCTTTTTGGCCAGCCCTTGTTACCTACGCCTCCTACGGTTCGTGGACAAAGCTGGGCTATGCTGCGATTGCCGTGCCTTCGGTGGTATCCCTGTTTGTGGGGATTGTCAGCAGGAGGAGAAAGGGGGCGGCCAAGGGCGGTGTGCTCTTCGGGCACACCGCTACAGCGCCTGAAAATGCAGGGGCGGTTCCGGGGATTTCCCGCACGGCGTTAGGGGTGGCGCTTATACTGCTCACCCTGTTTTTCCTGCTTCCATCCGCCGGCTATGCGATGAACGGTTTTGCGTATGTCTCAAACCGCTGGGGATGGGGCTATAGCCTGTTGGTTGCTTTTATTGTGGTGGTGGAATGGGAGGAGCTTGTGCACGCGACGTGGAAGAGGCTGTTTGTGGTCGGCGGGATTACGGTGCTTTATGGCGTTGCTGGGTATCTGCTGAGCAAAAAGGTTGCCACGGGGCTGCGCTCTAATTTTTTGGCTGCACTGCTGGTTTTGCTGCTTACGCTTTTGTGCATGGCGGCAGCAACATGGGTGCGGGCAAGATACCGTGAGGCACAGGCGGATGGGGCAAAGGGGAAATTTGCCTTTGCACTGATACAGACCCTTTTGCTGTTTCTGGTGCTCGGCAATGTCGGGGCAACGGCGTACTACGCGTATTCGCCAAAACAGGGGGATTATGCTTCGGAATTTAAGATGCAGAGCCGTTTCTGGAAGGATTTTGTAAAGTCCGAGGCTGCTTCCATCATGGAGGCAAGTGCCGATGATACGGAGTTTTTCCGCTATACCGGGCGCGATTTGATTCCGAACGTTTCACTCAAAAGCGGACTGTATAACACGCAGTTTTATTGGAGCCTGGGCAATGGTGTGGTGACGGAATATTTTATGGAGCAGGATTTGCTGCAGGGCTCGGCATTTAATTATATGGGTCTGGATGACCGGACGTTCGCATGTGCGCTTGCTGCCGTAAAGTACCATGTTACCGGGGCGGCGGAGGACGGTTATGCGCCTTACGGCTATGAGAAGGTTGTGCTGCCGGAGGAATATGAGCAAAATTATAATGTTTACCGGAATACGCTTCCGCTGCCGCTTGGTTACACATACAAAAATTATATTTTATATGAGGACTATATGGCGCTTCCTGTACTTGCAAGGCAGGAGGCGATGCTGCAGGGTGCGGTTGTCGCAGAGCCGGTGGAGGGCTTTGGGGCGGTAAATCCGGTTTGGACAGGCTGTGAGCAGGAGATTGTGGAAAACTACAATTCCAAAAAGACCACAAGAACCGAGGAAGGCTTTGAGACGAACCAGAAAAATGCCATGGTCACATATACGTTTGACGGAATGCCGAATTGTGAGACATACCTGGTGATTTCGGGGCTGTACTATGATTGGGGGCAGAATCCGGAATGGCGGGACCAGGACCAGGTGATGACCATGACAGTCTCGGCAAAAGATGAGTCCGGCGAGACTCTGGTGAAGACTTTTAAGTATCTTGGGGTGTCGCAGGACCATTATAACGGGCAGCATGATTTTGCCATCAATCTTGGCTACAGCGAGAGCAAGAGGGTTTCCGTCTCCCTTACGCTGCCAAGAAGCGGGAAATACCGCATAGATGATGTGAAGGTGGTCTGCCAGCCGATGGAGCTTTACGAGGAGGCGCAAAAAGTGCTTGGGAGTGAAGCTTTGACAAATGTGGATTTGCACGATGACAATATTGTTACGGCGACAAACCGCATCACGGGCAGCATCACGCTGTCCGAGCCGAAGCTTTTGGTGCTTTCCATCCCGTATTCAAACGGCTGGAGCGCTTATGTGGACGGAAAGGAGCAGGAGCTTTTGCAGGCGAATACGATGTACCTCGCCCTGCCGCTTTCGGCAGGGACACATGAGATTGAGCTGCGCTACCGCACGCCGGGGCTTAGGGCGGGGATGTCAGTTTCTGTCCTGGGGCTGTTGGCGTGGGGCGCATGTCTGGCGGTGCCTGTAGTGAGAAGAAGGTGGCAGGAAAGACAGCGTTTGGCAGGGGAATAGGAGGGCGCATCCATGTACAAAATATACATGACAGACAACAATGTAATCCATGAGGAAACAAAAACCGAACCCGGCTGTTGGGTTCACATGGTGCGCCCGACCACGCAGGAATGTGAGCAGATTTGTGAAATGCTTGGGGTGCCAATCGACACGGAAGACCTCATGGCAGCGCTCGATGAAGAGGAAAGCGCGCGCGTGGAATTGGAGGATGGCTATACGCTGATTCTTGTCGATATCCCGACACTTGAACGGCGGCACGAAAAGGAGGTCTACACGACCATCCCGCTCGGCATCGTCCTGACACAGCAGCACATCATCACCGTCTGCGGCAAGGAGACACCGATTTTACAATTTTTCCAGACTGGGCGGACAAAGGAATTTAGCACGAAGAAGAAAATGCGCTTTGTGTATCAGATATTGTTCCGCATCGCGGCGCTTTATCAGAATAACCTGCGGATTATCGACAAAAAAAGGATTGCAATTGAGGGCAAGGTTGAGGGGGATACCGAGGATTTTGACCTGATTGAGCTGCATGAGTTAGAGTCCACGCTTGTGTATTTTGCAACCTCCCTGCGCGCGAACGGCGTTGTCCTTGACCGTCTGACGCGCTACAAACGGCTTGAGCAGTACCCGGATGACCAGGAGCTTTTGGATGATGTCATTATCGAGAATAAGCAGGCGATTGAGATGACCTCGATTTACCGCGATATCATCAACGGCACAAGGGAGCTTTTATCCTCCATCATTGACAACCGTTTGAACAATGTGATGAAGTATCTGGCGACCATCACGATTATCATGGCGATTCCGACGATTATCTCTGGTTTTTACGGGATGAATGTGAATAATGGCAGCATCCCGTTTGCCGCGCATCCGTTTGGGTTTGCGATTGTGGCGGCGATGACGGTTGTGATTGTGCTGGTGGTGCTGATTGTGCTGAGGAAAAAGAAGATGCTGTAGCGGGGCAGAGCGCCCCGCCCACACAGGTGTGGCATGGAAATGACCTGATTCGGCGGCGCGTGCCGGGGCGAAGCCCCGCCTGCACAGATATACTGTACATTTTACGTTTCAAGAAAACGGAAAATTTCCCTGTAGTACGATTTTACAACGGCATCCTGGCTGTTGTAAATTTCGTGCTTTGTACCGCGCCATGCGTGGTACTGTGTGCCGGGCAGGTTTTTCCGGAATTTTTTAATGCGTGCGCGCGGCACATAGGTGTCGTTTTCTGCCTCAAAGAGCAGAACCGGCGTTTTTATTTTTGCAGTTTCCTTCCGGGAAACGGCGCGCGCCGCAGCGTGCAGGGAGGTGGAAAGCCAACTGTAATCCCCGCCGCTAAGCTGAAATTCCGGCGTAATCTTGCGCAGCCCATTGTAGCGCTCAAAGCGGTCGTGGCTCGTTGTGGCACTTACCTCAAAGACTTCATCGGGAAGGAAGTCATGTTGCCCGAGGGTGTAGCGCTTCCCCTGCCCGATAAGTTTCATGAAGCGGGCGAGTAAAAGCGCGAGGATGTTCGGGACGCCGCCTGTTTTGATGCCGAGCATCGGCGAGGAGAGGATGCAGCGGGAAAAGACTTCCGGGTGCAGCTCGATGTAGCGTGCCGCAACGCAGCCGCCCATGGAGTGCCCGTACAGGAAAAGGGGAAGGGATGGGAATTTGCGGCGCGCGACCGCCTGCACAATCCGGTCAAGGTCGCCCACGTAGTCCGCATCGAAATCCTGCGCATGGATTTTGTGCGGATTGTCCACCTCGCGGAATGACCTGCCATGCCCGCGCTGGTCGTAGGCAAGCACATGGAAGCCTTGGTTAAGGAAGTAATAAATCAGCTCGTGGTATTTGCTGCAGGTTTCCGTGTAGCCGTGGCAGAGGACGAGAAGACCGCGGGGCGTTCGCGTATGGGGCGTGCTCCGGGCGGTGGCGGCATCTGTGTCAGGCGGTGTAAGAGCTGCCACATAATCCGGGGATTCCGCCGTCTGGTACAACTCGTAATACAATTCCTTTCCGGGCGCAAGCGCGAGTTTTCCGGTGTTACGGTGCGCATCCAAAAAGTCTTTTCCTTTATGTTCAAAAAAATCAATCAGCTTATTTTCAGGGATAAAGCAGTTCATAGCAGCCTCCTTTTAGGGTATTTATTCAATATAATATGTTTTTTTGGACTGGTATTCCAAAATGGTGTTATCCGGGCTTTGCCCGTCGCGTGCTGCCTTAGACAAATCCGCCGTCAAGTGCAATCACCTGCCCCGTCAGATAGGCGGGGCTGTTTACGAGCTGCCATGCGGCGTCGGCAGCCTCCTGCGGGCTTGCCATGCGCCCGGCGGGGATTTCCTGTGTGAGCGTGGTAAGCTCCTCCTCATTCAGCTCTTCCCGGTTCATCCCGGTGTCAACCACGCCACATGCAAGTGCGTTGACGGCAATGCCGGAAGGCGCGAGCTCTTTTGCGAGGGCGCGGGTAAAGCCGTTCACCCCGCTTTTTGCGGCGGAATATGCAGCTTCACAGGATGCGCCGCAGATGCCCCAGATGGAGGAGATATTGAGAATGCGCCCCGCACCCCGGCGCACCATTCCGGGAACGGCAAGGTGGCAGCAGTGCATGACGGAAAGAAGGTTGACGGCGATGATGCGCCCGTACCCGGAAGGTGTTTGGTCGGTGAAGAGTCCGAGTGCCGCAATGCCTGCGTTATTGACAAGGATGGTCGGTGTACCCCAGTCGCGGCCAAGCTGGGCGAAAACCTCCTGCATGGCTTCGTAGGAGGAAGCGTCAGCGAGGAAGGGACGGCAGGCAACATGCATGGCACGGATTTCTTCCGCGGTGGCAGCAAGCTCGTGTGCGCTCTTTGATGCCGTGATGGCAAGGTCGTACCCCTTGGCGGCGAATTTCAGTGCGATGGCGCGCCCGATGCCGCGGGAAGCACCTGTGATAAGTGCGGTTTTATGTTCCATGTGTTTTCTTCCTTTCTTTCCTGGTTACTGCTATTATAAAACGAACCGTGGGGATTGTGCAAGGGCAGCCTGTACGGCGCAAAAAGAAAAGTTTCCCGCTTGACAGAAAAATGCGGGCGGGCGTATACTAAATAGCAGAAAAAAGGGTTATCGCGGGGGAGGATTTTCGCGGAACTTAAAACAGCGAAAAGCCGTAGCAGCCCTGGAAGAGGTTTCAGGAGCGAAGCGGAAGAAACATCTTCCATGTTAGGGGGCGGGGGAGGATTTTCGCGGAACTTAAATGAGGAGAATGTGGAATTGAAAGAGTATGTGATGTCGGGCGTTGTTTTGATTTTTGGTTTATTTCTTGCAAGTCTTGGCTTTTTGGGGGGATACTATGCAATGCAGAATTATTTTGCTGTGCCAAAAGCGGTAGAAGCCTTTGTGGAGGAATACCGGCAGGGGGCATACCGGCAAAGTTCAGAAGACGGCGGCTTTGTCGCTGCCCGGGAAAAAAAGGAAAAATTGAATGGCAAGGCAGCCCCTGCGTCGGTGCGGCTTGATATTTATTATGTTTTGAAGGAAAAACCGGAGGCATTCATCAGTGTTCTGGATTCCGGAAATGGTACATGGAGCCTTTATACGCTCCCGCCGGATACGCGCGTTGTGCTCGGTGAGACCCGTTACCGCAGGCTTTCGGCGCGTTACCCTGCGCTGCCGCAGATGTTTGAGATTGGCATACTGCCGGAGTACATGGGGCAGGAACAGGTTGCGGGGGTGCTTTCAGAGGTGCTTTCGGATATCCTTTTTTGCAGCTTTAAGACTGCGGTGACCTGCACGGAGGAAGAGCTTGCCGCGTGGTGTATCAAAATTGGGGAGGAATATGTCCCGACGCAGGAGGTTATGGAGTTTTTTGTGAAACGCCCTTCGGAAAGAGGTGTCTGGGAGAAGTTTGCGTCCTTGGAGGATGAGGGGCTTTCTTATTATGCGGAAACGATTGGTTTGCTGCAGCCGCAGGATATCCGGGCGCAGCTGATTGCGGGGGAGCGCGTCAGCGACGGTTACCAGTTAAGCGAGAATGCGGCGAGGCGGCAGATGGCAGGCAGCGGGCTGTAAGGCTTAAGGCAGCAGAATGAGGGAAGTATGAAGAAGAGAACATATAAAACATCGGTACTTTTGATACTGGCGTTAGCGCTCGTCGGAATCCTGTGTTACCGGGCGGGGCGTGCGGATGGTGCGGGAAGCGGCGTGCCGGGCTCGGTCTCCGACCCGCTGATTACAAAATCATATCTGGAGGAGCGGCTTTCGCAGGTGAGCGGCGGGAGGGCGGCGTATTTTTCAAAAGTGACATTAGCGCGCGGCGAGCAGTTGACACTGTATGCGGGAAGTGAGCTTATGCTTTACGCCGGCAGCGCCGCGGTCATCGGCGCGGACGGGCTTGTGAACCTGACGACAGGGGAGCTTTTTAAGAGGGGCAATTCCGTTGTGCGGTATCATTTGTATCTTGCGCCGGAGGATGGCTGCGGGATTTCGGCGGACGCGGGTGTGACGGTTTATGTCCGCGGGGATTACAATAAAAAGAATTGATAAGTGAGGGAAAAGGAAGATATGCTGTCGGATTGGGAAGGACATAAAATAAGAAACTGGATTGCGCTTGTCATCGGCGTGTTTTTGATTGCGATATCGGTCAACTGGGTGTATGACCCGGCGGGCATGGTCACCGGGGGCGTGACGGGGCTTGGCATTTCCATCAAGTATCTTTCGGGGAAATTTTTGCCGTTTGAGGTGCCGGTATGGCTGACGAACCTGGCGTTTAACATTCCGCTTTTGTTTCTGGCGTGGAAGCTGCTTGGAAGGAAGTTCATCTTAAGGACATTGGTCGCGACAGGGCTTTTGTCTTTTTTCATCTACCTGATTCCGTATCTTCCGGTTTTTGAGGAAGATGCGCTCTTAGCGTGCATTTTTGGCGGTGTGATTGCCGGGGCGGGGATGGGGCTGGTGCTCGCGACGATGTCAACAACCGGGGGAACGGATGTATTGTGCATGCTGCTGCACGTAAAGCTGAAGCATATTTCCGTGCCGAGGCTGCTCAATATCGTGGACGGCATTGTGGTCGTTATGGGTGTGTTTGTTTTTGGCATCAACAAGGCGCTCTATGCGATTATTTCCGTATACATCGTCTCGAAGGTTTCGGACAGCATTATGGACGGTATGAAGTTTGCGAAAATGGCGTATATCATATCGGAGCATTACATGGAGATTTCCGACCGTATCCTGAACGTGATTGACCGCGGTGTGACGGGGCTGAACGCGACCGGGATGTATTCCAACCAGGACAAAAAGGTACTCTTTTGTGTTGCCCCGAAGAAGGAAATGGTGGAGGTTTTGGATATTGTGCGCCGGATTGACCCGCGGGCGTTTGTGATTGTGAGTGATGTCAGGGAAGTGATGGGGGAAGGGTTTCTGGAATATAAACCATAATTTGGTAAAAATGACGAAAATTTCACATAATTTGGAAATGCCGATGTTTATATATACAAATTAGACAAAATGTCAAAACGTTATTTGTGTAATTGCCCTATGGTTTTTTTTGTTTTTTTGTTGTAAAATATAGACAGACGATTGAGCCATGCAGTTGGCGCGAAAATAACTTCGTTGAATTAAAGGAATTGAGGAGGAACAGAAATGGCAAGCTTATCATTAAAGAATATTAACAAGACTTATCCGAACGGGTTTGTCGCTGTTAAGAATTTCAATCTTGAAGTACAGGACAAGGAATTTATCATTTTCGTAGGTCCTTCCGGATGCGGAAAGTCCACGACGCTGCGTATGATTGCAGGTCTTGAGGAGATTACGGGCGGCGAACTCTGGATTGGCGATAAAATCATGAATGATGTTGAGCCGAAGGACAGGGATATCGCGATGGTATTCCAGAACTACGCTCTGTATCCACATATGTCCGTATATGATAACATGGCATTTGGTCTTAAACTGAGAAAAACTCCGAAGGATCAGATTGACAAGTTAGTACATGAGGCAGCAAAGATTCTTGATATCGAGCATCTCTTAGACCGTAAGCCGAAGGCTCTTTCCGGTGGTCAGAGACAGCGTGTTGCCATGGGCCGTGCGATTGTCCGTAACCCAAAGGTATTCCTTATGGATGAGCCGCTCTCCAACCTTGATGCAAAGCTGCGTGTACAGATGAGAATTGAGATTTCCAAGCTCCACCAGAGACTTGAGACGACAATCATCTACGTAACACATGACCAGACGGAGGCTATGACACTCGGTACCAGAATCGTTGTTATGAAGGACGGTGTCATCATGCAGGTAGATACGCCGCAGAACCTCTATGACAGACCGGATAACCTCTTCGTTGCAGGTTTCATGGGTTCCCCTCAGATGAACTTTATCGACTGCAAGGTTGTAAAGAACGGCAATGATGTAATGCTTATGTTCGGCTCCCACTCCATCCGTGTTCCGGATGAGAAGGCAAAGAAGCTGATTTCTTCGGGCTATGAGGACAAGACGGTTGTCCTTGGTATCCGTCCGGAGGATGTAAAGGATGAGGCTGCTTTCATTGAGAAATCTCCTGAGAGCAAGATTGAGGCTACCGTAAAGGTATACGAGCTTCTCGGTGCCGAAGTATTCCTGTATTTTGACGTTGACCAGTTCAGCATTACCGCGCGTGTAAATCCGCGCACGACCGCAAGACCGGGCGATACGATTACGATTGCACTTGATCTTTCCAAGATGCATATTTTCGACAAAGAGACGGAGCAGTGCATCGTACACTAATCTGTTGAATAATGGAAGAAGAAACGAAAGGGTATCAAAACAGGGTTGTTTTGATACCCTTTTTCCACTTGCCGGATTGCCAAAATACGAAAAATTACATAAATTTTGCGGAAAATTCGTTTACTTTTTCCGAGAAAAATGTTAAACTTGTAAATATAGACAGAAGGAATGGAGAGTTTGCATCGGCCAGAAGGGTGGAAGTTCTTTTATATTGCAGTAATGCAGAAAGGTGTGGTGTTCCCATATGATTTCAAATCAGATTCTTCAGAATACGATAGAAGGCTTAAAAGCGATTACGCGTGTGGACATTTGTGTTATGGACACGGAAGGGAAGGCGCTTGCGACGACGATTGGAAACGCGGAGGAGTACGAGGGCGCGGTGTTGGCGTTTGTGGATTCGCCGGCGGACAGCCAGGTGCTCCAGGGGTTTCAGTTTTTTAAGGTGTTTGACGAGCACCAACTTGAATATGTGATTTTGGTTCGCGGCGAAACCGATGATGTATATATGATTGGAAAGCTGGTGGCATTCCAGATACAAAATCTTTTGGTTGCCTACAAGGAGCGCTACGACAAGGATAATTTCATCAAAAACTTGCTCCTTGACAACCTGTTGCTTGTGGATATTTATAACCGCGCGAAAAAGCTGCACATTGAGACGGATGTGCGCCGGGTGGTGTTTATCATCGAGACGAAAAACGAAAAGGATACGAATGCGCTTGAGACGGTGCGCAGCCTCTTTTCCGGAAAGACGAAGGATTTCATTACGGCGGTGGACGAGAAAAATATCATTCTCGTAAAGGAGTTAAAGCCGAATGAGACATACGATGACATGACGAAGACCGCAAAGGTCATTTTGGATATGCTGAACACGGAGGCGATGACGAAGGCGCATGTGGCGTTCGGCACGATTGTCAACGAAATCAAGGATGTCTCCCGCTCTTACAAGGAAGCGAAGATGGCGCTTGATGTCGGCAAGATTTTCTACAGCGGGCGCAATGTTGTTGCCTACAGCAACCTTGGAATCGGCCGCCTGATTTATCAGCTCCCGATGCCGCTTTGCAAGATGTTCATCCGCGAGATTTTTGACGGGAAATCGCCGGATGATTTCGACGAGGAGACATTGACGACAATCAACAAGTTTTTTGAGAACAGCCTGAATGTTTCGGAGACCTCAAGGCAGCTCTACATCCACCGCAACACCCTGGTGTACCGTCTGGATAAGCTGCAAAAGAGCACCAACCTTGATTTGCGCGTTTTTGATGATGCCATTACTTTTAAGATTGCATTGATGGTGGTAAAATATATGAAGTATATGGAGAACCAGGAATTTTAGATAAAGATGCTGATGCCGGAAGGGAAAAAAGGACGCTTTCCGGTATCGGCATTTCCTGCATTTGCATGGGGCGGGGGATTTGGTGGAACGAAAAAACAGCAATGTATCCGGACGGTAATACAGTGGGTGGGGATGCCGGAAAGGGTGCATACGGAACTTAAGTAAAGGGGAACGAAGAAAATTGGGTGCACGTTATGATTTGGAAAGCCAGTTGAAGGACATTGACGTGCCGGTCATCCTGTTTGAGAATGTCTCAAAGGAGTACCAGAGTGGGATACCGGCGCTGAAAAATGTAAATATTGAGATACGCAAGGGCGAATTTGTTTTTATCGTGGGAAACAGCGGGTCGGGCAAATCGACTTTAATCAAGCTGATGCTGCGGGAAATTAAGCCGACATCCGGGCGTGTGTATGTGGCGGGGAAGCTGCTGGATAAGCTGCGCAAATGGCAGGTGGCGAAGTTCCGCAGGAAGCTTGGCGTTGTGTTCCAGGATTTCCGTCTTCTGCCGGACCGGTCGGTGTTTGAGAATGTCGCTTTCGCGCAGCGCGTGATTGAGGCACCGACCCGTGAGATTCAGCGGCAGACACCAAGGATGTTGGCGATGGTCGGATTGGCGGATAAATATAAGGCGATGCCAAAGGAGCTTTCCGGCGGGGAGCAGCAGCGCGTGGCACTGGCGCGCGCCCTGGTGAATAACCCGGTGATTCTGCTTGCGGATGAGCCGACCGGGAACCTTGACCCGAAAAACTCATGGGAGATTATGCGTCTTTTGGAGGAAATCAACCGCAGGGGAACGACCGTTGTTGTCGTGACACATAACCGGGAGATTGTTGACCAGATGCAAAAGCGTGTGATTACGGTAAAAAACGGAATTATTGTCAGCGACCAAAAAGGTGGGTATGCATATGCCAAGAATCAGTACAGTAGTATATAGTATCGGGCAGGGTGGGAAAAATTTAAGGCGCAACCGTATGTTTTCCCTCGCGTCAATCGGGACGATGGCAGCGTGTTTGTTTTTGTTCGGGATTTTTTATTTTCTGCTGCAGAATTTACAGTACGCCATCAAGGGTGCGGAAACTAACGTCGGTGTGACCGTCTTTTTTGAGAAGGGAACGAGCGTCGCCCGGGTAGAGCAGATACAGGAAGAAATCGGCAGGCGGGCGGAGGTTGCCTATGTGAACTATGTCTCCGCCGAGGAGGCGTGGGAGCGCTACAAGCAGACGAGTCTGACGGCGGAGCAGATTGAGAGCTTTGGGGAGGACAATCCGCTTGAAAATTCGGCATCCCTTGAGGTGCACATTAATGATGTGTCTGCCCAGACAGACCTGGTTCGCTACATTGAAACGTTCCCGGAAGTGCGCCAGATTAATGATTCCCAGGAACTGGCGGATATGTTAAACGGGATTAACCGGGCGGTCAGCATTGTGACGACGGTGATTATCGCGATTTTGGCAGGGGTGGCAGTCTTTTTGATTAGCACGACCATCTCAACCGGGATTTCCATACGCGCGCAGGAGATTTCCATTATGAAGCTGATTGGCGCGACGGATTTCTTTATCGAGGCTCCGTTTTTTGTGGAGGGTGTCCTGCTCGGGGCAATCGGCGCGGCGATTCCGCTTGCGCTTTTGTATGCGGTTTACCGGGAAATTTCGAGTTACATTGCGCAAAAACTTGTCAGTGTGCTGGGCAGGGGAACAATGCTGTTGGACTCCCGGGCGGTTTTCCAGATGCTGGTGCCGATTTCCTTAGCGATTGGAATTGGAATCGGGGTGCTTGGGACATGGATGACCTTGAAAAAACAGCTGCGCAAGATATTATAGTGCCAGAAGCGCTGGGTATGAAATACAGGATTTAAGAGGCTGGAATAGAGTATGTCAGGATATTTTGATGTCTCAATACAGAAATGGGGGATAGGATGAAAGTTTTTTGGAGATTGCAGAAGGTGTCGGTATTTTTGCTTGCGTTCGGGCTTTGTGCGGGGGAGCTTACCCCGGCGGTGGTCGGGAATGTCCGCACGGACGCGGCGGTGCTGACGGGTCAGCTTCTTTCGGGAAGCACGGCGGGCAGGATGCTGCAGTTGGCACAAAGCTATGAGGAAAAACTGGCGGAGGCGCAGGAGCGCAAGGCGGAGCTTGAGCGAAAAAAGCAGGAGGTTGCGGCGCAGATAAGGGAGAATGAACAGAAAAAGGAAGACCTCCTCGATTATATTGCGGAGCTTGACATGCAGATTATGGCGTTAAATGACGAGATTGATGACCTGGACGCGGAGATTGTGCAGGCGGAGGTGGATTTGGAACAGACGAAGGCAGATTTGTCTGTCGCACAGGAGACGGAAGCCACCCAGTATGAGTCGATGAAGCGCCGGATACAGTATATGTACGAGAATGGGGAGGATAGCATCTGGAGCCTGCTTTTGGGGGCGGCAAGTCTCTCCGAAGTTTTAAACCGTGTGGAGTATCAAAAAGAAATCACGGAATATGATAAGGAACTTCTGGTAAAATATACAGAGGCGAAACAGGAAGTCGAGCGGCACAAACAGCTCTTAGAGGCGGAGATTGAGTCGCTTGGTGTACTAAGGGAGACCGCGGAGTTTAACCGCGCGACACTTTTGCAGTTTTCGGCGGATAAGAGCGCGGAGATTGAGGTTTATTTGGCGCAGCTTGAGCTGGATGCGGAAACCTTTGCGGATTACGCCGAGGAGATTACGAGGGAGGAAGCAAATATCGAGAGCATCAAGGAGGAGGAGCGCAGGCGCATCGAGGAGGAGGAGCGCAGGCGCAAGGAAGAGGAGGCAAAAAAAGCCGCCGAGGAGGCGGAGCGCAAGCGCAAAGCGGAGGCCGCCGCGGCTGCGGCGAAAGCTGCCGCACAAAAGGCAGAGAGTGAGAGCGACGCAAAGCGCCTTGCCGCTGCGGACAATGTTGTCGAGAAGGATGAGAGAAATCCGGACAATATGATTTGGCCACTTCCGGGAGACGGGCGGATTTATGCATATTTCGGACCGCGCGTTGCGCCGACGGCGGGGGCGAGCACATACCACAGGGGGCTTGACATTGGCGGTGTGTATGGCGCGCGCATTGTGGCAACGCTCTCCGGCAAGGTGATTGAGGCGACCTACAATGCGAGCCGCGGGAATTATGTGGCGATTGACCACGGCGGCGGACTGGTGACGTACTATATGCACTGTTCGAAGCTTCTTGTTTCCGTTGGGGATGAGGTGCTGCAGGGGACGGTGATTGCACTGGTCGGCTCGACCGGGATTTCGACCGGGCCGCATGTGCACTATTCGGTGGCGGAAAACGGGAATTATGTTGATCCACTCAAATACGTGAGCTACAATTAAGGCATATCGGAAAAATGTTTTTTGCCGTATGCGGCAGGGTGTGGGATGCGGGGAATGCGTTTTTCGGAAGAATATTGTTGCGTAAGGAAAGAAAGAATAGAAAGCTGCCGCAGGCAGCGGAAATGAGGTTAGCGTGAAGGAGAGAGGCAGATTTATACTGGGTATGGTCATGGGGATTGTGTGCACCGTGCTGATTTTCACCGGCGTTTACGCGGTCACCGCAAAGACCGATAAGGGTGCAGAAGGGAATGTGCAGCAGGGACAGATGGATTTGGATAAGGAAGATGACGGCAGCAGTGAGGCGGGCAATCTTCTTATGAAAAATGACCTTGATACAAACGTGTCAGACTTAGTGGATACTAAGGCGGCGTACATCATGCGCCTGATTGACAGTTATTTCCTATATGATGTGACACAGGAGGATTACCAGACGGCGCTCTACCGGGCATTGATGAATGCCTGCAACGACCCGTATTCCTGCTATTATACGCAGGAGGAATACGCATCCATGCAGGAGAGCACTTCCGGTATTTACTGCGGAATCGGTTGCATTGTCCAGCAGAATGTCAAGTCCATGCTGATTAGCATTGTGCGCCCGTTCAAGGGTTCCCCGGCGGAAAAGGCGGGTATCCGGGCGGGGGATATTGTTTACATGGTGGACGGCGAGGATGTCACCGGGCAGGACATCAACCTTGTCGTTTCGAAGATGAAGGGCGAGGCGGGTACGAAGGTGATGATTACGGTGTACCGCGAAAGTACCGGGCAATATCTTGATATGGAAGTGACGCGTGATTTTGTTGAGGTGGATACGGTCACGAGCGAGCGGATTGAGGAGGATGGGCACAAACTGGGCCTGATTACGGTCACGGAATTTGACGAGCCGACGGCAAAACAATTTATGGACACATTTGAAGATATGAAAAAATGGGGTGCACAAGGTATCATTATCGACCTCCGCGACAACCCGGGCGGGCTGCTGGATGCGGTGACGGAAATGCTTGACCCGCTGCTCCCGGCAGGGCTTACGGTCTATATGCAGGACAAATACGGCGGCAGGGAGGACTACAAGTCGGATGCGGCGTGCTATGACATTCCGATGGCGGTCATCGTGAACGGTAGCAGCGCGAGCGCGTCGGAGATTTTTGCCGGGGCAGTGCAGGATTACGGTGTGGCAACGATTGTTGGAACGCAGAGCTTTGGCAAAGGTATTGTGCAGTCGGTTGTTCCACTCGGGGACGGCTCGGCAATCAAGCTGACCATCGCGGATTACTATACGCCGAAGGGACGCAACATCCACGGGGTCGGCATCACGCCGGATATCGTGGTGGAGCTTCCGGTGCTTGAGGCAAATGAGATTCTGACAAGGGAGAAGGATACACAGTTCCATGCGGCGGTGGAGGAAGTCCTGCGTCAGATTCGCGAGGAAGGAACGAAATAAGTGCCAGGGACATCCCTTTGGCATGGTTTAGCATCCCTTATAAAAAGCATTAGGAATTCCTATCAAAAAAATTAAGACAAACGCAGGATTCTGTGTTAAAATAAAGTCGGAACAGGGCGGCGGGTATGTGGCGGAAAGGGCGTGCGGCATGGCAGCGTTTCCTAAAAAACCATCAAGACAGGGATGCCAACATTGCCCGTCTGTGAAAACCAGGATAATATGGAGGATAATCATGGATTACAAGAAAGCAGGAGTTGACATTGAGGCGGGCTACAAGGCAGTGGAGCTGATGAAAAAGCATGTGCAGGGCACGATGCGCAGTGAGGTTGTGGGCGGCATCGGCGGATTTTCGGGAGCCTTCTCCTTAAAGGGCTACATGGGAATGGAGGAGCCGACGCTTGTTTCCGGCACGGACGGCGTGGGCACAAAGCTAAAACTGGCGTTTCTTCTGGATAAGCATGATACGATTGGCATTGACTGCGTGGCAATGTGTGTGAACGATATCGCATGTGCGGGCGGTGAGCCATTGTTCTTCCTTGATTATATTGCCTGCGGAAAGAATGAGCCGGAGAAAATTGCAACGATTGTTTCCGGCGTGGCGCAGGGCTGCAGACAGGCAGGCGCGGCACTGATTGGCGGTGAGACAGCGGAAATGCCGGGCTTTTATCCGGCGGACGAATACGACCTTGCAGGCTTTGCGGTCGGCATCGTGGATAAGAAAAAACTGGTTTCCGGGGAGAATTTAAAGGCGGGCGATGTCATTATCGGTATCGCATCCTCCGGAATCCACAGCAACGGTTACTCCCTTGTGCGCAAGGTGTTCCCGATGAACAAGGAGAAGCTTGACATTTATTTTGAGTCGCTTGGGACGACGCTTGGCGAGGCACTTCTGACGCCGACAAAGATTTATGTAAAGGCATTGAAGTCTTTAAAAGAGGGCGGTGTGGAAGTAAAGGCGTGCTGCCATATCACGGGCGGCGGTTTTTATGAGAATATCCCGAGGATGTTAAAGGACGGCGTGACGGCGGTCATCCGCAAGGACAGCTACCCGATTCCGCCGATTTTTGGAATGCTGCGCGTGGATGGCAATATTGAAGAGAAGATGATGTACAATACATACAATATGGGAATCGGCATGATGCTCTGTGTGGAGGCAGAAAAGGCAGATGCGGCAGTGCGGTGCATCGAGGCGGCAGGCGAGAGGGCATATGTGGTCGGTGAGGTTGAAAATGGCGAGAGGGGAATCCGCTTATGCTAAGAGTGGTTGTGATGGTTTCGGGCGGCGGCACAAATCTGCAGGCGATTTTTGACGCGGTAAAGGATGGGAGGATTACAAATGCGCAGGTGGTCGGCGTTATCAGCAATAAAAAAGATGCCTATGCGTTGACAAGGGCAGAGCAGGCGGGGATAAAGACCGCCTGCGTCTCGCCGAAGGATTACGCGGAGCGCGCGCAGTTTAACGAGGTGCTGCTTGCGGCGGTGGACTCCTTTGCCCCGGATTTGGTTGTGCTTGCGGGCTTCCTTGTGATTTTGCCGGAGCTTTTAATCCGCAGTTACAAGAACCGCATGATTAACATCCATCCGTCGCTGATTCCGTCGTTTTGCGGGAAGGGCTTTTACGGTTTAAAGGTGCATAAGGAAGTGCTTTCGCGCGGCTGCAAGGTGACGGGCGCGACGGTACATTTTGTGGATGAGGGCTGTGATTCCGGACCGATTTTATTGCAGAAGGCGGTTGAGGTGGTCCAGGGCGATACGCCGGAGGTGCTGCAGCGGCGTGTGATGGAGCAGGCGGAGTGGCAGATTCTGCCGCGGGCGATTGATTTGATTGCGAACGGGAAAGTGGAAGTAAAGGACGGGTTTGCGCAGATTTTGGAGAAAGCGCTGGTATAGGGACGTTGAAAAAATGGGGCAGGAAAAAAATCAGGAGGACACTTTATATGAAAGTTTTAATCGTAGGCAGCGGCGGCAGGGAACATGCCATCGCATGGAAAATCGCAAAGAGCCCAAAGGTGGACAAGATTTACTGCGCGCCGGGCAATGCCGGAATCGCGGGGGTGGCAGAATGTGTGCCGATTGCCGCGATGGAGTTTGAAAAGCTTGCTGATTTTGCAAAGGAAAATCAAATTGACCTGACGGTCATCGGGATGGACGACCCACTTGTGGGCGGTATTGTTGACCTTTTTGAACAGAGGGGCTTGCGCGTGTTCGGACCAAGGAAGAATGCTGCTATCATCGAGGGCTCCAAGGTATTTTCAAAGGATTTGATGAAAAAATACGGCATTCCGACCGGGGCATATGAGACCTTTTCCGACGCGGGCGCGGCGGTAAAATATCTTGAAACTTCCGAATACCCGATTGTGCTCAAAGCGGACGGGCTTGCGCTTGGGAAGGGCGTTTTAATCTGCAATAATTTCGAGGAAGCCAGGGAAGGCGTGCGCACGCTGATGCTTGACAAACAGTTTGGCGCGGCGGGCGACAGCATCGTGATTGAGGAGTTCCTGACCGGACCGGAGGTGTCGGCGCTATGTTTCTGCGACGGCACGGCGATAAAGACAATGACGAGCGCTCAGGACCACAAGCGCGCGAAGGACGGGGATGAAGGCTTAAACACCGGCGGTATGGGAACGTTCTCCCCGAGCCCGTTCTACACAAAAGAGGTGGACGAGTTCTGCAAAAAGTATATCTACCAACCGACGATGGACGCGATGAAGAAGGAAGGGCGTGACTTTATGGGCATTCTCTTCGTCGGGCTGATTTTAACACCAAAAGGACCAAGGGTGCTCGAATACAACGCGCGCTTTGGCGACCCGGAAACCCAGGTTGTGCTCCCGCGCATGAAAAACGACATTGTCGAAGTGTTTGAGGCGTGCATTGACGGCAGGCTTGATACCATTGACCTGCAGTTTGAGGACAACGCGGCGGTATGTGTGGTTTTGGCATCGGACGGCTATCCGGAAAAATACGAGAGGGGCTTTGCCATCACCGGGCTTGGGAATTTTGACGGGAAGGACGACTATTTCTGTTTCCACGCGGGCACGAAATTTGATGCGCAGGGCAAAATTGTCACGAACGGCGGGCGCGTGCTCGGCGTGACGGCGCTCGGCGCGGATTTGAAGCAAGCGCGGGCGAATGCGTACAAGGCGACGGATTGGGTGGAGTTTGACAACAAATATATGCGCCATGATATCGGGAAAGCGATTGACGAGGCGTAATCCGCAGGAGAGGAAGCAGCGCCCGCGTGCCGCGAAGCACAGGGATGCTTATTTACGCGGGTATTTGCAGGAAAAGCCGGGCGGCATAGGATTGCGCCCTGGTTTTTCCTGCAAGTTGTATAAGGCGCGGCTGTTTTACATAAGTTTTCCGGGTGAACCACATTTATGGTAGATGGCAGTGATGGAAATAGGACTGCCCTGTGCACATGATTCGTCCGGATTATACATGGGAAAATCAGGAAATCAAAAAAACTGCCAAATTTATCTTGACAGTTTGACAATCCTATGTTAGTATGAAAAATGCGCTATTGTAGTGCTTTCTAAATCCACTTAAACATATTATAACACAGTATGGGAAAAATGCAAATGCTTTTTCAAAAAATATCAAAAAATGTGGGAATCCACAAGATATTGAGGGGAAGGGCATCTGCATGTACTTTATTTTGTTATGGCATGTACAGCGTGGATGAGGCAAAGTAGATTTTATAAAATCAAGGGGTGAAACGTCAATGGATAAAAACAGGATACGTCCAATCAAAGTTGGCAGCAAGGGCATGCGGATGAGTTATTCCAAGCAGAAGGAAGTGCTTGAAATGCCGAATCTCATTGAGGTTCAGAAAAATTCCTACCAGTGGTTCCTGAACGAAGGGCTCGATGAGGCTTTCCGGGATATCTCTCCAATCACGGATTACAGTGGTAAGCTCAGCCTTGAATTTACCGGCTTTCAGCTCTGCGAGGAGGATGCGAAATACTCAATTGAGCAGTGCAAGGAGAGAGATGCGACTTACGCTGCCCCGTTAAAGGTACGTGTGCGCCTTCATAACCGAGAGAATGACGAAATCAATGAGCATGACATTTTCATGGGCGACCTGCCACTTATGACGGAGACAGGCACGTTTGTCATCAACGGTGCCGAGCGTGTCATTGTCAGCCAGTTAGTACGTTCCCCTGGCATTTATTATACAATTGGACATGACAAGATTGGCAAGACACTTTATTCCTGCACTGTAATTCCGAACCGCGGTGCATGGTTAGAGTATGAGACAGACTCGAACGATATTTTTTATGTGCGCGTTGACCGCAACCGCAAGGTGCCGATTACCGTGCTGCTGCGCGCGCTCGGCATCGGCACGAACGAGCAGATTAAGGACATGTTCGGCGAGGAGCCGAAAATTATGGCAAGCTTTACGAAGGATCCGTCGGATAATTATCAGGACGGTTTATTGGAGTTGTACAAAAAACTGCGTCCTGGCGAGCCGCTTTCCGTTGAGAGCGCGGAGACTCTGGTCAACGCGATGTTTTTTGACCCGAGGCGCTATGATTTGGCAAAGGTCGGCCGCTACAAGTTTAATAAAAAACTGGCGTTAAAGAACCGTGTTGTCGGCCTGACGCTGGCAGAGGATGCGGTGGACCGCACGACAGGGGAAGTCGTTGAGGCAGGTACGGTCATCACGGAGGAAATTGCAGTACAGTTACAGAATGCGGCGCTGCCGTTCATCATTGTGCAGACGGAGGAGCGCAACGTTAAGGTGCTTACAAATCTTATGGTGGACCTGAACGCTTATGTGGATTGCGACAAGAAGGAACTCGGTATCACGGAGGATGTTTATTATCCGGTGCTTGAGGGCATTCTGCGCGACAATGACAATATTGAAGATATCAAAGCGGCAATCAAACGCGACGTGGCGGACCTGATTCCGAAGCATATCACAAGGGAGGACATTTTTGCGTCCGTCAATTACAATATGCACCTGGAGTACAGCATCGGCAATGCGGATGATATTGACCACCTTGGCAACCGCCGTATCCGCGCGGTCGGCGAGCTTTTGCAGAACCAGTACCGCATCGGTCTTTCCAGGCTTGAGCGCGTGGTGCGCGAGCGCATGACGACGCAGGACTTAGAGGGCATCAGCCCGCAGTCGCTCATCAATATCAAACCGGTGACGGCAGCGGTGAAGGAGTTCTTCGGCAGCTCCCAGCTCTCGCAGTTCATGGACCAGAACAACCCGCTCAGCGAGCTGACAAACATCCGCCGTCTCTCGGCACTTGGTCCTGGCGGTCTTTCTAGGGACCGCGCCGGGTTTGAGGTCCGCGACGTGCATTACACACACTACGGAAGAATGTGCCCGATTGAGACCCCGGAAGGTCCGAACATCGGTTTGATTAACTCCCTTGCATCTTACGCAAGGATTAACCAGTACGGTTTCGTGGAGGCGCCGTACCGCAAAGTGGATAAAACCGACCCGAAGAATCCGCGCGTCACGGACGAAGTTGTCTATCTGACGGCGGACGAGGAGGATAAATATATTGTAGCGCAGGCGAATGAGCGTCTGGATAAGGATGGATATTTTGTCAGCAACAATGTATCCGGGCGTTTCCGCACGGAGACTTCCCTGTTCCAGAAGAGCAGGATTGATTTGATGGATGTGTCGCCGCGCATGGTATTCTCGGTGGCGACCGCCATGATTCCGTTTCTGCAAAACGATGACGCAAACCGCGCCCTCA
The DNA here is from genome assembly GCA_910579615.1 of uncultured Lachnospiraceae bacterium. Taxonomy (GTDB): domain Bacteria; phylum Bacillota; class Clostridia; order Lachnospirales; family Lachnospiraceae; genus RGIG4057. Next base: position 60,041 of record CAJTUA010000019.1, on the reverse strand, counting down.
TGGGTTCTAACATGCAGCGCCAGGCCGTTCCGCTTCTGTTTACGGAGTCCCCGGTTGTCGGTACCGGTATGGAGACAAAGACGGCGGTCGATTCCGGCGCATGTATTGTGGCAAAGCGCGGCGGCGTTGTCGAGCTTTCCACCTCGTGCAAGATTATGATTCGCACGGACGACAAGGAGAAGGACGAGTACCGCCTGACCAAATTTACAAGAAGCAATCAGGGCACCTGCATCAACCAGCGCCCGATTGTGACCAAAGGCGACCGCATTGAGGCGGGGCAGATTATTGCGGACGGCCCTTCGACCGAGGGCGGTGAGCTTGCGCTCGGCAAAAACCCGCTGATTGGCTTTATGACCTGGGAAGGCTACAACTACGAGGATGCCGTCCTGCTTTCCGAGCGCCTGGTGCAGCAGGATGTCTACACCTCAATCCACATCGAGGAGTATGAGGCGGAAGCGCGCGATACGAAGCTTGGACCGGAGGAGATTACGCGCGATGTGCCTGGTGTCGGCGACGACGCATTAAAAGATTTGGACGAGCGCGGCATCATCCGCATCGGTGCGGAGGTTCGCGCCGGGGATATTTTAGTCGGCAAGGTAACGCCGAAAGGCGAGACGGAGCTTACCGCGGAAGAAAGGCTTCTGCGAGCAATCTTCGGGGAGAAAGCGAGGGAGGTACGCGACACCTCACTGCGCGTTCCGCACGGGGAGTACGGTATTATTGTGGATGCGAAGGTGTTTACACACGAGAACGGCGACGAGCTGCCGCCGGGTGTCAATGAGACGGTTCGCGTGTACATCGCGCAGAAGAGAAAGATTCAGGTCGGTGACAAGATGGCAGGTCGCCACGGAAACAAGGGTGTTGTTTCCCGCGTGCTTCCGGTGGAGGATATGCCTTTCCTGCCAAACGGCAGGCCGCTTGATATCGTGCTGAACCCTCTGGGCGTACCGTCGCGTATGAACATCGGACAGGTGCTTGAAATTCACTTAAGCCTTGCCGCAAATGTACTTGGCTTTAAGGTTTCGACCCCGATTTTTGACGGCGCAAATGAAAATGATATTATGGATACCCTTGAGATGGCGAACGACTATGTCAATACGCCGCTCGAGGAGTTTGAAAAGAAATATAAGGATATTCTTGACCCGGAAGTGATGGAATTCCTCCTGACCAACGAGGAATACCGAAAGGAATGGGAGGGCGTTCCGATTAACCGCGACGGCAAGGTAAGGCTTCGCGACGGGCGTACCGGCGAATATTTTGACGGTGCGGTCACGATTGGTTTCATGCACTACCTAAAGCTCCACCATCTGGTAGACGATAAAATCCACGCGCGCTCGACCGGTCCTTACTCCCTCGTGACACAGCAGCCGCTCGGCGGTAAGGCGCAGTTCGGCGGACAGCGCTTTGGTGAGATGGAGGTCTGGGCACTTGAGGCTTACGGTGCTGCCCATATCCTGCAGGAAATCCTGACGGTGAAGTCGGATGATGTGACCGGGCGTGTCAAGACCTACGAAGCGATTATCAAAGGCGAAAACATTTCCGAGCCTGGGATTCCAGAGTCCTTCAAGGTACTTTTAAAGGAGCTGCAGTCCTTGGCGCTTGATGTCACGGTACTCGATGAGAACGGCGAGGAAGTCCGCATGACGGAGAACATTGACTATGGCGATACGGAGCTTACGCCGCTGATTGAGGGGGATGACAATTTCCATTACGACGACGGCTACGAAGACGCAGGGTACCGTGAAGTCAATGTCGAGGACGGCGAAATGTTCGACGCGTTCGAGGAGGACAGTCTGGATTTTAAGGATGTTGATGATGAGGAGTTCGAAGAGTAAAGGAAGCCGTTTCAGTTTTGAGCGGAACTGTGATAGAGCAAACGGAAGGGGTGCCATAAATGTCCTACGATGTAGAAAATGACAACGTGAAAGAAATCACGTACGATAAGATTAAGATTGGTCTTGCTTCGCCGGAAAAAATCCGCGAGTGGTCAAGGGGCGAGGTAAAAAAGCCGGAGACAATCAATTACAGAACCTTAAAGCCGGAAAAGGACGGTCTGTTCTGTGAGAAAATCTTTGGACCAAGCAAGGACTGGGAATGCCACTGCGGAAAGTACAAGAAAATCCGCTATAAAGGTGTTGTCTGTGACCGCTGCGGCGTTGAGGTGACGAAAGCAAGCGTGCGCCGCGAGAGGATGGGACATATCGAGCTGGCGGCACCAGTATCCCACATCTGGTATTTCAAGGGCATCCCAAGCCGTATGGGTCTGATTCTTGACCTTTCGCCGAGGGTGCTTGAGAAGGTGCTTTATTTTGCAAGCTATATTGTATTAGACAAAGGAAATACAGACCTCCAGTACAAGCAGATATTAAGTGACAAAGAGTTCCGTGAAGCATATGACAAATGGGGCAATACATTCCGTGCCGGCATGGGTGCGGAGTCGATTATGGAGCTTTTGCAGGCGATTGACCTTGAAAAAGAGTCCGCGGAGCTGAAAAAGGGTCTGCGGGAGTCCACCGGACAGAAGAGGGCGCGCATCATCAAGAGACTTGAGGTCGTTGAGGCGTTCCGCGAGTCCGGAAATAAGCCGGAGTGGATGATTATGACGGTGATTCCGGTCATTCCGCCGGATATCCGCCCGATGGTACAGCTCGACGGCGGCCGCTTCGCGACCTCGGATATGAATGATTTGTATCGCCGCATCATCAACCGCAACAACCGCTTAAAGAGGCTTTTGGAACTCGGTGCGCCGGATATCATTGTGCGCAACGAAAAGAGAATGCTGCAGGAGGCGGTCGATGCCCTGATTGACAACGGGCGCCGCGGCAGACCAGTGACAGGCCCTGGCAACCGCCCGCTGAAATCCCTCTCGGATATGTTAAAGGGAAAGCAGGGGCGTTTCCGCCAGAACCTCCTTGGAAAGCGTGTCGATTATTCCGGGCGTTCCGTTATCGTTGTTGGTCCGGAGCTTAAGATTTACCAGTGCGGCCTGCCAAAAGAGATGGCGATTGAGCTTTTCAAGCCGTTCGTCATGAAGGAGCTTGTGGCAAAAAATACCGCGCACAATATAAAATCCGCAAAGAAGATGGTGGAGCGCCTCCAACCGGAGGTCTGGGATATCCTTGAGGATGTCATCCGCGAGCACCCGGTGATGCTAAACCGTGCCCCTACGCTGCACCGCCTTGGTATCCAGGCGTTTGAGCCGGTTCTTGTCGAGGGTAAGGCAATCAAGCTGCACCCGCTTGTATGTACCGCGTTCAATGCCGATTTCGACGGTGACCAGATGGCAGTCCATCTTCCGCTCTCCGTTGAGGCACAGGCAGAATGCCGGTTCCTCCTGCTCTCGCCGAATAATCTCCTAAAACCGTCCGACGGTGGCCCGGTTGCCGTACCTTCGCAGGATATGGTACTTGGCATCTACTATCTGACCATGGGCAAGATGGTGGATTTCTCGGACAATAAGGAGCTTGCGGACGGCATTGAGAAAGTATACACGAACCTTGATGAAATCCGCAAGGACTTAACGGGCAGCTATATGGCAGTACAGGCGGGCAAGGCGGAGCGCGAGGGAATGTTCCACGAGGACAGCTACATCAAATACCTTGTGGACGAGAAGACCGGGCGCACGATTGTGTGCCGTCCAAGCGACCTTCTCGGACATTACTATGAGGATACCAATACCGCATTGCTTGCGCACATGAACGGAGCCATCACGCTGCACCAGAAAATCAAGGTAAAGAGAAAAGGTGTAAAGCCGGACGGAACACCGATTGAGAAAATTTTGGAGACAACGCTTGGCCGCCTGCTTTTTAACGAGATTATCCCGCAGGATTTGGGCTTTGTTGACCGCAGCAAGGAGGAGAATATCCTTGCGCTTGAGGTTGACTTCCATGTCGGCAAGAAGCAGTTAAAGAAAATCCTTGAGAAATGTATCAATACCCACGGCGCGACGACGACAGCGGAGACGCTTGACGCAATCAAGGCGATGGGCTACAAATATTCGACGCTCGCGGCGATGACAGTATCCATTTCCGACATGACAGTGCCTGCGGCAAAGCAGGAGATCATCGATGAGGCGGAGGCAACGGTGGACCGCATCGCGAAGAATTTCCGCCGCGGCCTTATGACGGAGGAGGAGCGCTATAAGGCAGTAATTGAGACTTGGAAAGAAGCGGATGACGAGATTACGCATAAGCTCCTTGGCGGTCTTGACAAATACAACAATATTTATATGATGGCGGACTCCGGTGCCCGCGGTTCCGAAAAGCAGATTAAGCAGTTGGCGGGTATGCGCGGGCTTATGGCGGATACGTCCGGTAAGACCATCGAGCTGCCAATCAAGGCGAATTTCCGCGAGGGACTTGACGTACTGGAATACTTTATTTCCGCGCACGGCGCGCGCAAGGGTCTTTCCGATACAGCGCTGCGCACGGCGGACTCCGGTTACCTGACAAGGCGTCTTGTCGATGTATCACAGGAACAGATTATTCGTGAGACAGACTGTTCCGAGGGGATGGAAGACCTTCCTGGCATGTGGATTAAGGCATTCACGGACGGCAGGGAAGTAATCGAAAGCCTGGAGGAACGTATCACCGGAAGATATTCCTGTGAGACAATCTACGACGATGCCGGGGAGATGATTGTAAAGAGAAACCACATGATTACCCCGAAGCGCGCGGCAAGAATCGTGGCAAAGAAGGAGATTGTGGAGGCGGGCTTTGACGCAAAGGTTAAAATCCGCACGATTTTAACCTGCCGTTCCCATGTCGGCGTGTGCGCGAAATGCTACGGCTCAAACATGGCAACCGGACAGGCGGTGCAGGTCGGTGAGGCAGTCGGCATTATCGCGGCGCAGTCCATCGGTGAGCCGGGTACGCAGCTTACCATGAGAACCTTCCATACCGGCGGCGTTGCGGGGGATGACATCACGCAGGGTCTCCCGCGTGTCGAGGAGCTTTTCGAGGCGAGAAAGCCAAAGGGTCTTGCGATTATCGCGGAGTTCGGCGGCACGATTGCCATCCGTGACACGAAAAAGAAGCGTGAGGTTGTGGTTACAAACACAGAGACGGGCGAGTCCAAGGCATACCTTATCCCGTATGGTTCCCGCATCAAGGTGATGGAAAACCAGGTGATTGAGGCGGGCGACGAGCTGACAGAAGGTAGCGTGAACCCTCACGATATCTTAAAGATTAAAGGTGTGCGTGCCGTGCAGGATTACATGATTCATGAAGTGCAGCGCGTATACCGCTTACAGGGTGTTGAAATCAACGATAAGCATATTGAAGTTATCGTGCGCCAGATGTTAAAGAAGGTGCGCATTGAGAACAATGGGGATTCGGAATTCCTGCCGGGCGCGATGGTTGATTTGCTTGACTATGAGGATGAGGTTGCAAAGCTGACGAAAGAAGGCTTAGAGCCGCCGGAAGGCAAGCAGGTCATGCTCGGAATCACGAAGGCATCCCTTGCCACGAATTCTTTCCTCTCGGCAGCGTCCTTTCAGGAGACAACGAAGGTGCTTACAGAGGCGGCAATCAAGGGCAAGATTGACCCGCTGATTGGCTTAAAAGAGAATGTCATCTTAGGTAAGCTGATTCCGGCAGGCACCGGAATGAAGTGCTACCGCAACATCAAGCTTGATTCGGATGCCAATGAGGAAATCCTTGTATCGGAAGATGTTGAGGAGGAATATTTTGAGCCGGAGTATGTTGAAGCGTTCGAAAAACTTGCATTTCCGGATGGAATTGAGTTGGATGAGAAATATGAGGATGAGGTTTCTGTGAGCGAGGACGAAGAAGAGTTTGAGGAATAAGTCCCCGGGCTTTGGATGCCAAAATCCGATGCAAAGAAGCACGATATCAATAAAAAACGGTGCGGGGGTTCCCCTGCGCCGTTTTTTCTGCACAGGAGGGCGCGCGTGGGAATCCCAGGAAAAGTTTTTCTCCAAAAACAGTTTATTTTTTGGACAGGATGTAGTATACTATAGACAATGATTTTGTATAAGGAGGATTTTACAATGTTAGTATCAGCAAAAGACATGCTTGTAAAGGCGAAAGCCGGAAAGTATGCAGTTGGCCAGTTTAACATCAACAATCTTGAGTGGACGAAGGCGGCACTGCTTACCGCACAGGAGTGCAATTCCCCGATTATCCTTGGTGTTTCGGAGGGTGCGGGGAAATATATGACCGGATTTAAGACCGTAGCGGCGATGGTAAAGGCAATGATTGAGGAGCTCAATATTACCGTTCCGGTGGCGCTCCATCTTGACCATGGAACCTACGAAGGATGCTACAAGTGCATCGAGGCGGGATTTTCCTCGATTATGTTTGACGGCTCCCATTATCCGATTGAAGAGAATGTCGCAAAGACAAAGGAGCTCGTTGAGGTTTGCGCAAACAAGGGCATGTCGCTTGAGGCGGAAGTCGGCTCCATTGGCGGTGAGGAGGATGGTGTCATCGGCAAGGGCGAGTGCGCGGACCCGGCAGAGTGCAAGCAGATTGCAGACCTTGGCGTAACGATGCTCGCGGCTGGGATTGGAAACATCCACGGCAAGTATCCGGAGAACTGGGAGGGATTAAGCTTTGAGACGCTTGATGCCATCCAGAAGCTGACCGGGGATATGCCGCTTGTACTGCACGGCGGCACCGGCATCCCGGAGGATATGATTAAGAAGGCAATCTCCCTCGGCGTTGCAAAAATCAACGTAAATACCGAATGCCAGCTTTCTTTCGCGGCAGCGACGAGAAAGTACATTGAGGAGGGCAAGGACCTTTCCGGCAAGGGTTTTGACCCGCGCAAGCTCTTAAATCCGGGTTTTGAGGCGATTAAGGCGACGATAAAGGAGAAGATGGAGCTCTTTGGTTCGGTTGGCAAAGCCTGAATGGGAAAAAGGGCACAAGGTTTTCGGAACAGATTTTTTAAGATATCAAATAGGCTTGTATGTTTTACATGCAGGCCTTTTGGTTTTTGGATTTTTTGCAGTTATGGTTGCGGGGAAACGGAAGGGGGGATTTGATGGATACAATCGTTGGGCAGGCAGCAGCGCAGGTAAATGAGCTTTCCCGGAAAGTACCGCATGGAAAGCATATCGCGACCGGAGATATCCGCAGGCTCGCGGCACAGCTTTACCGCCAGATAGACGATAAAGCGATTGCCCATGTGCTTTCGCTTGCGCAAGAGCTTCTGGAACAGCATAGCTGGGCGCTCGGAGTCATCGCTTTTGAATGGGCGTACCGCGCCAAAGAGCAATATACATTGGAGACATACGATATTTTCTATGCATGGCTGAAAAAATACGTGCGCGGCTGGGGTGACTGCGATGATTTTTGTACCCATGCCTTCGGGGAGCTGCTGCGCAGGCATAAGGAGCTCTTTGCAAAGACGGCGGAATGGACGAAGGACGGCGACTTCTGGGTTCGCCGGGCGGCGGCTGTCATTCTGATTCCTGCCATTTTAAAAAATGATTATGCGGGGATTGACCCATACCGGATATCGGACGCGCTGATGTATGATTCCCATGATTTGGTGCAGAAAGGGTATGGGTGGATGCTGAAATGCTTCTCGCAGATGGAACCGGATTCTGTCCGGAAATATCTGGCGGCGAATTCCATGCGGATGCCGAGGACGGCATACCGCTATGCGATGGAAAAATTCGACGCGGAGACGAGGGCGAAGCTGATGGCGCTGTGATGTCAAAAGGGGCAGTATGCCAGATGCGAAATTCCCCGTTACAATAAAAGCTCCGGGAAGGAACCCGAAAAAAGGTTTCTTCCCGGAGCTTTTTGGGGATGTTGCGCGCAGCCGTATTCCATCCTGCAAGGCAAGGATTCGCTGCCCAAAACTTTACAGCTCGGGCATCAGCCCAAACAACGTGTCATACCCTTTCTCCACCGCCACCTGTGCAGGTGTAACCCCTTCATTGTTTGTATGCAAATAATCCGCGCCGTTCTTCAGCAGATATTTTGCCACATTCTGCGCACCGAACTGGAACACATAGTACAGCGCATTGTTTCCCTCGGCATCGGTCGCGTTCAAATCCGCACCCGCCTCATGCAGCATTTTAATCAGATTTATCTGCCGGATATAGTGGTTGAAATTGTCAGCACACAACAATAGCGCGGTTTTGCCCTCATAGTTCCGTCGGTTGACATCCACGCCTTTTTCGATAAGGACTGCAAGAAGGTCCTTAATCTCCAGCTGCAATTTCGAAATCGACCATGACATCAGCAGCAGAAGTGGCGTTTCCCCGGAATTGCCCACAACATCAACATGCTTAAGAAGCGAGAAAAGCGCCTTCCTCTCCTCGGTCGTCAATTCCCTGTGCTGGGTATTCGGGAGCAGAAGCTTATGTGCCGGGGTTTCGCCCTTTGCATTCTTCATCGTATCATCCGCGCCGGAATCCATCAAAAGCTTTGCCGCTTCGATATTCCCGTAAAGGCAGGCAAGGTGCAGCGGCGTATTCCCCGCCTCCGCCGGGGCATCCTGCGTCAGGTTCACGTCCACGCCCTGGCTTAACATGATGGAAAGCATATCGGTACCCTCCCTCATAGCGGCATAATGGATGGCAGCCCGCCCGGTGTTATCCCGCTCCTCCAGCGCATGTGCGGAAAAGAGGCGAAACACTTCCGCCTCACAGTCCCCCCACGATGCAAGAATAATCGCCGGAGTCCTGCCTGAAATCACTGCGCGCTCCATGTCCACGCCAAACCCTTCCAGCTTTTTCACAATATCCGCGTTTCTGCAGCATTCCATGCATTTATCCCGCAGACAGTTCACATCATCGCAGCCGCCGTAGTACGGCTCGTTAAAATCAATTCCCGCTTCATGGAACAAATCAAGCACCTGGGCGCTTTCATCCCTCAGGGCATCATCCAGAATATATTCCAGGCACCCGTAATCCTCCTCCTCCTTTGCAAGCGCGATGAGTTTCTTGGTAAAATAAATTCCGATGGCGAGCGGGTCGGTTTCCTGGCGGCCGCCAAATACATTGGTAAAGGCATTGTTGGCAAGCCGGGCAAGGTTGATGGAGTCAAACTCCTTGTAATCCCCCTCGGCACCGTGGTCTTTTAATGCGATGCAAATCCCTTCCTGATCCCTTTCAGCAGCTTCCATAAGAACGGTTTTCCCGGACGTTGTTTTCTGTGCGACAAGTTCCGGGTACTCCATCAGGCGCAGCGCCGCCGTGGCGCGCCCGCGCAGGATTGCGCGGTACAACAGTGTGCCGCCGTTATCATCAATAAAATAAGGGTCTGCCCCGAGCTTTAGATATGTATCAATCAGGGCAGCACAAATCATCGGAAGTCCGCCGTCCACCAGATAGACCAAAGGCGCGATGCCCTGGGCATCTTTTTGGTTGATGTCGGCATTTTGTGCAAGCATCATTGCAATTTCCTTCCTCTGGCTTAAAGAATGGCGGGGCGGCTCCGTAATCTCTAACCCCTTTGCAAAAGGATGTGCCAGATAATGGAAGCCATTGCGTCCCTTTGCGTCACAGTGCGCCTTGTTGGCTCCGTGCTCACAAAGAAGTTTTGCCATGGAAAAATTGCCCCGGCTGCATGCAAACAGCAGCGGTGTAACCCTGTTATTCCCGCTGTCCATGATATCTGCGTCAACGCCTGCGTTAAGTGCGCATTCTGCCGCAGTGTAAAAATTGAGCCACACAAGCAGATGGAAGAGGGAGTAGCCCTCCGTTCCAACCGGGGCAGACAAAACTTCCACCCCGCATGATGCCACGGCTTCTTCGACCTGTTGGATTTCCTCCGGTGTAAAAATGAGGTTGCGGTAGTCACAGTTTTCAAAATCGTCCTCCCACCACGGGACAAATTTTCCTCTGCGGCTTTCGGCGGTGTTTAAAAGTAATTCGGTGATTTCCTGCATGTCCATATTTTTTTTTCCTCCCATTTGTTGTTTTTGCACAGATTACCAGTAAATATTATAGCGGCTCCCCGCCCTTTCTTCAACCTCTTTTCTGAATTTTCGGTTCCCTTTTGTATTTCGCAGGATTGTGGGATAACATAGTCGGGGGGATAATGAACAGGAAATTTGAAAACTACACACAAATCACAAAATCTTATGTTATACTATCCCCTGGAGGTGTCATGATGCAAAAGATTTTAGTTGTCGAGGATGATTTGGATATTCAGGAGCTTTTGAAGAACTTCCTGCAGGAGATTGGCTACGAGACAGTTTTAGCCAACGACGGTGTGGAGGCGCTCTCCGCATTTTTGACCGCACAATTTGATTTGGTGTTGCTTGATGTAATGCTTCCTAAGATTGATGGCTTTACCGTCTGCGAGCTGATACGAAAACAGTCTGGTGTTCCCATCATCATGCTTACTGCATTGAGCGGTGAGGAAGAACAAATCCGGGGGCTTGATTTGCAGGTTGACGATTACATCACAAAACCTTTTTCCATGCCGATTTTAATCCGCAAGATTGCGGCTGTCCTGCGGCGGAGCAAAGGGGCGCACAATGACGCGCACAAAACACTTGCTTACCAGAACCTTATTCTGGATTGCGACAATTATACCGCTGCTGTAGACGGGGCAGTTTATGAGCTGACACAGCGGGAATTTGAAGTGCTGAAAGAACTGCTGACGAATCAGGGGCGCATTTTAACCCGGCAGAATTTTTTGGATAAGCTATGGCGGTATGACTTTTACGGGGACGAGCGTGTCGTGGATACACACATCAAGAACCTGAGGAAAAAGCTGGGGATTGATTTTATCCAGACAATCAGAGGGGTGGGGTATAAAATTGAGAAAGAAAATTAAAAGCAGCCTGTTTGCAAAAGTGTTTCTCACCACAATGGTAATATTGTTCGGTGTATCGCTGCTGGTATTTGGCTTGTTGGCATGCTGGATGCCACAGACCTATTCGAACAGGCTGACAGCAGCCCTAAAGGAACGGGTGCAGGATTTTGTAACCGAACTAGAGCAGGTCGCGTTTTTGGAAAGTGGCGGCTTGTTCGATTGGTTTATCCAGGATCCGGAAATCGATTCCGTTGAGCTGTATCATAGCAACGGCGGTTTGGTACCATTGCCCACGGCGGAATTTGACGATGGATGGGGAGGCAATTACGCACAATTTGCCTTCACCGACGACAGGACAGCAACGCCTGTCCTTTCAAGTGAATACTATTTTTCCTTCGCGGACAGCAATGACCGATATATGCTTCTTGTTTACGGTGAGGCGAAACAGGTTGCGCAGTTGCAGCAATCCTTTGCCCGTATCTTTCCACTGATTCTGCTTGTTGTTTTGGCGGCGGCTTTTAGCGTGTCCTGGCTGTATTCGCGTATCATTACAAAGCCGGTGCTGGCAATCAGCCATATTGCAGAGAAAATGTCTGATTTGCAGTTGGAGTGGGAGGTTGACGGGCGGCGGACCGATGAGCTTGGGATATTGGGAAGAAGCCTTAATACACTCTCCCGCAAGCTTTCCTTTGCCCTGTCGGATTTGCAGAGCGCGAACAGAAAACTTGAAGCCGACATAGAGCATGAGAAAAAGCTGGAGCAGTCCCGCACAAATTTCTTTTCGGCGGTATCCCACGAACTGAAAACGCCCATTACAATTATCAAAGGGCAGCTGGAAGGGATGCTTCTTGGCATCGGGGTATATAAAGACCACGGAAAATATTTGGCGAGAGCGTTGGAAATTGCAAATACACTGGAAACGATGGTTCAGGAAATCCTGACGGTTTCCCGTCTGGAAACCGCGGACGCCAATTTCAAAAAAGACCGCCTGGATTGCGTGCAAATCATCAAGTCCTACCTGTGCGAAATGCAGGATTTCATTGCAGAAAAAGATTTGCAGATACATCTTGATATCCCGTCAGAAGTTTTTGTCAGCGGAAATAAAATGCTGATGGAAAAAGTGTTTTCAAACCTTATCGGCAACGCCATCAAATATTCCCCGCAAGGGGCGGCAATTCATATTTTTGCATTTGCAAAGCATGAACAAGTGGAATTTGCCGTTGAAAACACGCAGGCACATATTCCGGAGGATAGCATCCCGAAACTGTTTGATGCATTTTACCGCGTGGAGCAGTCAAGAAGCCGGAAAACCGGAGGAAGTGGGCTTGGGCTATATATCGTGCAGGAAATTTTGCGGCAGCACGGGAGCGAATGTGCGGTCTGCAATACGCAGTGCGGGGTGAAGTTTTCATTTACAATCTGCCAGTAATGGGAAAGCGGCGGGGGGTGCCCTGCCGTTTTTCCGGCTACACATAAATTACAAGCAAATCCCAAATGCATCACAAAAAAGCATGGTATTCTTTCAATATACCAAAAAGAAAGGATGGTGTTTCTTTATGAACACAAAAAAATTATTTGCATTCGCCCTTGGCGGGGGATTGCTTGCAGGATGCCTGACCGTGTACCGTACCGCGGCGGAATCCATCCATGCCGTTGTCGGGGATGGGGCGGCGGGAACCGTCTATGCCAAGGATAAGGATGGGACGATGGAAGCCATCTATGCCATTGATAAAGATGGGATGGCAGACGATGTTGTTTCCTATGCAGAACAATTCAAGCCCTATGAGCAGTTTGGCCTGATTTACGATGCCGACAAAAACGAACTGCAATATAATGGCAGGCTGGTGAGGTGGTTTGAGGACTACTACAGCATAGGGGACGGCATGCAGGCAGGGAAAGATTTTTTGAATGAAAACGGTGTGGTTGACGTTTATGCCGTCCGTGACCTGAGTGATTTTGTCCGCTCGAACGATGGTTCCTTTGAACCTGGCGGAAAACTGATAGGTGTAAAGGAATTTACGGCAGAAGAATTTGCCGCCCGCGACATTGGGGCAATCAAAAATTCATCTCCTGTGGCTGTGGCTGGCGACCCGGCATCCACAAAAGAACTGGAAGATATGGCAAAAGAATATGAGGCATTTGGCGTTACCTATGATGCAAAAAATGACCAGTGGTATTACAACGGTGAAAAAGTCCGGCTGTTTCAGGATGTGCTGACCTCCAACGGCGAGAGGCTGACGGGTGGGAAGTTCAAGGGCTCCCTCCGCACCTTGTGGAGCGAAGGCGGTTCCATCGACATTTACACGGTGCGTGATTTTGCAAATCCGGACATTTCCGGGAATGGGACGCTGACAGGGATTCAAAAATTCAGCCAGGCGGAATTTGACGAACACACGGACAAAGAAGCACAAACGAGCTCTGGTTTCTGCACTGTAAATTAAAGAACTGCGAAACGGTAGCAAAAGAAAAAAACTTTCTCTTCCATTTAAGGATTTTTTAACATTTCCCATGTTATCATAGCCTTACCATCAGGGAAAGGAGTCCAATACAAATGTACTTACGCATACTGAAAAAAGACCTGAAACGAAAGAAAACCATGAATGCAATCGTGCTGATATTCATTATTCTCGCGGCAACCTTTATCGCGAGCAGTGTGAACAATATGTTCACCATCACCACGGCGCTCGACGATTATTTTGAGATGGCAGAGGTGCCCGATTACTGGTTTGCAACACCTTACCGGGAAGAGGCGGAGCGCTTTGAAGGCTTTGCTGCGGACAATGGCTATGGTCTGAGTACCTTTGAGCTCATCCAAATCGACCCGCGGGATATTTATGTTGACGGGGAACCGTTTGAGTACAGCAATTCCGTTGTGCTTTCCGCAACGCAGGGCAGCCGGGTTTTTGACAAAAACGCGCAGGAGGTTACGCGGGTAAATGACGGGGAGATTTATGTTCCTGCCGGTATTTTTTCCTCGGAAAAGAACAATTTTTACGAGGGCTGTACCATGGATATTGAGTTTTGCGGTGAGAAAAAAAGTTTCACCTTAAAGGGCAGCACAAAGGACGCGCTGTTCGGTTCCTCGATGACTGGCATGACGCGCTTTCTGGTGAGTGATAATGATTTGGCATTTTTTGACCGGGAAGGGCAAACAAAATTCACTTCCCTTGCCGTATACACCAACGATGCTTCCTTCATGGAAAAATTCAACGATTTCAATCTTAAATCCATCCTAAATGTGAACCGTTCCGGAATCAAGATGATGTATATTATGGATATGCTGATTGCCGCGGTCGTGCTTGTGGTAAGCATATGCCTTATCCTGATTTCCATGGTAATCCTGCGCTTTACCATCCATTTTACGCTGAGTGAGGAGTTCCGGGAAATTGGGGTCATGAAGGCAATCGGCATTCCAAACGGGAAAATCCGGGCACTCTACATCGCCAAATATTTTGCAATTTCCGTTCTCGGTGCGGGGATTGGGATTGTGTTAAGTTTCCCGTTCGGCAATCTTTTAATCGAGAGGGTATCAAAAAACATCATTCTTTCCGGTGGCAATAAATTTTACTTGAATATCCTGTGTGCGGCGGCAACGGCAGGGATTGTCGTATTATTCTGCTATTTCTGCACAAGGAAAATCTGCCGTTTCTCCCCGGTGGACGCGGTTCGCAGTGGGGAGACGGGCGAGCGCTACGGGAAAAAAAGCATGATATCTTTTAGCCGGTCACGCTTAAAGCCTGTGCCGTTTATGGCGGTGAACGATATTTTAAGCGGAACGAAAAAATACCTTTCGATGATTTTGATTTTTACACTTGGGCTTTTGCTTATTGTTATTCCGGTCAATACGATTAACACGCTCCAATCGGATAAGCAAATCAAACTCTTTAACATGGCGGACTGTGATATTGCGATTTCACAGGAGCTTTTGCTTAGCGCGAACGGGAAAAATGAGGAAATGATACAGGAAAACCTAAAAGAGGTCCAGCAGACCCTGCAGGAAAACGGAATTGAAGCAAGGGTATTTCAGGAAATTATGTTCCGCTTTTATGTCTCATACGGCAGCAAGAAATGTTCTTCCCTCGCGTTTATCGGTGTCGGCGGGGTGAGGGCGGAGGAATATGCCTATCTGGAAGGGAGCGCGCCCAAAAATCCCGGGGAAGTTGCGCTTTCCTACATAACTGCAGATACGATTGGCGCACAGATTGGCGATACCGTGGAAATTGACATTGGCGGAAACCGGAAAGAATTTATTGTGACAGCCATCAACCAGAGCATGAACAATCTCGGGGAGGGCATCCGCTTTTACGAGGGGGAGGAGATTGATTTCTCGCTTGCCGCCGGAAGCTTTGCCGTCCAGATTTCATATCAGGACCATCCGGATGCACAGACGGCAGCGCAGCGGAAAGAAATGTTAAAAAAAGCGTATCCGGAAACCTCTGTTTTTTCGGCAGGCGAATATATCAGCTATATGATTGGCGATGTGGCAGGGCAGCTTCAGGGCGTGAAAAACCTGATTTTAGGGATTATTCTGTGCATCAATGTCTTAGTGGCGCTGCTGATGGTCAAGAGCTTTATCACAAAGGAGAAGAGCGAAATTGCCGTGTTAAAGGCAATCGGTTTTCAGGATTCCTCGCTTGTGGCGTGGCAGTCCATGCGGATTGGGATTGTGCTTGTTTTCAGCATCCTGATTGGAACGGCAATATCCACGCCGCTCTCAAAGCTTACGGTAGAACCGATTTTCCGGATGATGGGCGCGTACCGCATCGAATTTGAGATCGTGGCAATGGAGGTTTATGTGATTTATCCGCTTGCCGTGCTATTCGCAACCATACTTGCGGCAGCAGCCATGGGCGCAACGCAGGTCAGGAAAATTGCAGCATCGGAGACATCGAATATCGAGTAGCGGAGTATGCAAAGCTTAAAAAACAGCATACTCCCGTACAGGCCCCAGTGGAATTTTTGGGAATGAATTCGCCAAAAACGCGAATCAATGGACAAAAATCCCACTGCCGTTAAAAGGGTCCGGAAGGGAGTATGCGGAACTTAAAATAGGAGGATTATATTATGGAAGCCGTTTTGGAAGTAAAGGATTTATGCAAGACCTATATCGTAAACAAGCATCAGAACAACGTTTTACGGAACGTGAATTTCCGGGTGGAAAAGGGCGAGATGGTGGCGGTGATGGGACCGTCCGGCTCCGGGAAATCAACGCTTTTGTATGCGGTTTCCGGCATGGATGCCATCACTTCAGGAAAAGTGGATTTTTTGGGAAAGGATATCGCGAAAATGAAGCCGGGGGAGCTCGCGGGGCTGCGCCTTGACCAGATGGGCTTTATTTTTCAGCAGATGTACATGCTAAAAAACCTGACGGTACTCGACAATATTCTGCTGCCTGCCTTCCAGTCAAAGCAGAACAATAAAAGCAGGAAGGAAAAGCTTGCATATGCCCGCAGTATGATGAAAAAGCTCGGCATTACCGAGATTGCGGACAACGATATCAACGAAGTTTCCGGCGGGCAGCTCCAGCGAGCCTGCATCTGCCGCAGCATGGTGAACAGCCCGCAGATGATTTTTGCCGACGAACCGACGGGCGCGCTCAACCGCGCCGCCTCGGATGAGGTGATGGAGGAGCTGACAAAGCTCAACGGCGAGGGCACAACCATTATGTTGGTCACACACGACGTAAAGGTTGCGGCAAAATGCTCGCGGGTGCTTTATATCGTTGACGGGAACATAAAAGGGGAGTATACTTTAGGGGAATACAAAGCCTCCGGCGGGGTGCGCGAGCGGGAGAGGGCATTGAACGGGTGGCTGATGGAGATGGGATGGTAGAATTGACGGATATTTTGATTGTGGAGGACAATAAAGAGCTTGCAGAGCTGCTCTGTGATTTCCTGAACGCGGAACACTACAGCGTGACAGTAGCAAAAAGCGGGGAGGAAGCGCTTTCGCTGTATGAGGGGGAAGGCGCAAAGCTGGTGATTCTTGACATCATGCTTCCGGGTATGGATGGTTTTGCCGTGTGCAAAAAAATACGCGAAGCGGGCAATACGCCGATTCTGATTGTCAGTGCAAAGACGGCAAAGGAAGACAAATTAAACGGCCTGGTGCTCGGTGCGGACGATTACATCGAAAAACCTTACGACATCGACCTTATGCTCGCGAAAATTGACGGGATTTTTAAGCGGCGCTATGCGCTTGATACGTTAACGGACGGGGATTTGGTGCTGAACAAAGCGGCGCGCACACTGCAAAAGGGCAGCAGCCTGATTGAACTGCGCGCAAAAGAATTTGACCTTTTGGCGCTGCTAATGCAAAACAAGGGAAGGGCGCTTGACAAGGGATATATTTTTGAACGGATATGGGGCAGCGAGAGCTTTTCCGAGCCGCAGACACTGACCGTCCACATCAAATGGCTGCGCGAAAAAATTGAGGAAGACCCGAAGCATCCGCAGAAAATATTGACGGTGTGGGGCGTGGGGTATCGGTATTTATGAAAATCTTTGACCGGATTTTGGCGGTGGTACTTGCCCTGGCTGCCTTGCTGATTGTCGGGATAAATATTTTTGGGCGGTATTTCGGGGGTTCGGAACAGGCGAGGGCATACCGGGTGGAAATCTACCGGATTGCGGCGCAGATTGAACGGGAAGGGCTTGGGGCGGTTTCGCTTGCAGGGTGTGAGTATGTGGAAAATGTGGAGATTGTGGGGCAGATGTACGGTGCTGCGGATAAAGGCGGTGAAATGGTACTTTATCCCCATGCCCTTGCCACAGACAGCGACTACCTCATCCGCGGGATTGGCGGTACCCTCTACCGCTTTGATTATACGGCAGATATGGGCACGGGAGGGCAGATAAGCTTAGCCGCCGCCAATGCGGTGATGGCGGCGATGGCGCTTCTGCTTTTTGCCGTTTTGCTTTTCGTCCGCCGTCAGATTCTGCGCCCGTTTGAAAAGCTCTCTGAGCTCCCGTACCAACTCTCCCGCGGGATGCTTGCCACACCCTTAAAGGAAAGCAAAAGCCACTTTTTTGGTCGCTTTGTCTGGGGCATGGATTTGCTGCGCGAAAATACGCAGGAGCAGAGGCAGCGTACACTTTCGCTGCAGCGCGACCGCGAAACTATGCTCTTATCGCTCTCGCACGACATCAAAACGCCGCTCCTTGCGATTAAGCTCTATGCGAAAGCGCTTGTAAAGGGGATTTATTCCGAGAAGGAAAAACAGCTTGAAACTGCAGAAAATATCGGGAAAAAGGCGGATGAAATTGAGGCGTATCTCACACAGATTACAAATGCCTTGCGGGAGGATTTTTTAAGTCTTTCCGTGCAGGAGGGAGAATTCTATCTTTCAGGGCTTGTACGGGAAATAAAGGGGCATTACTGCGGGCAGCTCGCGCTTTCGGGAACGGATTTTGCGGTTGGGGAATCTGACGATTGTCTGATAAAGGGCGATATCGACCGGAGCGTTGAAGTGCTGCAAAACCTGATGGAAAATGCCATAAAGTACGGGGATGGGAAATGGATTTCCCTCGCGTTTTCGCAGGAAGAAAACTGTGTTCTGGTGACGGTCAAAAACAGTGGCTGCACGCTCCCGGCGGCGGAACTTCCCCATATTTTCGAGAGTTTCTGGCGCGGGTCGAATGTGGGGAGCACGCCGGGGAGCGGATTGGGGCTTTATATCTGCCGCAGGCTCATGCACAGGATGAACGGCGAGGTTTTTGCCGCTTGCCATGGCGATGAACTGGCGGTGACGGTGGTATTTTGCAAGGTTTCATAAATATGCCGCCCGGAGCCGGGGCAGCGCCTGGGCGGCATAATGCTTTTCTTCAATTTGCCGCAATGCGGCATCCACGGTCTCCTTTGAGTTTTTTCATCCTCCGCGTCATGTACCTTAACTTAAATTTCGATAAGGGAACCAACAATCCATTCCCTGACCCGCTCGAACAGAGGGAAACGGATTTTCGGCTTTTTCGTATCCCTTGGCGCATAGTCAAACAGGATGCGGCAGGTCTGTTCGCAAAATCCCATGCTTGTGGCAACAGATTCGGCAAGCGCCTCATCCGGGAAGAGAAGCGCATATTCCTCGTCGGACAAAAGGGAACGCAGTTCCTCCTTTGATTCTTCCGGCAGCACGCCGGTCGTGATATCGACAAAGCACAGCTGCGGGAAAACAAGACACCACCAGTTTTTTCCGGAAGCACTGCCAAGGCATATTCTTAAGGCATCATACTCCCCGGCGGGCAGCACCAAATCACCGTAGAGCCTGACCGGGAAATACGTCCGTGATAACATTGCATCTGCCGTGTAGGGAAAACCGTTTTCGGCAAGGACAAGGTTGGCGGTATCGGTAAGCGCTTCCATCTGGGCACGGATGATTTCCATTGCTTCCTGCTTTGTCGTTACACCATCCAGATAAGGCTCAAGATATGTAATGACAGCGTCGCGCACGGCAAGTTTTACGGTCTGGTCGGCATCGGAATTGCTGTCCGCAATAATGTGCAGGCGCAATACCTGTTCGGCAAGTGCGGTCTGTAAGGAGGCGTTGACAGGCGTGTCCGCATCCTCCGCCTGCGGGGCAAGTTCCTGCGTGCCTTTGCACCCGGTCAGGAAAATAAGAAACCCCATCCAAAAAAAGAGGGAAACACAAAAGAGGAGGAAGAGGGTAAAAAACAGGGGGATGGAATGGTTTCGTTTTTGGAAATTTTTTTGGTTCATCGGCGTAAATCCTTTCTGGTTTTAAGATTTCTTTTATCCGAAGTATTGCCGTTCTGACGCAATTTATTCATAATTGAGTTTTGCCTTGAATATTGTGGGAAATGAGTGTAAAATAGGGGATGAGTTTGACTGTGCACAGACAGGGTCAGTTGGTTTGTGATGGAATGGAGGCTATGATGAAAAAGACAGTAGCGGTATTGTTCGGCGGTCAGTCGTCCGAGCATGAGGTTTCCTGTATGTCTGCCCGGACAATTGTGGAGGCATTGGATAAAGGGAAATACAATGTGATTTTGATTGGTATTACGAAGGATGGGCGTTGGCTGTATGTGGACAATGTCAACCGGATTGTGGATAAAAGCTGGTATAAGGGCAGCAAAAGTGCGGTGATTTCGCCGGATGCCGGGATGAAATCGGTGCTTGTTTTCTCGAACAAGGAAGCGGAGGGCAGCGCGGCGGTCTCGATGATTGATGTGGATGTAGTATTTCCGGCACTGCATGGGCTCTACGGCGAGGACGGCACGGTGCAGGGGCTTTTGGAACTGGCGAAAATCCCATATGTCGGCTGCGGTGTCCTGGCATCCGCGGTTTCGATGGATAAGCTGTACACGAAAATCCTTGTGGACCGCCTTGGGATAAGGCAGGCGAAATATGTAAAGGTGTGCCGCGAGGAGCTTTCGGGGGAAGGGGTGGAGCAGGCAGTTTCCCGTGTGGAAAAAAGCCTTTCCTACCCGGTTTTCGTCAAGCCATCCAATGCGGGTTCTTCGCGCGGTGTCTCAAAGGCGTGTGACTGTGCGGAGCTGATAAAAGCTTTGCAGCTTGCGGCGGAACATGACCGGAAAATCCTGGTGGAGGAGACGATTGTCGGGCGTGAGATGGAATGTGCCGTACTAGGAGGGAATGAGCCGAGGGCTTCGGAGGTCGGCGAAATTCTTGCGGCGGCGGAATTTTATGATTATGATGCGAAATATAACAGTGAGGAGTCGAAAACCGTGATTGCGCCAGAGCTGCCGGAGGGCAAGGCGGAGGAAATCCGGCGGGCGGCGGAACAGATTTTTGCCGCGGTGGACGGCTTTGGGCTTGCGAGGGTCGATTTCTTCCTTGAGGCGGGCACGAACGAGGTGGTTTTTAATGAGATAAATACGCTGCCGGGCTTTACGTCCATCAGCATGTACCCGATGCTCTGGGAGGCACAGGGCGTTCCAAAGAGCGAGCTTGTGGACCGTCTGATTGCAATGGCGTTTGAGCGGGCGATGTGAGGGCTTGCCCGGCGGGGCTGTATGGTGCGAAAAGAGGGCGCACGGAATTACGGCAAAGCTGTGCGGTGCGAAAAGATACCGCACGGAATTTGAAATTGGGAAGGGATAGGAACATATGAGTTGTGATTTGCCGATTGGGGTGTTTGATTCCGGGGTTGGGGGGCTTACGGTAGCAAAAGAGATTATGAGCAGGCTTGCCGGCGAGCGTATTTTGTATTTCGGGGACACGGCGCGCGTGCCCTACGGCAGCAAATCAAAGGAGACCATTACGGAGTATTCCAGGCAGATTGTGCGCTTTTTGCTCTCGCAGGGGGTCAAGGTGATTGTGGTGGCGTGCAATACGGCGTCGGCGCTTGCGGTGGATGCGGTGCGAAAGGAATTTGATGTGCCGATTCTTGATGTGGTAAACCCCGGCGCGCAGGCGGCGGCGCAGATTACCAAAAACGGCAGCATTGGGGTGATTGGCACGGAGGCAACCATCCGCAGCGGCATGTACAGCAAGCTTCTCTACAGCATCAATCCGGATTTGAATATTTATAGTAAGGCGTGCCCGCTCTTTGTGCCGTTGGCGGAGGAGGGATGGATTTATGATTCCGTGACGAAGGAGGTCGCAAGGCGCTATCTGGAGGAATTCCAGGGTAAGGGCGTGGATACGATTGTGCTTGGCTGTACCCATTATCCGCTGCTGCGCAACCTCATCCGCGATGTGGTGCGCGAGGTTTTGGGCGAGGGGATTACACTTGTTGACCCCGCGGTTGAAACGGCAAAGAAGCTAAAGCAGCTGCTTGCCGGGCAGGATTTATTCTCCGGGAAGGAGCAAGTGCCGGAGCATACCTTCTATGTGAGTGACGGCGCGGAGAAATTCCGCTCCCTTGCAAATTCGATTCTGCCGTGCAATGTGATTGAGACAAAGGACGTGACGATTAAGACATTTGAATGAAAGCGTAGGGCAAGAAAATGACAAAGGATGTTTTGATAACGGTTTCGGGACTGCAGTTCGAGACGCAGGAGGACGAAGCGGTGGAGGTCATCAGCCGCGGGGAATATTATTTCAGGAACGGGAAGCATTTTCTCGTATATGACGAGCCGACGGAGGATGAGGATGAAAATTCCAAGTGTGTCATAAAGATTTCCGAGCGGACGGTTGAGGTAAGCAAGAAAGGTGCAATCAATGTCCACATGCTGTTTGAGAAGGATGTTTCCAATATGACCTATTACACAACGCCGATTGGGGATATGCTGATTGAGATTACAACGCATGGGATTTTGTGGGAGGAAAAAGAGGACTCCATGTATCTGAAACTGACATATGCGTTGGAGATGAATTATCAGCATATCTCGGAGTGTGAATTAACCGTCCGGGTACAGTGCCTGTCTTTACAGGACGGGGATTGACTTCGCGCCAGGGTTAAGGTTGGCTGCACGGGAAAAGAAAGGAAAACTTACATGAATTTGGCGTATTCGGTAACACAGGATGAATTGTTGGATGTTTTGTTGAACGTTGCCCCGACCCGCCCGGTTTTTATCTGGGGGGCGCCTGGAATCGGGAAATCCGCGCTGGTGGAAAAATTTGCGAAAGAGGTCGGGCTGCCTTGCGTTTCGTTGCTTGGAAGCCAGTTAGCTCCGGAGGATATCATTGGCATCCCGCAGATTAGGGGGGAGACCTCCGAATTTCTGCCGCCGAAAATGATTGCGAGAAAGGAGCCGTATGTGCTTTTTCTGGATGAGTTAAATGCCTGTTCGCAGGAGGTGCAGAAGGCATTTTACAGCTTAATCCATGAGCGGCGCGTGGGGGAATACCATCTGCCCGCGGGCAGTGTCGTCATCGGGGCAGGGAACCGCTCGCAGGACGGGGCAATCGTAAAGACGATGTCCTCCGCGCTCATCAACCGGATGTTCCATGTGCAGATGAAGGCGGATCCTTCCCTGTGGCTGGCATGGGCGTATGAAAACCACCTGCATCCGTGGGTGACGGATTATATTTCACAGCGTCCGGACCATTTATTTTCCGAGCCGCCCAAAAGCGAGGAGCCGTATTCCACACCGCGCTCGTGGCATATGCTAAGCGATGCGCTGAAGGAGTATGGCGCGGGGAAGGAGGAGCTTTCGGAGAATACCCTGCGCGTGCTGGCCTACGGCTGCATCAGCGCGAAGCACGCGGGGATGTTTTTGGCGTTTACAAAGCAGCTTGGCAATACGCATCTGCTGGCAGGCATTATCAAGGGGGATGCGAAATGGCCGTCAAGACCGGAGGACAGGGATGTCCTTTATTTTGTCGCACAGTCCTTTAGGGCAAGGCTTCTGCATGATTTGCCGGAGAACAAGCAAAATATGAACAAGGATGCACAGTACCTGGCACACCGGGCGAAGGCGCTGCTCAAGGAGCTGTCGCAGGTGAACTATGAGATTGCGCAGATGGTTGTGTCGGCGGACGAGGGCGAGGTGCTGCCGGACTGGTTTATGGTGGAGATTGTGCGGGATTTGCCGCGTCTGGCAAAAGTCTGAAAGGGGCAGGAATGGCAAATAAGAAGAATCATGTTTCGCCGGGCGAGGAGCGGCTGAATCTGGGGATTTCCCTGCAAAAGAGGAATCCCCTTTTTTCAAGGCTGAAAGGGTATGTGCAGGTGCTTGGCAAACAGAATATGGGAAAGGACGCCGCGTATGTGCACAGCAGCGGAACGATTTATCTGAACAAGGATGCGCTGCTTTCCCCTGAACAGTGGGCGTACACGCTTGCCCACTGCAAGCTGCATCTTGCCTTCGGGCATTTTGACGCGGAGCGGATGCCAGGCTACGAGAAGCCGCGTCCGGACGGTTCGTCGGAATGGGTCGTCTCCTGCAATAAGGAAGTCTGGAATACAGCGTGTGATATCTATATTGCGAAGTTCCTGCGCGATATCAAATTTGGCTCCCCAACCTGTGAAAATCCGGCGGATTTTTTCCCCGGAAGCCTGACTGATGAGCAAAAAATCTATCAGTATCTGATGGGGCGGGGGCATGGCGGGGACGGATTGAACAGCGGATACGGGACTGCTGCGGGAATGGACATGCAGGGCCTGGGGCATCCGCTGGTCTACAATGCGAAAAGGAACGAGAGGAATGGGTTCATGCTTCAGTTTGCCTATGCATTGGCATATTCCGTCTCAAGCGTTGTGAGTGAGGCGGGAGGGCACGGCGAGGGGACGAGCCGCACACATACCGCTACAGAAAAGGCAGCGCAGTGGTTTATCAGCCACTATCCGCTGCTTGGCGGGCTTGCAGCAGGATTTCGGGTGATTGAGGATTACAGTTTTTGCAACCAGGAGGAAATTTCGGTTGCCGCAGTCAATGTGACAGCGGGGGAGATTTATGTCAATCCTGCGGCGGGTTTAAATGAGGAGGAACTGAAATTTGTGCTTGCCCACGAATTCCTCCATGCGGGGCTGATGCACCATGAGCGATGCAAGGGGCGCGACCCGTATCTGTGGAATGTTGCCTGTGACTATGTGATTAACGGCTGGCTGCGCGAGATGGGCGTCGGGGAAATGCCGGACCGGGGGCTTTATGACGAGGCGTTAAAGGATGTTTCGGCAGAAAGCCTTTATGACCGGATACAGAAGGATTTAAAGAAATTTTCAAAGCTTGACACGTTCCGCGGCTATGGCAAGGGGGATGTGATGGCGGGCGGGAGCAATGGGGGAGGGGTTCCGGGCTCCGGCTTAACTTCGCTTGATGATTTTTACCGCAGTGCGCTGCAAAACGGCCTGGAATATCATCAGGGCGGGGAGCGGGGCTTTCTGCCGTCCGGGCTAATTGAGGAAATCCGCGCGCTTTCCATGCCGCCGATACCGTGGGATGTACAGCTTGGCAACTGGTTTGATGAGTTTTTTACACCGCTTGCAAAGCACCGTACCTACGCCAGGCCAAGCCGCAGGCAGGGCAGCACGCCGGATATCCCAAGACCGAGCTATGTCCCGGGCGAAATCCCGGAATACAGCCGCACGTTTGGGGTGGTCATTGACACCTCCGGTTCAATGGATACAAGGCTGCTCGGGTTTGCGCTCGGCGCAGTGGCAAGCTATGCCGTGGCAAAGGAGGTTCCGTATGCCCGCGTTGTTTTCTGCGACGCGGCGGCATATGATGCCGGATACCTCGCGCCGGAGGAAATTGCGGGGCGCGTGCAGGTTAAGGGCAGGGGCGGAACCGTCTTACAGCCGGGCGTGGATTTGTTAGAGGGGGCGAAGGATTTCCCGGAGAATGGGCCGGTTCTGATTATCACGGACGGGTGGATAGAAGACCATATCCGGATACGCAGGGAGCACGCTTTTTTGGTGCCAAGGGGCAGAAGGCTTCCGTTTGCGCCGAGGGGGAAGGTATTTTATTTTGAGGAGTGAATGGGAAAGGGGCAAAGGTTTTGCATGGATGCCTGGAAGATGCCCCTTTCACAGCAAAGAACCGGGAATGAATCCGCGTGGGGGTTCATTCCCGGTTCCCTTATTTTTTCTTTTTCTTTTCTGCCTCCAATTCCTTGTTTGCCATATCGGCCTTTTTCTGGAGTTTTGCGCGCGTGCGCTTCAACCAGCTTTGCTTTTCCGGCTTCTGCTCCAGGCCGCCGCGCAGTCCCTTCACATCCATAATGTAGATACCGTTCATCACAGCCTTTACTTCCTTTTTGACCGGGATGAGGTCAAAAATTTTCTCATCGCACATCAGGTTTGCCACCTTCGGACCGATTTTCGCCTTGACGACCGGAACCTTTGCCCCGCGCAGTGCCCTCGGTGTCTGGTCAATGACAAGCTGCGGGAAACCGGCTTCTTTTAGCTTCATCCTTTTTTTGTCAATCACAAGGATGGAATATGTCTGTGCCCCGGCGCGAATCTGCTCCTGGGACGCTTCAGATTTTTTTTGCAGCTTATTCGCGTAAATCGCGAGCGCAATGAACGCTACAACTAGAACAGCAAGAATGATAAGTACCACAATTGCCCATGTTGGCATGATAATCCTCCCTCTTTTCTGCGCCCTGTGCAGTTTTTTGCACGGCGCGTAGTTTTTTGTTATGCGCGGGCGCACAAGGAATTTTGTACGCTAAGGCAGCAGGCATCCGCCGCGGATGGGCCGGTGAGCGCTTCCTTGCCCGATTTCGCAGTATAACAGCTAAATTGTACCATATATTAAAAAAAATGCAACTGTTTTTGTAAAAGATGGGGCGAACGAAAACGTTTAACTTGCTTTTTGGCCACAGCTTTGCTATGATGGGGGTGGACGGTGGCGGAGGTTGCCGCGTGGGCGGGATAAACACAAAATACGTCCAGTACAGCGAATGGAATGCGCTGAAAAAACAATCGGAGATTGGAGGATTTGTTATGGGTGATGAATTAAAGGCATATTCCCTGCATATGGGGAAGGCAAAATGCGCGGTGGACTTAGGGGATGGTTCGGAGCGCGGGGAGTACGTGAACCAGGATTATATCTTGCAGACGCTTGGGCGGCCGCACCGCTCGATTAGCCTGATGTACTGCTACTATCCGCTCGATGAGGGATGGCCGGGAAGGGTGAGTGTGGTACATGCCAACCCGAATGTATCGTTTGCGTGGGATTACCCTTACGATGATTATTTTACATACAAGGGCGGTTTAAATGGAAATACAGAAGATGAGCCATTTACTTTTATGCGGGATGTGCGCAGGCATGGGCAGGATGTCACGCTGACCATGACGATTGACCCGCATGTGACGGACGAGCATCTGGTTGCGATTGCGAGGGATTTAAAGCCGTTCGGGCGCATGATGCTGCGCATCAACCACGAGTGCACCGGGGATTGGTTCAGCTTCACAAAGCGAAGCACCTACAAGGAAATCGGTGAGTTTTACAGCCATTTCTGCGCGATTTTAAAAGAATATGCGCCAAATGTGCAGACGATTCTGTGCACGGGCGGCGTGGACGCGGGCAAGACCGAGATTGAGAAGGAGGATTGCTTTGCGCAGGCGGTGCGCGATGCGGATATGTGGTCGATTGACAAGTATTTTGCGCTGCACTGGGGCTGGCCTTACGATGTGGCGGAGCGCGGGGGAAAATCCCACAGCCGCGGCGATGTCCATGACATCTTCGAGTACACAAAGCGTACCTATGAGCGTTTTAAGGAGTTAAACGGCGGGGCGGCAAAGCCGATGATGATGAGCGAGCTCAATGCGGACGGCGATGTGACCGGACCGTATGACCAGGTGAAGATGGTACAGGAATTCTGTGATTTGATTAAGAAAGAGAATGCAGAGTGGTTTACAAATTTCTCGATGTACCAGTTCCGTGACAGGGGCAGGCTCGGGCTTGAGATTGAGGACCCGAACAATGCGCAGGTCGGCATCGCGCAGCCGCTGCTTGCCGCTTACAAGGAGATTATCCACGACGACTATTTCTGCCCGCAGATGACGCAGAAGGAGGGGGAGGTTTCCTTCCCGGCAACCTTGCGCTGGGGCGGTGCGGAGGATGCGGACGGGCTTGCAGTCCCGGTGCATTTTGAGGGCAACCCGCATTTTTGTGAGCTGTATTTCGAGGATGAGACGAACCTGATGATTGAGTTGAATGGCAGATGGTTCTACCGCTCCCCGAAGGTGAAGGTGATTGACCTGATGAGCGCGTTTTATGAAAAGCCGCTGGATGGGCCATGTGATTTGACAATGAAGATTTTTGCGCCGCCTGCGAGCGGGGAGAACGACCTTGACGCGCCGGATGGTTTGCTGAATACTTACACAACGGTAGAAAAGCTGCCGAAGCTGCGGGTGAGGTTTGAGCCGGTGGAGAAGTAGGAAAGGGCGGGGGACAGCGCGTGAGGAAAAGGGTTCGCAGGGCGTAATGCCAAACATTCCGACGGGGGGAATAACGATGTGGATTGCAGAAAATTGGAAGGATTACGAGGTGCTTGACACTTCCGGCGGGGAGAAGCTTGAGCGTTGGGCAGGGTATGTGCTTGTGCGCCCGGACCCGCAGGTCATCTGGAATACGGCGAGGGGGCACGCAGGATGGAAAAAGCCGAACGCGCATTACCACCGCAGCAAAAAAGGCGGCGGGGAGTGGGAGTTTTTTGATTTGCCAAAGCAGTGGCAGATTTCTTATGGAAGCTTAAAGTTTAATTTGCAGCCTTTTTCGTTTAAGCACACGGGGCTTTTTCCGGAACAGGCGGTCAACTGGGACTGGTTTTCAAAAATTATCAGGGAAGAAACGGCGCGGCGTGGCGGAGGGGAGCCCGTCCGGGTGCTGAACCTTTTTGCCTACACGGGCGGCGCGACGGTGGCGGCGGCTGCGGCGGGCGCGGCGGTGACGCATGTGGACGCGTCGAAGGGCATGGTGACATGGGCGAAGGAGAATGCGGCATTATCGGGGCTTGCGGACGCGCCCATCCGCTATATTGTGGATGACTGCCAGAAGTTTGTGGAGCGCGAGATTCGGCGCGGGAACCGCTACGATGCGGTGATTATGGACCCGCCGTCCTACGGGCGCGGACCAAAAGGGGAAATCTGGAAGATTGAGGAGAACATCTATGCGTTTGTGGAGCTCTGTGTGGATGTGCTGAAGGAAAAACCGCTGTTTTTCCTGATAAATTCTTATACGACAGGGCTGCAGCCTGCGGTGCTGGGGTATTTGCTGGGGCTTGCGATGGGGCGCTTTGCGGGAAGCGTGGAGGCGGAGGAAATTGGCCTGCCGGTGAGCGCAAACGGTCTGGTACTGCCGTGCGGGGCGTCGGGCAGGTGGGAAGCGGTACGAAACGGGTGAAAGTGTTTTGGAGGGGGGCAGGGATTTGTTCCCTTTCGTATGGGTGCAGGGATTGCTTTGCACAGGGACAGTAAGGAGGGGAATTATGGTCATTGGTGTGGACTATTATCCGGAGCATTGGGCGAAGGAGCTCTGGGTGCCGGATGCGGATTTGATGCAGAAAACGGGCGTGAAGCTGGTGCGCATGGCGGAGTTTGCGTGGAGCAGGCTGGAGCCGCGCGAGGGTGTCTATGATTTTTCGTGGCTGGATGAGATTACCGCGGTTTTTAAGGAGCGGGGGATTCATGTTATCCTCGGTACGCCGACGAATGCGCCGCCGCGCTGGCTTGTGGAGAAATACCCGGATGCGGTTCCGGCAGGGCGCGACGGGAAGATTAACCCGATTGGGATACGCGGGCACCGCTGCTATAACCATCCGGATTTTTTGCGGCACGCGAAGGAAATCATCGAGCGGATGACAAAGCGTTACGCGCAGAATGAGGCGGTGGTGGCGTGGCAGATTGACAATGAACTGGAGGCGAATTTCTGTTTCTGCAAAAAATGCACGGAAAAATACCGTGCCTGGCTGAAAAAGAAGTACGGGGATTTGGATACCATCAACCGCCTCTACGGCAATGAAGTCTGGAGCGGGGAATACTCCACATGGGAACAGATTGACCCGCCGCTTGGCAATTATCCTGCCGCGTGGTTAAACCCTGCCTACATGCTTGATTTTAACCGTTTTGCGTCGGATGATATGATAGAGTATGTAAAGATGCAGACGGAAATTATCCGCAGGAATTGCCCGGGGGCAAAGATTACGACGAATGTCTGGTTCTGCGAGAACATGCCGGATTTTTACAGGACATTTGCGGGGCTTGATTTTGTTTCCTATGATAATTACCCGCCAACGAAGCTGCCGGAGGATGAGAAAGAGTTTTATTCCCATGCGTTCCACCTGGATTTGATGCGCGGGGTAAAACGCCAGAATTTTTGCGTGATGGAGGAACTGAGCGGCGGTCCCGGCTGTTGGGCGCCGATGGTGAGGACGCCGTATCCGGGAATGCTTTCCGGGTATTCGCTGCAGGCGTTTGCCCACGGGGCGGACGCGGTGGTGCATTTTCGGTGGAGGACGGCGGTTTCTGGTGCGGAAATGTACTGGCACGGGCTGATTGACCATTCCAATGTGCCGGGCAGGCGTTTTGCCGAATTTGAAAAGCTCTGCCTGGCGGCGGAGGAGTTAAAAGCCCTTGTGGGGACACGGATTGTCTCAAAGGTTGCGATTCTGTATTCGTCCGACAATGAGTACGCCTTTAAGATTCAGCCGCAGACAAACGGGATGTACTACTATGAACAGCTGAAATTATTCCACGAGGCATTGACGAAGTACGGGGTGAATATTGACATCATCGGGGAGGACGAGGAGCTTTTGGGCTACCGGCTTGTCATTGCGCCGCAAATGTATGTGACGAACCCGGAGGTGGTGAGGCGGTTATACACTTTTGTAGAGGACGGCGGCACGGTGGTTTTTACGAACCGCAGCGGCGTGAAGGATGCGTACAACAACTGTATTATGGAGCCATTGCCTGCGCCGTACCGCAAGCTTGTGGGCTGCCGCGTTTTGGAGTACGACCCGGTCGGCTATGACAATGTGACAATCCGGTTCTTGGACGGCGCGGAATACCGGGCAAAGCAGTGGTGCGATATTTTAAAGCCGGAGGGTGAGGAAACGCGTGTGCTTGCCTGCTACGACAGCGAGTTTTATAAAGGGAGCGCGGCGATTACCGAAAATAAGTACGGCGACGGCACGGCGTACTATATCGGGACGGTCGGTGAGCGGGAGCTGTATATCCGCCTTGTGGGGGAGATTTTGCAAAAATGCGGGATTGATTTTGTGGAAGGGCTGCCGGACCATGTGGAGGTTACCACGCGCAGCAAAGACGGGTTTTTTGCGCGTTTTATCTTTAACAATACCACAAAGGCACAGGAGTTTGTACTCGATGAAAGACAGGTCAGCCTGCAGCCGTTTGAGATGCAGGTGGAAACGGTGAAAGCAAAGCAGGAGGAAAGTTTTATTTGAGTATTTGTGCAGATTGCATAAAACTTTGGATAAAATTTCATTAATTTTTGTTCGCTGAATATGGAAAAAATTTGAGAAAGTGCTTGCAATATCAGATTTTCTCAGGTATAATAGTGGGCGTTGTGACGTTGATAGCGTAGAAGCGTGAGGTTGCTGCCCGTGCCATAGGGCAGGTTTTCCGTGGAGCGAATGTCAAGTTATATAAACTGGCGACAAGTCACTGTACAGATAAATATTTCTGTTTTGCAGGAATTTTCTGGAATGCAGAAAGTTTTCTGCTGCCGCAGAAGAACCGTGTCAGACGGGCTTTCGGGATGAGCCTTAAGGCACCGGGGAAGGTTATGCTCCGGTCTTTTCATTTCCGGCGCTCACGAAACACACGGGTGAGTGTACAGTCACCGCTTGTCGTACTGCAATGAAGTGCGAAAAGGAGGCGACTTTTTTTATGGCAAGTCAGGTAATGAGAATTACATTGAAGGCATATGACCATCAGCTTATCGATGCATCTGCTGCAAAAATCATTGAGACGGTAAAGAAGACGGGTACGAAGGTGAGCGGACCGGTGCCGTTACCGACCAAGAAGGAGATTGTGACGATTCTGCGTGCCGTACACAAGTACAAGGATTCGAGAGAGCAGTTCGAGCAGAGAACCCACAAGAGGCTGATTGATATCATTGCCCCGACCCAGAAGACGATTGACGTGCTTTACAGGCTTGAGATGCCTGCCGGCGTGTACATCGATATTAAGATGAAAACGAAATAAGCTTTTCCGGGCGGGATATTTTCGTTTCGCAAAAGGGAACTAAGACGATTCATCTTAAGAAAAAATGAAGTAAGAAATCCTTAGGGTTTATATATTAGGAAGTCATGGAAGTGATTTGTGCCATAAGGTGCACCAAAGGCTTGGGAAGGTTTGGGATTTGTTTCCCAAAAACGCTTAAGCCAGGCTCCGGTATTAGACCATCTAGGATGATTGGGGAAACCCAATCCGCTGTAGATTCAACAGGAGGTGCAAAGTTATGAAGAAGGCTATTTTAGCTACGAAGGTCGGCATGACGCAGATTTTCGGCGAGAACGGAGTTTTTATTCCGGTAACTGTATTGCAGGCAGGTCCTTGTGCGGTGACACAGGTCAAGACCACGGAGACCGACGGTTACAATGCAGTGCAGGTTGGCTTTGGCGAGATCAGGGATGTTCTTGTGAATAAGCCGAGGAAGGGACATTTCGCGAAGGCGGGTGTTGCCAATAAGAGATTTCTTAAGGAATTCAGGTTTGAGAATGCAGCTGATTACAAGGTAGGCCAGGAAATCAAGGCGGATATCTTTGCGGCAGGTGACCACATCGATGCGACCGGGACGACGAAAGGTAAGGGTTTCCAGGGTGCGATTAAGCGCCACGGACTTTCCAGGGGACCGATGGGACATGGTTCCAAGTACCACAGGCATGCCGGTTCGAACGGACCGGCAACGACACCGGGCCGCGTGTTCAAGGGCAAGCATATGCCAGGCCAGATGGGCCATGTTAGGGCTACCGTACAGAATCTTGAGGTTGTCCGTGTGGATGCGGAGAACAATTTAATCCTTGTAAAGGGTGCTGTGCCAGGACCGAAGAAGGCACTTGTTATGCTTAAAGAGACGGTCAAGAGCGCAAACTAGAATGCTTTAGGAAAGGAGGAACACGAAAATGGCGAACGTAAAGGTTTATAATATGGAAGGCAATGAAGTTGGCTCGATGGAGTTAAACGACGCGGTCTTCGGTGTAAAAGTAAATGAGCATTTGATGCATATGGCAGTTGTCAGCCAGCTTGCGAACAAGCGCCAGGGCACGCAGAGCGCAAAGACACGCGCGGAAGTTCGCGGCGGCGGCAGGAAGCCGTGGAAGCAGAAGGGAACCGGCCATGCAAGGCAGGGTTCAACGAGGGCTCCGCAGTGGAAGGGCGGCGGCGTTGTATTCGCTCCAAAGCCGAGGGATTATTCCTTTAAGATGAATAAGAAGGAAAAGGCATTCGCGGTAAAGTCCGCGCTGACTTCAAGGGTTGCGGACAACAAGATTTATGTCCTTGACGCACTGACACTTGATGAAATCAAGACAAAGAAGATGGCAGGCGTATTAAATAACCTGAAGGTAAACAAGGCTTTGGTTGTCCTTGGCGAGAAGGATGAGAAGGTTATCCTCTCCGCAAGGAATATCCCGAATGTGAGGACTTCGCTGTTCAACGCAATCAATGTGTATGATATCGTAAAGTATGACAGCCTGGTAATCACAAAGGATGCTGTTGCTAAGATTGAGGAGGTGTACGCATAATGGCAGATTTAAAGTATTATGATGTTATTCTCGCACCGGTTGTGACCGAGAAGACGATGAACTCCATGAGCGAGAAGAAGTACACATTTTCCGTTCATCCGGATGCAACAAAGAGTCAGGTAAAGGAAGCAGTTGAGAAGATGTTCGCGGGCACAAAGGTTGCCAGCGTAAACACGATGAACCAGGACGGGAAGACCCGCAGACGCGGTGCGACCACCGGAAAGACCTCCAAGAAAAAGAAGGCAATTGTCCAGCTCACTGCGGACAGCGCAGAGATTGAGATTTTCTCAGGGCTGTAAAATTTCGCAGATAAGGGCATGGCGCTCCGTCTGCCTGTCAGGCATTTTCCTGTGAGCAGGACATTCCTGCGAACAAGGGTTTCCTGTGGGCGGTGGAATTCACTCCATACGCCATGTCTGCTATTGCGTGATACGTTATTATTGAAAGGAGTAACAATCATGGGAATCAAAACTTATAACCCATATACACCTTCCAGAAGAAACATGACAGGCTCCGATTTCGCAGAGATTACTGCGAGCAAGCCGGAGAAATCGTTGGTTGTTTCTTTGAAGAAGCATGCCGGCCGCAACAACCAGGGCAAGATTACCGTAAGGCACCAGGGCGGCGGTTCAAGAAGAAAATACAGGCTGGTTGATTTTAAGAGAAGGAAAGATGGTATCCCGGCAAAGGTCCTTACCATTGAGTACGACCCGAACAGAACAGCAAACATTGCACTGATCTGCTACGCAGACGGTGAGAAGTCATACATCCTTGCCCCGAACGGCTTAAAGGTCGGCGACACACTGATGAACGGCGATACCGCCGAGGTGAAGTTGGGGAACTGCCTGCCGTTACAGAATATTCCGGTCGGTGCAGAGATTCACAATATCGAGCTTTATCCTGGCAAGGGCGGCCAGCTCGTCCGTTCCGCGGGCAACTCGGCACAGCTTATGGCAAAGGAAGGCAAGTATGCAACGCTGCGTCTGCCGTCCGGTGAAATGAGAATGGTTCCGATTATCTGCCGTGCAACGGTTGGCCAGGTAGGCAATATTGACCATGAGCTTATCAATATCGGTAAGGCAGGACGCAAGCGCCATATGGGTATCCGCCCTACGGTCCGCGGTTCCGTTATGAACCCGAATGACCATCCGCACGGTGGTGGTGAGGGTAAGACCGGTATCGGTCGTCCGGGCCCTGTAACACCTTGGGGTAAGCCTGCACTCGGTCTTAAGACCCGCAAGAAGAATAAGCACTCCAACAAGCTTATTGTGAGAAGACGCGATGGCAAGGCATTAGCAAAATAGTTTAAAGGAGGTTAAACCGATATGGCACGTTCATTAAAAAAGGGACCTTTCGCGGATGAGCATTTACTGAAAAAGGTTGACGCGGTGATTAAGTCGGGCGACAAGCAGGTAATCAAGACCTGGTCACGCCGCTCCACAATCTTCCCGCAGATGGTTGGTCTGACCATCGCCGTTTACGACGGAAGAAAGCATGTTCCGGTTTATGTTACCGAGGATATGGTCGGCCACAAGTTAGGTGAGTTTGTAGCGACGAGGACGTTCCGTGGACATGGCAAAGATGAGAAGAAGGGCAGGAAGTAATCCACTTCCCTTCCTCCCCATCGGGCCATTCCCGTGTGATAGATGCGCAGCACTTTTTGCTGCAGGAAGTAAACAAGCGGAGAACCGTTTAAATTTGAAAGGAGGTTTCATCCATGGCGAAAGGACATAGATCCCAAATCAAGAGAGAGAGAAATGCGAACAAGGACACAAGACCGTCTGCGAAGTTGTCTTATGCAAGAGTTTCTGTCCAGAAAGCATGCTTCGTTCTTGATGCGATCCGAGGCAAGGATGTACAGACAGCACTTGGTATCTTGGCATACAACCCGAGATATGCTTCAACTTTAATAGAGAAATTATTGAAATCAGCGATTGCAAACGCAGAGAACAACAATGGGCTGAGCGCTTCGAATCTTTATATTGAGGAGTGCTATGCAAACTGCGCACCGACGATGAAGAGGATTCATCCGAGGGCACAGGGCAGGGCTTACCGGATTTTAAAGAGAATGAGCCACATCACTATTGTGTTGAATGAGAGATAAGGAGGACAATCATGGGACAGAAAGTTAATCCTCATGGCTTGAGAGTCGGTGTAATCAGCGACTGGGATTCCAGATGGTATGCTGAGGCTGATTTCGCAGATAATTTGGTTGAAGATTATAAAATCAGGAAGTATCTCAAGAAGAGATTATACAGCGCGGCCGTTGCTAAGATTGATATCGAGCGCGCTTCCGACAAATTAAAGATTATCATCTACACCGCAAAGCCGGGCGTTGTTATCGGCAAGGCGGGTGCGGAGATTGAGGTGTTGAAGGGCGAGCTTGCAAAGTTTACGGATAAGAAGCTCAACCTTGAAATCAAGGAAATCAAGAAGCCGGACCTGAATGCGCAGCTTGTTGCGGAGAATATCGCGACACAGCTTGAGAACCGTGTATCGTTCCGCCGCGCGATGAAGTCGGCGATGTCAAGAACCATGAAGGGTGGCGCAAAGGGTATCAAGACGCTTGCATCTGGCCGTCTTGGCGGTGCGGATATGGCTCGTTCCGAGGCATACAACGAGGGTACCATCCCGCTCCAGACACTGCGTGCGGATATCGACTATGGTTTCGCAGAAGCAAACACGACTTATGGTAAGGTAGGCGTTAAGGTTTGGATTTACCACGGTGAAGTACTTCCAACAAAAGCATCAAAAAAGGAAGGGAGCGATAAATAATGTTAATGCCAAAAAGAGTAAAGCGTCGTAAGCAGTTCCGTGGCAGCATGACCGGAAAGGCGTTAAGGGGCAACAAGATCACAAACGGCGAGTATGGTATCATCGCGATGGAGCCGGCATGGATCAAGTCCAACCAGATCGAGGCAGCCCGTATCGCCATGACACGTTATATCAAGCGTGGCGGCCAGGTTTGGATTAAGATTTTCCCGGATAAGCCGGTGACGACGAAGCCGGCAGAAACCCGAATGGGTTCCGGTAAAGGTTCATTAGAGTACTGGGTAGCAGTTGTGAAGCCAGGCCGTGTGATGTTTGAAATCGCAGGCGTGACAGAGGAGATTGCAAGGGAGGCACTCCGCCTTGCGTCCCACAAATTGCCGGTTAAGTGCAAAATCGTTTCCCGCGCAGATTTAGAAGGAGGTGCTGGCAGTGAAAACGAATAAGTATGTTGAAGAGTTAAAGAACAAGTCAGCAGCTGAATTGAACGAAGAACTGGTAAACGCGAAGAAGGAGCTTTTCAATTTAAGGTTCCAGAATGCGACAAACCAGCTTGACAATACAAGCAGAATCAAGGAAGTCAGAAGGAATATCGCAAGAATTCAGACTGTAATCTCTGCACAGGGCAAGTAATGGCGTTAAGCGGACGGTTCAGTAGAAAGGAGAATTACCGTGGAAGAAAGAAATCTTCGTAAAACCCGTATCGGCAAGGTAGTCAGCGATAAGATGGATAAGACCATTGTTGTTGCTGTGGTAGATAATGTAAAGCATCCTCTTTACAGCAAAATTGTAAAGAGAACCTACAAGCTCAAGGCGCACGATGAGAACAACGAGTGTCAGGTTGGCGACAGAGTGAAGGTTATGGAGACAAGGCCGCTCTCGAAGGATAAGAGATGGAGACTTGTTGAGATTATTGAGAAGGCGAAGTAAGATTCGCCGGATGGAATCATCCGTTTCAAAAAAGGCAGGCTCTTTGTCTTAAAAGGAGAGGAACCCTGTTTTCAAAATTCGAAAGGAGTATCTGACATGGTACAAACAGAGACCAGACTTAAGGTTGCTGACAATACCGGTGCGAAGGAGCTGCTTTGCATCCGCGTAATGGGCGGTTCAACCAGAAGATATGCAAACATCGGTGACATCATTGTTGCTTCTGTCAAAGATGCAACGCCGGGCGGCGTTGTAAAGAAGGGTGATGTTGTCAAGGCGGTCGTTGTTCGGACGGTGAAGGGCGCACGCCGCAAGGACGGCTCCTATATCCGTTTTGACGAGAATGCGGCTGTCATCATCAAGGAAGACAAGAACCCGAGAGGAACTCGTATCTTTGGGCCGGTAGCGAGAGAGCTTCGCGAGAAGCAGTTCATGAAAATCGTTTCATTAGCACCAGAAGTATTATAAGGAGGTGTCAGGCGTGGCAACAGCAAAGATTAAGAAGGGTGATACCGTAAAGGTTATTACCGGCAAGGATAAGGGCAAGGAAGGGAAAGTAGTTTCCGTTTCCGCAGGCAGGGTAGTTGTTGAGGGCGTGAATACCGTTGTAAAGCATGCAAAGGCTTCCCAGGCAAACCCGCAGGGTGGAATTATCCACAAGGACGCACCGATTGATGTATCGAACGTAATGTACGTGCATAAGGGCAAGGCAACCAGGGTCGGCTTTACCGTAAAAGACGGCAAGAAGGTACGCGTTGCGAAATCAACCGGCGAAGTTATCGATTAATTCTCAGAGAGGAGGTCACCAAGTTGGCTCGTTTAAAAGAAACATATAAGAATGAGATCGCTCCGGCTATGCAGAAGAAATTCGGCTACAAGAACGTAATGCAGATTCCGAAGCTTGACAAGATTGTAATCAACATGGGCGTGGGCGAGGCGAAGGACAATGCAAAGGCGCTTGAGTCCGCGGTAAAGGATATGGAGATTATCGCAGGCCAGAAGCCGGTTATCACAAAGGCAAGAAAGTCCATCGCGAATTTCAAAATCAGGGAGGGGCTTGCCATCGGCTGCAAGGTTACGCTGCGCGGCGAGAAGATGTATGAGTTCGCAGACCGCCTGATTAACCTTTCCTTACCGCGTGTCCGTGACTTCAGAGGTGTGAACCCGAACGCATTTGACGGCAGAGGTAATTATGCACTTGGCATCAAGGAGCAGTTAATTTTCCCGGAAATTGAGTATGATAAGGTAGATAAGGTCAGAGGTATGGACGTTATTTTCGTTACGACTGCAAAGAGCGACGAGGAAGCACGCGAATTGCTGACACTGTTCGGAATGCCATTCAGCAAATAGTCAGGAGGAAAATTTTATGGCGAAAACATCAATGAAGATCAAGCAGCAGCGCAAACAGAAATTCTCCTGCAGAGAATACAACCGCTGCAGAATTTGTGGACGTCCACATGCATATTTAAGAAAATACGGAATCTGCAGAATCTGCTTCCGTGAGTTAGCGTACAAGGGCGAGATACCAGGTGTTAAGAAGGCAAGCTGGTAAGATTAGGAAAGGAGGCAAACTATTATGACAGATCCGATTGCAGATATGCTTACAAGAATCCGCAATGCGAACACTGCAAAGCATGACACGGTAGATGTTCCGGCTTCGAGGATGAAAATCTCCATCGCGGAGATTCTTTTAAAGGAGGGCTACATCAAGAGCTTTGAGATCGAGGAAGTTGGCGGTTTTAAGAATATCCATATCACGTTGAAGTATGGCAAGGATAAGAACACAAAGATTATCACCGGTTTGAAGAGGATTTCAAAGCCTGGCCTGCGCGTTTACGCGAGCAAGGAAGACCTTCCGAAGGTACTTGGCGGCTTAGGTACCGCAATCATCTCCACGAACAAGGGCGTTCTCACCGACAAGGAAGCAAGGAAAGAGAATGTCGGCGGAGAAGTTTTGGCATTTATCTGGTAGGGTATACTTATCCGGAAAGATAGATTTGTCTGGCAGGATAAATTTTTATCTGGTAGGGTAAATGCGCAGAGAGCAAACAATTCCTGGCACGGGAAAGAAGTCGTTTCGGGAGGCCTTATCCCATTCGATACTCTTTTCTACTGGGGACAGTAAGAGCTGTCACACATTATATTAAGGAGGTACGGGCATGTCACGTATAGGTAAGATGCCAATCGCGGTCCCTGCCGGCGTAACGGTTGAGATTGCAGAAAATAATAAAGTGACTGTAAAAGGTCCAAAGGGAACACTCGAGAGAGTATTGCCTGCTGAGATGGAAATTAAGTTGGAGGGCGCAGAGGTTACCGTTACAAGACCGAACGATTTAAAGAGGATGAAGTCGCTGCACGGTCTGACCAGAACCCTGATTGCCAATATGGTAACCGGTGTAACATCCGGCTACGAGAAAGTTCTTGAAATCAACGGCGTAGGCTACCGCGCGGCAAAGGCCGGCAAGGAGCTTACATTGACGTTAGGATATTCCCACCCGGTAATCATGGTGGACCCGGAAGGCGTTGAGACGGTGCTTGAGGGACAGAACAAGATTACGGTCAAGGGTATTGATAAAGAAAAAGTTGGCCAATATGCTGCTGAAATCAGAGATAAGAGAAGGCCGGAGCCGTACAAGGGCAAGGGTATCAAGTATGCTGATGAGGTTATCAGACGTAAAGTTGGTAAGACCGGTAAGAAGTAGAAGGAGGCTTAAAAAATGGTTAGTAAAAAGTCAAGAAGTGAAGTCCGTGTTAAGAAGCATAACAGAATGCGTAATCGTTTCGCCGGCACTCCAGCAAGACCACGTTTGGCTGTTTTCAGAAGCAATAATCATATGTACGCACAGGTGATTGATGACACGGTAGGAAACACTTTAGTTGCGGCTTCCACGCTGGATAAGGATGTAAAGGCCGAGCTTGAGAAGACCAATGATGTTGCTGCTGCTGCATACTTAGGTAAGGTAATCGCAAAGAAGGCACAGGACGCGGGCATTACCGAAGTTGTATTTGACAGAGGCGGTTTCATCTATCAGGGAAAGATTCAGGCGTTGGCCGAGGCAGCTCGCGAAGCTGGCCTTAATTTCTAGGCAAGGAGGAGAACACATGAAACGTACAATCATTGATGCTAGTCAGTTAGAATTGGAAGATAAGGTAGTATCAATCAAGCGTGTAACGAAGGTTGTAAAGGGCGGCCGTAATATGCGTTTTACAGCCCTGGTCGTTGTCGGTGACAAGAACGGCCATGTCGGTGCAGGTCTTGGCAAGGCAGCCGAGATTCCGGAGGCAATCCGCAAGGGGAAAGAGGATGCAATCAAGAAATTAATTGAACTGCCATTGGATGAGAACGGCAGCGTTCCGCATGATTTTACAGGGAAGTTCGGCAGCGCGAGCGTACTGCTTAAGAAGAGCCCGGAAGGTACTGGTATCATCGCGGGCGGTCCTGCGCGCAACGTGCTTGAGCTTGCAGGCTTTAAGAATATCCGTACAAAATCCCTTGGTTCCAACAATAAGCAGAATGTAGTCCTTGCTACGATTAACGGTCTTTCCCAGTTAAAGACACCGGAGGAAGTAGCAGCGCTCCGCGGTATTTCTGTTGAGGACCTTTTAGGTTAAATTCGCTGCGTGGCCGGTGTCAGCGCTTGCTGCGCCGGCAAAAAGATGCGCTTAAAGGTGCGCAGGATTGGAGGAAAAAATGGCAGAGAAATTAAAGATTACCTTGAAAAAGTCTACCATCAGCGCGATTCCGAAGCACAGGGCTACGGTTACCGCTTTGGGCTTAAAGAAGCTTAACAGTACCGTAGAGCTGCCGGACAACGCTGCCGTAAGAGGTATGGTAGCCCAGGTAAAGCATTTGGTAAAGGTTGAAGAAATCTAAAAACAGCAAGGAGGTGTAACGATGAATTTAACAGATTTAAGACCGGCAAAAGGCTCTAAGCAGGGCGATAAGTTCCGCAAAGGCCGCGGACATGGTTCCGGAAACGGCAAGACGGCAGGCTATGGCCACAAGGGTCAGAAGGCTCGTTCCGGCGCTCCGAGAACAGGTTTTGAAGGTGGTCAGATGCCTTTGTACAGAAGACTTCCGAAGAGGGGCTTCCACAACAGGAATACGAAGGAAATCGTAGCTGTTAATGTAGATATGTTAAACAAATTTGAAGACGGCGCAGAGGTTACGGAAAAAACGATGGTAGAGCTTGGTATTATCAGCAATCCGAAGGACGGGGTAAAGATTCTTGGAAACGGAGAGTTAACTAAGAAGCTTAATGTCAAAGTATCCGCTTACAGCGCGAGCGCTATGGAGAAAATTAAGGCACTTGGTGGAAATGCAGAGGTGATCTAATATGTTTAAAACACTTAGAAACGCCTTTAAGATTAAGGATATCCGTGCAAAGCTGCTCTATACGCTGATTGCACTGCTGATTGTCAGGCTCGGGTGTTTGATCCCGGTGCCTGGCGTGAACCGTGAATATTTTCAGCTCTGGCTGAATTCTACGATGGGAGATAACTTAGGTTTTCTTGATGCGTTGACAGGTGGTTCCTTCTCGGAAATGTCGATTTTTGCCTTGAACATTTCCCCGTATATTACTTCATCCATTATCATGCAGTTGTTGACCATCGCGATTCCGAAGCTTGAAGAGCTCCAGAAGGACGGTGAGGACGGCAGGAAGAAGATTGCGGAGATTTCCAGATATCTTACGATTGCGCTTGCAATCATTGAGTCGGTTGCCATGACGATTGGGTTTAACAATACGAACGGTGTGCTCAGGAGCGGAAATCTTTTTACCAACATTGTTGTAATCACGGTTTCTTTCACGGCAGGTTCTGCGTTCCTGATGTGGCTTGGCGAGCGCATTACGGAGAAGGGTGTCGGAAACGGTATTTCTATGATCCTCCTGTTCAACATTGTAGCGAAGATGCCATCGGATATCAGCAACTTAGTTGAGAAGTTTGTGACCGGGGCAGGAAGCGTTGGCATGGGAATCGTGGGTGCGGTTGTCATTATCGCCGTCATCCTTGTGACGATTGTGCTGATTGTACTCCTGCAGGATGCGCAGAGAAAGATTGCTGTGCAGTATGCAAAGAAGATACAGGGCAGGAGCATGGTAGGCGGACAATCTTCTTTTATTCCACTCAAGGTCAACACCGCTGGTGTTATCCCGGTTATTTTCGCGGTATCCCTGCTGCAGTTCCCGATTATCATTTCATCGTTCTTTGGTGTGTATGGTGAGCGTTCGACGCTGTGGCGCAAGATACTGTATATGTTTGACAGCCGCCACTGGTTCAATTTTGACAGCTTTGGCGAGTTTAAGTACACGGTTGGCGCAATCCTGTATATCGCCATGATTATTTTCTTCGCATATTTTTACACCTCCATCACCTTTAACCCGATGGAGATTGCGAACAATATGAAGAAACAGGGTGGTTTCATCCCGGGTATCCGTCCGGGAAGACCGACAACCGAGTACCTGAATAAAGTATTGAATTATATTATTTTTATCGGTGCGATTGGCCTTACCATTGTGGCAATTATCCCTATTTTCTTTTCGGGTGCATTCGGCGCTACGGTGAATTTTGGCGGTACGTCACTGATTATCGTTGTTGGCGTTGTACTTGAAACACTCAAGCAGATTGAGTCTCAGATGTTGGTGCGTCACTATAAAGGATTTTTGAATGATTAATGCAGTTTAAACTTCCAGGGTGGGGCGGTTACGTCTCACCCTGTTAGGCGTTGAAAACAGCATATGCCCGGGCTGCCAGAAAGGTTTTTCAAAGCGGGCAGGCAAAAATCCTTTGGTTTTGTGCAAAAAGAAGATATGCAGGACTCAGATAGGAAGTTGAAACCAGAACTCACAAAAATAAGGAGTAAAAATATGAAGATTGTAATGTTGGGCGCGCCAGGTGCGGGCAAGGGCACACAGGCAAAGATGATTGCGGCGAAATATGATATCCCGCACATTTCCACAGGCGATATTTTCCGTGCGAATATCAAGAACGGAACGGAGCTTGGCAAAAAGGCAAAGACCTATATGGACCAGGGGGCACTTGTGCCGGATGAACTGACGCTTGAGCTGATTATGGACCGCTTCAAGCAGGAGGACTGCAAAAATGGTTATGTCCTGGACGGTTTCCCGCGCACCATCCCGCAGGCGGAAGCGCTGACAAAAGCACTTGCGGCAGAGGGGGATAAGCTGGATTACGCAATCAATGTGGAAGTGCCGGATGAGAATATTGTAAACCGTATGTCCGGAAGGCGTGCATGCCTTTCCTGCGGCGGAACCTACCATATTGTGTACAACCCGACGAAGAAAGAGGGCATCTGCGATGCGTGCGGCGGGGAGCTGGTGTTGCGCGACGATGACAAGCCAGAGACCGTCGCGAAAAGGCTTGATGTTTACCACACACAGACACAGCCGCTCATTGAGTATTATGCGGGGGAGAAGATATTAAAAGAAGTCGATGGCACAAAGGACGTTGCCGATGTATTCAAAGATATTACAGCGATTCTTGCCTAAGCTTTGGGGGCGTACTATGTCAGTATCGATTAAGTCAGAAAAAGAAATCGCGCGGATGCGCGAGGCAGGAAAAATCCTTTTTGAAGTGCATGAGCGCCTGGCGGAAATGGTAGCACCGGGTGTGACGACAAAGGAGCTTGACCGCAGGGCGGCAGAGATTATCCGCTCCTACGGCTGTACGGCGTCCTTCCTGAACTACAACGGTTTCCCGGCTTCCATCTGTGCCTCGGTCAATGATGAGGTCATCCATGGGATTCCGGACAAAAAGCGGGTCTTGAAGGAGGGCGATATCATCAGCATTGATGCAGGGGTTATCTATCAGGGTTACCATTCTGATGCGGCGCGCACACATGCGGTCGGGAAGATATCACCGGAGGCGGAAAAACTGATTGCGGCGACGAAGCAAAGCTTTTTCGAGGGCATAAAATTCGCGAAGGCAGGCTGTCACCTGTTCGAGATTTCGGCGGCGGTCGAGGATTATATTGTGGCGAACGGATTTTCATGTGTGAGGGATTATGTCGGGCACGGTGTCGGGGCAAAGCTGCACGAGGAGCCGGAAGTGCCGAATTTCCATCAGAACCGGCGGGGCATGAAGCTGGTGCCGGGGATGACGCTTGCGATTGAGCCGATGGTCAACATCGGGAAACCGGATGTGTACGTGCTTGAAAACGATTGGACGGTCGTGACAGAGGATGGAACGCTGTCCGCCCACTATGAAAATACCATCCTGGTTACGGAGGGCGAGCCGGAAATTTTGTCGTTGTGGTGAATTCCGGAAACGGATTGTAAAATCAGCACATGCCTGCGCAGTACCCGGAATGAGGGATGCCGTGGGCAGCGCATATAAAAAGCGTTCCCGGGTCATTGGTGCCAAAAGGGCATATGCAAAACTTCATATAGGAAAGGAGAATTCCATGTCAAAATCGGATGTAGTAGAAATCGAAGGAACGGTTGTTGAGAAGCTGCCAAACGCGATGTTCCAGGTGGAACTTGAGAATGGCCACCGCGTGCTGGCACATATCAGCGGAAAGCTGCGTATGAATTTCATCAAAATCGTGCCAGGTGATAAGGTGACACTTGAACTGTCCCCTTACGACCTGACAAAAG
This sequence comes from uncultured Lachnospiraceae bacterium, assembly GCA_910579615.1. Lineage (GTDB taxonomy): Bacteria > Bacillota > Clostridia > Lachnospirales > Lachnospiraceae > RGIG4057. Next base: position 15,907 of record CAJTUA010000019.1, on the reverse strand, counting down.
GCAGGATTATCTGGAGGGATAAATAGAAGTCACAGGGAGGGGCGAAAGCGGATGCATAGCCCCTCCCTGTAGGCATTTTGCCTAAAAAAAGCGCCCTGGAATGCGAAAAAATTGGAAAAATAATTCTTGCATTTCCTGTCCGCTTTTGTTATAATTATAAGCGGACTTTTTTCGAAAGGAGTGAAATGGGATGAAGGTTAGATCTTCTGTAAAACCGATTTGCGAAAAATGTAAAATCATTAAGAGAAAGGGCGCAATCAGAGTTATCTGTGAGAACCCGAAACACAAGCAGAGACAGGGCTAAGTCCAATTGCAATGTCTCAAGGAGCATTGCAATTGTTTCTATATATAGAAACAGTTCTTGCTTTCTGTGTTACAATCGTCCGCCGTACCATACGTTACGGGCCTTTAGCAAGCCCGGCTTCCGGAAACGCCATCCGGAAAAGCGTGTATATCGGACAAAATTGTGATATTGTGGGGCGCTGCAGCATTGCATGAAGTGCTGTAGGCAGCCTTTAGGCGGAAAAAAGCCTGTTGGCTTTGGGGCAGATGGCTTTTTGCCAGATTGCTTCTACATTCCGGCTTTCAGTTCCGACAGGGTCGGGCTGTCACAATTTAAAGCGGCTGATGTGATGGCTTCCTGCTGCGTCCGCCCGGACGCTGTGTGCTAGGACACACCAGGCAGGATTGTGCATCACAAACAAAGTATCATTTTTTATTTACCAATCAATTTTAATGGAGGTGCAATACACATGGCTCGTATTAGTGGTGTAGACTTACCGAGGGAGAAGCGTGTGGAAATCGGACTTACTTATGTATATGGTATTGGCAGGGTAAGCTCGAACCGTATTCTTGCAAAGGCAAATGTAAATCCGGATACCCGCGTTCGTGACCTTACGGACGAAGAGGTGGCAAGAATCCGTGATGTCATCGATGAGACGATGTTAGTAGAGGGTGATTTGAGACGTGAAATCGCCATGAATATTAAGAGACTGCAGGAGATTGGGTGCTACAGGGGTATCCGCCACAGGAAGGGTCTTCCGGTTCGTGGCCAGAAGACAAAGACAAACGCGAGAACCAGAAAGGGTCCGAAGCGCACCGTGGCAAACAAGAAGAAATAATCAAGTGGAACGAAATATCAGGAGGTTTCAAATATGGCTAAGAAGACAGTCGCAGCAGCGAAGAAGACTGCGAAAAAGCGTGTCAGAAAGAATGTTGACCGTGGACAGGCACATATCCAGTCATCTTTTAACAATACAATCGTTACTCTTACAGATTCGGAAGGAAATGCTCTTTCCTGGGCAAGCGCGGGCGGATTAGGCTTCCGCGGTTCCAGAAAGTCCACTCCGTATGCGGCACAGATGGCAGCGGAGACCGCAGCAAAGGCAGCCCTGCCTCATGGTTTAAAGTCCGTAGAGGTTATGGTAAAGGGCCCGGGTTCCGGAAGGGAAGCAGCAATCCGCGCACTTCAGGCATGCGGCATTGAGGTAACCAGCATTAAGGATGTCACTCCGGTTCCGCACAACGGATGCAGACCGCCGAAGCGCAGAAGAGTCTAATAGGAGGTAAATAAAACTATGGCAAGAGATATGGGTCCTGTATTAAAGAGATGTAGAGCATTAGGCCTTGAGCCAAGCTATCTCGGTATTGATAAGAAGTCAAAGAGGAATTTTGCGCGGGCGGGCAAGAAGGTAAGCGAGTACGGTATGCAGCTGCGCGAGAAGCAGAAAGCAAAATTCGTATACGGTGTATTGGAGAAGCCGTTCCGCAACAATTTTGAGAAGGCAAAGAAATTAAAGTATGGCACGACCGGTGAGAATATGATGATTCTCCTCGAGTTAAGGCTTGACAATGTTATGTTCCGCTTAGGTTACGGCAGGACGAGGACTGAGGCAAGACAGATTGTTGACCATAAGCATGTACTTGTAAATGGCAAATGTGTAAACATTCCTTCCTATCAGGTAAAGCCGGGCGATGTGATTTCCATCAAGGAGAAGGCAAGGTCCATGCAGAGATATAAGGATATCCTTGAAGTGACTGGCGGCAGGACAGTTCCGGCATGGCTTGAGGCTGACCATGAGAATATGACCGGCACAGTGAAGGAAATTCCGACCAGAGAGCAGATTGATGTCCCTGTAAACGAAGTGCTTATCGTCGAGTTGTACTCCAAATAATCGATTGTTGTTTATATTTGTTTGTTTGGGGATACCCTCAAAACAACCCATAAGGAGGGTCCAAGATGTTTGATTTTGAAAAACCGGGAATTGAGATTGCAGAGATTTCAGAAGACAAGAGATACGGACGATTTGTAGTTGAACCTCTTGAGAGGGGATACGGCACAACTTTAGGTAACTCCCTGAGAAGAATTATGCTTTCCTCTTTGCCGGGCGCAGCGGTGAGCCATGTAAAGATTGATGGTGTCGTTCATGAATTTATGCCAATTCCGGGTGTGAAGGAAGATGTCACGGAAATCATAATGAACATCAAAAACCTTGCAATCAAGAATTCCTGCGAGACCGATGAGCCAAAAAAGGCGTACATTGATTTTGAGGGCGAGGGTATTGTGAGGGCGAAGGATATCCAGACTGACCCTGAGATTGAAATCCTTGACCCGGATACCGTGATTGCGACCTTAAACGGTGGTGCGGACAGCAGGCTTTATATGGAGCTGACGATTAAGAAGGGGAGAGGCTACAGCAGCTCGGATAAGAACAAGAGCGATGACCAGCCGATTGGCACAATCGCTGTTGATTCCATTTACACCCCTGTAAAGCGTGTGAATCTGACGGTAGAGAATACCCGTGTCGGGCAGATTACCGATTTTGATAAACTGACGCTTGATGTATGGACGAATGGCACGTTAGGACCGGATGAGGCTGTCAGCCTTGCAGCAAAGGTGCTGAGCGAGCATCTGAATTCCTTCATCGACCTTTCGGAGAACGCAAGAACCGCTGAGGTCATGGTTCAGAAGGAAGACAACCAGAAGGAGAGGGTTCTTGAGATGAACATCGATGAGCTTGAACTCTCGGTTCGCTCATTCAACTGCTTGAAGCGGGCGGGCATCAATACGGTGGAAGAGTTATGTAACCGTACCTCGGAGGACATGATGAAGGTGCGTAACCTTGGACGGAAATCCCTCGAGGAGGTACTTGCGAAATTAAAAGAGCTCGGGTTGTCGTTGAACCTGGGCGATAATGAATAGTATGTGCTTGGGAAGGCGTATGCGGGACTTGAAACAGCATATGCGGGACTTAGAATAAGGAGGAAATGACATGGCAGGCTATAGAAAACTGGGAAGAACTTCCAGCCAGAGAAAAGCATTGCTTCGGAATCAGGTTACGAATCTGCTTTACCACGGGAAAATCGTAACAACCGAGGCAAAAGCCAAAGAAATCCGCGGCATTGCGGAGGGCTTTATTGCGATGGCGGTGAAGGAAAAGGATAATTTTGAGACCGTTACCGTAAGCGCAAAGGTAGCGCGCAAAGACCAGAATGGCAAGAGAGTGAAGGAAGTAGTGGACGGCAAGAAGCGCGACGTGTTTGATACCGTTGAGAAGTCCATCAAAAAGGATAAGCCTTCAAGACTTCACGCGAGAAGGCAGATGTATGCATACCTTTACGACATCACCGAGGTTCCGGCTGAGAATGCAGGAAAGAAAAAGAACACGAAGAAGGTTGACCTTGCGGATAAACTCTTTGACGAGATTGCGCCGAAGTACGCAGACCGCAACGGTGGTTACACCAGAATCGTGAAGATTGGACCGCGCAAGGGCGATGCGGCGATGACCGTGCTGATTGAGTTGGTGTAAAAAGATGATAGGATAAAAATCCCCGCCCGGGACAAACCAGGCGGGGATTTTTTTGCGGCAAAATTTCATTGGCCTGTTTTTGGAAATTCGTCTTTGCTTGGAATATATTGCGGAAAATTCACAGGGAACGTGTATTATTCCTGTGGAATGGTTTCAGGTGGAAGATTTTCCAGTTCCTCCACGGAAAGTCCGGTAGCTTTCGAGACAATATCAACCGGAAGTCCCATTGCGAGCATGTTCCGCGCAATTGCCCTCATACTTTCCTTGATGCCCTCTTCCCGGCCAGCCTTGATGCCTTCCTTAATGCCCTCTTCCCTGCCAGCCTTTTCCCCGGCTTCCCAGCCCCGCGCCGTTGCTTCAAGCATACCTTGATTGTAATCCCTCACTGCTTTTTCCCTGGCTTCATACTCCATCCGTTTCTCGTCGTCCTGGCTGATAACCTGCAAGGTTTTGTACGCACTCTTAATATAGGGATTTTCTGTTGCTAACATATCAAACTCCTCCTTCCCTTCTGCATTGATGAATTTTGCCCACAGGAGGATATCGCGGTTGTCGTCCATTAACCCTTCCGGGAGCTTTGGCAGTTCAATCACATGGAACTCCATTTTGTCCGTGTAGATTGTTCCCCTCGTATCCTCGCGCAAATGGAAGCATGAGTAGAAATTTGGAGCATCCTTGAAAAGAACAAAATCCAGGATGCTGATACTTACACATTTCTTAAACACAGTATAGTCTTGTCCGGCATTGATTTGCTCCGTATACATTTTTGACAGATAGAACAGGGAACGGTCCGCCCAGACGGCAAGCTCGGACAGATTGATTTCAATGTCAATCTCTGTGTTGTTGTTCATCCGTACCCTCACGTCTAAAATACCCAATTTATCTTTTTCGTGTACTTTGCGCAAATAGGAGTTCAGAAGCTGTGTTTCTTTAATGTCGGCAGGATTCAGTTTTAGGACTGCGGACAAAAAGCCCACGCGGGCATCTTCGTTCATCATGATTTCTTTGAAGGCGAAATCAATCTTCGGTCTCATCAAAAAGGTTGACATAAAGCACCTCCCCATCTTGTTTTTTGTTTTGGCAATCGTTCCTGTTCGTTGGTGGTTATCTTTCGTCCATTATACCATAATCCTGCGTTTGTTTCCATTGAAATGTTATGGAATATTCATTATTAAAATGATTCCCGATTATTGCCTGCATATGGCAGGGATGGTTTTGCGCCTTTTTTGTGGGGATGGCGAGTGTGAAGCGAAATGGCATAACTGGTTAAATTATATATAAGCCCGAGGAAAATACGGAAAAAATACAAAAACTCAGGATATTGAATTATATCAAATGGCATGATATACTGTTCGTGTGGCAAAGGATGGAAAATTGTGATTTTCAGGGAAGCATTTTCGCGATAAGATAAGAGCAATCAAAAAAGAAGTAAAAGAATTGCAAAATTTTCGCAGAAAATGAAGCGCGATTGGAATCGATATCGTTTTCTTACAGTGTAAAAAAGCACCACTTAAAGCCGCCATCAAAACAACGCATATTTTTATACCGAGGTGATTACCATGACATTGGACGAATTAACACAGCACACCAGTCCTTATTTGCTATGTTGGATTGATTTATCAATAGCACCAAAACACCTTCTGGTTCCAAGTGACCTGAAACGTGTCAAACGGCTGATGGCAAAGGATTTTCCTGTTCCGCACAGCGAATATACGAAGAAGAAGTTCGCATACATGCAGAACTCTTTGAATTCCCGTAAAGGGGACTGGGCTTTGCTGGGAGAAATGACGAACCTCCAGGTATTGGAATTTCCAAAACGCATGCCATCCGGACTAATTGATGATTTTTCCTTTCTGCCAAAGCTGAATCACTTGCTCCGCCTGGACTTGCAGTATACGAATTTCACTGACTGTACCCTGCTTCTTGGCATGGTTCACCTGAAATATCTGGCACTTCCGGCTCGGAAAAAATTAATTCACACCGAAGGATTGGATACCCTGTCCTGTGAAATCTCCATGCCAGAACCCGCTTACCGCGATGCTGATTTTCCGCAGTATAAAACGATACCAGCATCAAAGATTCCTGCTCCTGTTTCTGGCACTTTTGCGGTACAACTCTTGGAGTACGGCAGAAAGAGGTTTACAAACGGCGCGATTACCCAGGAAGTTGTGGAGGAAATGGCAAAACGAATTCGGAAGGGAAGCATAAGTTCCCTTGTGCTTGCACCGGATGAAGATGGGGAAGAGATTTTTTTTACAATGGATATTGCAAATGGCTGGGCGGCTCCTATGTTCCAGATGTATGATGAGAAGGGGGAGGCGTTGTGCTATCAACCCATCAATGAAGCGTATGACAGTGTGGAAGAAGATGCCCCGGTTGAAATTGGGGGACAATCCCCGGTTCCGAAACGGTTTGCACTAAATGATTTGGCTTTGGCGGCAGAATGTGCCATATACTTTGCGAAAACAGGGGAACTGTATCCGGGGATTGCCTGGGCGAGGTTTTCGTGATTTGGGGGAAGGAGAGATTGCTATTTTTGACGTTTGCGAATATGCACAACAAAAAATAAATAAAGGAGGATTACCACGATGAATGAAAAAATTGTACAGACCGCAGGAAGGGCGCAGCTTGGCAATTTTGCGCCAGAATTTGCGCATTACAATGATGATGTTTTGTTTGGGGAGAATTGGAACAATCCGGACATTGACTTAAAAACGCGCTGCATCGTGACGATGGTTGCGCTGATGTCTTCCGGGATTACGGATTCTTCCATGGTCCATCATCTGGAAAACGCGAAGGCGCACGGCGTGACGAGGGCGGAGGCCGCGGCAATTATCACCCATGCTGCTTTCTATGTGGGATGGCCGAAGGGATGGGCGATGTTCCGTCTGGCAAAGGAAGTGTGGAAAGAAGATGGGGAGGATGGCGGTAAGGAATAGGGTTTCAATTTAATTTGCGAAGGAAAAGTGCGAAGGGAAGCAACAGGAGAAGTGCGTATATCATTTGGTATTCTCCCGCAGTGCTTCCCTGTTTTATTCGCTGGACAATGTGGGGAGATGAAATATACCATGTCCTTTGGACATGCTTCCCTGCGGGGGGATGAATTGCTCCCTGTCCGCTATCGCGATTTGCCAAGGGAAATGCTCTCCCTTTGGTTGGACGGCGAATCGACACATCACTTAGACTACAACAATGTGTCAATTAAGTAAAGATAAATTTGATATGCCATAAAAGAAAGCAAAATTTGCAATCCCATTCCCCGCAACAAAATATCGGGCAAAAAACTCTTGAATTTTCCCCTGACTTTCGATAGAATATAGCACAGTGGTACAAGGACATTCCAAACCGCGCAGCATATGCAAAACACACACGGTTATCCTTTGCTGTATGCGTCAAAATGCATAACACAAATTCCGGCAGACAGGGAAATGGCCACTGCGACCCTATACCACCGCGATATATGTATAACTGTAACTATAAACATACACATATGCAGCCTGAAAACACACATTCAAACACAAATGCCAAAACACATATATCCAAATACACATATATTTCAGGACTGCATATACATCGAAAGGAACCTACCCACCATGTCCATGCTCAAATCCGACAACCTCACATTCGAATACATCCGCCGCGACGAGGAAGGCAATGTTGAATCCATCACAAAAGCCCTCGACGGCGTTTGCCTGGAAATCAAAAAAGGCGATTTTGTAGCCATCCTCGGGCACAATGGTTCGGGCAAATCGACCCTCGCAAAGCATATCAATGCCATCCTGATGCCGACCGAAGGCACCCTGTATGTGGACGGGATGGACACAAGGGATGAAAAACACCTCTGGGATATCCGTCAGACGGCGGGCATGGTCTTCCAGAACCCGGACAACCAAATCATTGCCACCGTGGTGGAGGAAGATGTCGGGTTTGGACCGGAAAACCTCGGTGTACCGACGCAGGAAATCTGGGAGCGCGTGGAGGAGAGCTTAAAGGCCGTCGGAATGTACGAGTACCGCAAACATTCCCCCAATAAGCTTTCCGGCGGGCAGAAGCAGCGCGTGGCAATTGCGGGCATTATGGCAATGAAACCGCAGTGCATTGTGCTTGACGAGCCGACGGCGATGCTTGACCCAAACGGGCGCAGGGAAGTTATCCGCACGGTGCGCGAATTAAACCGCAGGGAGAAGGTTACGGTACTGCTCATCACACATTACATGGAGGAGGTCATCCATGCGGACAAGGTGATTGTGATGGATGACGGGAAAATTGTCATGCAAGGAACGCCGCGCGAGATTTTTTCGCAGGTGGAAAAATTAAAATCCTACCGCATGGACGTGCCGCAGGTAACGGAACTTGCGCATGAACTGAAAAAAGCGGGTATGCCGCTGCCGGACGGGATATTGTCGGTGGAGGAATTCGCGCAGGCGGTGGAAAAATGCCATGCCCATACCGTTTCCACTGACTTTCGCCCGCACAAAAAGGAGGGGGCGCATCCATGTCTATCATAATAGATAAGCTAAATTATATATACAGCCCGGGCACTGCCTATGAAAAGCAAGCTCTGACCAATATCAGCCTTGTCATAAACGACGGCGAATTCATCGGCTTAATCGGTCACACCGGTTCCGGGAAATCGACCCTCATACAGCATTTAAACGGTCTGGTGAAGGCAACAAGCGGCGGCGTGTATTACAACGGAGCCGATATTTACGATGAAGATTACAACTTAAAGGAATTGCGCACGAAGGTAGGCCTGGTTTTCCAGTACCCGGAGCACCAGCTTTTTGAGACAACGGTTTTAAAAGATGTGCAGTTTGGACCAAAGAACCTCGGGCTTTCGCCAATCGAAATTGATTTGCGCGCTTATGAAGCGCTAAAACAAGTCGGCATCCCGGATGACCTCATTGACGCATCGCCGTTTGAGCTTTCTGGCGGGCAAAAGCGCCGCGTGGCAATTGCGGGGGTGCTTGCAATGAAGCCGGAAGTGCTGATTTTGGATGAGCCGACGGCGGGTCTTGACCCGAGGGGGCGCGACGAAATCCTCGACCAGATTGCAAAAATCCATGAGGAGCAGCATATCACCGTAATTCTGGTATCCCACAGCATGGAGGATGTCGCAAAATATGTCGGGCGCATTATTGTGATGGAGCGCGGACAGGTTGCCTATAATGACACACCGAAAAATGTATTTGCGCATTACAAGGATTTGGAGCGCATCGGGCTTGCAGCACCGCAGGTAACCTATGCGATGCATGCCTTAAAGGAGCGCGGCATCCCGGTAAGAACCGACGCGACAACGGTGGAGGAAGCGAAAGTTGCCGTGCTTGCGGCATGGAAGGGTGGTATTTATGATACGTGACATTACAATCGGACAATATTATCCGGCGAACTCGGTTCTGCACCGCCTCGACCCGCGCGTAAAAATATCGGGGACGTTGCTTTACATCATCAGCCTGTTCCTCGTGAATAACCTCTGGGGCTACCTGATTGCGGCGCTTGTGCTCTCCGCCGTCATCCGTGCGTCGAAGGTGCCGTTTGGCTATATTGTAAAAGGTCTAAAGGCAGTGATTATCCTTCTGCTTTTTACGGTATGCTTTAACCTCTTTCTGACCTCCGGAACCCCGCTTTTTGAATGGAAGTTTATCCGAATCACAAAGGAAGGGCTTTATCTGGCATTTTCCATGGCGGTGCGGTTAACGCTCCTGATTCTCGGCTCGTCGCTGATGACTTTTACGACAACACCGAACGAGCTGACGGACGGGATGGAAAGCCTGCTCTCGCCGCTCAAGAAAATCCATGTCCCGGTGCACGAGGTGGCAATGATGATGTCGATTGCCCTGCGCTTTATCCCGATTCTCTTAGAGGAGACGGACAAGATAATGAAGGCGCAGCAGGCGAGGGGCGCAGATTTTGAAACGGGCGGAATTATCAAGCGCGCAAAGGCAATGATTCCAATCCTTGTGCCGCTGTTTATCTCGGCATTCCGCCGGGCGGGCGACCTTGCGATGGCAATGGAGGCGCGCTGCTATCACGGCGGGCAGGGACGTACAAAAATGAAGCCACTGCATTACCATAAGCGGGACGGTATCGCATGGATTTTGATGGCGGCGTTTGTCGCGGTGATTGTGGCCAGCCGGAAGTTCTGATGGGGGAAGGCGGATGATACCTGTAATTGGACGGAATTTAAAAACAGGGGGAATTATGGCATATTGGTGTGGTGGGAAAAGGAAGAAGCCAATCAGGGCAGGGCATCCGGGTGCAGCAGAGTAGGAGGGGATCATGAGACGCATCATGCTTCGTGTGGCATATGACGGAACAGAATATTGCGGCTGGCAGCGCCAGCCAAACGGCGTTACAGTGGAGGGCGTGTTAAACGGTGCGCTCTGTACGCTGTTGCAGGAGGATATTGAGCTGATTGGTGCAAGCCGGACGGACGCAGGGGTTCATGCGCGCGGCAATGTATGTGTATTTGATACAAAAAGCCGAATTCCCGCGGAGAAATTCGCCTACGCGCTCAACCCGCGCCTGCCGGGCGATATCGTCATACAGGAATCGCGCGAGGTGGCGGCAGACTTCCACCCAAGGCATTGCGACTGCAACAAAACTTACGAATACCGGATTTACAATGCCATCTTTCCTGACCCCCTATTGCGGCGCAGCACGCATTTTCTTTACCGCCCGCTTGATGTAGAAGCGATGCGGCAGGCGGCAGGTTATCTGGTCGGGGAACATGATTTTAAGAGTTTTTGCTCCGTGAACACGCAGGTGAAGGAAACGGTGCGGAAAGTGAATTTTCTGGAGGTTTTGGAAACACCGGTGGAAGATGGTAAGGCTTTTTGGGCGGCGGACAACGGCGCAGAAACCGTTTTGGGCTCCGGAAATCATGCGGCAGAAGAAAGCAGTCGGACAGAGGAAAGCGGCGCAGCGCATGGCAGCTTTTTTATGCCGTTGGGCAAAATGCCGCCGCGCATGATTACTATCCGCATCAACGGGAATGGTTTCCTCTACAATATGGTGCGCATTATCGCGGGAACATTGATTGAGGTCGGCTATCACTGGCGCAGCCCGGAGTCGGTTATGGAAACCCTTGCGGCGTGCGACCGCCAGATGGCAGGGGCAACTGCACCGGCGTGCGGGCTGACACTGATGGGGATTTGGTATGATGAGGCGCTGCTTTTGGGCAGTGGCGGGCAGGCCTTGCCGTAAGGCGGGAAAACTTTAAGGAGCGGAGGCATTCATGAACATACAAATATTTGGCACAAAAAAAGATTTCGATTCAAAAAAAGCGGAGCGCTTCTTTAAGGAGCGAGGTATCAAATACCAGTTCATTGATATGAAGGAAAAGGGGATGAGCAAAGGGGAATTTACATCCGTCTGCCAGAGTGTGGGCGGGGTGGATAACCTCATTGACATAGAAGGGAAAGAGAAAGATTTGTTGGCGCTGTTAAAACATCTTTCACCGGAAGACCGGGCGGAAAAGATATTGGAAAACCAGAAGGTAATCCGCACACCGATTGTAAGAAATGGGAAAAAAGCGACGGTGGGTTACTGGCCGGATGTCTGGAAGGGGTGGGAATAAGATAAAAATGGAATAGGAAACATGGATAGATTTTGATTGTAAGAGCGCCCACAAAATGGTATACTATACACATGAGAGAATTTGGTAAAACCAAAATACATGTGCCCAAGGATATCAAGCAAGGTTTTGGAAGCCTACGTAATTTTAGCTGTCACACCTTGATATCGGGATGGCGTGTGTAAAACTCAGACAGGAGGTATTTTTCATGGAGCGTTTAAAAGACAAAGTAGTAATTATTACCGGGGGCAATTCCGGTGTCGGCGCGGCGACCGCAAAGCTTCTGGCATCGGAGGGGGCGAAAGTCGTAATCACCGCAAGACGCGCGGCGGCACTTGAGGAAGTCGCAAAGGAAATCGAGGCGGCGGGCGGCACAGTGCTTGCGGTGCCGACGGACATCTCAAAGCCAGGGGATGCGGAAAATCTCGTGGAAAAGACGATGGAGAAATTCGGGAAAATCGATGTGCTGGTCAACAATGCGGGTATTCTTGAGGAGGGCTTAAAGCCGATTGACCGCTATACGGACGAGGATTTGGACCGCATCCTTGAGACGAACACAAAGGGTACGATGCGCTGCATGCGCGCAGTTTCACAAAAAATGAAGCCGGGGGCTTCGATTGTGAATGTGGCATCCGTAGCAGGTGCGCTTGGCTGCGGCGGCGCGGCATATGTTGCCTCCAAGTCGGCAGTTATCGGTGTGACACGCCACACGGCATTGCGCTTCCAGGCAACAGGGATTCGCTGCAATGCAATCTGCCCGGGCACGATTGTAACGCCGATGGTTGCGGATATGCAGGCGGCAAATCTTGATCCGGATATGTTCGGCGCGATGGCGACGCACAGCAATTTAAAGACGCAGCCATGTATGCCGGAGGATGTTGCCAATATTATCCTGTTCTTTGCAAGCGATGAATCCCGCGCAATTACCGGGCAGGTGCTTGTGACAGATTTCGGCAGTATGCTGTAAGTGTGAAAATGGAATAAATTTTCTGCAAATGGGGCATCATGCAAAGGACATTTGTTATATGATTACAAAGAATGGGGCAGCGCAGTTCCATGGCGGCGATTGCCCATAATTTTCTGAAAGTGAGGACGGATATGGATCAGACTGCAATGTTTAAGCTCACCTATGGGCTGTTTGTTTTGACGGCAAAAGAAGGGGAGAAGGACAATGGCTGCATTGTAAACACGGTCAGCCAGGTGACAACAACACCAAACCGCATTGTTGTGGCGGTCAATAAAAGCAATTATACACATGATATGATTGTGCGCACAGGGGTATTCAATGTGTCAATTTTGTCGGAAAAGTCAAAATTTGATACTTATAAGCACTGGGGTTTCCAGAGCGGGAAGGATACCGACAAGGCGGCGGGGATTACGTTTTCCCGCGCGGAGAACGGCGTAATTTATCTGGCGGAGGAGACCAATGCCTACCTTTCGGCAAAGGTTGTTTCGATGACAGACCTCGGCACGCATACCCTGTTTTTGGCGGATGTCACAGACGGGGCAGTGCTTTCGCAGGACGCATCGGTAACTTACGCCTACTATCAGGCAAATATTAAACCAAAGCCTGCCACACAGGAGAAAAAGAAAGGATTTATCTGTACGGTATGCGGGTATATTTATGAGGGCGAGACACTTCCGGAGGACTTTATCTGTCCGTTGTGCAAGCATCCGGCTTCCGATTTTAAGCCGCTGTAGATGCGCGGGAAAAGAGAACGCTATTATCTTCCTTTGCCCATTGTAAAATCCCGATTCAAAAATAGCATTGAAATAAGACAACGGATGTGCTGTTCCGACAACAGTTTCGCATGGTCTTCCCATTTGGGGGAAGCCATGCGGACTGGAACATATCAGGAGGAAATTATGTTACCAGAAAAAGAGAGGGCGGAACAAATGCTCGCGGAGGCGGAAGAGCGCAACCCAGGGCCGTGGGGCAGCCACAGCAGGGTCGTGGCGCGGTGCGCAGAAAAAATCGCGGCCAGGGCGGGGCTTGATCCAAAGAAAGCGTACATTCTCGGCTTGCTCCACGATATCGGACGGCGTGAGGGCGTGACGAATTTCCGCCACATTACGGACGGTTACCATTATTTGGAAAAACAGGGCTACGATGAAGCCGCGAAAATCTGCCTCACCCATTCTTTCTGCATCCCGGATATCCACATGCACATCGGGAAATGTGACCTGACGCAGGAAGAATATGATGAGGTCGTGCACCTGCTCGCCGTGTGCGAGTATGATGATTACGACCGGCTGATTCAGCTTTGCGACAGCATTGCGCTGCCCGAAGGACCAGTTGATCTCGCGACACGCATGGGGGATGTCAAACGCCGCTATGGCTCTTACCCAGAAGCAAAGTGGCAAAAGAATTTTGAATTAAAGAAATATTTTGAACAGAAAATGGGTGCGGATTTGTACGAAGTTGTGGAAGCGGACACGGGCGGGAAGGTTTCCGCGGTCGGTTTGTCCTGCGGCTAACATTATTGGCTCGGCTGTCAAACACCCCAGTCATAAATATAGCCTGGGAAATTTCAATTTGTTTTTGGCACTGAAATCCTTAATTATTGGGAAGAGGTTTTGGGTTCTTCCCTTTATTTTTGCCAACTTTATTTGTACACGAATTTTCCGAACCGCAAATCTTGGAAAATCGTGATTTTGGGAACACAATAAGGAGCATGCGCTCGGAAACGGACATTTGAATTGTAGGCGCAATTTAAAGAATTAAGAGAAAACTAGGAAAAAGTAATTTTTAAAGTGATTATTATTGATGTTTACATAAAAAAATTGATAGTTCTCGAAAAAACTTTGGAATTTTCCTTGACAGCGTTACGGGCATCCGCTATAATACGCACAGTGACTTGGAAAGCTGTGGTTTTTCCGCACTTTCGCAATGACAAGTAGAAATAAGAATTCATTAAGGAGGTAAACCAATGAAAAGCTTTATGGCAAGCCCGGCAACAATCGAGAGAAAATGGTATGTTGTAGACGCGCAGGGACAGACATTAGGGCGTCTTTGCTCTGAGATTGCAAAAGTTTTAAGAGGTAAGAACAAGCCGATTTTCACACCGCACATTGATACCGGTGATTATGTAATCGTTGTAAATGCGGACAAAGTTAAGGTAACCGGAAAGAAGATGGAGCAGAAGATTTATTATCATCACTCCGATTACGCCGGTGGCATGAAAGAGACCAATCTGAAAGAAATGATGGAAAAGAAGCCGGAGGAAGTTATTACGCTCGCAGTTAAGGGCATGCTTCCAAAGGGACCGCTTGGCAGGAGCATGATCACGAAATTGCACGTATACGCTGGACCTGAGCACAATCACGCAGCTCAGAAGCCGGAAGTATTAACGTTTTAATCGGGCTGAAAGGAGGAAATGACATTGGCTAAGGGAAGATATTACGGAACCGGCAGAAGAAAGAGCAGCATTGCAAGAGTTTACTTAGTACCGGGTACCGGTAAGATTACAATCAATAAAAGAGATATCGACGATTATTTTGGTCTTGAGACCTTAAAGCTCGTCGTTCGCCAGCCGCTCGTTCTCACGGAGAACACGGATAAGCTGGATGTGCTTGTAAATGTACATGGTGGAGGTTTCACCGGTCAGGCAGGCGCAATCCGCCACGGTATTTCAAGGGCTCTGCTGCAGGCAGATGCGGATTACCGCCCGGCGCTCAAGAAGGCAGGTTTCTTAACGAGAGATCCGAGAATGAAGGAGAGGAAGAAGTACGGCCTCAAGGCAGCGAGACGTGCGCCGCAGTTCAGCAAGCGATAATCGGCTGTTCAAACCGTATCAAAATTGCTCAAAAACCCCGGAAAATCAAGGTTTTCCGGGGTTTTCTTATACCCAAACAAGCTGATATAGTTTGACCTGATTTGACACAACGAGAGCCATTTTCACCCAATTTTTAGTAGTTAAATATAGGACAACCGGCAAAAATGAGGGCAAAAAACGGGCTTAGTGGTTAAAAAATAGGACAACCACAGCCCTGATTTCGGGGTATTTCAGAGGCGATTTTTACTCTCTCTCCCCTCAATTTATACGAGAACAGTTTGGCGTAGTTTGACCGAATTTGAATAATTGAATATGATTTTAATGCAGGCACTCAGTATTTTTTGCTGGGTGCTTTTTGCGGTGCGCCCAGTATGGGCGCAATCTAATCGGTGAAAGTCCGTAACACGCCCTGGTAGTGGGAAGTGTATAG
>CAJTUA010000019.1:0-266 GCA_910579615.1 uncultured Lachnospiraceae bacterium | reverse complement strand
TGACGAACAGAAATCACATCAGGCTACAGTTGGGGATAAGGTTGCCGTACAAACTAAAGTCCAATAACTACTCGGAACTAATTGTGGTAAATGTGGCAGATGGATGGAGCGAAAGATTGCGTTCTTACTTGGGGAGGTCTCGTCAGCGGATAGAATTACATCAACAAATGCATAAGAAATCCGTAGTAACAACGAATGGCGAGAAGTCAGCAGAGGTCATAGTACCATTGTGGTTGCAAACATGATGGGAAGGACTGAACTTTAGG
>CAJTUA010000018.1 GCA_910579615.1 uncultured Lachnospiraceae bacterium | reverse complement strand
CATCATGAAAATCCTGCAAAAGCTCAAAAAACTTTTGGAAAATTAAATTTTCCGTGCATAGCCCCCTCATTTTTTCCTTTGGAAAAGTGAGGGGGCTTTTCTATGGGCTTCCCGCAGCTCCTTGACAACCGAATACCCATTCACCAAATACATTCTCTTTGTGATTGTGATGAGCAAAAGCGTGTGCAGCGGTACGCCAAGACCTGCCGAAAAGCAGAAGCGATGAAAGGTGGTGAGCGGAAACTACCGACTCAAAATATCGGGCAGCCCCCGATTTCGCCATGACCCACAAAGAGGACAATGATACTCCCGTCCAGTCACAGTCCGAGCGGTAGCCAACCCGCCGCAGGCAATGAGGGCGGCTCTGTCAGACCGACAGTTGGGGTGCGATTCCCGTGGCGTCAGTTCGCTGCTGACCGTTTGGTGACTTCCCTTACGTTTAACGTATCCGCATTTCGGGGTGTCGAGGACAAATAGAAATGCTCCTATCATATCAAGCCAGATGCAGGGCGGTCTATGGAAACAGGGCTTTGTTTTTATGCCCCGCCGACCTTAAACACTTCCTTGTATCTGGCTACTACATAGGCAGGAACCCCCTGCCTAAATCCAGATAGGAGGTCAAACATATAATGGAAAGGATTATCAGGCGTGGGGACATCTTCTACGCAGACCTAAATCCTGTTGTCGGCTCGGAGCAGGGCGGTACACGTCCTGTACTTATCATTTCAAATGATATAGGCAATAGACATAGCCCAACGGTTATAATTGCAGCTATTACAAGTCGAATACAGACAAAGGCTAAATTGCCGACACATACCACGGTAAATGATTTTGAGGGGCTTGATAAAGACTCGATTATTCTGCTTGAACAGATACGAACAATTGATAAACAGCGGTTAAAACAGCATATGGGAGTGCTGCCCGATAAGGTGCTGGCAAGAGTTGATAAGGCTCTTGCCATTAGTGTTTCTCTTGGTAACAGGCATGAAAAGAAAGCTTTAAATTGAAAAGCACATGAATTTGCACGTTGGAAATATTACGGCTGTATCTCTATAATTTAGAGCATACAGCTGTTTACTTTAGCGGAGGTATTCAAATGGAAAATGATAAAGTATTACAAAGTGCAGAACAGAAGAAAAGAAATGCAGATAATGAAACAGAAATATTTGATTTCTTTATCAATGTTATGGTGCAGATAGTAGAGAAATATGGAAAAACTGTTTTGCGGGATTTGGATTGTGTTGCGTAGAGATACGCAACAATACATATTGCATTTTCCAAAATATTCGGAGGTGGTAGAATGAATCGAGAAGGGAAAAATGTGTTCTGTATCCAAGAGTAAGTACAGAAATGCAGGTAGATGGGTACAGTCTGGAGGGACAGAAAAATAGTCTGAAACGGTTTGCTGACCGAGAGGAAATGGAAATTGTAGGAATATATGAGGATGCAGGAAAGTCTGGTAAATCCATTGAGGGGCGACCTGCCTTTAAGAAAATGCTTTCAGACATAAAGAACGGTTTGGAGATAGATTACATTCTTGTGTATAAGCTTTCTCGTTTTGGGAGAAATGCAGCAGATATATTAAATTCCTTGGAGTTTGTACAGTCATATGGTATTAACCTTATCTGTATTGAGGAGGGTATTGATTCTTCCCAAACAAGTGGAAAGCTCTTGATATCTGTTTTATCTGCTGTTGCAGAAATTGAAAGAGAAAACATTATTGAGCAGACCATGAACGGACGCAGAGAAAAAGCGAGACAGGGTGGTTGGAATGGAGGTTTTGCTCCTTATGGATATTATCTGAAAGATAATCAGCTTTTAATAGAGGAAAATGAGGCTGAAGCTATCCGCATTATTTTTGACAAGTTCGGAAGTTCCGATATAGGACTTGGTGGAGTTGCAAAATATCTTAATCTTCAAGGCATTAAGAAAATACCACGCCAGAATGGAAAACTGGAAACATGGAGCAGCCATCTGATAAGGCAAATATTAGATAATCCCGTTTATTGCGGCAAAATTGCTTATGGAAGAAGAACGAGAGAAAAAGTTAAAGGAACAAAGAATGAGTATAAGCAGATTCATGTGGATGACTATATCTTAGAGGACGGACAGCACGAAGGGATTGTTAGCGAGGAATTGTGGGAGAAAGTTCATGCAAAACGGGCGGCGACTGGAATAAAACAGCCGTCAAAGATTGGTAAAGATAGGTCACATCTATTAACAGGCGTATTAAAGTGTCCTCTTTGTGGTAGTCCCATGTATACGAACAAACACGCTTGGACGAATAAGGACGGCACATATAAGGAAGTTTATTATTATATATGCGGCAGAAACAAGCAAGAACGGGGACATCATTGCGACTATAAAGCATCTTTAAGGAAAACAGATATAGAGCCGCTTGTAATAGAAGCAATTAAGGAATTAGTAAGCGATAAGTATTTTGCCGAGGAAATAGAAAAACGAATCGGTGTTCAGACAGATACAAGTACCATAGATAAAGAACTTGCAAATTATGAGGGTAAGCTAAAGGAGGTTGATTTGAACAAAGCTCGTTTGGAGCAAGAGATAGATAATCTGCCATTAGATGCCCGTTTCCGAGAGAGGAAAATCCATGATATGACATTAAGGCTTGATGCTTTGTATGATACGATGGTAGAGCTGGAAGAACGCATTGAGGATGCCAAATTAAGAAGAAGTTCTATCGAAATGGAAGCTATCACGTTGGATAATATTTATAAAATTATGTAGAATTTCGGGAAACTGTATGATATAATAAGTGACGAGGAAAAGAAAAGCCTAATTACTTATCTGATAAAGGAAGTTCAGATATATCCAAACAGTGAGTCGGAAAAGCCTTTGAAGTCAATAGAGTTCAATTTCCCGATATACCGTGACGGTCATGAGATAAGGCGGCTTTTGTGGGAAAGGGGTAATACCGTTGAATGTATCGTGTCGATGTCAAAGGTACAGAAGTAAATAGTATAAACAGCCTCAAAACAAAACATTTCCGAGTATTCGGTCAACCTCCCCCCCGCCCGGGAAACAGTAAGACGTGCTACGATGAATAAAATCGGCCATTTTACTAAGCAGAACATTCGTGAACTTTGTCCATCTCTCAGCATAAGTTCCATCGAGGGTGCACTTCGTAAACTGGTAGCATCCGGTGAACTTAATCGGGAAGGCTCCGGGAAAAATATCTGCTATTACAGATTAAAGTGATTCCATTAAACAAATATTCGTCCAATTAAAAATCACAGAAAGGATATGGATAGGATGTCTGAACATAGCTTAAATACAGCAATGAAATACGGGGAAATTCTAAACGAATTTAGTGATATATCGGAAGCAGAGAATTACTTTATTTCATACAAAGATAATTTATTAAACAGGCTAAAGGCTATCCGTTCACAAGACTCTGCGTTTTTTCCTGACTATACAATTGAAAGCCTAAAACATTTAGAAAAATGGTATTTTGATTTGTACGAGAAAAATGCATTCGATAAATTAGTATTATTGCAAAAAGAATTTGAAAACATTATGTCTGTTTATTGGGGAGAGGTTATCATTAAAAATAACAAGGACGCGAAATGGGAAGTTGAAGAATATCCTTTTTCGCAAGGGAAGTATGAATTCTTTGTAAATAAGGGGTTTTGTAATGTGTCAATCGTTGATAAGTTTCACAATCTATATAAAAGTCAGAACAACAAACGAAGGAATTTGTTGTTTAGGGAGTATAACAAGTATTTTTCAAAATAAATTCCATTTTACTTAAAATGATGCGGCTATATTTCAGTATTCCAAGAATGATGCCCAACTATTTCCACAAATATGTAAATTCCGGAAATCACAGTTCGTCCAACTGCATCTAATAATGTATTTCATTTATCTGTTACCAAAAATCCCCTAACACTCCCCTGATAGTTATTGAAAATCCGGCGAAAAGACGATATAATTTTTATTAATTACAAGGAAACTTATTGCAAAACGATGCAAAATAACAATATGCTATCTGCAATATCTTCAACGGTCAAAACGAAGGAGGGAGTTTAAATGTTATTATTCTCAACCATGTTGGCAATCAATGACTCAATGACAAAAGACGATTTCATACAACTGGTAATCGACTGGAATCAGGGCAGTCCTCATAAAGAAAATATTATCCCGGGAATTCATTGGAATGGCGAACGGAATATCCGGTACGGCAATGACAAGCTCTGGCTTGCAATCGAGGAATACCGCAATCAAAATATTATCGCAATCCGCTACGAAAAAACAACATCCGATGGTATCGTCTGGGATACCGATTATGTCATGAATTTTAACGAAATGAAAATGGCAATTCGACTTGACCGTAACTATATGGAAACTGCCCTTACCTCGAATCCGACTTTTTCAACACCGCATTTCATAACCCTGTTGATTGAAAAAGACTATCTTAAAACCGATGGTGATTTGCCCATATTGCGCACTCCCATCCTTATTGACGAAAACAATATAGGACTGCTCGCAAATATTATCAACGGCAATAGCAAATACCAATTACCCGTTATTTATATTTCCAAAACATATTATGACGAATTCCCGGTCAACATCAAGCTGATTTCCCGCCACCTAAAAGGGATAGCCCATGTCCTCGTCCAAAAAGATGG
The DNA here is from genome assembly GCA_910579615.1 of uncultured Lachnospiraceae bacterium. Taxonomy (GTDB): domain Bacteria; phylum Bacillota; class Clostridia; order Lachnospirales; family Lachnospiraceae; genus RGIG4057. Next base: position 95,322 of record CAJTUA010000018.1, on the reverse strand, counting down.
ATGGCTTAATTCCAGGTTAAAAACTGCATGCAACCAGCAGAATGAATACCACGGAGCAATCGGTATTTACTATCCCAATCAAGCAGCGGAGCATAAAAGATATTTCTACCGGGCATATGATGGCGGAAATACTATTCTAATGAAAAAAGTAATCGGAAACGTTATCCAATATTGCAATTCCAAAATGATAGATACACTATATACCTGGCAGGGAGTCAACAATGCACTGTTGCGGGACAAATTAATTACCCAAAAAGAAGAACGGCTAGCTATTGAACATGCAAAAAATGAATCCGATGCCCTGATAGAATCCGTGGATGAAGATATGAAAAAACTCCAACAGCAAATCGAGGAATTAACAAGAACAAACGAGACACTTACATACGAAAATCAGGGCCTACGCGCAAAACTGAATTCAACAGACAGCATTCCCCTTCTTTATTTTGGCAATGAGGAAGAATTTTATCAGGGCGAAATCCGCGAGATAATTCTGGATATCCTGGAGGAAAAACTAAAAAATACCGCGAACAGAAGCAGGCGGGCAGATGTACTGCGGGATGTCTTGCAAAATAACAACTACCAACGTATCAGCACCCAACGAAAAAAGAAAATTAAAAACATTTTACAGGACTGCAAAACAATCTCCAGTTCAGTCAGGCAGCAACTGCAAGGCATTGGTTTTACAATCACGGAAGACGGAAAACACTACCGGTTGATATACTATGGCGATAACCGCTATACCATTACTATCGCAAAAACCGGAAGCGACTGGCGCGGCGGAAAAAACAATGCTTCGATTATCATCAACGGCATGATGTAAGCATAAAAGTTTCCGACAAATCATAAACCCGAAGCAAAAAGCATTCACAACCAGGGTCTGCTATGGCAATCCAAAACCTATAGCAGACCTTGCATAAAAATACTACCCCAAGCTCATCCCCCCTCCCCCAACCAAATCGTCCTCATCCCCTCGCTTTTCCCCATCCCATGGTCCACCACCAGCACAATCTTCTCCTGCCCCAATGCCATACTCCCCCAGTTTTTGAGGCAGACCCTGCAATTGGTCAACATAGGCAAAGCTGACGTGCAACTTCATAATCTGTTGGAACATCACAACTCCTCTATTTTACATCAGCCTAAAAATCAGGACTTACACGCTACCTGGTCCGCATCCTCCACGCACGGAATCTGCCCCGATGCCTTCCCATCCGCTGCCAGCAATGCTTCCGTCGTCGCCAGTACAACCTGAAGCTGCGCTTTGTTGCAGCGGGCTAACAGACGTTCAATCTGTAAATATGTACTATCAGCCAGATTTCTATCCGGATAAATCACCAAATCTGCCGACAGGTTAAAAAAGCGTATTACCTTTTCAAACACTTCAAAACTTGGATTGTTCCGAAAGCGCTCCAAATCCTTTAAATAAGGCAGCGAAATATCCAGAATCTCCGCCAGTTCTGCCTGTGTCAGTTTTTTATCCATCCGTGCATTTTTCAGTACTATCCCAAACTGCTTTGGCCGAAAATACATCATACCACCTCCCTGTGAAATATACACCACAAAATAATTAACCTTTGGCAAAAGTTTTTTATTTCCAAATAAACTTTAGCCAAATTTTTACTTATTGTGCATATCATATCATTTTTCGACAGAAAGTTCCATGTCGTTTGTGGAATATATTCATCTGTTTTATGAACGAATCGGGAAGTTTTTTTCATAATTATATCCGAAGCTATCAACTCCAAAAGAATATATCCAGAAATTTTCAAATTCCTATTTAATTTAAAAATCACAAAAACTGTGAGAATCAATTTTCCCTGGTTTCAAAGAACAAAAACTACATCCTTATATTCTGCACAGAAAATCAATCAAAATTTTTCTTGACAGACTACAATATCACCCACTATAATACAGCTATGGTGTAACCGCCAAAAATAATTCATAGAACGTAAATCATCAAAAAGGAGAAAAATTTATGTCAAGCATTGTAAGAGTTGAGGTTATCGGCTAACAAAATAGCGATAGCGCGGCTCTGAAGCATTCCCACAATCCAAGACATTGTTTTTGGACGGAAACAAGGATTGCCGATTATCAAGGGTGGAGTCTGCGCTGACACCGGTAATATCTGACCGGTGTGTCTGCCTTACAAGTGCTTGGAAATCCATATATGATACACTTCGGGAAGGCTCTTTGCGGAACAGTTTTTTGTATCCGCCTGGGCTTTTTTATATCCTGACAGAACTGTTTTTGTCACCTTTGTCTTTGTTACGGTTTTCTGCCCTTGCCTTCTGTTTTTTTACAGTTTGGCAACAACCTGTGTATCAACACAAGCATAGCTATGGCTATGCTTTTTTTGCGCCCTGATAAGGCAGGCACCCACTTACCATTTTGCGCCATATATCATCTACGCAAAACCAAAAAATTTGCAGCAGGGCAATGTGGATAGCACATGCCCTGCGGAAAGGATTCCTATGAATATCATTGAAGCAAAAAACCTGACAAAAACTTACCGCCGTTTCATCAAGCCAGAGGGGCTGCGCGGCAGCCTGAAAAGTCTGTGGAGGCGGGAATACACCCAAAAGGAGGCGGTAAACTCCCTCGATTTAAGTGTTGCGGTGGGAGAATTTATTGGTCTGATTGAGCCAAACGGCGCAGGGAAAACCACCCTGACCAAAATGTTTACCGGGATTATTGCACCGACTTCGGGCAAACTCTCCGTTTTCGGCTATTACCCAAACGATTTGAAATCGGCGTAGTGGTCGAGCGGATGGGATAGGAATCTGACATAAAAAAGATACAGGTAATTTAAGATGTGTTCAGGAGTGCTCACTTGTCCCACGAATGCAATGAACCACCCCTGCCCAGGCTGCAATTTGTTTTGTCATTCTGCATTGGAAAAGCGGAATGAACAAATATAGCAACTTTCAAAAAAACAAAAGGAAAGGAATCCAAAATGTTAAAACAACACAATAAAAATCTCAAAGTAATAAAGGAATTACTCCGGCTCCGCTTCCAGAAAATCATGATGTTCCACCTAAGCTTTTGTTGATACGGTCGGCGGGTAGAACCGCGGAGAAATGATTATTTACATCGGCTCCTTCTCCCTTTTGAACGCGCTCAGCATGGTAATCTGCTTTTTCGGGCTGAATTCCATTCCGTACAAAATCAAAAACGGAGATATGGATTTGTATCTGACCAAACCGGTCAGCCCTCTGCTGCGCCTGACCTTTGAGCAGATAAACCCTGGCTCCCTCCCGCTCGTCCTGATGAGCATCGGTATTATTGTCTACGGTGCCGTCACGGCAAAGCTTAACGCAGGTGCGGTACAAATTGCCTCCTGCGTCTTCTGGCTGCTTGCCATGGCAGTCCTATACTACGACATGGAGGTCATCATCCGTGCACTTTCCTTCTTTTTTGTGACGGATGCAAGGCTTACACAGCTGGAGGAGGCAGGCATTGACTTGTGTATGAAGCTTCCGGGAATTGCGTTCTACGGCATTTATAAAGTGATATTTTATGGCTTCCTGCCTTATGGAATTATGGCAACCCTTCCGGTACAGAGCCTGATTGGTGAAATGAATGGGCGGCTTGCGTGCTATGGAATCCTTATCCTGGCAGGATTCAGCTTCCTGACCGCCGTCCTTTGGAAAAACGGAGTCCGGCATTACAACAGTGCAAGCTCATAAAATATTTTCTATAAATATAATATTATTAGGTATAAATTAGTTTTTATCCATAAAAGGGCAGGGATTCTCTCGAACCTCCGCCCTTTTTGGATTATTCTTTGTCTTTCATTCGAATGACTTTTATCCTTTCCGTTTTTGCCGATTCTTTACCGTTTCTGCTTCTGCTGATTCTTTACTCTTTCCGTTTCTGCTGATTCTTTACCCTTTCACTTTGACAAATACCCTACACTCCATAATACGATTGGATGGCATGCGCGACATACTCAGAACATCCTTCCCCAAACTGCCCATCATTTGCTTTTGCAAGCTGCGCATTGTCCAGATATTCTTTTGCCAAATCAAGTAAAATATTCCTTGCATTATCAAGCTTGAACATTTCTTTGTAGCTTTGTGCAAGCATTGCCACCGCGGTACGCGCCATATCTGCATTATCGGTTTCTTTTGCAATCATAAACGAACGGTATATCTTTGTGTTTTTGTCTTGTTGCTGATATATTTCCTCGGTATTCCCGGCAGACTGCATAATTGCTTCCATTATCTTTTCCTTGCTGCCATACCACTTCAATAAATCGGCAATTGCCTGCTCATTTGTAAAACCTGCCGTTAAATGCTCCCTGTACTTTTCCATGCCCCCGTATTTTTTCACCTGTTCCTCAAGGCTTTCCTTTGACATACATTCCAATGTATGGTCGATAATTTTCTGTACATCTTCCCTGCTAAACGCCTCAAAACTCATTGTATTGACTCCTTTCATTACATCCGTTATCAACTCAATAATCCCGTTTAACCGATTCCGCTTCTGTTCCAACAATGATTTTTGAGTTAATAACACCTGTTCTTTATCGTAATTTGGCTCATCCATGATTTTCTTGATATCAACCAACGGAATTTCCAATTCCCGAAAGAACATAATTTCCTGCAGCTTTTCCAACGCCTTGCTGTCATAGAGCCGATAGCCTGCTTCCGTTAATTCCGTCGGCTTTAACAGACCGATTTCATCATAATACCGCAGTGTCCTTATACTGACTCCGGCAATCTCTGACATGTCTTTGACAGTTTTCATTTTCTTCTCCTATTTTAAGTTCCGCATGTTCCGTATATGCGTTTTTTTAATTTTGCAAGTGTCCGGATACTTGTGATTTCATCATAAACCGTTACGCCGCGGTAGAGTCAATACGAAATTTGAAAATATTTTTTTCTTCCTTTTAAAGAAAAATGTTGCCACCATTTGTTTGAAAGTTACTTATGTCTACTCCATCTTTCCAGTTCTTTTCGAAACTGTTCCACATCCGAAAGGCTATCAAGCCATTTCTGATAAAATTCACGGAAACTATATGCTATAAACCTACAAATACCTTCAAAGCCGGTTCCGGTATCCTTTCGACTTCCTCTCCCTGAAACATATTGCTTCTCCCCAAAATTTCCGTTTACATTCCCTGGTTATAAAATGAAAGCTGCGCCAAAACATCCTCCATCACATAATTTTTTGCCTTTACAACAACCGTATTCTCCCCGAAAATCTCCGTCATAATCCGGTGTTCCAAAGCCTTTCTCCTTTCAAGGTGCCGCAGCAGCCCGTTCATCCCTGTCCATGCATGTTCCTTGCCGAAAGGGGATTCCTCCAGATACCGGAGCATCAGCGGAAACCACAATTCATTTCCTTTCTCGTCACAGCGCTCTTTGCGGATTGTGTCAATTCCTCCCGGAATATCCTCCACATCCAAATAAATAATTTTATGCAGCTTTCCTGCAAGAATACTTTTTAACCTCCGGTAAAAATCAAGAATTTCTTCTTCCGTCATCCCAAGATACAACATCTGGTTTTCAATAATATTCTGGAATATGGAGCATTCAAAAATCTGCCCCTGCCCGTTCCATTTCCGGAAACGTTCCAGAACTATATTCTCAAAAGCTGCTCTGTCCAGATTTCCGTTATATATCTCGAATTTTTCAAGATTTTTGTGAAAATTAGGAATATCCGTTAAAATCTGCGTGTAACAGATGATTTTGCGCTCCCCCTCCGTGACAGTTTTTTGCTTTATTTCCTCGTCTATGGCCGAATAATCCGTCAATATCTTTTGGTATTGTTCTTCCGTAACATAGGCGCACCATGCCAGTTCGACCGGTGAAAAATCCCCTTCCTGAAAAACCTTATAACCGTGCAGCCGCTCCGAGAGCAGCCGCACAAAGGTTGTTTTTCCAGCACCCTGTAAGCCCTCCACAAAATAATTATTTTGTTCCATCGCAATCATCCCTCCTGTTTTCCCTCCCGTGGGAGAAATGCAATTTTCCTCATCCGGTTAATCACCGCCTTTAATTCGCATTTGCGCGGCAAATCAAGGAAACGCCCTGTCGTGGTAAAATTTGAGGAAAATACGCAGTCCAACCCCTCAGTTTCGATTTTTTTGTACAACTTGTTAATCTGCGTGTCCAAAGCAGTTTTTTCATTCCTGGCAGTTTTTCCAGAAGCAACATTTCCGTTCGCCAAAGTCCTGTCAGCAGAATCTTCTGAGACGGCATCCTTATCTCCGAAATCTTTTCCCGCCGAACTTCCGGCAACCTCCCCGGCAGACTCCTTCTTAGAAACATCATCCGCAGCCGCCTTGCCAACTGCAAATTTCCCACCCATACAATTCTCCAAAAACCGCAGCATATACCCCAGTGCGTCAAGCTGGTGCATCGACACAATATCATGCAGCCCCCGGATATCAATCCGTTCATCCCCAATCAGGATAAATCCCATGTCGGACACTTCCAGGCGCTCTCTCCCGCTTCCTTCCGGATACGGAGTAAAATTCGTGCAGTCCAGCACACGGTTCTGGCTCCAATCAGCATTTTCCGGAAGTTCCTGGCAGATATCACCAAAATATCCTCTTCCTTCCTCCTGGATTCCCGTGGCAGGCGCAATCCCAACCATCCGGCACAATTCCTTCGCGCGCCCCGTCACATCGCGGATTATAAATTCATCCATCTCATAAACCTTGTCGGCAACCGATAAATATTCCCCGCTTCCGCCAATGACCAATATTGTTGATACCCCTTGTGTACGGTACAGCTCGCCCACCCGGTCAGTAAACGGGGTAATCGGCTCCTTTTGAATCAGCGCCTTCATCAGCCGGTCGCGAATCATAAAATTCGTCGCGCTCCTGTCCTCATCCATCAGCAAAAGCTGTGCGCCGTTCTCCACCGCTTCCATAATATTTGCCGCCTGCGAGGTCGAACCCGAAGCACGCTCGGTCGAAAACACATGCGCATCGCCGCCCGGCAGCCACTTGATAAACGGGGAAATATTGACCCGTTTTACACTCCTTGCCTCCTCCGCTGAAATCGTCACTGCGGTTTCGTCCGTGATGCAAAGTTCCCTGCCATCACCGGGTACATGGTTGTAAATGCCTGCCGATATCGCGTCAAGCAAGGTCGATTTGCCCGAATAGCCGCCACCCGTAATCACGGTCACGCCGCGTCTTATTCCCATGCCGCGCACGCCGCACACTTCAATTTCATCCTCCGGCGTGGAGGAAAAAGGCACGGCATCTTCCATCGGTAAATCACTTCCCTTCGCGCGCGGCAGAATGCTGTCATTTGCAATAAATGCACAATAATCGCTCTGCCTTAACCAGGCACGGATTCCCTCCTGCTGCTTTTCCAACTGGATGCTTCTCTCAAGCCCTTCCCGGTCAAAATCCGCGACAAAGCGGTCGATTGCCTGTGGCAAATCCGTGCAGAGCATGTGGATTGCCTTTTTCAGCCGTTTTGCCGGAAGCTGCACCTGCATGCGCAGGCACAGGCAAACCCGGGGAGGGCGCATCTTTTCCTCCTCCGACACATAGACCGTTATCCCGCCGCCGTTCACATAATCCTTGCAGGTACAGGTCATAAAAAACGCGGTATTCCGCACAAGAACCGTTCCGTTCGGCGCATCCAGATAGTATTTTCCGTTTTCCTTATCGGTGCGCGAACGGTTGTAAAGCTCCCCGTTCAATTCCTCCACATATTTCCCAAACGCGCGCAGGCAATAATCCGCGGCGGCGGGTGTGAAATCCTCTATGCCAAGCATTTCTGCCGGAATCTGCCAGGTAAGCGTTGGCTTATCCTGCGCCTGCTTGTGTGTGCCAGTAATCACAAGACCAATCTCCCCGTGGTAGTACGTCGGATTATAGTCCAAAAAGCGCGCGGCATCCCCGCCGGTGGGCAAAACCACAAGCATTCTTCCGTTATACATTTCCGTATAGGTGGAAGTGTTTTCATCCATTGCCCTCAAAAGATTACTCAGTCTTTTCATTCATCCTACTCCTTGATAAGTTTTTTATTTTTCTGGTACTTAAGGTTCCGATTCAAAATTTAAAATCCCAGCCAAACTTATATTTGGAGTTGGTACCGCGCATACGGTATTTATGCATATTGCATTTTTGTGCATTCTATTCGTATACACGCATCCGTGCACATTCGCGCCCTGCACACAAAAAATACACCCCTTCGGGTGCATCTTAAAACGTCAGGAAATGATTCCTGCCCAATTGTCCGGAACACGAGCTGGCCAAACGGCGAACTACCCCGCCTTCCGTGTACAAAAAAGAAAGCACCCGATAGCGGATGCTGATAAACGCTCACAAAGCACATGCCAAAGCGATTGGTACAACATCCGATAAATATAAGTTTGTCATACAAATCGCCTCCTTCCATGGGCTAAAAAAATATAATCCAGTGTCATTTAAATGAACTATGATATACAATAACATATAGGGCGTGCGGTTGTCAAGTGGATTGCAGAAATTTTTTATTTCTGGATATAGAGAACACCTCAATCATTTTCAAAAGAATGTATAAACAATATCGTCTTTTGAAGGCATTTGAGAATTGCGTGTCAGTTCTACCCCAAAGCATGACTTATACAATTTTCCAATCAATAACAACCATTCCTCTATTTCATCACAGTCCATATCTTTCATTGCCGCTGCAGGATCAATTCTAAAATATGATATAACGCTCTCCTTATCTAAATGCGCAAAAAACTTGTCCCGAAATATACGTATTTTAGGAATCATTGGGCTGCAATCAAACTTTTGGAGAATCTCATCTATGATGTTTTTGACTTCGCTGTTATTCTTATAAATTTGTTCAATTTGATTGGTCGCCTTGCTCAGCGAATACTCTTTTTGGTTTGCAAAAATCTTGCTAAGCCCAAGGATTACCCTATATACGAGAGCCTCATAAAGAATAGTTCTAACCGCCGAATGGCCCGGAACTTCCTTTTCTTGAACCTTCTTATCCCATGCGCTGTCTACTGTCCTGAAAATATAGGTTGCTGTATATATGTCTTGTAATTCAAGAAACAATGTATTGAGATGCACATCCATCCAATCATTTTCGCCCGTTAATTCATGGCTGAAATTCTGATTATATTGAGAAAAGTCTTCCATACGTCCTCCACTCATCACGCCAAACACTTCGCGGACTTCTTTTACTTTCAAAACCCCAAAAATCATTTCCCAGATTTAAGATTTTCAGTCTTGAAAACATTATACCCCTCATAATAATAGCTTGCATCAATACCCTTCATATAAACTTCACGGTCATTGATTTTGTCCGTAAGGGCAGCTTTCAGCAAGACCTTAATTTCAACATCTTTCACCGGGCTTCTTTCCATCGCAAGCAAATAATCTTCCTTGTCTACCATGCTCCAATCCACTACCATTCTCAATTCTTTTTTGAAAATAGCATCAAGCCATATCCTTGTACTGCGGCCATTCCCCTCCCGGAAAGGGTGCGCTATATTCATTTCAACATATTTTTCAACAATTTCATCAAAGGTTGACTGTGGCATTTTTTCGATATTTTTCAGGGCAGCTTCCAGATACATAACAGGCGCAAAGCGGAACGCACCCTTTGCAATATTTACCGTCCTCATTTTCCCCGCAAAATCATAAATCTCACCAAAAAGATATTGATGAATTTTTGCAAGTCCCTTAAAAGTTCCGACTTCAAAAGTATCCAGTAAATTGGTTTCAAATAATTCAAGTGCTTTCATTTTACTAATTTTTTCTTCTGCACGGGCAAGTTCTGCCGAATCAGAAATTCCCAATTTGTTTTCTAGTATCATATTATTTTTTCTCCTCAAACAAACATCTTTTTAAAACAAAATAGGGAAGTCGGGATTTCCCTGCTTGTATTATATGTTACTGTCAGCAAAAAATCAAATGGATTTCATGAAATGGACGGGAAGCGTTTTGTTACCCGTGCTAAAAAGAATAGGAATGTCATTTATGACGAGCAGACCTATAACATCATGAATGTGGCATTGCGCTACAAATAGGCTTACCACATGGATTTTAAAGATAAAGTGAGCAGGAGTATCCAGTGCAAAATGAACTGCATCCCTTTACAACTTTGTGAACCTCCCGAAAATGGACAGGTACTGATGACCGTGTATGGATTTGTTTGAAGATAAACATTCATGCATTTACCGTGTGACCAAGAACGTTTCACTAAAAACCCCTTTCCCTGATTGACTTCCTCCCCCATCTCTAATATAATAGAAGCGTATCCAAAAACCACCATTTTCCCGAAAGGACAGGTACTTACATATGGTAAAATTAACACCGCCAATGGGTTGGAATTCATGGAACACCTTTGGGGCGGATATCAACGAGGAGCTCATCAAACAGACTGCGGACTGCATGGTGGAGAGCGGGCTGTACGAAGCGGGCTATGAATATCTTGTGATTGACGACTGCTGGTCGCTTCGTGAGCGCGATGAAAATGACCGTCTGGTCGCAGACCCTGCAAAATTCCCGAACGGAATGAAAGCCGTGGCGGATTACGTACATAGCAAAGGGCTGAAATTCGGCATGTATTCCTGTGCGGGCAATTTAACCTGCGCCGGATATCCGGGCAGTTTTGAACACGAATTTATCGACGCCGCAACCTTTGCGGAATGGGGCGTTGATTTCCTGAAATACGATTACTGCTACCACAGCCCGATTATTCCGGGGGAAATCCTCTACCGCCGCATGGGGCTTGCGCTGGAAAACTGCGGGCGCGACATTTTATTTTCCGCCTGCTCCTGGGGCGCGGACGAGACGCACAAATGGATTAAAACCTCCGCTGCCTCGATGTGGCGCTCCACGGGAGATATTTTCGACAAATGGGATTCCGTCAAAGATTTGACAAAGCGCCAGGCAGACCTGCTGCCTTATAATGGAGTCGGCTGCTTTAACGACATGGACATGCTGATTGTTGGTATGCATGGCAAGGGCAATGTCGGTCTGTCTGGCTGCACCGATACCCAGTACCGCACGCATTTTTCCATCTGGGCATTCCTTGGTTCCCCGCTGATGATTGGCTGCGATATCCGCGAAATGTCGCCGGAAACAAAGGCCACCCTACTGAACCGGGAACTAATTGCCATCAACCAGGACCCGGCCTGCCGCCAGCCTTACCCAATCAAAGGAATCTGGCAGGAGAGCGTGACTGCCTACGCAAAAAATCTTGCAGGCGGCGACATTGCCATCGGTCTGTTCAACATGGGCGAAGAAAAAGCCACTGTGCGCTTTAATTTAGATGAACTGGGACTGCCGCACAGCACCGGGAAAACACTGAAATTATCCGATATCTGGACAGGAAAGGAAGCAAACACCGCAAATGCCAGCCTCATGTGGGAGCTTGAGCCGTTCGGCTGCGCCGTGTTCCGCGCAAAGGTCGTGGACAGGAAATGAGCGGCTGTGTGCAATGCGGGAGGGAACTCGCCCAAAACGACATTGGCGCGTATAAGAAATTTGTAAACCGGGGAGCAAAGGATTCCTTCCTTTGCAGGGGATGCCTCGCCAGACAGCTTGGCATCCCCCTTGCACAGCTGGAAGAAAAAATCGAGTATTTTAAAAGTCAGGGTTGTACGCTTTTTGCGTAACCCTGACCTTTTTTCATGAAGTGCTGCTGCAGACCTTCTGTTTTGCAATGGATTGCGGTTTGCCGGGAACCAGGAAAGCCGAAGTGCAAAAACACGGTTTTTATTTCCGGCACTTCGGCTTCCCTGATTTCGCCACAGGCAACACAAACGGTGAAAAGTTGCGCTTTACTTAACACTTCTTTACCGGAACCCACAACTCGCAGAAAACACCGCTCTCACCGTTCTCAAAATATATCTCATAGTCTGTGTCATCGGTTTGCATATAGCCTGTCTGCGGAACAAACTCTTTAAAAAACTTGCTCCACGTTTCGCTAATGCATTCCCCGTCCGAACCAATGCATTGAAACACCGCGTAGTCCGCGGGCTCCGCCTCCCATACGGAGTAGCCCTTCCCCAACAATTCCTCTAATTTCTCGGTGTCCGTATCCTCATCCATGATTACACCAATCCCATAATCGAAATGCGTTTCGCTTTCCTTCGTCGGGCTGCATAAACCATACAAATCCCTTCTGCCCTGCGGCCGGAGCAATTTCATCGGTTCAACAAGCCCTTTCTCATAACATTCCGCCCAGAAATCAGGAATACTATGGTCATTGTCATCGTTGCTGATTTCATTCGGAAAAGGTCTTACCAATGCGATAAACTTCTGTTTCCCCCTGTGTTCCATTCGGTAATCCATAATGCTGCCACCTTCCAATGTTATTTTTATTACAAGCGGATTAAACAGATGAATCTTCGCGCCCTTTTTCTTTGCCTGCTTCGGCGTTGAGCCATGGAAGCGCGAGAAAGCCTTCGAAAAGCTTTCCGGAGATTCATATCCATATTTATACGCGGCATCAATCACTGATACATCCGTCTGCTGAAGCTCTAACGCCGCCAGTGTAAGCCGCCGGTTCCTGATGTACTCATTGGCGGTCATCCCCACAATAAAACTAAATGTCCGGTGAAAATTATAGTTCGACATATTTATGCTCTTTGCAACATCTGTATAGTTTATTTCTTCATAAATATGCTCCTCCATATAGCATATCGCCTGCTGTATAAATTGTATTGACACCCGTTTGTTCCTCCTTGTATGCAATCATTATAGATGGCTGTACCCAAAAAATCCTGTTCTCGTTTGCACCAATTTATCCGCGTGGAACTTGCGGCAGGTCTTCCCGGTTCTTTCGCGTTCACACTTCATTCATCAGAAACTGCAGCATCATCACATGGTACTCCTCATCCTTGACAATCCTCTCCAATATATCATTGATATAATCATCCGCAATCATACCGATATGTACCCGGTACTGTTCGATTGTCGCCTGCTCCGCGTCCAAATCATCCTGCAACATCTGCTTTGTCAGGCTGGAAATATGTACATATTCCGGTGTCCACATTCTCCAGTCACCATTGCGCAATTTCGCAGTATAATCCACCTTCCCGCCCAACAGCACAATCAGCTCGCTCAGCTTCTGCAAATGCATCATCTCCGAGATTGCCATTCCAAGCAGTGCCTTTGCCATCGGACACTGCGACGCGGCAAGGCAGTTTTCATGGTTGATATACTGCGCAATCGCCGTCAGCTCGGACACTGCGCCGCAATAATCAATGCTGAGCAGGTTGGCATAGGTCAGATTCTCATTTTTGACCCGAACCGGCGGGTAGGGCAGTTCTACCATAACTGGCTTGATACCCGAAAGCTCACAGCTGCACATCAGTGAATTGCTCATTTCTTCCATAACTGTAATTTTCTCCAGAACTCTTTCTATTGAGTATATTGGATTTTACGGATTCTATGCATGTTTATTTCCCGTACCGGGGTTACTCCGCCCACTCTGCTTCAATCACGATATCCCGCGCCCCTCCTGTATTCATCGGTCCGCCAAGCTCGTTTAACACATGGGTGATGCCAGGATTTCCGGTAATCATGACGGCAATGACATGGTGGATTTTGATATCCGGTTTTTCCGGGACTTCCATCGCGGAAAATATCTCAATCTCAGCATCCCGGTTGTAGGAATAAATGCCGATGCCCCATGCCTCGTGGCTCTCCACCGTATCCTCCACTTTGTAGGATGCATAGCCTGGCACTGTTCCGTCATGGCTCATAAATACGGACTGTTCCGGCACATCATACGGGATTTCGCTCTGGTACATAATAACCTTCCCATTGTTTCCGCGCCAAATGGTCTGGTACTGCCTGAAATGCTCCACCATCAATGCGTAAATGGTGACATCATCCCCGTTGACAACCAGCCCGTTTTCCGCCGTATTCACTGACCAGGCAACCTGGTCACCGTGGTCAGCGCGCCATACCCAGAAATTATCGCCGATGACATGGCTGCTGTTGATTTCGGCACATGTCTCCACGCTTGTTGGCACCTTCAATGCCCCGCCGACACGGAAAAACAAATCGGCGAGGAGCGTTGGCGGCAAGGAAATAGAACCCGGTTCCGCCGCCTGATTTTCCTCCAAACCACCTTCCACCGCCGGGGTACCTTGCTCTTGCCCATCCCCAACGCAAAGCAGCAACGGGGATTTCTCTGTCCCTGCATCAAAGAGCAGCCCTGCAACTATGGTTCCCTGCGTCTCATTTACGCGCATACACAGATTTCCTTTTGTCGGGCGCAGCGTTGCCAGACCCGCCCCCAACACGATGCTGCCTGCACGGTCTATGCAAAGCTCCTCCTCAAGCTCATAAATACCCGGTGTAAAGAATAAATGCTTTCCTTCTTTTAGCGCCGCGTTCAACGTCTGCGCATTATCCTTATCTGCCCGCGCAACATAAAACTCTGAGAGCGGCAGGAAATCTCCTTCTAAAAGCGTACCATTTTCCGCGGCATCCTGCCACGAATTCCCGACCGCATCCCGCCGGAGCGCCGGAACAAACACACCAAAGCCCTGTTCTTCGTCATAGACCAAAAACGGCTTCTCCTGCATTTCCTCCACCGTCTCCACATTTGTATATTGTTTCACAGGCCAGGTCGCTGCCGGGGTTTTCCCCTTCTCAATTCCGGCAAATACGATATTCCAGTTCGAACCTCTCCAACCATTCCAGTTGCAGTTGCGCGAAAGCCATTGCTGCTGGCTGCCGGAATCCACCATCCCGCCAATCAGGGAATCCGAGAGAAATCCCCCGCTCGCCCAGCCATTGTTGTCATGCAGATAAAGCAAGCCCGTAATGTGCATCCTGCGCATGAAAGTGGCCTGCGAAACCGCCCACATTACTGTGGAATTCACCCGCAGATTTTCCACACCGCGCCAGAAATTGCAGGTCGCGTTGTGGTTGTCATCCCCGCCGAGCCACCGCGCATCGCAGTTTAACGCCTTAATCTGCACGTCATCCGGCAGATAACCAAGCCCGGAAACCTGCATGTAATATCCGACCTTTACCTCAATGCTCTCATCATATTTCCCCGGCAGGAAATAGACCGCGTACCGCTCTTTTCCGAACTGATTTTTCTCCTGCGCATCCCAGAGGCGGTTCAAAACCTGCTGCACCTGTTCTGCATCATCCGCCGGGGAGAATATGTAAACATTGTCCCCGAACATGTCAATATGGAAGTCTTCCTTCCGTCCGATTTTCTCCAACACTGCTGCCTGTTGCTCCTTCTGTTTTAATTCTTCTTCATCCAATGCCGTATCGTCCGTATCTTTGCTCCCGTCTTCCGCCAGGTTTCCTCCGTTTTCCGGGGTTTTGGTATTTTCTGCGTCTTTTTTGGTTTCCCCGCCTTTGCTCTCCCCCGTACCATCCGCAGCGTCCGTTCCCTGCTGCCCTTCCCCCGTGTCCCCGCTTCCATCCACGGTCTGGCCGGAATCATTCTGTTTTCCGCCCGAACACGAAGCAAAAACCAATGATACTGCCAATAAAATGCCTGCCGTTGCCCTCCCTGATTTTCTCATCCCAAACCTCCTGTCCTCCGCAATTTTCCTTGCATAATTTTCATTCCTGACAAGTCCATCTTACCCTATTTTTCCTCCCGTGTCTATGTTCTTTGCCCCTGTTGTAAAATAAAAACGCCGTTTGGGTTTTTATTCCATATAAAATTCCCTTCCCATGGAATCAAACAACCCAACGGCATTTTTTCATGTCCACCCTATCATCGATAAAACACACACCTTCCGCAAGCAGCAAATCCTTTTGCCCGTAAAAATGCGGAGCCATTCTGCCTGCATGGTTCACCACGCGGTGGCAGGGATAATCACCATAATACTCGGACATACTTAAAACCTTCCCCACAAGCCTTGCATTTTTATCCCTTCCAATCAACTTTGCAACCTGTCCGTAGGAAGCAACATAGCCCTTTGGTATTTCCTCCACTACGGAAAGGATTTCGTAGATAAGTTCCTTTGTGAGCACTGCCATATCATCGCGCCTCCCCCGCTTTTTCCCATTCTATCTTTCTTTCAGCATTCTTCCGGCATTTCCCCGCACTCCCCCGGACATTTTCTTCTGGTACAGCCCTCTTCATGCACCAACATCAAGTGCAGCGTCTCTCCAAGCTGAATGAGCACCGCCGACAGAACCTCCATCTCCTCCCTGCTGCTGCATTTTGAAATCATGCAGGCAAGCGAGGAAACATAGGCAACCAATTCGCAGGAATTCATAGCGACCTCTTTTCCGCGCCGCCCGGACAGGCATAAAATACCGGACGGCGACGGTATTAGCGCGGGTATAATGCCTTGCAGTCATTTTACCATATTTTGTGTAACAAGAAAAACAGAAAATCGGAAAAGAATTTCTTTTTACTCCAACTCCCCCAACATCTTCTCAAGCTCCTCAATCGACTTATCCTTCAGCGCCTCATCCTGCTTGCTTGCGAGAATGGACATAATTTTCTGCTTCTGTTTTTTGCGTTCCCTCTCCATTTCCGCCGCTTTCTTCTCCTCAAGTTTGACCGATACGATGTACTTGACAATCCCAATCTGCACCGCCAATTTCTTATCCTCATCAGATTTGGTTTCCAAGAGGCTTTCTTCCTGCATCTTCTTTGCCTCCGCATTCAGCTGCTTGAAAATTTTATCAAGCTCTGTAACCGGCAAATCCCATAAATCCTCAACCGATGCCGTCCCTTTGTACGGAAAACGGATTTTCTGCCTGCTCGCCTGGATAAACATTTCTTCTTTATCCATAATATTCCCTCCATTTCATAAAATAAAATACATTCCAAAAAGCCGTCCTCCTGCCCTTTCCACCAGGAATCAGAACTTCACCCGGATTACCCTTTCGCTTGCGCCCTTCACTTTCACAAGCACATCATTTCTCCTTGTAGCAGAAAACCCTACGCCGGATAATTGGTCGTCCGAATCTTCCACATGCATTCTGGAACCGAGTGCTTCAAAAACCCGCTTGTGCTCCATCAATTCTTCCCGCAAATACTCGTTGAACATCCCGTTCGGCATCTCGTCATTGCAGCAGCCTTTTAACATAAAGAAATAATGCCGGTGCCCGGTTCCGGACAGTTCATCCCAATAATTCGGGGAATACATCACAACAGACACTGGTATGAACTGGTTCGTTTTGATGCCCCAGATTTCCTTTACGGAAACATTGGACGGCAAAAGCCCCTTCATCGTGAAATTCTGGCCGTCAAACATCACTTCCGCAACTGCCACATCCTCATTTTGGCGGACTTCTTTTGCATAGTCAAATTGATAGATATTCCCATCAAATTCAAGCTCTGCCCGAAATCCGTTCCTGCCGCCACGGTTGGTGTATTGGTGGACAAAAAATAAATATTTCCCTTTATTCATCGTATCCTTGCTTGCCCAGGTAATGTTTTCCACCGCAGGTTGGCCGTGCACCGGATTGATGATATCCACATCGAGTGTGCCCTTTGTCCGACTTATCCTGTGATTAAACATAATTTCCTCGCCACTCGGTTCCTTGCAGTGGGCATCCAAGTCATTCCGGTCCCAGTCTCCCATATCGTTCCACTGGATGGAAAAGCGCAGAACACCGTCCACCGCACCGCCTGCCGATTTCACATTCTGCTTGATATCGCTGTCTGTGACATTTCCCGAATACGCCCACGAAAAGCCGTTTTCCCATTTGAACATGCTCGGTGCATCCGCATTTTTTGGGGCAATCAGCGATACCATATTGGCATAATGCCTGTTTTCCAGAAAAATTTCTACTTCCCTTGCAGATGGCAGCACATTTTTAATGAAATTTTCTACCGGAACTTCCTCCACTTTTGAAAACTTTTTCAAATCAACGGAAAGCTCCTGCTCCATGGCGGCAAAAACATCGCCTGCATCCACTATGCGCTTTTTTGCATCCCGGTTGGAAAAAAGAATATTGTTGATGGAAATATCGTCCAGCGTGGCAAAGCGGCGCTCTAAGGACGGCATATATCCCAATTCCCCAATTTTCTTCTTTGCGTCCTCCAGCATCTTTTTTGTAAAGATTGCTTTCGGGCGCTTATAGTTCGCCGGGGCAACAATCTGCTCATATTTTTTGACCGCTGTATCCAAATCCATGCCCTCGCTGAGATTGAGCAGCAATGTTCCCATGCTGTGGTTTCGGATTCTCCCGACCGCTGCCCCCGCTAAGGCAGATTTTTCCCATGCGAAAATCTCTTTTTCCCTGTCGGTTTTCAATTTCCTCCATGCTTTCTTATATTCTAAAAACTGCTTCAGGGCTCCTTTCCATTCCTCTCCTTTGTAAAGGGAATTCTGCGCAACCAGCTCCAAAACTGTCTGGATGCTTTCCTGCGTGATTTCCTGAAGTGAGCGCACAAATACGTTTTTCGTATCCCGGAATCCCCCCTTTATCCCGCTGACCAAATACGCCTTTTCAGCAACAAACTTATCTGGAAGGTTGAGGTAAAAATGCTCAAACGTTTCCACTTTTCCGTCTGCCAAGCGCCTGTAATTCTGGTTCGTGCCGACTGTTTTTTCACGGCTTACATATACATCCGTCACGGTCTTAGACTTAAGATAAGATGACAGTGCGTCCGCCACCGGTTGGAATTTTGTATCGCCAAGTTTTAAATCCCATATCGTATGTATCTGATTGTTCTGTATTGTAACGCAGTTTCCGATGGTTTTGATAAAATGCCTGCAGCAATGGCAGTCATACTCCCTGCACTCCCGGTAAATCTCATTTGTCCCCGCCGGAAAACTTTCCAGGTAGAGGTTCCAGAATTCTTCCTTATCCACCTCCACCTCAAATAAATGTGCCGCATTCTTTGTGATTTCTGTAAAATTTTTCTGCAATGCCCGCTCAAATTCTGAAAATTCCATGGCTGATTCCTCCTTATCTTTCTGCCAGAAAAACGCTGATAAAAGCATTTTCCATATCGGATTTTATCCGTGTTTCCTTATCTACAGATTACTCGATATGGGAATTTTTATCACGGAAAAAAAGATGCGAACTCAAAAGAGCCGCATCCATTTTATCCATCTGTAATTGTTCCACATCACTGTTTCGTCTGACCATATATGCGGCATAATATTTCAGCACACTATTCGACAGATAACATGTGGTGTAATATAGTAGCTTTGACCATAAGTTTTTGCGAGCAAAGCCACTTCATAAAAGTAATTTGAAAAACAGGTGGGTTTACCGCTGCAGGTTTCTGGACAGCCGGTCAGAAATTAGAGCCTGTTGAAAAACCGGGAAAACGCAAAGCAAAATTCCGGTTGACAAAAAACGACAGAGGAAATACAATGAATGCAGGGAAACCAAGACGAGGCGGTCTTCACCCTCTTTTGCCGGAGGGAGTCTTTCCCTCTGGACGTAAAGGAAGGAGGGATTGCCGATGGTTACATATGCGGATTTAATCCAATTTAGTATACTCATCGTCGCCCTTGTGGGATTATGCTACACAATCTTTCACAAGGATGAAAAAAAATAGCCGCCATTACTCGCAATAATGACGGCTGCTGCATGTTGATGCAGTAAAAACCATATTGGGGTGAAACCGTCTCTGGTTTCCCTCTGTGTCTATATCATATCATCAATTATTGAATTCGTCAAGAGCCATTTTCTATGGCATTCCTGGATTCTGAAAAATCGGCAGACTGGTACTTCGGGAAGTTATATTTATTTTTGGATTGCAGTTTACGGAAACTCAAGTGACATCATCTCCCATGGAACATGACTTGCTCATCCTCCCTTTCGCCCGTTCTTTTCCAGAAACTGCAGCATCCGCTCATTAACATCTTTCACTCTCTCGTGTGGAAAATGCGGACGATGCCCACAGCCTTCCACAATCCATATTTCCGCTTGCGGACAATTTTCCCTGATTTTTTCAAGCCTTTCCGTCGTTGCAAAACCATCCTCTTCCCCCGCAATCAGAAGCATTGGCATCGTAATCCGCGCCCAGTCCCCCTGTGTCAAGGATGGATGTTCCCGCCAATCCCGCACTTCCTGGAGCAGATATTCTTCCCAGTTTCCCCGGTGGGCATCGGCGTGCAGTGTCTTTACATTCTCGATAAAGTCCGTTTCACCATGTGCGAGCAGCGCTTCCGGTTCATAGTCCTGTGCGCCGGAGGCATCCACCACGCCGCCGTTTCCGATGGCAATCAGGCTTTGCACCCGCTCCGGATGTCTTGCCGCCATATAATACGCGACTCCTCCGCCCGTACTGTATCCAACCAGGTTCGCTTTCGGAATGTTCAAGCTGTCCAGAAACGCAATCATATCCTCTGCAATGCGCGCGGAATCCCACGTCAGGTCATCGCAGTACGTGCGCCCATGTCCACGGAAATCCGGGTAATAGCCGTGCCATCCCGATGAGTAAAACGGCTGTATCTGCCCGCAAAACGCCAGAATCCCGCGGCTGTAGCCGCTATGGAGGAAAAGCACAGGTTCCCCTGTGCCAAATTCCTCGTAGTAGGTGGATAGATTGCCTGTTTTAAGATATGGCATATGAATTCCCTCCTGTTTGTTCAAAATCTCCGGCATCGTCAATATGCCGGCGCTTTGGTCAAAATTCGGAAGCCTGCATTTATTTTCCTATCCCAACTCTTCCACTGTGAAATCCTCGGACTCCCCGGCATAATACCGCCTGCCTTTTTCCGCCGTAAACCGAAACACGCAATAATCCGGGTCTGTCACACCCTCCTTGTAATATTGGACATCCTCCTCGCGCCAGATGGATTCCTTTGACTCCAAATCCTGCAAAACCTCCATCGTGCCAACTAGCATGATGCCCTCGCCGCCCTGTATGATGTAAACGCTCGCCTTTGGGTTTTCCGTATATTGCTTTGCCCGCATGGACGAAGTATTGGTGCTTAAGTAAAGGCTGTTGCCCTCAATTCTGCGCGGCACATACATCGCTTTGATGTTCGGATAACCCTCCCCGTCAATGGAAGCTACATAAAGAACCTCCTGCTGCCGGATGAAATCATATAATTCCGATTTTGTTCTCATAAGTTTTTACCTCCATATTAAGTTCCGCACCCGCCCTCCCAGTCCCTTTTCACGGCAGTGGAATTTTTTTCCGCTTCGCTACAAAAAATTTCACTGGGGTTCTGTCCGGGCGGCTGCTGTTTTTTAGTTCCGCATACGTCCTTCCTCCTCGGTCAGCGTCTTGCGAATCCGGGCAAGATACCCTTCAAAAGCCTCACGCTCCTGACCGGAAAACCCTCGGTAAAACAGCTCGTTCATCTGCTGGGATACCTCTTCATACTTCTGCTGCATCCCCCTTGAATGCTCCGTGAGGGATATGATGGTTTCCCGGCGGTTGTTGGGATTTATCGTGCGCTCCACAATCCCTTTGCGCACCATGCCATCCACAACGGCAGAGACCGTATTTTTTGCAAGGGACGTCTCCTTGCTGATTTCGCCGACTGTCAGGTAATCTTTCTTCCACAGGACAAACAAAATTCTCCCCTGCCCGCCGCTTAATTCCAAGCCCGCTGCAAGTAAAAGCCGCTCAAAAATCCGCTCCTGCAGCTGTTTGATTTGCGTAATGTAAAATCCGCCCTTTGTTTCCATTTTTGCAATACCTCATATCTTGTTCGAACAGTTCTATATAGAACAATTAAAGTGTAACATACTCTGCGAGCACTGTCAAGATAATTTTGAGGCTATCGCAAAATGTCTGTTCCTGCAATTAAGGTATATCGATAAAACGACATATCAATACATTGCAGAATCATACCATCTTACAACAGCCTCTTCGCTAAAAATATTCCTTTACTGCTCCGCCGGATTCGGACAAGTCATAACCACACCCTTTTCAATAATCCACCGCCAGCACCGATTCATCCTGCAGCACACCGTAAAACGCGCGTTTCGGGTTGCCCTGCTCGTCGAACAAAAGCGCATGCTCCCCGGCTCTCCAACCGCCGCTCGCCGGGCGGTCCGTGTATCCCCAGAAGGTCATCGAGGTAAACGGCATCCCCTGCTCGACAATTTTCTGCAGACCAATCATCAGGCATTTGAGCTTACGCGCCTGCTTTTCCAGGTTCTCCTCCGTCGCCTCCTGCCCGATGCCAAGGTCAAACTCCGTAATCTGCACCTCGTAACCCGCGCGGCAGAACGTGCGCACTGTCGGAAGCAGCGTCATATCCATCACATCGCTGATGCCGACATGGGACTGCATACCGATTCCGTCAATCAGCCCCTCATCCTGAATTTGCTGCAGCCCGTCAATAATCCGTTTTGTCTTCGTTACTGTGTTGTAATCATTGTAAAACAGCTTCATACCATCTGCTGCATACTGTCTTGCATAATAAAACGCATAATAAACATAATCCGTGCCGACAACCTCAAACCAGTAATTTTCATGCCCGTCCGTTTCCTCCACAACACCGTGCGGGTTCTCGTCCGAAACCGGTCCGTTAAACGCCTCGTTCACCACGTCCACCGCATAAATCAAGCCTGGGTATTCCGTATCAAAATAGGTCAGAACCTGACGGATGTAGCTCTCCATGCGCGCAAGCATAACCTCGCGGCTGACATATTCCCCATCGTTCGTATAGTCCTCGGTAAAAAACCAACGCGGTGTCTGCGCATGCCAGACAAGTGTGTGGAAACGGATTTTAATATCATTTTCCAGTGCGTAGAGCACCGCCGCGTTGCAGCGCGAAAAATCGACAGCCGGTTCGGTGTAGGTACTTCCATCCGCCAGACCGTCCTGGCTCTCCTTCTGGCGCAGCAGCGCATCCGGCTTCATCTCATTCTCACAGGTAAAGCTGTTGAAATTTGCCGTTATCGTATCCCCGATTTTTGCCCAATTACTAAAATCGCCCGGATTTAACGCAATCCCCATATAAAAATCATCCTTGTAAAGTTCAAGGAAATTCTCTGCCCTCGGAACAGCTGTCGGTTCCGGCGTCGGGGTCGGTGTCTGTGTCGGCTCCGGGGTCAGCTCCGGTGTTACCTGGTTCTTTTCCGTGTCATCATTTTTCTGCCCCGAATTTGCATCATTTCCATCCGGTTCTGCCGCCGTCGGTGTCGCGTCCTCCTTCCCGCCCTCACCGCCGCAGCCTGCAAGCAGCGCCACAGCAGCGAGTGTAAAACATAATTTCCTGATTTTCATAAATAAGCTCCTCCTTACTTACACGTTCCCTTCCAAATCCATTCCGGCCTTTTCTGCCATGTTGCCCTCTATCCCTGCACAATGACCTTCGTCTTCACCCAGGTAAGCTCCGGGTTCAAATCGCGCTCCTGCGTCATATCAAGCACCGGGAAACCCTCGCGGTTAAAATGCAGCCGCCGCAGGCCGCTCGAGCGCTCACCGTTCACGCCGCGCCTTGCATGGTAGACAAACCACATTACCCCGTCCTCATCCTCCACAAAGGAATTGTGTCCCGGTCCGAATTCCCCCCATTTTGACTCTGCCGCCGTGCAGCCTTTTTCGCTGACATCCGACGGCACACTCCTTGATGAAAGAAGCGGGCAATTTTCCTTTATCCAGTTATCCGGGTTCAGCAAATCATCGCCTTCCTTTGCAGTAAGCAGACCCGTCACATAAGTTGAATCTACCGCAGCACCGGAGAAGGTCATATAAACCATCCCGTCCTTCTTGATTACAAATGGACCTTCCTCCACGAATGTATGGTTGTTCGCCCAGCCATACTCCGGCTGTGACAAAAGTACGGGCTGCGATGCAAGCTGCCACGGTTTTTCCGGATTAAGCTTTGCAAGAAAAAGCCATGCGCCCTGGTCAACTGGGAAAAATTGCCGCTGCGACCAACACACATAATGCACACCCGCCGCCTCGAATTCCGTCATGTCAAGCGTGATGCCCTGCTCGCCGTAGAGCATGCTTGCGTCCTGCTTTTCTACGCGCACGGGCATTTCCCAGTCCTGCGCGCGCATCGGGTTTCCGCCCGGCTTTAATGCCATCACATGGCTCTGCTCCTTCTCGAATGGTCCTGGCGTTCCCGCATGGAAAATATAGAGCCTGTCCTTTATGATATGGAATTCCGGAGCCCACAAAAGCCCCTTCAAATGCGGGTACATCTGCGAATCCAGAATCTTTACTTCCTGTGCCGTCACCAATGCCGGAATCGAATCTGCCTCACGTATGTACAGGGAATTGTTCCCGTCCGCGTCATTCGTCGCGATAAAATAATATTTCCCGTTCCAACGCCCGATGCATGGGTCGGCGCGGTCCCACGCAATCGGAAACGGAAAATGCTCCTGATGCACCTTCCCGTACACCTCGTATTCGCCCGGTTTATCCCACTCCACCGCATCCGCATACCAGTCCACCCTTTTTTGCAGCGACGAGCCGTCGCTGTAGCGCGCGGTGGCACGCACCGCATCAAGCTCTTTCCGGCTGTGCGCCTCCACGGTTTCCGGCACCTCGTTCGCGGTATTGTCCGGTGTGAGGAAACGGCATTTCAGGCGCTCTGCAGCTTCCCCGGAAATCTCAATCATATTGCCTGGAACTGCTCCTGGCAGCTGGGCACGGATTGCGTCGCGCTCTTCCTGCGTAAACTGGCCAATGAAAAGTCGCTGCGCACGTCCATCCACGGATTCCCCCATGTCATGAAGCAGCACCATTGCCCTGCGCATTGCCGTCCCCATTTCGTGAAGCAATGCTTCTGCCGCTTCCCCTGCGCCCCACGCGCCAAGCTCCTGGTAGTGAATCAAATCCTTGCTGCAAAACGCAAGCACCTGTTCCCGCAGTTCCTCATCCATGCTCCCATCCACTTCAATCCTTTTTGCCGTCACGCCAAACGTGCCATCCGCCCTCATAAAAAGCTTTGGTTCTGCCAGACTTTTCGCATGCAGCGTTCCATCCGGGCGGGAAACCGCCTTCGCGTACAAAATCCCGGAATTATGGTTGAGCGCGGTAAAATGCTCCCCGTCCCCGCTGAGCGCAAGGTGCATACTGTACGCTAATTTTTCCGAGTAAATAGAATCCTCCAGCGGCTCCCTCGTATAACAAAGCAGATAATATTTCTTTTCCATATTCCCATCTCCTTACTTAATCCTCCAACATCCAACAAATCGCCGGCTCCAGTTTCGCATCCCAAAACTGCATGTTGTGGCTTCCCGGGCTTTCCTCATAAAACACCGGGATTTCCTCCTGCAAAAGAAAACGGTGGAACGCACGGTTATTTTCCAACAGGAAATCCTGCGTACCGCACACCATAAAAATCCCCGGAATCTTTTTCTTCTCGCCCTTTAAACGCAACAAAAGCGTTTCCGGGTTTGCGTCGCTTTCCTCAACCCGGTCAAGGTCGCCAAAACAACTACGGTAATATTCGTAATTTGCCACGCCATTGTCCTGCCCCGGCTTCATGCCTGCGATTCCATGGACAATCAGCGCGGACGACATTGCCGCCACCTTCCCGAAATTTTCCGGGAACGCAAACGCTGTGTGCAGCGCGCCAAACCCGCCCATCGAAAGCCCGCCAATAAAGGTATCCTGCGCACTTTTTGCGAGACCGAAGGTTTTTCGCATATATTCCACCAGCTCCCTGCCGACAAAATCACAGTACCTGTGCCCGGTTGCCTCCCCGTTTAAATAAAAGCCGTTTTCTCCGTTCGGGAAAACCACCGCCAGATGATATTTCTCCGCAAGAAAACGGATGGAACTGCCGTAATACCATTCCCCCGAAGCATTCGTGTAGCCGTGGAGCAAAAACAGCGTTTTGGGTTCCCTTCTGTAATGCGGATTTTTTGCAAGCTCCTGTGCCGGGATGCGCACATCGTTCGGCAAAAGCACCAAAAACGATACCGGACGCAGCAAACTCTCCGAAAAAAATTCAATATGGAATGTCGCCATGTTCCCCTCTCTTTCCGCCGCACAAAGCGGCATTTGCATCAGCAGGAATCCACACTTTCCGTACATGCCGTATGCCCGCCTGCAAGACTGCACCAGGCAAAATTTCCGGCAACGGAATTCTTACCAATGATTATAACAGAAAACCCGAATTCCCATCAATGATATATCCTGCTATAACTATGACATATCCAATCATCTTCCATTGTCCGTCTTTAAGAAATCCCCCTCCCATATCCCCAAAAACACTTTCTGTTAATTTTACAGCTTCCGCCCTGCCCTTTACACCCCTGTGTTATTTTCCAGGTAGCGGTACAAAAAGCTTAAAATTTCCATCGTACAGTCCACCACCCGGTTGTGCGCATACTTGCGGTTTGTGGAAAAATTCCCAAAATATCCCCACGGGTCTTTCACCTGCGGACCATAATCCCACAATCCTTGTGCATTCTGGTTGTCCATCAGCCATTCTGCCACATGGGAGAGATACCTTGCCGAGCCGTGGAACTGGTTGATAAAATTGAATGAATGGAACCACCGCCTCGTCTTGCGCCCAACAAACTCTTCCGGGAGATGCTCCGGGCATTCCGCCCAGAAATACCCGTTGTGATAAGCCTGCTCCCCAAGATGGCGCAGCATCGCATCCTCCGTCTCTTCCCCTAACACGTCCCGGCGTTTCAGCAAAAGCCCGCACTGCATTGGCACCAAGCGCGCCTCATGCGTCAGGAAAACCTCATGCTGTGCCGCGCATTCGCGCTCGTAGGAATACTCCCCGTCCGCATAGGCGCGCCCCGCGATATAATTCCATTGTGCCAGCGTTTCGTCACAGAGCGGGTTGTATGGGCGGATTGCCTCCATGCACTCACATATCTCCGCGGTCTGCCATGGGTTGGCACGCTCGTTTTTCTCAAAACATTTTGCCAGGATGCTCCCGTCAAGAAGCCCTCCGAGATATTCATTCGCCAACATCAGAATATCCCGGTCATCATACGTCAGCCCCAGATACAAACAGCGCCTGATTGCAACCTGCGACGTTGGGAAAACCGCCTTTACACTGTAATCTTTTGAGCGGAACTGCCCCCACCCGCCCTGCATGTCCTGCGTATTGTAAAGCTGTTCCACCACGTCGCTGCACAGAAATTCCTTATGCAGCGCTGCAAAGCGCGGCGTATCCTCCTCTCCGGTAAACTGCAAAATCCGGTGCCGTACCGCAGGATACGCGCAGAAATCATATAGCTTCATCGCCGTTTCATCCAACCATTCCCTTGTAACCATAGCCCCTCCTCCAAATCCGAATATTTCCATACTGTAATTTTACCATGATTCCTCTCCGGTGTTCAAGAGATTCCGTAAATTGCAATCAATAATAAGGCTGCGGTTCCGGACATGCCACAGGGGCTGTATTGCAGGCTTCAGAAGGCACAAGCGCAATATTATGACATTTCATAATGAGTAATATTGTGTTGCCTGATTTTCTGAAAAGAATTGACTTTTCGAGGCTTTTTTCCTATAATAAAAGGTAGACGGTTGCTTTCGCAACACAATTTATTTTTTATAGGATTGGAGAATACCATTATGAAAAAGTTCAGGATTTTGACAAATCAGGCTGTGCCAGGCATGGTAATTGAGGAGGATGTTTACACGACAGCGAATCAGCTCATTATTCCTGCCGGAACTACGGTTTCCAATAAAGTCATTACAAGGCTGAAATTCTACTCCATCCACCAGATTACGGTTTCCATAAAAGATGAAGCAGCAAAACCTTCAGCTCCGACCCCTACACCGTGGACGCCAAAACAGGAAATGTATTCCGAAAAGGTCAAGAAAACGCGCGAGTTTAAAGCGTTCTCCTCCGCCGTAGAGCGTTCGGCTGACCGTTTCCACAACCAGATTTCGGCGATTGTCAACAAGGATGCCCCAATTGATGAGGATGCCTTAGTCGCCGATGTCAGTTCCATTCTTATGTATGCGCGCAACGGCATGCATGTTTTCGACATGCTGCACAGTATGCGGGATTTTGATGACGAAACCTATCTTCACTCCGTCAATGTCGCGATGATTTCCAATGTCCTCGGGCGTTGGTTGCGTTTTACGAGGCGCGATTTGGATACGCTGACGCTCTGCGGCCTTCTCCACGACATTGGCAAGCTCACAATGCCGCCGGAGGTTATCAAAAAGCCAGAGAAACTGACCGACCCGGAATATGATATCATGATGACGCACCCTCTGCGCGGATACAATATCCTGCGCGCCCAGAAAGCGAACATCCACGTCCAGATGACTGCGATTATGCACCATGAGCGCTGCGACGGCAGCGGCTACCCGATGGGCATCAAAGCAGACCAGATTGACCGCTTTGCGAAAATCGTCATGGTTGCCGACGTCTATGAGGCAATGACAGCAGCAAGGGTCTACCGCGGACCGCTCTGCCCTTTTGAGGTCATCAGCATTTTTGAGTCCGAAGGCCTTGCGAAATACGACACACGTACCGTCATGACATTTCTGGAGCATGTCAACCAGACCTATCTGCACAACAATGTACGTTTAAATGACAAGTCGGAGGGCGTGATTGTTATGATGAACCCGACAAGCCTTTCCCGCCCGGTTATTCAGATTGGGAAGGAGTTTGTTGACCTTTCGAGGGAGCATAACCTTTATATTGAGGCGATTCTGTAGAGGAGGGAAGCTCTGCAGAATTCCTTTATTTTTTATCCGGTGGAACGATTTGATATTGCGGACAAGCAGCTTTTAAAGACTAACCGGAAATGGCATATGGCGATTGGGACTGCGAAATCATATACTGCCCCAAAAGCACTATGATTTGGAATTTTCAATCGAAAATATTGTATTTTTTGACCCGCGCCGCCGCGGTTATCAGGTTACAGCCGGAAAATACGCAGATACCGAAGTGGACTTTGTGGCGCAAAAAAACAGCATACTAATTTATTTCCAAGTAACTGCCGACATGACCGTTAAAGAAACCCTCCAACGTAAAATGCGTCCGTTGCGGGAAATCAGGGATAATTATGAAAAAATTGTTTTGACACTGAACCGCCTTACGACAGGAAATTATGAGGGGATACAGGTTATCAACGTTATAGACTGGTTGATGGCGACATAAAAACAAGTATAACAATTTCCCAAAAACAACAATATCCCAGGGAAAACTAAAAAGCTTTTCCCTGGGATATTGTGCACCCTGTTCCATCATACAAAACTATTTATTTCCCAGTTTTACAACCTTACAATTCCCTTTCTGCTCTGCCGTTTCACCAAACATATCCTGCATCAACGAAATCTGTCTTTTTCAAGTTTTTGTTCCCTCATCCAAAGGTTTCTTAAAAGGTCTATTGAATTTCCACCTGTTCCGTGATATGGATTTTGGCGCAATGCAAGTGTTTAAAGGAGAAAAAATACACAATGAAAGAAGTAAAATCACCGAAAAAACCATGTCGCCGCTGTTCAGTTTCTTTTTGACAGCCATCCTCCCTATGATTGTATTCATTGCCATCGGAAAATATATGGGCGGGAAGCGGATGAAACAGTTGGGCGGCAAAGATTCCCTGTCATTTGGTATGGGCAAAAGCAATGCCTGATGATATTTCCTATCTTACCCAACCTTCAGTTTAAACTTCTGAATCGCCTTCATATCCTCAGAATCAACCTTCTCCATATCCGCGCCAAGGTCGCGCATCTTCTTTTCAAAAGACTCATAGCCACGCTCCACATAGCGAATCTGTTCCACAGTCGTGTAGCCCTCCGCCACAAGCCCTGCAATCACAAGCGCTGCGCCTGCGCGCAAATCCGGCGCACACACGCTCGCCCCGGTTAAGTCGAAGACCCCGTTCACAATCGCATTGTTCCCCTCAACCTTGATGTTCGTGCCCATGCGTGCCAATTCGTCCACATATTTAAAACGGTTCTCGTATATCCCCTCCGTGATGATGCTTGTGCCGTCACAAACGGCCAGAAGTGCTGTCATCTGCGGCTGTAAATCGGTCGGAAAGCCCGGGTACGGCAAAGTCTTAATCTGTGTATGCCCAAGCCGCTTTGTCGCAACAACACGGATTGCGTCATCGTATTCCTCCACCTCCGCCCCAAGTTCCACAAGCTTTGCCGTGAGCGCCTCCATATGGCGCGGAATCACATTGCGCACTGTCACATCGCCCTTTGTCGCCGCCGCCGCGAGCATAAAAGTCCCCGTCTCAATCTGATCCGGGATAATAGAATATGTACTGCCATGGAGCTTTGGTACCCCGACGATACGGATGACGTCCGTGCCGGCGCCCTTGATATTTGCCCCCATGCTGTTTAAGAAATTCGCCACATCAACGACATGCGGTTCCTTTGCGGAGTTTTCGATAATCGTCTGGCCTTCCGCCATCACCGCCGCCATCATGATATTGATTGTCGCGCCCACACTCGCCATATCAAGATATATATGGTTGCCGACCAAATCCACGGCCTCCGCCTCAATCATACCATGTTGGATGCGCACCGCCGCGCCAAGCGCCTCAAAGCCTTTAATGTGCTGGTCAATCGGGCGGCTTCCGATATCGCAGCCTCCCGGAAGCAGGACATGTGCACTCTTGTATTTGCCAAGCAACGCCCCAAGCAGATAGTAGGAACCGCGAATCTTGCGGATATAGTCATTCGCCACGATAATCGTGTTTACGGTTCCGCCGTTGATGCGGACCGAATGTCGGTCAATCCGCTCTACAACCGCCCCGATGGAAGCTATCGCCTGCAAAAGTATCTCAATGTCCCGGATATCCGGAAGGTTTTCTATCGTCACAGTCTCATCCGCCATCACTGCGGCAGCCAAAATCCCGAGCGCCGCGTTTTTTGCGCCACTAATCCAAACCTCGCCAGCGAGTGCCTTCCCGCCTTTTATAATATATTGGTCCATGTCAGTCTCCATTCTATATTCACGGCAACGAAATCCTGCCTTATTCCCCATGTGCCCCCACAAGCACTATCACGGAAAATGCCACCCATTTTCCGGCAAAATAAAGAAATCTTCCCCTCCGGTGTTGTTCTGTCCGGATATATTTCCACACGTTTCAAACACCCCGTATCTTTCATTATAACACAAAGCCGCCATTTGTAAACAAAAAACTTTGGATTTCATCGCATAATTCCCTATTTAATATGATTTATCACCATTTTGGCTAAATTTTCTATGGCAATCCCCTCCGCATCCATAGTTATGTCAGCATATTTTTCATACAGCGGGCAGCGCTCACGGTAAAGGCCGGCAAGATTCTGCCCGTCCTTCATGGCAATCCCCCGTTTGGCAAAATCCCCGATGCGACCGGTAATTTCTTCCAGGGAATGGCGCAGGTAGATTACCGTTCCGATGGTCTTTAGATGCTCCATCGCGCGCGCGCCATAAACTGCGCTTCCCCCGGTTGCAATCACGGTATTTTGCGCCTGTATCGCAGCGTTTACTTCCTCCTCAATCCGCAGAAAGCCCGCAAGCCCTTCCTGTTCCATGATATCGCACAAAAGCCGTCCTTCCCGCTCCTGTATCAAAAGGTCCGAATCCAAAAAACGGTAGCCCAGTATTTTTGCCAGGACAACACCGACGGTGCTCTTGCCTGCGCCCGGCATTCCAATCAATATAATATTATTTCCGCCCATATTTTTTCTGCCTCCAAGCGGTGGGCCTGCTTTGTCCCGCCGTTTTTTTGTGCTGCTGTCCTCCCGCGTGCCTGCCTGGTTTTTTCACCGAATACCCGAAGCTTCCAAGCAAATTGCCAAGCCCGTAATATTCCCCGTGGGAATAGACGACCAGCCCCGCGCGGTTGATATCAAATTTCCCCTTCTCATCCTGGTATGCCCTGTCCACATGTACACCCAGAACCTCGGCAAGAAACATGTCATGGGAACCAAGTTTTACGATGTCCTTCACCCTGCATTCAATATTGACCGGCGATTCGCCAATCAGCGGTGCCCCAACATACGCAGAGGGACAGGGCGAAAGCCCCGTCTCCTGAAATTTATCCACATCCCTGCCGGATTTTACCCCACAATAGTCACAGGCACGCACCAGCTTCTCTGTCGTCAGGTTTACCACAAATTCGCCTGTCCGCGCAATCATGCCGTAAGAAAAGCGTTCCGGGCGCACGGAAATCGAGAGCATCGGCGGATTTGTGCAGACCGTTCCTGTCCATGCCACAGTAATAATATTCTTTTTCCCGTCCTCGGCGCAGCTTACCATCACGACCGGCAATGGATATAGCATGTTGCCCGGCTTCCAGAGCTCTTTTTCCATCCTGTCCTCCCCTCTTATTTTCGGTTCTTTCTCATTTTGGGTTCTGTATGTGCCTTTGTAGCTTCCATACAGGGCAGCAAAATCTTATCCGTCCCACCAAAAAAATCCGCAGAACAAACTCGGGCGTCATTATAGCACGATTCCTTTTCAAAAGCCAGCACTTTTTTAAAATATACTACCTTTTTTTCTAAGAACATGGTATAATTGCAGTAACACTTTATCAGAAAGGCATGTGATGAGAAATGGCAAGATATGTTGAAATTGAAGCCGTAACCGGAAATGAGCAGAACATCATCCGCGAGGATCTGAAATTCCGCACCGGTAAATTTTTATGGCGTGTGTCCTTTACCGCTCCGCTGAATCCGGAGACGGTGAACAATATGAACCTTTATGTTACGGATGCAGCTGAAAAACCGCTAAAAACTTCCATCCGGTATGACCCGGTCGGAAATTACATTGAAATCGAACCGCTGGAACCTTATGCCAAGAACGAATCCTACATCCTCACAATTACGAAAAATGTGGAGTCAAAGGGTGGACAGAAGCTTAAAAATGAGATGCAGGTTCGCTTCCGCGTCTGACATACGACTCAGACAAGATTGAATGGGATTGGTGTACTGCTACATGCGATACTAAATGGCATAGATGGGCTGCCGATGGTAAACCGGGCAACCAGGGCTTTGACGGAGAGACGTAACAGTATTCGTGCACCTGTCGTCCGCCAAAGTATGGCGTTACCTCCTAAATGGTTGCCATACCTTTTAAATAGAAAGAGCCGATAACCGCATTTTTAGTCTGCGTGTTATCGGTTCTATTCTATGCGTCTGGCTTTTGTGGTAACCATTCATTTTATATTGTTCTGTTATCAATACAGAATCATTACCGTACTTGAAACAGAAAACTTTTCTCTTATTTTTTCACTGAAAAATCCCCTTACAAATCCTCCGCGCGCAGCATTGTCAGCTCCTCCTGTTTGTATTTCCCATCCAGCGCGAACCCGCGAAGCATCTGTGCCATGCGCTTTTCCGCCCTTTTCAGTACGCCTTCCGTATATTCACACACCGCATCGTAAGCATTTTGCGGATTTTCCTGAATGCAATCCCTGACCGCGCCCAAAAATTCCGCCGCCACCGATTCCGTCATTGTGTATTCGTTCCGGTAAAGCATTGACAACGCCTGCAAGAACAAGTCCGCCGAATCCCGCTCCGGCAAATCAATGCGGTTGTTGTACACGCGGACCAGCTCTTCGTTTTTGCGCAAAAACATATTCATATGGCTGCGCTCGTCCTCAAGAATCACCGCTATCTCACCCGCAAGCTCCCCGTTTAAGTCCAAAAGCTCCTCCACCTTCTTTGTGGTCATTAACGATGCCTTCTCAACCAGCACCGTGGAGCCCCGCAGCTGCTCCTTCTTCGCCTCAAGATTGATACGGTTCAGCTTATCGCCGCGGATGAGCGCCACGCGCGCGGACTGCATACCGCCTAATACCTGTGTGCACTTTGCAATTGCTTTCGCGAGCGTTGTTTTGCCTCTCTTTTCCTCCCCGGTCAGAATAATGTTGATTGCGCGGCTCCTGCCCGTCAAAATCTGTTCCATGCAGCGGAATATCTGCCTGCGCACATCCGCCGATACCAGAAATCCCCCAAAAAACTCTTCCGGTTTCATGCCCTGGTTTTTCAGGCGCGCATCTAGCGTCGGCGCTTCCTTCGCATAGTCCACAAGAATCTCCCCCGGGTATTCATAGAGTGGTTCTGGCTCTGGCTCCGGTTCGGTCTGCCCGGAATTCTCCTCCGGCACAGTTTCCTGCTCTGCAAAATCAATCTCCGCTATTTCCGGCAATGGCTCCTCGTCCTCCTCCTTTTCCCCCCATTCCACGAACTCCTGCGGTGGCTTTGGTTCAGTCTTTTCCACTGGTTTCTGCGTTTTTTCCTGTCCTTCCACCTTTCCTGCATCCTCCCCAAAGCTTGGGGCACCTACCCGGGCTGTCAGAATCTTCGCCCCCGTCTTAAAGGCTTCTAACGGCGATTTCTCCGGCTTAACATCTTTTGATGTCTCCTGCACCTTTGGCACTTCCTCCGGTACTGTCGGTACATTCTCCTGCAAATCCTGTTCCTGTCCGGTTTCCGGCACTTCCGCAGCCTTCGATTCTTTTCTATGCGCTCCCCTTCCCCAGAAATGTAGCTTTTTGGTCGCCTGTTTATTTCCCGCCGCATCCTCCTGGGCAGAAGGCTCCCCGCCCGCCGTCAGCTTGCGGATTGTTTTTGAGAGTTCCTCCTCGCTTTGGTTCTGCTCAATCATGCGGTAAAGCTCCTGCTCCGCCTCACGCTCGCGCGCCTGCCTTTCTGCCTGGCGGATGCGCTCTGCCTCCTCCTCTTTTAACCTGGCTTCCTCCATCCGGGCGGTTTCTTTGGAATACTCCGCCTTCTCCTGTGGGGGCGCGAAACTCTCCCATTCCTCCCCGCCTGTTTTCCCGGATTTTCCACCGGGTTCTTCCTCCGGCAAAACATCCTCCCCCGGTTTTTCAATCTCCATCTCCTGGCCTGCCCCAAGCTGCATCCGAAGCTGCTGCGCCACCTGCATCCCCTGCAGAAGATCCATCGTGTTCTGCTGCTGTATCATCTCATCCGTAATCGCGCCAAACTCGCGCGTATTCCAGATAACATCCTTCCCTTCCTCGTCATAGACCGGCTTTCCAAAGCGCTCCTGGTTGTACTCCTCCTCCGAGTAGTGCACATTGCCCTCCGGCATCGTTGCCTCCTCAATGAAGTTTTCCAAATCCTGCTCGCTTTTGCCCTCCTGCATCAGCCTGTATACCTCATTCGCAATCCCCGCCTCCGCGCTGCCCATGCTCCTGCCAAGACGGCCCAAATGGATTGCGCGCAATCCCCGCGCGCGGTCAACATACATGCCATTGCCAAACCAGAGGATAATATCGTTGCACTCAGAAATGCATTTTTCCGACTGCCCGCTTTTGTGGTAAAGCTTCGCGAGTTCGTAGGCCCAGTCCTCCATAAAATTTTCTGCTTTCAGCTGCTCCAAATCATAAATCAGCACCTCTAAGTCTTCCCCGCGCAGCTTGTCGATATGGTAGCGGAAAATATAGCGGTAAAAATCCCGCGGTGCCATTTCTGTAAAATCACGCAGATACAGCTCCGCCATATCCGGCATGGACTGCTTCAAACAAAGATTAATCAGATGAATCAGAATCCGCCTCGTCTTGCTCCTTAAATAAATCTGCTCATAATAAACAAGCGCGGTATCGTAAATCCCATTTTTATCATACGCCTCCGCCACCACGCTCAAATCCGCGGCGCTCTTAATTCTTGCGGAGTCCACCGTCTTTGCGATTGCCAGGGCGGTGTCGTAATTTTTCGTCTCAAGTGCGCGCCTGATTTTTTCAATTTTTACGGAATTACTGCTTCTGTCCATACGAACCTTCCATTCTAATGTGTTTATTTCAGGCATCTCTGCGCATCCGGTCACAGGCAGCCATTCTCCCCCTGCTCCGTCCCCTCAAAAAGCCCGTTATATAACTGCTCCAGGGTAATTTTCCCATTCCGCGTGTGCAGTGCTTCCCCAAGCGGCATATTGCACACCATATGCCCGGCGTCAAGCACACAGATGCTGTCGCACAACTTTTCCACCTCATCCATATAGTGCCCGACATAAATCACTGCCGTTCCCTTATCCGCCAATTCCTTTACCGCGCCAAGGATTAAATTGCGCGACTGGATGTCAATGCCCGCCGTCGGCTCGTCCAAAATCAAAAGCTCCGGCTCTTTTAACAGCGCAACCGCAATATTCATCCGGCGCTTCATCCCCCCGGAATATTCCCCGACGCGTTTTTGTAGCATTTCGGGTGAAAAACCTGTCATCTGGCTGACCACACGGATTCGTTCCTTTAATTTCCCGCCGTGCAGATGCCCGGCGCGCCCCCAGAATTTGAGGTTGCTCAGCCCGGAAAGCGACTCGTAGAGTGCAATGTCCTGCGGTACATACCCGGTTTTCTCCCGCAGCAGACGCGGATTTTTCCGGATATCCTGCCCATGGAACAAAATCTGTCCCTCGTCCGGTTTCATCAGCGTCGCAATCATGGAAATCGTGGTTGATTTGCCTGCGCCATTGGTTCCGATAAGGCCAAGAATCTGACCTGGCGCGAGGGTAAAGGAGAGCTTATCGACCGCCTTTTTTCTCCGGTAACTTTTTGAAATTTCTTTTACCTCAAGACAGAATTCTTCCATCGCGCGCCATTTTCCTTTCTGGGTAGTCTGTGGGCTGGCAGTCTGCAATTTTTATGTTTTACGTTTCGTCCTGCCAGTGTCGCCTTTACGCACATTATACTACTTCTCTTACAGAAAATCA
Source organism: uncultured Lachnospiraceae bacterium (assembly GCA_910579615.1). GTDB lineage: Bacteria > Bacillota > Clostridia > Lachnospirales > Lachnospiraceae > RGIG4057. Next base: position 58,914 of record CAJTUA010000018.1, on the reverse strand, counting down.
AAGCTTTCCTGTTCAAACTGCAGTGGGATGTATTCAAGTTCCTCCGTCTGGACACTGCTGTGGTAATCCACGACAACCGTCTGCTGTTTTCCGTCCACAAGCTTCTGCCCGAGGACATAATTCACATCAAACCTACCTGTGATTGCCGGTGTCGTGCCGCGCGCAGGCACAATCAGCTGCACCTGGTTTGTTTTGAGCAATTCAAAAATTGGTTCCCAGATATAGATATCTTTCGCCGCGCCAAACGGGTTGTCAATAAAAATAACCTTTCCAAGCCCGGCGTTCTCCCCGCGCCCGGAATTGATGTTTGTAATATAATTGATGATGGCAATCAAAAACTGGATGTAAATGCCCTGCGACTGCCCGGTGCTGCCGACCGCCTCCTCGTAGCGCAAGTGGCGGCTCTGCTCTTTCATGCGCTCCCGCTTGTAAAGGCTTAGGCGGATGGCATTCATGTCCGTGACAATAACCGCGAATAGTTTTTTAAATGAAAGTGCGTTGCGGATATAGCGCAGCCTGTCGGCCGGCTCTTTAAATTCCTCCACGCCCTCCACCAGCCCATCAATATAATCGGACATCCGCCCCTGGTACAGTTCCTCCTTCACATAAGGAATCTGTAAGGAAACCATCGAAATCGCCTCCCCGCCAAGCGTGATTTTCGAGAGCGCCGGAAGCCTGTCAAGCTCTGCTTTGATATTGATGCAGCGCTGCAGGCACTGGTTTTCAAAATTCTCCTTCAAACCAATGATGCCCTCAATGCCGCTTTCAATCCGGCTTTTTTCCAGTGCAAGGCAATCCCTTACCTCATACAGCCTCCCAACAAGCAGCTGTGTATCCCGCTCATTTTCCGGCAGCACAACGCTTTCGCGCATCTCGTCCGCCAGCGATGCCGCGTTGAGCAATACAAGGGTTTCCGTGGTTTTCTGCATACTGCGCGCAAAGTCTTCCTGACATTTTTTCTGCTCGGCTACCGCGCGGGCATACGATTCCTCCGCATTCCGGAAGCGCTCCTTTAATGTTTCTGCCGCTTCCTCCTTAACGTCATCCGCCTCCTGCAAGGAACAATGGAAGCCTGCGCTGTGCGCCATGCGCTCGATATCTTTGCGCATATCGCAAAACAGCATGTTCTGGCGTGCCAATTCCCCCTGTTTTTCCTTTAACTGCCCTTCCTGCTGCCGCAGCGTACCAAGCCGCGCGCGGCTGTTCTCGACATATTCACCAATTTTTTCTTCCTCTAATTTTAGCACAGGGGCGCTCCCATAACGCTTTGTCAGCTCCGCCGCAAGCTGCCCGGTTTTGCCGTGCAGGCGGTTCCACTCCGCCGTAACCTGCGCAAGCTCGCGCTGCCGCTCTGCAAGGGTTTTGGCAATTTTTTCTTTCTCGCCGCGAAACTTTACCAGCTCCTGCTCCGTGGTTGTGTACAGCTCATTGCGGGCTTCCATCTCCTTGAGCGCGGAAACAGGGATACCCCGCCCGTTAATTGCACGCAGGCAGCGGTTCATCGCCGTAACATACGACTGCATCAGCCGGTTCTTATCATCCGCCTCGGAATGCTCGCGCTCATATGCCTGGCATTTCCCGGAAAGCTCCGCTTTCAGCGCCTCCCCCGAAAGCGTGCAGGCTCCATACTCGCCCGGGACATCGTATCTTTGGTATTTCTCCTTCCAGACCATATCAAGGCGCTCAAGCTTTATCCGGATGGCGCTTGTCCGCTCCAAAACCTCATCCGCCTCCCGCTCCAGTTCCCTGCACTTTTTCGCAAGTTCCTCCTGTTGGCCCTGCGCCGCCGCAACCGCATGTTCCGTTTCCTTTAATTGCACCGAAAGGTTCTGCGCCTCGTCAAAATCCTGCTTTAACTGCGCCAAAAGCTCTATCTCCGCACAAAGCTCCCCCGCGCGCGCTTTCGCCTTTTCAATTCTTTCCCGGCACAAAGCCCCCTGCGAGGAAAGCTCCTTCTTCCGCGCGGCAAGCTCCTTTTTTTCGTTCTCCCAGTAAGAAAGTGCCTGTTCGCGCTCCTTCTTCCTGTCCATGTACTCCCTGTATTTTTCCTCGTAACAATTCAGAAAGCGCCAAAGGCTTTTCTCATCTTCCTGGTATGTCTGCCTCTGGTCCGCAAGCATACGGATGCGCCGCTCATCCTCCTGCAATTTCGCGGACAGCCGGCCGATTTCCTGTTCCGCCGCGCCATCCTCCAAAAAATTCCCGAAGGTTTTTGAGAATAACAGGATATCCTCCCCATGCAGCAATTCCCTCTGATTGCGCAGTGCCGCCGCCTTAATTACCGGAAAAATCAGGCTGTTTTTTCCCTCGTGCAGTTTTTCATCCTGCCAAAGCTCCTCAAGCCCCTCCTCAACCACCAACGCATATGGAAGATAAGGGTATGCCTTTAACAATTCTTCCCTTTGCCCCTCCTTTATGCCCGCGAGGTATTCCCGCCCGTTCTGCACATTTTTCCCGTGGCGCACGCGGATATATTCCTTCCATTCCTCCGCCTCCGGAAGCTCCTCAAGAAATCCGCCCCATGCGGTACCGGAAAGCCTCTTTATCCGCTCCTGCCCCTTCTTTACTGCCGCCGCAAGCTCCTCGCACTTCATGCGCGCCGAAACTTCCTTCTCACGGAGCAATGCAATCAGTTTTTCATAATCCTTCGCGCCATACACAAAAAGTAACCGGTCCGCCTGCTGCTTTTTCTCCTCATACCCGGCAAGGAACGCGGTCTCGAATGTCTCCTCCCCGCCAAGCTGTTCTAACTTTAAATCGCATGCCAAAAGCCCCTGCGCGGCTTTTCCAAGCTCCGCCTCCACCTGCGCAAGCTTTATGCCGTATGCTTCCTGCTCTTCCTTAAGGCGCGCTTTCTCCGCCTCACATTCCTCTTTTTTATGCCCGCATTCCTCAAGCACTAAAATTCCGACCTGGCGTTTTTTCGTATTCAGCGCGTTATCAAGGTATTCTAGCCGTTCCTGCAGCTGTTCCCTGCGCAGCTGCCCGCCCGCAAGCTCCCCCGACAGCTCATTTGCGCGCTCACCGGCACCCTGTATCCGAATCTTAAGCGCGTGGTAGCGTGTCTTTGATGCGGAAAGCTCCTGCTCTAACTCCTCCCGCCTGCGGTTTTGCTCCTTCTTCATATGGTGGGTCAAAAAACAGATTTCTTCAAGCAGCGTGCTTTTTTCCGATGACATTGCCGCAATCTCCGCCGCAAGCTCATCCCTCTTTGCCTTCTCCTCCTGGTACTCAAGGTAATCATTTGCCGACTCGCGCAGCATTAACGCCTGCTCTATGCGCTTTAATTCCTCCTCCTGCGCGCCGACCACTTCCCCAAGCTGTTTTTTCTTCACCTCGCACTGCTTTGTTTTCGAGCAATCCCCCAAATAATTCGCCGCATCAATGCGCTCCTGGAGCTGCCACATCTCACTTTGCAGCCCGGCAAGCTCCTTTTCCGCGTCCTGCCGCCGATTCTCGGAAAGCTTTTCCATCCGCGCCGCCGCACAGTACAGCCCTGAAATCTCCTTTTGCAAAAGCTCCATGCGCCCGTAGATTTCCTTTAAGCCCTTCGTGCGCTCCGCAAACATCGCGAGCAGTTCCATCTGCCTGTCATAATTTCCGATTTCGCTCTTCCTTTTCGAGAGTTCAACCAATTTATCCTTCATCTCAAGCAGCGTGCGCGACATCGTCTCCTCGGACTCCCCTCCCCCGCGGATGGCAAAGGATTTCTGTATAATCCCCTCAATCAAAAGCTCCTCCACGACCTTGCGCGTTGTCCGGTAATTCGTCTCGAAATATGTGCGCACATGCCCTTCGGTTTTATTGATTCCCCGGATAATTTCCCATTCGCTCTCATAGAGCCCGTAATCCGCAATAAAACTCTGGTACTCCCCCTTTTTATCAAACAGCCGGACAATCAGGGAATTATCCCGCTCTAGTTCCTTTAGATATTTGCGAAGCCCGGTATATGTAATTTTCTCCTTATTTTTTACAAGCGGGAGATTGCAGATATCGTTCGCATTGTAATCGCGGTAGAAAATGCAATAATTAAAATAGTCGATGGATGCGGTTTCCGACCTGCCCTCCTCCGCATTCTGGGCCTTGCGCGCGCAAAAACCGGTTGTCATATACCAAAAACCGTTCACGACATCCTGCGCGTCAAGCTTCCACTCCACTAGCGAATGGATGGTCTGGCTGCCGTCCCCGGTGCGGAACAGCTTTTCCACCGGCTGCTTATCATCGAGGGAACAGTTTGGCAGTACGGTCTGCAGCATCAAAAGCATAAGCACACTCTTTCCGCCGCCGTTTGCCAAATCATAAAGCATATTGCGCCCAAACGGCTTTAAGCAGAAATCCTCATACGACTGCGTTCCAAAATTGTATTTTACATTGTTTACTCTGATTCTGTTAATATGCGGCATCCCTAACCTCCATGCTGGAACACATTAAAATCCCGTGCTACGGTTTGCACAAATCATTTAAAAACTTCATCCCCGGTACCGCCCTGCCCTGCACGCGAGAGAATCGAGTACAGCCTGCCGCGCTCCTGCTCGAAATAGCAGCGCACCATACCGTGGAAACGGTCCGTCGGGTAATATTTCTCCCCCGCCTCCATAAAAAGCCCCTGCAATATCAGGAAATTAAAAACCAGTTTCACATACCCAACGCGCGAATTCCTGCCCGCACGCCCTGACGTTTCCTCATTTGACACAACCGGAAGCTCATCCCACGCAGCAGCAATGGCGCGGAAGCTTTTTTCCTCCAACTCACTCGCCGCGTAAGCCTGCAGATGGTCAATTAAATTCGACAATGACATATCGACCGCGGTCACGACCTCCTCCGTCCGCACATATTCCGCAAAGGTATAGGTCGCGGAATCGCTGTAAAAATGCTGCATGATACAATATATCATATAATAGCACAGGTATAACTCCCGGTTCAGGCGCAGTCCCATCATTCGTTTTAATTCGTCGTTGCTGTAGCCAAACACCTTGTTCTGCGTGCCCGCCGTCAGGTACAGGCTGTAATTGTACTCATAGAGACGCAGGTTCAGACCGGAAAGCATACGGTCAACAATCTCCGCGACCTGCGCATTCTGATTGTATGCCTCATAAAGTACCGCATTTTTGCCCCGCCCAAGGCTGATTTCCTCGCCGATAAGCAATGCCCCGAAAACTTCCATTGCTTTTTCCAGATTCCTGCTTTCCATGTCCTGTTTTACGCTCTCCTTTTAAAAAATATTTGTGGTTTTACGTTCGCCCGAGCGACGAAGCAATGCATTCCCCATCACTCTTTACAGACGGCAAAACCGTATATTTGAGGTGCAGAACACGCCCCCTCTCCCGTCCTCCCCGTGCGTAAGCTCACCCGGCGGCGCATCTTCCTGTCCGATATCCGAAAGCAGTTCCACCGAAAAGCGCAGTCCGCGGTATTTGCCTTCCGGAAGTTCCCCAAGCATGTGCGCCAAAATGCCGTCCAGAAAAGTATCCTGTTTTTTGCGGATTTCTGCCAGGTCATAGACGCGCTTCTGGCAAAGCTGCACCAGGAAGGAATAATAATCGCTGTTTTTAAAAATCTCGTCAAAATATTTTGTTTCAAGAATCGTATTAAACTCCGCAAGGTCGAACCGCGGCCTTACAAGCAGCGTATCCAGAAGCGTTTTTAATACCGCCTGATAATTGCCGTCAATGCGCTCCTCCTCAATTTCGTCCTCAAACCGGTAATCCTCCTCCTCCCCTTTCTGCACAGGCTGCGGCCTTTCCTCGTTCGGCATTGCCGCAAGCAGCAGATTGTCCACCTGGGAAACGGAAAAATGTTTCCGGACATGCGGTTTTAACAGCGGCAAAACAAGTTCCCCGAGAAGTGACGCATCCTCCTGCTCTTTTGCCTTCTCAAGAAACCCCCGGAAATCAAAAGCATTTTTCAGGCGGCTGAATTTATATTTGTGGATAATTTCATCCGCCTTCACCTGCAGTTCCATGCAGTCCGCAAGAAGCCGCCCATGGTTCGTCATGGCTTTTTGTAATTCCGAATCCAGCAAAAAAATCTCCCGGTACGCGCGCCCGTCCATCCCTTCGGATGTCTCCGCCCTGCGCCGCGCCGCATCCGTGAGCTCTTTATTCCGCGTAAATGCTTTTTGCTCCTCCTGAAACCAGCGCACGCCCGTGCGGTTAAATTCCTCAAGGGCAGCCACCCCCTCGAAAACATTGTAGCCCAGAATCATCAGAACTTCTTTTTTTCGTTGGCGCAGCTTGTTGACCTCGCTGTTCATCCGGCGCACAACCTCAATGCCGCCCATAAAATTTTTCGTGCGTATCATTTTCTCCAGCAAAAGCTGTTCAATATTGATTTTGCTCTCCTCGCGGATTTCCTTCGTATCCAGATAAAATTCAATTGCATCCGCCGTAATGGAATAAACGACATTGCCGCCGGAAATTCCGCTCTCAATCAGCTTAGTGCGTGTCGCTTTGCGCTTTTTGTCCGCCGGGTCAAAATACTCAAACTGGAAGGGCTTCCCATCGTTGCGCAGCTTATCAAACAGATATGTCACCAGGTCCTTTTCCTCCTGCGCGGGCAGATGCATATCAAAATCCCGCCGCAGCAATTCGGCAAGGAATTCATGCACCTTCTTTCGTGTCACTTCACGCTCATTAAAATTATTTTCCTCAATAAAAAAGCGCAGCAACGCTAAGGAAATATACCCCATATCAAGACTGGCATATTTCCCTTCGTGATACTGCGCAAGGCTTACTGCCTGCAGATAAAAAAACGGATAATATCGTTTCAGATTCTGTATTCTCTCGCCGTGGTGGTCAATGATATCGTTCACCAGGCGATAGTCTGCTTCCGTGCCCATAGCTTTCTTTCCCCGTCCTGCCGTCTTCCCAGTTTCTCCTGCCAAAGCCGCGTTTTTGGAATTTCGCGCGGCTTTTTTGCACTTTAGTTTTCCTGATAGTACCGCATCGTCTCCTCGACCTCCGGCGGAACCTCGGTCTTGCCCTCTTTCTTAATCTGGCGGATGCGCAAATCAAGGTCATGGATGTTCTTCACACGCTCCCGCTCCGGTTTCGTAAATGCTTCCTCAAACATCGGCTGCCCGTTTAATTTCGCGCGGACGGCCTTAGAGAACGGACAATACATTGCCAGGATTTCCCGCGCTGTCTTATTTAAGCGGATTGCGCCGGAGGACTCATTGCGGACCCAAAGCTCGTAATCGATGACGAAAACTTCCCTTGAATTGTTCTTTCCTTTCTGAATCTGCAGCTTGATTTTTTCCTTCTTCTCTTCGGAAAGGTCATGGTTCTTTTTATAAAACTGCAGGTAATCACAGTATAGTGATGTGAGGGAAGGGTATTTGATATTGTTCCAGCTCCCGCCCTGTAAGAAGCGGCAGACTTCCCAACGGTATCTTCCGAAGGTCTTGACCATCGCGCCCTCGAAATCCTCCTCAAAAAATGTCGGGAAAATAAACCTTCCGGAAGATTCCCTGCGCTTGCAGGAGCATTCCTGCCACATGGACGCACGCGAACCAACCGTCGGCATCAGGATGATGTCCGGATAAAATTCCTTCATGATATATATCTTATCAATCCCCTTGTCCGGTTTGGAATAGAGCACATCGCGGTAAAAAACACTGTAGTCAATCTTCTTTAAGCGCGTCACCATCGCATCAATCTTCTCCAAGGTCAGCATCGTCCGGTCAAGGTCCTGTACAATCAGCTCCTGATGCAACACTGGCATGAATGTACTAACCTGCCCGTTCACGGCACGGTTCGTGGACTGGAACATGTTGCGCACCTCGTAATGGAGTTTTTCCTTCTGGTTGACCATCATCTGCTTTTCCTGCGCGTCCGTAATCTGGCTGGATTTGCGCAGGTTGCGCACATACTCAGAGTAGTCCTCATCCATCTCACTCTTTGACGGCTCGCGCTTGCCGCTGTAAACCGCTTCGAGCCATTCCCGTACCGTATAGACCTTGCCATCCTTGCCATAAGTCCCGGTATGCTTCATCCCGTTCCTTGAAATGAAGAAATCCAGTGTTTTCTTATTCAGGAGTTTTTCGCTCACAAAGCCGAAGTCCAAAAACAGATCGACCGCCATCGGCACATCCATCTTGCCGCGCGCGCGCAGGAAAGTTTCCTCATACAATTCATAAAACAGGACAGAAATCGAGCGGCGCAGCCTGCGCATATCATCATCCGCGCTCGCCCGGTTCGGCGAAGCCTCAAACTCTTCAATCAGTTTCTTAAACTGCTCCGATTTCTCCGCGTCAAAGCCCGCATATTTTAATATCTGGTCAACGCAATCCGTCAGCTCGCTCAGGCGCTCCGCCGCCTCCGTATCCTCCTGCGCCATCTCCTCCGGCCGTTCCCCGGTAAGCAGCGCCACATAGAGCTTCTCAATATTTTCGCGGTTCACACGCGCCCCGCGCCCAGTCTTCTTCTCAAGCAGGTTCTCCAAAACATTGATGTACTCCATGCACTCGTCAATCCGCTTGCTGGCAGCCCTGCCAATCTCACTGCCCATCGCCTTCAATGCAAGTCCAATCAGCGCGGAAAAGAAGCCGCTCGCGCCATCCTCCCCGACGAGGTGTGCCAATAGCCCCTCAAGGTACTCCGCAGATTCGGTACATTCCGACACAAGCTCTAACATCACACCGGATGCCTGCTCTAGCGGAAAGAGCGTGATGCCTGCGCCATAGCCATAAAAAGTCTTCATCACATCGACCGGAACCGCGGCACTCTCCAGATAAAAATTCAATTTCCTGACATCAACCCGGGAAGTCTCGTCAAACGCAGGGAGCTTCTCAATCCCCGCCTGGCGCATACTTCCAAAATTTCCCTGCGACGAAAGTGTTATGTATTCCTTGTAGGCCTCCGTCAGCCATGTGCCACAGGCCGCTGCCTGCTTCTTAAACTCATACCCCGCGCGGAACAGGTTTGTGATAATGCGCACTGCCGAATACATCAGCAGCCCGCGGTAATCCTTGTTTATCGACAAAATTTTATCAACGGCAGAAACACCATCCGCCGGGAATGCATATATTACCGTATCGTCCACCGCGGCACAGCTGCTCAGCGCTTTGCCCAGGTAAAGGTCCTGCACGCCCAAAAAGCATCCGTTCCCCAAAACAACGCGGCTGCCCTTGTTATACAGCTCGACGCAGCCTTTCAGCACAACGCAAACATAGCGTACCGGTTCGCCCTCCGTATAGAAAACCGTCCCCTTCGGAATCTGATTCATCTCATTCATTTTCAGCCTTATATCCATTCCATTCAATCCTTTCCAAAATACCTTCTGAATATCGTCCGGCGGCACCAGACCGCCAAAACAAAAAACCCTGCATCCTATTATATACGAAAGTTTGGAATACGGAAAGCGAAATTTCGAAAAAATTGAAAAAAGTGGCTGGGAAATGGAATTTTCATTCAAGATCGGAAGAAAATATACTACAATCCGATACAAATACAAAATTTCGGCAGTAAAATATAAATTCCGCGCGACCCGCTTCGAATGACCCCCACAGACGTTACCCCTGCAGCCAACTCGGTCCAGGCTCCCTCACGGCACATGGAAGTGTCCACTTAGTGCTGCTGCATTCCTGCCCTGACACGGTTCATGGATTCCCATTGCGTAAGACCCAAACGTCAACATCGCTTACAGGGGGCGGCTCCACAGAGCATCACCCTAGGCGCGCCATCACCCCTGCTGTAGCGGATTGCAGGTACAGGGCACCGCTATCTCCCCGGCTGCGCGGAAACTTTTTGACATAATGATTGAAAACATCCATATTCAAACAATAAGATGCATGGTGTAGTATACTTTATTTCGGAGCGTTTGTCAAGCAGGCAGAAAAGTCCTGCCTGAATAGTAATAAGTTCCGTTCGGCATTTTCTTACAAAATTCCATCCCTGCCAGGGTTTTCATGGTAATTGGCATCTTCTGGTTCCAGGCTGCAATATTGTATTAGCTGCGGATAATCCCCATCAAACGGACAAGCAAACCGCAAACAGATTAACGTATTTTAACGAAATCGTTAAAATATATTGACATTTTTAAACAGTTATGCTATGATTAAATCACGAATGATACCGGTATTTCATTTCAGGAAGCGCTGACGGAAGCGTTTCCTGCGCCGGATTTGCACTACAAAGCAGTATTTTTTGCGCAATCCGCGTGCATCCCTCCACGGAGGGCTTCATAAAACCAACATCCGCATGAAAGGAGACAATATGTTTATCGAAGAAAGGCATCAGGCGATTCTTGCCTGGTTAAACGAAAAGGGGAGCATTACGACCGGAGATATCCAGGAGCAGTTCGGAATCAGTTATGATTCCGCAAAGAGGGACTTGAGAATATTAGAGGAAAAAGGATTATTGAAAAGAACCCATGGCGGGGCATTGCCGTTACATCAGGTTGCCCTTGGCAGACCGGCAAAAAAGACAGTAAGGGATATTGACTGCGTCAAGGAGAATTATCTGATGATTGCATTAAAGGCGGTCTCAATGATAAAGAATAACGATGTTATATTTTTGTCTTCGGCCACCGTATGCTATTTTATGGCACAGAACCTTCCTGATAATATCAAAATCCGGGTTGTGACAAATTCCATTGTTATTGCGGAGGAACTGCGGACAAAAGACAATGTATCCATTATTTTGCTGGGCGGCGAAATGGATGGCAGGGGAAATTGTTACGATGCCATAGCGATTGAAACAATAAACCGCCTGCGGTTCGACAAATGCTTTATCACATCCGCGTTTATTTCCGCCGGATTTGGTTTGTCAATCCAGAAAACATCCGCAATTCTTTTTTATCAGGCGGTAATCAACAGCTCAAAACAAACCATCGGCTTATTTCCAAAAGAAAAAATAGGTTTTGATTCTATCGTCAGCATTTGTCCGGCGGAAAAACTGGATATCATGATTACAGACTGGGATGCTTCAGAAGATGATTTGAAACTGTTTGATGAAAAAGGAATTGAAATTGTGATTGTGGAAAAGGAAGAAATGTAAGCAGGCAAAGGTGAAGCACCCAAACGAAAAACTGGCTTCACTTTGCAGAAACGAGGTGAAATATGACAAAAAAACGCTTGGACAGGGATGCAAAATGGTTTTTCCAACACTTTCCCTACTATCAGATGCGGATGGAGAATGAAGATTTCCACGGGCTTGTCAGCATGATTGACCTGACCGACGGCGACTATTATTTCTGGGAAATGCCCGTGGCGGGAAAAACCCCGGTCTGCGGGAAGGGCATGCGCTGGCTCCAGTTGATTCCGGACGGCACACACCGGGCAATCACGGCGAAAATTTTGCCGGAAAGCCGGATAGTGCAAGGCATCCAATATCCCAAAACTGTCTCCCTATGGTATGTCGATGTGATTGACCAATGGGGCTATGATTTTGACCAGATTGCCTATTTTATCGACCAGTATCTGGATGTGGTCTTTGACCCGGAAGGCGACGTAGTCATTGACGACCGCGACGAGCTGGATGCCGCTTACCATGCCGGGGAGCTCTCCGATGCCCAGTACCAGAGGGCAATTGCGGAGGGGGATGCCATTGTCCGCGAATTGTGCACGGATATTGCAAAAACAGAAGAATGGTGTGTGCGCATCTTAGGGCAGGCGATGGAGCGAATCCAGAAAGATGAGGATGTTTTCCGGAAAAATACTAAATAACATGAGGATATGTCCCACCTGCAATTTCATTTGACTTTTCCTCTGTCCCGTACTATCATTTTATCATGGAGTGTCTGAAAACCACACACCGTTGGTGCTCCATCCGGGCAGACCGTGTGTGGTTTTGACCGGATGGAACACCGGAAAGACCACAGAATTTTAACCCAAAACAAAACACAGAAAAGAGGTTCCCCCCATGAACATCAACCGCACCCCTTCCCGCATCTTCTGCACCGCGGCCATCCGCGAAGCGGCTACCTGCCTTGGTGCAGATGCCGGGGATTTCAGCGAAGAATTATACACCGAATTTGCCCGCAGCGGCAACCGTATCCACTATGAAGCTGCCAATTTCCACCGCCGCAGGCTTTTAAACCGCCTTGCGCTTGGCGAGCTCTGCGAGGGGGGCGGACGCTTTTTGCCGGAGCTTGAACGCATTATTGACTGCACCTTAAACGAGCGCTCCTGGGTACTTCCGGCGCATTCCAGCGGAAAACTACCGCAGGGGGCGGAAACGAATATTGATTTGTTTTCCTCACAGACCGCTGCGGCGCTCGCTATGATTTCCGCCCGCCTGCCGCTTACCGACACATTGCAGAAACGCATCTGGGAGACCATCGACGCGCGCATTTTCCAACCGTTTTTGGCTCATGACTACTGGTGGCGCGACCTTGGGAAAAACCGCCGCGAAGTGCCGTCGAACTGGACACCGTGGTGCATCCACGGAGTTTTGGAGTGCGTGCGCGCCGTGGTGCCGGACGCGCTGCCGTGGTGCGATGGGGATTTTTCCTGGGGCGGCTTTGCGGATACCGAATTGCAGCGCGCAAACCATCCCGTGCGGCTCATTCCATTCTCCGACGGCAGCACTTTCCGGCCGGAAACCCGGCGGCAACTGCCCCTTGCCTCCTTCCTCCCGCCCGGACACCTGCCGCAGCTAACAGAAATCGCACAAAGCTGCCTTGTTTCGCTGCACAATTATTTTGAGGATTATCCGGACGATGGCGGCTGTGATGAAGGCGCACAATACTGGGAACATTCCGTTGGACATTTTTTTGAGTGCGGGCTCTGGCAGCAATTTGACACCGCAAAGCTTTGCGCTATGTATTCCTTCATTTCCAAAGTACATATGACGGGCAATTACTATATGAATTTCGCGGATTGCGCGGCGCGCATTTTCCCGAATGCCTCCATGATTTTCCTTATGGGTACCGCAGGCAGGCTCCCGGAACTTGCAGGTTTTGGTGCTTTTTTGCACCAAACCTGCATGGCGGCTGCCCCCGACCCGACCCTGCGGGACAATATGGATTTCCGGGCAATTTTAAATGCTGCGCTTGCCTCCTGTGCAATTGAAACTTATATGGACATGCCAGTTTACCGAGGAAATACAATGGATGCAGGGAAACCAAGACGAATTGAAACTTACATGGACATGCCGGTTTACCGACCGGACGCACACGACACATTGCCCGGCACACCGTTAAAGGCTCAGACCGATGCGCCTGCACGCCACCAGACCGGACAAACCATACCGCCGGACACATCAATGGAACTTTGCACCACTGAGCCTTTCCACCGCCCACAGGACCAATTCGCCTCCCTGGACGCCGGAATATTTCGCAGGAGGCATTTCTGTGTTGCCGCAAAAGGCGGACATAACGCCGAAAACCACAATCACAACGACTGCGGCAATGTGATTGTCTATGCGGGCGGCCTGCCAATCCTGATTGATGCCGGGGTCGGCGCATACACGAAGGACACCTTCTCCGAGCGCCGTTACACCATCTGGACCATGCAGTCTTCCTACCATAACCTTCCGGAGATTAACGGCTGTATGCAGCGGGATGGCAGGGAATATTGTGCAACGCCCACCACATTTTCCGAGGACACATTCTTTTGCGAATGCCACCATGCCTATCCAGGCGAAGCTGGTTTGTCCTATTTTTCACGCAGTGCCAATGTCGGAGAAAAATTTGTGAAGCTGACCTCAAAATTCTCATTTGAGAAGGAAGAAAACCATCTGGCACTGAATTATATGCTTGCCGAAAAACCGGAGTTGGCGGATTGCCGCGCCCGCGTAAACGGCTGCATTTTAAAGCTGCCGAAGGGAAAATGGTCAGTGGAAACCATCGAATTCGGGGAGGACGAAAAACTTTCCCCGGTCTGGGGACACTGTGTTTACCGCCTGCGCGGGGAAATTGATGTTTTGGCGAAGGAATTTACTGCGGTGACAATCATCGAATGTGATTCAGAAAAATCCGGGGCAGAAAAGGATGGAAAAACGCCGGAATATACGGTAATTCTTGATGCAGATTCTCCGGCAGAAGCATTATCGAGCCACCCGGACAATTGCGAAGAAAAAAATTATCCCGCAAATCCATCCGGAATGCATGGCGGGCAAACACTAGATTCCCCATCCCCTATCACTTACCAGACCGCCGCTTCCGAGTCGGATATCCGTTTTATGAAGCAGGCGCTTGAACAGGCAAAAAAAGCCACCGCGGCGGGGGATGTCCCCATCGGCTGTGTTATCGTACACAATGGGGAGATTATTGCAAGTGCCTACAATATGCGCAACCAGGATACTTCCGTCCTCGCCCACGCAGAGACGCTCGCCATCGAAAAAGCCGCCAAAAAATGCCGGGATTTCCGGTTAGAGGACTGCACACTCTACGTTACCTTAGAGCCCTGCCCCATGTGTGCAGGCGCGATTGTCCAGGCGCGCATCCCGCGTGTGGTGATTGGCACGATGAACCCGAAAGCAGGCTGCGCCGGTTCCATTTTAAATATTTTGCAGAACCCGCGCCTGAATCATCAAACGGACATAACAGCCGGTGTCTGCCGCGGGGAATGTTCCGCGCTTTTAAGCGATTTTTTCCGGGAATTGCGGAATGCGGATGCGCAGGAATGATTTTACCAGGCAAAAAGGAGCACCCTATGACCATCCACGGACTGACCAAATTAACCCTTCTCGACTACCCGGGGCACATCGCCTGCACAGTGTTTTCCGGACATTGCAATCTGCGTTGTCCGTTCTGCCATAATGCGCCGCTTGTCCTTTTTCCCGACACGCAGCCGCAGCTTGCAAAGGATGAATTTTTCGCCTTCCTGAAAAAGCGCCGGGGAACGCTTGAGGGTGTCTGCGTGACTGGCGGGGAACCAACGCTTGCGCCCGGCCTTCTTTCCTTCCTTGAAGAAATCAAGGCACTCGGCTACCTCGTAAAACTTGACACGAATGGTACAAATCCCGCTTTGCTGCGCCAAGCCACAGCAGCAGGGCTTGTTGATTATATCGCCATGGATATCAAATCCTCCCCTTCCCGCTATGCCGAGGCGGTCGGCATTCCCGATTTTTGCACCGATACGGTGAAGGAAAGCGCCAATTTCCTTATGCACGCGGGCATTCCCTATGAATTCCGCACAACAGTCGTGCGCGAGCTGCACAATGCCGCCACATTTTCCGAAATCGGCGAATGGCTGCACGGCGCAAGTGCCTGCTACCTGCAGGCATTTCAACCGGAGGGTGATTTGGTCTGCCATTTTCAAAAAACACCAACGCCCCTCACCGGGTATACCGCCGCAGAATTAAATGTTTTCCTCTCCCTGCTCACACCGCACTTTAACAAGGTCGGACTGCGCGGGATTTCATAAAACAGAATGTTCGCGGAGAGAAATTCCACTGCCGTGATTGGCGCTGGGAGGGAACATGCGGAACTCAAAAACAGCATGTTCCCGGACAGTGCCCAGTGGAATTTATCGCAGCTATGCGGAGAGAAATTCCACTGCCGTGATTGGCGCTGGGAGGGAACATGCGGAACTCAAAATAAGAAAGGACAGCTGCCATGCTTTACACCTACACAACCGACCGCCTGGAATTAAAAATTTTAAATGAGGATGCCGCTGCCCTCACCACAGAATTCCTCGCAAAAAACCAAGAGCATTTTTCTGCATGGGAGATGGAACACCCCCCGGAATATTACACGGAAGAATACCAGCGCCGTATGCTTGCAGCGGAGTCCATGCAGTATCTGCGCTCCCACGCTGTCCGCTATTACTTTTTTCTTCCGGGAAAGGATGTCCCAATCGGAACCGCTTGTTTTTCCCATATCGAACTCGCCCCGCTTGCCTGCTGCCGTCTCGGCTATCGGTTGGACCGAGATTTTGGGGGCTGTGGCTACATGACGGAAGCGCTGCGTTTTCTGGTTCCGAAAGTTTTCTTTTTTTATCGGCTCCACCGCATGGAGGCAAATATCCTGCCGGAAAATACCCGCTCCTTACGCCTGATGGAACGGCTTGGTTTCGTGCCGGAAGGCATGGCGCGCGGCTTTGCCCCCATCGGCGGGAAGTACCGCGACCATCTGCGCTATTCGATGTTGGAGGAGGAAATATTTCCGTAATCAGCATTTTATCTGGTCAGAAATCATATATGTAAAAAACAAAACGAAAAAACTGCATTTTCATTTCCGAAAGCAGCAGGACAAAATTCCAGAAACAACATCCATATCAATGGATGAAATAAAAAAGGAGTGAAAAAAATTATGGTTGATGTAAAAGGAAGATGGGCGTTGATTACAGGTGCAAGCAGGGGAATCGGTGCACTCACCGCCAAATTTATGGCAGGGCAGGGCTGCAATCTTGTCCTGCACAGCCGCAAACCAGAGCACACGGAAAAAATCATGGCCGAAGTAAAAAGCATGGGCATCGAAGCGTATGCCGTGAGCGCTGAGCTGACCGACCTTGCAGCGGTAGAATGGATGCTATCCGAAATTGATGCCCTTGGCGTAAGGATTGATATTGTAATGAATAACGCGGGGCTTCAGATTGCTTACCGGAATGAATATTTCAAAACACCCGCATCGGATTATACGGAAAGCTTTAAAATCAACTGCATCGCGCCTGCAATGATTTGCTACCACTTTATGCCGCGCATGATAGAGCATGGTTTCGGCAGGATTATCAATACGACAAGCGGAATCCGGCTTGAGCCACAGCAGGCGGGCTACAGCGCAAGCAAAGCCGCGCTTGATAAAATAACCATTGACTTAGGCTCCACGGTCGAGGGCACGGATGTCTTAATCAATCTGACCGACCCGGGCTGGTGCCGGACGGATCTGGGCGGTCCTTATGCGCCGAACGCACCGGAAAGCGCAATTCCGGGCATTGCGGTGGGAGCATTTGTCGATGACAAAAAATCAGGTCGTTATCTTAATGCGCCTTTCTTTACGGGTCTGACGCTTGCCGAGGCAGTAAAGAAAGCCGAGGCGGAATTTGACAGCCCTTACGGAAAATAATATTAAAATCAAAGGCTGCCGCATGAAGGGGAAAGGAAATTCCCGTTCCGTGCGGCAGCCCCAATATAAACATGTATGTAAATTCGATATAACTATAATAAATTGTTCTGCAATCTTTTTTCAATTCAAATTCATATTTTCCGCGAATCCATATTTTCCGCGGATACCGGATTTTCAGGAAACCGAATCCGGAAATTCCACTTCCATATACCAATAACCGAAATCGCCCTGCTGCAGTGCCTTTTTGTGAACCGGGCAGAACCGCGAAAATCCAAACAGTTGCGCCATGTGCTGTTCCTTTGAATTATAGGTTCCCGGCAGCATCAGGTAACAATTCCGCCCTTCCTTGCGCACCTTTCTTGTAAAAAGAATATGGTGATATGCGTAGTAGGAATGCAAAAGGAAACTGTTTCCTGCATATTTCCACATATCGCGCGGCAAAAGCCCGATATCCTGCGGGTCCATACGCACGCTGCGCTCAAATTCCTGATGCTCGAACGGATACATTGCAGGCAGGCAGGAAAAGATGCGGGTTTCGAGTTTTCCTGGCACCGGTGTGGTGTTTGGTTTCGGAGAATCCTGTGCGGATTTTTCTTCTTTAACCGTGACGGGCATTTCAGCTTTTAAGGGTGTTTCTTCTGACCGCACTTCGGCTGTGCTTAATTGCATTCCAATGTTCATGTCCTGTGGTTTCGCCATCCCGGATTTCTTGTTTTCTACTTCTGCCAGCAACATTTCCCGTTCTTTTTGTACCACATTTTCCGTTTGTACTGTACTTTTCGTTTGTATCATGCTTTCCGATTGTGCCGCGTTTTCCGTTTGTGCTGCGCTTCGCGTCCCCGTTTCTGTTTTTCTCTTTTCCTGCGCTGTGATTCCCGTTTCCGCCTGTCCATTTCGGTCTTTTGTAGCTTTCCCCTTCCTTGTTCCTTCATCCTGCAACGCTTCCATTTCTCTTATTCCTTCATCCTGTGCAATTCCTGCCTCCATTCTTCTTTCTGTTTTTTCTGCATTCTCTATTTTTGTGCTGCCCGCCGCAACGCCCCCTGCATTTCCTTCCTTTTCCGTTCTTTTTTCTTGTGCTTTATTTTCCTCCTTTTTTACCGCTCTTTCCTCTTGTCCCCCCCGCTCCTCTTTCGCGCCTTCCTCGTTCGCCCTTCCCCGTTCCAACATCGCAACAATCTCCTGCAGCACCGGGATTTCTACCGGCTCATCTTCCCACGAGGAAATTAGATATTTCCCTCTTTCGTCATACAAAAGAAGCCCATTCATCTCCTGGAACAGCAGACCGCTCCCTTTCAAATCGGACGCATTCTCCTGGAACTGTCCTCCCTCCCCTCCCTGCCTTTTCTCCATATTGCCAAGCAACACACCTTCCCTGTGCCCGGACTGGCTCTTATACAGGCACACGCGGTAATTCCCCTCCCGGTTATCCGGCGTGACATGCAATGTCATTGTCAGTTTCCCGTCCTTTAGCTCCAGCTTTGCGTACCCCGCACTCTTTTTCTTCACCCCGTTTTCATATGCATAAATATAAGAAATCCATCTCCGATAATCTGACATATGTACCCTCCCGTTCTGGCAGCACCTGCCTGATGGCATACCTTGCTCCACTAGCACCATATGCTGCTTTCTTCACATTTATGATAATTTTTATGGTAAGTTTTTCATTTTTGTGGTATAATGTCCGCAAGGCATTATACCTGCGCCGATTTGCCGTCCGACCAAAGGGAGGATAGTTTCCTTGGCAAATCGTGTGCATCCGTCGGAGACAAGCATGTCCGAAGGACATGGTATAATCTGCGTGAAGGCAACGCGAACCGGGAAAATTCCTGCTTTTCCTTGCTTTGCCTCAAATCAATATTTTGAAACGAAAGGTTGATGGTACTTATGGGACGTGGCAAACAAATCACAGTTCTCGCACTGATTGTTATCCTCCTGCTTGGCTGTGTATATCTGGGAATCCAGATTAAAAATAAGCCGGAGCCCCCGGCGGACGATGCACCATATCAGGGAAGCTACAAGGAAACTTCCATTTCCCTCCCCGTTATCAATAAGGACGGCGGAGAGGAATTTTTACAGCTTTTGCGCGGACTGGACGATAGCGTTGAGCTGTACACCATCCTCTACAACGAGGAGCGCAGCATGGTAAGGGGCTATAAAAAATACGTATTAAACAGTGAGCTGAAATGGGATGAGGCAGAGTCCGACTGGATGGCGCTTGAATACTTTTCCGACACTGCATTGCAGGTACGCATGTTGGCATACGCCGATACCGGAAGTGTTTATTTCCTCGTGCATAATCTGGCGGCGGAACTTCCCACAGGTGATGATATTATGCGTGTCGGAGCCGAGGGGAACGTGGAACGCATCAATGTGCGCGGTCTGTACAAGACCAATGATGAGGAGCTCCCGATTCAGATTAAAACATTTTTTATCCAGGACAATATGATTTGCTTCACGGACGAGCTTTCCGATTCCTACGCATATTCCCTCGCGAACGGCACGCTCTTTGCGAGCGGCAAAAATGCTGCGTTTGCGAGCATTGCCTCGGACGGCGAATATCTCTATCTGCTCGGCGGGGACTGCGACGAGGTGATTCCGTACAGCATTGAAAACGGGCAACCGGTCGGCACCCTCTCCCTCACGGACCGCATCGCGGTATTTTCCGGGGAGGAAAGCAAATATGAGCTTATGGATTACCGTCTGCTTTCGCAGGGTGGCCAGCTTTACCTTTCCTGCCAGAACGGAATCTATGCGTATGATTTTGCTGTC
The DNA here is from genome assembly GCA_910579615.1 of uncultured Lachnospiraceae bacterium. Taxonomy (GTDB): domain Bacteria; phylum Bacillota; class Clostridia; order Lachnospirales; family Lachnospiraceae; genus RGIG4057. The sequence goes on along the minus strand of CAJTUA010000018.1, from coordinate 39,192 downwards.
AGCTCATGGAAACAGCTTATGGAGGGGCTTGACTGTATTTTCGGGCGTCCTTCCATCGTCGGCGAAAATCTGATTGCAATCGGTAATACACTTTATATGTTCAGCAGGGACAGCGCCGGGGGGCGGTATCTGACTATGTACAGCAGGCGAACGGAGGAGGAGGACGAAAAACTGCGCCGTTCCGACTTTACCATTCTCTCCTACGAGCGCAGCGCCATTATCACGGAAGCGGCGGCGGCCTTCCAGCACAGCAACCCTTCCCTCCATGTACACTACCGCGCGGCACACGAGGAAGACCCTTCCCTTGGCATTGAGGCTTACCGCACCCAGGTACAGCGTGAACTCCAGGGGCAGGATACCATCGATGTCCTTGTCTGCGACGAGCTTGATTACCAGAGCTATATGGACAGTGGTCTGTTTGAAAATATTAGCGACCTGATGAAGCCGCTCTACACGTCATCCGAGCTCTACGGCAATATAACCAATGCGATGGCGCAGACAAAAATTTTTGTGACACCTGCAAAATTTGATATTTATCTGATTTACGGAACGAAAGAGCTTGTGGAAAAAAGTGGAAGTTTTGCGGAGCTTGCCACGCTTTCGCAAAGCTCTGGCACACCGGTTTTAGGCACAATGACCGCACAGGAGCTTGCCACATTGCTTGCCAGCTTTTATGAGGAGGCTTTTCTTTCCGACAACAGCATTGACGAGGATGCCCTGCTGCAGGTTCTGACTTCCCTGTTTTCAATGGCAAAACTTGCCGCCCCCACAGATGCCGGGAACGGGGACGCGGATGGCACACCGGATGTTCCCTCGTCCGGCGGCAGCGCATCCCCGGATGAGAGTACAGGCACAGAACAAGAAGGCGGCTGGTTTGGTATGCCTTCCGAATCCCAGTCCGTCGGCATTGTGTGTATCCGCTCCAAGGCAGATTTTTCCGAATTCCTTTCCGCGTTGAAGGACTCCAGTGCGTCCTTTTCCGGCGTGGCAGGGCATTTTGCCCCGCGCAGTGTGATTGGCATCAACACCAAGAGCAAAAATATCAAGACCGCAAAAGAATTTCTGCGCACGCTCTACTCGGATTCCGTACAGCAGGCAGATATCGGACTTGGCATCCCAATGCAGCAAACCGCAGTGGAAGCCTTTGCCGGGAACGGGATTGCGGAAGATAAGCTGATACAGCTTACGGACTGCCTTGAGGCGGCGGATAAGGTTTTCACGGAAAATACCGAATTGCGGGAGGCGCTCGCGAGTATCCTGTCACCGTATTTTAACGGCGAAATTACAGCGGAGGAGGCTGTCGCGCAGGTTATGAACTATATCCCTTCCATTATGAATTTTGATTAGGAAATCACGGATGAAAGTGTTTCCCGCACCGGATTTGCGCCGCAAAGTGCCATATTCGTGTGCGAATCCATGCGAAAAAAAATGATTGGCAGCCTGCCACTACAAGAAACGGGGAATTTTTATGAATTTACTGACTATGGAACATGTGGACAAAAGTTTTACCGACCGCATGTTGTTGAGCGATATCAGCTTCGGCATCAACGAAGGGGAGCGCATCGGCGTGATTGGCATCAACGGCACCGGAAAATCCACATTACTGAAAATCATTGCCGGACTGGAGGACACGGATGCAGGCACCCTCACGAAAGCAAAAGGGTTAAGGATTGCCTACCTGCCGCAGACACCCGTGTTTGACGAAAAAAAGACCATTCTTGAAAATGTCACAGAAGGGCTTTCTGCCCGGGAGGAATACCGCAACATTGCCGGGGAGGCGCGCGCCATGCTGACAAAGCTTGGCATTGCCGAGCCCGACCGCTTTGCCTGCTTCCTCTCCGGCGGGCAGAAAAAACGTGCCGCACTCGTGCATACGCTGTTGCTGCCCGCCGACCTTTTCGTGCTCGACGAGCCGACCAACCACCTCGACGCCGCCATGACGGAATGGCTGGAAGATTACCTGAACTCTTTTTCCGGGGCTTTCATCATGATTACGCACGACCGCTATTTCCTTGACCGTGTGACGAACCGGATTCTTGAGATTGATAAGGGAAAACTCTACTCCTACACGGCAAATTATTCCCGCTTTCTCGAATTGAAAGCGGAGCGCGAGGAGATGGCGCTTGCAACGGAGCGCAAGGCAAAGAGCCTGTTCCGCACGGAGCTTGAGTGGATGATGCGCGGCGCAAGGGCGCGCTCCACAAAGCAGAAGGCGCATATCGGGCGTTTTGAGGCGCTGCGCGACCGCGATAAGATTGAAACCGACGCCCAGGTGGAAATCAATGCACTCTCCTCCCGCCTCGGCAAAAAGACGATTGTGCTTGACCATATCACAAAGGCATACGACGGGAAAACATATATTGACGATTTTTCCTATATTTTGCTTTCCACCGACCGCATCGGCATCATCGGACCAAACGGCTGCGGGAAGTCAACGCTGTTAAAGATTCTGACCGGAACGATTCTGCCGGATTCCGGCACGGTCGAGAGCGGCATTACGGTGAAAACCGGATATTTTTCGCAGGAGAACGAGGCGATGGATGAATCCCTGCGCGTGATTGACTATATCCGCCAGACCGCCGATTTGATTCAGACGGCGGATGGTACGCTGACCGCCTCACAGCTGTGCGAGAAATTCCTCTTTACCGGGGCAATGCAATATTCCGTGATTGCAAAGCTTTCCGGCGGGGAAAAACGCCGTTTGTACCTGCTTAAGATTCTGATGGATGCCCCAAACCTCCTCGTCCTCGACGAGCCGACGAACGACCTTGATATCCAGACGCTGACAATCTTAGAGGATTATTTAACAAGCTTTCCGGGCATGGTTGTCACCGTCTCGCACGACCGCTATTTTCTGGATAAAATAGCAGGGAGGATTTTTGCTTTCAACGGGAACGGGAAAATACGGCAATATGAAGGGAATTTTTCGGATTATAAAGCGGCATGTGCGGCGCGGGATGCGGGCACGGACGGGGAAGCGAACGCGGGGCGCACCTCGAAAAAAGCAAAGAAAAGCGGGGACAGTGCCACCAGGCCCGGAGCGCAGGCCTCCTCCAAAAATACCTGGCGCGCACCGGCCACGACATTGAAATTTTCTTTTAAGGAGCAGCGGGAGTTCGAGACGATTGACGGTGATATCGCTGCGCTGGAGGAGAAAATCTTTGCACTGGACACGCAGATTGCCGAAAATGCTTCCAATTACAGCCGCCTGACAGAGCTCTCGAAGGAAAAGGAAGATGCCGAAGCTGCGTTGGAAGAAAAAATGGAGCGCTGGGTGTATCTGAACGACCTTGCGGAAAAAATCCGGGCGCAGAAAACGTGAATAAAAAAGTGCACAAAGGGGCTGCTTTCACGGCATTCCGTTTTCACCCTTCCTGCATATTCACCAAATAATAATCCCTCTGAGAAATGACCTGGAAACCATTCTTCTGGTACAGCCGGAACGCTTCCTCATTGCGGCTGCCAACCTGGATGCGCACTTTCTTCGCCTGTGCGCCCTCACATTTTTCCTGCACAAGCCGGATAATTTCCTTTAAGAGCGCCTTGCCGATTCCCCTTCCCTGATGGTCGCCATCCACCGCAAAATCAAATACATAGAAGGTATTCGCCTCCTCCGCGAGCGCAAACAGCCCAACCATCTCGGTCTTTTGCCACGCCGCATAATAAATTCCGTCCTCGCTGCATATCTGTGAAAGCCTCGCCGCCGCATCCTCCTTTGGCATCAGGAACGCCCCGGCAAGCAGTTCTGCCGCCGCTTCTTCCTCCGTCTTTGCAAGCTGCCTGAGTGTCAGCGCGTTCGTCGGCATGAGCTGATACGAATATTTCCACTCCATCAGATATTCCGAGTGGGAATACGCAAAATACCCGCGCTGCGTCATATCCGTAAAATCCCTGGATGCATGAGGTTCAAAAACATAGTAACCCGTCTTAATTTCCGCCTGCTTTAACTCTTTTAATACTGCCGTCATGAGCTTTTTGTACATTGTCCGCTTCCGGTACTGCGGATGGATATACGAACAGATTTCCGCCGTCATATCCGGCAAACGGTACATAATTGCAAATCCGGCAAGCAGTTCCTCCTCGTAGCACAAAAAATAAGTTGGCAAAGTCCCTGTATCTTCATCGGCAGTCAGCGAAATCCCGCCCTGTATCTGGTCGTGTTCCCTGCATAAATTTTCGAGGGCGCGCACTTCCTCCCGCTGTCTCCCGTTCAATTGCGTCAATACTTTCATTCGCAGCATATCCATCCCTCATTTCTTCTATTCTTTTTTCCTTGCCCCATGTCTGGTTCCATGGCATTTTATTTTTCTTTCCGCACCCCTGGTCAAGCCAGGTTTCTTCCCCTCCGATTTTTCCCCGAAAATTTTGTATGAAAATGGAAGTTTTCCAAAATTCTCCAAAGAATTCCCGATTGCTTCTTACGCCCGCGATTCCAGCAAAATATCTGCCAACCGCGCGAAATCCGCCAACGTAAGCGCCTCGCCCCGCACCGTCGCGGAATGCCCCATTTGCGTTAAGGCGGCAAGCACCGTCTCCTTGCGGACCCCGGTTTCACTGCTGTTTGCAAGGCTGTTTACCAAGGTCTTTCTCCTCTGGTTAAACGATGCCCGAATCAACGCAAACATAAAATGCTCATCCACAGTTTTCACCGGCGCTTCCTTATGCAGCGTCAGGCGTATGACCGCCGAGCCCACATTCGGGCGCGGCATAAAGCAGTTCTGCGGCACATTCGCCGCAAGATACGGCTTGGCATAATACTGCACCGCAAGCGACAACGCCCCGTAATCCTTGCTGCCAGGCTCTGCCTGCATACGCTCGGCGACTTCTTTTTGCACCATGACGGTGACACTTTCAAGCGGCACATGCGCTTCAAACAATCCCATGATAATTGGTGTCGTGATGTAATACGGCAGATTCGCCACAACCTTTATCGGCCTGCCCCCGTTTTTTTCCTGAACCAGTGCATTGATATCAAGCTTTAATATATCCTCATTGATGACAGTTACATTGTCATAATCCTTTAAAGTGTCCTGCGTCAGAATCGGAATCAGGTTTTTGTCAATCTCAACCGCCACAACCACGCGCGCATTTTCGCACAGATACTGCGTCATCGTCCCAATTCCCGGTCCGACCTCAAGCACCAAATCATCCTTTGTAATACCCGCCGCACGGATAATTTTTTCCAGGACGTGGGTGTCAATCAAAAAATTCTGTCCGAATTTTTTCTGGAAAATAAAATGGTATTTGTTTAAAATTTCAATTGTATTTTTCGGTTCTCCCAATGATGCCATATAAAATCCTCATGTTTTTCGCGAATCAGCAAAAAGGCTGTCCGCACACTCTTTATAACCACAGACAGAAAGAATGCCGCCTGTTTTTTATAAATTATAAACGATAAAGCTGCCTTGCGTTTTCCGTCGTCACACGAATCACTTCCTGTGCCGTCATCCCCTTCAGACGTGCAATCTCCTCCACAACAAACGGCAGATGGAGCGAAGAATTCCGCTCTCCCCGGTGCGGCTCCGGCGACAGATACGGGCAGTCCGTCTCAAGCACCAGGTGCTTTAACGCCGTTTCCGTGACAACTTCTTTTGTTTTCCGCGCGTTACGGAAGGTCACAACACCGCCGATTCCAAGAAAAAATCCCATTTTTACATATTCCCGTGCCAATTCCCTGCCGTAGGAAAAACAGTGGATGACGCCGGTTAAACGCCTGCCCTGCTCCATTGCCTCACCGTATGCCTGCTGTATGATGGACAAAGTGTCCGCCGCCGCGTCACGGCTGTGGATAATCACAGGCATGTCCTTTTCCACCGCCAAAAGGAGCTGTCTGCGGAACCAATATTGCTCTGTATCATGCGGGCAGTCCCAATAATAATCCAACCCAATCTCACCGACCGCCACGACTTTCTTTTCGTCAAGCTGCGATGCCAGCCACGAAAAATTCTGCTCCGTAAGCTCCCCTGTCTCTGTTGGGTGGACACCCGCCGCAGCGTAGACAAACGGATATTCTTTTGCAAGGGCAACCGCCCGCGCCGTGCTCTTTAACCCCGCCCCGACATCAACGACATTCCCAATCCCATAACCAGAAAGACTTTTCAAAATCTTGTCTCTGTCCTCGTCAAACTGCGCATCGTCATAGTGCGCATGGGTATCAAAAATCAGGCATCTTTCTTCCGGCTGCCTGTCATTTTCATTTATATTTTGATTCTCACTCATATTTTAATACCTTATTTAGTTTTTTACAATGTTTTTTTTGTGTTATCTGACAATTATTTGTCACATGCAAATACTATTCTGTTTTATACCGCACATCAGACGGTAATTTGTCCGCGGTTCCTCACTCGGATGTTTCGGAATCTTCCCCATCATGGAATTCCCAATCCATGGCGTGTGCCGTGCGCGGACATTTCATCTGGAACACACCATCCACCATCCGGTGCACCAGACATGCCGCCGCTGTGTCTTCAAGGCGGTAGAGAACTTCCTTGCCCTCCCTGCGGCTGCGGATGAAGCCGCTCTGTTTCAGGTTGCGCAGATGGTGCGATACTGCGGGCGCGCTCATATCAACCGCCGCGGCGATGTCATTGACACACTCCTCGCTGTGGCAGAGAATCCACAGGATTTTCAAACGTGTCGCATCCGAAAGCTGCGCGAATATATCCGCCGCCTCCCCAAAAGCTTTCTCGGAAGGCATGAATTCCAACAGTTTCATTGTTCCGTGTCCATGGTCGTGCGGGATGATTTTCCGCTTCTCATTCTGTTCCATAATCCCCTCCGTTGTCTGTTTTTGTTTGCTGATGGCTCGCAGGATGTTTTGGCAAAACACAGGAGCAATCACGATTCGCCGGGGAAATTGTCCTCCCTTTGGTCGGACGGCGAATCGGCGCAGGTATAATGCCTTGCGGCTATTATGCCATGTTTTTCCACAAGGTTTCTGCGGGCTCCGCACAAGTTACGGCAAAGCTTGTAAAATCAGAGATTTTCCAAGCTCGCGTTGCGCGCGGCGGAACCGAAAAAGCGGAAGTGCCGGAAACGAAATGCGTGTTTCCGCACTTCCGCTTTTTCGGTTCCTTGCTTTGCCTTCGCGCACATTATACCATGTTTTTTGTTGTTTGCATAGAACAAAAATTCTGTCACTCTGCGCGTGACATTTTTCCGCGCCTGCTTGGTAGACATCATGGCAAAGAAAAGATATAATACCATCAAACATATGCGAAACCTGTAACAGCATGTTCATAGGGTGTGTCCGATAACTGCTTTCTGTGGGATGCGGGAATGAGTTTTCTGACACATCCCCCGGCAGACCCCGGTTAAATTTACGGGCAGTGAATCCGAAAGACACAGACAAACGGTTCAAAATCCCACTGCCGCAGCCAGGTTTTTGGCGGGAACATACAAAACTTAAAATGGAGGGTATACAATGACAATTGGACAGAGAATACAACAAATCCGAACCGAGCACGCGCTTTCCCAGGAGGAATTTGGCGAAAAGCTTGGCACAACAAGGCAGACCGTTTCCCGTTGGGAACTTGACCAGACCTATCCGGAGCTCGCCAAAATCGTCCTGATGAGCAAAATTTTCTGTGTGACAACGGATTCCATTCTTAAGGACGGTATCAGCACTTTTGATACAGAAATCGAATATTTCACATGCGGGGTGTACCGCTCTGCCTGCTCGGAAATTGTCGAAACGGAAAAATTTGCGCTTGTTTATTACTGCTCCGCAGACAAAAATATTTTAGGAACGAAGCTGTATTCCGGTTTTGAAAACCAAAAACGCCTGGTGGCAATATGCGAGCGGAATCAGCATAAGCAAGTTACCGAATTCGCTTATTCCTACGCAGACGGGCAAGCGGTGCAGGCAAACAGCGATGCCCTCGCGGCGCACCTTGGCGAAGCATATGACAGCAATGCAAAAAAATCCATGCGCCGTCTGGAACAATTTCTGGTAGACCATACCGGGAATCCGCTGCCGAGTGTAAAGGAGGCCGGAATTCCGAAATGCCTGACCCTGTGGCGGATGGCGGACAGCTATGAGGTAAGTGAAGCTTCCTTTTTCTTTTTCCTTTGTACCGGAAAAACGGAGTATATTTTTTCCATCCATTTGGAGGATACCAATATTTATTGCGGCGCATCATACAATATCGTTTTTGATTTGGGGCTGTTTGGCGGGGGACAATTTTTCAGAATTCGCAACTACAAAGATAACCGTGAAGATTTTTGCAGATTCACCTGTAATTTTTCTTATGAATTGGGTGAAGTCGATATTCCAACCGAAGAATGCGAGCTTGGCAAATGCCTTACGACAAGCAAGGGGCTCATGTGGTGCGTAAAACGTTATACGGATGATGAGATTGTCCTGCAAGGCTGTGGGGAAGATGAATATACTTACCGCAGAACAGACCGGAGAACGGAACAGTTTGCGCTGGTAAAAGAGGAGGCTTAGGAAGAAGCATCCCTGGAAATGAAGCAGATATATTCTATGCTATGCTCTATCTAAGTGCAGAAGCAGGCAGTGGAATGGCTCTTTCCTGCTGCCTGTTTCTGCCGGTGGTGTATCGCTGTGCGTAAATCTTTTGGTTTCGCTGCCTGTTCGCGGTACAAGCAGGGTTGTGATTCATTTTACAGCAGACATCTTTTTGTTCCATTGCTTTCCTATGCCATTTGCATATTATCAGCTTTAAGCTACACTCGTTTCACCTGTCATTAACCAAAACTGTCAGCTTAGTTTCTTTTTTGGTAAAAGAAATGCGGTAGTTATCGCTTCTATGTTGTATATTTAAAAATATGCTAAACATACTCTTACAAAACAACGTAAACTTTCAATGCATGACCTTCTCCAACAGTGATTTATAACTGTCTACCACATCATAGACCACATTTTCACCGGAGATTGCTTTAAAGTGTTCCCTTGCGCAATGAATTTTTGATTGTTCAATCAGCCGCAACTGCATGGAACTCATAGAGCCTTTCGTTTCAGCCACAAAATAAATGTGCTTAACGCTTCCTTCATAAAAAGCAATAGCCCAGTCGGGGTTATAATGACCGACTGGCGTTGCAATATAAAACCCATCCGGCAGTTTGACATAGACTGCTACATTTGTATTCGTATCAAGATTGGCAGCAAAATCACGCTCCCCGGTTGAATCATAAACAATATGGTCATACAGGTGCTTTTTTACTTTCATTGCATTTACACCAAGCCGTCCCTTGATTGTTGGGGCGGTAAAGACATCCATGCCGTAATGTTCATCCAGAATATTATAGGTGATATGCTCAATCACCGCTGTTGCCTTTTCATCATTGATTAGAGCCGCCGCTTTCACAATAAATTCTTCCGGATTCTCTTTAAACTGGTTGAACACAGTGGGTTGAATCCCTTGTAAAATGGCAACAAGCGCCTTACGGGTCAGCCCAGTTTCATCCACCAGTTTTCCAATTAAATCATATTTCACATTGGAATTTGCTGCCATGGTGACACCATAGCTACCGGATTCTTCTTTCACAAAAGCTACACCAGAAAACAGTTCCTCTTTTGATTTTATTGCGACCATCGCCCCGGTTTCCACCTGAAAATGTATTTTGGAAACACGCAGCTTGTTATCAAGGGCAGCAACCGCTTTTTGAATCAACTCCTCCGTATCAAAATCCACAACATAAACGGACTTTGCATTGATTCTTGACCAAAGCGCCTTGAATTCCGGCATAAACAACTTATCCTCAGTTACTTGCAATTCCACATTATTGCTGCGGGCATTCTCTGGCTGCATACTGCGGGCGTCATAAATAGAATCTACAATCTCAAGTACAGAGTCTGCCACTTCTTCCGCCACCTTAATCTCACCATTGGCCTTGTCTTCGTAATACTTGTCCGTCAGCCCTCCCTTACGGTCGATATAGCCATTGACAATCATATCATAGTGGATAGCGGATGCCGTGTCCTGGTCGATGACCTGCTCGTTGCCCTGTGCATCCTTGATAACCTTGCCAACAAAAAGTTCAACCGTAACAGCACGGGGACGGTCAGCGATAGCCTCGGCCATTTCTGTTTGCAGACCTTTCGCAAAAGAATCATAACTTTCACTGGCAATGACCGTAAGGATGTTAATATTATGCACATCATTCCCAAGAACATTGGTATCCATCCGCTCGCCGCTTTGGTTGACACAAAGGCGCAAACCACGTCCGACCTCCTGACGCTTGCGGACATCGCTGCTGCTCTGCTTCAAAGTGCAGATTTGAAACACATTTGGGTTATCCCATCCCTCCCGCAAAGCAGAATGAGAAAAGATGAAGCGCACTGGAGAACGCACTGGGTCACGGTCAAGCAGTAATTCCTTGTTTTTCATGATTAGTTCATAGGCGCTCACATCATCAGAAGTCGTTTCTTTGCGTCCTATCTTGGAGTTTACCATTTTGCCCTTTCCATCAACGGAAAAATATCCGGCATGTGTCTTTGCCGCAGGGATAGATTGCAAATATTTGATATACTCATCTTCACCAATGGCAAGCTGCATACTGTTAATAATATCCTCATATTCTTCCTCAAACATAGCGGCGTATTTACCGTTTACCGATTCACCTGCCGCATCATATTCACGGTAATTTGCCACTTCGTCAATAAAGAACAGGGAAAGTACCTTGATGCCTTTATAATACAACTGACGCTCCCGTTGAATGTGGGAAAGGATAGTTTCCCGTATCTGAATGCGGCGCAGTTGATTCTCGTCCACCGCACCAATGACATCCCCGGCAAAAATCTTAATGCCGTTCAGAAACTCTACAGAGTCATCGCGCCCGTCGATTTGTTTGACAACAAAGTTGTTTTTATATTCCTCCAAGCCGCCGGAGTAGTCATAAAGATTATCACCAATCTTGACAATGCGGCTTTTTTTCTTCGGAGCACCACTAACCATCTTCACTTCAAACTGTAACGTGGCTGTTGGGTCGCTTTTGGAAAGATTTATGCTCTCCAGATAAATGTAACTGTCCGTCGCGGTACTTCCACTTTCTGTAATACCTTTCACCGCGATTTTCTTGACAAGATGTCGGTTATAAGCTTCCATAGCATCCAGACGGAAAACCATGTTGTAGATACTGTCGCTTTTATGGGTAGCGGAATAACGCAGGGTTAGAAGCGGTTGGAATTCCTTCAGCCGTTCTTTTGTCTGTTTGCCCTCTACTGACTGAGGCTCATCGATAATCAGGATAGGATTTGTTTTCGCAATAATATCGATAGGACGGCGGGAACGAAATTCATCCAATTTCATGTAAATCCTGCGGGCATCTTTGCCCTTAGCGTTAAAGGCCTGAGAATTGATAATCATCACATTGATGGAGTTATCCGATGCAAAACGGTCAATCTCTGTTAGTTGAGCAGAGTTATAGATAAAAAAGCGTATCTTCTTTCCGTACTCCTCAGCAAAATGTTCCTGGGTCATCTCGAAGGACTTATACACGCCCTCCCGGATGGCTATGCTAGGAACAACGACGATGAATTTGCTCCAACCATAGTACTTGTTCAACTCAAACATCGTCTTGATGTAGGTATAGGTTTTTCCGACGCCAGTTTCCATCTCAACAGTTAGATTGTAACCGTTCTCACGGCCTTCTAGCTTTTCCGACGGCTTAATCTGATTGGTGCGTTGAACTTTGTTCAACTGCTCCAATATCCGTCGGTCAGATAGCTCCGGCACAATCTTCTGGTTGCCAAAGCCGGTAAAGTCCCGCTCTTCGTTGAGAGCAATCTGGTAGTTACCACTGCCCCTGTCCATCATGTAGGTGGGAGTCAGATACGGCTGCCCGGCAAAAACATCAACAACAGCTTTGGCGGCGTCAGCCTGAAATTTCTGATGCCTGTACTGTATTTTCATGTCTCCTCACCTCCGTCCGCCTCTCCGGTTTCTTCCGCAATCCACTCCTTCAGTTTTTTCTGAAGTTCCTCTTTATCTGGCAGATACAGTTCATACTTTGAAGCATAAATATTAGGATTTTTTGGCAAAGTCAGTTCAACAAGCGCATCGCTTTTCTGCCGACAAAGTAACACTCCAATCGTCGGATTTTCATCCGCTGTCTTTTCGTATCGGTCATAATAATTGACATACATTTGCATTTGTCCTAAGTCTTGGTGCGTCAATTTTCCGATTTTCAAATCGAATAAGACAAAGCAGCGCAGCAAACGGTTATAAAAGACCAAATCGACCCGAAAATGCTCCTCATCAAACGTAAAGCGCATTTGCCGACCTACAAAGGTAAACCCCTTGCCAAGTTCCAAAAGAAACTGCTGTAAATGGTTGATAATTCGATTCTCCAATTCACTTTCCGAATAATCTGGCAATTCCTGCATACCCAAAAATTCCAGAATATACGGATCCTTGACAATATCCGCGGACTTTTCGATAACCTGTCCTTTCAGGGCGAACTCATATACCTTGCCTTTATCAGCACTGAGAAGCAAACGTTCATATAAGGCGCTGTTAAACTGGCGTTTCAGCTCCGACAAGCTCCAGTCGTTTTTGACCGCTTCAATTTCATAAAAATGCCGCTCGTCCACATTGTCAATGCGCATGAGTTTCAAATAATGAGACCAGCTGAGGCAAAATCGTCGTCCTGTTTTCGTGGCGGGAAGATTTTTGAATTGGGGAAACACTGTTTCCCCAATTTGGTCGTTGGCATAGATCACATAAAACCGACGCATCAATTTCAAATTATCTACCGAAAATCCTTTGCCAAATTGTACGGTCAAATATTGGGATAGCTCCTGTAATATCTGCTTGCCATAGGCGGCGCGATTTTTCCCATGTTGTTCTTCTTCTATAATCATCCTGCCAATCTCAAAGTAAGCGTAGACCATCGTGAAATTTACCGCTGCCTTGGCGTCCCTTCTGGCATTCTCTAAAACACCTGCAATACTTTTCAAAAATTCATCGTTCATATCGCCCTCTCCTTACAAAACCTTCACTCTGGTGTCCGGAGCCAGCATTTTGAAAATTTCGCCCACATTAATCTTTGCGGGGCTGTCAGCAAAGCTGCTGTCGCGGAAGACGGCACGAAGGGGCTGGCGTCTGGCGATTTCTTTGATTACGTTATCAGGGATATTCTCGTCAAAGCAGGCAATCAATCCATCCTGAATCTCTGACGAAGCATCGCCCGGTGCGTAGGTGTGGACGGTGCAGCCCTCGATTTTCTCGGAGGTATACGGCATGGACAGGGGCAGACCCCAATCCAGCAAACAGCCGAACAGCAAGTCCAAGTCGGTGCGGTCGGGCTTGATGTTGCTTTCCAACCTGGAGAGCATCGCTTGGTCATATTCCCCGGCGGAGTAGTAGACGTCTGTCATGTTGGATTCATCCAGTTTGAAGACGCGGAAGCCGCCGTCAAAAGGCTTGTCCGGGTTGTCTGCGGCTATTTTCTTGGCGGCACGGCGGATGCGCTCTTTGCCTAGCTCGCAGATGGTCTGATACCCTGATGCTTTTGCTGGGCTACCTTCTGCACATTCTTCTTGTAATTGTACCATGATGAATTTTCTACTTCCGCCATCTTCCACATTAAGTTGCATAGTAGCATCCGCAGTAGTTGATGAGCCAGAAAAGAAATCCAATATAATGGAGTTTTTATCTGTTGCTATGGTAATAAGGTGCTTAAGCAACTTTGTGGGCTTGGGGTGAGTAAACAATTTGGCTACACCAAAAAGGGCTTTCAATTCCTCAGTTGCATCTTCATTCATTCCATTTTTATCCCACCAAGACTCGACAGGAGTTCTGGCAAATTTTCTGTTTGCAGCAAAAACCTTTTGAACCGGGCGCGAGGTGCCAGTTTTCCCGAAGATAATCCTGCCATCAGCAATTCTTTTTTGCACTTCTTTTTCATTAAATACCCAATAACGACCATCTGGAGGGAGAAAACTTTCTCCTGTCTGTGGGTTGACGATAGGAAAGTGTGGTCCCTTGTGGTTTGCTGACAAGTCAGTCGTTGTCCAAGACCCACGTGGGTCGTTATCTGGGTTTGAAAATGTCCTTGCGATAAATTCCTCTGTAACTGGATAGCCCATATCCTCAATGCCATTCAGATTTTTTGCATAGCAAACAATGTAGTCATGCACCGAAGGCAAATATCCCATATTATTACCATTGGTTTTCTTTTTCCACAAAATTGTGCCAACCATATTTTTTCTGCCAAATACTTCATCAGCTATCTTGCGGAGATTTTCAATTTCTTCTTCACCAATACTAATAAAAATAACCCCGTCATCACTCAACAAATTCCTTGCCAACATCAGCCGGGAATAGATCATACTGCACCAATCAGAGTGAAACCGCCCGTTACTATCAGTATTCTTAAACAGTCGGTCACCATTTTCATCCACCTGCCCAGATCCTTCACTGTATTCCTCTCCACTCATAACAAAATCATCCCGATAGATGAAGTCATTGCCAGTGTTATAGGGCGGGTCGATGTAAATCATCTTCACCTTGCCCAGATAGCTCTCCTGCAAGAGTTTCAGCGCTTCCAGATTGTCGCCCTCAATGTAGAGGTTTTCGGTGTTGTCCCAGTCCACGCTTTTCGCCGAACATGGGCGCAGGGTCTTGCGGATGGGCTTGTTAGCCTCCACGATAGCAGCCTTCTTACCCACCCAAGTAAACTCATATGCTTCGTCGCCCTCCAGGATCACATCAGACAGCATCTGCCGCAGCAACTCAAAATTAACTGCCTTTTTCAGCTTGCCGTCCTCTCCCTGAGCCTCGGTAATGCAGGCAGGGAAGATGGCGGCAATATAGTCTATATTCTGCGCTGTTATATCTGGCGATTCAAACTTCATTTTATCCATTTGATTTATCTCCTTCATCTTTATCAGAAGAATCGTTGTCCTCCAATAAAGTTCTCATATTTATTTCTGATAGGTTACGCTGTAACTCTATAACTGCGGGCGGTATTTCAATTTTATATCTTTCCATTTTCTCTGAAAGTTTCCTCAATGCACTCACTGCTGGTGAGATATTGTTTTCCAATTCAACTATTTTCCCTAAATTAGTAAAAGCAGCAGTTAATTCTGGCTTGAGCGTATACTCACCCGCAGAAAGCTTCCCGATTTCTGACAAAGTTTTTGTCCCTTCTGGACTGATTACAGGTTGAACATAGACCAATTTGTTTAACATTTCGGAAGCAACCAACATCTCACTTGTATCAACTTGACTGTGTAAAGAATGCAAAGAAGACAATGCTGAACCTAATGTACTATTAAAATTGGCAGGTGTAACTGGTTCATTTTCCGCCTGCGCTCCAATCAGTTTTCCTATAGCACTATCCAATTCTTCATTCACGTTCTGAAATAGCCGTTTCGCTAACCGATACTGAGTTAGCGTTATATTGTGTGCGTGCATTACATCATTTCGATATGTGCGCAGTTCTATGAATTGTTTACGAAGTGTTTTCACACAATCGCAACCAAGTAGCGCATCCCATAAAGTATTTTCATCAAGTTTACCAACAAGAGTGTATATTTCATCTCGCGTAAACTGCCATGTTTTTTGATTGATTTTTTCTCTCACACATCTTACAAAATTAGAATCAGAAAATAAAGTCGTAAATATCTCACCCAAGTCCTTTGACTCAAGATCAATAATAACCTTATGAGCATCTCTATCACCTTGAAGTGCACTTGCAAGATACAATAGTTTTCTTAGTTTACGCTCAAACTCATTGACAATAGGGAATAATGACTTATTGAAATATGCCGAACACTCATTAGATAGGACAGTCGGCTTATATCGTTCATATATTTGCGTATTGAGAGAGTCAAGCAGTTTTGCAGCCTCTTCGCTTTCGCTATCAATACTTAAACAAAGCGTCCAACAAGAACTATTCTCAATATTTTTAATTTCTTTCTGAATTTTATCTGAAACAGTAAAGCGTTCCACCTCAACCTTGTGTTCTTCTGTCGTAAATAAGTATTCCTGTATCAATTTATTTCCTCCAATTCTCTTTTTTGATCCTTTCAGTTGCTGCTATTGTCCTATCCTATTATAATGTGGGTGGATAGAGAGCTTCAGCTTGTCTACATCAAGTTTTTACCGTTCCGGCTTGTCCATTATTGCTATCTCCATGCTTCATAGCAAAAACGGACTTTATTATTTCCATCACTTCCAGTTGCCCATTTTGATATTGCTGTTGTTGCTCCATAGATGTAGATAACCCCTTGGGGATATATGGATTTTGTATGGTTTCCCATGTAATCTTATTTTTATAACCGAGTGATTTAGCTATTGCTTCAAGTAATTTGTACTGTTCAGTTTCGATTTTTTTCAAATCTTCCTGCACTGGGTTTCCTACACAAAGTTTGTCATAATACACTTTCCATTGCGCCCGAACCTTTTTATCATCAGCAAACACAACATCAATAATATTCAGTGCATATACACTCGCGTTAGTCCACCCATATACCCGACTTGTCATGAGTGCTTTAAAAATTTCCATTTTATCTTGTCTTTTTTTGGCTCTGTTTTGTAAAATCTGACCAACGATTACAGATACAATCGGAGCCAAAATAATGGCTGCTATATTGATATAGTCCGAAATATCCATTACACATCCTCCAATTTCTTTTTCAGCTGTTTCAGCTGCATATTCATTTCCACCTGTTTATTTAACTGCTTTTCCCTGCGCACCTTCACCTGCAGCACCGCAATCTGCTTTTGCAGTTCCCGCCTGCGAGCATCCCGTTCCACCGACTCCTTCAGCGTTCCGCCACTCCCGGAAGTCAGTATTTCCCCGGCAATCTGCCGAACAAAGTTTTCATACACCTGGTCAGTACTCAGCCCATCCAGCTTTAACGGCAAATTAGATTCCACCATCCAATCGGTATGGTAGTAACTTCCCACCTTGAAAGCATTTATCTTACTGTCAATCGCCTCTTTGTAAGCTATCCACGCCTGATACTTACCTCCGTACTCCAACAAAAACAGGATATGGTAGGGAACCTCTTTGTCAATCTGCCGCAAAACCGCTTCGTCTATCTGTGGCACAGACAAGCAAACTTCAAAAACTTCAATCTCTGTTACATTTTCTCCGACAGCCAGATTCACTGTAGTGGCAGCAATCTTGTTGCGCCACCAAATCATCTTAATCTGTTCCACAAATACCCGCTTCAATGCCGGCGACACAGAGAGGTTTTCATAAAATTTCTGCTTTGGGATGCGCCGGTTAAATTCGGTATTCTGGGGCAATCCAACCATGGAATGCACCTCCTCATATCGCAAATTTATAGCCAAAGGAAAAAGACTTATTTAACAACCAGGAAGCAAACCAGCTCAAAATCATCCAGCCCAGATACTGCATTCATCAAAGCGGATGTACCGCCCACGGAAAACAGGCTGTCGATGTCACTTTCCTCTTTCACATCTATAATGGAGTTGATCGCGTCAGAAAGCAGCTGAGACACATCTTTCATGTTCCTTCCGTCGTCTGTTTCCTCGTTGAATTTTACACACAGCGGCATGATCGGCTCCGACCTGCCGCGGCACAGCAGCCGAATGGTATCAAGCAGCTTTTTCGGATTCAGATAATCGCAGACAACTTCACCATCCACATTGATATAAACCATGTAAAAGGGATGGATACGGTTTTGATTGTCAATATTGACGCTGTTGTTAATGTTACGTAAGACAAAAATCACACCCTCCGGGTTCTCCTCTGTTGCAGGGACAACTGCATGAAGTCCCTTTGGCTTCTTCGCAATGTCACCGTGGGTTTTAACGTAGTCTAACAGATCAAGCCGAAATTCGTTCAGCCCTAAATCCATAATGGAGATACCCGTAGACATATCCTCCATATCCACTACTTCCTCCTGAAGCCGTCTCAACTGCTGCTTACGGTATTCCAGATCGCCCTTTTCCTCAGAGTTAATCAAATCGTCATCGCCCGTAGACACCATAACGGATATCTTCATTCGTGTTTCTACGCGGGATTTTAAATTGATGTATTCATCCAATGTCATATCTGGCCAGAAATTCACCAACTGAATCGCCTTATTTTTACTGCCGATACGGTCAATACGCCCAAACCGTTGGATAATACGTACCGGATTCCAGTGGATGTCGTAATTGACCAAATAGTCACAATCCTGCAAATTCTGACCTTCGGAAATACAGTCGGTAGCAATCAGAATATCGATTTCCTTTGTACTGCCCGGCATCAGCACACCCCGTCCCTTGGAGATGGGAGAGAAACAAGTCAACACATTGTTCAGCGTAGCTTTCAGTCCTTTAATCGTCGTTTTTCCTTCAATGCTTCCGGTGATCACTGCGGTATCCAGACCGTATTTCGTCTTGACATAGCTGGCCACCTGGTCATATAAATACTCCGCTGTGTCAGAGAATGCCGAAAAAATTAGCACCTTCTGATTGACCTCATTAATAGGACTGTGTATCTTTTCATCCAGCAATTTCAAAAGATTTTGAAGTTTCAAGTCATGTTCCAGTGTGATATCAGTCACCATCAAAATCAGCAGTTCCAGATTTTCGGCATCCTTTATTAATTCATCGCGCCAGGTTTTATAGTCCATGTCAGCCAGATCAATCTTCACCTTTTTGCCTACGGTAAAATAATCGCTACTGCCATCTTCCATATCTAAATCATCTTCCGATGTCTCGACCATATCGATGTCGGCTCTGCCGTATTTTTCAAAGTCACCAATAGCTTTGATTGTGCCGGCAATCAGGTCAAGAATCCGAGTAAGCGTTAGATTAAAAGAGTACACGGAGCTTTCCAACCGTTTTAGGAGGTTAATACTCATCAGCCGCCGGATACCCTGTTCACGACCTTGTTGGGTAAGATTGCTGCCTTTGTTGTGGTTCAGGTCAATATATTTAGCAACCTTGCTTGGGAAGATGTAGTTTGACGGCGTATAAATGCACAAACTCAGTTGAGCCAACAGTTCAAATATCTGATTATAATTGATGGCACTGGGCAGGTCCGTCATGCTGGGCCGCAGCGAAATTGGCTTTAACCGTTCCGGAAACTGACCAACCGCCGCTATATCATAGTATTTTTCGATATGCCGCCGGGAGCGGGCAATCGTTACGCTGTCCAGAATTTCAAAGAAATCAAAATCCAATGTGCGAAGCAAGGCATCGGTGGTGCGATTTTCCGGATCAAGTCTGCTCCATGCATTGAACGCTTTTTGAGCTTGCCGAAAAATCTCGTCAATGGACTTTTTGGTATCCAGTTTCTCATTGATGAATTCAGGATTACCCTCATAGGCAATGGCAAGCTGGTTTTTCAGGTCGGTAAAGCGGTTGTTGACTGGGGTAGCAGATAACATCAGCACTTTTGTCCGAACACCTGCGCGGATCACCTTATCCATCAACTTTATGTAACGGTTCTCCTGCGTGTTGGCATGGGTACCAGCGCCGTTACGGAAATTGTGAGATTCATCAATGACAACAAAATCATAGTTTCCCCAGTTCAGCCGCTCAAGGTCAAGTCCGTTTGATATGCCACTGGAGCGCGACAGGTCTGTATGGAACAGAACATCATAATTCAGTCGCTCAGCAACAATAAAATGAAATTGTTCCACCCGCTCCAACTGGTCTTTTAGCCCTGTACGCATACATGGAAAAACAGGCTGCTGCGATGGAAACTTTGCCGCTATGCTTTATCGTCTTTTTCAGGTCATCCCGGACGATATCCGTAATATTGTCAAATATTTTCATCACAAGCCGCCCTTTCCAATTTTCAAATTTCCCCGTTGTCCTTTCTGAAAAGATTTGCTGTGGTTTTATAGAAATGATTTATTTACCCAAAAATAATAAACCATTCTTAATCCGGTGCTGCCATCAAACAGTGATTATGATATTTTTACAGCTCGCAGTTATTCACCGTCCGCGGGAACGGAATGACATCGCGGATATTGCCCATCCCGGTCAGATACATCACGCAGCGCTCAAACCCGAGCCCAAACCCTGCATGGCGCGCGGAACCGTACTTGCGCAGGTCAAGATAGAAATCATAATCCTCCGCCTTTAAGCCAAGCTCCTTCATCCTGCCAAGCAGCGTATCATAATTATCCTCCCTCTGGCTTCCCCCGATAATCTCACCGATTCCAGGAACTAAGCAGTCCATTGCCGCCACAGTTTTTCCATCCGGGTTTAATTTCATATAAAACGCCTTGATTTCCTTCGGGTAGTCCGTGACGAATACCGGGCGCTTAAAAATCTCCTCCGTCAGATAGCGCTCGTGCTCTGTCTGCAAATCGCAGCCCCAGGAAACCTTGTAATCAAATTTATCGTTATTCTTTTCCAGAAGCTCAATCGCCTCGGTGTAGGTCACATGCCCAAATTCCGAATTCATCACATGCTTTAATCGCTCAAGCAATCCTTTGTCCACAAAGCTGTTGAAGAAATTCATCTCCTCCGGCGCGTGCTCAAGGACATAGGCAATTACGTATTTTAACATTGCTTCCGCAAGCATCATATCATCCTTTAAGTCCGCAAACGCAATCTCCGGCTCAATCATCCAGAATTCCGCCGCGTGCCTTGTGGTGTTCGAATTTTCCGCGCGGAACGTCGGCCCGAAGGTATAGATATTTTTAAATGCCATCGCGTAGGTCTCGCCGTTGAGCTGACCGCTCACGGTAAGGTTCGTCGGCTTGTTAAAGAAATCCTGTGTGTAGTCCACGGTGCCGTCCGGGTTCTTTGGGACATTGGCAAGGTCAAGCGTTGTTACCTGGAACATCTCGCCCGCGCCCTCACAGTCGCTTCCGGTAATAATCGGCGTGTGCACATAGACAAAATCCCT
Organism: uncultured Lachnospiraceae bacterium; assembly: GCA_910579615.1. GTDB lineage: Bacteria > Bacillota > Clostridia > Lachnospirales > Lachnospiraceae > RGIG4057. The sequence goes on along the minus strand of CAJTUA010000018.1, from coordinate 18,396 downwards.
CTCCTGGAAGAATTTATGGATGGCGTAGGCAATCAGCGAGCGCACGCGGAATACTGCCTGGAAAGTGTTTGTGCGCGGCCTAAGGTGCGTGATTGTGCGCAGATATTCCATCGTGTGGCGCTTTTTCTGGAGCGGGTAATCCGGCGTGGACGCCCCTTCCACCACCACTTCCTTCGCCTGAATTTCAAACGGCTGTTTTGCGTCCGGTGTCGCCACAAGCTCCCCGGTCACAACGACCGCCGAACCGACATTGATTTTTGCCAATTCTGCAAAATTCGCGAGCTTATCCGCATAAACAACTTGTAATGGTTCAAAAAATGTGCCGTCGTTTAAGGTGATAAAACCAAAGCTTTTCGAGTCGCGGTTGCTGCGCACCCAGCCGCCGACTGTAATTTCTTTTCCAACGTATTTCTCTTTTTCGCGATACAGCTCGCGAACCGAAACCAAATCCATGCCTGTAATCCTCGTTTCTATTATTTTTTGCCTTGCGCGGCAATCTTAATCCTGCCGCCAAGGAGCAACCATCCTGCGGAACAATCCCCATATGTGGAAATGAGCGCCGCAGCCCACCCATAACTTTATTTCCAAGGTAAACTGCAAAATACATAAACCGTTAAAAAACAGCTTTTCTTAAAAAATTTCTTAACCGAAATAATTTTTGCAGTAGAAGAAAATTTTTGGAAAAAATTTTTTCCGCTTTCCCTGCTTTTCCTATCTTCCCCACTCCCCCCCCCACAAAAGAAATCCCCTCAGAGAAGATTCATGTAACGAAAGTTTCGAGAATAAACCCCTTCGGATTCATTCTCGAAACTTTTTCATTGGAACTTCATTCGGCTTGTAAGGAGGACAATCCCAAAACTCCCCCGCCAAACCTTCCATTTCCTTTACATTTTCTCAAATACTGGCATATAGTCAAGCGGCGCCGCCACATGAACCGTCTGTCCGCCCTCGTAAACACTGCCGTCGCTCGTAAGCTTCCACGTTCCCGCCGGGAGGTACACATCCCGCTCAAACTGGTTGAGCTTAAAAATCGGCGCTGCCAGATATTTTTCGCCGAACATGTACTGGTCCTGAAGCTCCCAGCACGTCTTATCCTCCGGGAACTCATAGAACATCGTGCGAATCAGCGGCGAGCCATTCTCTGACGCTTCCCTGTACAAACTCTTGATGTAATCCAACATCGAAATACGGATGTCGTAATACTTCTTCATAATCCGGTAATTTTCCTCGCCGTAGCTCCAAAGCTCGTTCGGCTGCCCGGTGTGCAGGTATCCGCCGCCCCAGTCGCGCTCGTCAAGCGGCGGGATATTGTAAGGTCCCCGGTCGCCGTGCATACGGAATACCGCGGAATAAACGGCAAACTGATACCAGCGGATTAAAAGCTGCTGAAAATCCGGGTCATTCACATCGTCGGTCATAAAGCCGCCGATATCCGTCGTCCACCATGCAATTCCCGCAAGACCCATATTCAGACCGCACTGTAACTGGTCATAGAACGCCTCAAATGTACTCGGCACATCGCCCGACCAGACAACATTGCCGTATTTCTGGCTACCCGCCCACGCGCAGCGCAGGAGATTGACCACATTGCCATCGCGCAAATCCTTCATATTGTCATAGAAAATGCGGCTGTACATCTGCGGGTACATATTGCTGCACTCCAGGGCAGGAGCGTCCAAATAGCGGTAATTCTCGAAATCGTATACACCGTAATCCGGCTCGGAATTGTCAAGCCAGAACGCATCGATGCCAAGGTCGTAGTAATTTTTCTTGCAGACCTCCCAGACATACTGCCTCGTCTCCGGGTTGAACGGGTCAATTTCCACACAGTCGCCCTGATAATCGTAAGTCTGCGCCGCGCCGCGCTCCGTCTTGATTAACAGCCCCTTCTCCATCATCGGGTAGAAATTCTCGCTCTTGCAGTCCACGGAAGGCCATACGGAAACAATCACTTTGATTCCCATCGAATGCAGCTCGTCCACCATCGCCTTCGGGTCCGGCCAGTAAGTCTTGTCAAACTTCCAGTCGCCCTGCACCGTCCAGTGGAAGAAATCGATGACAATCAAGTCAATCTTAATGCCCTCCTTCTGGTACTGGCGCGCAACCGAGAGCACCTCATCCTGCGTGCGGTAGCGCAGCTTGCACTGCCACAGCCCCATACGGTCCTCCGGGAACATCGGCGAATGCCCGGTCGCATTGGTGTAGTTCGCAAGAATCTGCTTCGGCGCATCCGCCACGGTAATCCAGTAATCCATCTCCTTGGTCGCACGGGCAATCCACTCCGTATAATTGCGCCCGAAAGTGACGCTTCCGACCGCCGGATTATTCCAGAGCAGGCCGTAGCCAAGGTTTGAAACCGCAAACGGCACGGAAATCTGGGAATTCCTCTGCGCCAGTTCCAAAACGCAGCCCTTCAAATCCATATAGGACTGCTGGTACTGCCCCATACCAAAAATCTTTTCCCCGTCATTGCTTTCAAATTTCAGATTCAGGGAGTAATCACTGCCGCCAATCACACCCTTCCACTCGCGGTTGACAACCTTTAAGCAGCGGCTTTCCTTTGAAATCGTCCCGCCGTAGCTGCGGTAATATTCCTGCAGAATCTGCTTTCCGTCGCGGTAAAATGTGAGGACACCCGCAAAATTCACGGTTGCCTTTATCCTGCCATTCGTGATGGACGCGCACGGTTCCCCGCCTGTCTGAATTTCCACCACTGGCGCGCATTTTTCCGGCTCCTCGGTCAGCGCCCAGTCATTCCCCGTAAATTTGGAAAACATCGTTGCGCGCACGCGCAGGGAATCCTTCCCCCATGCTTCAATGCGCAGCGTTTCCCCGCTCCTGCGCGCCACTAAAACCCCATTGTCATTTCTAAAATCCATACTTACCCCTTTCATGGTTCATGATTTCATTGCGGGCAGATGCCAGCCCCATGCTTGTCAGCATATGGATATTATACCGCATTCTTCTAAAAAATCCTACTAGAATATTTTCTTTTTTTCAAGGAAGTGCAAAAAAGCCCATTCCGCGTTCAAAACATCCACAAAAACAGTTTCCGGACATTCCCCCAATTGCGCCAAATCCCTTTTTATCTCTGCTTTACTACCACGGACACGGAATTGGCCGGAAGCGTCAATGTTACCTTTCCTTCTTTTACCGCCAATGCCCTGCTCACCGGAGCAACGCGCTCCGCACCACGCACATTGACATTCGGCTCGTGCACAAGCGCTTCTTCCCCGGTCAGGCAAATCCATTCCGCCGTACTGTCCGCCTGCGCGCCGCCTGCATTTTTGCCTCCCGCAAAGACAATCTCCACTTTTTTCTCGTAGGCATCCGCATTGACAAGCTTCGCGTAAACCTTCTTCCCATCCGTTGTCACGGAATGGTAAACCGCCCGGTTGTAAGCCTCAAGCTTATAATCCAGAATGCGGCTTTCCTTCCCCTGCACTTTGTGTGAACAGATTAAATGGCGGTACGCGCCGTAGCCCTTCCCTGCATATCCGTCGGTTTCCCCATCCGCCGCCTTGCCCGGCTTTTCAAACACCCCTCCATAATTTACGGTGATGGTATACTCCTGTCCTGTCACAACTTCCTCATCAAGTGCCGCGCGCAGATTGCCCGCCGCCTGGCTGCTGGAAAAATCGCCGAGCGTGTAGCCCTCCACGCCGTCCTTGATGACCTTAACCATCGTTCTCCCGCCGCCCCCAATCACATACTCGATGGCGCTGCGCTCTTTGCCAATGCTGCTTACACCGACACCAAGGGTCAATGCCCCATCGCCGGAAACGCGCGTGAGCACCGCGGTCACGGTACAGTCCGAAAAATTCCCCGGAAGGTACAAGCCTGCAACTTCACGGTTTCCTTTTAGGAGAAGCCCCCCGTTGCCCGGCTCCAGCCATGTGTGTGGGTAGAGTGCGAAATTCCGGTTCAATTCCTTCTTAAAATCCTGTTCAAACAATACCTTCCCGTCTGCATTTGCCGTAACCGTAAGCTTCTTAAGCAGCAAATCCGCATCTCCGGTCACCAGCTCAATGCCGCCCTCCGGTTTCAGCGAAACGCGCTTTGCGCCCTGATATTCCGAAAAATCCGTGTGCAGCAGCTCATTTCCAAGATATTTCGCGAACATCTGCTGCACATAATAATTCGGCGTGCGCCATACCGTCTCATCGTCAAACCAGATGCAGTCCGGCGTCCAGCGGTAAGTACCATCCGTGAGCACCTTGTTAAACAGCGGTGCTGTCGCCGCAAGGCGCACCACGTCCGAATTGCGTTCAAAGCCTGTCATAATGGCAGCTTCCGCCACCGCGCCCGCGAGCGTATTCTTGTCGCTCGAGGCGTATTCCCCGACGAAAACTTTGCTGATTCTCTCGTCCTGCACACTTCCGTCCGGCTTGTAGGCGCGCTCGTAATAATTATAGCGGTCCGCATTTTCCAACAGGTATTCATTCGAGCGGTAATAATGCTCATCCACGATGGTCTCCATGAAATCCTTCTGGTGCTGATACCATCTTACTTCCTTCTCAAAGCTGCGCTCCCCGTCCGTAAAACGTATTTTCGCGCCATCGCCCGTGAGGTTTCCGCTTAAATAACGCCAACCGTTCTGGTATGCCCGGTCGTCCGCCTGTGCACCCACGGTGGAAACGATATGAAGCTCCCAGTCTGGATAGGTTTTCTTCACATATGCCGTGATTTGCTCGTAAAATTCCTCAAAGCTCGCATAAAACTCCCTGCCCCAGTTCTCATTGCCCACGCCAAGGTAATGCAGCGCGAACGGCTCCTCATGCCCCATTGCCCTGCGCAGCGCAGCCCAACGGTTGTTCTCAAAGTCGGTGCTGATGGCAAAATCAATCAAATCCGTAAAATTGCCAATGTATTTTTCCTGCAGTTTCCCGCCTGCCGGGTTCGCGTAGTCCGAGCGCGCCTGGCAGAGCACACCGCACGCCATGACCGGAAGCGGCGCAGCATTCAAATCCTCCGCCAGCTGGAAATATTCCATATAGCCAAGCCCCAAGGTCATCATATAGCCCCAGACATTGTAATTTTCCTTGCGCTTCTCGACAATATCCACCGAATCCTTCCAGTCATAGACATTGTCCCAGATGTAGGAACCCTCGGAAATACAGCCGCCCGGAAAACGCAGGAAGGTCGGGTGAAGCTCTTTCATTGCCTCCACCAAATCGCGGCGCAGGCGGTAGTTCGGATTCCCGAGGTAGTTCGTATGTGCGCTTGCGCTTCCGCTTTCTTGCGAATAGCCCCAGACATGCTCCGGGAACATGGAAACCATGTCGATGCAGGCGGTTCCCTCAAAAGATAATTCAAGCTGTCCAAGGCATTCCCTGCCTGCAGTGAGGATGATTTCATAAGCGAAATTCTCCTGCGCCCCGCCGCACGGTTTCACACCGTATTTCTTCCACCCCCCGGATACCGAAATTTTTGCTGCGTCGCTGACCGCCCCGCCGGAAGCATCCAGGAGCCGCACCGAAATCACCGCCTCTTTCTTTGCCTTCGCCCAGATGGTAAAATGATAGCGCTCCCCTTCCACAAAATGCATCGCGTAATTTTCATTGGTATCCGAAAAACCACGGTTCGTGATGATAGCACCGTCCGCCGCCTCCACATAAGTCACATTGCCGTCCGGGTCATCCTGGCCGAACACTTCGTTGATGCCGCCTTTATTCTTCACGGTCAGCTTATCCAAATCGCCGTACCAGCCCACAAGCGGGATGTGGTTCCTGCCGGTGGAACGCCCATTCTCCCCGGAATGGAAATCGTAGGTCTCAAAATAGAACGCCTCGAACGAGCGGTTCCTTACCATCTCCGCATAAATGCCGCCGTCCGCCGCATTGTTGATATCTTCATAAAACAGGCCGTACAGGGTTTCGCTGATGTCTAGCACCGGCTTGTCCTCATGGACGGTCAGGGTGTACGGCGCGGTATCCTTCGGCATTACCGTAAAGACAAACTGCTTCCTCACGCACGCGTCGGATGGCAGAAAAACCGTTTTATTCAGGCGCAGCTTTGCCGTCAGCGTCACAACTGCCGGCTCCTTCACCTTGCCAATCCGCCCGTTTTCATCAAGCAGCTCCGGCTGATCCGACTCCCACGCAATATGCACCCTGCCGCGCAGAAGGCTCGCTGGCAGCGCAATATCCTCCGTGAGCACCTGCTGCCTTATCGATAAATATCTCTCCGCTGCCGGAACAAGAATCTGCTCGTCGGTCAGCGTCTCACACATCATGTCCACAATCTCATCCGCGCCAAGTGCCCTCTTAAAAATACAGAAATCCGCAATCGCACCCGAGAAATCATCGTCCGCCACAAACTGCGACCTTCCGATGTAATTATGGCTGTAATTTTTTGCATCCGCGAAGGTGGAAAACCACTCGCGCAGACGCTTGTAGGCGCCGCTCGCGGTCTGGCTGATTTGCCCGTTTGCCGCCAGCTCACCGTTGACGTAAATGCACGGCCCCGCATTGCCGAGTGTGCCGTTTTTGGTGCCGGAAACACTCATTGCCACATGCACCCACTCGCCAAGCGGGTAGGAAAAAACGGGGTCAGCCGGCAAATCTCCGTCCTTGAAGCAGACACCGCGGAAATTTCTGGTCAAAAACATGTACGGTCCCATATGGCTTTTTCCGAAATCAAACACGCGCTCCCAGACATTGGTGCCCTGCGCAAAATTAATCCACGCCGTGACCGTGATACCTGTCTCATCGCTCACCCCGTCCAGAATGCCCTCTGGCAGTTCAAAATAGGATGTGCCATTCTTCCCACCGGAAAAGATGGCCGCCCTGCGCCCCGCCACAATCCCGATATGCGGCGGCTTTTTGCCGCACGCCAACGCTACATGACCGTTTCCGCTGACGTCCGCACCTGGGTTCCTCTCGTCGTCAAAGCGGTATTGTGCAATCAGATTTTCCATTTTTATGTTCCTCCTTATCGGATTTTTTGATGTTCTGCCCTATTTTTATTTCTTATTTTTCGTCTTTTTCCGTTCCCTGCTCCGGATATCTTGTCATAATATAATTGTTCTCCCCCTGCAGGTCGGCACGGTTTAATTTTCTTCCCCACAAAACAGAATTATTATAGTTTCCTTCTGCAATGGTCACCTCCGTGCCAGAAACCTCCAGGACAATTACGGAATGCGTATCATTATTTATCCGCAGAATATCGCCGACACGGATATCCGAATAATCCGTGTGCATCCTTGCCGGAAGATAGCCAAACGCCGCGTCGCTCATCAGGAAGGCAAACGCCGCACAGCCGTAGCCGCCACTGTAGACCCCACCTTTCCAGGAATAGAAATTTTCGTTCGTCCATGGGGTTTTGTCCGGATACTGCCCACGCAGCGCCGTGATTGCTTCGTATACCTCCTGGCTGGTTGGATTATAGTCCACATAAGTATCCTTATAGGAAGTTTTGCATGTGCTGCAGGCGTGGAGTGTATAACCCGCGCCGTCTTTGGATGGCGCAACCACGGTATCTTTGTAGCTGGTGCCGCAGTCCGGACAGGTATTTTCTATTTTGGAGTCTTCCGTCTCCTCTCCGGTCACCGTCACCTTACAAACATATTTTTTACTGCCGACCTTCGCCGTTATCTTGCATTCCCCTGCTTTTACGCCCCGCATCTTACCCGTGCTGCTCACCCTTGCAACCGTCCGGTCGCTGCTTGACCAGCTGACCTTCTGGGCTGTGCCAGAGAGCTTGAGCTGAAAGGTTTTGCCCTCTTCAACCGAAAGGGAAGTTTTGTTTAGCTTCGGGGTTTCCACCGCGACAGTGCAGGTATATTCTTTCCCGCCAACCTTTGCACGAACCACTGCAGAGCCTTTCGTCTTTGCCTTAACCTTCCCGGATGCTGTGACCGTTGCCACGGCTTCATCCGAGGAAGACCAGGTGGCTTTCCTGCTTGTGCCAGTCAGCTGAAGCTGAAAGGTCTGTCCTTTGATTAGGACAATGCTTGTTTCATTCAGTGCGGCTTTTGCGGCGGTAAATGGCAAAACCTCCGCCGATGGTACAGCCTGTGCTGCCTGCACAGCGCAAATTGCCTGTGCCTGGCAAGGCGTGGCAGCCATGCCCACAGTGTCTGCAAAACCTGCCGTTAAAGCTGCGGACATGGCACAGATGGCTATGATTTTTTTCATGCTGTACATATTTATCACCCCTTCATGTGGTAATGTTTATATTTTCCTATAATATTTTACATCATTCTTAAATAAGCGTCAATGAAAACCTTGGGCAACAAACAAAAACCATGTTGTCTCCAAAAGCGATACTATGAAACAAGCACCCACGTAGCAGCATTTCCTGCTTCTGCATGGGTGCCCATTATTGTCTGGTATTTTTCCTTATTCCTAAGGAAACGCGGCCAAAAACGCTTGCACTGTTATTTCAGCTCCGGCAGCTTTTTCGAGCAAGCCACGGCCAGCGCTCCTGGACCGATATGGCATGACACGCTCAGCGACAGCGGATTCATCACAATGTCATAGCCTGGAAACTGCGCCGCAACCTCCTCCTTAAAGGCATTTGCCGCCTCAATGTCATAGGTATAGGCAACCTCCAGATAAACCGGCTGCCCACTGCCATCCGCAAAACGCGTCTCAATATCGCGCTTCATCGCGTCCAACATCGCGCGCTTTCCCTGCTTGACATTGCGCGCTTTTGTAAATGCGTCCAACTTCTCGCCCTGAATCTGCAGCACAGGCTTCAAATTCAAAATCGTACCAAGCGCCGCTGCTGCCGGCGTGATGCGCCCGCCCTTTTTCAGATATTTCAATGTGTCAAGCATAATATAGATGCTCGACTCCATCTTATCCCTCTCAAGGATTTCACGAATCTGTACCGCCGTATAGCCCTGCCGCACAAGCTCAATCGCATCCAGCACCGACTGGCGCTGTGTTACGGAAATGCGCTGGTTGTTGACCACCTGCACCTTGCCTTCAAAATCTTCGGCAAGCACGACCGCTGTCTCACAGGAGCCGCTTAAGCCGCTTGACATCGGGATGTGCACGACCGAATCGTATTCCTTTAAAAGATTTTTCCACAGGTCAATGACATCGCCCGCCACCGGCTGCGAGGTTGAGATATCCGCCCCTGCCTTAAGGCGCTCGTAAAATTCCTCCTGTGTCAGGCTGATATCCTCATAAAACGTTTCCCCGTCAATCGTAAATGGCATCGGGAGCACACAAATCCCAAGCTCCCTGCCCTCCTTCTGTGTAATGCCGCTGTTACTGTCTGTTACTACCGCAACTCGTTCCATCTCAATCCTCATTTCGTTCGATATTCCGGCGTGCCGTTTCCATAATCCTGCGGACATTCCTACCGGTAGAATACACACAATCCGCCTTGGATTTGCCTTCTTAGCGGGGCAAATCGGTGCCGCCCCCATGTTGTGTCCGGTTTTTAGCACAGCCGCCGTCCAATTCTTTCCTGCCTGTTTATCGTATACCGAAAATTGGATTTCGTCAAGGGGCATTGGCAAATAAAATGAAATGCCCCTCTTTCTTATTCAACCACTTCGACCGACCAAACCTTATAGCAATCTTCATTATAATACAGCGCAAAATACGCCTTTGTCCCCACTCCAAGGCCCTTTGGCACTTTTATGACAATGCTCTTTTTGTCACGGCTGAAAGAAGCTTTCAGCTTCGCCGTAGCCCCGGCCGGTTTTGTTACAACCGGTTTGCCCTTTTCATTGACGGTAAGGCTGTTTGGTGTGGAAAGTGCATAAATCTTCGGCTTATCGGTCGTACCATAGTCTGTGTCCGTCTCCTGCGCGGTAAAATGCAAGGTCAGCTCCTGCGCCTGTGTCCCGGAATACTTTACCGTAAAGGCATCATCCGCCACCATGGTCAGGCCATTCCCTGCTTCATAGGCAATCGTTTCCATCGGGTTTGTAACCGTGATGCTGATGGAAGCTTTTTTGTTGTTCTCGTTGCATACGAAATTGACTTTCACATTCAGTGTTTTGCCCGCTTTTGCAGCATCAAGCGCAACCGGCGTGATTTGGAAACCATACTCCGAACCCGGAATCGGCTCAACACTCACATAGTCCTCACCGTTCTTGCCGTAAGTAACACAATAGCTGCCTCCCTGCGCAATGTCCGTTCCCTTAGATGCTAAGAGCGGCTCCAAAAACACATCCATGCTCTCGCCGATTGCAAGGGTCTGCTTCTTTACAACCGTCCTGCCCCCCACCCCGTAATCCGCATCGTTCAATAGAATTTTTGCGGGAGCCGCGGTAACCGTTATCTTCGCATACGCCACATTGTGCTCATCCCCGGTATCAATAACCCAAAGATACACTTCCCCGGTCTGCTTCTGCGCCGTCACTTTCACAAGCCCCGTCTTCGCATTGACCGTCGCTTTCGCGATTTTTGCGGCTTCCTTATCTACAATTTTCCCTTTCTCAAGCGTTGGTTCCTCCTCAGAAAGCGTAATGCCTGCCACCAGCTTCCCGGTTTTCTTCTTCTCCCTCCCCTTGGAATCAAAAGTTGTAATCTGGGATGCCCGGATATCGGTGTAAAGGCTGCGCACTTTATAATTGTATTTGGTATCTTTGGTCGCGCCGACATTTCCCCCATTGACCCAAACCATAAAATCATCTTCATCCGGAACGATTGTGCCCGCCGCATCCAAATAGATATTTTCATATTCCGCCGTTCCGGTTACGGTCACCGTACAGGAAACAGACATTTTTCCGGCGGCAGCCGTTGCTGTAATCACGGCTGTTCCATTCCGTTTTGCAGTCAGTGTTGCGCTTTTTCCGTCCTTGCCCGGTGTGATGGTAACACATTTGCTCGAAGATGACCAAAGCACCACATCATCACAAACACCGTTCGCCGCCGTCAGGGTTGCAGTCAATGCCGCGGTTTTGGATTCATCGCGGTTGATTTCAAGCTCGGTTTTGTCCAGCTCGAGCTTAATCGCCGGATGAAGCACCTTATATTGCGTCGCGTCAAGCAAATACACTGTGTTCCCATCCGGGGCAACAACACCCGCATATTTGCCGCTGACCGCACTCCGGAAATATCCCTGTGTACTTTGGCTGACCAGCGCATGGATATACGAACCCGGCACGGATTTCCCGGCAACATCCAACTTGGATTTTGCGTCTTCCACACTCGCCGTTTTCGTAAAATCGCAGTTATATTTAGCATAAAATGTGCAGTCCTTCGACTCGCTCATCGAAGGAATCGCGTACAGCCACTCCTTGGAAGAAGGCGTATTTACCTTATGGTTTTTTGTAAATACAGATGCCGGAATGCAAAAATACAGATACAAAAGACCCGTATCCTCAAAGAAATTGGCACCCGCATCATCCCATGTCGCATCCACATAAAACCACTGCCCCCCTATGTTAACGCCGTTCCACGCGTGCGCACCCCCACCTGCGGTTCCTACCATGTAGACATTTTCAATCCCTGCCTGATTCAGAATCAGCTGCAGGGTTTTTGCGTAGCCCTCGCATACGACTTTGTTGTGCCCATCAAATACCCCCGCAATCGAATGCGCCCACAAAGCATCCTCCGGGCGGCTGCTTGAGCCTTGCACATAGGCGTATTCCACCCCATCAATCAGCTTATCATGGATGGTGCGAAGCTTCTCATAATCATCACTTATGCCCTGCAGCGCAGCCACATATTCTTGCGTTCCCTTCGCAATCGCCGCTTCGGTTGCGTTTCTTACCGATGCCTTAAAATATTCTTTGTCTATGTTGATATAAAACGTATCCCCCATATAGGAAGAATAGTTTGAAAGCCAGTAATATTCCGGATAATCATCGCGCAGGCAATAGTATGCCGCAAACAAATCCGACCCTTTCAGACCAGAATATTTCACCCCGAATGCTTGCGCATAATCCCCCGTCCCTGTAAAATCTTTCGTTTTGTATTCCCCTGCAAGGAATTGCGTAATCCCCGCCAGACAATCATCATAAAACTTTTTCTGGGCTTCCGATAAATGCCCATAACCGTAGCGGTACGCTGCACGGACATCGCTCTGGGCTTCCCGCAAAGAATAGACTGCCGAGCCCCCGTAAACCGGAATATCCTCCGGAACATCTTCCCCCGAGATTTCCCGGATTTCACACGGAAGCACACCTCCTGTCGGAAGCCCTGTCTCTGCCCCCTGCGCATACGGGTCAAAAATGGTTCCCATCCCATCTTCCATGGTATCGGTTGCCGCAAAGGCAAGCTCTTGGCTCCCCACCCCCGTAAGCATCTCCGGAACTCCTGCCACAGCCAGGAAAAATACCAACAAAAGTGCCACAAAGCGCCTGGTTTCCCTCACACCGTTCCGGTTTCTTCCTTTCCGCCGCGCCCCCATCTTTTCCACATGATTCATTTTACTTTTCCTCACTTTCTTTTTGCATACCACTGACTGTATTTTTCCCGCCTGCAATGCCCATTCCAATTGCATATATACCCATATCTTATATCGGAAGTTTTTTCCTTATTCTTTATATTTTCCGCACAAAAATCCCTGTAACATTTGCCTGGCAGAAAGACCACGACAGTAAAATGTTACAGGGATACTGAAAACAAAACAATAAATCAAAATTTATTCAGGATATCTTATGCAGGCTAACAAATATTCTCCTGCTTTACTCCGCCCGCAATGCCTCAACCGCATCCTTCTTCGATGCCATCTTCGCCGGGATATGCCCGCCAATCACAGTCAGCACTGTACTGATTGCCACCAGAATCAATGCGTGTGTCAGCTGCAGATGCGATGCGCCCGTCAGCCCCGCGAAATTATTGATAACCTTGTTAATCGGGAATGTACACAGCCACGCGATGAATACGCCGAGCAGACCGGAGAATACACCAAGAATCATCGTCTCCGCGTCAAACACGCGCGTGATATCCTTCTTCCTCGCACCAAGCGCCTTCAAAATACCGATTTCCTTCGTGCGCTCGATAACACTTGTATAAGTGATAATACAAATCATAATCATACTGACAACAAGCGAAATTGCCGCGAACGCAATCAGGACAATCGTGACGCCGTCCATAATGCCGCTCGTCATATTTGACATCGTTCCAGCAAGGTCAGTGTAGGTCACCACATCGTCCTCGGACTTCCCTTCGTTGTAATCGTCCAGATAGGCAACGACTTCGTCCTTCGCCTCAAAGCTGCTCGGGAACAGCAGCACCATGTAAGGTGTTGCGCTGCCGCCTAAGTAGGAAATGAACTGCTCCTTCTCACCCTCGCCAAATTCCTGCATCGTCATGATATTGAAATCGGACGCAAGCTGTGCCTTCACGATATCCGATTCCTGTCCGGCCGCGATAATCCGCTTTGTCAGCGCATCGCTGTACGCAATGCCCGCGGCGAGCATGGACATACTTGTGCCCTCCTTTGCGCGCACAATACCGGAAATTTTAATGTCAAAGCCCGCGGCGGAATTGTACATTGCCTCATAATCCGTGCCAGGCAAAAAGGTGCCGTACTGTGTTGTCACATAGTAATCATTGTTATCAACCACGCGGAACGTCGTCCCAACAATCTCGTCAAACGGCACTTCGGCCTGCCCTTCGGAAAGCGTAAAGCCAAACTGCTCATACAGGGATTTTTCTAACTGGTTCCTCGTGTTGATGACAAGCACAACATCCGTTTCCGCTGCCGGATAGCTGCCCGCTAAGAGCTCGTAGTTCTTCTCCAGATAGCTCTCCCCCCTTAAGGAATCCGGATAGCAGGAAAGCCCCATGCTGCTTGTGGATGTCATGCTTCCCTGGTTCCCCGACATCATCGGGCTCGCGAAGCTAACCGGAAGATAGCCATCCCCCGTTTTTTTAATCAGGTTCATGTTCGCGATGCGCACATAGCCGATGCTGCCGCAGATATCCGGCGAGATGCCCGCGAGATAATCCGCGAACGCACCATCAAGCTTGTTCGTGTGTGTCTTGATGGTTGAGGAGGAATCCACAATCTGCACGCTGTCCGTGTTCGCGTACTCGCCCGTGCCCGTCACCCGCTCCTGCCAAATCTGCGACTCCTGCATATATTCGTCCATATTGACTTCCTGTGTCGCCTGGCTGATGATAATCGGGAACTCCGCCATCGCGCCCGCCTGGAAATCGTCAATCTCCGCCTGAAATCCCGTCGAAAGGCTTAGAATCACGGCAATGCCGATAATGCCGATGCTCGATGCAAATGCGGTCAGGAACGTCCTCCCTTTTTTGGTGTACAGATTGTTGAAGGATAAATGCAGCGCCGTGCGCAGCTTCATGCTCGTCTTTTTCAGGCGGAACTGGTCCGGCTTTGGGCGCTCCTCATGCGGATGGCTGTCGTCAATGATTTTCCCGTCCGAGAAACGGATGATGCGGTCAGCGTAACGCTCTGCAAGCTCCGGGTTGTGCGTTACCATAATCACCAGCTTATCCTTGGCAACCTCCTTTATCAAATCCATAATCTGCACGCTCGTCGTACTGTCAAGCGCCCCTGTTGGCTCATCGCACAGCAAAATCTCCGGGTCGTTCGCTAACGCGCGCGCAATCGCCACCCGCTGCATCTGACCACCGGAAAGCTGGTTCGGCTTCTTGTGCAGATGCTCTTTTAGGCCGACGCGCTCAAGCGCTTCCAACGCCCTTTGGTGCCTCTCCTGCGGCGGCACATTGGAAAGCGTCATGCCAAGCTCCACATTCGCCACAATGCTTAAATGTGCAATCAGGTTGTAGCTCTGGAATACAAAACCAATGGAATTGTTTCGGTATGCATCCCAATCACTGTCCTTAAAATCTTTTGTGCTCTTGCCCTTAATCCGCAAATCCCCCGAATCATAGTGGTCAAGACCGCCAATAATGTTTAAGCAGGTGGTCTTGCCCGAACCGCTTGTACCCAAAATAGCGACAAATTCCTTCTCGCGGAATGCCACGCTGACACCGTCGAGCGCCTTTGTCTTGATGTCACCGACATGGTAAGTCTTCCGGATATCCTTTAATTCTAACATGCCAAGCCTCCAAATGCTGCGTCCTTTTTTGTAAGAGGGATTTTAAGAAAACCACAGCCTGGCGCAGCACAGACCCCCCTCCGTTTCCACACGGCATCCGTTTGCTTAAATGCAGCAGGTGTTCCGGACAATGCGTGGAGAAAATGAAATATATTGGAAATAAGATAAAACGAAACAGGGGAAAATGCAATAAAAAAAGTATAAAGATTTTCTGTTATTTTTTCCCGTCCAAATCCGGCAATAAAGCGGCATCGGTTTTTTCGCCAATGCCGCCCTTTTCAATCACTTATCAATCAGCCTCTCCAGTTCCTTCACCTGCTCAGTCTCGCTCGAATTTGTATGCTTTGCCTGTTTCGCGTACAAATTCACCGCCACCTTCGACTTGGCAATCGGTTGCATCGTGCCCGCCCCGGCAATGCAGCCGCCCGGGCATGCCATCCCTTCAAGCAGGTAGCCGTCGTACTTCCCGGCAACCGCCATCGCCAGCATTTTCCGGCAGTCCTGCAGGCTCTCCGCATTCGCCACCTTCACCTCGCGCTCCGGATAGCGGCTTTTTATCACATTTACCACCGACTGCGCCACGCCGCCGGAAACCGCAAAATTGCGTCCGTCCGCGGACACATTGTCCACGCCGTTCGGGTCTTCCTGCGCGTTCTCAAGCTCCACATGCTTTGCTGCAAAGATACCTGCGACCTCCTCGAATGTCAGCACAAAATCCACCTCACTGCGCACCGTCCGCCGCATCGCCTCAAGCTTTTTCGCCGCACATGGTCCGATAAAAACAACCTTCGCGTCCGGGTCGTGCTGCTTGATATAGCGGGCGGTCAAAGTCATGGGCGTCAATGCCATCGAAATGCAGTTCGCGTGCTCCGGGTAGAGTTTTTTCGCCATCATTGACCACGCCGGACAGCACGATGTACCCATAAATGGCAGATGCTCCGGCACCTCCCGCACAAAATCCTCCGCTTCCTGTGTCGCGCAGAGGTCGGCCCCCAACGCCACCTCAACCACATCATGGAAACCAAGCTGCTTCATCGCAGAGCGCAGCTTTCCCGGCGTTACCTTCGGACCAAACTGCCCGACAAACGCCGGAGCCACTGCCGCATAAACGCGCTCCCCGGACTGGATGGCGCGGATGGTCTGGAAAATCTGGGATTTGTCCGCAATCGCGCCGAACGGGCAATTCACGAGACACTGTCCGCAGGAAACGCATTTTTCATAGTCAATATCCGCCCTCCCGTTCTCGTCCGAATGAATCGCATTCATGCCGCATGCCGCCGCACAGGGGCGCTCCTGCACAATAATGGCGTTGTACGCACAGGCACTCGCGCAGCGCCCGCATTTAATGCATTTTTCCTGGTCAATCTGCGAACGCCCAAGCTTATAATCGAGCGTCACCGCATCCTTCGGGCAGACTTCCACACATGGGTGGGCAAGACAGCCCTGGCATCCCTCCGTCACAATCACGCGCTTTTCCGGGCAACTGTTGCACGCGAATTTAATCACATTGATCAACGGCGGCGTGTAATAGGTTTCTGGTCGGTCCGCCGCCTCAATATTCTCCGAAATCGGAGAGTGCTCCGCCGCCGAGCGGTTCGGCAGTCCCATTGCCAGACGCAGGCGCTCCCCGACAATCGCGCGCTCCAAAAAAATATCCTTGCCGAAATTGGCAACCTCCCCCGGCATGATTTTATATGGCAATTCGTCAATGCGCTTATCCACCGACCATTCGGTGTGGTACGCCATCCTTGCCACCTCACGGAAAATCCGGTGGCGGATTTCCTGAATTCTCGTCTCAATTCCCCGCATAAAGGTTTACGTTCTCCTTTCCCGGCACATTGCCCTCAAAAATATTATGCTTGCTGTGATGCCGCCAATTTGCGCACGGTTTCAACTGGCAAATCTGTATACTCTGCAATTTCTTCCATTGTCAGCTTTCCCTTTGCAAGCATGCGGTGCACATTTGCTTGCGTTATTGTTTCCGCCACTTTTTCCGCCATTTTTTCCGCCATTTCTTCCGCCATTTTTCCGGCCATTTCTTCCGCCATCTTTCCGACTATTTTTTCTACCATTTCTTCCGCCATTTTTTCTGCCATCTTTTCTGCCATCTTTCCGGCTCGCTCCTCTGCTCTTTTCTCCGCCCTCTTCTCCACCAATTCCTCAATCACTTCGCACATCGCTCTTTGCCCTCCTCCCGTTTCCTTGAAATGCCTCACCTGCTTTGCCAGAGGCTCGTAAAACATATCGTCTGCACTCCTGCACCGGAAATCATGCATCAGTTTCCCCATCGAATTTTTATTATTCCGGTAACTCCCATTCACATATATAATATGGGAACCATCCCCGAACAGCTCTCCCGTTTCCTCCACCGTTCGTTTTACGTGGTACAAGGGCAGCCCAGCCCCCATTACATCATACCTTGTAATAAATATAACATATGAATCGCATAGTTCTGTAAACTTCTGGTTCTGTTTGAGCATCTTCAAATCAACCATGCTGCTATGAAATCTCGCCCTGTGGGCATCTGCACCGCCAGACAGGCGCTGTACCTCAATATCATAAACCTTCCCAGCCTCATCTCTCGCATAAATATCGAGGATGATAGAACGTCCACCGTTGACCGGGCTTTTATATTCGCGCTGCGCCACCACCTCAAGCACTTTCAGGTCATCCCGCCCAAGAATAATATTCAGCAATAATTCCGTCGCCTCAATATTCCTGTCAAATACTAATGTCATCAAGTCATCGTCAAAAAGGCACAATTTTGAGATTGCCCGGAGGTCTTCTTCGGATATTACGATATTTTCATCAACCGTTTCGGATGAAGACACCGCAATCCCGCTTTTGTCCTCCTGGTTGTCCGTCCGTGGGGTAATCTTTCTTCTGTTGTTTTCGTTGACCATTCACATTCCTCTCTTTCCTGTTGGATGTTTGGCACAGGGATAAGAAAGAAGGAATGGACTTTTGGATATATCTGTGTCAATAAGGCAAATCAGCATCCTCTATTCTGCCGCACCATTCTTGATTGGTATTATATCACTCATAATGGCTGTGAGTGTTGCATGTGTTACACCATCCTTCCTTCTGGCTTCCCTGCTATTCTGTTTTCTTTTTGCAAGGAATTCATTTGGAAGGACTCTCCACTTAGTCTGGCAGAAATAATGTCCTATAGAAATCTAGGTGAAATTTCGGAAATCTTTGCAATTATTGATAGGGTTAGTGTAACATACAGGGGCAGAAAATGCAAGGAGAAAAATTGTGGTGCATGTTTTTAATGTTTTCCAGTCAGTTTAATGGTATTTGGAAATTTTGCTTGTTTGGCGTTTCTTATATTTCGGGGTTATTTTGTTCTAATAGTGTAAAGTTTTTATAAATTCAACAAAAATCGGCAACATTTTGCGGGAAATGTTGCATTGGGACAAAATATGTACCAGATGCGACAATATATT
>CAJTUA010000017.1 GCA_910579615.1 uncultured Lachnospiraceae bacterium | reverse complement strand
AATTTCTTTTGTTTTATTATATCATTTCCTCCTATGTTTTACAACTGTAATACTAGCACAACAGGTTAAAATTCCATTGTAAATTCATTCATCTGATAAATATTTAACCCTTCATTCCCACAATCTCCGCCACTCCCTTTTGCATCGCCGTCCTTACAATCCAAAGCGCTGCTCCTACCGAAACCACCACACATCCCAAACAGCTCAGCCCCATATATACCACCATCTGCGTATCCCACCAATTCTTCCGGTACTTCCCCAACACCAGGAGACTAACCACCATTCCAATTCCTGCCGCCACGCACCCAAACACACAACCTTCATACACAAACATCCGGTAAACCTGCCCCTTTGTCATCCCGATACAGCGCAGTAAGCCAATCTCATGCATCCGCTCATGCACCCGGCCAGAAACCGTATTCAACAATCCAAAAAATCCCATCGCAAACAGACAGAGCGTTATCATACCAAAAACCGCCAGCTGCAAACTCCTCTGCTGCTGCCCTGCTGCCACTTCCTCCGTGCGCACCGACAATTCCGCCAACGGATAGACCCTCTTTGCCATCCGCCCCAAATCAGCCTCCGCTGCCGCAATATCCGCATTCTCCCCAAGAGAAACATACACCTTGGAAATCGCATAAGGAACTTCCAGATTTTCAAGCGTTTCTTCCCCCACTGCGATACCAAAAACTCCGCCAAAAGCTCCTTCCACCTGCGGCACCCCTTTTACAACCGCGCCGATTTTCACTGTCTGCTCATGCAGGATATAAGCCTCCCCCTGCCATTCCGCCCAGGTCAAAGTAAGTGCATCTCCCGCCACCCATCCAGTATTTGTCAGCCTTCTGGCATCCTTTAAAGCATCCTCCATTCCACCCACTATTTGTTCCTCAAACTGCACCCCGTTTCCCTGTTCCCGGACAACCAAATCATAATCCGGCATACATAATATGATTTCTTCCCCGCGCCGGATTGCCTCGGCATCCACATCGCCATCTGTCACATAAGCCTTGCATTGTTCCAATAAAAAATTATCAAAAACCGTAACTGCCGGGCTTACCAAATACTCCTGTCCACTGTATCCGCAGAGCATTTGTTCCTCAAAAGAATAGTTGTATTGCCCCCAGGTTTCCCAATTCCGAAGCCCCAGCATTTTATAATCAAAATGAAAATGCCCGTTCAAATAAGAATCATACCGCGAAAAAGGGATACGGCAATAAAACATCGGAAGCACCACCGCATTCTGATACGCCACATCGGCCAAATTGCGGAAATCAGAAAAAACGGATACCGGAATCGCCACAGCCCTTGCAGGCTTTGCTCCATCATCTCCTTCCTCCGTAAAATCCCCTTCTTTCGCTGGCGCCTCTTGTGTGACAAAAGATTTCCCACTTCCAAAAGCCCCCGCACTTCCGCCCAAACCCTCCAACGCCGTCAACTGTGCATCCGCCCTCCGATACGCCTCCTCGCTTTGATACTCCACAATATCCGTCATCATCATCACATGAAACGAAACCATCACCAGCGCTAACGTCAACGCCGTCAGCACTGTCTTCCCCTTCTCTTTTTGCATGGAAACCAACATCAAATCAAACGTCCTAAGCTTTGCACCGTTTTTTCCGGTGTTCCCCGCTTCCCGCCAAAAATAAACCGTCCTCGTCCCGGCAACCGGCGCAACCTTTGAAGCGCGGACTGCAGGCAGCCAAACCGCCAGACATACGCACAGCACACATAAAAATACTGCAATCGCCAGAACCCACACATTAAAATGATAAACAATCTCTGCTCCGCCCAATGCAGAAAAAGCCCTTACTGCCCCGAACGACCCAAGAATCCCGAGCACAAGCCCGGCCGGAATCCCCAGTGCCAACAATATAAGCGCTTCGCACAAAAGACAGGTCTGCGCCTGCTTTTTGGTCGCACCAATACAGCGCAGCAGGGAAAGCTGCCGTTTCCGCCGTTCCACCGACATCAAAAAGCCATTGAGCAGAATCGCCATCATACAAACCAAGAAGACGCCCCCGACCAAAGCGCTAAGCTGCACCGTGCCAAGCGCCGCCTCGCCCATCCCGCCATAATAGCCGATTTGCGGATACACAGAATAATTGAATTGGAGCGCCGCTTTTTCTGGCAAATTTTCGTGAAGTACATGATATGAATCACTTGGGCTGTTCAAAAGCCATATATCCTTTGTTGAAATATCCCTCAAATCTGCTGCGATATCCCCCACCAAAAATGACACCGTAACCGCCCCCACATTTCCATCCGGCTCTGCATACGCCTTCCTCCACACCGCCGAATAATCCTCCATTACCCCAACAACCCGAAACCGCTTCCTCCCTGGCATTTCCTCCCCAAATCCTATAACCTCCAACGTAATCTCATCCCCGACCGCATACGCTTCTCCCCCAACATACCGGTATACCCCCTTCTCCACCACAACCTCATCCGCCGCCTGCGGCAGCCTGCCTTCTGCCAGCCGGATGTGCCCAAGCCGAAGCGCCTGCTCATCCATTGTGCCAATCCCTATCACCGTACCGGAAACAGACGCAACTGTACCATAAACAGTTATCTTCCCAATCTCATCCCACACGGCAGAATTCTCAAAATATTCCTTCTGTTCTTTGCTTAAATTCCAGGCAACCAGTTTCTGTTCCCCATACAAATCCTTATTCCGGCAATCAATCGTATACAGCGAACTGCTGCCAACCAACCCCATAGCAACCAAAAAAGCAGCTGAAAGGACAATCGTAGACAACAGCAGCGCCGTGGAGCGTTTGCGCCCTTTCAACCCCATCCACGCAAGAAAAAAACTCTGCCTCATTCTCCAATCCTCCCTGTATCGCCGGACACACGCCCGTCCTCCAACGTAATAATGCGGTCAGCACCCTCCGCAATCTGTCTGTCATGCGTCACCATAATCAATGTCTGCTTGAACCGCTTTCTGGACAAATGCAAAAGCTCTAACACCTCCGCGCCGGATTTTTGATCCAGATTCCCGGTCGGCTCGTCCGCCAACACAACCGCGGGTTTTGTAACCAAAGCGCGTGCGATTGCTACGCGCTGCTGCTGCCCGCCGGAAAGCTCCCCCGCATAATGCGAAAGCCGCTCCCTTATCCCCAACAGCGAAATAATCTCATCCAGATAATCCAAATCCACCTTGCGCCCGTCCAACCAAACCGGCAGCAAAATATTTTGATAAACGGTCAGCTCCGGCATCAGATTGTAAAACTGGAACACAAACCCTACCCGCCTGCGGCGCAAAATCGTCCGTTCACTGTCCGAAAGGCAGTAAATATCCCGCCCCTCAATTTCCACGCCACCCTGCGTCGGCGCGTCCAGACCGCCCAGCAAATGCAGCAGCGTGGTTTTTCCGGAACCGGAGCGACCCACAATTGAAGTAAAGCTTCCCTCCGTAAAATACAAGTTGCATTCATGCAGTGCCCGCACCTCACACTCACCTTTCCCATAAACTTTTGACAACCCTCTTGTCCGAATTAATTCAGCCATGCCCCCTTTTCTGTCCATATCCGTTCTTCCTCCTGACCTGCCTTTTTCATCCATTCTACCCCAAAAAAATCAACCTTACAACTTAAGAAGTCGTAAGGTTGCCATTTACACACCTTCCATTTTCTTTGCGCAGGGAAGAAGTGGCAGCGCAAAAATCATTGCCACCCCATTCCCCTCATTTTCCGCGCGCAGATTCCCCTTATGAAGCCGCACAATACTTTCTGCCATCGCCAGTCCAATCCCGAACCCTTCCTTTTTCGTCCTTTTCCCCCGATAAAACCGCTTAAAAATATCCTTAAGCTCCGACTTCGCAATACCGCCGCCCTGGTCAAGTACCCTGACCATCACGATACGCTCCGTTTGCTGTACCACAATCTGAACCGTCCCACCGTCGGGCGAATGGTCCAGCGCATTAACAAGCACGTTAATCAGCGCCTGCCGAAACCATTTCCGGTCACAGCGCAGCGTAATCCCTTCCCCGACATCCACCGCAAAATAAGCGCCCGCATCCGGTCTTGCCGCAGCCGCCGCCTGCCTTGCCGATTCAACCAGTTCCTTTGCTAGCACATCCTCGATATGCAGCGTAACCGCACCCGCATCCAATCTCGCCAATTCCAAAAGTGTCTGCAGCAATTCATTCATCCGCTCCGCAAGATAAATACAGTTTACAAGCTGTGCCTTCTTGCCTGCGTCCGCCTCCGCCCTCTCCAACAAATCCAGGTACGATAAAAGCCCCGTCAGGGGCGTTTTAATCTGGTGCGAAATATCCGCGATGAAATCATGGGCTGCCGCCTGTTCGCTGTTTAACTGCTCCACCATATGCGCCGTCCGCGTAACTAGCAATTCCAACTGGTTCACCAGGATACTAAGCTCGCCCTCCCGGTAAGGTGACCAATCCGGCGACAGGCCGCCGTGCATAACCGTATCCAAAGTAAAATTCAAATCCCGGATTTTTCGGTTATAACGACACCCCTCCCAAATGCGCCCTGCAGCAATGCCAAACACAAGCGCCAAACCGCAAAATAAATCAACAAGCCAGCCATTCATTTTCCATCCCCATCTCTATCGCAGGCAAGCCCAACCTTCCGCCCACGCAAAACGTTCAAACCTTTGGTTCCCGCATTTCCCCGGCTTATCCATCGCCGCATTGCAGCAAATACCCTTCCCCGCGGACGGTCACCAGCTTTGCACTATGCTTTCCCAACTTTGCGCGCAGGCGGCTGATATGCACCGACAAGATATTATCATCCAGGTATTCCCCACCCATTTCCCAGACTGCATGAAGCAAATCCTCCCGCAAAACCAAAGTATTTGCATTTCTGGCAAGCTCATAAAAAATACGGTACTCTACCGGCGTGAAGGTAAGCGCCTGCCCCTCTGCACGGCAGCTTCCCTTTACAGGGTCAAATTGAAACACCCCAACCCGCAGGTTTACGTCCTGCCCAATTTGCGCGCGGCGCAGCAGCGCCATAATTCTTGAGAGCAAAACCCCGGCGCGGAACGGTTTTGCCACATAATCATCTCCGCCGCACTCCAACCCCCGAATCGTATCCTCATCTTCATCACAGCAGGTCAAAAACAAAACCGGCACTTTGCTGCTCTCCCGGATTTCACAGCAGAAATCAAAGCCTGAGCCATCCGGGAGCAGGACGTCCAAAATCACCAAATCCGGAACCTGCTGCAAAAACGCCTCCCTCGCATTTTCCAGGCAGGAGCATGGCTTTACCTGATATCCCTCCTGGCACAAAAGCTGTAAAACACTGTTTTGTATAAATTCATTGTCTTCCACAAATAAAATATTTTTTCCCATACACACTCCCCGGCAATCATTTTTTGATTTCCCTATCAATAATTCCCGGGCAGGCATTTTTCTGATTTCCCCCGCAACAATCTCCCGGTAACCATTTTTCTGATTTTCTCATGCGAAACCACAAAATGAAACCACTAAAATCCGACACCTGTCCCAAAAGCCCCGTCCTATTTTAAAGTCCGCCAAAAAACTCCTTCCCACCTTCTGCACCCTAATCAATAATCCACCGATAATCAAATATTTTCCGGTAATTTCCTCCCTTTGCAATCCCCCCTTATAATACCGGACGCGGCGGTTGGATTGCCTCTTATAAAACCTGCGCCCTTCCCCCCCATGATTTTCTACTTCCCTTCTGTAATATGGAATCTTTCTGGCACACATTTTTCCTTTTGTCCATATAAAATCAACATATAAAACAGGCGGATGAATGTAGTGGTGTTTTGTTATCCCCCATACTTTTTCCAAATGCTTTTTATATTTTAAATCCCGCATCCTTTTATTTCTTTTCTTTTTCCGGGAATGCACTTTCGAATTTCTGCGGCAGTTTCCAGAACTGCCGCAACCCGTTTTTACCTCTGGCATATCAGAATCCACTGCACCCCATTCTTCGCTGCCCATATTGCCGCCTTTCGCCTTTTTCATTTCCGTCCAAAAGTTCTTCAATGGGATTTTGGAAAAGCCATCAAAAGTCTGCCATAAGAAATTCCAACTTGAATTGATGCTAACTCAAATGATATTAATTCAAACGCAGAATACCCAAATAGCTTCTCAGCAAAATCTTTAAGTACATGCCATTATTGCCCTTTATCAGTTTGTCCAGGCCTACTAATATAATGAATTTTTCGGCAAACTCCTTACCTGACAAATCGCTTGTTAAAAGATAAGGCAAGCAACATTCGTACAACATTTCGCTTGAACCGGATTCAGCCAATAAAGATACTGCGCATCGGAAAAATTCGCTGTCCATTCTGTCACAATATTTCTCATAAAGCACAGAATATCCCTCGCATCTTGCCGTTTCCGTCATTTCGCAAAGCAAGTCGATTGTTTTCATTATTTCCTCTTTTTCACACTCTGTACAACGCATTCTCTCAAGTACTTTATCGCATGTCAGCAATGATACCACGCCATTTATTTCCATACACTTACCTCCTTTTCATTTATAATACACCTTTTCCATTGATTCATCATTATTTCATCCCATGCCAAGTCCATTATAAGCATCCTCTACATTGAAAGGTGGCTCAAAGAACCATAGCAGAGCATCTCCTTTCCCCTCCTTTCTCTCCGAAACCTCAACTCTGTTTTGGCTGAATTCTGCCGTCAATTCCATTCCAAAACTTGTTTATAAAGATTCCGGTAAAACTTTTTTGGGTGGTACTTGCGCGCTATGTCTCACCCATCCTTTGTCAAATGGTACTTCCGACACGTCACTTATATTATAACCCAATCCACCAAAAATTGCAATGGACAGTCTCCCTCAATCACGACAAACACATGAATTCTCCCGTCCTCTTCAACCTATCGGGCATCTGTTTTAAAAAGATAATACTTCTTCCAAATATTTTATCGGACGAAGACTAATTACGAATCGTTTTTTCTTCCATCCCGATACTTTTTATCCCTTTCCATTCTTTATTCTGTGCCAACCACTTTATCTCTTGTAAAATGAATACGGTTTATCCACCCGGTTGACACATCCATCGCCGTGCGGCAGGCATTCGTCTGGTCCAGCGCATTCAGCATCACAAAATCATGGATGGTACCCTGTACCCGCAAAGCAGTTACCTCCACGCCCGCACACCGGAGCTTTTCCCCAAAGGCTTCCCCTTCGCTGCGCAATACATCCGCCTGCCCATTTATAATCATTGTCTGGGGAAGGCACTTCAGGCAATCCATATCCGCGCAAAGAGGGGATGCGGTTATCTGGTTGCGCTCCTCTACCGAATTTGTATATTGCTGCCAGAACCATTTCATCCCTTCCCGATACAGATAATAATCCGCTGCGAACTGGCAATAACTTGGCGTGTCAAAGCAGGCATTTGTTACCGGATAATACAATAGCAGCTTGTGAATATCCGAACCGTGCCGCATCGCCGACATCAGAGCCATAGCGATTGCCATATTCCCGCCAACACTATCGCCTGCTACAATAAGCGGTGTACCGTCTGACACAGAAAAGCAATCCCCGATGATTTCCTTTCTATGAGAAAGGATAAAATAGCACTGTTCAATCGTGGTCGGATATTTTGCTTCGGGGGAGCGGCTGTATTCCGGAAATATGAGCAGTGAATTTGTCCTCGCGGAAAGCTCCCGGACTAATTTTTCGTGTGTATGGAAGCTGCCGAACACCCAGCCTGCGCCGTGAATATAGAATATAATATTTCTGATTTTTTCATTTTTAGGCGCAATAAAATATACCGGTATACTGCCCCACATTCCGGTGTTTACACAAACGGAGGATACATCGGCGGGATATTGATATACCGGTGTATCCTGGGCTTCCTCCAATACCCTCCTGCCTTGCTCAGGCGGCAGTTGGAAAATCAGCGGACATATGGAATTCTGGTTGCAGACGGCTTCTGCCGCGGGCTCTAACGGAGTGCATCGTTTCATCGTTAATTCTCTCTTTACGAACGGTTCCTAATATAATATGCAGCCCTTTCGCCTTTGTATTATCAGCAATCACGGCGTTTGCTATTTTTCCAAAATTCTTCGGTGGCTCCATTAGACTTTTCAGGTACATCCATATTAACACAATGACCTCCGGGGATGTCTTTTACATTCAAACGGCATAGCCCGCAAGCTATGCCGTTCCCGAAAATATTTCTGATGCTGATTTTTGTGTGCTGCCTTGAGGGGCTTCCTTTTTTACTCCGCCTCTGCCCCCTCATTCTTCGCGCCGCACTCGCTGCAGAATTTCTTCCCCTGCGCAAGCTCTGCACCGCAGTTTACACAATAGCGTTTCACTGGCGGCTGTTCCTCCTCCACTTCACAAGCCTCCACGTCGATAACTTCCGGAAGCTTTGCGCCGCAGTCAAAGCAGAACTTCGCCCCTTCTGGATTCCTGCTGCCGCACTCCGGGCATTCCTGCTCCGCAGCCTCTTGTGCCGGGTTCTTTGCCGCGCGCTTTGCTGCATTTGCCTCATTTATCCTTGCAAGCTCTGCCTGGCGCTCCTCAATCTTTGTGCTGTACTTGTCCGCAATCATGCAGATATTGACCGCATCCGGTGTTAATGTCTCGCCGTTTTTGTAAAGCTCATAGTAGATTGCGCCAAGCTTTGCCATCTGCTCCGTAAGCGCCCTGCGCTCTTCCGCGATGCCTGCCTTGAGCCTTGAAACCTCAATCAGTTCACTCGTCTTGTCGCTTGCTGCCTTTACAATGTCCTGTACCTTCTCAAAAACGTCCATATTCATATCCTCCATTCCGCCGCACCCAATAAAACCACCGTGGTTTTTCTGTACGGCTTTGCTTTCTGTGTTCTATTGTAGCAGGTAATCCTCCCTTTTGCATTAAAAAAAGATTGGATTTTGATTAAAATAATTGAAAACATGTCGAAAATTTCTTTGAAAAAATTTCAAACTGACAAAAAAATGACGTATCTGTTGATTATACTAGGACGCGAACTATAAACATTATTCATTACATATTTTGGCAACCGTATGTAAAACCAAGAAATCAGCATACACCCGGACGATGCCCGGAAAAAGTTTTTGGAGCGGCGAAGCGGTACAAAAACTTCTTCCGTGATTCTTTGGCATCGGGAGGGTGTGTGCGGAACTTAGAAATCAGCATACACCCGGACAATGCCTGGAAGAAGTTTTTGGAGCGGCGAAGCGGTACAAAAACTTCTTCCGTGATTCTTTGGCATCGGGAGGGTGTATGCGGAACTTATATAAGGGGGATTCATCATGACACGCAAAAAAACGACCCGATACATTAAAACCCTGCTGATTGCACTGCTCTTACTGTTTTTGACAGCATCTGCCACAGCCAGCGCCATACTCGCCTCGGCGGATACCGGCTCCCCGGAAACCACACCCGAGGAGCCACCTGCGGAAACCATCGATTTCCGCGTCCTTGCGACGGGCGATCTGCACGGGCAGGTAACCGCATTCAACTACGAAACCGGCGAGGAGGACAAAACCTCCGGGCTTTCCAAAATAGCCACGCTGGTTGCCCGCGAGCGCAACGCGGCAGGCGGAAGGGCAAATACCCTTCTGGTTGACGCAGGCGACACATTGTACAATTATTACGCAAACTTTATTTATGAAAATTATCCGGACGAAATCCAGCCAATTTATCAGGCGATTTCCTATATGAATTACGACTGTATCACTTTGGGGAACCATGATTTTGACTACCCGTGGGAGTATATTTACGGGCAAATCAAATCCGCAGGGCTGTTAAAGAAAACTCTTGTGAGCAATGCGGTATATACGGAAAGCGGCGAGTATCCATTCCCGAAATCCGCCATCTACACAAAAAAGATGACAACCTCCACCGGACGCACCATCTCCGTAAAAGTCGGGGTGGTCGGCGCTACCCTCCAGAGCCTTTCTTCCAGACGCTACCGCTACAGCGGCTTTATTGACGGGCTTGACGTATACACCAGCGTCAGGACAGAAGCGAAAGCGCTTAAGGAACAGGGCGCGGACATTGTTGTCGCGGTTATCCACGGCGGCGTTGGTCTTTTGAGCGGGGCAAATACAAGCATCCAGGCGGGTTCACGCCTTGCGCGGGTATCCGAGATTGACGCGGTTGTCTGCTCCCACTCACACGAAATCTTCCCGAGCCCCGACAATACGTTCAAAAATATTGCCGGGGTTGATGAGACGACCGGAACCTATTACGGCAAACCAATGGTGGAAACCGGGAGCTATGCACAGGGGCTTGGCGTAATTGAATTCACGCTTGCCGTGGACGAAAACGATACGGTTTCTGTCTACAATGCCACCTCCGCCATCCGCCCGGTAACGGCTTCCGTCAAGGAGCGGGCGGCGATTGTTGAATTTGCGGAACCCTACAAACAGGAAATCCTAGAAAAACTTGACCGGACAGAATATGCTATCGCAGATGACCTTGTCTACACAAATGCTGACTGCGCCGTGCAGGATTCCTCCCTCTATCAGCTTATGAACGATGCAAAACTGCATTTTGCTTCGTCCTATATTGCTGAATACACCCCGCAGTACAGCGACTATCCAATTATTGCAGCCACAATCAACTGCCTTGACGACCGCTCAGAGACAATTGATTTAAGCGGCACACTTAAGGAGACGGATATTTCCAGGCTCCTCGCCCTCTCAAGCAGCCAACGCTCCAGCGGCTACATCCACCTGCACACGCTTTCCGCGACGAACCTGATTGAGTGGCTTGAGTACAATGCGAGCATCTATGCCACCGTTGGCACGGCGTTGCCGGAAAACCTTTCTGATTGTGCGGAAAAATATCCGGAGGCTTCCCCTCTGCTGCGCACCGCGAACACCGCCGAGTGGAAAAGCTTTTTTACTTTCGACGGCATTTCCTACGACATCGATTTATCGGTGGAACCGCGCTACAATTCATCCGGTACCTTGCTGCGCTACACGCGCCGCATCAAAAACCTGACCTATCAGGGAAAGCCTGTCACTTCCGATATGACCTTTGTTGTCACGATGGACTCGGTATTTAAACGTTACAAATTTATGCCAACGGATGACAATTCCCTCTACCGGGAGGCAAAAAACCCGTTTGTAAACAGCCACGATGTCCTGATGGACTATATCCGTGAGCTCGCCAATTATGGGAAGCTGCGCGTTACGGCAGATAACAACTGGCGCTTTATCGTGCCGGAAGGCTACCAGTTTGTTGTCGCTGTCCCGAAAGCATATGACAGCTATATCAAGGAGCAGGACTGGTATGTAAAGCGGGTAAAGCGCGAGTCCGACTACTATTATTATCTCTGCAATATTCCGGTGAGTACACAGGATGTCCACGCAGTCCTTTCGCCGGATATTACGCAGGACACAAGCCGCAAAATACCGGTCCGCGTCTATGCATCGACCGCGCCGGACGCATCCATCACGGAAATCCTTTACCTGACAGGCACGGTCCGCAATATCAAAAACACACGTTGGGAAACCTCCGGCAAGCTTGTATCGGACAATACTTTCACGGTCGGCAAAAACGGGAAGTACAGCGTCCGCGTGACGGATTCCCTCGGGCGCATGGTAATTACACATATCACTATCGGCAATTTTGGTTCTGACTTGCTTGAAATGCCAAAGGTCAATGTCCTGACAAACCGCATCGAAGCCGCGAGCGGCACAGCAATTCCGGATTCCACCATCCATGTCGCACTTCCGGATGGTACGATTATGTCCGGGAAAGCCGCTGAGGACGGAACTTTCTCCGTTCCAATCCCGCTGCCGCGCTCTTATGATTTTTATACCGTGTGGGCAACAAAGGGCAGCAAGATAAGCCTGCCGCTGGAAATGACCGTTAAGAAGACGGGTGCGAACCAGCCATCGGCAAATCCGCTCTATGTATCGGATACCGTCATCACGGGCAAAACCGATTTATACACTACGATTTCCGTCCGCCTTGGCTCCACCGTATATGTCGGTTACGGGGAACAGGACGCTTACAAGAACTCAAGCGTCTACAAGAAAACTCACAAATTAGTGGAAACTGAAATTTTGATTGACGGCAGGGGAAATTTCCGCATTACCCTTCCGCACGAAGCGCAGCTTGGGGAATCCTGGATGATTTATGCCACAGACCGCAACGGCAATGCCAGCCGCATTGTGTATGTGGATGTAGTGGAAGAAGAAGCGGCGGCAGAGAACCTGTCTCCCGCCGCCGAATAGAAATCAGAAGATTATTTCGTTTTTGCAAGGCAGTTTTTCAGAAAGCTCCGGGAAGCCTCCTGCTCCTTGGCTAACCGGGCTTTCACCCTGCCATAATCCGGCATCGGCACGGAAAAATCCTCCGGAAGTTCCGTGGTATCCGCAATCAGATGCTCGCTAAGCCCCGCATGTTCCAAAAGGTATGTCATGCGTTCCGGATATGTCTTATGCGGAATGGTGACAAAATTCCTCTCATACATAATTGCAAACAAAGTCGCATGGAAAGAGTTCGTCACAATAAATGCCGCATTCTCAATCAACCCGATAAATTCTTCTGGTCCCGCGTCCGCGAAACGGCCAAGCTCGTTCTCATACTGCTTCTTCATACGGTTTTGCACAATCCGCAGCCCTAACTTTTCCGACATCATCCTCGCCATATTTTTTACATTCCTGTCTTTGCCGATGATGTGCACCAAAAGATATGGTTTCCGGAAGCGCGGCGGTTTTTTCAGCGCGTCAAAGTCCTCCCTCTCAAGCAGCAAAGTCGGGTCAACCACCACCTTGATTTTCTGCTTTACAAGGGGCTCCAAAAGCTTTTTTGCCGACTGTTCCCGCACTGCAATATCATCATATTTCTGCAGGCATTCCGCAAAAAATTCCCGCTCCGCGTTCGTCAGCTGTGTCTTTCCGATGCTTGCCGCATAGGAAATCTTTTTTTTGCCCGAATGGTCGAATTCCAGGAAATATGCCGGTTTTAAGCCCTTTGTGATGGTTCCGTTCCAGACCTGGTCACTCCCTGTAATCAGCACATCGTACTGCGCGCCGGCTTCTTGCTCCTCCAATTCCTTAAAGGAGGAATAGACCTGCGTCGTATTCATTGTTTCATTGATAAAATGCTCAAATTTTTCCGCCTTCCGGATGCGCGGCTTCTGCGTCAGATTAAATTTGACCCGGCGCAGCCCGTTGTAAAGTGCGTTGAGCGCCCGATTACCAAAACGCTGCCTTTCCTGGAAAAGTCGGTAGACATTGTCAATCTCCGGAATCCGGTAATTGATGATAAATGCCTCATGCCCTTCCTTTTCCAGATAGCGCTGCAGTGACCACGCCTGCAGCACACAGCCGTAATTGTAGGCGGAATTGATTGTCATAATCCCTATTTTCATATGCTTATACTCCTTTGCATCCCGCAGCCAGGACTGCGTTACAATTATTATGCGCGCACCCATCACGCCACGGCGTTAAAACCTCCCCCGCCAGTTCAGTCCAGGAGATGCTCAAAATTCTCCACGATATCCCGGTTATAATCCTCAAACGAAATCTCAAGCGGCACAACCTCCCCGCGCATGTATGCCTCCATGCCGGACAGCAGCCCCTCCACACTGTTTTCCACCAGGTATCCGCCATAGCGGCGCATGAAATCCCCCGAGCCTGGAATGTCCGTGGCAACAATCGGCACGCCAAGCGTTGCTGCCTCCAAAAGTACCAGGCCAAGCGGCTCGCGGTTTGACGGAAGCAGGAACAAATCGCATTCGCGCAGGATGGTAAACGGATTGGAAATCGCGCGCACAATCACAATGCGGTCAGCACACGCAAGGGATGCCGCATATTCCACGGTCTCCCGGTACAGCACGCCATACCCCCCGATAATGATAAGGTACACCTCCGGATGGTTTCCGGCAAATCCCGCAAACGCATCCATCAGCTTCTTATGCCCCTTCTCCTCCGAGAAACGCCCGATGGTGATAAACTTTTTCTTCGTCCGGTCAAGCAAAAGCTTTTCCAATTCTTCGGCTTCTATGGTAATGCTTGTTTCCGGGTCAATGCAGAATTCCTGCCCCGCCTTCTCAAGCACGCCCTGATAATAGTGGGGATTTTCCACAATCACAACATTGTCCTGGTTCTTCTCAATCTTAAGCAGGGAATCCTTCACTGCCTGGCTGACCGCAGCAACACGGTCATATTCGCGGTATGCATGTTTTAAGGTTTTCAGGTGCTGATTTCCTTTCTCCTTAATCTCATCATACATATCATTATGCACAAAAATTGCCTTTTTCACAGGTGCATAAAGATAAAGCATCGTAATGTATGGCGCATACCCGGTGTAGTGGATGATTTTGTCAATCGGAACAAGCCCGTAGCGCTTTTGGTACTCCCTGGTAAAGAGCTCTTTTAACTTGCGCGCCACCCATTTCGTCTCGATGTGAAAGCGGAAATACAGCTTAAAGGCAAGCGTCTCCGCAAAGGTTTTTTCCGTCATATTTCCGCTCATCGGCATCAAATCAACAAAGGTTGGCACACACGCTAAGCGGTCGGGCACCTTTGCAAACTGTGCCTGCGGGAATGTAAAATAATAATTCTCCTTCTCATGGTCCACCAACTGAATCATATTGAGCAGCGAGGTCGTCATTCCGTTGCGCCCAAGATTTGAACAATAGATAAGTGTGTTTGGCTTACCGTTTGGCTTTGCCTTCTCCTCCTTGCAGCACTTCTTTCCAAGCAGCACATGGCGCAGGATGCGTTCCGCCGCCTGCGGATTATCATAGCGGCAGTATTCACTGCAAAATTCCGTATCATCATAGTCCTTTGGTGAACGGATTTCTTTCAGCAGCTCATCCACCGTGCCTGCCTGCGGGAATGGGAAACTGTCAATTGGTACATAGAGCCCGCGCTCGTCGAGATACTCATCCCGGTCGTAGGTAAAGAGGACAATTTTTTTGTGCGAATTCGCAAAATCATAAAACACGCTTGAGTAATCCGTAACCATGACATCCGCCATATTCAGAAGGTCATAAGTCTCATAGCCCTCCGGCACCGGGCGGATATGCTCATATTCGTCAAAATCAAATTTCTTTGCTGTAAAAATATGGAATTTTACATAGAACACTTCGTCCTCGCGCAGTTGCCTGTCCAACAGATAAAAATAGCATTTTGCCGCCTCCATCTGGATATCGCTTTTTTTGTTTGTCAGCACGCCGCGCCAGGTCGGCATGTAAAGAATCACATGCTTTCCGGCAAGACCGAGTTCCTCGCGCATTGCCGCCACGCGCTCCTGCGTGAAAAATACACTGTTGCGCGGATAACCCTCCAAAAGCGCGGTACCCTTCCACGTATTGTGGAGCATATATGCACTCATCATCGTTTCCTTCATGTAATCGTTCGGGTACAGCAAATAATCCGCAATCTGGAAATTATGCTGGACATTCCCGATTGCATACGCGCGGTTCCAGACATCGCGCCCCATCATCTTGAACGGAGTCCCATGCCATGTATTGAGGTAGACCTGTCCCTCCCGCTTGATAAACCATGCCGGGAAAGTCGTGTCATTAAAAAGGTACTTCGATGTCGCAATCCGCAGCCTGTACTCCTTTGAACCAGTCTTTACAAAATGTACACCGTCAATCCCGTAACGCGCAAGCAGCTGCCCGAATGGTTCCACCATGGACGCGCCCACCGCCAGATACACCGTAAATCCCTCAAATTGCGCACTGCGCAATTCCTTTAATAAGTAAAAAATATTCCCCGCAATATCCTTCCCGCCCTTGGATTCCAAAAAAACTGCCTGCGGGTCAATTTCCTTTTTCAGACAGCGGATATAGTACGAAGTCCTTGATGTGTATTTTAACTTCCGGCACAAGCCGCGAAGCTTCTTTTTCAATTTTTTCGGCAGTCTTTTTATTTTTGCAATGACCAAAACATTTCACCCCTTTTCGTCCTTTTAAAACCATACCCTCCGCGTGCTGCAGAGCAGCTAAATTCCACTCGCGCTCCCTGCGCATAAAAAAAATCGGAAACATAACCATATGTCTCCGATTTGTATCAACAGGGCTACAAGGATTCGAACCTTGAGATGCTGGAATCAGAATCCAGTGCCTTACCGTTTGGCGATAGCCCTATATTCCTCGTGACCAAGGCATCATCCTGACCACGAATGCTATTATAATACAAGCGGAGAAAAATTGCAAGCATTTTTTTCAAAAATTTTTTATTTCCCGGAAAATTGATTCTGCCAACACAGTTTTCCGATATATTCCATTTCCAAGTTCCATACACATCCCGCCAATTTTCCTATTTCCCATGCTCCTTTTGCTGCACAAAACTATTCTCAAGATGCATCACGCATTCACAGCGCTCATCCTTCGCCCTGACCAACTCCATAATCTGATGCACCAGCTCCATCTCCTTTTCCGTGTCATAGGAGTACGGAACAACAAGGTCAAAAATCAGGTTCATCTTCGCTTTCCCGTTCACAACACGGAAATCGTGTATTGACGCGTCCGGCTCAAGCCCCTGCACGATATCCGCCACCATCCGCTTGTGCTCCGCCACGCTCTCATCGCGCACCTCAACTGGATCCATGTGGATGACAAGGAAAATATTCAAATCACGCAGCACTTCCCTCTCAATCCGGTCCACCAACTCATGCGCCGTTTCGATATCAGACTCATTGGATACCTCCGCGTGGATGGTTGCCATCGAATGGGTCGGCCCATAATTATGCACAATCAGGTCGTGGCTCCCAAGAATCCCCTCATAGCTTTCCACTTTCGATGTAATCTCATCATATACTTCCCGGTCAATCGCCTCCCCAAGAAGCGGTTCCAGGGTGTCCTTTGCAATATTAAAGCCTGCAATCAGCACAGCCGCCGAAACGATAATCCCCATATAGCCATCGATTGCAAGCCCTGTCCATTTCCCTGCCAAAAGTGAGAGCACGGTAGCGCTTGTAACCAAAACATCGCCAAACGAGTCCGTCGCGGCCGCCTGCATCACTTTTGAATGGATTTTTTTCCCCAGCTTCCGGTTAAAAAACGCCATCCAGACTTTGACAAGCACTGAGAACACAAGCATCAGCACAATGACCCATTCAAAGCGGACCATCTCCGGGTGAAATACCTTGCCAACGGAGCTCTTTAAGCAGGAAAATCCAACCTCCAAAACAAGCAGCGCCACAACAAGCGCCGCGATATACTCATATCTGCCGTGCCCGAACGGATGTTCCTCATCCGCCGGCCGCCCCGCCAATTTCACGCCGATAAAGCTGACAATCGAAGAAGCCGCATCGGAAAGATTGTTAAACGCATCGGCCATCACCGAAATGCTGCCCATCAAAAGCCCGCCCGCAAGCTTGAGTAAGAACAACAAAAGATTGCAGCATATCCCGACAATGCTCGCCAGTACGCCATACGCCGTGCGCACCCTGGCGTCCTGTACATTCTCCCTGTCCCTGATAAAAACGCGGACTAAAAAATCTGTCATATCCTTTTCCCCATTCCAAAACGTGGGAATCCAAAAAACGCGCGCCCCTCCCGCGGTTATTCGCTGCTCCCACACCTGATATGCTATATTATACACGAAAACTCTGCGGATTACCATTTGTTTCTAAAAATTTTACTTTCTTTTTTCCTGAATAGGCATTATAATGATTTGTAACAATATAGTATATGCTTACAGGCTCTATATTGCCCGGAAAGCATGCGCCGTACAGACTCCGTGAAGAAACGGACAAAGATTGTGCTGCCACGCACCTGCCCTGGGCGGACACATGCAGAAATCAAATAAGGAGGCAAACCATGAAAAAGTTTGGAAAATTTTTATTCGGGACATTATCTCTTGCAGCTGCAGCGGGCGGTATCTACTGTCTCTACAAGAATCGCATAAACAAAGATGCGGATTTTGATGATTTCGACGATTTTGATGATGACGAGGATGAGGAAGACGATGACCTTACCGTATCCGCTGACCCGGAAGACCGCGAATATGTATCCATCACCATCACCTCGGAAGAAAACAGCGAAGAGGACACCGCGCAAGCTAACGAAGACGGGGCAGACACTGCGGATACCGCCGATGCCGCAGAGACCAAGGCCGAATCCGATGGCACCGATCCCGCAGCCGAATAACCCATCAAGGC
This sequence comes from uncultured Lachnospiraceae bacterium, assembly GCA_910579615.1. Taxonomy (GTDB): domain Bacteria; phylum Bacillota; class Clostridia; order Lachnospirales; family Lachnospiraceae; genus RGIG4057. The sequence goes on along the minus strand of CAJTUA010000017.1, from coordinate 91,933 downwards.
ATAAGGGCGCATACTGCAAAGCAGCAGACTTCCATCCGCGCCCATGCACATTCAGAAAGGACAGGGATTATCGCTTCCCTGTCCTTTTTTCTTACCTTACTGCTTAACCGCCATCTCCCACAGTTGGGGCGCATATACCCAATCCTTTAGCTCAAGGCTTTGCATCTTACCATCCTCCCACAGCACCGCCACAATCCGGTAATCCTCCCCGTAAATAACACAGGAAAGCTCCTTCCCATCCTGCCGCCACGAAACGCTGCGCTGCTCTCCTTCCGATTCCTGCAATAAAGGAGGGTCTTCTGCCACTCCACCCGCATCCGAAACGGCATCCTCCCCCCCTCCCGCCGCATCAAATGCCGCAAGCAGTTCACGGTACAGCCATTCCCCACCCTGTTCTGGTTCCTGCAACGATTCGTCCACGGAACCATCCTTGACATCCGCGGCATCCCATAACGAACCGTCGGCATCGCCGTAATATCCTTCCTCTTCGCTCCCCGATGCCGAGGAAGAAAGCTGCCAATCCCCCCCTGCATTCTGCACATATCCTATGCCATCTGAAAAATCCGCCCCTGCCATTTTGTTGCCTGAGCTCTTCTTTGTGTTCCCTGCATTCTGCACCAGCTCAGCGCCAAGGGCAATCACCAGGACCGCAGCGGCCGCCGCAAACATCCGCCCCGCAAAGCGCTGCCCCCTGCCTGCCTTTTTCCCGTTTTTCTGCTTTTGGGCCGCAGAAATTGTACGCTCAAACAGTTCTTTACTGACCGTAATTTCCGAAAGCTCATCGGTGAGTGCCTGCATAATCCTGCGGTCGGTATCATCCGGAATGCAGGAAGCCTTTTCTTCGCTCAAAATCTCCTTCTCATCCATCCGACAGCCTCCTTCCCAAGTTCTGCTTCAGCCTTTCCTTCGCCCGGAACAGTCTGCTCTTTACTGTTCCCTCGCTGATGCCAAGCTCTTTTGCAGTCTCCTGCACACCCATTTCCCTAAAATATATACAGAGCACAACCTCCCGGTAATGCTCCGGGAGCTCCTGTATGGCCTCCCTCACCGTCCGTGCCGTCTCCGCGCGCTCAAGCCCCTCAAAATCATCCTCCAGCGCCAGGCCTTCTTCCTGAAAACCAAACATCGGTACTACCCTGCTATGGTAGGCACTTTTCAGGAAATCCCTGCATGTATTCATTGTAATGCTGAGCAGCCATGTTTTTATGGAAGCCCGCCCTTCATATGTATCCAGTTTTTCATTGACCTTAAGGAATACTTCCTGAAACATGTCTTCTGCCATATGCATATCTTTTACATACAAATACGCCATGCGCAGCACGTCGTTGCCGTATTCCCGCATCAAATCCTCTAACACATATGCCGATTTCTTTTCTTTCTTCTTCACAGGCAAAGGTTCCCCCTTTTCCCAACCTCCTGCAGTATTTTTCGAAGATTGGACGAGGAAATTTTGCAAAAGGTTCCCGATTTTTTGTTTTTTCTCTTTTTTGCTGCCTTAACAGATGATTGAATCGAGCAGGGGAATGCTTTTCCCACTACTCGCCGCGCGGGGCGCGTAATGCAAAGCAACTAGTTTCCACTTACGCCCCTGCGCATAGAAAGTACAGGGCGCGTTTCCCGCGCCCCGCTGCTACAAAACCAAAAACAATCCGATATTTCTTGCTATGCCGCTCTTTAAATACCCCCCGCGCAAGGCATCCACGCGCCGCCGGAACAGATTTTCCTTCGGGAGCGACAAAAAAGTATCAATCTGCGCCGCCACGCGCTCCGGCAGCTTTTCCTTATACAGCCCGTAAAATTCCTCCGCCTGCCTGTAATTTGCCCGCAGCGTCGCTTTTTGTCCGGACAGTTTCCCCAGGCGCTGCTTCACATAGCTGCCAAAGCGTTTTGCGCCGACTACATTGTTCCCATGCTGCCGGTAATCCATGGTCGCCGCCGGAAGATAGCTTGTATGACCGAATGCCGCGGCCAGAAGCGCCATCCACCAGTCATGGTAGCGCGCATTCTCCGGCACGTTTTCCACCAGGCACGCCAGAGCCTCATTCATCATGGACGTACAGCCAATAACCATATTTTCCATCAAAAGATGCGGCAGCGTGCGCTTTTTCATATCATAATGCGCAATCCCAAAAAAGGATGGGGCAAATTCTTCCATCCCCTCATCCACGACACGGGCATCCGTAAAAACAAGCGCGGGCACATCCGCGCCATAGCGCGCTTCCAGCTGCTTCATGCGCGCAAGTGTAAGGCGCAGCTTGTCCGGATGCCAGGAATCGTCCTGGTCACAGAACATAAAATAAGTTCGCTCCCCGCCCTTTTGCGGCGCTGCTTGTCCCTGCGGCACCGCGCCCTGCAATGCCGCCTCCTGCAAAAGCGTCAGAAAATTTTTCGTCCCGCCCATATTGGTTTCATTGCAGCAGACCGTAATCCGTTCCGGATAGTGGTTTGCGTACAGCGACAGCAGCAAAAGCGTTCCGTCCGTGGAACCATCATCGCGCACAAACAAATGCCACTCCGGGTAATCCTGTGCAATAATTGACTTTAACTGCTCCTCCAAATATTTTTCGCCCTGATAGGTCGCCATCAATATTACAATCTTATCCATCTGCCACCTCCTTCGGTTTCTTCCTCCCCCGGCACAACCCTGCACAAACCTCCCGGTTCATTCCGCTTTATAAATCTGTCCTTTCGGCTCAAAATATCCCGCGTTTGACGAACAGGTAAGCAGCAGTTTCTTTGGCATAACATAATACCGTCTGCCAAGCTGGTACCCCAAAAACTTCGCCCCGCTCTGGAACATCAGGTCAAGCACATCAAGATAGCGCTTCTGCCCGACCAGATAAAAAAACGTATTTTTCACAAGCCGCATCCCCTCGCCCTCCGCCGGCACGCGCGCGAAAATCTCCCGGTACTGCGCATGTGACACACCCAAATCAAAATTGCGCTTAAACTGCTCGGCAAGCGAATAATTGTGCGAATGGTAGACCTTCGCCTCCGCCACATAGGCAATGCTGTAGCCCGCATCAATAAAACGCGATGCGATAATGGCATCCTCGTTAAAAATCGTCCGCTCCACAAATCCCCCCACCGTATCGTAAGCAGAACGCTTATACGCCGCACAAACATCCGAGCAAAAATAAGTCTTGATGCCAAGACGTTTCAAATCCGCCTTCGTCTTTACACAGCTGGCATTCGGATAATTAAACATCCGCGTGTACTGCTCCACAACCGTGCCATGAAGCGGAGCGCACTGCCTGGCATAAGAAAGCGCGCAGCCCTCCTGCTTGACCGCTAAAATCAGGCGCTCAAGCAGGTAATCATCCGCCGGAACCGCATCCTGCGTCATCATCACAAAATAGTCCGCACCGCTGAGCTGCACCGCCTTTTTCCGCGTGCCGCCGTGGTCAAATTCCTCCTTTTTCACCGGAACCACGCAAACCTCAATCTGCTTTCTCCCATACACCCTCCGCCTTTTCATCAGGCGCTCCAAACGCTTCGCAATATCCGCGCACATAAAACCTTCCGCCTCGGTATTCATCAGAATAATCCGGTCAGGTTTTAACGTCTGCCCCAAAAGCGCCGCAAACAGCTTCTCAAATTTTTTGTCCGGCTTATACACCGGAATAATCACATCAATCCCCATTTTTGCGCCTCCTTATCACTTCCACAGCCTCTTGCCCGTTATATCACCTGTGCAAAGCAGCCATTGCACCCGCCTTTTTGGAAGGGTATCCCCAAAAACTTCCTGAAAACTCCCGCCCCTTCCTGCTAATTCCTCGAAAACTCCGCCAGTTTTAAGCCCTTATTGCGCTCCTGCACCGTTCCAATGCTCCACGCATGTACAAAAAGCAAAAGCGGGTTGTCCTTCATATCCTTCACGCGCTTTGTGTCCGAAGTAACCGAAAGCCCTGCCACATCCACCTCATCCTTATTCTCAATCCAACGGATATGCTCGTATGGCAGCGGGTCAAGCCGAATCTCCACATTATATTCTGACTCAAGACGGAATTTTAATACATCAAATTGGAGCACGCCGACCACGCCGACGATGATTTCCTCCATACCCGTGTTAAACTCCTGGAAAATCTGGATTGCGCCCTCCTGCGCTATCTGCGTCACACCCTTGACAAACTGCTTGCGCTTCATCGTATCCACCTGCCGGATTTTTGCGAAATGCTCCGGCGCAAAGGTCGGGATGCCCTCGTAGGCAAATTTCTGCCCCGGCATACACAACGTATCGCCAATCGAGAAAATCCCAGGGTCAAACACGCCGATGATATCGCCCGCATACGCCTCATCGAGAATTTTGCGCTCCTGCGCCATCAGCTGCTGCGGCTGTGAAAGGCGCAGCTTCCTGCCGCCCTGCACATGGTAAACCTCCTCCTCGGCATCAAATTTCCCCGAGCAGATGCGCATAAATGCAATGCGGTCGCGGTGCGCCTTGTTCATATTTGCCTGAATCTTAAACACAAACGCCGAAAAATCGTTGGCAACCGGGTCAATCGCCCCGGCATCCGATACGCGCGGCAGCGGCGTTGTCGTCATCGCAAGGAAATGCTTCAAAAAGGTTTCCACGCCGAAGTTGGTCAGCGCCGAGCCAAAAAATACCGGGGTCAGCTCACCCGCGCGCACCAATCCAAGGTCAAATTCCTGCGCCGCCCCGTCAAGAAGCTCAATTTCCTCCGAAAGCTTATCGTGCGCTTCTTTCCCAATGATTTCATTGGTCTTTGCATCCCCGATTGTCACCTCGATGCAGTCCACTTCCTTCATCCCGTTGTTCGCCGCGGTGAAACGCGAAATCATCCGGGTATTGCGGTCATATACCCCCTGGAAGCGCTTGCCCGAACCAATCGGCCAGTTCACCGGACAGGTTGCAATGCCAAGCACCGTCTCAATATCGTCAAGCAGCTCAAAGGTATCCTTCGCCTCGCGGTCCATCTTATTGATAAACGTAAAAATCGGAATATGGCGCATCACACAGACTTTAAACAGCTTGATGGTCTGCGCCTCAACACCCTTTGACCCGTCAATCACCATGACCGCGGAATCCGCCGCCATCAGCGTGCGGTACGTGTCCTCCGAGAAATCCTGATGCCCCGGCGTATCCAGGATATTGATGCAGTATCCATCATAATTAAACTGCATCACGGACGAAGTAACCGAAATCCCGCGCTCCTTCTCAATCTCCATCCAGTCCGAAACCGCGTGTTTTGCGGTCTTTTTTCCCTTGACCGAACCGGCAAGGTTAATCGCGCCCCCGTAAAGCAAAAGCTTTTCCGTCAGGGTCGTCTTCCCCGCATCCGGGTGGGAGATAATTGCAAATGTCCTTCTTTTCTTTATTTCTTCCGAATAATCCTGCACTGTTATGTCCTCCAAATCTGTCCTGCCCTTTTCCATCAACACACCAAAACAGCGGGAACGTTTTCCCCGCTGCTTCTTAGCCTGCAAAAAACTATAGTTATCATAATCGTTTGGAATGGATTTGTCAACCGGCGACGTTCCAGGAATGTGATTTTTTGTAATTTTTACAATCCGCTTTCCTGCCTGCATAATGTTTATCCGGAATTCGAGTTTCCATATGCCATCTAAAAAGTCGGCGTTGACGAAAATAGCCGCCGATGGTAAAATTATTCGTGAAGGGAATTGCATTATTATGCACCATGGATATATCATACCAACCTTACGGGAAGGGAGGGAGCTTCAACTGGTATGATGGGTTTACTTTCGGGAGCAAAACAGATATCTATAACCCGTGGTCTATCAAGCTTGCAACGGAGGACTTGCTGAAAGGAAATGCAATTCACGTAAATATGGATGAACAGATTGTTTTCCAACAACTCGATTATAAAGAAAATGCAATCTGGAGCTTATTGTTTGCAAGCGGGTATTTAAAGGCAGAGCACCACCAGATGGATATGGAAACCGGAGAAAAAAATATGATTTAAAGCTTACCAACAAAGAAGTGGCATCCATGTTCCGGAAAATGCTGGAAGGCTGGTTCCGGGATTACTCCGATGCCTCATGCAATGATTTTACAAAAGCATTGTTAAGGGACGACCTTTTTGCAATGAACCACTATATCAATGAAATCACCATGGTTACCTTCCGTCACTTTGATACCGGGAAAAAACCTTCGGATAAAGCAGAACCAGAGTGTTTTTATCACGGGTTTGTCCTTGGGCTGATTGCCGATTTATCTGACCGATATATTATTACTTCCAACAGAGAAAGCGGGTTCGGACGTTATGATGTTATGTTGGAACCAAAAGGAGTAAGGGGAGAAAATACCCCTGTAATTATTATGGAATTCAAAGTACACAATCCAAAGAGCGAAAGGGATTTGCAGGAGACGGTGCGGGCAGCACTGATACAGATAAACGAAAAAAATTATGCGTCTGCATTCGTGGCGAAAGGAATACCAAAGGAACATATCCGGGAATATGGTTTTGCATTCAAAGGGAAGAATGTACGAATTGATGGCGGTGATATGCACAAGGTGCAAACGATGTTGGAACGTGCGGTGGGGGTAACAAACTGACATTTGCCAATTTGCGGAGGATTGCTTATGAAATGGGAAAACATCAACAAAGATATGATATTATCACCAACAGGAATGGGAATTATTTTTTATTCAGAAGGCACTGTGAAAGATATTCCTATCGGGGAAGATTTTTTGAACAAAGAGTATTGGGGTGCCCAAAAGGTTGGCGACCACATCAGGAAAGGGGATATTGTAGCAATATGCACAGGGTGTGACTCCGAAGAATATGAACTTCGATTCCGCAGCGGATATCCAGACGATGAAATCGCAGAAAAATATCCTGCACATTTGCGCCTTTTCATTGAAGTCCTTGGAAATGAAATAAATGTAGCTGATTTGTATGATTTGATGGACTGGCAAAATAACTGTCCAAAAGAGCAGCAAATTGTAGTAGAACCGGGGTTCTATCATCTGACATTCTGTGGAGAACAGCCTAAATTTGCTATGAAAGAAGAGCTGAGCGATGAGGAATATGATGAACTTTTAGATAAACCCAGTATTATTTATATATATATAAACAGGCTTGAAACTGTTCCGGAAAGTAAATGGAAGGGTGGCGTTCCTTTTTTGTATTGGGCTTATGAAAAAGAATAGTTTATAAAGTTTTTCTGGTACAATGAAATATAATTGTCTTACAAACAGAAAGGAGGATTATCATGGCTACTTCACTATTGCAAGTCCGCGTAGAAGACTCATTAAAGGACGAAGCTGCCCAAGTCTTTGAACGTTTAGGAATCGCCACTTCCAAAAACCCCTTATAATGCCGAGATTGATGCTTCCAGAAACGACAGAAAAAACTAAGATACGGAACCCGGAACCGCCGACAAATCCAACATTTCCGGGTTCCACATCTTTTCCTCTCTTTCTATCCCTCTATCTCCTCCTTTGTTTCAACCAAAAGCAGCACCCCTGAAAACGCCGCCAAATCACAAACCAGCCTCCCATCTTCCACCCTGCAAACCTCCACATCTTCCGCCGTTTTCCCGCTATAGCACTCCCAATCCGAATATAGCTCCACCGCAAAACCCTTCATCCCCGGTATCTCCACCGCATAGCCGCACTGCTTCTCGCCCCCGAAATTAAACACCGCCGCGACCATCTCCCCCTCGCCGCGCCTTAAAATTGCATAAAGGCACCGGCTCTCCTGATGGCAGTCAAGCCACAAAAAACCGTCCTCCGCATAGTCTCTTGCAGAAAGTGCCGGGTGCTTTAGGTAAATCTCATTTAGCTTTGCCATATAGTGATAAAAGGAATCGTGCACCGGATATTTGCGCAGCTCCCAGTCCTGCTGCCTCCTTTCATCCCACTCGCGCAGCTGCCCGATTTCATTCCCCATAAAGTTCAGCTTCTTACCCGGATGCATCATCATGTACATGTACAGCGCCCGCCCCTGCGGGAATTTCATCTCATACTCCCCGCTCATTTTCTGCAAAATCGTTGCCTTCCCGTGCACCACCTCATCGTGCGAGAGCGGGAGCAGATAGCACTCGTTCCAGTAATACATCATGGAAAACGTCAGCTTGTGGTAGCGCTCCATCCTCTGCTCCGGCAGGGATTGAAAATACTCCAATGTATCGTGCATCCACCCCAAATCCCATTTATAATCAAAACCAAGCCCCCCGCGGGAAACCTCCTTTGTCACCCCCGGATAATTCGTGGAATCCTCCGCAATCAGCATACATCCCGGATTCCTCACCTTTAGCCCCCCGTTCATCACCCGCAGGAAATCAATCGCATTTTTATTCTCGCCGCGCCGCTCCTCCCCCTGCCAGTAAATGATACGGCTGATGGCATCCATGCGGATTCCGTCAAAATGAAACTCCCTGAGCCAATAATTGGCGCACGACTGTAAAAAGCTGCGCACTTCGCCGCGGGAATGCATAAAATTATAGCTCCCCCACTCGCTGACCCCCACGTCATGATGCGGGTATTCATACAGGGCTGTCCCGTCATAATGCGCCAGGGCATAGGCATCCACCGCAAAATGCACCAGCACAAAATCTACAATCACCCCGATACCATTTTGGTGGAGCAAATCAATAAAGTGCATCAGCTCCTTTGCACTGCCGTAGCGGCTCGTAGGCGCAAAAAATCCCGTATTCTGATATCCCCAGCTCTCGTCGCAGGGATGCTCGCTGATTGGCAGAAGCTCCACATAATTATATCCGCTCTCCTTTAAATAGGCAATCAGCGGTTCCGCCAACTCGTCGTAGTGGTACCATTCCCCGTCTTCCTTCCTGCGCCATGAACCCATGTGCAGCTCATAAATATTCAAAGGCCTGTCCAGGCAGTTCGTGCGCTGCGCCAGCCATTCCGCGTCCTGAAATTCATATTGATATAGATTCCGGATAACCGATTTATGCTCCGGTCTTACTTCCATGCCAAAGCCATATGGGTCGCAATGGTCTGTATAGCCCCCATTCTGCGTATAAATCCGGTATTCATACAAATCCCCCTCCGCCGCGTCGGCTAAGAAAAGCTCATAGAAATTGCCATCATAAACGCGCTGCATCGGAATTTCCCTGCCCTTATGCAGCACACATATCCCCTTTGCCCCCGGTGCAAAGGTGCGAAACATCGTCCCTGCTTCCGAAACATGGGCACCAAGATATTCATACGCATCAAAAACCTGCCCCACATAAAATTCATACATGTTCATAAAAAGCCCCCTCCTTCGTTTTTTTCTTACATCATAGCATAAAAGCACTACGGATGTCCATGTTTTTTGTATTTTGACAAACCGATGCCCCATCCGACCAGAAACTGCATTCGCGCCTGGTCAGACGGGGCATCAGGAACTGTTTATTTCACCTACGGCTCCTCCACCACGCCGATAAACAGAATTGTTCCGTCTGCCCCGGTGATGGCAAAAAGGAACGGGCGGTCCAATACAAACGCAACCTCCTGCTGCGGCGGCGGTGCCGCAGTTTCATTTATTGCCATGATGGTATACGCCGCCGCGGTGCAGCCCTTTTCATCCACAGCAATGCGCGATGCATGCTTTGCCTCGCTTAAATAAATATCATCCGCGTTCTCTATCATCGGGCTAAAATCCGCTGTTTCCGTATCAAAAACATCGGTAACCCCCATCGCCTTTAATCCCTCCACCAAATCAATTTCCGATACAACATCAAACTTTGGCAGGGCAAGCTTAATGTTCGTGTAAACCTTGTTTTCCCACGCCCCGCTCTCACAAATCAGCTGCAAGGCTTCCCCGCCCTCTACGACATCATTCACATTGACCGACTCATCCGGCAGAAACAGCCACATATCGCCGCTCATCCGAAGCCCGCAGCGGATTGCCGAAAAATTCTCCCCGTAATAGCAGAAACCCATCTTCTCCTGGTGCATAAAATCGCAGGTAACATCACCGTCCGCCTTATGGAAGACATCTTCCTTTGTATTTTGCGCAAAAAACCGATTCTGCCACTGCGCGCTGTAATAAATGGTGCTTGCAAGCTCCAAAACGGTTCTTGCATCCATCCTTATGCCTTCTGTCTGCTCTTCCAAGAACCCTTTTGTCTGCTCATTGAGCCATCTGCGAAACATTTGCGTAAACCCTGGGGAACCCATCTCCCCCTGGAAGGCGGAGGCATGGTAAGTCTCTGCCAATGTCCGCATTGTTTCCGGAACAAAAACAACCCCCTCGCGCAGCCAGAGCGAGTTTGCAAGGATACTGGCCACCAGTCCGTCATCGAAATAATTCGCCGTCCAGAGCGAGGAGGCACACTCCCGCACGGTAACAATGTCTGGTGCAGAAAGCAGTTCCAAAAGCTGCGCGCGGCTGTTCCCATCGGTCAGCTCCGCCAACATCGAAAGCGCCATGTACAAATTTAGCGGCGAGTAAGTGCGGTTGGCATTTTCATCGCTGACAAGCAATTCCCGCATTGTCACCCCATAAAACGGATACAGCGCTTCCCGAAGGCCCTCCGATGCTGTGATGCGGCTTCTCCGCTCCTCGCTCCATTTCTCCACCATTGCACTATATTCCTCCCATGCCCCTTCCGACGAGTCTGCATAGAATTCCTCTTCATCCGGATATGGCACACACTCCGGGTAACTTGCCCGTGCGATTATTACACCGTTTTGTCCTTCATTATCTGCCTTTGCACCTTTATACCGCCATTCCCAGACTCCCACAAGGAGCGCGGCACATGCTGCGGCAAGCCCGGCAACCATCCACCGTTTCCGCGCAAGCTTTGGCTTTTGCTCCCCCGCATCCCGTATATAGCTGCTGTCAATGTCATTCATCGCATGCAATAAATCTTTCTCTTTCATATTTCCCCTCCATAATCCCGTTTGATATGTATCCTTCTGTTCCCATCCCACATACAGGCAGCATTCCAACCCAAGCCTTCTAGTATACGGAATATCCCTCCTGCGCCAGAAGTTCCTTTAATTCCTCCCGCATCCGCATCAGGCGCATTTTTGCCTTGCTCTGTCCCATCCCGCACCGGGTGGCTGCCTCCTTTACCGGGTATAAATACCAATACCGGAGGACGAACAAATTCCGGTTCTCCCTGTCTAACTTCCCAAGGAAGCACTCTAACAGCGCCGTCAGATGCTTTTGGTTCACGGACTGCTCCACATCCCCATGTGCCGGCACACATTCTTTCAGTTCCTCCAAAACCACGGCAATTTCCCCGCCTCCGCGCTTTGCGGCATTTCTTTTCTCATAGCGATTCAGGGAAAGATTCCGCGTAATCTTCGCAAGAAATGCCGAAAGCAGTCCCGGGCGATTTGGCGGCATATTCTTCCACGCGCGCAGCCATGTATCGTTGACACATTCCTCTGCATCCTCCCTGTCATTTAAAATACGGTACGCAATGCAGCGGCAGTAGCTTCCGTATTTTTGTTCGCTCTCGGAGATGGCCTGCTCCGAGCGCTTCCAGTACAATTCAATGATTTGAGAATCCTCCATCAATTGTTTCATTCACCCCCTCTTTATCCATAAAGACCGTAAAAAATGGTGTTGGTCACAAAAAACAGGGGCAGGAGAGAAAAATTTTTTTCTTCCTGCCCTACAATGTGTCCAAAACACATTCCTACATTCCATACATATCAAAACGCTTCTCACATTATTTTATCATCTGTTCGCCAGCTGTGGCAAGCAGATATTTTATCCCACCGCCTTCGCAGAGCCTAGCAGCCCCACCAGCTGCGACAGCACATCCCCATTCCCGTTCAAATTGATGCTCCCCACATTCTCGCAGATTTTCTCCACATATTCCAACTCTTTGAGCTTATACAGCGTCGCGTTCTCCTCCATCAGCTTCGCGGTATTTAACAGCGACCTCGTGGAAGCCACCTCCTCGCGGCGCGTAATCACATTTGCCTGCGCGCGTTTTTCTGCCACCAGTACCGTATTCATGATGGCGCGGATTTCCCCCGGCAGTATAATATCCTTCACGCCCGCATCCCTGATTTCCACGAAAAGCTCCTTCTCCTTTGCCTTAAGGCGCCCAAGAACATACTGCGCCATCTCTTCCTTTGCCACTAAAATATCGTCAAGCTTATATCTGCCGATATATTCCCGGAGCGCAAGCTGCGCCGCGACATGCATCTGCTCAACATAATTATCAATTTCCGTAACAATTTTCACGCAGTCCGTCACCCGGTAATTACAGACGAAATTTATGCGCACGGCAACCTTATCCTGCGTCATCATCTCCTGCCCGGTAATGTTAAGCTGCGTCAGGCGGGTATCCACCACCCTTGTCTCAATGCGGATATTATTTTTCCAAAAATAATATGTACCCGGCTCAAGGATGTGTGCAAGTTTCTGGTTAAAATACAGGCACACCTTCTGATATTGTGCCACATCGACCCGATGATACACGCTTGGCGGAAGCTTTGCGAAAATATATTCCGGCACATCCTCCCCCACCTCCGGCGTGGAAATGTCCACCAATTTGTATTCATGGCGGTCACACACCGCCCAGAACGCATATTTCCCCCGGACAAGCATGGAAAAAAATTTTCCGTTGACATAATGGAGCGCAATCTGTTGGTCCGCGACCTCCACAATGGAAATCTGCCCCGCAATCTCTTTGTCCGCGCACAAGGTGTCAAGGGAACATCTTTCGGAAGAAAGCGGTTCTGCCAGGGAAACCACCTCAATCTGCTTATCCCCATAAACAATATATTTCCCCGCCCCCAAAAGCCTTACAAATCTCCCGTTTTTAAATAAAAATCCCCGTTGGTTTTCATTGATAATCACTTTTTTCATACTTCTCCCCCTTCCCGCAGGATATGTTTTTTCCGGTCAAAATACCAGCCATTCCTGCCAGCAATACTGCGATTTTCCATTCCATCCATCACCAAAAAACCGCTGCTATCCCTGTGCGCCGGGCGGCCAGGGATTTCAGTGCGCGGATGAAAAAAGTGGGAAGCCTCCTTCTGGCTTTTTTCTCCGCCGCACGGTATCCATCCCTGGGCAGGGCGCGGCGCACATTGCGCAGAATTCCTTGCAGCCACTAAATATCTGCCATGAAAGTCCATGCGGGATTGCTGCAACTTGCTTAAAATGGTGCGCGTATCAGGCGCATGTTTACCAATCCACTTGGTAGAGCAATCGTCGAAGTGGTGAGCTTCGATGTCTGGGATTCGAACCCTGTCGCTTATGCGATAACCTTGTTGGCAAGCGTCATGAGGCATACACTTTGGAACATCCTCGTGCACCGCAGGGAAGACCGGGAATCGAAAAACGATTGTTTTTCCAACAAAGTTTTTCAAACCCCTGTGCCAAACCCTTGCTTTCCTGACCTTGCAGGTATAGATTACCAGACGGCTGATTTTTTATCACGGAAAAAAAAGTGCGAACTTAAGAAAAGTGCAAGATATATTCTTTCACAAGAAAAAATGCAATTATGATTCGGACAATCGATAGGGGGGCAATCGTTATTCCTGCCGGGAATCCGGCTGCCCATCCAAAATGTATTGCGAAGCCAGTCTGCCCCTGACTAACTCCACAAAACCTTCCGGCTCCACAACCCGCAGAAATGGTCCGAAGGAAAGCACACGGATTACCATCTCCGTCTCATCCTCCTTATTATAATTCACCCGCACCCGGTAATGTTTCTCATCCACCTTCTCTGCTTCCTTCTCAAAATGTGCAAAATGCAGCAGTGCGCGCTCTAAGGCATTGCGCCCGTCATACAGTTCAAAAACCAGACTTTTCTTTTTCTCCCGCCCCTCCTTCGGGCACGGCGCAAGCTTCTTTGCCCATTCTGCCATCTTTCCTTCCAGTTTGCCAGGTTTTACGAACTGGATTCTCGCAAGGTTTACCACCCGCCCGTAATGGCAGCCGGAAGTAATCAGCCGGAATTTATCGTCTTTTTCTGAGTATTCCAGATATTCCGGCATCACATTCATGTGCGTGCACGTTCCTTTGCGGTTCTTTACATCAATGGCAAGCGGGTGCCGCTCCTTTAGTGCGTTAAGAATTATCCGGAAATGGCGGATATATGCCTCATCCTCATAGGGGTCGCCATCCGCGTATTGATCAAATATGGTAACATCCTCCGGCAAAAACAGCGGCACGACCTCCTCAAGCCCCTCCATCCCGCAGTCAAAAAGCCGCACCCTCGCATCAAGCAAAATTGCTTTCAGCCAGCGTTTTTCAAGCATTGTCAGGGGCATATCCGGCGCGTGCTGTAAAATTGCCGTGCCATTCGGGCGCAGCAGCGGCCAGCGTCCTGTTAGGAGCGCGGGTTCAATCGCAAGAAGGCTTTCTGAAAATGCCTGTTCTTTTACAATATCCTGCATTTGCTGCCGTGTAACTGGCCGCTGTGTCGCCGCTTTCAATATCTTTGCCACTGCATTGTAATATACACCGTACAATTCACTGAAAATCATAGTTTTCTCCTATTTTTAGTACCGCATATCCCCTCCTTGCACCCTCTTCCGGCGGAGGAATTTTTGTCCGTTTCACTTCCAAAAATTTCTCCGGGGTGCATTCCGGGCATATGCTGTTTTTTTTAGTACCGTATATGCTGTTTTATAATTCCGCAGCTTCCCCTCTTCCATCCCCTGGCAGACCGTACATCCGGTACATTGCCTGCAAATCTGCGCGGAAGCGCCCCTCCAACGCCTCGTCCGAAAATCTGACCGACACAATCCGGCAGATAAAAGTACGAATCCACGGAATCAATTCACTGGCATCGTAAACCTCCGCGACAAACCGGCTCGTATGGGCGTTTAGACGTTCCACCTGCCCACAGCGCTTCTCCCGAAGAAGGCGGTTGTAAATATATTCCTCCCCATCGTTGTGGGTGATTGTGAATTCCACCCGTTCCAGATGGCATTTTCCACCCTGCGTACTGACACCCCACATATGCTGCTGCATCCGGTCAAGGCTCACGCGCAGGCTTTCAAACACCTCACAGACCTCCCCTTCCTGCACCGAAAGAATACGGTCAAGCCGGAAGCTCCAGATTCGCTTTTGCCTCTCCCAATATGCCATAAGATATTGCCGCCCGTTCTGCACGCTCACAAAAACACGCAGCGGAACCACCCGTTTTTCCGTAATTTCCCCGGTACGCCGCCCCGGCATTTTCAGTGTCACTGCCCGCCTTTGCCGCATCGCCTCGAACACGGCGCATAAAATATCACTGTCAAGCGCCTGCGTTATATAATGATGCTTAAAGGAAAAATATTCCTCCCCCGCATCCGCCTTATCCATCAAAAATGAACCTATCACGCCACAGGGCGCAGTTTCCGAAAAAAAATTCAGCGCATCCGCACAATTTAGCACGGTCATTTCCGCACGGCGGTAAAGCAGGGTCTTCCCCTGCTTCACCGTGCAAACCAACCCTTCCCTTATGTATTCCTGCAATTTTTTGCGAACTGTGGATTCATCAAAGGTCTTTGCCCCCGTCGCACAAGCATCCGCAAGATACCCGTCCAGATGTTCCATGATTTCCCTCAGGGAAAACAGCTTTCCGGAAGCATCCAGAATATCAAACAGCAAAAAATGAAGTGTAATATCCCCGTCCGTAAAGCTTTTTGCCTTCCACGCTTTGTAAAGCGGATTATGGCAGGAAAGACGGCTGTCGATGGCAAGGAATACATTTTTCCCTTCCGGTGTCTGGCGAAACCCCATATAATCCCCGAGCCAGCTCTCGATACGCCGCCGCTCATCGTCGTAGGAACGTGCGCTTTTCTTATCATATTCCTCACGGCTCTTAAAACCACAAACATAAAATTCCCGCATATAGTCGCGGATGCGCTCGAAATTTTTAATCAGCTCATTGTAGGACATGGACTTTTCGCCCCCTTCATAATTTTACCCCGTCTTCCCCTTTGCTATTTTAGCACAAGCGAACCAAGCATACAACCACCATCCGTCTCTACACATCCAAATGATCCCAATTCCCCTTTGTATACGTCTCATCCACCATATCCGCGATGCCTGCCAACAGCATGATGATACCCTGCACCTTATGCGGCCGGACAATATAAACGCCTTTTCCCGCTGCTCCGGAAGCGTCATCCTCCGCAATCAAATCCGCCGCCAATAAAGGCTTCATATGATGGTACGCCTGCCCGGTCGAATTCAATCCGCACACTGCCACCAGCTCCGCCACCGTCCGCGGTTTCTTCAGAATCGCAAGCAGTATGTTCAGCCGGTCATTGTTCCCAATACAGTGCAACACTTTTTCCGCCATATGGTTTTCAATCAACGGGAGAAGCTCGCCCACATCAACATGGCGCTTAATCCAATTCGACTGCCGCCCGCCGGACGAAAACACACCCATATAATCGATGAGCCCGCAGCTGCCACCTTCCCCCGCAATCCTGCAAAGCTCCTCCATCTGTGCACTTACCTGCGGATTCGGGTGCATGTCAGACACCATCTGAATCTCCCCTACAAATTCTGCTCCTAAAGCACCCGCAGCATCCATATCTGCCTTTGCCTGTTCTGCGTCCGTCTCTGTCTTTTTGTGCGCATTCGTTTCATTCTGTCTGCCAAGCTCCCTGTGCATAAGTTCTTGCAGCAGGCTCTTCACCTCCGCCATTTCCTTTTGCAATCCGTCAATCTCCATTCCGTAATCTCTGTCCATAAAAACCTCCTTTTCCCCATGATGGGTGTTCGTTTATGTTTTACGCTATTACGATATATCGTAAATACAGAATATCACGGTTTTAAAATCTTGTCAATATGGAATTACGTAATTTCAAAATTACAAAATTTCTAAACACCCGTTACTCTATCCGCCCAGTGATTCGTCCCGGCACACCCCGTCCATGGTCGGATGGTTTCCCCTCGATGGTATACGCTTTCCTCCGGTTCAGCTTTTCAGAATCTCCCTGTAAATTTCTTCCGGCGTTTCCGCAAACTTCACCGCACCATGCTGCAATAAAAACTCCCTGCCGCGAAACCCCCATGTGACGGAAATGCAGTCAAGCCCTGCATTTTTCGCGGTCTGAATATCCACATCAGAATCCCCGATATAAACGGCGTCTTCGCGCCTGACCTTCAATTTTTCCAGGACTTCATTGACGGAATCCGGATTTGGCTTGCGGCGGATTCCCTCGCGCTCCCCGACCGCAAAGTCAAACAATCCTGGAAAATAATCCTGGCACAGCGTCTGCACCCCGTAATCCGCCTTGTTTGAAACAACCGCCGTCATGCAGCCCGCATCCCGCAGCGCGCGCAAAAGCTCCAGAACACCATCGTAGGCTTTCGTCTTGTCCGCACAGTGCACCTTATAATGTGCCGTAAAGCTCTCGTGCACACAGCGAATCACCGCTTCCTCTGTTCCTTCCGGCACAGCCCGCTCCATCAGCTTTCGGATTCCATTGCCGACAAAGCAGCGCACCTGCTCAATACTGCGCTCCGGCAGTCCATTTTGCCGCAATGCATAATTCGTGCTGTCCGCCAAATCCTCCAAAGTATTTAAAATTGTTCCATCCAAGTCGAAAACCACAAGCTTATATTTCATAGAATTTTACCCCGTATTCTGCGTTTTGTCGGTTTATTCTGTTTTCACAGAAGGATTTTTCCGTTTCCCAGAAATGATTGTACCATTTTCCTTTGTTTGCGTCAACTCTCACCGATTTTGCGCCACACACTATATCAATTCTGTATACCGCATCTTTCTTTGATACTGCTTTCTTTTAGACTCTTGAAAAATTATCGCAATATTACTCTTCCATTACTCCCAAATCCATAAGTACACAAGAAAACATGGATAGAATCCGAAACACTTTCTCCTGCCTTAGACACTGCTCCTCATACCCAAAAACCGCCTCATTTGCATGTGACAAATCATCCAAGTCAATCTCAATTTCATTCTCCCTCAAAAATCTTTGCAGCTCCGCTCCTGCATGGAGAATACTATCTTCACAAACCTTATTCATGGAAACAATTCCTGCATTGTTCTTTATGTATTCTTTTGCCTCACTCCCCAGCTTTGCTTTTAACTCGAAAGAATTTTCTACAAAATTGGATATTTCATATGCTTCAATCGCAGGGTAACTTAAAATCAACATCCCTCCCCGCATCGCTTTATCATTTTCGCGAGAATTCTTTAGTGTTTTAATGAAACGGACAATCAGCGAAACATCCGTATTTGATTCCGGGTCGCGGTCAAACAAATAGTATATTGCTGCATTATCAATGTCAAAACTTTGCTGCTTAATCAATTCTTCAAATATCGCTTCCAAATACTCTTCGTCATTGATGGAAGAAATATTTGATGTTCTTGTGTTAACAACCGCTACAGCACTGTGTTCATCTCCTTTTCTCACATAAAAATCCGCATTTCCCCTTCTCTTTTCAATCTGGGTATAGCCCAGTGCATCAACAAATATTTTCTTCATCAGGTTAAATTCATGCTTCCCGCCTTCAACAATCAAAAGAACCTTCCCAACCCGTTTATCCTTCCTCAATCCCATACTCTGGTATCCCCCCAAACATCCCACTTAAATACATTTTCTCAAGGTTCTGCGCAGCCCTTGGATGTTCATCGGAAAAACGGTATAATCTGCTCCCCTCATCCCCGAACATCTCCACGGAATAAATCTGATCTGGCCGCAAAATAGAGTTTGACAGCAAATTCGTCGAATGGGAAACAAAAAATAACTGTATCTTTTCACCGTTTCTCATTATATATTTTACTAATAATTCCTCGAGTTTGTTATGCAGCCCACTGCTGAACTCATCAATGATAAGCATCCCGCCATTTTGGACAGAAAAAAGGACTGCAGGTAAAATATTGAGCAGAACCTGATTCCCTAAGGATTCCAAAAAACTAGGAACAGAAACTTTTATGCCTTCGCGTTCAAAAAATATCGTCCCATCTTTATCTGCCCACTCATTATATAAAAACCTATCACTTTCCGTTTCTCTTCTATATCTGATTAGATATTTAAAACCATTCCTCGCAAAAAAATTATTTAAATTATCAATCCCATGCTTCTCGATATACTTTTCCGGCAATAGACTTTCTCCAATAAACGTTGATATTACTCTAGTATAAGCATTAATATATACCGACTTTTTCAAAAAATCGAACCACCCTGTCAGCAATTCATTTCCTGCAAACTTCGTATTAAAATATACCCGTTTTAAAAATAGCATAGAACGGTCAACCTTATGGAAAGCCTCCTCATTTTCCAATTTCAATTTTGCGCTTTCTCCCAGGCGCTCTATAATAATCCCCTTATCCACTTCCAGCTTTTCCTGTACAAACGAATTACTTTCAAAGGAAAAGGAATAGCTAATCTCATGTCCGTCAATCTCAAACTCGTATTCCAGGCTTGTTATCTTTTCATCAGAAAACAGGCAGGTATAAACAGACAATATAACGTCCTTGTCTATGAACAATAAATCGAGCAATAATTTAATAGGTTGGATTGCTGTTGTTTTTCCAGATGCGTTATCCCCGACAAACAATGCTCCTTTTAAAATTTCCCCCCAGGTATTTTGTTCCAACAACTTATAATTTGTCTTCCTGAAATCAAATACAGTCTCGTTTTTAAAGCATTTAAAGTTTTTAATCACCATTCTTTTCAACATGCCATTTACCCCGCTATTTTTTTACATTTCCCTTTCTATTTCCCGTAATTTTTTTACGTTTCTATTTTACCACATTATACTTACCAATACAACAACATTTTATACATATTACTGGAAGAAGATACCATTTTCCTATGTACGCAGGATATCTGTCCGTTCAGCGGATTCTACACTTCTGGATATTTCTCATGCGTTCAGGGAAGCGTTGATGAAATCACTGCTTCCCTAACCCCTTCCGGATTCGTACACGGATATGCAGAATCCAATGCTGCTTCACAGCGCAAATCTTTCACCGGGAACACTTTCTTTAGCGTTTTCCTAACATTGGGGGGCTGCAAAAAAAATCTTGCAGCCCCCAATGTTTTGTACTTATCAATCTCCGCCCCACCCTTTGAGTTTCTCATACACTTCCCACGTTTTCCCGTCATCCTCCGCACTCATATAATAGAGTTCCCCATCCGCCATAAACTTTATAAACAAGCCATTCTCCGGATTCAAAAAGACCTCGCAATCCCCCGCATACAGAATATGCCAGTTTCCCTTGTACAGATTATCCATGCCCGTGCCGGCATTCTTCGACAGCTCCGGCAACTCTTGTACAAGCTCCAATTCCTCAATGTCTTCAACCGCAATCCGGTAATCTGTTTTTAGCTGCTCTGCGACCAGATAATCCTGCTGCACCATAAGGCGAATCGGTGTAAATTCCAACAGAATCATCCACACGCAGACAATCGGCAGCGAAAGAAACGCCAGTGCAGCAAACGCCATCAGCCCCTTGCCAAGCGGAGTTGCCATATTGGTTGCCGTTCCGTAGCCGACCCGCGTCTCAACCAACGTGCGCTTATCTGCCCTATTGTAATAAAGCATTCCCCAAATCCAGCAATCATCGTCATCCTCATTCAGAAGCGGGTCAATCTTTTTTTCATAGCACTGCTCCAGACGGTTTACTTTCCGCACCGCCACCAAAACGAAAATCATCGTTACCGCAACATAGGCAACCGTTCCCCAGAGCAGCCAAAGCACCGTGATTTTTTCATTCCTTAGCACAAGCGCCGCAAATGCAGTGAATACCGTATTCAACCACGCACACAAAAGCCAGAGCCTGTTCCAAATCTGCTTCTTTGCGCGGGCATAATTCAGATTGACCTCACTGTCATAGCTGACCACCGCCGTCCTCTGCTTATCCATCCACCCCGCCGCCAAATAAAACATCGGCGTAACGATGGCAAGCAGAAATACAATCCAAACCATCTTTTGCCCGCGGGAATCCTCGCAGAGCAGATAATAGGCAGCAACGGCCGCCATGCTGATAAACGTTGGTATCAAAAACGGCAACAATTTTGTTTTGCGCACCTGCCCCGCTTCGCTAAGTTCTATCAATCTTACGCTCTCGGATTTTGATGTGGCTGCCAGCCAGTTTTCCCCCCTGCCTGCTTCTTTTTGTCCTGCTTTTTTCTGTTCTGATTTTTTCCGTTCTTCCTTTTTCCACTCCGTTTCTGCTTTTTCAGCATCCGAATCCATTCCCAGCGGACGAACATCCTTTGCACCGGGCATTTCCGCGTCTGCGGATTCCTCCGCTAGCTGCCCTGGAAGACGCATTTTTGCCACAGCAGATTTCTTCCATACTTTTAATTCCCGGTTCACGAGGATACACGGGAGCTCTAAAAAAACAATCCCCAAAAGCAGCCATAGCATCCAGATTGTAAACTGAATGGAAAAATAGGGAGTTGCAAAGCTTACAAGCGGAACCAGCAAAAGGAGAATGAGTGTTGTCCGCATCCTGCGCTGATACCAGACCTGTTTTTCCTGCACCTGCTTATAAAATTCCTTCGCAAGCGCCTCATCCTTCGGCACACAAAGCCCGAAAACGGTGCCGTTGCGGTTTTTTCCGCTGTATTTCAGCACAAAATACATGATAAGAATCACTGGATACGTACTGACAAACAAAATAATATTAAGTAACATATGCTTCCCTCCCCTCAAGCGTTTCATCCGCTCTGATTTCCTGTTCCCTGCATCTCTGCCTGTCGCTGCTGCCGGCATGGGTTTCATTTCCGCCCGTATGCCCGGTGTTTTTTTCCTTCCCCGTTTGACCGCCGCTCTCATAACACTTCCTGCACTCGTCCAAAAATTCCTCCTGTGTCATGCCCCCCACCTTCGCTTCCGCAATAATCCGCAAAAGCAGCTCCCTGCTCTCAAAACTAAGCTGCGGGGCTTTCGCAAAACTCTTGCTGACCCTCGCCCCATTGCGCCGGTCCGCAATAATGTAACCCTGCTGTTTTAAAAGCTGATATGCCTTGTTCACCGTCATCGAATTGATGCCGATTTCTTCCGCGAGCGCGCGCACCGTGGGCAGCTGCTCGCCCGTCTGCAATCTGCCGTCCGAAATCCCCTGGACAATCTGGTCGCGGATTTGTTGATAAATCGGGATGTCCGAGCCTTCCCGGATTGCAATCACCATAAAACCACCTCCTTTGCATATTTTGTATTTCTTGTATTACAAATTATAATACAAGAAATACAAAATGTCAAGGGGAAATTATCAGGCAGGGAAATGTTTTTCTTCAATGCGCGCAAAAAAAAAGAGCCGGACTTCTCCGTCTCTCTCAAATAGCGCATCTGAAAAAACAATATTTTTCCCGCTTTCATAAGCAAATGGAATTTCATTTTACCGCCACAAGCGTGAACTCCCCTGGAATCTTCTCATTTGTCCACGCAGGATGTTCATCAAATTTTTCCAATGTAAATCCGCAGTTTATCACAGAATTAATGATTTCACTGATTGTATATTTTCTGTAAAGGCATTTCGGCATTTGGCTGCGAATTTCTTCTTCAAAGAAACGCGCGTGCGCCATTTCCCCCTCAAAAATATCGGTTGAAAAATAATTCATCGCAGGCTGCTCTAAACTCAAAATATCCTTAATTTTTGTGAATGGATGAAAATCGCTGCATATCATTTTCCCGCCCTGCTTTTGCAAAGAATACATCGTGCGCATGAATTCCCCGATATCATGAAAATAATGCAATATGCCACCTTCCATAAATACTACATCAAAAAACCCCCCGTACTTTTCCATATCAATATCCAGAACATCGCCTACCTCATAATGGATGTCCACCCCTGCCGCTTCTGCCGTCTCCACCGCATATTTTTTGTTTTCCTCGGAGATATCAAAAACCGTCACATCCGCCCCCAAAAGAGCGAGCGGAATCGCTTTTTTCCCGCAGGAGCCGCATATATTTGCTATCCGAAGCCCCGCATAGCTGTCAAAATAATCCGCGTACCGTTTTAGCGCTCCCAAAGGGTTTTCCAAATCCTTTTTGGCTCTTTCGGCCGGAGTGCCGGAATTTTTCACCCAAAACTCATAGGCGGAATATTCCCACGCTTTTTTGTTCTGAACACTATAGTCTCTCATTGTCTTTTCGCCTCCTTCTCTATATCAAAGAATCCGCAAGCATTTTGCCAAACATCTGCTCAAAGCTGCCAAATTATTGCAGCCCATCCGCCTACTCCGTATGCTATGTATCAATTCGAACCATTTCCGCGATGGCTTTATTGCGGTAAACCAAATCTTCCCGCATGGTAAATCCCATCTTTTCCCAAAAAGCATTGCCGTTTTCGTTCCGGTCAAAAACAACCAATGCGGCTTTGTTGATTCCACATCCCTTTAGCGCCTGCATCGCAGTATCCACCAACTCACGCGCGATTCCCTGCTTTCTGTATTGCGGCTCTACCGCGGTATGGTAGATATAGCCCCGTCTGCCATCATTCCCGGCAATTATTACCCCGACAATCTTATTTTCACTTTCCGCAACAAAACAAGTATCGGGGTTTCTTTTTATAAACCGTTCAATGCCATCCCGCGAATCATCCAGATTGTTTAATCCCATACCCGTACATGCCATCCAGAGCGCATATACATCGTCGTAATCGCCGATTTGCATTTTCCTTATTTCCATCCTGCCCTCCTTAATTTCCGTTTTGTGAAATTATCCAACCGCGGCATTCCCAACCAGTCCCTTACATTTTCCATTTTCTGTTTTCCATTTCCAACAGACAAACCGGACGCATTCTTTTTATTAAAATTTCTTCGCATACTCATAAATCTGCTTGAGCATCTCGCTGTTTTTTTCACCAAATTGCTGCCCCATCTTCCCCTCAAACCCCATGTATGAATGGAATCCAAGCATATACACGGACATTGCCATCGCCAAATCCTCCGGCTGTTGTGCGTATAACGCGGCAACATTTTGCAGCTCTTTTATTACTGTATCATGCGGAACCGCAACACTGCCTTCTTCATTTACAACCGAATGGATGATGCCCGGAAGTGCCATGCACATTTTATAAAATGCATCCTCCTCGCCCGTAAGAATTGCATAAAACTGGTCCATGCTGACACGGCGTATCAGGCGGTGCTGGACATTTTTCCCATCCACCTTTGTTGTCCATTTTATGTTTTGGGATTTCTTTGCAATCGCTTCCACTAAAAAACAGGCACAATCGTCATCCTCAAGAATCTGCCCCTGCATTTTTATGTATGTTTTTGCGGAAGATGCAGAGTTCATCGTATTGTGCTTATTCTTCATTTCCACATATAAGGTATGGACGACATCCCCATCCGGCATCCGAATTCCGTCCGGATTTTTATATATCACATCCCACCCTGCCTGCGGCACCTCACATCCTTTGAAAAAAGAAAATATATTCTGATGAAAATATCCGATATCGTTGTTATTGGATTTATCCCTCTGACGGAAAATCTCATTATTTACAATTTCATCCCAGCTTGTCCGATACACCGATTTGTCAAAAAGCAGTTTTATGGGGTCAACCAGATTACTGTTAAACCTTTTCAAATCATAGGACTCCAATTTTTCCCCGTACTTCATAATCGTTGCCCGGACATGGTTTTTAAACTCTTCCTCGGATATAAAATTCAAATTCCAAGCCATTATCCCAACCCCTCCAATGATTTATGTATTTCCAGTGCAATCGAGTACGCCAGATTCACAGGAACCGCATTTCCCACCTGTTTGTATTGGGACTGTACCGTTCCGCAAAACTGCCATTCATCCGGAAATGTCTGGCACCTTGCGTTTTCGCGCACATTGAAAGGCCTTGCTTCTAACGGATGGCAACGCTCCGTCTGCTTTTGGGATGGGGAGGTCAGCACGGTCAGGGATGGTTCATCCAGGCTCATCCGCCTTAATATGCCCGTCCGCCCCCCTTCCATATCCCAACAGCTTTTCATATATTCTTTTGCTATCTTTTGGTCAATATCCCTCCAGTAGCCCCCCGGCGGTACAAGCTCGAATATTTTGCGTTTATTCTCTCCGTATGGAACCCCGGGACCATCCGGACAATCTAAGAGCACATCTCTTAAAACAGGTTTGTAGTCATGCTCTTTCGGAAATTGATATGAGGTTTTTCCAACCAAATCATTCCGAATCCCTATGGTGATTAAGCGCTCCCTCTTCTGCGGCACCCCAAAATCCCACGCATTCAAAACCTTCTTCTGAATCGAATATCCCGCCTGCTCAAAAATGCGGGTAATCGTTGCGTAGGTTCTCCCTTTATCGTGGGTCAGCAGACCACGCACATTCTCAAACAAAAACATTTTCGGCTGCAATTTCTGCAAAAAAATAGCATAGTGATAAAACAGTGTTCCCCTCGCATCCTCTAAGCCAAGGCGTTTTCCGGCATACGAAAATGCCTGGCAGGGGGCGCCCCCGGATAATAAATCCAAATCCCCCTTTTGGATGCCAAAATATTTTTCCAAATCCAAACAGGAAATATTGGCAATATCATCATGGATTACCCGCCAATTCGGACGGTTTACCTTCAGGCTATCCGCAGCATCCTTATCAAATTCAATCAGCCCAAGCGTATCAAATCCTGCCTTTTCAACGCCCAGTGCAAGCCCGCCCGCCCCGGCAAACAGTTCAATTGTTGAATAAATTTTCGGAAATTTTTCCATGGTTTTTTCTCTCTTAATCTCGACAACATCCTCTATATCGCAGTTCAAAGCAAAACAAATCTTCTCAATCGTTTCGAAGGAAACCGGTTCATTTTTTCCCATTCTTGCCAACACATTAAAACTGATTCCGGATGCTTCTTTTAATTCCGTGCGGTTCATTTTCCTGACATTCAGAAGTTTCCATAATCTGTCATAACAAATCGCCATATGCATCCCCTCCAGAAATCATCTGTTTTACATCTTATCATAATTTGATAACCGCTGCAAGCTTTTTCTCACGATATCGTTAGTATTTCCATCGTTATTATTACTAATATACTTATTTTCACAGGTTGTATTTATATCAGCAATGACATCAAAGTACAAAAAAATTCAAGACACCTGGGTCATTCCTCCAGTGTCTTGAATTTCCAGACCAATCCGGCAGGCTGCCAAACATACGAATCCTGCCGTTTTCTCCATGTGGGACGCACCCACTATCCTTCTTCCCTTATATATTTCTCTGTATCCCGCTTTATGTCGGAGAGTGTAATGGAGGCGAGCTCCTTTTCCAGGGCATTCTGCACCCGGAGAATCTTGTCATCTAAAATATGGTGGATATTCTCTCCAAACCAACCGTACCTTTTACTTCCTTATCCCTTTCAGTTTCGCGCCCCTTCCAAGCTTCGCGATATCCACCAGGCCAAGCGCCTTCTTATGCCGTGTTTCAAGGCTTGTCACAAGCGCATTCGCCGTATCAAGCGAGGTCAGGCAGGTTACCCCCGTCTCGATGGAAACACGGCGGATAAGGAAACCATCGCGCGACTTATCCCTTCCCTGCGTCGGCGTGTCAATCACAAGGTCAATCTCATGCCCGAGCAGCAAATCCATAACATTCGGGCTCTCCTCGCTCACCTTCTTCACCATAACCGCATGGACACCGTTTTCCTTTAACACGCGCGCCGTGCTGCGCGTCGCGTAAATCTCATAGCCAAGCGCCTCAAAGCGCTTTGCCACGGCGGCAGCTTCGAGTTTATCCGCGTCCTTGACCGTGATAATCATTTTCTTGTGCTTTGGCAGGTCAATGCCCGCGCCAAGGAATGCCTTGTAAAGCGCCTCGTCAAAATCTTTCGAGATGCCAAGACACTCGCCTGTTGATTTCATTTCCGGGCCAAGCGAGGTATCCGCGCCGCGCAGCTTCTCAAACGAAAACACTGGCATCTTGATGGCAATATATTCTGATTTCCTTGCAAGGCCCGTGCCAAATCCCATGTCCCTCACCTTCTCGCCGAGCACCGCCCGCGTTGCCAAATCAACAACCGGAATGCCTGTCACCTTGCTGATATACGGCACTGTGCGGCTTGAGCGAGGATTCACCTCGATAACATAGACCTCATCGTCATATACGATAAACTGGATGTTAATCAGCCCGATGACATGCAGGGAATTCGCGAGCTTCCTCGTGTATTCCACAATGACACGCTCCACTTTCTCGGAAATTGAGCGTGCCGGGTACACTGATATGCTGTCACCGGAATGGATGCCCGCGCGCTCCACATGCTCCATAATGCCCGGAATCAGAATGTCCTCCCCGTCGCAGACCGCATCCACCTCCACTTCCTTGCCCATCAGGTATTTGTCCACCAGAATCGGGTGCTCCTGCACGGTGCGGTTGATGATTGCCATAAATTCGCGCACATCCTCGTCGCTGATTGCAATCTGCATCCCCGCACCGCCGAGGACATAAGAAGGGCGCACCAGTACCGGGTAGCCGAGCTCGTTCGCGGCTTTGATTGCTTCCTCCGCTGTGAATACAGTCTTGCCCGCAGGTCTTGGGATACAGCACTTTTCAAGAATTTCGTCAAACAGCTCCCTGTCCTCCGCCGCATCGACATTTTCCGCAGAGGTGCCAAGAATCGGAACACCCATTTTTAACAATGCCTCCGTCAGTTTGATTGCCGTCTGACCGCCAAACTGCACAACCGCGCCGTCCGGCTGTTCCAGGTCAACGATATTTTCCACATCCTCCGGCGTCAGCGGCTCAAAATAAAGCCTGTCCGCAATGTCAAAATCCGTGCTGACGGTTTCCGGGTTGTTGTTGACAATAATTGCCGTATAGCCCTGGCGTTTGAACGCCCAGGTGCTGTGGACGGAACAGTAATCAAACTCGATTCCCTGCCCGATGCGGATTGGGCCGGAGCCAAGGACGAGGACTTTTTTCTGTGGGGGAACGGCAGAATTGCCCGGCACAGCCAAATGGACTTCATTTTCACTCCCAAAGCACGAGTAATAATACGGTGTTTCCGCCTCAAATTCTGCCGCACAGGTATCCACCGTCTTAAACGCCGCGCAGATGCCGTACTCCTCCTTGCGCAGCCTTTTTATCTCCTCCACCGTCTTCCCGCTAAGCTGCGCAATCACACGGTCCGGATATTCCAACCTCTTTGCCTCCATCATCAGCTTGCGGCTCATCGGCTCACTTGCAAGCCTTTGCTCCATCTCGACCAAAAGCGCAATCTTATCAATAAACCAAATGTCAATCCGTGTAATCTCATGAATCTTCTCCTGCGCAATCCCCCGCCGCAGCGCCTCCGCAATCACAAAGATTCTCCGGTCGTCAATCCGGTGCAGTTTCTCTAAGATATCCTCGTCGGAATCCTTTCCAAAATCCCCGCTCTTCATACTGTAAATATTCTGCTCAAGCGACCGGATTGCCTTCATCAACGCCCCCTCAAATGTCGGGCAGATGCTCATGACCTCCCCGGTCGCCTTCATCTGCGTTGTGAGGGTGCGTTTCGCCATAATGAATTTGTCGAACGGCCACTTCGGAATCTTGACAACGCAATAATCGAGCGCAGGCTCAAAGCTCGCAACCGTCTTTCCCGTAATCGCGTTCGGAATCTCATCGAGCGTATAGCCGAGCGCAATTTTCGCCGCCACCTTCGCAATCGGGTAGCCCGTCGCCTTCGAGGCGAGCGCGGACGAGCGGGAAACGCGTGGGTTCACCTCGATTACACAGTATTCAAAACTGTCCGGCTTTAATGCATACTGCACATTGCATCCGCCCGTGATGCCAAGCTCCGTGATAATGTTGAGCGCCGAGGTACGAAGCATCTGGTATTCCTTGTCGGAGAGCGTCTGGGACGGAGCGACTACAATGCTGTCACCGGTGTGCACGCCGACCGGGTCAAGATTCTCCATATTACATACCGTGATACAGTTGCCCGCACCGTCGCGCATCACCTCGTACTCGATTTCCTTCCACCCTGCAATGCAGCGCTCAATCAGGCACTGTCCGACGCGGCTTAAGCGCAGCCCGTTCGCGCAGATATCGCGCAGCTGTTCCTCGTTTTGCGCGATGCCGCCGCCCGAGCCGCCGAGCGTATAGGCCGGGCGGATGACAACCGGGTAGCCGATGGACTCTGTAAACTCCACCGCGTCTTTCACCGTCTCGACCACTTTGCTTGGCGCGCAGGGCTCACCGATTTTTTCCATTGTATTTTTAAATTCCAGGCGGTCCTCCGCTTTTTTAATGGTAAGCGAGGTGGTGCCGATTAACTTCGTTCCGGTTTCTGCAAGGAAGCCGCACTCCTCAAGCTCCATCGCGATATTTAACGCCGCCTGCCCGCCAAGCGTCGGCAGTACGCTGTCCGGCTTTTCCTTTAAGATAATCTGCTTGACAACATCGACCGTCAGCGGCTCGATATACACCATATCTGCAATATCCCCATCCGTCATAATCGTGGCAGGGTTCGAATTTACAAGAACGACAGTCATGCCCTCCTCCTTCAAGGAGCGGCACGCCTGCGTTCCCGCGTAGTCAAATTCTGCTGCCTGCCCGATGACAATCGGTCCGGAACCAATCACCAATACTTTTTTGATTTTATTGTTCTTTGGCATTACGCATCCACCTCCATCATCCGGATAAATTCGTCAAACAAAAATTCCGTATCCGTAGGTCCTCCGCATGCCTCCGGGTGGAACTGCACGGTAAAGATTTTTTTGTTTTTGTAGGAAAGCCCCTCCACCGATTTGTCGTTCGCGTTGAGAAAACGAACCTTGGCCACCGCCTTGTCAATGGAATCTTCAACGACCACATAGCCGTGGTTCTGTGAGGAGAGGTACACCCTGCCCGTCTGCAGATCCTTAACCGGATGGTTCGCGCCGCGGTGCCCGTACTTCATTTTCGTTGTCTGAAAACCATTGGCAAGCGCCATAAGCTGATGCCCGAGACAGATGGCAAAAATCGGCGTGTCGGCATCGTAAAGCTTTTTTACTTCCTCTATGATATCCACGCACTCTGCCGGGTCGCCCGGTCCGTTGGAAAGCATAATGCCGTCATACCTTCCCGCAAGAATTTCCTCCGCTTTCGTGTCCGCCGGGTAAACCGTCACTTCACAGCCATGCTTTTGCAGGCAGTGCTGCATATTTTTCTTCGTGCCGAAATCCATCATCGCGACACGGTAGTGCTTCCTCCCCCTGTCCGGGTCATTGGCCGCCGCGCTTAACTTTTCAATCCCCGCCACACCCTGTACGGAGTACATCGCAATCTCGCCAAGGCAAATTCCCGCGCGCTTTGCATCCTCAATCGCCGCACACATTGTTTTGTCCGCCATATAGGTCATGCGCGCTTGCTCATAATTCGTCGGCTTAAAATCCTCCACCGGCATTGTATATTTTTCCCTGCACGATACTTTTGCCACGACACCTGCCACACGGTATTCCTTCATACGCGCAATCGGTTCGGAAAGGTCTGCATACTCTTTTGTCGTAATCATCCCGTTCATTGTGCCGCTCTCGCGCAGGATTTTCGTCAATGCCCGCGTGTCAATCCCCGCGATGCCCGGAATCCCGTTTTTCTTAAGGAATGCATCGATGCTTTCTTCGCTGCGGAAATTGCTTGGTACCCTCGAAAGTTCCCGCACAATGAATGCGTCCGTCCAGGGCCGCGCCGATTCCATGTCCGCTGTGCATATGCCGTAATTGCCGATGAGCGGGTAGGTCATAACGACAGCCTGTCCCGCATAGGATGGGTCCGTCAGAATCTCAAGATAGCCCGTCATTGAGGTGTTGAAGACGATTTCACTTATGACTTCCCTGTCCGCCCCGATGCCTTCACCGGAAAAAACATGTCCATCCTCCAGTATTAGATATGCTTTCATACAATCCTCCATCTGCCATTTTTAGAATACCGCATAAAAAAGAAGACAAAAGCCTCATAGCGGAGTCCATCCACTCCTTAAGGTCGTTCGTCTTCGAATGAGGCTGATTCAGTTTTTGAAAACCACCGAATGGTAATCAATACTCAAATTGCTAAAATAATATCACAACCTTGCCCAAAATACAAGCGGGAATTTCAAAGATTTTCGGGGGAAAGAAAAATTATTTCCCGCATCTTTGCATATACATGGAAGGAAATGAATTTTTCATGAGGTCAACCATGAGACGAACCCCATTTTTACTAAGACCGCGCAGGCGCATGGAAGGAAGCGGAAAATTCAGTGCGCAGCAGGAAACCGCGCTTCCAGAAAATGTGGCAGGTGCGCCAGGCACACAGGAAAATCCAGAAGGTACGCCGACGCAAAACGGTGCTTCTTCCACCCAGCAAGACAGCCTTGCCGAAGACGGACGTGACCCTTCCGATGCGACCGGGCAGCTCCGTATTTCCGTGCTGGCATCGGCGGGAAACCGTCCGGTTGCAAATGCCACGATTACCATCTCCTACAGCGGGGACCCAGACAGTGTCGTCCAGACACTCACAACGGATGCCACGGGGCTTACCCCTACCATCAGCCTTCCAACACCGCCGCTCTCCTACAGTTTAGAGCCGTTTGCCAACCAACCGTATTCGGAATACACCTTCTACATCACGGCGGACGGCTATGAGCCTGTACTCATTAACGGCGCGGAGCTTCTTCCGGATGTCACTGCCCTCCAGAACATTGTGCTTGACCCTATCTCCGACAGTGAGCCAGACAGCGCGGAAGTATTTGTCATCGGACCGCACACACTCTACGGGGAATACCCGCCAAAAATCATTGAGCCGGAAATCCAGCCGACCTCCGAAACCGGGGAAATCGTTTTAAGCCGCGTTGTCATTCCGGAGTATGTGGTGGTGCACGACGGAACGCCGTCGGATTCCTCCGCCCCGAACTACTATGTGCCATACCGCGATTACATCAAAAATGTTGCGTCGAGTGAAATCTACGCGACATGGCCGCAGGCGGCGATTTACGCGAACATCCTTGCCATACAGTCCTTTACCTTAAACCGCGTGTACACGGAATTTTACCGCAACAAAGGATATGACTTCACCATCACTTCCTCCACGGCATACGACCACAAATGGATTAACGAGCGCAATATCTACGATACCATCAGCGAAGCGGTGGATAATATTTTCAACAACTACCTTTCCCGCCCAAATGTGCGCCAGCCAATCCTGACACAATACTGTGACGGCAAACGCGTCACCTGCCCGAACCTGATGTCGCAGTGGGGCTCGAAATCCCTCGCGGATTCCGGCTACACCGCCATCCAGATTCTCCGCTACTACTACGGCCAATCCATCTACATCAATACTTCCGAGACAATTTCCGGCATTCCGTCCTCCTACCCGGGCGAACCGCTCTCCGTTGGTTCCACCGGAAGCAAAGTGCGCCAGATGCAGGAGCAGGTTGACGCAATTGCAAATGTATACTATCCGATTCCAAACATTGCCGCGGACGGCATTTTCGGACAAAGAACAAGGGAAGCCGTCCTTGCTTTCCAAAAGCAATTTGACCTCCCTCAGACCGGTGTCGTAGATTTTGCCACATGGTATAAAATTTCGCAGATTTATGTCGCCATCTCGCGCATTGCGGAATACTCTTAACTCCCGATTTTTTCATTCTTCTCCGGATATGCATATTTCTGGCACCACGGAATCAGCACGCCGCCGATGCCATTGCCAATGAGCACGATGAGAAGGAACGCATAGGTTTTTAACTGGAAATTGACCGAAAGCGGCGCAAACGCGAAATATGCCATATCCGCAATGCTGTGCTCAAATCCAGAAAGGATAAAGGTCGGGATTCCAATCATAATCGCCATGTACTTTGAGAAACTCCCGGCATTTCTCTTATAGGAATCGACCGCGATAAACATCAGAAGACCGCAGCAGATTGCAAGCAGAAATACCACCAGGAGGTTCTGCTCTAATTTAGCCAGGCAAATCCTCTCCGCCTTTTCCCGCAGCGTATGTTTGCCCGCGCCAAAGGCGAAACCGTACAGCATCGTACCAACATAATTGCCGAGGATGACAATGCCGAGAAATTCTAGCTTTTCCGGCCATTTCCCGCCATTTACCAGGGTGTAGCCAACCTTGCCGGTGTAGAGGTTAAAGCCAAACTCGCAGATGGTAATCAGACCGATGGTAAACAGAACCGCCCCAACAACATTATTCTCGCAGGAGAGGTAAACCGTTCCGCCAATCCCAATCATAAAGCCTGACAATACTGCCTTCACAAAATCCTGAAATACTTTTTTCATCTTATCAACCGTTCCTTTCCAAGCCCCCGCCCTCCGCGCCGTTTTCGCGCGATGCGAGCAGCTTCTTCACTGCCTTCCGGTATGCTTCCAGTGCCGACGGGATGGAATATTCCGCCTCCAGGCGCTCCCATGCTACCGGAATGCAGCCTGCCGGAAAACCGTCTTTCATTATATCATACATTTTTTCATTTTCAAAGCAAATTTTTGCGAAATCTGGAGAAAGCTCCCGGATTTGCACATAATATCCCTGCATATGCCATTCGATGTGGGAAAAGATATGCTTTGCCTTCCCGAGCGGCAAAATTCCCCCCACGATATCCCCCGCCTTTGCAAACAATTCCAAAATCTCTGTTTCCGTCTTTTCCCCGCTTACCGCCGGGTATTCCCAAAGCCCCGCGAGCAGCCCCTTATCCGGGCGCTTCCGCACAAGAAAGCCCTCCCTTGTTTCAACTAAAAGCACCGTGCGCTCCTCGATGCGGCGCGGCTTTTTCTTTGCCTTTACCGGGAACTTTTCCCATGTCCCTTCGCGGTGCGCCACGCAAAGCCCGCCCACCGGACATTGCGCGCAAAGAGGTTTCCCGTTTGGCAGGCAGACCGTCGCCCCAAGCTCCATGAGCGCCTGGTTAAATGCGCCCGGGAAATCCTGCGGCATCACGGCTTCCAGCCGCCTTGCCCAGTCGCGGCGCACACCCTCCTTTCCGGTATCCGCACCATCGCCCCAAAGCCTCGCCATGACGCGCAGCACATTGCCGTCCACCGCCGCCGCCACCTGCCCGTAGGCGATGGACGCGATTGCACCTGCCGTATATGCCCCGATGCCCGGCAATTTCAAAAGCTCCTCCGTTTTTCGCGGCAGCTTGCCGTTGTATTGTTCCATCACGATGCAGGCGGCTTTTTTCAGGCTCCTCACACGGCTGTAATACCCAAGCCCTTCCCACAGTTTTAAAAGCCTTTCTTCCTGCGCCCCCGCCAATGCCGCAATGTCAGGCAATTCCCCGATAAAGCGCGCGAAATATCCCTTTACCGCCTCCACGCGCGTCTGTTGGAGCATAATCTCGGACACCCAGACATAGTATGGTTTCGGGTCTTCCCTCCACGCCAGCTTCCTCGCATTTTCGGCATACCAGTCAAGCAGAGGTTCTACCATAAGGCGCCCGATTCTGTTTTTTTCATCCTTCTCTTCCACATTTCCCCCGCTTTCCGCCACACCCTGGCAGCATTCTGTTTTGCGGGTGGGAGCACGCCCCATACACCTTTGCAGGCCTCCCGCCCTTTTGCACGGTTTCTTTCACATTATAAAAAATTCCTTTAAAAATAGCAAGGAAAACACTTGCCTTTTTACCACATTGTGTTGTATATTTATCTTAGAAATAATTTTTGTCGGGGGGTGTCGTAATGCATATGAAAAAACTACATATTTTTCCAAAATTTGTATCTGTTTTTGCGCTTGTACCGCTGATGTTTGCGGTCTCGTGCGGCGCTGCGCCTTCCTCCGGGGATGAAACTTCGATAACACCCACGCCTACGGCGGTGCTCTCTCCGGGCGCGGAGGATTCCGGCACAATGCCGGTTCCAAGCACCACACCAACGCCTTTTGTGACACCGACCCCGATATCGGGTGCTTACACGCCAGAAGCGGCGGCAGAGCAAATCCGGGCTTTCCTTGATTCGGAGCATTACGAGATTTCCCTCGTCTCCGACGACCTTTGTATCGACTCGGAAAATTACTATACTTTCCTTATCTCCTTAAAGGGAAGTGCGATGGAGCCCCTCGTTCTGGTCAACAAAAAGGACGGCGGATTAAAATGCATCCTTGCAGACAACACCATACAGGAGATTACCGTGCACCCACTTTACCAGGATGCCGGCGATACCGCCATTTCATGGAACGGCACTTATGTCGTCATGAATGAGGACGGTTCTTTGCGCAGCTATATCATAATGGAACAGATTGATGACGGGCACTTCGAATTTACTGCCTACTCCTACCTTGATTACAAAGTGGAGGAGCTTTCCGGCGTCGCACAGATTTCCGGAAACGAGGCCTCTTTTGCAGGCGATACCGGGGCAGCACTTTCTTTTTCGTGGTCGGGCGCAAACCTTGTCCTTAACCATTCACACCCGACACAATCTGCCTACCTTACCGGCATCTACAGCTACACGGAAGACCAGGATTCCAAGGTTGTTACCGCCACACCGCAGGAGGTACTCGAACGCCTCTCAAGGCTTAACGCGGCACAGACGGGGCTGGCCGGGGATATGCAGGATTACCTGTTCTACCTGCAGGATGACATCACAATCATGAATGACCGCCTCTGTTACAATGTACTCGTGTATTCCAACCAGGGCCACCGCCTGTATTACCAGGCACAGTTTTTTATCACCTTAGATGGGAGCACGGTATACAGCCAGGGAAGAACACCCGATGACATTCAGATTTTTTCATTGCAATAATGCCGTTTTGTGGCAGAAAGAAGGATATTATGGCTGACACACAATCTGGGAAGGAGCATAATTTCACGCCCATCCTACCATATGACGTCACAGCACACGAGGACTTTTATATGTATGACCATATCGCCTACACACGGGATCTCTCACTATTTGACAATAACGAGCGCATGATGAACCGCGGGAATATCATCCATTTTTATGCCTGTAAAATGAAGGAGCCAAAAAAAATCGGCGGCGATGTCGTGGATTCCGAGATTACCTCGGAGAAAGACATTACGCCCGATGCAGGCGGGGCGGATGCGTAAGGAAAAATCGTTTTGCTTTTTGCAGCGTTCAGAAGGGCAGACACAGAGTAGATATACTGTGTCTGCCTTCTTTTATGCGCAGGGGCGCGAATGTGCATAGATGCACATGGAATCCCGTTGCTTACTGCTGCGCGAACGGGTTTTGGTAACGCGCCGCGCTGCCAAGCTCCTCCTCAATGCGCAGCAGCCGGTTGTATTTCGCGACACGGTCACTGCGGCATGGCGCCCCGGTCTTAATCTGCCCCGCCTCCGTTGCCACGGCAAGGTCAGCGATAAAGGTATCCTCCGTCTCACCGGAGCGGTGCGAAATCACCGCGCGGTATCCCGCCTCCTTCGCCATGGAAATCGTTTCCAGCGTTTCCGTCAGGGAGCCAATCTGGTTCAGTTTCACCAAAACCGCGTTGCCCGCATGGCGGCGGATTCCTTCGGCAAGGCGCTTTGTATTCGTCACGAACAAATCATCGCCGACCAACTGCACTTTGCCGCCAAGCCGCGCCGTCAGCTCCTCCCAGCCTTCCCAATCATTTTCATCCAGCGCATCCTCAATGGACGCAATCGGATACTTCTCACACAGCATCGCATAGTAATCAATCATTTCCTTTGTGTTGCGCATGATTTCAAGTTTTTTTGTGTCCGGCGCTGCCACCGGGTCACGGAATTGTGCCATCTTCTGGTGGCTTTCCCCCGGAAAGTAATACATTCCGGCATCCTCATTGAAAAGCTCGCTTGCCGCGGCATCCATCGCGAAAACGATATCGCGCCCCGGCTCATACCCCGCCGCGCGCACCGCCTGCGTCATATATTCGAACACCTCCTCCGCGTTTTTCAAATCCGGCGCAAAGCCGCCCTCATCCCCGACTGCTGTGACATGCCCGTTTTTTGCAAGCAACTTCTTCAGTTCATGGTATACCTCCGTTCCCATGCGCAGCCCCTCGCGGAAGCTTTCCGCCCCGGCAGGCATTATCATAAATTCCTGGAAATCAAGGTCATTTTTCGCGTGCACGCCACCGTTGACAATATTCATCATTGGCACGGGCAGACGCTTTGCGTTCTCCCCGCCAAGATAGCGGTAGAGCGGTTGATGCCTAGATTTTGCGGCAGCGCAGGCATTTGCAAGTGATGCTGAAAGAATCGCGTTTGCGCCAAGCCTCTCCTTCTTTTCCGTTCCGTCCGCCTCGCGCAGTTTTTTGTCAATGTCTGCCTGTGAAAATGGCTCCATGCCCTTAAGAACCCCCGCGAGCTCCGTATTTACATTGGAAACGGCAC
Source organism: uncultured Lachnospiraceae bacterium (assembly GCA_910579615.1). GTDB lineage: Bacteria > Bacillota > Clostridia > Lachnospirales > Lachnospiraceae > RGIG4057. The sequence goes on along the minus strand of CAJTUA010000017.1, from coordinate 54,853 downwards.
TCTGCACACCCTTTCCCTGATAGCGGCGCTCCACATTGTCCCTAAGCTCAAGCGCCTCATATTCCCCGGTGGACGCGCCCGATGGCACCGCCGCGCGCCCGATGCTCCCATCCTCTAAGATAACCTCCGCCTCCACGGTCGGATTCCCCCTGGAATCCAAAATTTCCCTTGCCTTTACTTCCTTAATCCACGTTTCCTTACCTTCCATAAATAAAGCTCCTTTCTCGGCTTTTTCGATGCTTGGGTGTTCGCATTTTCGGATATGCCAGCCTTCCATCTTTATAGGAACAACAAAAATATTTGCCGTTTCCTATTACAGCCCCAAAAAATGCGAAAACTCAAATCTTCCATAGTATTGCATTATTTTTATGAATTATGCTATACTAAAGCTAAGATTGGGCAAAGCTCCTGCAGCCAGAAAAATGCCTGGAGCAACCGGAACCCGGAAAATCTTCAATCCTAATTACAACGCCGCGAAACCGACGGCAGAATGCGAGGAAACATGAGTGAATTATTTGAAAAGCTTAAGCCACATCTGGAACAGCAGTTTGCGCTTGGCAATGCATTGACCCTGTACGGGTGGGACAACGAGACGCTCGCCCCGAAGGAAGCGATGGAGAACACCGCAAAAATCATCGGCACGCTCTCCGCCCTGTCCTACCAGGCGCTTGTCAACGACGAAGTCCGCGGGCTGTTAAGCGCATTGAAGGAGCCGAAGGAATTTGATGCATTGAGCAATGTGGAGCAATGCATCGTAAAGAAGCTGACCAAGAATTTTGACCGCCTTGAGAAAATCCCGGCAGACGAGTACCGCGCATACAGCGAACTGACCGCAAAGGCAGCACCTGCCTGGGCAAACGCAAAGCAGAACAACGATTTTGCCTCTTTTGCGCCCGTCCTAAAAGAAATTGTCACCTACCAGAAAAAATTTGCGGGGTACACAAAAAATGCGGGCATGAGTCTGTATGATGCAATGTTGGATGAGAATGAGGAAGGGATTCTGACCAAGGAACTCGATGTCTTTTTTGAAAAGATTAAAGAGGCTGTCCTTCCTCTATTGAAAAAGGTGGTCGCGCAGAATGACAAGGTGGATAAAAATTACAATTTCCGAAGCTACCCCGTGGAAAAACAGCGGGAATTCTGCCGCTTCCTCGCGGAATACATCGGCTTTGATTTTAACCGTGGCGTGATGGCAGAAAGCGCGCACCCGTTTACAACCAATCTCCACAACCACGATGTGCGCATCACAAACCATTTCCACGAGGATAATCTTGAGAGCGCCATGTTCTCCGTTATCCACGAGGGCGGGCATGCGCTCTACGAGATGGGCGTTGACGACGCGCTCACGCTTACCCCGGTGGGTGGCGGCACTTCCATGGGGGTACATGAATCGCAGTCCCGCTTTTACGAGAATGTGCTCGGGCGCAGCGAGGCGTTCTGGAAGCCGCTTTTTGAAAAGCTGCAAAGCACCTATCCGGATGCGCTTTCCGATGTTGACCTCACGCAGTTTATCCGGGGCATCAACAAAGCAGAGCCAGGCCCCGTCCGCACCGAGGCAGACGAACTGACTTACCCGCTGCACATCATCATCCGCTATGAAATCGAAAAAATGCTGATGGAAGATATGGTTTCGGTCGAGGAGCTCCCACGCGTCTGGAACGAAAAGTATGAGGAATACCTTGGCATCATCCCAAAGAACGATACGGAAGGCGTATTGCAGGATGTGCATTGGTCCGGCGGGATGTTCGGTTATTTTCCATCCTATGCGATTGGAAATGCTGTCGCAGCGCAGATTTACGCCTATATGCACAATGAAGTGAATGTAAAGGAATGCTTAGAGAGCGGCAAGCTCATGCCAATCCGGGAATACCTGCGCGAGCACATCCATTGCTTTGGTTCTACCAAAAATATGAATGAATTGTTGGTTGCCATGACAGGGGAGCCGCTGAATGCAGATTATTATACGAAATATTTGACGGAAAAATATACAAAGCTGTATCTTTCAGAGTAAGTTATACGAAAAAACTGCCAACAGGCTCTCACCTGTTGGCAGAAAAAATTTACACCAAACGTATTCTATTCTTTACTCTTCCATCAGGCGCTCCATCTCGTCAATATACCCGGCAAAGACCTTTAACGCCGCGTCAATCGGCTTCGGCGTGCTCATATCAACCCCGGCAATCTTTAAGAGAGAAATCGGGTCGGTCGAGGAACCGCCACTTAAGAAGCGGATATAATCTTTTACCGCGCCCGCGCCCTCCGAGAGTATCTTCTCGGACAGGGCAATCGCCGCGGAATACCCGGTCGCGTACTGGTACACATAGAAATTATAATAAAAATGCGGAATGCGCGACCACTCCAAATCAATCTGCGGGTCAATCACCATATCGTTTCCGAAATACAGCGCGACAAGCTCATGGTATTTCGCATTCAGCACCTCTGCCGTAAGTGCCTCGCCGCGCTCCGCCATCTCGTTTATCATCATCTCAAACTCCGCGAACATCGTCTGGCGGAAGAGCGTCGTCCGGAACCCTTCAAGCGCATGGTTAAGCAGATATGCCCTCTCCTTCTTATCCGTTGTCTTCCGCAGCAAATCCTGCATCAAAAGCGCCTCGTTGCAGGTCGATGCCACCTCCGCGACAAAAATCTTATAGTCCGCATAGGCAACTGGCTGATTGTGGTTTGAATACCACGAATGGAGCGCGTGCCCCATCTCATGTGCGAGCGTAAATACACTGTCAAGATTCCCCGAATAATTCAGGAGCACATACGGATGAACCCTTGCACCCGCCGAATAAGCGCCGCTGCGCTTCCCGGCATTTTCATACACATCAATCCAACGGTCCTCAAAGCCCTCCTTAATATGGCTGCGGTACTCATCGCCCAACGGCGCGAGACCCTCATACACCATCTTCTTTGCCTCATCGAACGAAATCTTCTTGTCAACGCCGCCCACTATCGGGGTATAGATATCATACATATGCAGCTCGTCAAGCTTTAGCAGCTTTTTGCGCAGGGCAACGTAGCGATACATCTGACCCATATTGTCATGCACGGTCTGAATCAGGTTTTTGTACACCTCCACCGGGATTTCATTGCGGAACAATGCGCTCTCCATCGTAGAGGCGTAGGAATGCTGCCTCGCATAAAACATCTGCTGCTTCACCTGGCCGTAGAGCAGACTCGCACATGTATTCTTAAACTGGTCATATACCGAATAAAATTCCTCAAAAGCCTTCCTGCGAACCTCGCGGTCCTTGTTCTCCACCAGGTGGATGAAATTTCCGTGCGTCAGGCGTACTTTTCCGCCCTCGCCGTCCGGCACTACCGGGAATTTCAAATCGGCATTGTTCATCACCGAATAAGCATCCGAAGCAAGGTTCGCCATCTCCCTTGCATCCGCAAGGATTTTTTCTTCTGCCGCGGAACGCGTGTGCGGCTTGCGCGCGAGCGTTCTCGCAATCGCGCGCTCATATAACTTTAAGCCCGGCTCCTGCTCATAAAATTTCTGGTAGGTCTCCTCCGGGATATCCACAAGCTCCGGTACCACATACGCGTAAGCCGCACCAAGGCGGTTGTAGTACGACATCAGCTGCGCATACATCGCCTGGTACACCGGGTTGGTGGTATCCTCGTCATGCTTCCTCGCCGCATAGCTTGCAAGGCGGTCAAGCAGGACATCCATCTCGTCGTTTTGTTTGAAATACCCGTACAGCATTTCCGCCGTCTCCCCAAGATGGCCGCGGTATTTCTCCGCAAGCGGGATAAACTCCTGTGCCTTCTTAAAATCCGCCTGCCAAAGCTCATCGTTTTCGTACAAATCTTCGGTCGCCCAAGTGTCCTCCTTTGCAACCTCACTGCGCTTTTTTAATTCCTCTGCCATTTCTTACCTCCAACATATTATTTTTTGGGTGGCGCACCCTAACGCACCCTCACAAACTCCCCAAATTCATCCAGATAATACACATGCTCCGCCGCTTCCGTAAAATAAATATTCCCCGCCAGCGTTCCGTTATAAAATACATTCAGGCAATAGCACTCCTGCCCCTGCACCACCGTTTTCCAGTTGTCAAGCATAAGGCTGCATTCGTCCAGCTCCGCAGGCAGTCCGAGCGAGGTGTAAGGAAACTGCTTTAACATCTCCGCCGCCGCGTCCGCGGTCATCCCGTCCGGAATGTCTTCGTCCCCTGGCTGCTCTGCGTGTTCCGGCAGTCCGTCAAACTCCCGGAAGACACCGCCCTCATAATAGTACAATTCCCCATCTTCCCTGCCAACAAGCACATCGTAAGCCTGCACCTGCCCATTGTAGGAAACATCATAACGGTAATAGGTTTCCCCGTCCAAAGAAAATTTCGAATCGGAAAGCGTAAAACGGTATCCTTCCTCCCAAAATACATCGGCAAGAATCTCATCCGCCTGTGCAGTTCCAATCCCCTCCGCTGCCGGTGCCGTCACCTGTGGGGTCGGCTCCGGTGTCAGGGATGCCTCCGGGCTCTGTGTTGGCTCTATGGATTCGGTCGGGGATGGCTCCGGCTGTATTGCGGTCGGCTCCGGCGGCGTCGGCTGCAAGGTATCCGTCGGTTCCGGGGTCGCCTTCTGCGCGCCGCCCGTCAAATCTTCCGGCGGCACCGTCACGCCGCCCGGCTGTACCTGCTGTGTCGGTATCGGGGTCGGCTCCCCCTCCTCTTTTGCTCCTTTGCGAAAATACAGAATCACAAGCACGATAATCGTAATCAGAAGAAGCACAAGAAAAATATTCAACAGCTTGTCCGAACCCACACCCGTCTTTTTGCCGCCCCCGCCCGACGAACCCCTCGATGACGCGCTCCGGCCATTTGGCGTTCCCCGGCTCCCGGAATTGCCTGTGCTTCTCTTGGTTCCGGAGCTTCCTGTACTTTTCCTGCTTCCGGAGCTGTTTGAATTTCTGTTCTGTGTTGCCATAATATTCTCCCCCGCCTTTCTCTGTCCGGTCTTTCGCCTGCCGGATTCGTGTGCTGACCCGGTTTCTTAAACGCGCCCCAGCAACTCTGGCAAAAGCTCCTCAAACTCCTGGTAAGTTCCGCTCTCAACCGTATAAGTGCTAAAAACACCCTCCACCGGCGCGGCAAGCTCTTTTCCTGTCACAAGCAGCACGGAATCCATCCCAAAAAGCTGCGCACCGTAAATGTCACTTCTGCGGTCATTGCCAATCATCAGGGAATTCTCCGGCAAAACGCCAAACTGCCTTGTCAGCTCCCCGAAAAAAATAGGGTCCGGCTTACGGCAGCCATAATCCGACGACAGAAGGATGCCGTCGAAGCACTCATATAACCCCAACAATTCCAAATCGTGCACCGTAAACTCCCGCTGGGCATTGGAAAGCAGATAAATACCGCGCCCATTTGCCCGCAGCTTCCCAAAAAACTCCATCACACCCGGATAACGCTTAAGTTTCACGGTGGACACAGAACGGTAATACCTCGCCGTCTCCACCGCAAGCTCCCTCGCCCCGGCAACACCCTTTGCCGCAATCAGTTCTTCGTAGATTAACAGTACATCCATCTCCGGAAAACGAATCGTCTCCCCGGTCGGCGCATAGATACTTCCCTCACGCTCCTTCATCTGCCTTGCATGGCATGCATGGAAACTAGCTTTGTATTCCTCTGTCGTATACGCTGCCCCGTGTGATGTCAGAAACACTGCAAGCTTCTCATTTGTCTGCTCAGAATCATCGTCCGTGAGCACATCCGCCAGGGTTCCGTAAAAATCAAAAACAAAATTTTTGTACTTCACTTTCTTCCTCCTTATCTTATTTTGTGCCACCCTAAGACACTCTTCTATTGTACTTGTTATGGATGATTTTTGCAAGCATGAATTTCGAACGAATTTTTGGATGAGGGGGCTGCGCCCCTGCGCATAATAAAAACGGATATGCCCCACCCTGCCAGGCATATCCGTCATATTTCTATCAATGAATATCTACCCCACCAAAAATTGACGTTGCCCGAATGTACACCGTCGGCCACTCCGGGACCACATCCCGCTTCACTTCGTTCTCCGCAGCACCAAAGAGCGCCGTCGAAGCCACTTTGACATTGACATCGTCCGGAAGGTAAATATCGATTCCACCAAACAGCGCCGTCGCGTCAATCGTGACATCTTCCACAATAATCGAACTGCGCAGGTCAAACTCAACACCGCCGAAAATCGCATTTACATTTGCCCCAAAAAACTCCTCCCCCGGAAAACTTGTCTCCTGGCCGGAAAAAATTGCATTGTAACTGGAATTTTTCCCATGCACCGGGTGCACGCCATCCGGGGCTACGCGGTTAAAACGTGCGCCGTTCCCGAGCACATACAAACCGTAGAGAATCAAAAGAACCGGCAATGCAAGCTTTATCGCCCAGCCAAAGCTAAATAAACTCCACTGCGAAAGCAGGAGCAAAACGCCCACAACCAGCCCCGCACCCCATCCAGTGCGAAATCCGTAGCGCCTGACATTGCCCGCGCACGGCACAATGATGAACAATGTCCACCAACCCTTAAAAAAGATACTGATATCCCACCAATCCAACACATTCCCGGCAATGATAACCCCCACAACAATCAGCAGGATTCCCATCAAGTTCCCCGCAGTTCCCGACACTTTTCCATTTCTGCTCATCTGTCTACCTCCATTTTGGTGTCCTCGCACCCTAAATTATATTTTTTTGCCTGCCCGATGCAGTTCTTTTTGCTATGTTCACAGTATAGCATGCAAAAACAATAAAAACTTTAGAGGAAGATTAGAAAGCCATTAGAATCAAAAAAGGAGCTGCCGTATGAAAAATGAAACAAAGTTCCATTTCCCATGCGGCAGCCCCCGCTTACCATCCTTCTATGCCAACTTCGACTTTGCAGTCTCAACAAGCGCGGTAAAACCAGCTGCATCGTTGATTGCCATCTCGGAAAGCATCTTGCGGTTGATGGTGATATCCGCAAGCTTTAAACCGTACATGAACTTGCTGTAGGAAATACCGTTCATCCTGCATGCTGCATTGATGCGGGCAATCCAGAGCTGTCTGAACTGTCTCTTCCTCTCCTTGCGGCCTGCGAAAGAGGATGTCAATGCTCTCATGACAGACTGCTTTGCCACGCGGTACTGCTTGCTTCTGGCTCCCCTGTAGCCCTTTGCCAACTTCAATATTCTTTTATGCTTTTTCTTCGCGTTTAATCCGCCCTTAACTCTAGCCATTTCTTCTTTCCCTCCTTACGCCGCCTTACAGGTACGGCAAAATTTTCTTCATATTCTTAACGTTCGTCGAATCGACCATTGCTGCCTTCCTTAAATTCCTCTTTGTCTTCTGGGATTTCTTCGTTAAGATATGCTGCTTTCCAGCCTTAAATCTCTTTAATTTACCGGTACCGGTCTTTGTAAAACGCTTTGCTGCTGCTTTGCTCGTCTTTAACTTCGGCATGATAATTCCTCCTTAAATTTGTATAGGCTTTCGCCCCTTTTATTTAACACATCCTGACTCAGTCAAAATGTCATTAACGGTATATCGCACTTTCGCGGTATCAGCGCTTTTCCCCCAGAAATATAATCATACTTCTGCCTTCCACCTTCGCAGGCTTATCCACAACCGCAATATCAGAAAGCTTCTCGACAAAGCTGTCCAATATCTGCTTGCTCGAATTCATGTGCGCCATCTCGCGGCCACGGAAACGCAAGGATACCTTCACCTTATCGCCCTTCGTGATAAATTTCCGCGCCTGGTTCGCCTTCGTGTTCAGGTCATTCTCATCAATGTTCGGGGAGAGACGGATTTCCTTAATATCGGTGATTTTCTGCTTTTTCCTTGCTTCCTTCTCTTTGCGGAGCATTTCATACTTATACTTGCCGTAATCGATAATCTTACATACCGGCGGCTTTGCGGTCGGCGCGATTTTGACCAGATCAAGCTCTGCCTCCTGCGCCATTTTAAATGCTTCCCTCGCTGACATAATGCCAAGCTGCTCTCCGTTTTCTCCAATCAGGCGGATTTCCCTGTCCCTGATCTGCTCATTAATCATTAACTCGCTAATAGTCGTGCACCTCCAAGATTCCCTTCTACTTTTGGCCGCTGCGCATAAAAAAAGCAGACTGCTTAACGCAATCCACTCCATATCAGGCCGGCTTCCATCCTATCCCATGGCAAAACCGGCTGTAAAACATGATATAGACCCTTTTGCACATTTGCGGAGGGTGAGAGCGGATACTCTGCTTTGTTGTTCACAGCTTTAATAGGTTAGCATAGATTGCGTTCTGTGTCAAGAGGGTTTTGAAAAAAATTTGCAGCCCGGTTTCACCGGATAAACACCCCTTCCCAAAAAGGAAAAGCCCCCGCAAGAAGCAGGAGGCATTGTCCTAGGATTTGGTGTCCTGATGGCTTCCCAATAATTTCTCCACCTGCCAGATACCGCCGCCATCAATCCATACTTTCTTCCCTTCAAACGCAAAACCATATTCCCGGATGTATTCTTTTGGTATTCCTTTTGCCGTCAATCCTGCCGCGTAATTCTTTTCCTTAATCTGTGCCAGCGCAGCATCCGCAGTATCTTTTAAAGTTTTCTCATGTTCCGGGTCATGCACTTTAAATTCCATGATGATAGCAGGATTTCCCGCCTTTTTTAATTCCTTTGGCTCTAACATCACATCATAGCGCCCATAACCACTTTCCCTGTTGGAGGTAACCACATAGCGTTTCGCCAAATCAACCATCATCCCAAGGACAAACCCATGGTAAAAACGTTCCGGTTCCGCTGCCTTTGAAGGTTGTTTCCCCGTATCAAAATAAGAAAACGTCGCAAGGGCAATGTCGTTCATGTAGCGGTTCATCTCAAAAAGATTATCGGATAACAGAGCCTTGATAAAATCATTGTACGGGGCATCTGCATTGCTCCGGAACCACCCGTTAATCATTTTGCGGAACATGAATTTTACTTCTCTGTTGGTCAGTTTTAAATCGTATTCCTTATCCCCTGTTTCCGGGTCAAACCAGCAGCGCTCCGCTTTCAAATACCCGCTCGCAAGCAACAAACTCCATATCGCGTCTTCATTCTGCCCCAGTTGATGAAAAATAATCTGCTCGTCAATGACGGTGTGGAATACACCACCTTTCAGCAGGTCTTCCATGATAAACTTTACTTCTTTGTCCCCTCTTCGAATCAGTTCATTCACAAGGCCATTCCCACTCGTATTTACCCAGTAGGTATCAAACTTCTTTGAATCAAGGAAATTCGTGATTGACCATGGATTGTAGATATCGGTCTTACTTCCAAATGTAAATCCATCATACCAGTCTTTCACCTCACCCTCTTTTTCCGACAATCCAAATTCCCGCAGGGCATCCGAAACCTCTTCCTGTGTAAAACCAAACGAATCTTCATATTTATTCGAAGTGGATGTTACGACAACAAGGTTATTTAAATCCGAAAAAATGGATTCCCTGCTCACCCTTGTAATCCCCGTCATAACCGCCCTTTCCAGATACGGGTTTGTCTTAAAAGTAGAATTAAACAGGTTTCGGATAAATGAAACAACCTCATCCCAACAGCCGCATATATACGCTTCCTGCAGTGGCGTATCATATTCATCCAATAAAACAATTACTTTCCTGCCGTAATACCGCTGCATAAAATCACAGAGACGATGCAGGGAATCCGTCATATCCGCAGCCCGCAATTCATTCATTGCAACACGGTCAAAATATTTCATCTCCGCTTCCGTCAAAAGACCGCTGTTTTTTAGAAATTCATTTTTATTGTATAATTCAGAAAGAAGACGGATGATTTTCCCTACGCACTCTTCGTAAGTCCCCACTTTTACGCTCGCGAAAGAAAGGTTAATCACTGGATAAGTTCCCTGCAATTGCCTGTATTCTTCATCCTCCCAGATATTCAGCCCTTCAAAGAGTTTTCCCTGCCCTTTATATTTCACGGAAAAGAACCGTTCGACCATATTCATCGTCAACGTTTTCCCAAAACGCCTTGGGCGTGTGATTAAGGTTACCTCATCGTCGTTTTCCCACCATTCTTTGATAAAGTTCGTTTTATCAACATAGAAGCGATTTCTTCCTACAATCATTTCAAAATCCTGCCTTCCGATTGCAACTGTCCTCGCCATGCTGCCATCCTCCTTTCACACTGCCTGTTTTTATGATTATCATACCATTTTTCCTGTATAAATACAAGGGCTTTGCCAAACGTCAGCACGACAAACGCATGAATGACATTCTGTTAAAGAACTAATAAATATGCAGAAAATTTTTCCGAAAGGGAATGTTTATACAGGCGGTTTCCGAAATTCCAGTAATAATCTGCTTAAATTTTACATTCTAATAATACTGCGTTCACGTTTTATTCACTCATGCGTTTGTCGTGGATATCATAAATTCTATATTGACAGATACCCTGTTTATTGGTATATTTATTTTATACTTAAAAACGGGAAAGGAATAAAATGAAATTTATGCAAGAAGATAAACAACAAAATGCGAACCAAACCGCCGCAAGAAACAAACTTATGACGGCATTGATTCTTCTTGGAATCGTCTTTTTTATCTTTGCCACCAATCACATTCTCTCCGCAATTCTTGGCAATTTCACCAGTACCTTCCACGGCGTGCGGACCGGATATACGGGCAGCGAGGACAAGGGCAGTTTTTCCGCTAATTATCTCTCCCTCAACGGCACCATCCGGAAAAAAATCACGCCGAAAGGGAACGCGTTACATATCAGCGTAACGACAAAATCCGGCACGCTAACAATCGAAATCCGGGATGCGGAGGATAGGGTTATTTTTGACGCGGCTTGCAGTGAAACGGAAGTTTACGATGTGCCGGTATCTGGGAAAGTGACCATCCTCATCAAGGCGGACAACCATAACGGCAACATTGAAATTCAGTCGGAACCATGATGCCTCTCTTCCCTGAGCATTTTGTCCATACAGCGCAAAAATCGCTTTATGCTAAAAATAACAAATTTATGGATTCTGCCATTCTTTAATGTAAGCTTTGCCACCGGAAAAATCCACGCCACTCTCTTATAAGAAACCGATGCAATATGGCCATACGGAATTTTCAGCCTTTTATATTCATCGTCAATCGTGATTTTATCGCAAAGAAACCAAAACGCATCATCCGTCAGCACCACGGCGCCGCCTTGTACGCCGTGGATGACTGCACTTGCAATAAAGTATTCTTTCATGATTCCTTCCCTTCCAGTTTATTTTTGCCTGATTTTACAGCCGTTTTCTGTGATGTACAACAGAGCACACTGGTAATTCGATGAGGAAACGGTAGTTGGTTTCCTAGCAACAGGCATAAGATGTTCTATTTTTGCAGATTGTTTTTTGTTCGTTCCATAGATTCATTTTAGCATACAGTTTTTCTGTTGTAAAGGATAATGTGAGCAGGCTCCAGTTTTGTCTTCTGCATTTCTACTATGTTTTCTAATTAACCTTTCTCAATTTTGTACTGGTTATAGATTTATTAATTTTGCTAATCTTCCAGACTTTCTGAGGCTTTAAATTAGTTCAAGGATTTTCCAATAACTTCCAATACAGCATGTGACCATACTTTATCTTTCACTTCAATTTCTTTTAAATAATTCATAATTCTTTGCAAAATTGAATTTCTCCATGTAATTTGATATTTTAATGCCAACATAAATATTATTCGTGCTTTGTTTTCGATTATCTCAATTTCGTTCTCTATCTCATATGCAGTTAAAAAAAGTCCATTTAGTTTGGCAATTCTCTCCTTCCACATTTTTTTGTGCTCCCAGAGCAAACGGAAAGGACGTAAATTAACCCCCTCTCCTTCTTCATTCGCTCTTGAAACAATATCTTGAATACTGTCTTTCAAAACATTATAAACGTCAATTCCATAAACCTTATCTTCTTCAATATGTACAGGATAAATATATCGATATAATGATTTATAAATAACAGATAAATCAATTTTAACATCAACAGATGCATTTGGTCTAAATATACAAAAATCTACCTTTTCACAACAATATAAACTATTCTTGAGTTCCGAAACTGGAATCTTAATTCTACTCAATCTATCATTTGAATAAGCCATTACATAAACATAATCATCTTCATATCAATACACATAAGTATCATGCTTGTAATGTTTAAATTGGTATTTTTTCGTGTATGACAAATAGAATTCATCTACACAATAAAACAACAAATAATTTCCTTGCTCTATCCTTTCCTTAATAAACCCTTCAAAATTTTCCGCAGAAATATTTTCCACTGCATACATATCCATTTCTGCTATTCCTAATAAGCGATAATCTTCCCAGGTTATTTCAGTAAAATCAAGTCACATTGCATATATATTTTTTGTTTTATTGCACTTAAGATTTATATAATTGTTATAATATACATTTTTCGTATTTTCATATGCCATTAAAATCCCCAAAATAAAAGCATTTCCTTGATATGTTCTATTAGGCGGTTCCGCAAGTGGCAATTTATTTCTCATTCTTCTCCCCCTAAGCTTTTCTGTACATCTGCTTCTCTATAAAATTTTGCCTGTTTGTTAAACATTTCCGCATAAAGTCCATTTTTTGCATACAATTCGACATGTGTTCCATACTCCTTCACCTGACCGTCTTCAAAGACAGCCACTTTATCGGCAAGTTGGACAGCGGGTAACCGATGTGTAATCAATACAGTACATTTTCCGGTAATAATTTTATTAAAGCGCATATAGATATCATACTCCGTAATCGGATCAATAGATGCTGTCGGTTCGTCCAAAACAAAAATATCTCCTCCAGGATAGCAGGCTCTGGCAATCGCAATTCGCTGTTCCTCACCACCAGAAGGATCAACTCCTTCCGAATCAAACCATTTTTCAAGCAGTGTCTCGTATTTCTTTGGTAAATGTGATATCATCGAATCCAAACCATTTTCTTTGCAAATTCTATCCAGCTTTTTTTCATCATATGTATCAGACAAGGCAATGTTCATTCCGAGGTTCATACTATAGCTTACAAAATCCTGAAAAACAGGGGCAAAAAGGCGCTGATATCCTTTTCTGTTATATTTCCGGATATCCACCCCGTCCAAAAGAATCATTCCCTGCGTAGGTGTATACAGGCGAAGCAAAAGCTTAATAAACGTAGATTTTCCAGAACCATTGCTCCCTACAATACATAATTTTTCTCCAGCACGTATTTTAAGATTTAGATTCCGAACGGCAAAATATTCACTGTTCGGATAGCGAAAAGAAACATCCCGAAATTCAATTACAGAATCCTCATAAAATTCAGGGTTTTCATTGCTATCTTCCTCTTGTACGGTTGTTTCATCAAAAAAATTAATTAATTCCTGCGTTTTCATCCTACGGTCAGCTAATTTGATTTAGGCATCAAAAACAGACCCTAAGCTGTTAGAAAATTGTCCGACAGAAGAAAGATAAATCGTCATATTACCAATTGGAAGCTGTTGAAAAATCACCCTGTATACTAAATATGCATATAAAATCCCCTGTTGAAGCAGATTTGTTGCCGTCTGAAACAATCCCAATCTCCAGTTACATTTTCTGTACTCAATTTCCAGGACATTTGACTCCACCTTACTCTTTGTGAAAAGCCCGATAAGCAGGGATTTTATATTAAAAATTCGTATTTCTTTTGCATAAGAAAAATGATTTAACATATAGGAAACTCCGCCCTGATACCAATCAAAATCACTTAATTTTTTTCCCAAATCATGCTTCTGCAAATTCATACGCTTTGCCATCATGGAATTCATAAGAATGACAATCACAACTAATAAAATAACAAACGGGTTCAAGGTAACAATGACAGAAGATACCACAAACAAGCTAATAAAAGCTTTGGTAAGCTCATTAATCTGATCCACAACGATTATAATACCCGAAAGCGCATCGTCCGCCCGCTCTTTCTTCCCCTGCACTTCCGGATTTTCAATCAATTCATAATCCATATCCAAAACATGGTTGTAAAACTGCTCATTGAAAATAAGATTGAGCTGCAAAGAAAGTTTATTTGTTTTCTTTTCCAAAAAGTAATTTGCTATATTCTGGATTGCCGGGAACATCAAAAGGACAGTCACATAAAATACAATCCTGCGAACCGATCTGCCCGAAACTAATTCGTTAATAATCATGCCCGGTACAATCATATTTGCCAGGGGAAGCAATGCATTCAAGAGAGCTGAAATTTCTTTTAGTAATATATATATTTTCCCTTGGCGCTCTTTCCATACATATTGGAATGCATATTTGCACATCGTTTGGTCTGGTAAAATGCCTGATATTTTTCGCGAACGGGTTCTAACGTTTTTTGTTTCATCAATAATCTCCTCTTTATCTGAAATACCCATGGCAAAAACAACTAAAAGCAATAACATATTGGCACGCTCTTTAGTTTATTAAAAATGTATAGTTACTATTTTTCCGTACACCTTCCTGCACTACTAGCCGCTTGGCTATAATAACTCCCCTGATATGCACTATTTCCATGATTGCTACATCCTGAACAAGATGACAAAGGCTTTACCCCTGACGATTTTGATTTTCTTTCAAATTTCATAATCAACCATCTCCTTTTAAAAATAATTCAAGTTACATTATGCCATTTTTGCCTATATACCTTTGTATATACGGAAACCCCTTTCTTGCAAGTCTTGGAGTTATCCATTGGTGTGACATCAAAGTCAATAGGGACAAAGCCGGATACTAAAGCTGAAGGACTTGTTCTTGTGATTCCAAGAGCCATTTTGTAATAATACGAATCCGCTGACATTTCACGGATATCTTCGTAAGAAGTTTTTCCCTGACAGAGCAGCCCAATGCAGGAAAGACGGATATCCCCATTTTTAATCTGACTCCGGGAAGGCTTACTATCCAGTTTGAGTACTTAATACAAAAAACCACTGCCGAGCTAAAAAAGCGGTGGTTTTTTGTATTATAAACTTTTTTGCAGTATGTTATGCCTGTCCAGTAAGAGTTCCAATAACAATACTATTATCGAGCACAACACAATCCAGTTTTACTATATCTGCTAAAAACAACATATTTTTTTCACCTCCTTTTCCTAATTTTATCAGCAACCCTAAAAATATACAAAAACACTTTCAGGAAGCATCACACTATTTTGTAAATGGCGCAAGTATCCTGTCAATCTGTTGCTTATACAAACTGCACAATTGTTCTTTGCTTTCCAAATTTCCACTAAGCGCGTATGCCCTATATAAACATCCACCACCACATAAATAAGCATATTCACAATCTTTGCAATCGGTCTTTTTATACACTGGAAAATACCCATACGGAGATATTTTCCCTGCAACGCATGAAATTTTATCCTTCAAAGCGTTTCCCATCAAAAATTCACGTTGATGCATCATATGACACGGATAGATATCACCTGTTGCCGAAATACTTACCAATGTTTTTCCCGCCCCACAACAAGTACTGCAACTCAAAACAGGATTAAACGACGAATCCATGATGTCAGTTCCACTATCGAATTGTTCCGATAATTCTATCAATTCTTCATCACCCAATAAATATTCATCGTTTCGATTGTTTTTTTCTGCAGTAAACAAACTAAAATTATACGGTACCCCTAAACTCTTCGCATAAGTTTGCATTTCTTGATACAGATGATAATTCTTCTTATGCAAAGTAAAAATAATCCTAATCACAGTCTCTCTTCCACGCAATATTTTTATTAGACCATCTATTTTTTTCGCTGTGTTGTAACGTAGCACAGAAGTCTTTTCATCCAGACCATCCATTGAAAAGCTAAGAGTATCAATATATTTTAAGGATGATATGTAAGTCGCTTCTGATGCTGTACCATTGGTAATGCAGGCCACATTACACCCTTTTGATTTCATATAGCGAAATATCTCGTTAATTTCGTTATACAAAAACGGTTCTCCTCCGGACACTACAATAGAATTAAATCCCGATTCAGTAAGATTATCAACAATATGGAAAATTTGTTTCACAGACATCTCATTAACAACTGTCTCCTGATTACAACCAGAATTTGAATAGCAACCAACACAATTCATATTACATCTAGAAGTTATATGTAAATATGCGGATTTATTCCCTACTTCTGGCATATCATCTTGAAAAAAGCCTTTCTCAATCATCGCTTCGAACAGTTGTTTAATATCCTCGGAAAGAGAATCAACATTTACATCCCGGCCTTCCTTTACACTTCTAACAAATTCAAAACCTTCTTCTGTAAGCCCAAAAATCACATGGGAAAGTGGACACCCGACCATATTAATCCCATTTAAATAAATCAGTTTACAACGTTTTGCCAATCTTACATACATATTTTTCACCCCTCTTTATATATTTTTCCACTTTCCATTCTGAAAACCTGATCAAAAATCGCTTTATGTTCTTCAGTACAATCATGCGTGATTGCAATCAAAGTAAGTTCCGATAATCCAAGCAACTGTCTCTCAATCTCCCTTGTAATCCGCTCATCCAATGCACTGGTTCCTTCATCCATAATCAGAATAGGCGTTTTCCGGATCAGTGCCCGTGCAAGCGCAATACGCTGGCGTTGACCTCCGGACAAACGATTTCCTCTTTCACCCACATCATATGCGAGTCCCCCATCTAACTCTTTCCAAAAATCTTCCACCCCGCTCAAACGCAATGCCTCATCAAGGGATTCCTTTGAGAATTCTTCTCCCAACGTAATATTATAAAGAATACTACCATGGAATAAAAAAACATCTTGATGGATAAATGCAATCATCTTTGAAATACTTCTGTTATTAAATTCTTTAAACTCTATACCATCATAACAAATCTCGCCACCATAATGCTTAGAGTAACCTGCCAAAAGACGGCAAAATGTAGTTTTTCCACTTCCGTTTTCTCCGATGATAGCATACTTCCCTCCCTTCTTAAAGATACAATTTACTCCCTTTAATATTTCTATATTTTGTTCATAAGCATAATGCAAATCTCTAATTTCAATTTCTTTTTTTAAGTCAGCATCTTTTTCTCCAGTCTCTTCTTCCTTTGTGTCTGATAATTCATTCAAATGCTCAATAATTGGTTTTGTACCTTTCAGCATTGGCAAAATGCGAAATAGCATCTGCAATGAACTCGAAAAGTTAGATTGTAAAGTGGAAAACACCGCCATTTCACCTATTGTCATTTGCCCTCTTATCACAAAAAATCCAGACAGTCCAACAATGAACATACCCGACAAAGCTCCCACCAATTGTGCAATCCCATCAACACACGCCTGACCACGTCCTGTTTTTTCTTCCTGCTCCACTACTTCTCGGTTGTTTTGCTCAAATTTTGCATATACTATTTTTCTGATCCCAAAAGATGCAATAACTTCAAAGCCAACCAAAAATTCCTGTAAAACAGATGTCATTTTGGCAAACCGTTCCGCTCTTTCTTTTTGCATCACTGCCATAAATTTTCCTGTTTTCATTGGTATTACAAGCATCAGTACTCCTGTCAGAATGACAACAAGGGCAACAAATGGCTGGTAAATAAACATAACCACTGTTGAAGTTGTGATTGCAATGACAAAACTTATCAACATAGTTAGCATTCCCAAATAGCTCTGTTTGACTGTCGCAATATCATTCGTCAAAGCCGAAATGCACCCTCCTGTTTCCATTTTACTTTCCTGCTCCCTATTTCTCCTCAACAGACCAGAAAACACACGGCAACGAATATCCCCTGTGATTTTCGCTGAAAGCGCTGCACCCGCAGCGCCAGAAAAAATATTTAATACAAGAGCAAGAAAGGAAAAAATAATCAATATCAGAATATCTCTCTGAAATAAATTGTTTTGTAATCCCGTCAAATGGTCAATCAAAATCTGCTGACGCATTGTGGTATAGGAGGATAAAGAGAGACTCAGAATAGTGAGTATTATAAAAAACATCAAACTAACTTTTCGTTCCTTTAAATATCGTTTCATTCAAACCTTCTCCAATCTTTGCTTTTCATTTACTTCTCTTAATATCACATATTCTATCTCTTTTCCTATTAGCCCGCAAGGGGGAAAATTGGTGAACATTTTTTCCATTTCTTTCCTTTTTTATTCACCAGCTTTCCCTCTTGCTAACTTATCCACGATGTGCTATGTTGGGTTGCACAGAGGACAAGTACTTCTAAGCCCTCAAAAACACATATCAATCGGACAGGTCATAAAGAGACCAATCCGATAGAACTCATGCTTTACACCACTTACCAACGAAAGGAGACATATTCATGAATCAAAAATTCAAAAAAGTAACTGCTCTGTTTTTAACATACCTGACTGTACTATTTCTTTGCGTATGCCCGTTCAAATTGCCAGAAAAACCTACAGAGCAAGAAATCAGTATATGCTGCGGCGATGATGAACCTGTGGAACTACCACTCGACCCAGATGACCCAAAACCGCATTAACTTTTATCGCCTACTATTTGTTTCCATACTTCTTCGTAAAATTCTTTTCTTACATTATTCCAGCAGAACTGGCTCAAGGCAAGGCAGCACTTCAAATCTTTTTTCCAGTCATAGCTTGCCTTTATCGGTTCTGTTGCTTTTTTCTGAAGTTTAGTATTGCTCCGTGTCCATACATACATCAATCCATCCAACATATTTATCCTTCTCGCGCGCAAACATATCGGAATGACCTTCTCCACCTGTTGTTTCGCCAATACACATTCGTTCATTTCACATAAAAGAGAAGCCATATATTTCATATACAACTCATATGTCCGCACATGGTTCTTCTCCTTCCCCGCCTCTTCAAACTCCTGCTCTAACCGGAACACAACCTTCATCCTCCGATATGCTTCCCTTGCATCTTCGTGTCGAACCAACAGCGAATAATGATAAATACTTTCCATCTCCGAATTCGTCAAATAACACTCCTTATCATCCGGATACTCCAATATAGACATCGGAAGCGTACACTCTATCGCCTGCTTCACCACCGTCTCATATTCCGCATCATCCATCAGCTCCAACTCATGCCTTGCCATCCCTTCCGTGCGCAGCACCCACTGTTGGTTAATGGGTTCTGACATATCTATCATATTTTTCAGTTTTTCAATCTGTTCCAGATTTTCCATAAATTTTCTATCATTCGCCGCATACCGGATTATCTTCTCCATTTCACGCGCTTTTGGGTCTGCTGTCATCAACTCTGTCCGCTCGCATACTGGCGACAGTCCAAGCCTTTTACACATCTCCTGCAGATAAAACGGTTGCGTGCTATGTTTCTTTCCCTCTAAATCCTGCAGGGTATCCGGGGTGCAGCCAACGCTTTCGTATAACTCTTTCTGTGTCATTCCCAGCATCTTCCTGCGGGCACGAATCATATCCCCCGCATAGTATGTATCTTGTCCGCGGTACAAATATACATCCGATGTTTGGTTTTTTTCCACCTCGAACTGCTCATACAAATCTCCAAACAGCGCAATCCAACCATCCGTCTCGTCGAGCATCCCTCTTAGCGCTTCGTTTCGCTGTGCTTCGCCCTTCCTGCAATTTGTCTCTATGATTTGCTCTATCATGTTCTTTTTTGTTTCCAATAGCTCAAACAAATAATATGCTCTGCTTGTCTTTCTTATCAGTTCAATCCCCAGGTCACACAGCCGAATCACTTCCGCGCATTCCCGGATTGCCGTCCCTGCCTGTTCTTGCAGCAGCTGACACAGCACAAAAAGCACTTTCGGATAATTCAGTACCCTCGTGTCATCTTCCATTGGCGCATCCTCTAAATATTTCTTAAGTTCCCTGCACTTTCTTTGTGCTTCATTTGCCGGAAGGCACTGTATATATTCCAAAATTAAATTGATTTCCTCCGCACAGAGCACCAAACCCCGCAGCGGCTTACAATCAATCTCCGACACGCTCTGGCGTACTGCTGCGCCAAAAAGCACTTCCAGCTCTTCCCTGGCAGCCCCTGCGAGTTTCCGGCACATTCCCAGCATCCCAAGATAAAACTGCCGCCGGAGGCGCCTTATTACATTTCCTGATGTGCCATATGCGCTCTGGGGAGAAGCAGAAAAACCGAAAACTGCTTTCTCCAAACCGTACCTTTCTGCATACTTATCCAGTGCTGCCCCCAACTGCCCGATATCCAACGCTTCGAGAAAATCCAAAATCTCCTCCTGCCTCTCCCACTCCGTGAAATCCCCATACCCCGAATAACTTTCGTAGACCTCGCTTGCTACCCCGCTGCGCCGCAAAAGGCGTTCCTGCAGCAGCCATCCCGCACGCTTGTTCCCGTTCTCTATATCGCTTATCATGCTTTTCACGCATAATCCCTTCGCAAGCTGCTCTGGTGTGATTCCCAAAGCTTCACGGCTTACTTTTAAATAACTCCCGTAGTTTTTTTCAGATAAATTCTTGTTATCTTCTGCTTCTTTCCCCACTGTAGAGCCTCCTTTCATGTCTTAAGCTTTTTCATCTGTCAAAAAATTCTATTTTTACATGAAATTATACCATATATATACTCTTGTGACAAGGAGAATGAAAGCCACACTAAAAAACACCTCAGCTCCAAATGGAGCCAGGTGTTTGCTTGTTTTTAAATAATTAAGTTCACTTTTTGTCCTTGTTGAATACTGTTTGACGGACTCGATAATATATGCTTCTTCAAGATAAGCAAGATATTTTATGATTGTATTAACCGAGCAAGTTTCCTGTTCCTTGATATAATCGCGAATTGATTTGGCGGAAAAAACCCTGCCGTTTGAGCGCAAGACATAATTCACAAGGTTTCGGAACAGATTTTCCTTGCGGATTTTATAGCGCCGGACAAGGTCATTTATGATAATCGTATCGTCCAAATCGTCAAGGTATCTGCGCTGTGCCTGTGGGCTGTCAAATTCAAACCGCTTCGGGAAGCCGCCCCAGACCAGATAATCTGTCGTGGAAACTTCCTTACCAAGTTCTTTTGCATATTCTAAGATTTCTTTGTAAACAAACGGGCGCACCCGGAAGGAAACATATCTCCCGCTGAGCTCTTTTGTAAATTCACCTGACAGCAGTTTTGAATTGGAACCTGTAATAAAGAGCGAGCAATCATAGAGCCGCAGGGTCTTGCAGGCATCCTGCCATCCGCTCAATGCCTGTATCTCGTCAAAAAACAAATAGCATTTTCCTTCTTTCCGACACTCTTGCACGTATTCTATCAGGGCAGTTCCATCGGGAATATTTGCAGATATCCGCTTGTCCTCAAAATTTAAGTTGATTATGTTGTCTGTTTTTCCTTAATTTCCTGCATAATCTGCTCTAAAATTACAGATTTTCCGCAACGGCGAATCCCTGTAATAATTTTAATCAAATCAGAATCGTAAAATTCCCTGACAGGCTTAATATAGTGCTCTCGATATATCATATCTTTCTTCACCTCCATCTATATAATACTGAAATCTTTTTCCAAAGTCAAACAAATTTTTCATTACTACTGAAAGTTTTGATTATAATATATTAAATCTTTCACTAATACTAAAAATTTTGCTCGAAATACAATAAATCTTTCACTATTACTGAAATCTTTGCCCTTCTCCCTTCCCTCAAATCTCCCCCCTCCCTCACAAACTCCTCACCTCTCACCAAATTCTAAGAAAATTTTTACCTTTTCCCTCTTGCAATTCCGGTCAAACCGTGATAGTATTATCCCATACATAACACGGTTTTAAAAACCACATTATAAGTTTTGTTTTTCCATAACACGAATTTCAAAGAACTTTATTGTATATAATATACTTAAGATTTTCGATTGTCGGAAAATCCGCACTACAAATATATTATACTAAATTCGTGGCATCCGCTGTCACAGCAACCAGAAAGGAGACCATTACCATGCAAAAAACATCCACATTCCACAATATTCCGCCCCATACAAATTCCTTGGACAAAAAGCCTGTCCGGCCGTTTCATTTCAAAGACCCCTTCAGCAGCCTAAGCCACCTGATTTTTGCGGCTGTCTGCCTGGCAGCCGGGCTTCCGCTTGTCCTGCGCGCATTCCTTCTCTCCGGCATACAAAACGGTTTTTCCATGCTTTTGTTCCTGTTCGGGTTAATTGGGCTTTACACTGCGAGCGGTGTTTACCATGCGCTTGACATTTCCGAAGCTGTAAATAAACGCCTGCGCAAAATCGACCATAGCATGATTTATATTTTGATTGCGGGAACCTATTCCCCGGTCTGCCTCATCGTGCTGCATTCGCCAAAGGGAACCGCCCTTTTTGCGGTTATCTGGGCGCTTGCCCTAATCGGGATTTTGCAGGCATTGTTCTGGATTACCTGCCCGAAATGGTTTTCTGCCATGATTTATATCCTGATGGGCTGGCTGTGCGTGTTCGCGATGGGCGATATCGTGGCAGCGCTCTCCGGCGGTGCGTTCGCGTGGCTGCTTGCGGGCGGCATTATTTACACCATCGGCGGCGTGATTTACGCCCTGAAGCTTCCGCTCTTTCGACATATGGGCAGGGGTTTTGGCAACCATGAACTTTTCCATCTTTTCTGCATTGGCGGAAGCCTCTGCCACTATATTATGATGCTTGTCTATGTGTCGGCCATGTAGTGCGCCATTGTTACCTTTCAATTTCTGGGGGCTGCCTGCACAACGAAACGGTTGTGCAGGCAGCCCCTGCTTTATATGATACAGCCGGGCAATCTTGTACTTTACCAAAGCGGCACGCTGTGCGCAAGCCGCAAAATTCCATGTAAAACAATCCCGCCTGTTTATTTTCCTCTCTCCGCCCACAGTGTTTACCGCCTGCGGCGTCTGAGGTATGTAGCAGACGTTCCCCCGGCATGGCAGGATTTCCCTGCCGCTTACAGTATATGCAAAAAGACCGTCCGATGTGAACCGGACAGTCTTCTTTTTTGTTTTTGTATGGATTTTTTCACTCTGCGCGGGCGGACATGGTATTCTCCTGCCCGGCCGCGCGGGATAAATTCCCTACTCGTTTCGGATTAATGTCATCGGGTTTACATTTTCTCCATCCTTTTGTACCTGGAAATAGAGATGTTCCCCCTCCATGCGGTAATATTTTGTTACGGTAGCTAATTTCGCCAGTGTTTCGCCTGCCTTTACGTAATCGCCTTCCTTTACGGCAATCTCATCAAGCTGCCCGTAGGTCAGCAGGTAGCCATCGCCGATATCCATGAGAAGCGTCTGTCCGGTTTTGTCCTCTTTTTTTATCTCCGTTACAATCCCGTCCGCCGCAGCGACAATCTCACTGCCCTTTTCCCCGGCAATAAAAATACATGGGTTCGTTTTAAACTGCCCCAGGGTTTCAAAGTAGACCAGCTTATCATCACTGTAGTTTTTCACGACATTGCCGGATAACGGCCAACCAAGCCCATCTTCCTCGGAAAAACGCAGTTCCTGTGCTGCCGGGTTGTTGACCTGCGCCGTTTCCTGAGGCTGGTCTTGTCCGCCGTCGGATTTTGCAACCGCTTCACCTGAATTTTCCGGTTTTGGGGTAGGCTTTTGGCCTGTCTGACCTGTCTGCTCCGGCGTGTTCGTTTTCTCGTTCGATGCTGTCTGCACGCTCGTTGGAACCGGTGCTTTGGTCGGTTCCGGTTGTATTGCCGGAGTTGGCTGGTTGGTATCGTTCCCCGATGCTGTCAGCTGTTCCGGAACCTTGGTTGGTTCGGATGCCGTGTGCCCTTTTCCATCCGGCACATCCTGCCCGACCCCCGTCGGCTCATTTGTCGGTCCAAGCGGAACAGGTGTCGCATCATTGTTTTTTACAAGTTCCTCTGTCCCGTCGGGCAATCCTTTTCCTTCATCGTTTAAGTCCACCAACTCTTTTTGCTCTTTGGGTGTTCCACTTTTCCTCGTTACAGCAAACACTGTGCCGGATATTGCCAACACGCCGCACAGCCCAAGCAAATATAGCCGTTTTTTGTTCTGGTATTCTTTTTTTTCTCCCTTCACCTCTCGCGCCGCCTTTCCTCAAATTCTCTTACGGTACAACTCATGTACTGTTAGTATTGTTTCCGTTGAATGCGAAATTATTCAAAATTCTGTGGGAAATATGTTATTATTGTGTTTGTGAGGAAAATTGTTTATAATTAGGTTGGAAAGCTGCAGTGCAAAAATACGGAAAACAGAGGTGATGGATGATGGATGTTTTAAAAAAAGAAGAAATTTATACAATCGATGATATCTATGCCCTTCCGGATGGAACGCGGGCAGAGCTGATTGACGGGCAGATTCATTACATGGCACCGCCGGGTACCAGGCATCAGCGTATTTTAAATTTTTTAAATACAGAAATTAATCTGTACATCCGCGAAAATGGCGGGAAATGTGAAGTATTCCCGGCACCGTTTGCGGTGTTTCTGACCAAAAACGGTAAAAATTATGTGGAGCCTGATATCAGTGTTATTTGTGACAAAGAAAAAATTACCGATAAGGGATGCAATGGCGCACCGGACTGGGTGATGGAAATTGTATCACCGGGCAGCAAGCAGATGGATTATTATACGAAGCTTTTTAAGTACTGCGCGGCAAATGTCAGGGAATACTGGATTGTTGACCCGGAACGAAAAATGGTGACAGTATACCAATTTGAAAAAGAAATGATGGAACAATATTCCTTTGGTGATTCCATCCCTGTCGGGATTTATGAAGGTTTCTCTATTTGCCTTCCCATTTTTTAAAGATTCGTCCCGTTTTGGTTTGCACCATAAAAGCAGACAGCGGCACCTGGTTTCTCCCATGCCGCTGTCCTTTCCTGGTACGCCCGGAGTGCCGTGGGCATTTCACGCTGTTCTTCCCTATGCCCCTGGCACATTATCCTCCCGCGCTATTTTCCTTCTACGCTCTCCGCGTATTTCATCAGTCCGGTCACAATCTCCTCAAACCGCCACTTTAACGGTGCGCGGTCAATCAGGCCAAAATTCTCGCCCGTCCCGATAAATGCGTTATTATCCCACCAACAGCAGGTAATGCCCCGCGCGCGCGCCGCCGCGATATAGGCAACCGAGAAATCCACACGGTCCTGCACGTTGCCGCTCTTCGCACGCGCCCCGAACTCACCGATTACCACCGGAATGCTGTTTTTAATAAATTTGTCATACAGTTGGTCCATAAAGCTGGTGATTCCGCGCACATCCGAGGCGTTGTCCGAATCAAAGCTTGATGTGCCGTTCTCGTTCAATGCAAAGTCGTATGGCGTGTAGGCATGTACGGACACAATCAGCTTATTTTCCACCGTATCTTCCGGAAGCACAAACCCTGCATTCAGCGCGCCGTCCGGCGATGCATCATAGCCCGGCACCATGATATAGCGGGTCGGGTTATTGCCCGCGGTCGCCCGGATTGCGTCAAGCGATGTCTGGTTGAGCTGGTTGATGCACGCAATCGCGTCCTTGCAGCTCTCATCATTCGCATTAATCCACCACTCATAGGTGGAACCAACCATGCGCGGCTCGTTCAGGGTCTCAAAAATCAAATGCTCGTCATAATCCGCAAATTTTTCCGCAATCTGTGTCCAGACACAGCTTAAATAATGCTTGGATGTCTCAAGATGCTCCGAAGTCGGATAATAATATGCCGCATCAACATCGTGATGGACATTCAGAATAACGTACATCCCCTCGTCGATTACCATATCAACCACTTCCTTCACCCGGTTCATCCAAACCTCACTGATTTGAAAATCCTCGCCGGAAACGTGGTTGTGCCATGATACCGGAACACGGATGGTGTTAAAACCGGCCTCCTTGATTTCATGGATTAATTTTGTTGTTGTGATGGCACCGCACCATGCCGACTCATATTTCAGCTCATTATCAAGCCATGTGCAGTCCGCGGCATCCAGAGTATTCCCAAGGTTCCAACCGATTTTCATGTCCTTTACGAAGGCAAGTGCCGCAGTATCCGGAATATCCTTTGCTTGCATCACCACATCCGGAATATCATACTTGCTTTCCGCCTTGGTCGGCTCCGGCGTCGGGGTCGCTTCCGGGGTCGGGGTCGCTTCTGCCGTCGGCGTTGCTTCCGCTGTTGGCGTTGCCTCTGCTGTCGGTGTTGCCTCCGGGGTCGCATCCGCCCCCTGTGTTACGGTTGCCCCCGGAGCATCCGCTTTTTCCTTGTCACCGCAGCCTGTGAGCATCCCCACCGCCAATGCCGCGGATAACGCAAAACACCCAATTTTCTTTTTGAACATATCTCTCCTCCTTAATAAAATTGCATATGAGCCCGCCCTATCACCAGCAGTGGAACTTTTCGTCCACTTCACCCCATAAATTCCACCGGGTGCTGCCCGTGCCCATACTGTTTTTCTGGTTTTACTCGCCATGCAGCTGAAGCTCGTATAATTTCTTATAAATCCCATTTGCTGCGAGCAATTCCTGATGCGTGCCGCTCTCCCTTACCTCGCCCTTGTGCATGACAATAATCTTATCCGCATGCTGTATCGTGGAAAGGCGGTGCGCAACCATGATGGTCGTCCTGCCCTGCATCAGCTTTTCAAGTGCCTCCTGAATCAGAAGCTCCGTCTCGGTATCAATGTTTGCGGTCGCCTCATCCATAACAAGGATTGCCGGGTCGTAAGCAAGCGTCCTCGCAAATGAGAGCAGCTGCCTCTGCCCCGCCGACAAAGTGCTCCCGCGCTCCGTAACCGGCTCATGGTAGCCGTTTGGCAGGCGCGAAATAAAATCATCCGCATTGACATGCCGCGCCGCGCGCATAATATCCTCATCCGTGATATCCTCCCGCCGCAGACGGATATTGCTGCTGATATCCCCCGTAAAGATAAAGACATCCTGCTGTACCTGCCCGATGGCAGCGCGCAGTTTATCCTTGTCCAGCTCCCGGATATCCACGCCGTCGATGGTGATTTTCCCTTTCTGTATATCGTAATAGCGCCCAATCAGGTTTAAAATCGAAGATTTTCCCGCGCCCGTCGCCCCGACAAACGCCACGCGCGAACCGGATTCCACGGTAAAGCTGACATCCTTTAAAATCCATTCCTCCCCCTGGTATGCGAACCAGACATGGTCAAACACAATGCGCCCGCGCACCTTTCCCACATCCACCGGTTGGGATGGGTTCTTGATCATCGGCTTTTCATCCAGCAGTGTAAAAATCTTTTCCGCCGATGCCATTGCTGACTGAAGCGTGCCAAACTGCTCCGCCAGTTCCTGAATCGGCTGGAAAAAGGAATTGATATACTGAATAAAGGTGTACAGCGTTCCGACCGTGATTGCCCCACGAATCACCGAGGACGAACCCGTCCAGATAATAATGGAGAGCGCCACGACCGACAGGAAATAAATACTCGGACGAAAGACTGCAAACACCATCATTTCGCGGTAATTCGCCTTGTACAAATCCCTGTTCTTCCCGCCAAACTCGGCATTCTTTTCCTTCTCGCGCGCGAAAATCTGGATGACCTTCATGCCCGATAAATGCTCCGATAGATACGTATTTAACGCCGTGATTTTTGTGCGGGTGATGCGGTAGGTCATGCGCGAAATCCGCTTGAACAAAACCGTCAGCCCCACAATAAACGGCAGGAGCGCAAACGCAAACAATGCAATCCGCACATCCAACATCAGCATCACGGCCGCGAGCCCGATGATGGTCGCCGTATTTTTAATCAGGCGGACAAGGATATTTGCGTACATCTCATGCAGCGCTTCCACATCGTTCGTTGCACGGGTCACGATTTTCCCGACCGGCGTAATGTCAAAGAAGCGCAGCGAAAGCCGATTGATATGTTCAAATACCTCCTCGCGGATATTGTAAATCACATTCTGCCCGGTCAGCTGCAAAATCCATGTCTGCAAAAAATTGCATCCAAAGCTTAACAGCAGCGTGCCCAGATAAACCAGCCCGCGCTGGGCAACCTCCGAAAATGGGGCGTTTTCCATAAACAGGTCAATGACCTCGCCCATGATAATGGGACGGTACAGCTCAAGCACCGTAATCACAAGCACCAGGGCAAGCGCCGCTGCCATCCAGTGCGCGTAGGGTTTTGCGTAGGCGAGCAGGCGCAGAAACACACCCTGCGATGCCGATTTTTCCAGTTCAATTTCTTTTCTGTCCATCGCGTCCTCCTCCCTACTCTGTCTCCAATTGCTTTTCTAACTGCTGCTTTTCATAGAGCTTTGCGTAGATGCCGCCCTTTGCAAGCAGTTCGTCATGCGTGCCGTACTCCGCCATTTCCCCGCGCTCAAGCACCATAATATGGTCGGCGTTCTGGATGGTTGAGATGCGGTGCGCGATAATGATTGTCGTTTTGCCCGCACGGTTTTCCTTCAACGCCGCGAGAATCTTTTCCTCGGTATCGGTATCCACCGCCGAGAGGGAATCGTCCAGAATCAGCACAGGTGCATCCTTCATCAGCGCCCGCGCAATCGAGCTGCGCTGCTTTTGCCCGCCTGAAATCGTCACGCCGCGCTCGCCGACCATCGTGGAATATTTCTTCGGGAAATCCATGATATTGTCGTGGATACATGCCTGCTTCGCCGCCTTTTCCACAGGCTCCAAATCGCCGTATGCCTCGTCCATGCGGTTTTTGGACTGGAAGAAGTCGCGCTCCAGATATTCCTCAAGCCGCTTTTTGTGTGACATAAAAATTTTCGCGCTTGCTGCCCCTTCTTCGAAGACCTCCTGCGGCACGTCGGAGAGTTTGCGCACACCGAATGCGATATTGGTCTGTAAGGTATCCGAAAACAGGAAATTATCCTGCGGAACATACGCGATGGATTCCCGCAATACGGCAAGCGGAATCTCCCCGATTGCGCGCCCGTCCATCTGTATCATCCCCTCCCCCACATCGTACATGCGCACAAGTAAGTTTGCAAAGGTCGTTTTGCCGCTCCCGGTGCGCCCAAGGATGGCAAGCGTCTCCCCCTTTTTGATATCGACCGACAAATCCTTTAGTGCGGGCTGTGCACCTTCCTGATAAGCGAAGGTCAGATGCCGCACCGAAATGCTGCCGCGAAGCGCCTCAATCCCTGCATCCGCCCCCGCGCCATCCACAATCTCCGGTTTTTCGGCAAAAATCGCCTCCACGCGCTTCATGGACGCAAACCCCTGCGAGAATGAATTGATGCTGTCCCCGACCGCAATCATCGGCCAGGCAAGCATTCCCACATACGAGGTAAAGGAGACAAACTGTCCTGGGGTGAGCGTGCCGCCAAGCACCATTCTTCCGCCGTACAAAAGCGCGATGACACTCGAAATACCGACAATCACATCCAGCAGCGGCATCACGACTGCCTGGAGCTTTACAACACTTAGATTTTTTTCTTTGTTGTTTTGGTTCGCCACAGCGAAGGCTTTCTTTTCCTCCTTCTCCTGCACAAACGCTTTGATGACGCGGATACCGGAAATACTCTCCTGCACCTGGTCGGTCATGTCCGAAAATGCTTTCTGTTTTTCGGAAAAGCGCCGCTCCGCCGCCCTGCCATAATAGATTCCGCCAAAGAGGATAACCAACATCGGGATGCATGCGAGCAATGTCAGGCTTAAGCTTACATGCACAATCATTTTCGAGATTACCATGACGGTCATCACAATGGCATCAAATGTTGAGATAACCGCAGGTCCTAACGACATGCGGATGGCGCCGAGGTCGTTCGTAAAATGCGCCATCAAATCTCCCGTCTTGTTTTCGTTATAGTAGCGCATTGAGAGTGTGGAAAGATGCGTAAACATCTCACCGCGCAGCTCATATTCAATTTTTCTTGCCGCGCCGAAAATATAGTAGCGCCAGCCGAAACGCCCGAGCGCCATCAGGCCGCCGACAAGCAGAATCTTCCCAATCAAAGAAAGCACACCCCGCATGTCCATCCCTGCAATCAAACCATCTGTCACATCTCCGGTGTACTCCGGGATGAAAAGCCCCAGATAATCCACCGCCAAAAGCACTACCATGCCAAGCAGATAGCTTGCCCAATATTTTTTTATGTATTTTACAACCATAATGCCCGCATTCACCCCTTATTTCTTCCCTGTGCATCTTGCCGGTTACGCCCGCCCTTGCCGATGGCGCAGTCCCCGCCCTTTAAGAAAAGGTCTTCCTTTAAAATTCAGCTACTATTATAAGCGAAAGATATCCAAAAAGCAATAGTTTAACATATTCTGCATTTTTTCCGGATAAAAGCAAAAAAACAGGCGGCCATGCTGCACTGATATGCGCCCTGACCGCCCTTTTTTCTTTCCTTAATTCAGGATTGCGTTCGTCTCATGTATTACAGCCTTTACATCATCTGCCATCTTAGAAACGGTATCCATCGATTGCTGTATCGTCTGCCCCTTCTCGGATGTCTGGTTCACATCCACAATCGCATCCTCCACGGAAGAAATCAGTTCTGTGATGGTACTGCTAAACCTCTCAACCACATCGGAAATCTCCCGGATTGCGTCCTTTATCGCCACATCGTTCTCCTTCGCGGATGCCACGGACGATTTCGAGCTGTCCGAGAGCTGCCGGATATTCGTGGCAACAACCGCAAAACCGTTCCCTGCCTCGCCCGCACGCGCCGCTTCAATCGCCGCGTTCAGAGAAAGGAGGTTAATCTTCCCTGCAATCTTCTCCACGTCCTGCGTCATGACATTGTAACTCTCGATGCTTGAATTGATGCGCTCCGCGGATTCCTTTAAGCCCTTATTCAAATCCGACAGCCGGTTCATATGCTCGGTCAGAACCGTCATTTTCTCCGAAGTATGGATTCCGGTCTCGCGGATTGCGTCCGCCTCCTCCTTAATCTCATAAATGTTGCCGTTGAGCTCCTCAAATACCTTAGCCAGGTCATTGTTCATATCATGCACCCTTCGGTTGACCTGCTCCACCTTGCGCCGCTCATCACCAACAGAATTCACGATATACTGATGGCAGTTTTCCTTTTCATTGACACCTTTAGCCAATGCAATCGCCATCTCCCTGCAGGTACGGAAACCACAGGCATGGCAGTCAAAATGCTTCTCATCCTCCGTCCGCTTGCCGAGCTGCTGGTACGCGCGCTCAATTTCCGCCTCCGTAACCTGTACGTTCTGGACGTTCTTCGCATTATATTTCCGGATATAGTCGTCCAGGTGCAGTTTTTTGTCAAAATCAAGGAACTGCGTATCCTGTCCGCGCTTCGTCATATTCTTCCGGCGCACACCCCTCGCGTATCTCTCCACATCGTACATGATATTATTGATGGCAAAGCAATGATAATCCACGCCCGTCGCCGGTCCGCCATTGCAGCCGTCCTTGCAGCTAAGCACGTCAAAGACCGTCGGCAAATCCCTCTCCTTCTGGCGCAGATAGAGATTCAAATCATCGTACAGGCGCTCCGTCCCCTCGGAGGTAATCACGGACAAATCCGGGTTATGTATCTGAAGGTTCTTCATCAGTCCGCCCGGTCTCGGGTAAATCGCACCCTCAAGACCGATGTTGTCATCAAACTCAAATTCGCTGAAAATCTTTACGGTCGGCAAATCAATCTGGTTCTCATTAAAATAGTCGCGGAGATGCTCCATCGTCACATTATAATCAATCAGCCCCGTATCGCGGAACTCATCCCCCTTTGCTATGCACGGGGAAATCGCGCCGATTTTGCCCTGGTAGCCTAGTACCCTGCGGATGTAAATCGCAAGGCAGAGCATCGGGCTATGTATCGGGGAAAGATGCGCAAGCAGCTCTGGCTTATGTTTGAGCACATAATTCACAACCGCCGCACAGGGCTGTGAAATCAGCTTTGCGGTCGGATGCTGTTCAATGTAGCGCAAATGCGCCCACGTACAGATATCCGCGCCATAAGAAACATCGTATATTTTTTTGATTCCCTGATTCCGGAACCATTGGAGGACATGCCGCCAGTTCCCATCAAAAGCAATCTTGATGGAAGGTGCCGCAATCAGCACAATCTCCTGCTTCGCGCGCAAATCCGCCATAAAGCTGTCAATATCATCCTCATACGACCTTGCACTGTGCGAGCAGGCATGGATACAGGCACCACATTTGATACATTTGTTTTCGTCAATGTTGATGGTCAACTGTCCATTGCTGTCCGTTTTCGCGATATTCGCATCAATCACCGGGCAGACCCTGACACAGGCATTGCAGCCCACACACTTGCTTACATCCAGACAAACTTTTCCCATGTACAATTCTCCTTTGCACCAAATATTTCAGCCGCTTTAGCATTTTCTTAAGCTTTTTTCAAATAATCTTTCTCTATTTTAACAAATTGAAACACAATTGTCAATCATGAAACACAAACACAAATATGGTGCAGCAAAATACTTGCTGCACCATATCCCTGTGGCTAACATCCCTTATGCAGGCCTTTGCCCTTCTCTTGATTTAGAGCCTCGCCGCCAGCAATTTTTTTGTGTACGCATGCTGCGGGTTCTGAAACACCTCCTCTGCCTCCCCGCGCTCGACAATCTCCCCCTGGTACATGACGAAAACGCGGTCGCAGATGCGGTGGATAACATTCATATCATGTGAAATAAAAAGATACGTCAGCCCGAATTCCTTCTGCAGTCTGACCAGAAGAATCAAAATCTGTTCCTGCACGGTAACATCAAGCGCCGATACCGGTTCATCCAGGAGAATAAATTTCCGCTTTAACATAATTGCCATCGCAATCGCCACACGCTGGCGCTGCCCCCCGGAAAGTGTGCTTGGATACCTCCCGTAATAATCCCGCTCAAGCCCCACCTTCTCCAGCATTTCACACGCCGCCTCGCGCTGCTGCTGCTTCGTTCCGACACGGTGCAGGCGCAGGGGTTCCGTTAATAGCCATCCGATTGTCTTCGCAGGATTCAGGCTGCCATATGGGTCCTGGAAAACCATCTGCGGCTGGCTGCAGGAAATGTCCACACTCCCTCCTGTAAGCGGATTTAAACCGGCGAGCGCCTTTGCGAGCGTTGACTTGCCACAGCCGGACTCCCCGACCACCCCGACGATTTCCCCTGCGTACAGTTCAAATGACACATTCTTTACAACCTCGCGTTTTATCTTTTTCCCCGCGGTTTTTTCCTCATAAAAGACGGAATAATCCCGCGCGCGCACGACGGTTTCATTTCTGTTTGCAATCTCTGCCTTTTTCAGCAGGCTTCCCTTGCCGAGCGCAGCCGCGAGAAGCCTTTTGGTGTAGTCCATCTGCGGTTGCTCAAACAAGGTCTTTACATCCCCCTGCTCCACAACCTCACCGCCGCACATAACAACCGCACGGCCACAGACACTCCGGATGACACCAAGGTCATGCGAAATGAGGATGATGGTCGTTTTGTATTCCGTCTGGAATTTCTTCAAAAGCTCCAGAATCTTTGCCTGTATCGTCACGTCAAGCGCCGTTGTCGGCTCATCCGCAATCAAAAGCCTCGGCCGCAGAATCATTGCCATTGCAATCATGGCGCGCTGGCGCATACCGCCCGAAAGCTGATGCGGGTATTTGCCATACAATGCCGCCGGCTCCGCAAGCCCGACTTCCCCAAGCATCGCAAGAACCCGCTCCCTGCGCTCCTCCTTTGGGATATCCGTATGGAGCTCCAACATTTCCTCGACCTGTTTGCCGATTGTCATAACCGGATTCAGGGAAGTCATCGGCTCCTGGAAAACCATTGCGATATC
The DNA here is from genome assembly GCA_910579615.1 of uncultured Lachnospiraceae bacterium. Lineage (GTDB taxonomy): Bacteria > Bacillota > Clostridia > Lachnospirales > Lachnospiraceae > RGIG4057. The sequence goes on along the minus strand of CAJTUA010000017.1, from coordinate 21,256 downwards.
ATCGCCAAGCAGCCCTTCCATCTGCTTTTTTGTCAGGGTATTCAGCGCAACAGAATCTTCCCCGTGCCGGAAACGGATGCTGCCCTCAACCACCTTGCCGCCCCCGCCAAGCAGCCCCGCAGCTGCCAGCATGCTCACGCTCTTTCCGGAGCCGGATTCCCCCACAATTCCGAGCGCCTCACCCTGTTCAACATAAAAGGAAACTCCATGTGTGACAACATTCATTTGTGATTTTTCCCCCTTTTTCGGGAAGCCGACCGATACATTGCAAAGCTCCAACAAATGGTTTTGTTTTTCCATGTACGTTTCCTCCTGATTTTGCATTGCGCAAACGCCCTTCACGCTATTTCTGTATGTTCTCGCTAATCATGCTAAAGCCCAATACGGTAAAGACAATCATAAGCCCTGGCGCCAGTGCAAGCCACGGCGCGTTCAGCAGATAGGTCTGCGCTTCGGAAAGCATGCGCCCAAGGCTCGCGTCCGGCGGCTGTACGCCGAGGGAAAGGTAACTCATGCCCGCCTCGGCAAGAATCGCATTGTTCAGCCCGATGGTAATGGCAGAAAGCAGGATTGGCTTTGTATTCGGCAGAATATGCACGAACATGATGCGCAAATCCCCCGCCCCAAGGAGCTTCGCATTGCGCACATAATCCAGTTCCTTCTGCACAATATATTCACTGCGCACGACGCGCGCAAAACTCGGGATAAAGATGATGCCGAGCACAAGGATGATATTATATTTTCCTGTGCCAATAATGCTGACGAACACGAGCGCCAGAAGAATGCTCGGAAATGAGGTCAGCGTGTCGTTGAGGCGCATCAGGATTTCATCCACAATCCCGCCGTAGTATCCGGTAAACGCACCGATAAGGGTTCCTGCCGCCAGGCCGATTGCCACCGTTACAATGCTGATGATAAAGGTTGTACCCGCACCGTCCATAACACGGCTTAGGACATCCCGCCCCATATTGTCCGTCCCGAACGGGTGCAGAAGGCTCGGCGGTTTATTTTTCAGCGCCGCGCTCATCGCCGTCGGCTCATATGGTGTCCAGAACAGCCCGACCACCACAAAGAAGAGCACGACCGACACAAGCACAATGCCGATTGTCAGGCTTACATTTTTGGTATTTGATTGTCTGCGCCTGTGTTTCATGTCCAAGTTTTGCATCTTCCCTTCCATGCCCCTATGTTCCAATTCATTTTATACGCACACGCGGGTCTACCTTCTGATACAGTAAATCCACGATAAAATTCACAATCAGTACAACGGACGCAATGTAGACAACGCCCGCTTCCACAACCGGATAATCCCGGTTCGAAATTGCCGTAATCAAAAGCCGTCCAACTCCCGGCAGATTAAATACCTTTTCGACAACAATACTGCCCGCAAGCACATCCGCAATCACCATCCCCATAAACGTGATAACCGGAATCAGGGCATTTTTCAGTACATGCTTCCAGAGAATGGCACGCTCGCTATTCCCTTTGCTGCGCGCCGTGCGCACATAGTCCAGCTTTAATTCCCGCAGGACGGAGGTTTTCAAAAATTTTACCGTCATCGCAATTTTGGGCACCGCAATCGCAACGGCAGGGAAAATCATATATCTTAAAAATCCCCCGAAATCCTCTTCTGGTGCGACATAAGCACCTGGCACAAACCATTTCAGCGCCAGGCCAAAGATAAGTGTAATTACAATTCCAAGAAAAAATGCCGGAACCGCCATCAGCGTCTGTGTCACCATGGTGATAACACGGTCCGCCACGCCACCTTCCTTCCTGCTGCACAGCAGCCCGAGCGGAACGGAAAGCACAACAATCATAAGGATGGAGATAACGGCAAGCCCAACCGTAACCGGGAGTCTTGCAGCCAACATTTCCCTGACCGGCCTGCTATACTGGTACGAGTTCCCAAAATCCCCCCGCACCGCACCGCCAAGGAAGGAAAAAAAGCGTTCCGGCAGGCTTTTGTTTAACCCGAGCGATTCGCGCAGTGCCTCGACCGCCTCCGGTTCGGCGTCCACACCAAGGCGCGAGGCTGCGCTGTCCCCCGGGATTACCTGAAAGGCAATGAAGGTCAGCAGCATAATTAGAAACAATACCATAATGAGAGAAATAATTTTTTTCATATAATACCGCATGACCCATTCTCCTATTTTAAGTACCGCAGAAACTCTCCACCGCGCCTTTCCCCAGGGAAGGGCTTCCGGTTTCTGCTGTTTTTGTTACTTTACAAAATACACCTTCGACATATCCTGCACATAGAGCGGATAGAATGTGTATCCCGCCAGTTTCTTGTTGACTGCGACATACGATGCCGGATCCTGAATGTAAACCGACGCCGCATCATTCGCCAAAATCTCCTGCAGCTGCTTGTAATATGCCACTTTCGCCGCGTCGTCTGTCTCCGCAATCGCAAGCGCAAAAATGCGGTCAAACTCCTCGTTCACATAGTTCAGGAAATTGCTGCTTGCCGTGGAACGGTAACGTTTCAACACGTCGCTCGGTGCAAGGTTTGCATCCAGCCCGACAATCGTCGTCTGGTACTGACGTCCCCGGTAAGTATCCTCCAGCCACGACGACCATTCCACCAGATTGATTTTTGCAGTGATGCCAACCTGCTTTAACTGCTCCACAATTACCTGCGCCGTGTCAACGTGGAACTGGTAGTTGCTTGGCACCGTGATGGTCATCTCAAACCCGTCCGGATATCCCGCGTCCGCCAGAAGCTCCTTCGCTTTCTCGATATTGTGTGGGTAGGTGTCCACCACATCCGCATTAAAATATTTTGCGAAACCCGCAAACATATTCGAGCCGATAAGCGTGCCCTTGCCGTCCGCCACCATGTCAAGAATCTCCGTCCGGTTGATGGCATAACACATTGCCTGGCGCACACGGATGTCGTCAAACGGCTTTTCGGTATGGTTTAAGAAAAGTGCCTGTACCAGATTTGCCGTACCGACTTCAATGTTGTAATTGTCCGTCAGCTGGCTTGCCTGCTCACTTGTCAGATACGGGAAAATATCAATCCCGCCCGCAAGCAGCTCCATAAATGCTGTGTTCGTATCCGCTGAAATCTTGAAAGTTACCTTGTCAAGATACGGTGCCACGCCATAGTAATCCGGATTTTTCTCCATGACAAAGCTTGCAAGCGGTGTGTACGATACAAATTTGAACGGTCCGGTACCAACCGGGGCATTCGCCTGGTTTTCATAATCCTTCGGGATAATGGCGCTCGTCAGGTATCCAAGAAGCTCCGTGTTTGCCGTAGACAGGCTCACGGTGACGATATCTTTGCCGGACGCATCCTTCGATGCGGTGATATCCGAAATGCAAGAAAGCGCGGATGTCACGATTACCTCCGGATCGACCGTTTCAAGCAACCCCGCACTGCGCTTCAAAGAATATACGACATCCTCTGCTGTCACAAGCGCGCCGTTGTGGAACTTCACGCCCTCACGCAAAGTAAACGTGTAGGTCATGCCGTCCTCTGAAATCGCAACGTCACTTGCAACCGCCGGAACTAAATTTCCATCCTTGTCAGGCTTAACTACGCCCTCAAAGATATTAAACATTACTTCCTGAGTTCCTGCCGCATGTGCTTTGTGTGGGTCAAGACTGTCAAAATCCTGGGTAATTCCAACAATGATTTCACCGCCAGAAACAGGCCCATTGGTCACTGTGGGATTACCATCCGTGCCGTCCGTTCCCTGGCCGTCCGAAGAATTTTCATTTTTGCTGCACCCCGCAGTAAATACCGAGATACCAAAGATGAGCAGCAACGCCAACAGAATCTTTCCTTGCTTTTTCATTAAAAGCTCCTTTCCCGTGCCCTTCGCACGTTTCCGTTGATTTTCCTAATGAAATATTCTCTCATCATTATGAAATTGTATGCTGATTTTTCAGCGCTTCTATTATATTGCGGAAGGAGAAAAAATGCAAGATAAAATTTTGCGTGATATATATTGTGTTTTTAATACACAATAAGCTTATTTGATTTGGATGTGAAATTTACCGCGCCGAAGCGGAGTCTATTTCCAATGCCTGCTCAAAACCATGCCAGTCAAGGCAAGCAAAAGCTCCCTGTATAGCACCTTTCATATAAGGCATTCTTTTCTCATGCCGGGTGGCAGCAGAAGCAAATGGTTCAGGTTTTTGACCTGTCCACACGCGGTTCAAGCAAAGATTGCTCCCCGCAAATCCTCCCGCTGCCAATCAGAACTTCCTTCCCTTCAAAGGCAAAACCATATTCCCGGATGCACTCTTTTGGTATGCCTTCTGCCAACAGTGCAGCAGCATAATTCTTTTCTTTAATTTGCGCCAGTGCCGCCTGTACCGTGTCCTCCAGCGTCTTTTCTTCCTTCGGGTTACGCACCTTAAATTCCATAATAATGGCAGGGAGATTCTGACCATTTAATTCCACGGAGATAACAGGGGTGTTATTACCGTTTAATTCCACTGAAGTTACAGGGGTATTATTGCTGTTTAATTCCACAGGGGCGGCAAAGGTATTTTTCCCCTTAACCCCCTTTGGCTTTAACATAACATCATAGCGCCCAAAGCCGCTCTCCCGGTTGGACGTAATAACATAGCGGTCGGACAAATCAACCACCATCCCAAGGACAAACCCATGGTAAAAACGTTCCGGTTCCGATGTTTCCGAAGGCCCCGTCCCGGTATCAAAATAACTGATTGTCGTAAGCGCCACCTGGTTCATATATTGGTTCATTTCAGTAAGGTTGCCAAGGAGCAAAGCTTTCAGGAAACGGCTGTACATCAGCTTTGGCATGAACCAGCCACGAATCATGTTTTTGAACATCAGCACCACTTCTTTGTTGGTCAGCTTTAAATCGTATTCCTCCCTGTCGCTTTCCATATTCATCCGGTATTTCTCCACCTTCAGATACCCGCTTGCAAGTAACAGGCTCCATATCGCATCTTCATCGCCGCAATCCAACTGGCTGAAAACAATCTGCTCGTCAAGGCTCGTGTGGATGGTGCCTCCCCCCAAAAGGTCTTCCATCGCAAGTTTTACGGACTCCCCGCCCTCACGGACCAGTTTGTTCACAAGACCGTTGCCGCTCGTGTTGACCCAGTAAGTTTTGAATTTCTTTTCATCCAGAAAATTCGTAATCGACCAGGGGTTATAAATATCCGTTTTCGCTCCAAATGTAAAACCATCATACCAGGTCTTTACCATTTCCTCTTGTTCTATCAGGCCAAACTCCCTCAATGCAGCGGAAACTTCCTCCTGTGTAAAACCAAAGGAATCCTCATATTTATTTGAAGTTGATGTTATCACTTCCAGATTATTTAAATCCGAGAAAACAGATTCCTTGCTCACCCTTGTAATCCCGGTCATAATTGCCCTTTCAAGGTATGGGTTCGTCTTAAAGGCAGCATGGAAGAGCTGGCGGATGAAAGTGACAAGCTCATCCCAGTACCCGTAAAGATACGCTTCCTGCATCGGTGTGTCATATTCATCCAATAAAACAATGACTGGCTTGCCATAATATCGCTGCATAAAATCACATAATTTATTCAGCGAAACCACCGCGTCATTTTCGGACATATCTTCTGATATCTTATCAAAATATTTGCCCTCCCGCTCTGTGAGAAACCCTCCCTCCAACATAAAGCGATGTTTATCATACAAATCCGCCAACATCTGAAATATCCTATACCGCGCACTTGCATAAGTATTCCCTTTCACGCCAGAAAAGGAAAGACTGATGACCGGATACGTACCCTGCAGTTGCCGATATTTCTCATCCTGCCAGATATTTAACCCTGCAAACACATCCCCCTGCCCTTTGTATTTTACAGAGAAAAACCGTTCCACCATATTCATCGTCAACGTTTTCCCAAAACGCCTTGGGCGGGTAATCAGCGTTACATCATCCAGACTCTCCCACCACTGCTTGATGAAATTTGTTTTATCGACGTAAAAGCAATGATTCACAATAATATCTTCAAAATTCTGTTTCCCGATTGCAACCGTTCTTGCCATCTGTCCCTCCTTTCCTGCCGAATCCGCGCCCCTATGGTTATCCGGTTTTTCCATATTGCACCAGCTGTGTCATATCCTCCATCTCTGTTTTCACCACCATACAATTCCGTATATAAGGCCAGCAATGCCAAACCCCTGGTTTCTTCTATAAAATATTTTGCCATCCACTGCTTCTTTTGTCAATTCCAAATTTTCACAAACAGGAAGATGGAAAACTCAGGTAAGAAACCGAAGGAAAGGCAGCCGGACACATATTTCGCAGCACAGCAGCGTCGCGCCGAGTAATCCCCCCACAAACCCCAATCAGAAATATTCATCTTCCAAATAATCTTCATAGTCGCTAAAAGCATCTTCTTCGTCACCGTCCAGCAAATACATAAAGCAGGATTCTATAATGTCAGCCCATACCAGCAAATGCTTTTCCTGTTCTTCTGTCAGGATATGGTTGTACACTAACATCCCATCCGGGGAAGCCCATGCCCTTGACAAATGCGTGATTGCCACAACGTCCGCCACAATGTCTTTCTCAATTGTTTCGGCTGCAAATTCTTCTTTTAATGCTTTCAGACATTCCATCACTTCCATAAAATTTTCTTTATAAAGTTCACCGCGAAACGGCCGCAAACTTCCTAAAAATCCGTTTTCCCATTTGGGATTGTGGATATCACTGTTTCTCCCTGAATGAAATGACAATAATTCTTTTGCGCTGTTTTTGTCCATAGTTTTCCCCATTTCCACGCTGCTTTTTGCGCTTTTTATCATGTCTGCTGATGCAATACCGCAATCACATTACAATCTTTGCAAATCTCAATATAAGCATTTCCTTCCCAGCCATCCAACACCGTATCCCACTGGATTTGCGCAAGGTATTTCATTGGTTTTTTGCAGTCAGGGCAGGATTTTATAACACAATCCTGAATCCAGAACGCAAAGCCGCCGATTGCCGAACCGCCCTCCCAGTCCGCCGCATATCTTGGCGGAACCGGCTTATCCCCTAAAATGTAGGTATTTGAATCAAGTTTCTCCACGCCCGCATCTTCTACAAAATCTTCCATCTGCTGGGAATTCTCATCCAAAATCACCTCGCTCTCGCCATTTATGGTATAACGGCAAAAATTATCATCCGAATACATCACACAATTCGGACAGCATTTTGCCTTTATTACGCCGTCAATTCCAAGAAACTGCAGCCGGGAATCCCGTCCGTCCACCTCCATAAGATTTACCCTGGTACCGCCGCAATGAGGACATTTCTCATTTGTCCTGCCCCCGATTTTTACGGGACTGTGCTTTTTCTCCTCCAAAGTTCCCTTTACCATAGGATAACATTTTTCAAAATTTGTTTTTAAGGCATTGCCATCCCCATCGAATGACCAGCCGCCGTATGTGGCGTAATCAGAAGGGTTGGCATGAATCTTTTCCCGCCATTTTCGCGGATGCTTTTCCAATTCGACAAAAGAAGAAAAAACATCTTCCCCGCCATGGATTGCAAGGCATACCAAAAGATAGCTGACAAGAAGCGGCAAATCGATGTTATCCTGCTCTAACATTTCAATCATCGCCCTGATAATCTCATCCGGGGCATCCTTATAGATTTCACCGGGATAGAAAAGCTGCTTTTCAAAGGCGGCTTTGGCGATTTTTTCCGTGTTGATATCCCTGTAGTTTAACAGCTTTGTAAACAAGTCGCTTTCTTTGTCTAATTCACCGCTTTCTTCTATCTCGTCACATATTTTCTGAATCGCGGCATCCATTTCGTCCTGTGACAATGCCAATATTTCGTTTCGTTCATTTTCCGTGCGGCACGTTATACAGATTCCGTCAAAATAAATCTCCCGCCCGCACTGCTTGCATTGCTGCACAATTCTTCCCATTTTTTCCATTCTTCCTTCCTTTAAGACAGGCTTTCTTGCAAACTTGCATTCTTTTAAGCAACGTTTTTCGAATTATTCCTACCTTAAATTTCCACCTTTAAAATACTCTTTCTTTTTCAGCAATCTCGCTTCCAAACAATTCTTTTTTCCGCAATTCCTCTTTTGCGCCGCATATCCCTGATAAATACCATATCGTTTTCTATTGAATTTCAGGAATTCCATTCAAAATTCCATTCAAGCATCAATTTATCATATATCTGGTTCAGGCGGCTAATTACTCCTTCATTTACATCTACCTTCTTATCCCCAAACCACATTCCCCTCTCCCCCATAAAATCCACACAGAAAAGCAGGGAATAAAATAAAAATGCCTTCCGCTCTGCCGGATTGATTTTCATTTCTTCTAAAAGATATTTCACATAAACGGTATCGTAGCCCATATTGAGCAATGCAACATTTGACATCGCGACGTAGGTTAATTTATCCCCGACGCCCATCCAATCAATATCAATCACCCCGGACACTTTCCCGTTTTCAATCAGAAGATTTTTGGTACTGATATCGTCCAGATACGCGATGGGTTTCACCTGCCCAAAATAGTCCCGGAGCATTCCGCTGATTTCCCATAGCCGTTCCACCTTGTTTCCATCAAAATAGCCGTTTTTTTCGATTCTTTCTTTTGCCCGGCCTAACATATTTTGTATGAAGGAATTCCAAGTCCAATCCTTCTCTACGCTTTCGAATTCCATCGCAGCAACAGTGTTCTGGATTCGGACAACTTCCCTGGCAATGCTCCGCTTTTCCTCGTCCTTCAGCGTTGGATATACAATGCCAAAATCTCTGCCATTCAAATAGGATAATATTATGTAACCGTAGTTCTGGTATTTTCCATCCGCGATTATTTCCGGAACGGGAATATTTATTTTTCTTAATCGTTTTAACCAGTATATCGTATCTTTATACGCATGCGCTTCCTCGCTGCAGCGAAGGACGTACCGGGCCGTTTCCCCGGAAATGATATATACATAATTTCCGTGCCCGATTCCACAGCGTTCTATTTTATTTATTTGCATTGAAATATGCTGTTTCAATATTTGCGATGCTGTTTTTTCGTCCATCATGATTTCCAATCTTTGATATTATTTTTGACGACAATTTTAATATTTTTCCCGGTCAGGAGGATGTTTTCCGGTCAGCGCCCGAAACAACCTGCTCAATCCGGTCCGCAACCGCATTCGCCGCGGTGCCGCTTTCTTTTAATCCAGCCCTGCGGAAAAATTCCTGCAGCGGTTTTTCATAATTTTCTGCCCGATATTCCCGAATCCGCGCAAAAAGTTCCTCCTCGGAAGCCGCTTTCGGGAACGGCAGCCCCTCAAAATCAAAATACAAGCCGCGCTCCTTTTTGTATTCCTTTTGGTCATCCGCATACAAAAATACTGGTCTTCCCGTTATGGAAAACTCAAACATTGTGTTGGAATAATCCGTAAGAAGCACATCTGCGCCGTACAAAACCTCATATAAATCGGGAGCCGCGCTGATATCCCGGATTCCCTTTCTCCCTGCCAGTTCATGCCCTTCCGCCACCAACGGATGCAGGCGTACAAGAATCTCCCATTCCCCGCCAAAACGCTCCGAAAGCGCGGCGCGCAGCTTGTCCGCGTCAAAGTCGCAGTAATTTTTCCGGCTGCCGCGGTAGGTCGGCGCATAAACAGCGGTTTTCGGAGTCTGTTCTGGCGCCGCAGAAGGCATTTCTTTCCGGTGCTGCGCCACGGCATGGTTCCCCGCCCCCACACATTTCCCCATCGCCACAAACCGGTCATTGCGCGGGCTCCCGCACTCCATTATCTCGCATTTCGCCCAGAATGCGCGGCGGTACATCTGCGTGCAGAACGTGCTGTTTGAGACAAAAAGATTCGTATTCCGCGAGTCCTGTTTTGCGCGGCGGATATATTCCTCCCCCAGTGCCTGCTGGCAGTCGCCCTCTATTTTCTTTAACGCAATCCCCCCGTGCCAGAGCTGAATATAATACTGCTCACGGCGCTTTCGGATATACGCCTCCTTGCGGTTGTTCTCCACCCAGACTTTCGCGCGGGAAAGTGCCAGAAGTGCAGCGGGGGAATTGGTTTTTAACGCGCGGATTGGCAGGGCTTTTGGCACCTGTTCCGGATGGTTTGTAATAAAAACAAGTTTTAATTCCCGGTCTTTGCCTGCACGCTTTCTGGCGCAAAGCTCCTTTGCCACATATCTGGCATTGTCCCCATAGCCCCAGACGCTGCAAAATACGACAAGTTTTTTGTCAACCGGAAAAATCCGGCAGGCAAAAAAAAGCGCAGTTATCCCAAGATAACGCGCTTTCTTGTAAATTTCTATCAGAAATCCCGGTGTTAATTTTTTGATCTTCTCACGCATGGCAGAATTTCCCTCTCAACTTCATTGCTTGCTATCCTTCAATAAAAATACAAATCAGTCTCTGTTTAACCCGAAAGTCCGCGCACAATCTTTGCAAACTGTGCCGCGCTTTTCTCCCAGCCGAGCGCATCCATGTAGCCATGCGCCCGTTCAAGCTGCAGCCTTAGCTGTTCTGGCTCCCGCAGCAGCCCGGATAGCTTTTTTGCAAGCTCCTTTGCCGACAGCCCGATAAGCGTCGCGCTCCCCTCCGGAAAAAAATCCGCGAACGTGCCGTCCTCAAATTCAATGAGCGGCAGCCCCGCAGAAAGCATCTCATACGGCACAAGGGAAATATTGCTCAACGACGCAACCATGCCAAAATCGGAGCGGTAATAGAGTTCTCTTAGCTCGTCCTTATTCAGCATCCCAAGATTTTTTCCGCCGGGCGCCAAAAAGCTCTCCGCCTCGCCAAAATAGCTGACCTGCAGCGCAATGCCCTCCTTTTCAAGCAGCTCCCCCGCCTGGATAAGCAGCTCAGGAATAATGCATGGCAGGCGCTTCCCGTAATATTTCAGGTAAACGGCAATGCGAAGGGTCTTTTTTTCCCGGTACGCATCAAAATCCCGTTGCCTGCGCGGGTATTCGGATGCCTCATACGGAAAATCAATCACGTCAACCGGGGATACCGGGCGGCATTCCCGCTCAATCATTTTTTTATTCCATGCACCCAGGCTTACCATGTGCAGCCCCTGCTCATAGGTTTTCTTTGCCATCAGAAATAACTCTCCGAACGCATAAAAATATGGCTCGTAATCCTGCACGAAATACATTTTATAACCCGGCAGACGCTTTGCAAACGATACCGTATCCCACGAGGAAGCAACCACGATATCCGCGCTTTTTTTCCTGCCCTCCAGCATGAGGGAAAGCTCCTTATCCGTGAATAAAAGTCCGCGAAAATCCGCCAGGTTGCTTTTCGCACACAGCTCCATTTCCTTTTTGTCCTGCGGCTTATACACGGCATACCCGACCTGAAACCCCATCTGCGCCAGCTTCGTCCCCAGGCGCAGAATCGAAGTCTGTCCTCCGTGGAAGCGCACCATGCGCGTTATGAGGAACAGGATGGTATTTTTCTTTCCCGGCGTTCCATTCTCGATTACGTCCGCGGAATAATTTTTCAGTTCCGCCTTAACGCGCCTGCCCTGTACTTTCGCCTCCGCCTGGTGGATGGCGCTAAGCAGTATCCGTTTTCCTTCCCGCTTCATGGTTCCCATGTCATCTTACCTCTTATTTTCGTTTTCCATTCATCGAATCGCTTCTTCATAAAGCGCACTGACCGTCGCAACATCCCCCTGCGCTATCATGCGCCCCTTTTCAAGGATAATTGCCCTGTCACAGAGGGAACGCACCTGCCCGATGGAATGCGACACAAAAAGCACCGTGATGCCCTTGTCAAACATATCCTTAATTTTTTTCTCGCTTTTTTTCTTAAATTTCGCATCCCCGACGGAAAGCACCTCATCCAGAATCAGGATTTCCGGCTCCACGATTGTCGCAATCGAAAAACCAAGGCGCGCTTTCATTCCGGAGGAATAATTCTTCAACGGCACATTGATAAAGTCGCCAAGCTCCGAGAAGGCTACAATTTCCTCGTATTTTTCCTTCAGAAATTCCTTCTGGTAACCGAGCATCGCCCCGTAGAGGAATACATTTTCTTTCCCGGTATACTGGTTTTCAAAGCCCGCCCCAAGCTCTAAGAGCGGCACAATCTTGCCGCCGCGCTGCAAGGTGCCTTCGGTCGGCTTTAATACCCCGGCAATCACCTTTAACAGCGTACTTTTCCCCGCCCCGTTCAGACCAAGCACCCCGAGGCGTTCCCCTTTGTTTACCTGAAAGCTGATATCCTTCAATGCCCAGAATTCATGGTAGCGCAGCTCATGTCTCATCAGCTTGATTGCATAGTCCTTTATATTATCCACATGTTCATTCGCCATGCGGAATTTTACCCCGACATTATCCACGCGCAATGCAGTATTTTTTCCCAAAGCATCCTCGTTTCCGCCGCACCGTGACGGCTTTCCATTCCAATTTAGAGATATAACACAAAGCTATCCTGCTTTTTATAGAAAAACAGCAGGCCAACGACAAGTATCACAAGGCTTACCGCAACCGGATACCATAGGTAAAAGCCCTCTAACGGTCTGCCGTAGACAACGGCATTCCGGAAATTCGCAATCACCGCATAGAGCGGATTGTAGCGAATCAGGAAACCATACTGGCTCTCAAGCAGCGTATCCGCCTCGTAAAAGATTGCGGACATATACATGATAAGCATTGTTGCGACATTCCAGATATATTCCAAATCCCGGAAAAACACATCCAATGTCGAGAGCAGAAAGCCTATCGCCGTCACCATCAAAAATATCGTGGCAAGCGGCACGATTGCGCCAATCAGATAGCGCGTCGGACGGATGCCCTGCACGGCGGCAACAATCACAAGTATAATGAGTGACAATGCAAATGTGATGTAGCTCGAAAGTGATGCCGCGAGCGGATACATATATTTTGGAACATATACCTTGCGAATCATGCCGCCATTCCTGCGGATGGACTTTAGCGCCTGCTTCGTTCCGGTTGAAAAATAAGAATACAGCAGCCTTCCGCTCAGGATGTAAACCGCAAAGTGGGGGGTTCTTTTGTGCAGAAGCGTCCCGAACACGATTGTCAGGACAATCATTGTCAATAACGGTTCAAGGAGGGTCCACACAAAGCCAAGCGCCGAATTGCGGTATTTCAGCTTTACATCTTTTTTTGTCAGCTCCTCCAACAAAAAACGGTATTTCTTAAAATTTTGGATAAATGTTTTCATAATTTTTCTCATCCCGCCGCGCAAACGGCATTTTCATGTTAGGGGCCGCCAATGTTTTGCCAAACGCTGCTTCGTCCGGCAGCCCCCGGATTATTTTGCCTGCAACTGCACAAACCGGTTCACCGCGCTGAAAATTGCCCGGAAAGATGCCCTTGTAATGTTTGAGCTCACGCCGACACCAAAGGTTGTTTTCCCACTCTTTGTATCAAGCAGATGGATATAGGCAGCGGCCTGTGCGGTCGAGCCCTCCTGAAGTGCATGTTCATTGTAGTCCAGCAGGCGCAGCTCCATGCCGCACTCCGCTGCGAGCCCACGCTTTAGGGCATCAATCGGTCCGTTGCCAATCGAGGTGAAACTGCGGTTTTCGCCTTCATATGTGTATTCCACCGTCACGCGGGTATCGTAATCATTCCCGCCTGCACAAACCTCTTCCAGACGGCTTCTGCGGAAATGGTATGGTTCCTTTTTGTCCAGGTAGCATTTCCTGAATTCCGACATAATCTGCTCCGGACCGACCTCCCCTTGTTTTTCCGTGATTGCCTGGATGACATCCGCAAATTCTTTATGCATCCCCTTCGGCAGCTTAAAGCCGAAATACGTCTCCATAATAAACGCCACGCCGCCCTTGCCCGACTGGCTGTTGATGCGCACAATCGGCTCGTAGGTCCTGCCGATATCCGCCGGGTCAATCGGCAGATAAGGCACCTGCCAGATTTGGCTGCCGCGCTCCTTCATCGCCGTAACCCCCTTGTTGATGGCATCCTGGTGCGAACCGGAGAAAGCGGTGAACACAAGCTTTCCCGCATACGGATGGCGCGCCGGAACCGGAAGCTTGCAGCAGCGCTCATAGACCTCCGCAATCGCGCGGATGTTTTCCAGATTCAGCTTCGGGTCAATCCCCTGCGAAAACATATTGTATGCAATCGTGAGGATGTCAACATTCCCGGTGCGCTCCCCGTTGCCAAAAAGCGTGCCCTCGACCCTGTCCGCGCCTGCAAGCAGCGCAAGCTCCGATGCTGCCACACCGCAGCCGCGGTCATTGTGCGGATGCACCGAAAGGATGATATTTTCCCTGTCCTTAAAATGTTTTGACATCCATTCAATCTGGTCGGCATAAACATTTGGCGTATTCATCTCGACCGTGGACGGGAGATTGAAAATAATTTTATTCTCCGCATCCGGCTGCCAGACTTCCTGCACCGCCGTACAGATTTCGAGCGCAAAATCAAGTTCAGTGCCAGTAAAACTCTCCGGTGAATACTCAAGTATTATCTTACCCGGAAAATCCTTTGCGTATTCCTTCACAAGCTTTGTTCCATCCGTTGCAATTTTTATGATTTCCGGGCGTTCCATGCCAAACACAACATCCCTTTGTAGCGTGGAAGTGGAATTGTAAATATGTACCACCGCCTGTTTCACACCCTCAATCGCCTCAAAGGTGCGCGCAATCAGATGTTCCCTGCACTGTGTAAGTACCTGCACAGTCACATCATCCGGAATCATCCTGCGTTCCACCAACTGGCGCAGGAAATCATATTCAATCTGCGACGCGGACGGGAAACCGATTTCAATTTCCTTAAAGCCCAATTTCACCAACATATTAAAAAATTCAATTTTTTCCTCGACGACCATCGGCTCAATCAGCGCCTGGTTCCCGTCGCGCAAATCGACGCTGCACCAGATTGGTGCTTTTTCAATCTCCTTGTTTGGCCATTCACGCTCCGGGTAATCGACCACCGGATTTTTCTGGTATCTTTTATAATTTAGCATAATTTCCCCCATTTCCGCACTATATTTTCACCGGATATGGCAGAAAACCCGTTCCCGCGGAAAGCAGTTTTCCGTCATATCCTTCCATCGACAAAATTTTACCCCTAGGACCCGTATCATCCAGGTTCGCCACCTCCTGTGCATCTGTCAGGTGCCATCGTTTTCTTCCCCGGTACCACCGGCGTTTTCTCCTTCTGTGCCATTGCCGTTTTCTCCCCCTGCGGTATCGTCGATGACAAAGGTATCTGCCGCCTCAACAATTCGAATCCCGATGGTTCCGGTGCGCACCGTCACAAAAGCATCCGTGTCTGAAACTACCGACACGTAATAATTTCCCGGTCCATAGTCCGTCACATCAATGTAAAGTTTCAGGTTCTGCACCGTCAGCTTGTCAAGCTCCTCCTGCCTGCCAAGCACCTTGATGTTGATATCACTTTTTGTCGTGTAGAGCAAATCGTATTCCTCCGCAAGCCCCACCACGGAAATATCCTCGCTGCGCACCTTGAAATCCTTCGTCGGAAGTTTTTCGATATATGCCGTCACTGTAACATATTTTTCCTCATCGACAAGCACATATTTTCCCTCATAATATTCGTTCAGATATGTCTCGATATTGAGCTTCGCACCATAATCCTTGCTCTGCATATCAATGTCAAACGGGATGGTCATGGAATAAATCCCCTCCAGATCCTCCGCTTTCCCGGCAATCATAATCTCCGTCGGCACATGTTGGATACCCGTGCACTCATAGCCGTAGGCAGGCTCGCCCTGCGTAGTAATCAGAAGCAGTATTTTCTTGACCGGAAGCACCGTCACTTCCACATTGACTTCCTTTGTATCAAACTCAATTGTTGAGGCATCAATCTCGTAGCCATTTTTGTCATATGCACGGAGGACTGCCTGCCGCTCAAAGCTCTTCTTTACCTGCCCTGTGCCAACCTCGACCACCACCCGCTCAATGCGGTCAATCTGCTTTTCCGAGCCCGAAATCTGCACCAGGTTTGGCTTTACTACCATGTCGGATACATAGTAGCCTTCCGCTGCTTCCCCCAGGGTCTGGATATCCACGCGGAACGTCTCGCTCGTGTAATCCTCCAGGGTAAGCACCATAACCTCCGGCTGCCTGGATACGATGGTAATGTCAATGTCTTCCTTATTGTATGGGCTCTCCTGACGCAGGGATACCTGAATCGGAACCGCGTAGACAAGCGACATCTGACGGTAGTCCGCCACCGCATTAAAGTCCCTTGCCGTCAGATTCTCCGCGATGGAGCTCGGTGCGTGTACCTTCAAAGTGACCGTCCGTCCGCTTTCAATATCACTGATTTTCCCCTGCTCCTGGAGCACACTCTCATTCAGCGATGTCACAGGAACATCCGGGATTGTCACGGTAATATACGGATCATCGATGTTCATGATGGTCACCCAGACAAGCACTGCGATGAGCAGGGACAAAAGTTTCCATCTTAAATTCCTCCTTAACCCCCCTGCCATCCCTATGAAAAAGGACTTTGCACGCCCCGGCTGCTTTTGCGCCGCTTCCTGCTGCCCATCCTCCAACTGTTTTCTTATCTCACTCATATCTCTCCCCCGTGCGCCGCCTTTCAGACTTGTTTTTCCCTCCTGTGCAGGGAAAATCTCCCCTTCTTTTTCTCCGGCACCGTCTGAAGTGTACGAAGCTCTTTTTTCAGCCGGTCTCCGGAAATTCCCCGGATGAGCTCACCGTTTCTGGCGATGGACACGGTTCCGGTCTCCTCCGAAACAATCACGGTAAAACTGTCCGTCTCCTCACTGATGCCGACCGCCGCGCGGTGTCTTGTCCCAACCTCCTTGCTCAGCTGCATATTGCTTGAAAGCGGCAGATAGCAGGTCGCCGCCACAAGCTTTCTCCCACGGACAATCACCGCACCGTCATGAAGCGGTTTATTCTCCTCAAAAATACTAATCAGAAGCCCGGAACAAATATTTGCATCGATGATGATACCCGTTTTTACTTTGTCCTGCAAGCTGATTTGGCGCTCCATGACAATCAGGGCGCCTGTTTTCTCTTTCGCCATATGATAGACGGCATGTACAATTTCATCAATATCCTCCTGCGTCAATGCCTCCTGCTCTGACGAACTGCCGCCAAAAAAGGATGGCATAAGCTCTTTTTGCCCAAGCTGTTCGAGCACCCTTCGAAGCTCCGGCTGGAAAAGGATAATCAGCGCGGTAATCCCAACCCCGACAGCATTCACAAAAATCCACTGGATTGCGTGAAGGTCAAAGATATACGCGACCAACCAGCACATAAACACAATCAAAAGCCCCTTTAAAACCGACCATGCGTTCGTCGTCTTAATCCACCGTAAAAAATAGTAGATTATCATTGCTATGATTATTATTTCCAAAATATCCCCGATTTTTAACCGCGTCAGCCGGATCAGGTATTCATCCATAAATGTCCGGATCCATCTCATCTCATCACCACTCTTCCTATCTCTGAGTTCTGGCTATTCATTCTGTTTTACCGCTCCTGCGTCTCCTGTTCTTCCTGATAATGGCGCCTTTGCTCGGAGCGCATCAAATCCTCCTCGCTTAGGTACTGTTCCTCCCCGCTCTCGTAGCGCTTTGCCGCCCGCATCTCAGCGCGCGCCCTCTGCTGTTCTTCCTCGCGTATCTTCTGCTTTTCCTCCTGCATCTTGCGGTAAAAATACCCGGAGCTCTTTCCGCCTTTCTGGCGCCTTACCTGACCGCCCGCACCGCCGCCACTCTTTGGCCGGAAGATGACCTCGCCGGTTTCCTCATCAAGAACCTCCTCATAATCATCCTCATCTTCCTCCTCGTCCGTCCTCTCATCCTTCGCATTGATATGTTCTACCGTGCGCTGCGCAACACCAATCTCAATTTTCGGAACAGCCTTCACATAATAATAATAGTCATCATCCTCAAACTGGACATTCTCCACGGCAGTATAGTCAAGCACCCTCTTAAAGAAAAGCGCGATAAACGCAGCCGCAACGGATATCAGCGTTCCAACAATCATACTGCCAAGCGTAACCCCGGAATCAAAGCGCAAATCACAAATCAAAAACCCGAATACATTGACCACCGCCCCCGCGATAATCGCCAACTCCGCAGCGTACTCCATTTTCATCCTGCGCACAATATACACAACAATGATGACAACCGCAAATACACCGGAAACAATCAGGATATCCTTGCTGGCAAGCAGTGTCTCAAACACCTCCGTGTAAAGCGGGAGGATATCATCCAGGGCAAAGCTGTCACTGACAACCGTGTGCTCCTTCATAATCTGGAGGATATAATATACCGCCACGCCACACGCCGACGGCAGGATGGTAATCGGGTTTGCCACAAGCCCCATCAGAATCGGAACAAGATAAGGCATGTGCAGTGTTGACAAAATCGGAATCGCCACCACCACATAGCCGTACTGCGGCGCAAACCGCAGGAAAAAGCAATACAGCACGACAAAAATCAGCGCCGCAAACAATGCCATGAACGACGATGCCGATGCAATGTGCAAAATGACAAATGCCATCGCCAAAAACACCAGAATCGAGGACGGTGTAAATGCACACAGCAGGGACACCAAAAGCACCACCACCGTCTTCTCAAGCTTCTCATTATAGCCAAGTGACCTGTTAATCACAAGAAATGTCACAAAGGCCGCAATAAATTTTATTAACGGGTCAACTATCATCTGAAACTTCTGATAGTACGTTCTCAGAAGCGAACGCAGCTCCAAAATCTTAACCATTGCCTTCCTCCTCTTTTTCCGCGGCAGCACCGCTGCCCTCCTCCTCGCGGTAAATCTTCTTCATAATTTTTAATATCCGGAAATACCGTGTCAGCTTCCCTCGCGACAAATCATACTGGATGGAGTAGCCAATAATTGCCCCGACAATATAGATGGTAAGAAGCACGACATAAATAACAAACACCGTCACACCAATTGCCCTGTAATCCAGATTTACTGCCTGCGCAATCAAATATTCGGATTTGTAAAGCACAACCATCAGCAAAATCAGGAGATACCCAACCGTCACCGCCAGAACGGTCTTTAAAATCTGTAACCGCACATAGTCCGTCTTATAGTATTTGCTCAGCCTGATATCCCGCCTGCCCTCCCCTGTCTCATACAGGGCAAGCTTCGTCATCAGGCGTGTTTTCCTGATATTCAGCATCGTTTCCCTCTCCTTCCGGCAATCCCTGCCTGTTTCTAAAATTGTAGGCACTTTTTTTCTTCCCTATACGGATTATCATGAAAAAACGCAATCTTTTCCAATCATAAGGTAGATTATACCACACTGCTCCCAAAATGGCGAGAACTTTTTTCTTACAAAAAAAACACGCCCCCTGCACACAAAAAAGGAGAACCGCTGCGCGATTCCCCCTTTTTTGATTTATTATGGCATTTTTCGATTTCTTAACAATTTTTGTCAAACGCCGGATTGAATGCATAATAATTTTTCGAATCCAGTTCTTCCTGCACAAGCCTTAAGCTCTCGCCGAATCTCTGGTAATGCACAATCTCGCGCTCCCTCAGAAAACGGATTGGGTCACAGACATCATGGTCATGCACAAGCCGCAGGATATTGTCATAGGTTGTGCGTGCTTTCTGCTCTGCTGCCATATCCTCATGGATATCGGTAATCGGGTCACCCTTGGACTGGAAATAAGTCGCCGTCCACGGCGCGCCGGACGCCGCCTGCGGCCAGATGCCGAGCGTATGGTCCACATAATAGTTTGCGAATGGGCTTCCCTCAATCTGCTCCGGTGTCATGTCACGGGTAAGTTGGTGCACGATTGCGGACACAATTTCCATGTGTGCGAGTTCCTCAGTACCTACAGAAGCCTTAGAAATGTTCCATTTCCCCAAATCGCCCAAACAGCCGCTATTTATGGGCTTTTGGATGGGTGAATTTACAACGGAGGACAAACCCATGTCAAGATTGCTAAGACATTCTTCAGAACGTCTCGTAATCGCTTTAACCAATCAGAAAGGCGGTGTCGGCAAGACCACCACCGACCCAGATAACCGAGAGCGATGACGGTCACGGGAACATTGTGGAGACGGAAACCACCGTCACCCAGACCTACCTTTATATCACCGTGAGCCACAAGACCGCCGGGGAAAACAATTCCCTCCGGATTGTCCCTTTCGTCCATTAGCTCACCACCTATACCCTGAAAATCCTACCCTTATATTTTACAGAGATGTAGCTTCTAATTAAACAATGTGAAATCCCTTATAATAGGATATGAAATATCCTGCTGCAAGAGATAAAAGTTCATATTTGCACACTTGATATAGTTCGTCTAAACGGCTATAATAAATACAGTACAATTTTAGGAAGCCAGAAATGTTTGATTATATAACAGCACAGGAAGCGGCAGAAAAATGGAATGTATCTCTTCGGTGGGTGCAGCGGTTATGCAAGGAAAATCGTATTGAGGGTGTTTTGAATATCAACCAAGTATAGCCGATTCCTAAAGATGCCAAAAAACCTGCTGATAAGCGAAGAAAATCAGAAAAACTAATCAAAAACTAACCAAGCCTTAGTATAATCAGATTGGAGGTTTAAGATATGGCAAAGACAATACTGATTATTGAAGATGAAATCGCAATACAAAACATCTTAGCCGAGCCGCTTAGAGCCTGCGGCTATGAAGTTGTGACCGCATCGGATGGTCTGGAAGGTATCAATACTTTTCATACCCACCACATAGACCTTATTCTTTTGGATATTATGTTACCGAAAATCAACGGATATGCTGTTTGCGAAATGATACGGCAAGAAGCACAGACCCCGATTATCCTTTTGACTGCCCTTGATACAGAGGCTGACCAGATAAAAGGATTTGATTTGCTGGCAGATGATTATATCACAAAGCCGTTTTCTATCAAACTGGTATTAAAGCGTGTAGAAGCACTGTTTAGAAGAACAGAAACAATGGATATGGATACGGACACCCTTCGATATAAAGAACTTCAGATAAGTGCAAAGCAAAGGCAAGTCCTTGTATCGGGTGCGGAGGTCATCCTCACGCAATCCGAGTTTGATATTTTACTGCTTTTCCTTAAAAATCAAGGACGGGTATTCACAAGAGATGAGCTGCTTAACCTTGTGTGGGGATATGAATTTATCGGCGAGGAAAAAAGCGTCAATTTCCACATTATGAATTTGCGAAAAAAGTTAGGCGTGGATTACATAGAAACTGTCAGAGGGGTGGGATACAAAATTGCAAAAGAAAATCAGTAACTCTCTAAGTATAAAAGTGTTCTTGTGGGTATTTACCGCATTGACTTTGTGCAGCGCTTTGATATACGGCATCGTCCTT
>CAJTUA010000016.1 GCA_910579615.1 uncultured Lachnospiraceae bacterium | reverse complement strand
GAGCCAGGATCAAACTCTCATATTAAGTGTTCTTTCCTTCCCGGATAAACCTTGGCTCCTGCAGGTTCCCCTGCAGTTTCCTGTTTATTCCGTCCTGCATCCCTGCAGGTCCCATCTTACGATGGGTTACTGTTTTAAGGGTGTGCGGATTTCTCCACACGTTCTTTGAAACTTTTTTTGAATTTCAAGGTTGTTTCATTGTTCAGTTATCAAGGTTCATATCCCGAAAAACCTGTATTTTCAAGGTCTTCCCGTTCCTCGCTTCCGCCGTGTTTTTTTCTCTTACCGCGTCAGCAAAAATGATTATATCACCGGTCAACCACATTGTCAACACTTTTTTTAAATTTTTTTCAGGATTTTTGAATAATTTTTCACAGCACTACATCTAGTGTTTTTCTCTGTATTAAAACACTAGATGTAGTCCACATCTTCTTCCAAGAATCATTATCCCGAAAGTTAACACCACAAGGCATCTTCCAGAAGCATTGTGGCAAATCCCCCAATATCCCTTTTCAAAATCATCCGCTCAAATGCATTATCCCAAAACCATATTTCCAAAAATGATTCCCAAAAATTGATTTCCCTATCGGATGACCCCTTTTTTCCAAGAATTCATCAGAATCCATATTTTTCCATATTCTCCAGCACACTCTCGCTGCACTCTTTTGTTTTTAATACACGCACCCTTTCAGCAAGCCTGCCCGAGAGCGAATCCAACGTACATTCCTTCTTTTTGCACCAATGGTCCAACACCCGCAGCGCCATGTTCCGGTTGGAAACCACGGGCGACTGCAGCGCCAATTCGACAAAATCCCCGCCGCACATCGGATAATCTTCCAGATTCTGCACAAGGTAGACAAGCTTGGAATAATCTGCGTATTCCTCCCCTAACCCGCGGTTGTCCTCCAGCTCCGCCACCATTTCCTGCATCGGCAGCTTCTTCCGGAACAGCCCCAACACCTTTTCTCGGTATGTATCATCCGCCATCAGGGCGGCACACTGGTAGAAATGTCTTCCAAAATCCCGCTCCATGCACTGATACAGCGGTTCATAATAATCAATGCCAAGGGCTTGCGCCAATTCAATCATTTCCCCTTCCTGCACCCATCCCCTGACAGCATTGTCCACTTCTTTTCTTCGCAGGAATTCCCATGCCGCCCTGGTAACCTCCTCCGGGCACTTTGCCCCCGCAATCCCATGTACCGCATCACATACGTGCATGCTAAGAGCGCTGCCATGGCGCACTGCCTGCCCGATAAATTCCAAAAGCATCCCGTCTGCATCACCAATTGCACTGATTCCCTGCACCGGACCTTCGGACATTAGCGAACGGATAACTGCAGCAATGCAATCAAGCTGCTCCCCCGTCAGTTCCGCCGAAAGCATTTCCCGGATTTTTGCCTTTTCGTATACCTCCAACGCGGAATAATCCGGAACCACCCGATTGTGAATCCCTTCCTTTAACAGCCAGTCCCGTATCACATCATTCTCCGGTTCAAGCCTTTCCACCGCATGGATGCGCCCCCAGCCATGCACCTTTTGGGCAAGTGCGAAAATCTCATTGTTGGCATCCTCCCAGCAAAGCATATTAAAAATAGAAAAAAGTGTAAATTCATCGCACAACCCCAATGTCCGAATCATCTCTTTCTCCGTCTCGCCCGGCTCCGAAAACACTTCCAATATCTCCATCCCAAACTTTACCAAATCCACATCCAAACTTTCCATGCACTCTACCGCAAATTCATGAAGCCGCTTTGCATTCAGCTCGTTTGCATGGTCAATGATATATTGCTCAAAATCATCAATTGCGTTCAGCGGGGTGTTTTTCTTTGCGAATTCCAGGAGCTTTTGCCTCCCTGCTTCACGCCTGCCATCCGAGACATCGCACATCAATTCCGCCAAAAGCCCCATCGACTCCTCTGTCACATCCGCCTGCCCCATATGGTAGATGGCAATCCCATCCCGCGCCCCATCCGCAAAGGTAATCTGATTTTTATCTTTTCTCGGTATCAGCGAAAAATCTGCTGGCAATTCCCCGTCCACCAGATGATTTTGAATTCGCCCATATAATGATTCTTTTTCTGTCAACATCTATCCCCCTTTCCCAAAGACATCCTTCTTCTTTATCAATTCTCCAGTTTTTCCAAATATTCTTTTATTTTCTCCAAGTCTTCAAAAATCCCCGCCACAAACTGGCGCACTTGCTCATCCGGCTGCCACAAATCCGGCACCATAAGCGGCACACAGCCTGCCCGGTGCGCGGAAATCAAGCCGTTTTTCGAATCCTCTAACGCATAGCAGGCCTTTGGCAGCACTTTAAGCTGCCCGCACGCCGCCAGGTAAATATCCGGCGCGGGCTTTGAGTTTTCAACCATATCCCCGCAGACAAGCGTCTCAAAGTATGACAAAACTCCCGCATCCTGCAAATGCCGCTCCACTTCCCACCGCGGCGAGGAAGACGCTACCGCCAGGCGGAATTTCTTTTCTTTTAAATAATCAAGCAGGATATACAAACCTTTTTTCACCGGAACCTTATTGTTCTTATAATAATCAGAAATGAATTCCTTTGCGTATCTGCGCAGTGCCTCCACGTCATATGCATCCCCGAATTCCTCGCGCCAGACCGCCTCGGAGGCCTGCTTGTTCAAACCGAGGGTCTTTAAGTTCATATAGCCCGCTTTTCCGATGCCGATTTTTTCCCCGGCGTAATCCCACGCCTCCACAAAAACCCGCTCCGTGTCAAACATCAGACCATCCATGTCAAAAACCACCGCTTCCATACCCATCCTCAGCTCCTTTCCGCAGGTGAAGCTTTTGCCCAAGACAGCCCTTGCACCCGCCCGTTTCGGTTTCATATTTTACGGTAATATCTTGCTCAGGTCAGCAACCTTCCCAAGCAGCGGATTATGATTGTAGAGAAAACTCAAAACCGCACTGTCGTTCACCATTTCCATCAGGCTGTTACCTGCCGCCGTTGTACTGACCGCGGTCAGCACAACACCCCCGACCCAGACAAGCAAAAGCGCATACAAAATACCCATCCCCATGCCAAGCAGGTGGTTCACCTGATTGAGCAACGGAAGCTTACTGATTAAATCAAGCGAGAAGCACAACACCTTTAAGAGCACAAGCATTGCCGCAAAGGTCGCCACAAACGAAAGCGCACTGATAATCATACACGCGATATAATTGCACAGGTAAGCACGGAACGTATCAACACCGAGCGCTTTATAATAATCCCTGTTGTTGCTTTCTGCGAGCTGTTTGCGGATGCTCTGCGGCAGCGGAAGCGATTCCAGGAACTTTTCCTGTTCCCCCTTCTTATTTTCGAGGTTGAGCATCGACTCCACTTCCTCAAACGGGAGCAACGCATCCGCCTTTTCCACAAAGTAAGTCATCACATTTTCATTATCCTGCAGCCTCTGCGTCACAACCGGGCTGACAAATGCTGTCACAACCAACGCAACAATCACAGAAAACATCGAAAATATGGTTTTGATAAATCCCCGTTTCATTCCGACCACTGCCTCAACCACAAAAAAGGCAATGATAACCACCAGTAAAATATTCATAGATACCCCCTGTAATCAAGTCCTATATGCCCTGCCGGCACCCATGCGCGGCGCATACCATTTCTGGTTTCCGCGCACCCGCCCCTACTCCGTCTGCTTTAACTGGATAATATCCGCGGTCTCGTTCCCAATCAGTATGTATCTCGTACTGTCATCCACCGGGAATACGGCATTGATATTTTTTTCAATATCCATCCGGAGCTTCTGCTTTCCTTCTATATTGTAAATCGTCAGCCGCCCGCTGTCATAGCACACAATATCTTTTCCTGACGTGTAAATCCCCTTATATTCGCCGACAAAGTCCATATCCAACACTTTTTTCCCTCTGGCATTCTGATACATGACAAGCTGTTTTTCCCCCGAGTCCGATGCTTTCTCAAGAACCACCCCCGTGTAATCGCTGCTGTAAAACACGCTGCGGATTCTCTGCGTAAAATCTTCTTTCGCCAAGGCTTTTGGCACCTCTGTCACACGGTAAAAAACAATTCCGCCCTCCCTGCAAATCATCGCAGTGTCATTTGTCACAAAAGCAACCTCCGGCACAAGGTCATCAAACGAGTAGGAACCAACCATGTTATCGACGTAATTCTGCCCGACCTCCCCAAAATTATAGAAAGTAACCCAGCTGACACAGCTCCCGCTCTCTATCGAGACATAGGAAGTAACCAATTTCCTGCCGTCCTGCGACAATGCCAGCGCAAGCGGGAAACCATTGTTCTTTGTCACGGTCATAATATCCACCAACGCCCCAGAGCTGTCCGGCTCATACAGATAGATATGATCCCTTTCCTCCCCGGTTGCCATGACTGCCGTGACCCCCTGCGACGCTATTTTTACAGAAGCAATCTTCTCTGTCAGCTCAAAACGGCTTGCCGTGCCGTTCCCATCTACAATGCAGAACTGGCTTCCCCCTTTGTCCGCGAGAACCGCGTATCCGGAACAAACGGACACAATCGGATTTTTCATCACGTAAGCAACATTCCAGCGCTGCTCCCCGCGGGCATCAAACGCCACCGCGCCATCCCGCCCATAGCTGATATACCCACCATTGTACGCGCAGTAACGGACGGAACTGTCCGTGCTTAACGGTACGGTATCAACAGTCTCATAGGTATTATACACCTTTTCTTTCTTGCGTCCGAAAAATATAATCCCCGCAATCACGAGCAGGCAGACCACGGCAAGAACCGATATCAGATATCTTTTTCGATTCAGCTTTGCTGCTTCCGCCTTCGAGCGCAGCCTCCGATCAAACTGTTTCATAATAATAACTCCATTCCAAAGCGCTCTTCCCCGGGGATATATCTGAGAACTCATTTCCGCGTTCCGCACGCCCCGGAAAGCGCATGTCCTCATTTCATTTCAATTTAAAAAGCCATACTATCCCATTATAGCATGACTTTCTAAAAAAGACACTATTTTTTTCTATGCTTTCCACATTTTCAGTTACGGTACCAACAATTCCTGGTCAACATAAATCAAATTTTCATCGTTGAGCTGGTTCAGACCCTTGATATACTCAAGATTGTCCAGATTGCCATACAATTTCCTGCAAATACTGATAAGCGTGTCCCCCGGTTTGACAGTGTAAAACTGCATATTTGAGGTGTCAACCGCCGGACCTGAACCGCCGATTTCCGCAGTCTGCACACTTCCTGTCCCATCGTCCTTCTCAGCATCTTCGTTCTCCTTCTCCCCATCCTGCCCGGTTTTGTCTTCTTTTTGTGTATTGTTTTCTTCCCCGTTCCCTTCATTCCCGGTATTATCTCCATCTGTGTTTTTCCCGTCCTGCCCGTTCCCTGTTTCCTTTAATTCTGGATTTTTGGTCGGGGTATTCTCTTTCTCCGTACCGTCCACGGCCGGTGTTCCCCCAGGGGTATTTTCTGGCGTTGTCGGTGTCACTTCTGCATCATCCGGGGAATTTTTTTCATTTCCTGTGCCATCCGGTGTCGGTGTCTGGTTATCGGTTTCTTTTTCTGTGCCATCGTCGTGTGTACCATCCTTCGTTTCGCTGTCATCTCCTGTACCATCTTTTCCCGGCGCACCCCATGACATCACGCCGGATTTCTCCTCATCCTTCCCCGGCACCTGCCCCTGCCCATCCACTTTGCCCGAAACCTCCTGCGTGTCCGGTTCTTCGTCCACATTGCCAATCAGGTGGTTCAAGGTCTGCTCAAAGCCTTTGAGCCTCTCCTGGTTGTAAAGCATTGAGGCGGCGGCAATCAGCGCGACCGCGGACATGGCAATGCCCACCAGATATAAAAAACGGTTGCCCCCGTTTTCTGGTGCTTTCCCCTCCTGCCCCGTCTGTACGCTCTCTTCTTCCTCCCGTTTCTCCGTGCCGTTCCAACGCGCACGCACCTCCTGAACCGCCCGGTCATTCACGTTCTCCTCGCTCCCTTTGCCCTGCTTTTGTTCAATCATGTATTCCTGCATTTCTGTATTTTTCTCATAATAAATATAATAACCATCCTGCCGCGCCATCCCGCTTTCTTCATAGCGGTAAAATTCCTCCTCACGGTCAAGGAAGTCATACAACATCAAAATGCGGTCCGTTCCTGCAAAATGGTCCGTATGGACCTGGCGGATTTCTTCACGTTCCTCCTCCGTGTAGCTTGTCCCGCCACAAAACCACCCGACAATCTCGCCGTCCGGAAAAAATTCCTTGATTGTCTCATATATTTTTGTCCACACCTGTGATGTCATCTCTATTTTTCCGCCATCGCACGCGTGTTCCGCCACGACTGCGCCGTATGCATAGACTTCCCGCGCATGCTCGGATTTTGCAAATTCACCGACAAGAACTGCAACACAGCGCTGTGTGTGGTCCCGCTCTGCCAGCCAGTGCGTAAAAGTATGTACATAATCCTCCAGATAAATCCGCAAATCACTGGAAAAAAAACCAATCTGCCTGAGGTTTTTGGGCGGCCGCCTTCCGCTGACTTGGTATTCCCCTTCCGCGCTCCCCATATTGCTGTAAATATTTTCTATCATTTCAGCGCTCCCTGCCTTTCCTTTTTGCAGTCATCGTACCACGGAGCGCATAGGTATTTTGTCAAAAGAACGCCATGCCGCCAGAAAATTCACCGCAGAATACGCCCATCAGCTCTGTTTTCACACATTTTTCCGTTTTATATCATATAATCCTCCCTCGTTTTCGTTTTTTTGTGCCGGATTTTTAAAATATCCTCCAATTCCATGTCTATCTTTTACATCCTTGGAAATACTTAGAATACAATAAATCAGAGAAAGGCAGCAAGACAGTCAGTTATGCAGAAAGAAAAGAAAATATTATATTTTAACACAAACGACCGATATTCTTCCGTTGAATTTGGTAACAGCCTGTATCAGCTGCTCCGGGATGACCTCGGCAACCGCCCGCTGGTCTTTTTATGCATCGGCTCCGACCGCGCAACCGGGGACTGCTTAGGACCCCTGCTCGGCCACAGGCTTAACGCGATTTTCCGCAATTCCCCTTACTTTGTATACGGCACGCTGCAGGAACCGGTACACGCAAAAAATCTCCAGGAAACAATTGACAAAATATACCAAAATCACGAAAATCCGCTGATTATCGCGATTGACGCTTCCCTCGGACGCTCCTCGCATGTCGGCTATTACACACTCGGGGAAGGTCCTCTGCGTCCTGGTGCAGGGGTGGACAAGCAGCTGCCTTTTGTTGGCGACTACTATATTACCGGCATTGTCAATATTTCCGGGCTGCTTGACCAGATGCTTCTCCAGACAACAAGGCTGCACATTGTAATGTCACTTTCCGACCAGATTTTTGACGGAATCCGCCATTTTATTTACAAACTTGACCGAAAAAAGGTGTTTTTGGGAACTTACGTTCCATGAAAAGGGAGCGGAACCGAAAAGGGAACGGAACCGATTGCCGTGCGGGCGCGTCTTTCTGCCGGCTGTATGGCAATCGGTTTTTCTTTGTGTTTTTGTAGCATCCTTCGCAGAATGGTTTTCTTTGTGGTATCTTGCATAGTCTCCTATGATATTTTCTTCCGCATTTTATATATTTTTATTTAATCTTTCAGATATTTTGTTGTAAAATTTAATTTTTGCTTCACAAATTCGCAGTTGTCTGTTAAAATATCTGTATCCATCTCGTAAAACTGTGCTATGGGATAGGAAACAAAAACGGCACAACCCCTGAAAACAATATTTGTCTCGATAGCTTTAGTGGCGGCTGACGGAACATATCGGATAAAATTATCAGTACGGAACATGGGTTCATCCAGATATATGTGGAATTTAAACAGGAGGGCGCGATATGACACACCTTGAAAAGGCAGAACAGCTTCTGCATCAGCAATACCACTGTTCCCAGGCATTGTTTGGGGCATTCGCAGAAGATTTCGGCCTGGACTTAAAAACAGCATTCCGAATCAGCACATGCTTTGGCGGCGGGATGCGGCAGGGCAGCACCTGCGGCTGCATCACCGCATCGCTGCTGGTGCTTGGGATGGCATTCGGCTTTTATGATTCCCTTGACCGGGAGTTGGAAGTATATGGAAACAGAAAAACAGAGGAGTTTATCCGCCTTTTCACGGAACAAATGGATGGTGTCATTCATTGCCGGGATATTCTTGGCAAGGATATTTCCAAGCCGGAAGAGATGGCCGAAATTCGCAGGGAAGGGCTGATTTTGAAAAAATGCCCGCGTGCACTTAACATCAGCATCGAGATTTTGGAACGGATGCTGGCCGATTATCTGAAAGACATCAAGGAGAGCAATATCAATCTGGAGGATATTCCGGAAAACGAAATGCACCGTGTGCTCAAGGGCATCAGCAAGCGCAATCGTTTCCGGCGCAATGTGAATAACCTCTTATATTCCTCATCGCGTGGCATCGGCTTTATCCAGTTTGACATTCGCAAATTCAAGATTATCAACGATTTGTATGGTGAGAAATTCGGCGATGAGGTTTTGGAGTTTATCAGCCACTGCCTCAAAGAATGCTGCAGTGAGAATCAGTTTTTTATTAATCTCCGCAGCGATGTGTTCCTGGTTGTTACCGAATATGACAAGGAGGAGGAACTTACCAGTTTCATCCACCAGCTTGCCCGAAAAACAGAAAGCTTTAAAAATGTGAAGCTCCAAATGTCCTACGGCATCTACACGGTAGAGGACCGTGAGATGGAGCTTCGCCAGATGGAAGACCGCGCAGCAATGGCAAGGAAAGCAGCCAAAAACAATATCCTTTCCAACATCCTGTTTTACCGCGAGCAATTTAAGGAATCGCTGTACAACCGGAAATTCATTGAAGAAAACATGCAGACCGCAATCACGGAACGGCAATTTAAAATGTATCTCCAGCCCAAATACAGCATTGCCAAAAACGAGATTATCGGGGCGGAAGCGCTCGTCCGCTGGTTTCATCCGCAGAGGGGCATGATTTATCCGGATCAGTTTATCCCGATTATTGAAGAAAATGGTTTTATCCGGAAAGTGGATTACTACATATGGGAAGAGGCCTGCCGTTTCCTCAAAAAATGCGAAACTGCGGGCATCACTTCCTGCCCGGTTTCCGTCAATGTCTCAAGGGTTCATCTGCGGGATAATGAGTGCATCAGCGTTCTATGTGATATCATCAAAAACCACGGCGTGTCCAAAAATCTTCTGGAACTTGAAATTACGGAAACGGCGGACGACCAACAGGTCAGTTTAAAGGCACTGCAGCTAAAGGATGAGGGCTTCACCCTTTTGATGGATGATTTTGGGAGCGGCTATTCTTCTTTGAACATCCTTCTTGAGACTCCGTTTGATGTAATAAAACTGGACCGGAAATTCATGGAAAATATGATGGTTTCAGGGAAAGGGCGCCTCATATTGGAACAGGTTATCTCGATGGCGGATAAGCTAAAGCTTGGGGTACTTGCAGAAGGTGTCGAAACAAAGGAACAGGTGGAATTGCTGCAAAGTATCGGCTGCGACCAGGTGCAGGGGTATTATTATGCCAAACCGATGCCGGAGGATGCGTTTTTTGAGCTTCTTGTGAAGCAAAAAGGACAGGTCAGTTAGGCCTGTCTCTTTTTTATTTCATTTACTTTTACGCTTTTACGGTCGCTTCCCCTGTCGGCTCTATGGTTCCTTTTCCCCGTCTGCTTCTTCTGCTGGCTCTTTGGCTCCTGTTTCCACAACCACTTCCTTTATCGGCTCTGCATCCTCTGTTCCCATGGCCGCTTCCTTCATCGCCTCCGTGCCTCCTGCCTGTGCCGCGCCCCTTGACTCTGCCGCCTGGGTGCGATATACGGCAAGCGCGTCCTTGATGGTTGCCGCTTCCCCCGCCTCCATAATGCACAGGAGTTCATCGAGGGTCGAGATATTCAGATTTTCTTTTCCAAGATAACTGTTATATTCATTCGTAAGCCGCATCGAAAGCCTCTTTACACTATCCTCCGCCCTTCGCTGCTCCTCATAGGCTTCATCGTGCTCCTCGCGCAGCGGGTCAAGCTTTTCCGCAAACTCTGCCGTCAGCTCTGCCGCAATCACCGCCTTCGTCTCACCCTCAAACTTCTTGAGCGCTGCCTTCTTCTCCTGCGTGATGCGCTCCGCTTCCTCCTCCAGCTCCCGCAATTCATTATTAAATTTATCCAAATCGTAACGGCTTTCGTCCTTATCTTTGCGGATAGCCTTCTCCATTTTGCGGATATTTTTATGATTTACACCCAGCTCGCGGCGCAACGCCTTTATCTTTTCAAATGTCTGCGGGCTGCGCTGCTTTGAAATGCTGTTCAGCGCCATATAGATTCCCCCGAACAGCAGAACCGTAACAATATACAGCACAATCAAAAAAACGGTCTTCGGGCGGAATGCAAAATAATATATCCCACACGGCAGGACAAACAAAACAACCACCAGGGTCAACAGTATAATAAGAATATCTTTGAGCCCCTGTGGTATATAAAGCGCATGCATAAAGCGGTTGTTCAGGAAGCGCGGAATTTTATTTTCCTTATAAAGCTGCCCCATCTGCTCATACAGCTGCCTGCGTTCCTCACGCACCTGGGCAGTCTCGGAGGCAATCCGCTCCGCGACTTGAAGACCTTTTTGTTTGTCTTTTTTTGTCCGCACCTTCCGCAGCCTGCTTTTTGTCTTTTCCAGCTGCTCGTCATAAGTTGCGCCCAGTTCCGTGCTCCTTGTTTTTGCCACCTGAGCAATCTTATCGGACAGCTGTTTTTCAAGCGTCTGTATCTGCTTTTCTAACTGCTCTTCTTTCAATGTCAGTTCCGCATTTTTTGCCTTGTCGTCCTCCAGCGAGACGAGCATTTGCCTTAATTCCCGCAGCTCACCGATTCCCGCAGAAAGTATATTGCCCTCACCCATGACGTACCTCCTATTTCAGACTCTGTATCCGTTCCTTATATATGTTCCTTCCGGCTTCTGGTACACAGCAATGCTACAGCTCTATCCTGCCATCCAGCGCGCGCAGCAAAGTGACTTCATCGATATACTCCAAATCCCCGCCGACCGGAACACCGCTTGCAATCCTTGTTACCCGTATCCCTGTCGGTTTTACGAGCTTGCTGATATACATCGCAGTTGCCTCCCCCTCAAGGCTTGAATTTGTTGCAATAATAACCTCATCCACATCTTTTTGCAGGCGCAGGAGCAGTTCCTTCAAACGGATATCTGCCGGACCGATGCCAA
Organism: uncultured Lachnospiraceae bacterium; assembly: GCA_910579615.1. Classification (GTDB taxonomy): domain Bacteria; phylum Bacillota; class Clostridia; order Lachnospirales; family Lachnospiraceae; genus RGIG4057. The sequence goes on along the minus strand of CAJTUA010000016.1, from coordinate 101,419 downwards.
GCATTGGCGAAATCGCCCCGTGCAGCACATGGTAAACACCCTCGTACTTTCCCGTCTTCTCATACGCCGCCAAATCCCTTGCGTTTTCGACAACCATAATCGTCCTATGATCCCGTTTCGCACTTGCACAGATGGGGCAGATATCATCGTCCGTTAAAGTACAGCATTCCTTACAATAATGTATATTATTCCTCGCCGAGACCATTGCCGAAGAAAGCTTCTCCACCTGCTCCCTCGGCATGTTGATAATATGGAACGCCAGGCGCTGCGCGCTCTTTGTCCCAATCCCCGGCAGCCTTGCCAACTCCGAAATCAGATTGCTGATTTGACTACTATAATAATCCACATCGCCCTCGCTTTAGAACAATCCACCAAAATTTCCGAGGCCTCCCGCAATCGAGTTCATCATCTCCGTGGACTCCTCCTCCATCTTGCGCAATGCCTCGTTCGTCGCGGCAATTATCAAATCCTGCAGCATTTCGATATCATCCGGGTCAACCACCTCCGGCGCAAGCTTCACTTCCACAATCTCCTTCTTCCCGGATACTTTTACCGTGACAGCTCCGCCCCCGGCGCTTGCCTCCCAGACTTTTTCTTCCATCTCTTTTGTCTTTTCTTCCATCTGCTTTTGCATTCTCTGTGCCTGCTTCATCAGATTATTCATGCTGCCCGGCATCGCACCGCCCGGAAACCCTCCACGTTTTGCCATTTTTTCTTTCTCCTTCCTTATTGAAAATTCCACATGTCCGCTCCCAGACCTATTTACGGCAACAAATTTCCCCTTTGCCATTCGCGGTTTCTGCGGATTTGCCCCGATAAATTTCACCGGGGTCTGTATCGGTACATGCTGTTTTATTCATCCACATATTCTACTGGGATTTTTTTTGCTATTTTGGTCAAATCCAGATAGTTTCTGCCCTCCGAACCCTCTGTCCTGGCACAGACCGCCTGTACCTCGATGGCTTTGCCAATCACGGTCTCCACCACTTTTTTGATTTCTTCCAGATGTCTGCCGGAATCAATCAAATGCTTATCGATTTCATGGTCAAAAACCAACAAAAGCTGATTGCCCGCACCCGGGGACGGTCTTGCGCCAATCAGCACAACGCGCAGCATCTGCGGGAGCTTCTGCAAAATTTCGCCCCATTTGGCAGCAATCTTCTGCATATCTTCCGTCATCGCCGCAGAAAGCACCTCCGGCGGCGGTTCCGGCTCTTGTTTCGGCTTTGCACCCTCCTCGTTCTTTCCTGGCTGCTTTTTCTGCGTAAAATCGCCTTCCTCGAGCTGTTTTTCCAACAGCCTCACCCGCTCGACCAAAGAATTATAGTCCGTCTCCATCTGCGGGCGGCAAAGCTTAATCAGCGCGACCTCAATCAGAACACGCTTCTGTGCCGCGTATTTGACGCGGTTGGAGAGTTCTGAAAAAATACGGATATAACGCATCAGCGTCTCACTTTCCGCCACCTCTGCCTCATGCTTTAAAAGCGATAGTTGGTCCGTGGAAACCTCTAACAAATCCTCCATCTCCCCGGACACCTTCAAAAGCAGCAGATTCCGCAAATACCAGGTAAAATCAACCGTGAACTGCACAAGCTCCCTGCCCGCAAGAATAATCTCATCAAGCAGCCCGATGCAGGAGGAAACATCCCCGCTGCATATATAACGCAGAAGCCTTGCAAAAACTTCCACATCAACATTGCCAAGCACTTCGAGCACTTCCTCGTACCCGAGTGTTTTCTCCGGATAAAACGCAATGCACTGGTCAAGCAAGCTTAAAGCATCGCGCATTGCGCCGTCCGCCATCCGCGCAATATAGCGCAGCGCCTTATCCTCCGCCGAAAGCCCCTCACGCCCCATCAAATCCGATAAGCGCTCCACAATGCATTCCACGGTAATCCGCTTAAAGTCATAGCGCTGGCAGCGCGATAGTATTGTAATCGGTATTTTTTGCACTTCCGTGGTTGCCAGAATGAACATAGCATACCCCGGCGGCTCCTCCAATGTCTTTAAGAGGGCATTGAAAGCGCCTGTTGAAAGCATGTGTACCTCATCGATAATGTATACTTTGTACCTGCCCTCCGTCGGCGAATATTTCACCTCATCCACAATCTCACGGATATTGTCCACGCCGTTGTTCGATGCTGCGTCAATCTCGATAACATTCATCGAGTTCCCCGCGTTGATGGCACGGCAGACAGCGCATTCATTACACGGATTTCCCTCGTTTTGCTGCCCGCAGTTCACCGCTTTTGCAAGGATTTTCGCCATTGTAGTCTTCCCAGTGCCCCGCGTTCCGCAAAAAAGGTATGCGTGCCCGGTTCGGTCTGTTTTTACCTGGTTGCGCAGTGTTGTGACAATCGCATCCTGGCCTTTCACCTCATCAAAATTATCCGGACGGAATTTTCGATATAAAGCTGTGTATGACATAGAGGTGCGCTCCTTTTCCTGTTCGTTTCATATATGCCCTTCCCTGCCAATATCCAGTCAGCATATACCGCCTATTCTATCACTTTCGAAAAATGTTGGTAATCTTTTTCGGTTGGCCAGTCACCGCCCCACGTAAAACCACGGCTTACAAACGCCTCATAACATACATCCCCGTGCCGGATGTAATACTCACACTCCGCCTCACGGTCAGCATATGCCTGCGCACTTGCCGGGAGCACAACCGCAACGTCGTTGCGTATCGGAATATATGGATTATACAACGGATTTATGTCAATCGCAAGCCCATAAGCGTGCTTTGAAAGTGAGGTTGTTCCTTCCACCGTCCGAAAGTTGAAGGAGGAAGTATTGTTATCCGACATGGATGCATCGTCATCTGCGCCGTATGTATCAATCAGGATCATCTTCTCAATCGGATATTTTGCATCAAAAAGTTCCTTAAAAATATCCCTGACATCCTGCGCAATCGCCTGGTTGACAACAAGTTCCCCGATGTGCGCCGCCCCGTCAAAACCATAGTGCAATACCCTGACATAACGAAGTTCCGACAGTGCAACCGTACAGTCCCCGCCGTAGGAATTCCCTTTCATCCGCGCAAAAACCGCATCCGATACTTCCTCAAAGTAAAAACATGCTGCAAGTTCCGCCTCAGAAAGCATACCAATCTCAACCGTTGTGCCAGACGGTAACAGGCTCAGCTCATCCACAGACATCACATTGACCCGTTCCCCTTTCGCAGTATCCTCCAACGGCTCCACCGCTTCCTTGAAACCTGTTCCCAAACCGTCCTTCGCATCCGCCACATCGTCTGCATCGAGTGTATCCCCATCCTCCTCCGGATCCGTTTTTGCGCCCTCCATACTGTCCGCACCCTGTTGGTCTTCATCATCCGCCCTTCCTGGCGTTGTACCTTTGTCCGCCGCATCCTCCGGCAATTTTACGCCGTCCTCTCCCGCGGCATCCGCACCATCCTGCCCCGCATTATTATCTGCAACTTCTTCCCTGACAATACTGGAATTCCCCGTCTGACCTGCACTTTTATCCTGCGGCAATTCCGTAACGCCCTGTGTGTTTTCTGCCGTCGTTCCGGTCTGCACCTCCTTGACCACATAATTCGGCAAATTTTCCTCATTCTTGCTGCCGCAGCCCACGGCAAAAAACAATATTCCAAGCAATGCTGCCCCGGAAACCCTGCCTTTCGTTAGCATCTTCATACTGCATCCATCCTTCCGCCAGAAAATAGCTCCCACCGGACTAATCTTCCTCAATCACATGAATTTCCAAAAAATCAAATTCTATTTTATCAATAAAGTTATCCTGTGTAAACCTTGTTCTGTCATGCTTTTTAAAATCTGCCACCGTGGCATCTAGCCAAAGGGGCTTTGACAGGTCAAACTCCATACAAATCTCATCCATCGCCGCGAAAATTTTATGGGTGCGCGTCATTTGCGCATCGTCATTGCACACCACCATATCCCGCAGCATCCGGCTTTCTTTCCATATTTTTGCCCAAATCCGAAACACGCCGGCAACTCCTTTTCTCGCTATGAATCTCATTGCGTACCACCTGCAAAAGCATTTTCCGGGCACGCCCTGCCGCCTATGAGAGAATATTAAATGCAAAAAAGCTATCGAAGGTCCGCAGTGTCCTGAAATCCCCCCTACAGGTCAGCTCCCCGGACATAAATGCCCCCTGGAATGTTGTCCTGCCGTTTACAATCTTATTCATAACTTCCCGCGTTGTCTTTGCTACAACATCAACTTCGCTCTCTTTTTTCTCACCATAATAGCAGCGCAGATTCTCTCCCGCAATCTCAATAATCAGTGTTTTCTCCGCATCCGTAAAATATACGGAATAAACCGCATGGAAATCCTTTCCCTGTGGTCTGAAATTTTCACGGAAATTCTTTTCGAACTCGTAGCGCTCCTCGGTTCCGCCCTCGCCCCCGAGCATCCCTTTGAACAATTCCGCCAGTTCCTCGATATCTTTTTTCTGTTTCTGCACCCTCGCGTCATCCGATACATATTTGGAGAGCTGTTCGCCCTCCTGCGGTGTCAAATCAAGCGGCAGCGCAACCGGTATGTTCTTTTTCACCACATAATTGCTGCTAGGCAGTATCCTACCCTTCTGGTTTATGATGCGGTAAAACTCCTCCGCCCTTTTCTCAATAATGGAACGGTATGGCATACTCGTCTCAAACTCTGCCTGGTTCTCCACAAAAACCCGGACTCCTTCCGCCGAAAGCCCACCCATAAGCTCCCATGCCCTGACAAGCATACTTTCCGCATCCCGCTCGCCATAGGTTGTGGCAACTACAATCGGCATCATATACATCGCCTGGATTTTCTCTTTATTTCCGTACAGCCAGCACGAATCTAGGAACTGGTGCATATATCCCCCAATCCCAAGCCACTCCACATTGACGGCAAGTATAATGCCATCCGCCTCCTTCAAAGTATTGGAAAGAACTGGTATATTACTTTTTTGCTCATATAGATTATACTTTTCAACCTGAACACGCAGCTCTTCCAAAACGGATACAATCCGATTCATCACATAAAGTGTCGGATCCTCAATCAGCCCTCTGCCGCCATAATACAAATTAACTTTCAAGCCTACCTCTTTTCTGCCATGGATTCACCCCCGGCACCTTTCTTCCTGCGGTAAAGCATCAGTCCAAGCAACACGCCTGCCAGCAAACCGCCGACATGGGCAATATTATCCACGCCCTGACTGGTAAAACCGCCGTACAGGCTCAGCGCGATAAAAAGTACCATCTGCCTTGCCGTCAGGTTCTCCACGCGCCCGCGGTTGACCAGTACGATGAGCGCCAACGCGCCCGCAACTCCAAAAATCGCCCCCGACGCGCCAACACAGACTACATACCTGCCGATACTGCTATTATAACTCATTGAAGCGAAGCCTGCAAGAATTCCTGACGCAAAATAAAGAATCAAATATTTCATATGCCCCATCTGCTTTTCCAGATTATCCCCTATAAACCACAGAATCAGCATATTGTTAAACAGATGGTCGATTCCGCCGTGCAAAAACATATAGGTAAACAACCGGTAATACTCATGCCCCTGAAATACTTCCGGATAACTTAGCGCACCGTGTTCCAGCAAAAACAGGGTATCCTGCGTGGAGCCAAAAATCTCACACAAAAGAAATATAACAATGTTGGTCACCACCAAGACCGTATTGCACGGCGAAATCGCGATATGCCTTCGTCCGGTGCCACCCTGCACCGCCCCGCCCGGATGCCCCATGCGCATATCCATGGCATCTTCTAGCGGCGCGCGCAGTCCGTCAAAATCCTCCTGACCCTCATAAAGAACGATGCGCCCCTCCTTCACATCCAGGAACCATACATTATCATATGCCCCGAAAACTGCTCTCGTTCCGGAAGGATTCCCCGTTTCCACAAGACTCAAAATATCCAGCCTAAGCTGCCCTGCATCATAAAAATACTGCCGAACCTGTCTGACGATATTCCCCTGCACCCCCGCACTAAACTGCTCCTGCATATGCTCCGGATAATAGATAATCACACGGCAGCGCTCTTCCCCCGTCTTCCCATACACACGCGGCTCTGGCACATTTAACCGCAAGCGTTGATACCCCTTTTTCTGCAGAAGCACATCCAATTCCTGTTCTAGCATTTTCTCCTCCACTCTCACATTTTCCCTGCGGAAGAATTTCCCCTGGGGAAGAATCCCTGCCTTTATTCCCGGTCATCCGCCCATGAAAGTGCACACCGGACTGCGCGATGCCATCCCTTTAGCTTCTCATCCCTGCACTGCCTCGTAATCTGGCTTTCAAAGGTTCTCTCCAATGACCAGTTCTCCCGGATTTGTTCCGTGCTGTTCCAATATCCGGTCGCAAGCCCCGCAAGATATGCCGCCCCGAGCGCCGTTGTTTCTATACATTTCGGACGGTGCACTGCCACCGCCAGGATGTCCGCCTGAAACTGCATCAGGAAATTGTTTGCGCTCGCCCCGCCATCCACGCGCAGGCTTTCAAGCGCAATCCCGGAATCCTGCCGCATGGCAGAGAGCACATCATAGGTCTGATAGGCAATGGACTCTAACGTCGCCCGTACCATATGCCTGTGGTTAAATCCTCTTGTAATCCCCACCACCGTTCCCCTCGCGTAAGGATTCCAGTACGGCGCACCAATCCCGGTAAACGCCGGGACAACATAGACATCATTCGTATCCGGGACTTTCATCGCTTCTTCCTCGGACTGCGCGGCATTTTTTATCAGCGACTGCTCATCCCGAAGCCACTGGATTGCCGCCCCTGCCACAAAAATACTGCCCTCAAGCGCATATTCCACCTCTCCCCCGGCACTCGCCGCAATCGTTGTAAGCAGACGATTCTGTGACACAATGCGCTTTTTGCCCGTATTCATCAGCAAAAAACAGCCTGTTCCATAAGTGTTTTTTGCCTCCCCCGGCTCAAAACAGCACTGCCCAAACAATGCCGCCTGCTGATCGCCTGCCGCTCCTGCAATCGGGATTTCCCCGCCAAAAAGCGAGGCATCCGCCATTCCGTATACACAGGAAGACGCTTTTACTTCTGGCAGCATACATTCAGGTATCCCGAAATAATCCAAAATTTCTTTGTCCCAGCAAAGCTTTTCAATATCAAACAGCATGGTTCGCGAAGCATTTGTGTAGTCCGTGACATGCACTTTCCCCCTTGTCAGGTTCCAGATTAACCAGGTATCCACAGTTCCAAACAAAAGTTCGCCCTTCCTTGCAGACTCCATCGCACCTGGCACATGCTCCAAAATCCATTTTAACTTCGTTGCCGAAAAATATGCATCCGGAATCAGACCCGTTTTCTGCCGTATTTTTTCCTCAAGCCCCTTCTCCTTTAGCTCATCAATCATCGGCGCTGTCCTTCGGCACTGCCACACAATCGCATTGTACACAGGCTGTCCGGTCAATCGGTTCCAGACAATCGTCGTCTCGCGTTGGTTTGTAATCCCAATCGCTGCAATCTCTGCCGCCGATGCCCCAATCTGCTGCATCGCCTCGACCGCCACACTAATCTGCGAGGACCAGATATCCTTTGGATTATGCTCCACATACCCTGCCTTCGGATAAAGCTGCGGGAATTCTTTTTGCGCCACACTCGCAATTTCTCCTGTGCCTGTAAACAAGATGCACCGGGAGCTTGTTGTTCCCTGATCCAACGCCATCACATATTTTTTCTCCATGGTTCTTCTCCTTGCCGCTTTTTGTTATTATATACCATTTGGCGATTTACAGCAAGTAAAGATAAAGCAAATATCGGCAAAATCAATCTGGTCTCCGTTTTTCAATTCTTTCTTTTCTTCGGCAATCAGCCGCTCCCCATTCAGATATGTTCCGTTCAAAGACCTTGTATCCACAAGAAAATATCGCATTCCTTCCTTTAAAATCCGGGCATGGCGGCGGCTGATAATTGGCTCCCTAAGCGCATATCCACCGTCTGTCTCCTCCTTTCCGATGCAGAACGGAAAGCTTTTTAGCAAAATACTTTCCCGCCCTTTTTCCGTGGGTTCCAATGTACAGCGTTCCTGCTCCTGCAACAATACGGTATCCTGGTCGCCTGTCAAGAGCACGGTTTCTGAGAATTCCTCCTGCGAAAGCAAAACAGTGTCCCCGGCATTATTGATATCCATGCATGGCTCGTATGAACCATGCGGTTCATATGGCTTATGTAACCCATATGGCGCTTCCTCTGTTCCATATTCTTCCGGCATCCCGTCAAAGGCAGCCACCTCGCCCGCATTTGTTTTTACGTTCGTTTTTATATAGCCCTTCAGCTTTTGCAGCAGTCCAAAAACCCCTTCTGCTGCCTTTTTCCCACTTTCACTTCCTGCTTTCTTTCCAGGTTCCCCCTCTGCCTTTCTGGTTTTTTCTTTTCCGTTGTCTTCCCTGTCGGCTCTTGCCTTCTTCTCATCCCGGACTTTCCCTGCTCCGCCCCAAAGACCTGCCGCCCGCTCCCTTAACGAAGTTTTACTTTCCCCATCCGCCACATCTTCTGTTTCCACAAACTCCCCAAAGAAATCGTCTTCTTTTCTGCGTTCTTCCTCTGCCTGCGCAGCTTCCGCGATTTCCGTGCAAAGCCGGTGCAGCGAATATATCCCACAGGTCTGCTGTCTGCTCCTTGCATGCAGCAGATATAAAAAGGATACTGCCCTGTGGTTCTCGTAATCCACATATTCCATCAGTTCCTCCAAAAGCCTGCAGATTCCGCCCGTATTCTCCTTGTTATAGCCCGGAACGTACAAAAACAAAAATTCGCCTTTCTCCCCCTCAAAAATACAGGAAAGTTTCGGAACAATCTCCTCCGCTTCAAGCAAATACTCCTCCAGCCTTTGCGCCAACGTTTCAATCTGGTGCATCAGCCCCGTAATATCCTCCACTCCCGGTGCCTTCTGTGAAAATTTCAGCTTTAATGACCTTTGCCCCGTTGTCTCATACCAAAGCTCATGTCTCCCGTTAAAATCCTGCCCTGTCACGCCCAAAAGCCCGGGAATCCTGCTGTTTTTCAACATTTCCTCTTTGTAGCTGCCTTCCTCGCACCCCACTGCCACAAGATAATTCCCCCGCATATCATTTCTCTCTTCCAAAATAATATTTTCCACTTCCCTCTCCTTCCTTTCCGGAACCTTCCTCCAAAGCATAAGCTTCGCTACGCGAAAGCCAAAATATGACCCGAACCACTCCAAGAACAAGATGCCACAGCCGCAGCCACTGCCAGAAAAACCATTCAATCCGAAGCCTTTCCCTGTTCATACAAATCAAGCAAAACACTCCCCGCCCTCGTCACTTCCTCACGTACCGGGCAAAGCCGTTCACTACTATATTCCATGCAAAACAGCCCGGAAAGCCCCCATTGCCCCGCCGGAAAAAATTCCCCGCAGCAAAATTTCGCGTACACCTTCGTCCCCTTTGCCGTTTTTTCGCAGGAGACACTTACCGGACGGTACAAAAAAAGCTTTCCTTCAATTTCGCAATAAAAGCGCTCCTCCCAGAACTGTATTTCCTCCTCCGGTGCACGCGCAATGGCGTAATGCAGGCTTCCCTTGCTTCCCCCTCCTCCTGATAAAACGCCAGTACCCGGTGTTACACCATACAATAAATATTCTCCGCCTTCCTCCATTGTCTGAAAAATCGCCCCCTCGATGATACTCCTGTCATGCAGATGAAGCGCCAACCACAAAAGCGCCAAAAACAACAACATAAGCAGCGGTATCACAAAAACCGCTTCCACTGTAATACTAGCATCCTCATACACTTTTTGAGTTTCCTTCCCGCCGTTTCTCTTAAAACACCCTTTCATTTTCTGCCAAAATTTCCGCCTACTTTTGCCCCACATCACCTTCTCACCTCTTCTCCAAAACCTGTCTGGTCTGCACCTGGCATAAATGCCGTTTTCCCGGCGGAATCTATCTCCAAAATATTTCTCCTGCCGCCTTCCCACTTCCTACAATAGCACAAAAATCCGAAACAACTGCGCCCCTGCCAGAAAGGGCACAAAAGGAATGCGGTATCCCCGGCCTTTATGCCGCAAAACAATCGCCCACACTGAAAAAACCGCACTAAAAAACAGCCCTGCCAAAAACAGCTCCATATTTCCCCAAAATCCCAGCAAAACCCCTGTCACTACCAACAAAAACCCATCCCCGTTCCCAATCTGCCCCCGCGAAATTTTTCCGATTGCGCAAACCACACCGCCGGAAATCCCCCCTGCAATGCCCTGTGCCACATTTCCACCCAAAAGCAGATAAAACACCACTGCGGCAAAGAACGCTGCCACAAGAGCACGAACCGGAAAACTTCGCTTTCTTATATCCACAATTCCAAAAAGTACAAGCAAACATAACACCATCCAATTTTCCAATTTTCAAAATTCTCCTTATTTTATTTTCCTTTATTCTTCTTTCCCTTAATTATTTTCGTTTATTATTTTCCTTTACTATTTTCCTTGTTTCTTCTTATCCCGATTCGCCATATGCCTAATTCTCCTTTGCACATCGGCTGCAAGGCCGGTAATCCGCTGCTTCCGAAACAGGGATTTTCCTCACTGTCCGCTTTATCTTGCCGCAATCCTTTTTGGTATGGCAGCGCGTTCCGGTCTTTGTAATCCACACCTTTTCCGGAACCACCCCATCTTTCATGCACGATTCGCACGGATAATATTTCCCGCCATACTGGTTTCGCTTTTCAGCGATTTTGCTGCCGGAGGTCTGTTCCACGCTCAGCCGGATATAAGTGCAATTTTCCCTCACATGATATACCGTTCCTGTTTCGGTAACATATACATATCCCTCCTCACTCTCCTCTTGTGCTCCTTCCTCCTCTTCTTCCGCGCGCTCAAATTCCCCAACACCAGAGAAACTCCGCATCACGACATTTTCCCGAAAAGACAGTTTTGGAAGAAGCTTCCCAAATACCGGAAAAGAAATTTTAAAATCCATGCGGATGACTGCCATCTCATCCTCGGCGTAAACCTCCGAGCCCCAAAAATCAATTTTGCCTATACCGCCCTCAACCAACGAATCAATATATTTTACATCCTTAAGTTTTTTCTGCATAGCGCCATGAACCCAAAGCGCATCACCCGCCCCCTGTAAAATATCCGCCGCAAATTCTACCGCCTCAAAATATTCCCCGTCCCTTTCCCATAGCGCTTCCGCCTCCTGTGTGGCATATTTAAGTATATAGCCGCACGCTGCCGTCTTTTCGGTTAGTTCTGAGGCGGCATAATAAATCTGCTGTTCTGCGCGTATGATTTGCAGGAACGAAAGAAAAAAGAGGAAAACACTCAAAAAAACAGGCAAAACCAGGGCTGCCTCCACCGTCAGCGACGCGCTTACTGTTTTTGCAGCCAGTTTTCGCTTTCTATTCATTCCTTTCACCCGCATCCACCCCCTTGCCCACTCTCTTTTTTCTCTGGTCACTGGTCTGTTCTTTTCCCTGGCATTTCCATATGGCTGCCTTCTGGAGAGAATTTGTATTTTTTTATTGATTATCAAGCCCTGAAACACTGCAATAGAAAAGAACAGACCACTGACCAAAGGTCAGTAGGAAATCCCATATTTTTTCTGCTGTTTTACCCCTTCTCCTGCATGGATTCCCGCCGCCGGGAGAAAGAGATACGGAACCGTAAGCTCCACCTTCGTTTCCACCTCACAAACACAGTGCTGCATCAGGAAATTCCCATCATATTCCAGCCGCATCACCTGCTGTATGACATCCATTGTCCGCATCGTCCTTAACTGCGTCTTTTCTACCGCGAGAAAGAGATAGAGATATTCGTAATAACTCTTTAAAATCCCACCAGCCTCACTCTGCGTATATTTCTTTGCTTTCTGCTGCCAAAACTCCTTTGATATACTGCTCATTTCATGAAACTGTACTGGCAATGATTTTGCAGATGGGATAAAATCAACTTCCCCTCCCATAAACAAACCGCCCGTTTCCGTCAAAGCACACTCCGCTGCCCAAACCATTGCAAGCAGCAGCTCAACAAAGACAATCAACGCACCGATTCCCGTAAAGCCAACCGCCGCCGTAGCCGCGCCCTTTATCTGGTTCCGGCATTCGCCCGAAGAAAAAATCACGCCCAGATTCATCGCAAAGCGAATCAGGAAAATCTTCTCCGCAATTTCTGCCAGATTCCCATAATCGCTCCCGTTACCGGCTATAATATACTCCAACTGATAAAGCATTCCCTCAAGCGCCTCTTCGGTTTGCGCCTCCCCGCCGCTAATCTCATCTGCATATGCCACAAAGTGATGTTCCAGATAAGAAAGATACAAGGCTTCCTTCAGCAATGTTTCCGTCCCGCTCTTCAAAAAGCTTCCAATATCACCGCATTGAAACGAAAATGCCTCCTCCTTTGTTCCCTCAAACAGCTTTTTAAACGAGAATGCGCGCCTTGATTTCTCCCCCTCATAAAGCTCTGACGGAAGCGGCTCCGAGCCCATTTGGCCTTTTGAGATTTCCCCGGTATCCTCCACCACCAAAGAAAGAATTCCGTATTGGAAAAACTGACGAGCCAGTTTTTTAAAAGAATTATTTTTTTCCGGCACCTTTACATTGGCATAGTCAAGTACCAACTCCCGAAGCCGCAGCCCCGAAAGAATTTCCGTCGCCGCCATCACCGCCGTGACCGCGGATGCAGGGTTTTCCAGGTACGATGGCTGTTGTTCTATCCTCTCCTGCGCTGCCGCTAAAATCCCGATATTATGCTGCAGCGCTTCCTTCATTCCCTGGATATCCTTTAAAACCCCAACTGCGTTCTCCTGGGAAAAACGTGCGAGCAGTTCTTCATTCTGATTCAGCAGCTCCTCATAAACCGTATCCGCAACCTTCCCCTCATAGCCGCAAAGCTCTTCCCCATATGTCAAAAGCTCCGCCCGTACCCCGGTCCTTTCCTCTTCCAGACGCCCAAGCAGCACAAGCGCCTTCTCTGACTGTGTTTTTGCCCCGACGATATCCCCCAGAAAATCAGACATGTTCCACCGCAGCGAGCTTCTGCAAGACTCCAGTGCGCGCTGCATTTCATCCAACCTCCTTGCAAGAATCTGCCTCCCATCCACGTCTTCTTCCGGCAGTTCTTCATATTCGCGCCATAATTCCCAAATACTGGTTTCCAGACCATCTATCCTGCTTTTATTATTTATTACCTGGTTCTGTACCAGAGAAGGATTGACATAATTTCCCCGCTGCGCCGCGTACAGCTCGGCATTCCCCGCCAAAAGCCATTCCGCCGCGCCGCCCGGTACCATTTTTTTGGCAAAGTCCTGCTTTGTCTTAATTTTTCCGAAAAAATTTCGTACAACTGTCCCTTCTTCCACCACAAAACCGTCCAGACAGCCAAGCAGCTCCGACAGTGTCTCCTCCGCCTTTGACGCGCACTCCTGTGCCTTAAGCGTCCTCTGCAGCAAAACCCCTGTATTCTCCGCCTTTTCTGTCTCCTTTGCCGCAAGCAGCAGCCACTCTGCAAATTCCCCGGCTTCACGATATTTTTCATACTGAATTGCCTGGGCATAAAACATTGCCCCATTATCGTCCGTCAGCACAGACAATCCTGTAATCTGCGGCATTCCCGCCCGCATACAAAGCAACGAATTTCCTGCCAGATTCTGTTGTGTATACCATAAAAGTTCCTCCGCAAGTTCTTCCTTTGCCGCATCCTCCCCGTCCATACTGCGCCCAAACACATGGTAATTTTCATACAGCGCAAGCTCATAGCTGCTCAGCAATGATTTCGTTCCAAGACGCAAAATGCTATCTGCCATACGGCTGCACGCGCTCAGACGCGCACTTTCTGCCATACACAAAAGCATCGCAATCACCAAAAGCAGCACCAGACTGAAAAACGCAGTAATCACACCTTCCTTCTCCTTTTCTGCCACACGCAAAGCGCCTCCTTAAAGCGTAATTCTTTCCGCACCGCTGCTGATGGAATTGAGCGCATTGGTTACAATCTCTTTAATCTGTGTCTGGAACAGCAGCACAAGCCCAATCAAAATAACAAGAATTAAAATAATTTCCACCACGCCGATTCCTCTGTTGTCCGCCAACAATTTTTTATTTTTCATAATATTCTCCTTCCCGTGCCACAGCCTTTCCTGTGCCATCCATATCCATGTCCACATCCATGTTCTTCTTAACCCTCTGCCGCCTTCCCCCCTCAAACCGGAAAGCTTGCAAAAGCCGGTACAAGAATTAACACAAACACAAGCACCAACATACCTCCCATCGGAAGCAGCAGCTTTGTCCCTGCCTCCTCCCCTTTTCTCCTCGCCTGATTTTTCCGTTCCGAAAACGCCTCCTGCGCTTCCATGCGCAAAAGCAACGCAATCCCGGAAGAACCCTTTTTCAAATTCTGCGTCAGGATGGTTGTAAAACGCAGATAGGACAGCAGTGCGCAGCGCCTTCCAAACTGTTCGTAAGCGCGAAGCTCCGGCATTCCCACCTCAAGCTGTGCCATCGTGTGCTGCATCTCCTCGTACACGAAACGCTTCCGCCCGGATTTTTTGTAATCAGCCAACATACGCTCCCACGCATTGCGCACTGTCATCCCCGCACCGATGAGCAGGGTAAAGCGGCTTAGGAATTCTGGGTAATCCATGAGCAATTCCTCCTCCCGCTCCTTTTTCTTCTTCCGAAGCAAAGATGCTTCCCTGCCATAGACCGCAAAGACAAGCACTCCCCCAAGAAGCAAAACAATCCCCGTCACGTCCTGATGCCCTCCCCGCCAGATGACCTCATTCCCTTCAAGCGTTTCCGGGAGCAAAAGATAATCCTCCCCTGCCGTTTCTTCTTCGCAGGCTTCCAGTTCCTCATACAGCCGCCTCTCCAAAAGCTCTTCCTGCGTGTACGGATATGGCTGTAACAGGACTTCATACTCACATTCCTGCACAAACTCCCCATAACACAGCCGCGCCCTCAACACAACGGGCTGTGCCGCAGAAAGTTCTTTGTTATGTACACTCCCGTCCACGCTGACCAATTCCCTGTCCGAAGTTTTCCAGACGATTTCAATGTCGTACTCTGGCAATTCTTCCAGAAGAACAAGATTTTGCGTCACGCTATCCAAAGACAGATTTTTTCCCAATATACGCTCCCCCAACAGCTCCCCCGCGCGCCCAAGCAGTTCCTGCGCTTCCTGCGGCGAACGCTCCCGCGCCGAAACCTTTAATTCCACTGCTCTTTTATACTTCCCGTATTCCGCAAAAAGGCTTATGCTCCTGCTCCCAAACTCCGGGCGTTCTACCTTCCTTTCCGGTATATCTCCCCCGTTTCCTGCTGCCCGCACAAGAAACACAGCGATGAAAAACAAGACCGCAACGGCTGCCAAAAGCGTATTTTTTCTCCTTCTTTTCGCGAATTTTTTCCGGCAGTTCTCCGGATTTTCAAGCGGATAAACCTTCTCAAGCAATTCCGCAATTTCACGGTTCATAGCATCTCCCCCTAAATTTCAACCCCTGTGATATACTCCATCAGCCAAACCAACGCCAGATACACAAGCAGCAGCACCGTCATCAAAATTCGCCCGCCCGCGCCGTCATACAAAATATCAAGGTAGCCCGGCGAGAAAATCCGGAAATAGACAATCATCCCCGGCGGAATCGCCTTCATAATCCGGCATTCCATCTTCTTTGCCGTCAAAATCGTGCGAATCTCCCGCCGCAAATCCATCTTGTCCGTGATGACCGTAACCGACGACTGGAGCACACGGAGCAAATCCCCGCCGCTTTTTCGTGCTGTCCGGTAGATTTCCGCAAAATTCTGTGCATCCTCAAGTCCGCTCCTTGTGGCAAAATTCTGAAACGCTTCCTCCACGGGAACCGAATTTGCAATGCTTCTGCCTATCCGCTCTAACTCCTCGCGGATAAAACATCCTTTCGGATAGATGCACGCCAAATCCTCCCCCGCCGCTGAAACCGCGTTTTCCATGGAATACCCTGCTTCTAACGATGCCTTTATGCTGATGAGCGCATCCTTAAACTGAACCGCATGTTCACAATCCTCCTTCTTAAGCCTCTGCTTTTCCCTGTTCTTGCGCAGGATTGGAAATGCCAACAAAAATACCAGCCCAGCTGCCATATGCTCATACAGAAGTTCCCCCACTGCTAGGGCTCCTGCCAGATAAACCACCAGATAAGCAAGCTCCCTTTGCAGGCAAAGCCGCCTCCTCATATAACCACCTTTCCCCAATGCAATTACACCTTCCCTGGCGTGCATCAGATTGTCAGCCCCGCATGTTTTAGCTTCTGCCTCCGGATTAGCCCTTCCGCCGAGCCCTGCAGCCTGCCCGCAATTTTCCCTTCCGGGGTTTCCCCCTCCTCGACGAACTCAAAAATGCGGTTCAGCTCAATCTCCCCATCCACGCAGTCAAGCACCTCCGAAATCTCAAGCACATGCCTTGATTTATCGCGCAGCCTCCCAAGATGGACAACAATGTCAATCGCTGAAGCAATCTGTTTGCGCACTGCGAGCAGCGGGATATCCGTTCCGAGCAGCACCATCGTCTCAAGGCGCGAAAGCATATCCGCCGGAGAATTGGAATGCCCGGTACTCATCCCGTTATGCCCGGTATTCAATGCCTGCAGCATGTCAATCGCCGCTGCATCCCGCACCTCCCCCACAATAATCCGGTCCGGCCGCATACGCAGCGAAGATTTAATCAAATCACGGATGCTGATTTCATTTTTCCCCTCCGAATTGGCATTGCGCACCTCTAAGCGCACAAGGTTCGGAATGCTGCGAATCTGTAGCTCCGCCGAATCCTCAATCGTAATAATCCGCTCATCCTTCGGGATATCGTTGGAAAGCGCATTTAAAAACGTCGTTTTACCCGAGCCTGTGCCCCCTGAAACGAAAATATTGTACCCTGCAATCACCAATTTGCGCAAAAACTCCGCCGCCTCCGGTGTCAGTGAATTCCGTTCCACCAATTTTTCCATATTCAACGCCTCTTCCGGGAATTTCCGTATCGTGACAATCGGACCTTCTAGCGCAACCGGCGGAAGCACAATATTGACGCGCGAACCATCTGGGAGCCTCGCATCCACAATCGGACATGCTTCGTTAATCATCCGGTTCGCCCCTGAGACAATCTGCTGCACCACCTCCTCAAGCTTTTGCCTGGAGGAAAAACAGCGCCCCCACTGCTCCACCCTCCCATTCTGTTCGATAAAAATCTGGTTTTCCCCATTCACCATAATCTCCGAAATGCTCTCATCCTCCACCAATTCCTGCAAAATATCCAGCCTGCGGATGGAATTGAAAATATCCTTGCGTAGCCGCAGTTTTTCGGAAATACTTAAGTATTCTTCTTTCATCCTGGCACAGATGCTCTCGTCAATCAGGTCATAAAGCTCCTCGTCCGTCATATCATGTGACAAATCCACCGCCTGCATGACATACTCACACAGCTCCTGCCGGCGCCTCCCCGCATCTGCCCCATATTCCCCCTTCTCAGCCAAGCTTTTGCAGCACCTCCTCCAACATCTTATCCGCGGGCTGGCTGGCAAGCTGCATCAAACGCCCTGCAAACGCCGCATCCGCGCTCCTTGCCTGACGCATAAACTCCTGTTCCTTGCCCGCCGCCTTTCTGCCCTCCCCGGATATCAGAATAATCACATCTGACATTTCCATGCAGCCCGCCGATGCCGCCGTAAACGCGCCCGCATCAACGACCACAAGTTCATAGTGCCCTTTGTCCACAACCCGCGTCAGCAATTCGCCCATCTCTTTCCTTCCGCACTCGCACAGGTCTGCCCAGTGCGCCACACCGTAGAGACAATCCATGTGCTCCACCATTTTCAATTTCACTTTTTCGCTGAATTTTGCTGAATTTTGCCTGATAAAATAGATTGCTTTGGTCAGTGCCTCATTTGCTTCCGGCTCTGACTTTTCTGTCTGAAAAAATGGATCCAAAGAGATAAAAACAACCTTTTCTCCCTTTGCCTTTCTTTTTGCCAACAAATACGCTAGTGTCGATACCCCGCTGCCCCCGACTGCGGAACACACCGTTACAATCCTTGTGCCCTGTGTTCTGTGGGCGCTCTCCGCCGGCATAATTTCCCGGTAATATCCAACAATTGCATCAAAAATCTCCTGCGCTGGCTGGAATTTGTAGATTGTCGGCGGTCCAGCTCCCTCCCGCACCTTTCTCTGCGCAGAAAGCAGAATTGTCGGGCATTCCGGTACCAGCGCCATCGACGCGTACAAGGTCTCCTCGCACACGAGCAGGCCAACAGCGTGCTTCTTGTTGTACTGCCAGAAATTTTCCTCGCTCGTAAATGCCGCAGCCTCGAACTCCTGCCCTTTTTGGCTGTTCAAAAAGCGCAGCAACCTGGACACATACTCTTGTTCCTCGTCCAGTATCGCCAATATGTTTCCCATCGCATCACCCCTTTCGTCTCGGTAGCGCCATCATACGCAAATTCCCCCGCCTTGTCAATAGCCCTAAATGCTTTTCGGCGTTCTGCAAAACACCTCTGGCTTTTTTCTGTATACTATTCCGGTGCTTGTACGTACAAGTCGGAAATATTATGGAATAATATTCCACAAAAAACAAGGCGCATTTTCTATGCAATCATTTTTGTATTTGCACTTTCCTTCCCAGGCGTGCCTGAAAACTGCTTTCTGTGAACCATAGATTGCCCCTATGGGGCGATTTCACATTTTTTGTAGGATTTATGCCCAAATACCTGTGTCGTCGTAAAATCTGGTCATCCCCGTCGTAGAATTGGAAATATTTTCTATTATTTCAAAAAAATGGTATAAGCCCAGAATTTTTTCCAATACTCTGAATAAGATAGAATAAGATAACATATCGACCCCACCAAGAAAAGGAGGTTACCCATGTCCATCTTCCATAAAAAGAAAACAAAAAAAGACGATTCCCTGCTCCTTGAACTGGCAAAAACCAAAATCGAGCTTGAAACCGCCTACTCTAATTTTGAAAACGTAACCGACCCTGACCTGATTGACAGCTCAATCTATGAAGTCAACGCTGTCCAGCAGCGCTACAAATATCTCCTTCGCCAGATAAAATCGGACGAGACGGATGCGTTGGTGCAACTGTAGGACATCCCGCAGAGGCTGCCGCCCTCCCGTCCGGAAACTTCCAAAAGGGCAGCCTCTGCTTCGCTATCGGCATTTTAAACACTTATCAAACACTTGTCCTCTTGTCGTTTTTTCTGATGCATGAATACATAAAAACTTCATCTGCACCGTTCCACCAACTTCTTATAAACCCACTCCACAAACCACGGCTCTTCCGATACCTTTAGCGCATCCCCGAAAGACCACCACTTCACCGCCTGGTTTTCCGCCTCATTCACAACCAGCTCCTCGTTTTCATCCGCCTCCACCAAATATGTAACATTCAGATGCAAATGGCTTGGCACATAGGCACCTCTCTTTATATGCCCATCCACCGTCAATATTTCCAAGCTGAAAATTTCCGGGCTTACCAAAACGGCATTTTTCACTCCGGTCTCCTCAGACAGCTCGCGCAGTGCCACCGAGCGCAAATCTTCGATTCCATCCGCGTGTCCGCCAATCCACGACCAGGAATGATAGATATTATGGTATACCATCAATGTTTTTGTGCGCGCTTTGTTCACCGTCCATACCGAAGCCGTAAAATGGGCAGTCTTGTTTTCCCGCAACAGATAATTTTCGCTGTGTGCCATATACCAGAGCATTTGCTCCTTATCGCACGCTTCCTGCTCATTTAACGGCTGATAGCATTTGATTTCCTCAAACAAATTCATATTCTCCCACCCCCTTTTGCTTTTTGCAGCTTACTTCAACACCGCAATGCTATACGGCGGAAGCGTCAGTGTCCCGTCCTTATTAAGCTTTACCTTGCTGCCGTCCACGCTGTAATACCCGCGCAATTCCGAATAACTGTAGGTATCCTTCGGCACGGAAATTGTCTTTTCCTCTGTCTCATTCAAATTCATCAGCACATAAACCGTGCTGTCTTCCCATGTCTTAGAAACCGCGCAGATATCCCCGTCCTCAATCGCTTCCATAACCGCCACATCCCCACGGATGAGCTCCGGGTTCGCGTTGCGCAGCCAGATGGCGCGCCGCATACAGCCATAGATGGATGTTTCGTCCTTCATCTGCTCATCCACCGGGGCAAATTTTGAATCAATCCGGTCCGCATCCGCTGGTCCGTCTGTTATGCCCGTCCCGTCCGTCGCCGACCAGTACATCGGCAGGCGCTTGTTCTCGTCCTTGCCGCTGCCGCTCATGCCGATTTCCTCTCCGTAATAGACAAACGCATTGCCGGAAAACATCAAATTAACCGCCGATGCCATCTTGATACGCGCTTCGTTCCCGCTAAAATACCCCGCCGCGCGGGCAATATCATGATTGTTTAAAAACGGTGCGTCAATCGCGTCCGGATTATATTTGCGTATCGTATCCTGCACCTGTACCATCGCGTCCGCCAACGAGCGCCCCGCCCCGGAGCCTGCCGGCGCATTGATGGTTTTTGCAATCTTTCCGCTTGAATCCGCAAGCGCAAAACCAAAGATGCTGTCGATGCCGCTCTCATAATACTGCGTGTAGGACGAAAAGCCCTCCCAGACCTCCGCCACCAGATACGCATCGTCCTTTACCGATTTGCAGTAATCCGTCATCCATTGCAATACTTCCACATTTTTCGACTTTGCACCGCTGAAGAATTCCTTCGCCGCATCGATGCGGAAACCGCCCACGCCAAGGTCAAGCCAGTATTTCATAACGGCCTCCAGCTCCCCGCGCAATTCCTCGTTTGCCAGATTCATATCCGGCATCCCGCTCCAGAAGGAACCTTCATAGCCATAATCTGACGCGCCAATCCGGTGCCAGCTCGATGTTCCGTATTTTCCTTTTTCGACATTGTAATAATCAACGTACTTGCAGACGGAAGCATCTGGTTCCTCGCCCTCTTTTAAGCCGCTTACATAATCATACATTTCCTGGAACCACTCATGTTTGTTTGATGTGTGGTTAATCGCAAGGTCGATAATCACCTTGATGCCGCGCTTGTCACATTCCGCCAGCAGTTCCTTGAAATCATCCAGCGTCCCGTATTCTTCATCAATGCTGTAATAATCAACTGTATCGTATTTGTGGTAGGTCGTGGACTGCATCAGCGGCATAAACCAGATTCCAGTAAACCCAAGCCCGGCTATGTAGTCAAGCTTTGAGATTACCCCCTGCAAATCGCCGATTCCATCCCCGTCACTGTCACAGAACGAATATACAAAAATCTCATAGTATGTGCGGTAATTATCGTCAATGATATTCACCTCATCATACGCAATCTCATCCTTATCCTTCCCGCAGCCCGCCGAAAACAAGCTCCCGCATACCATCACCGCCGCAAGCGCAAGTGACAGCGCCCGCCTGCCAAACCGAAATTTTCTCATAATCCCTCTCATTCCGCCGCATACGCGGCATTTGCATCCATCCTCCGCTGCAAACATCCGCTGAAACCAAAATCCCACCCATCCACTTCATCCCCACTTCCACAGAATCAGGAATGCCCCCATACACGGGTTCATTCCTGATTCTGCTGCATGGCCGGGTTCACGCTGCTGCATATAGCCAGGGCTCCCGGCCTGACCGATATCTTAACCTTTCACTGCTCCTGTCAGTCCTTCTACATAGTACCGCTGCATATAGATAAACAATATCGCAATCGGAATCGAGATGCAGACCGCACCCGCCGCGAAGCAGGTATACCAGTTATCAATATATTCTTTCTCAAGCATTCTCCACAGCCCTATCGCTACGGTATAATAATCCGCATTCGCGCGGCAGATAACCTTCGCGAAAATGAAGTCCAGCCACGGTCCCAAAAACGAAGTCAATACGGTGTAGACGATAATCGGCTTGCTGAGCGGAATCGTCACCTGCGTAAATACCTGGAACTTCGTCGCGCCGTCAAGGAACGCCGCCTCATCAAGCGCCTTCGGGATGGTATCGAAAAATCCTTTCGCAATGTAGAACCCAATCCCCGAACCCGCCGAGTAAACCATAATCAGCGCCACGCGCACCATCGAACCTTCCGACAGGCCGATTGCTTTTAAAATATAATACACCGCAACCATCGACATGAAACCCGGGAACAGCCCTAAAATCATGGCGATATTCAGATATTTTTTACGCATTTTAAAGCGCAGCCTCGACATACAGTAGGACACCGCGAGCACAAAAATCGTCGAGATGATGCACACGAAAATCGCGATAATCAGCGTGTTCATAAACATCTTCGGGAAATTTAAAACTGTCGTATCCGTAAAAAGCTTCTTGTAATTGTCAAGCGTAAAGCTCTTTGGCAGGAAGGAGGATGTATATGAGCCCTTCTCCGCGCGGAAACTTATCATGACAACCCAGGCGATTGGGAAAATCCAGATAATGGCCAAGACCGCCAGAAGCACATGGATAAAAATATTCACTGTCCTTTTCTTTGCTTTGTAAGATGCCGTCTGTTTTTTCATTATTGGAATTCCTCCTCATTCTTATAAGAGCCGGTATTCCGGTAGGTCGCCAGGGAAATAATTGCCAATACGACGAAGGTCAAAATACCGATGACCGCGCCGATATTGTAAAACTGTTTATCAACGGTCAGCTTATACAGCCACGTAACCAAAAGGTCTGTTTTGCCCGCTGTATCGCCCGGGTTAATCGTAGGACCGCCGCCGGATAACAGGTAAATAATGTTGAAGTTATTGATATTGCTGGTAAATGTCGTAATCAGGTAAGGCGTTGTCACGAAGAGCATATATGGCAGTGTGATTTTAAAGAACGTCACAAATGCATTCGCGCCGTCCACCTTTGCCGACTCATACAGCTCCGCCGGAATATTCTTTAAAATACCGGTTGTCTGCAGCATCGTGAACGGGATACCTACCCATATGTTGATGACAATAACTGTCACGCGCGCCCATATCGGCTTCGTGAAGAACGGCAGGCTCTGCCCTGCTTCCAGAATTCCGAGGTTGCGCAGCAAAATATTCATCGCGCCCTCCGGCTGGAGCATCGTCCTCATAATCAGGAGCGATACGAACTGCGGTACAGCGACCGAGAGGACGAAGCAGAAGCGCCAGAAGCCTTTCGCCTTCGTATCCTTCCGGTTGATTACCATCGCCAGAATCATGCCGAGGATATAATTTGTGAAAGTCGCAAAAATCGCCCACACAATCGTCCAGCCAAGCACCGACCAGAAATTCTGTCCAATCGAATTGTTGGTGCTCAACGCCGTCCCAAAGTTTTTCAGCCCCACCCAGTCAAAGAGCACCAGATGTGCCGGCTCCGAAGATGTCTCCTTCGAGTAATTGGTAAATGCCATCAGAATCATAAAAACCAACGGCAGAATTGTAAAAATAATGATACCGAGAATCGGCAGGGTCATCAGTGTCCGGTGCAGATTAACGTTAAACAAATCTGCTATGTCATCCTTAAAGCTGTTAATATGTTTTCCTTCGCGTGCCAGGCACTCCACCTTGTATGCACTCTTTAATGTACCACGCCACATAATGACAAAGCCAATCGTAATAAAAATCGAGGCAACGCCGTACAGCAGGATAATAATGGAATTATGTCCGCTTGTATATTCATAAACCCCTTTTGCCTCATTCCAGATTTCTTCCTGCTCAAGCCAGCCAAGCGACGGCAGCATGGAGATACAATGAATTCCCTGCACAATCATAAACCAGATATACGCTACTTCTACCGCAAGGAAAATGATACCTTTTGCAATCTGTTTGTGTGCCAGATTGCCAAACCCCATCACCAGCATGGAAAGCTTCGTGGTCATGCCACCCTTGTGTATGGCGTTTTTTACGGTATATGGAGTATCAAATGCAGTCTTTTTCGACTTTTTCTGTTCTGGTTTCACAACCTCATTGCTCACGATAAAACCTCCATTCCAGTGTCCTTCTTTTTTATGCACCTGCTTCTACAACCCTATTATATGTTATAATCAATAATATAACCAGAAAAGGGCTGCGCATGCGCAGCCCTTTTCTGTACCTCTGTAATTTAAATTACAGACCGTTATTATTCATCGCTGCATTCATGCTATCCGTCATTTCTGCTGCATTGTCATGTGTTACATCGCCATTGATGATACCGTTTGCCATATTCGTAGCCGCATCCCAGTAAGAACCCATCGCACTTACGAACGGCTGGATAATAGAAGTATTGTCAAAAGTATTGTTCTGTGCAATTACAAGCTCATCATTTTTTACGGAATCCTGTGCAAGAAGGTCTGTGTTGCACGGAACCACGCTCCTGCTCGTGTAGTGAGCCTGCTGTGCCTCCGGGCTGCCAAGGTATCTTGCAAGCGCTACCGCTACCTGCTGGTTCGCGCAGTTCGGGTTCACCCCGATTGCCTTAGAACCTGCAAACGACTTCATCTGCTTTGTCTGCCCGTCAATCGTAATGCAAGGAAGCTCAGCCGCACCGAAGTTTGCTCCAAGCGCTTCCTTCACGCTGCTGTAATTCCAGGAACCGGAAAACATTGCGCTGATGCTGCCATCGCGAAGACCTGCCAGGCCTGCGCCGTCCGCGTCATTGACAAAGTTCGGGTTTGCCGTAAGGTCAATGAGGTAATTTGTAACCGCCACTGCCTTGTCACCTGTAAAATCAATGCCTGCCGCCTCGTTGAAGCCATCCTCAAACAAAGTACATCCGTTTGCTACATAGAAAGACGCAAAATACCAGGAATCCGTAAGCGGAAAAGCAACCTTTGCCTTGCTTACCATCGTGTCAAGGCTCTTAATATCCTCCTCGGTAAACACGCTCTTGTCGTAGTACATAAACCAGGTGTTGGTCGTAAACGGTACGCCATATACAGCGCCGTCCACCGATACGGAATTTACAATCGCTTCTGAGTTGGTGTTCTTGATTTCGGTCACTGCGTCACCGCCGAGCCTTGCAATCGCGTTTGCATTGATCAGCGTCATAATCTGGTCATTTGCAAACATATAAACATCTGCGGAAGCTGTCGGGTCCTGCGATACCATCGCACCTGCGTCACCCTCGCCGCACACGCCGTACTTAAAAGTAATGTTCCACTCCGGATGCGCCTCGTTGAATTTCTCGCACATCGTCGGAAGCCAGTTGCCCTGCTCTGCGTTCTGGTCCTCGCTCGGGCCCCACACGGTCAGCGTAACATCAATCGGGTCAGTGCCGTCGGAACCCTGGTCCCCCTGGTTCCCCTGATCCCCCTGGTTCCCCTGATCCCCCTGATTTCCTGCGTTCCCCTGATTTGCCGGGGTTGGTGTTGGCTTGTTCTCATCATCTCCTTTGGAACCGCACGCCGCGAGTCCCACCGTCATCGTTGTTGCCATCAGCAATGCCAATGCCTTCTTGCCTTTTCTCATATTATCCTCCAATCTGCCGCTTTGCGGCCAATGCATTGTTGCAGGCTTTCCCTGCTTCTTTAAAGCCTTTTCAGGCATTTATTTTTCAAAAAGCCTCCTCCTCACAGAAACTTTTGAAAACAGTTTTGCTACAGCTCCCATACCTCTTTCGTGTAATCACGTATGGTACGGTCGCTCGAGAATTTCCCGGCGTTTGCCGTGTTGATAAAACATTTTCTGCGGAACCCGTAAGCATCCGAGTAATCCGCATTCACACGAAGCTTTGCTTCGATATACGGAATCAAATCCTGCAGCAGGAAATAATGGTCCGGCTTATGCCAGCTCGCACCCTCAAGCAATGAGGTGTAAAGTTCCTGGAACATCCCTGTGCCGCCGTCGTCAAACGTGCCGTCCACCAAAGTATCCACCACCTTCTTGATGCGCTTGTTCGCTTTGTAGAGCTTTTTCGGGTTGTAATTTTTCTTGATTTTCTCAAGGTCTTCCACCCGCGCACCAAAGATGTAGTTGTTCTCCTCGCCCGCCTCCGCGACAATCTCCACATTCGCGCCGTCGTAGGTTCCAAGCGTCACCGCGCCGTTTAACATGAATTTCATATTCCCGGTGCCCGATGCCTCCGTGCCCGCCGTGGAAATCTGCTCCGAAACATCCGCTGCCGGGGTCAGTTTCTCCGCATAGGAAACATTGTAATTCTGCACGAAAAGAACCTTTAACTTATCGTTTACATCCGGGTCGGCCTCAATCATCTTCGCAATCTCATTGATATACTTAATAATGCCCTTCGCCCTGAAATATCCCGGTGCCGCCTTTGCGCCAAAGATAAACACGGTCGGGTTGAATTCCTTGATTCTGCCATCCTTTAAGCCAAAGTAAATGTCAAGGATGGAGAACGCGTTGAGCAGCTGGCGCTTATACTCGTGCAGTCGCTTCACCTGGATGTCAAAAATGAAATCTGGGTCGATTTTTACGCCCTCGCGCTCAAGGATATAATCCGCAAGCTGGCGTTTCTTTAAATGCTTGATTTCGCCAAATTCCTTGATGACCGCCGCATCATCTTTAAATTTCTCCAGTTTTTTCAGATTGTCAAGATCCGTAATCCAACTGTTCCCGATTTTGTCGGTAATGAAACCGGACAGCTCCATATTGGCAAGTGCGAGCCAA
Organism: uncultured Lachnospiraceae bacterium; assembly: GCA_910579615.1. Lineage (GTDB taxonomy): Bacteria > Bacillota > Clostridia > Lachnospirales > Lachnospiraceae > RGIG4057. The sequence goes on along the minus strand of CAJTUA010000016.1, from coordinate 74,891 downwards.
CGCCTCTGCGTAATGCCGTTTGTCTTGTTGTTGAAACGCTCCGGGTAGAGTGCGTACCACTCTTTGAGCGCGTCGTTCTTTAAAATATCGGTGTGAATCTGTGCCACGCCGTTCGTGGAATGGCTCGCGAAAATCGCCATCCTCGCCATGTGAATCAGACCGTCGCTGACAATGAAGTATTGCTCCTGCTCCCCTTCCGGAACTTTGAATGCAGCAAGCTCCTTTACCAGTGCTTTCTGCAGCATGACAACATATTTATAAACGTTCGGAATCACTGCCTTAAACAGATTCACGCTCCATTTTTCCAATGCCTCCGCCATAATCGTGTGGTTCGTGTAGGCAAAGGTTTCTTTCGCGAGCTTTAACGCCTTCGCGAAGGTCATGTTTTCTTTCTCCATCATCAGGCGGATAAACTCCGGAATCGCCACCGTCGGATGCGTGTCATTGAGCTGAATCGCATACTCCGCGGAGAAGTGGCCAAAATCATCGCCGTACTTTTCTTTGTAGGTGCGGATGACATCCTGCAAGGTCGCGCTTGAGAAGAAATACTGCTGCTTTAAGCGCAGCTTCTTGCCCGCGTCCGTCGTGTCGTTCGGGTAGAGCACAGCGCAGATGGCGTCCGCCTCATTCCTGTCCTTCGCCGCCTTGTCATATTTCTGCTCGTTGAAAAGCTCAAACTGGAAATTCTCCATCGGCTCTGCCTGCCACAGGCGCAGCATATTGATTTTCTTCCCGCCGTAGCCGATTACCGGGGAATCATACGGAACTGCCTTGACGGACTGCCCTTTGAATTCCACGACCACCGTATCCTCCCCGGCGCGCTGCCCCCACGGGTCCCCCATCCTCATCCAGTCGTCCGGCATTTCCTTCTGGAAGCCATCCTCGAAATACTGCTTGAACAGACCGTATTTATAACGGATACCATAGCCGTTTAACGTGATGCCGTTCGTTGCGCCCGAATCAAGGAAGCATGCCGCAAGCCTTCCAAGACCGCCGTTCCCAAGCGCCGCATCCTCAATCTCCTCAAACACACGGATATCAACGCCATTCTCCGACATCAGCTCCGAGAACTGGTTAAACAGCCCTAAATTTAACAGGTTGTTGTAAACCATGCGCCCAATCAGAAATTCTGCCGAAAGATAGCACGCCTTCTTGCCCGCGGCGTTCTTTGCCTTCTCGCCAAAATCCCTGCCGACGGATATCATGGCAGCCTTTGAAACCGCGTTGTAAAGCTCAATCGTACCCGCCGTTTTCACTTCCTTGTCATAGTCAAGGCGGAGAATTTCCTCCACATTCTCTTTGAAGCCGTTTTTCATTCGATACCCCTTTCCTGCCCTGCAAGGCGGTTGTACATCCTGCAAAGCTCTTTATAATATGCTTTATCAATACTTTCCAGCTGTTCCTTCGTCGCCCGCCAGCGCCAGTTTTTACCGACCGTGGACGGGAGGTTCGTGCGCGCCGCATTGTCAAGCTTTAACAAATCCTGCGTCTGCACAATCGCCACGTCGGCAACACAGGCAAAGAGGCTGCGGATAATCCTATCCGGCAAATCTTTTATTGTCCTCGCCCCAAAATAAGCCTTAATCTTTGAAAGCTGCGTCCTCTTGCAGCCGTTTAGGAAACCGACCAAGGTCTCATTGTCGTGCGTTCCGATATAAGCGACCGTATTACTCGTTGCGTAATTGTGCGGGAGGTAATCATTCTCCGGCTTGCAATCCAGGCCAAACTCTATGATTTTCATCCCCGGGAAACCCAGCTTGCGAATCAAATCCTTCACCGGCTTTGTGAGGACACCCAAATCCTCCGCAATGATTCCCGCATCCCCAATCACCGCAAGCACCGCCTTCATCAGCTTTTCGCCCGGTCCTTTTTTCCACTCGCCGTCAATCGCGGTCGGGCAGTCGGCGGCGATGGACCAGTAATTTACAATGCCAATAAAATGGTCTATCCTAATCACATCATAGAGCGAAGCGTTTGCTTTCATACGCTCACGCCACCACTCAAAATCCCTTTCCTCCATCACATCCCAGCGGTAGAGCGGATTGCCCCAACGTTGCCCGTCATCCGAGAAAGCGTCCGGCGGAACCCCCGCAATGTGGATTGGCTCGCAGTCTTCATCCAACTCAAACAAATCCCCATGTACCCACACATCCGAGCTGTCCATCGCCACATACAGCGGGATATCCCCGATGAATTTTAACCCGAGCCCATTCACATAAGCCTTTAAACGGTTCCACTGCACGCGGAACTTGAACTGGCAGAATTTCCAGAAATCAATATCGTCTTCCAGAAGTTTCTGATATTTTTTGACCGCTTCTTTCCTGCGGTATTTTATCCCTTTCTCCCACTCCTGCCACGAACGGTTCCCAAAGTGGAACTTTAACGCCATGTAAAAGCTGTAATCTTCAATCCAGAATGCATTTTCCTTTAAAAAATCCCTGTATTCCCTGCGCTTTTTGTGGTCGCTTCTGGCGTATGCCTTCCGAAGCAACGCAAAGCGGTTTTCAAAAATCGCCGCATAATCAATGTCCGTCTCGTCCTCCCCGAAGAATGCCCCTTCCGCCTCCTCTTTTAAGAGCAGCTCTTCTTCTATCAATGTCTCAAGGTCGATGAAATAGGGATTTCCCGCAAATGCGGAAAAGGACTGATACGGGCTGTCCCCGAAGCTTGTCGGTCCGACCGGAAGTACCTGCCAGTAGTGGTATCCGCTCTCTGCCGCAAAATCGGCAAACTCATACGCACTCTTGCCAAGAGTGCCAATCCCATACGGACCGGGCAGTGCGCTGACCGGCATCAGAATGCCTGCGCCGCGTTCCAAATTCGCTTTTATCACACCCATAGAGATACCTCCTGCCACCTTAAATACTGTATTTCCGTTCCCTGGCATACACTGTGCCGAATTAACAAATTTTCGATAAGTTTCGAAATCTTGACTAAAGAATAACATAAAATTGACAGTTTGTCAATAATATTTTTAAAGTTTTTTGGTTATTTTTCTTTGTTTCGCCCCAAATTATTCATAACTTTTTGTTCATTTTCACATTTCATAAGATTTCCTGACAATCTTTCCGCGCATTTTCGACGGTTCTTTTTGCGTTTTTATGCCTGGGCATACCGAACTTATGCATCCCTCCTCCAGGTTTTCCAAATATACATAAATACCTCCGAAAATTATCGAAATAAAAATAGATTTTTTCGTTAATTTTCACAAAACACCACTTTTTTAACTATTTTTCACAATTTTCATTGAAAAACCGAAATTTTCGGTTTATACTTAGTGAAGAAAATGGATTCGTTTTACGCAGATTGCGTTACCATAAATTGTTTCTGCTACCCAAAACGATAAATGAACAGAATGTGAGGTTACAACAGCATGGCTACAATTAAAGATATCGCCAACCACCTCGGTATCGCCGTCAGCACTGTATCCAAAGGCCTGAACGGAGCTAGCGATATCAGCGATGATATGCGGCAGCTTGTGTTGGACACTGCTGTCGAAATGGGATACGCGTCGAAAAAACTAAAGGCCAAGTCAACCCGGAAGGTCTGCATTTTAATTGAAAATATGGACTATGAAAATATTGACCAGTTCGGATATGAAATCATCATGGGGTTTAAACTCTCCGCCGCGCGCAGGCACTGGGAAGTTTCTGTGATTCCCTCGGATTTGAATATGCAGACCGCGGAAAAATTTGATACCTACATGCTAAAGAACGGCTTCTCCGGGGCATTCCTGCTCGGCTTTTCCCTGCACGACGACTGGGTAAAGCAGCTCAACAAGACAACGGTTCCCACCGTTCTCCTTGACAATTACATCCCAGTGAACCCACATGTCGGCTATGTGGGAACGGACTCGGCAGAGGGCATTTCCATTGCCATCAACCATCTTTATTCGCTCGGGCACCGAAAGATTGCCTTCCTGAACGGTTCCAAAAACTCCATGGTTTCCGATGAGCGTTACCAGGCTTTTATACAGAGCATGGCAGACTGCGGCCTCGTTCCCGACGAGAAACTGGTCGAGTACGGTTATTACGTGCCGGACTGCGCAAAATACCATGTGCCAACCTTCCTTGAAAACGGGGCAACCGCAATTCTGTGCGCAAGCGATTTGATAGCGTCGGGTGTGATTGCCGAGGTCATAAAACGCGGGCTGCGCGTTCCGGAGGATATCAGCGTCATTGGGTTTGATGACCTTCCGCTTGCCGCGCAGCTCACCCCGCCGTTAACAACCGTGCGCCAGGACCGGACGGATTTGGGCAAGAGTGCGTTTTTGCTTTTGGACGGCCTTATCCATGATGTCTCAGTGAGCAAGATGCTTCTGCGGGCGAAGTTTATCGAGCGAGGCTCTACGGGGGTGGTGCGGGAAACGCCCGCGGCGAGGAAAGCTGCCAAAAACGGATGGGGCTTTGCCACGCCAGAGTATGCGGAGCCAAAGACGGTGTAACTGATATCAGGATATCTTCCAGAAAAATAGCGCAAAGAAAAACAGACGGTCAGAAACCGTCTGTTTTTCGTCCAAGCCGCGGGCGCTTTTTTGTTCCCGGAAATACCCGCCCCCGGCATCCCTTTTTTTTCCTTTGTCCGGTCTACCAATTTTCTTTGTTATCTGGCATCCTTATTCATTCGCAGGCACATCCTCTGCCTGTGCACCTTCCCCGTTTGTATCTGTCTTCAGATAATAGTCTGTCTCCGAATTTACATCCCCATCCGTTTCTTCGTCCCTGTCGGAAGCCAGGGACGAAACCGTACCGGAAACATGCGCCGCCGTATCATTTGCATCCACCCCGTCCGACTCTCCCGGAACTGGGGTCGGGGTTGCCGTAAGAACAAATGTTGCCCCGTTTGCCTCATTCAATTCAGCAGGCATACTGTCCAGGGGCTCTATGCCCCAGCTGCATAATCCAACAGGCACACTGCCCTCCGGCTTTTCTTCCTCCTGCGCAAGCGCCGAGGTCGCAAACAATGTTGCCGTTCCCGCGACCAACACTGCGGCAAACGCAAATCCTAATATTGAATTCTTCCTCATTTTCATAATTGCTACAATCCTTTCCTCCATCGCGTTGCTGCCAAAACAGCTGTGCAGGGAAAATGGTGTCCGTCTCAGTTCTTCCACACGCAGCAGCGCAAGCGCGTAAGATTCCTTCGCTGACTCCCCGCCCATTCGCACCACAATCTCATCACAGTACAATTCCATATCGCGGTTTGCGAAAAAATACATGCCCCACACAAGGGGATTGAACCAATGGACGCACAGCATTACAGCAAAAATTACCTTATCCAGGGCATCAAAATGCAAAATATGCACATATTCATGGTCAAGTATATAGCCAAGCGCTCTCTCATCCTCCCAATCCATCCTTTTCGGAAGCAGAATCACCGGGCGGAGGATGCCGTAGGTCAAAGGGCTCGAAATACGGTCTGATACGCGGATTTCCGGTTTTCTGCGGCATCTGCCCAATGCAAAAACCCCGGCTTTTTTACAGCTTCTCTTTTCCAGCCAGTCCTCTGCCGCCTTATGCTGCACTGGGATGGATACCCGGAATTTTCTCCAGCAGGAAAGATAGGAAAACAGGAAACAACAAGCCAAAGCACAGACACCCAAAAAATAAATTGCCCCGGTCACAGAAACGCCCCCGAACATCCCATCCGGTTTTGCCATGTGCAGCTCATCCACCGGTTCGCTTCCTGCACCTGCCCCAATCAGAGAGCCTCCTATCCCGGAGTCTCCCCACAGCTTCCCCGGTCCGCTTCCTGCAAGCTTTGCCGCAATATTATACAGGCTAAAGCGCGAGGCTACGGAAAACGGAAGCAGCAGGCGCGCCGCGGCAACCGCCCAAAGCGCTTTGAACGCCGCCTTCGGCAGACGGTTGACCGCCACCGCCCGAACCAAAAGGATGACAAGAACCAGAAGCGCCCCTGTCAAGCTCCTATGTAAAAGCCCCATACCCACCACCTCATTTCAAATCATCAATCATCTGGCGCAGCTTTTGGATTTGCTCGTCCGAGAGCTTCCCACTGCCGAGCAATGACGCGAACAAAAGGTTCGGCGACCCGTCAAACAGCTTGCCGACCAGCTCCTGCGCCTCCGCCTCCTGCACCGTCTCCTTGGCAATCAGCGGGCGGCACATAAAATTCGGCTCGCTGCGCCCGATTGCCCCTTTTCCGATGCATTTCTTAATGACCGTGTAGGTTGTGTTCATGTTCCATCCGATTTCTTCTTTGAGAATATCGGATATTCTCTTTGCGGTCATATCACCCTCTCTCCAGAGTACATCCATCACTTTCAGTTCAGAATCAAACAGTTTTATGGACATGACACCTTCCCTTTCTCACTATTGCAATAGTTTGTATCTCTATACTATCACAATAGTTTGCGTATGTCAACATGATTCCAATCGTTTCACCGCATTTCTTCAAAAAATCCCGATTTTGATGCTTCCTCCCCCGCTTCATACAGGTGCGAGATATCCCCAAGCCCAGTACAGCGGAAAAATACCTCGCCCGGGATGCGCTCCTCCGTCACAAGCGTTGTCACCGAAGTCGGTGCCACAAAAAAGCCCTGCCAGAGCATCACTGGGGAAAGCCCAATCAGATGCGACATAATCGCAAATGTAACCCCAAGATGGCAGAAAAACACAAGTGTGTCCTCATTGCCCCCCTGTGTCCGGTACATGCCGCCGTCGCGCACATAGCCATAGCGCGCAAGCAGCCCATCCATGCCGTCACATACGCGCGCGTAAACCTCCTTTACATCGCCGGTCTGCATCAGCGGCTCCTCAAGCCACCGCTCTTTCTCATACAAACGCGGTTTTTTCGTCCAGTCCCCCGGCATCAAATCCCACGGAATGCGCCGGTTCCCGGTCTGCTCATCTATAATATAGCCCGGGAACTCCCTCAGCCAGTCGCACATGGCCGCCTCACGGCCGATTTTTTTCAGTGAGTACGCCGCCGTCTCCTGCGCCCGCCCAAGCGGGGAACAATAAAAATCCCGCACCCGCATCTTCGCAATTCTGCCGGAAAGGATTTCCGCCTCCACCTTTCCCTTTGGCGTCAGTGCGTCATGCACATAATCCGGGTCACCATGTCTTACAAATACTAATTTCATATCTCTCCCCCGTTTTCAAATGTTTTTGTTATAGACCCCTATGTATAGCTCCTCAGCTCCCTCACCTTTTGGCCAAGCTCACGCGCAATCCCGTTCATCTCGTCCACCGCGCGCTCATTCTGCTCCGTGACCTCCTGTGTCTGCGCCGTATTCGCCATGACTTCCTCGCTCACCGCCGAGATTGTCTGGATACTTTCCACAATCTGCGCATTCGCCAGAAGAAGCTTTTCAATCTGCGCCTTTTCCTCGTCCGTATCCTGTTTTACATTCTCTACCGCCGCGCGGATGACATCAAAATCCGTTTCCGTCTCAAAAATAATGCTGTTCTGCTGCTCGTTTAACTGTGCCATCCTCGCAACTGCGGACGATGCCTCCGCCGCCTTGTTCCTAAGCGTGTCAACCATCTGCGCGATATTCTTTGTCGATTCCTTCGTCTGGTTTGCCAGCCCGTTAATCTCATCCGCAACCACCGAAAAGCCCCTGCCCGCTTCCCCCGCGCGCGCCGCCTCAATGGAAGCATTTAATGCCAGCAGATTTGTCTGCCCCGCAATGCTGTTGATAATCTCAATAATCCCCTGTACCTGCGTGGTGGTTTCCCGCAGCATCTCCATATGCCCAAGTACCTGTCTGCTGTTCTCCTCCACGCCCTTCGCACTGTCGGAGAGCTTTTTCATATTCTCAATTCCGGCATTTACCTTCTCGTTTGTTTCGCTGACGCTTCCGCTGATTCGCTCCGTCAGCCCGCCCGTATAGTCAATGATTGTCTGGATATCCGAAGTCATATGAAGCTGGCGCTCCACCATCTTTGTGGACTGGGCCGAGCCCGTTACAATCTCCTCCATCGCGCTTGCCGTCTTCCCCGCAGCCTGCTCCAGCTCAACGAACTTATCAAGCAGCTGCTTTGTATCCTCCGCCACGCACCCTGTCACCTCGGTTACTTTGTCAAAAATATCTTTCCGTTTCGTTTCGCTCTCCTGCAGGGCGCTGATTCTCGCCACATACAGCTTTGACGAAATGCGGCATGCCAGATAAGCAAAAATCGAACAAAGCACCGCTGCCGCCAACTGAATCTCCCAATCGGTCATGTAATCGCTTGCAGGCTTGTGGTCTACAAAAATCTGTATCAAAATACTTGCAATATTTGCGGTGATATTGCCAACCGCCAACCAGCGCAGCAGCTTCTCATCGTTGCACAGCATGAGCATATACAGTACTGGGAGGCTGTAGCTGAACACCATCGGTGTCACGCCCGTCAGCAGCACAAACACATACAATATCCCATAAAAAACCGCACAAAAATACTTAATCCGGTTGCTCTCCGGCTTTTTCCGGTAAATCACCCAGGCGGTGGCAAGCGGTACCACCAAAAGAAGCGAAAAGACCGTGAAATATCCCACCGTCCGGTTTCCCTTCACCACCTCCAGAATATACGCCAGGAATAAAATGATGCTGATTATCGTCCATCCCTGCATAATCCCCTTATTAATCGTCCTGTTTTCATTTTCCATTATTCATCCTCCTAACGAAAGTCCTGCAAAAATCTCTCCCAAAATGCCATCCTACATATCCTTCACATAATAATGCCGCTTCAGCCATGCCGAAAGCCCATCAAGTCCTGGGTAAATCAGGCGCTCATTGATGTTCATCCGGTCAAGCATATCCCGTATTTTCCACCGCAGGCTCCTGTCGATAATATACTTTACCGTGCCCGCCGTTTTTTCCGCCAAAAACTGCTCAATATCCCCCATCCCGCTTGGGATAATCGCAAAATAGGAATATTGGTTGATGATGCGTTGGTCAATCGATGGCGGCTCCAACAGCACAAGGGAATCGTTTTGCATATCCTCGTCGTAGGTCTCCAAATCCGGCGCAAGCTCATTCAACATCTCCACCGTAAACAGGTTTGTCTTCTCCTCGCGCAGGCTTTCCTGATACCGTTTTGGCAAAAGGCGGTTCATCTCATGCACATCAATCTTCCAGAGAATGCCCCCATGCTTTTCCATGTTTGCCAGGCGCTCGCCGCTCGTGGCAAAATGCAGCCCAATCAGGGGCGAATATGTCCAGTCCTGCAATCTTGTCGGCAGACCATGATGCTGCCCAATAATCAGCTGGCGCCAGACCGACTCGTCCAAAAGCGGCTCCTCGCCCGCCGCATATTTTGTAAAATTCCTCAGGATGCTCTTTTCCAGTTCCCTGTGCTTTTCCTTGCAGTTTAAATGCAGGCTCGTCGTCAAGTAGTAGCTCTCGTTCTGCATCCCCCGGTACAAAAAAGAAGAGCGGTAACGCCCAATTTCACTGTCATATGTCTGCTCATTGATTAGCTCCAGCACCCTCTCAATTTCCTTTAAATGCTCAACCCGTATCATGCCCCACCTCCTGACTTTTTTCACCCGAATCCGCAAAAAAATATTCTATTTTTCCGCGTAAATCCGATGAATCGGGCGCTTTCACCAAAATCTCCCGATGAAATGCGGTAAAATACCCTTCTTTCCTATTATATGACAATCCGCGCGGAAATACAAGCGGACGTGTGGGAATATGGATGTTTTTTCAAAAAAGTAGTTTTCACAAAATCGTTTTTGTGCTAAGATGGATGCAGGAAATTAAGGCAGAATAAGCATCTGGTTGGCATAATGCGCATAATGACCGGAAGAAAGGAAAATCTTATGTCCGCCCCACTCTTTGCCCCATTATTTGAATATATCGAAGCCAATCTGCACACCAAAATCAATATGCCGGATGCCGCGCGCACCGTTTCGCTCTCCCCGGTACACTTAACGCGCCTGTTCTCCTTTGCCTACGGCATAACCCCCGCGGAATATATCCGCAGGCGCAAGCTTTCCGAAAGCCTAACCTTTTTGCAGGAAACTGACCAGACCGTGTTAGAAATCGCCCTGCGCTTCGGCTTCGCGCACGAGCAGTCCTTCACGCGCGCCTTCTGTGCGGAATTTGACACAACACCCGGGAAATACCGCAGCGGGCACACGGAGCTTCCCGTTCTTTTACCGATTCCCGATTTCGGCATCCCATGCGGCAGCGGCAGCCTGTTTGGTCCGGAAACGGTCTTCCTGCCAAAAATCCGGCTGCTCGGGGTATGGCATGAAATCCCGTACCGCAATTCCGCAAAGCTCGCCCCGGTTGCGGCGCTTGATTTTTGGGACAGGGGGCGGATGGGGCTTCCCGGCGGGAAACATGCCACGGCTTTTTACGGTTTGACGCGTCACCCGGGCGGGGATGAAAACGCCCAGACAAGTACAACTGCCCGGTGCTCGCACTATCTCACTGCAATCGAAATGCAGGCGGACGGCAAAACACCCCACCCTGCCACGGATTCCTTCGGCGGCTGCCCCTGCATCAAGTTCCACTACATCGGAAGGCACCACTACCGCGAGCTCTCCCAGAAAAGCGCGCAACAGATGTACCGCGCCATCCGCAAACATATCTACAGCGCAAACGCCATCCCGGCTATTGATGGCAGTATGCACCTTGAGAAAATTAACGCTACGGAACTTGATGAAGAATACTGCCTGATGGAGTGGTACGCGCCGGTTCGGATGTAGTGCCGGATATGGCGTTTACATCCAAGGGGGCAACTCAAAAATAACATATGGCATGTAAACATCGGAAATTTAACTGGTTACAATTTTTGATATATCTTTTTTGAGGTAGAAAAACAGCAGTCATCGGTGAAATAAACTTTCCATTTCCAAAATATTATAATATTGCACAGACAAAATTACTTTGGTATAATAAAGATAATAAAATTATTAAGGAGGTTATTACTATGGATTTCAGGAGACTTTTGGCAGGTGCAACAAGCCTTGCCATGGCAGGTTCGCTGCTTACGCCAGCGACCGCTGTCAAAGCGGAAACCCCGGACACCTAGGGAACAGACAATTACATCGTTGTTGTTCGTGACGATGTTTTCCCGGCAGTGCAGCATTTCACGGCGGAGGGCATGGAAGTTGTGGAAACCACCGGGAACCGGAATTATGTCGTATTGTCCATGACAGAGGAGGAAGCGGCAGAACTTGCACAGGATGAATGCGTTGTCTCGGTGGAGAGGGATGTTATCGTAAGGGCGATGTCCGAAACAGGGGGGAACGGGGACTTGGATGCCACCGTCCACCTGGAGGATTTGGTGAAAGCGCAGGAATATGAGTGGAACCTGGCTGCAATCCATGCAACGCCGGATGAGCTTATGGCGTATGCCACCGATGAAAGCGTGGTGCGCGTGGCTGTCCTCGATTCAGGCATGAGTGTCTGCGAGGATTTGGATGTGGCGGAATATGTCAACCTGGTTTCCACAGAGCAGGATACCATCGTCTATAACCAGGACGCAACCGGGCATGGCACGGCGGTTGCGGGGCTGCTTGCAGGGAATATCGACGATGAGGGGATTATCGGCGTTGCACCGGATGTTACCATGTATTCAGTCCGGGTATTTGACCTGACCAATGAAGCCCCAATCAGCCGCATCATTGGGGGCATCTACTGGGCAATTGACCATGATATCCATATCATCAACATGAGCTTTGGTACGGATGTAAATTCCTACGCACTGCACCAGGCAGTACAGGCCGCGGCAGAGGCGGATATCCTGATGGTTGCAGCTGCAGGGAACGGCATCTGCGTGGAATACCCTGCCGCCTACCCGGAAGTGGTTGCGGTGGGGGCAACCAATTATCAGGGGGCACGCGCAGATTTTTCTCCCACGGGTGATGCGCTGGAGCTGGTTGCACCAGGCGAATGTGTCCTGACGGACAGTTTTTATGGCGGTGTCACGGCGCTGAACGGAACCAGCCTTGCCGCGCCGCAGGTTGCGGGGGCTGCGGCAGTGCTCTGGGCGAAGGACATGTCAAAGAGCAGCGATTTCATCCGCCAGTTGTTAAATGCGTCCGCAAACGGCAGTCTGGGTACGGAGACAGAGTATGGGAACGGGCTTTTGGATGTGCGCCGCGCGTTTGAGATTTATGATGCGTTTGAGGAGAGCTACGTGCCGGGTGTGTTTGAGTATGCGGGGATTGCGGAGAACCTTGCACCATATGTTGCGGGGGACGAGCCGGGGTATGTGGTTGGGAGCTGGCTTCATAATGAGCATGCAGGTTCCATCAACCAGGGGAGCGGGATTTCTTCCACGGTGTATCCGACAAAGTATCTGACTTTAATGATAAAGACCTCAGATTATGTGGATGGTGAATACGGATTTCAGGCGGGTATTATTCCACATCTTCACGGCGGAAAAAATTTTGGGAGTTCTTCACAGCGAAAAACAACAAATTATGTAAATCATGTCGTTTTCTTGTATGAGGTTACGCGTGAATTACGGAAAAACAAAGGGAAAAGCCTTACAGTCGCCCAGCAAAAACAAATCGTAAGTGATGTGGCAGAACGTATGAAAAAAGTTGAAGTTGATAGTGAACTTGTTGATAAGGTGAAGGATTTGATAGCTGTAAATAACATAAAGGGAGTAGACGACATTACGGACCAAACAAGTGTAGATTCAAATATATATAAAGTTTTAGGAGCTGCACTGCATCTTGCAGGGGATGTTTATGCACACCGTTCCATGGTGCCAACAAGCCTTGTGACAAACGCCGTTGAAGAAGAAGTGGACAACCCGATAACAGGAAGCTACATTAACAAAAACCATTTTAAGTCTGGGGTTGCGTGCTCCTTAAAAAAGGTGGAAGAAAAAACCTATAATTCATTGGATGACAACGATGCGGAGAAGTGTGGACATAAATACTGGGAGTGTTTTGCTCTCGGGGTAGAAAAAGGAATGATGGAATTTAAGGACATACGTCGGTTTACCATTGAAGCTAAAAAATACGCAAGGCAATATGAGGACAACCCTTTATTTTACAAAAGCAGGTATAGCATCGGAACAAACTACACCGTAAATTTTATTTTAAAGAGTTTTGCAAATAACACAGCTTTGAATGAAGAATTATTTTTACCTGGCGTATATAGCGGAAAATCTTATGGGATTCGTTTAAATGCACTGAAAATGTTATATGAAGAACTGGGCTGGAAGCTGAAAGCCGGAGAGAATTGGTCAACCTATTCGACACTGGTGGTACGTTAAGATGAGCCATTCCGCCCTGATAAAATTTATCAGGGCGGAACAAAGTGAAGAAATTTTAAAAGTGGGGTGAATTATAATGCATAACATAATAAAGTCTTATAAAAAAAGATTTTTATACTTTATTTTGACTGTTTTTTTTGTTTTTTTACACACAGCAATAAACATCAATGCCACCACTATTGACGATATCGTGGACGGGTTTACGCCGCCAAAGAACACCACCATCATCCACCATTTCAACACTACAGAAGAACCATATACCAAGATTGCAAACGGGGTCAGTGAACTTTGGGTGGGTGACCATCACCGTTATACCGTGGTGGAAAACCGACGGGATAGCGTAAAAATCCGTTGGTATTCCTCAAACCCGGAGGTCGCAGGCATCAATAAGGTAACCGGGGAGCTGACCGCGTTTTCTGTGGGGACAACAACCATCACAATGTGGGATAGTGTGAACAAATTAAAACAAAAAACCAACCTCACGGTAAAAGCAGTGCCTGTCCTCCCGGAAATCCCGAGGGAGTGGTATACCATAACAGAAACCACAAACAGGGATTCAAAGCAGGGGATTCAGATTGTATTAAAATCCGAATACCGCTATCTTTACGAACAGTGCAGCATGCTGCGGATTCCGGATAGCGTTGATGGGGAAAAGGTTGTGTGGATTTGTACGGATGATAACCTCGAATCCCCCCTGTTTTATCTATCCTCATTCGGTTTCACACAACTAAAGATGTTACAGTGTCCAGCAAGCATTGAACCCTATGTTAGGGGAAATCTGGATGAATTGATTTATTTGGAAGAAACACAATTGATAGACCACTATAACAACAACTATAAAAGAATCCATGTGCCAGAAAGTGTAAAACTGTTGGTAAGCAACGGATTGACCGATAAAGAGTTGGGCGAAGTCCGGATTCCTGCAAGTATAAAGTTCCTTTGCTATAATTCCATAGCAGAACCCTATCTATTCGGCATTTTACGTGGGGAAAATGTCCGGTTTGTTGTGGATGGGAATAATACCAACTATTATAGTATTTCTGATGTTTTATTTGCATATCCTTACTATGCAGAAGACGATTTTCAACATGATTGGATTGAAATTTCCGGTTCTTATTATGGCATGACAGCGGGCAAGCACACATTGCTTTCCTATCCAAAAGCAAAAGAAGGTGAGGTCTACTATGTTCCAGATGGGGTTGAACGAATAGAAGGAAAGGCATTTTCAGGAGCACAATATTTAAAGAAGATTGTCCTGCCGGATTCCGTGACTGAAATCGGCGAGTTGGCATTTGAGCAGATGAAAAACGAGGTGGAGATTACAATTCCGGCAAGCGTAACTATATTAGAAGATATTGGTTGTGGAGGTCCATTTTATATATTGGAACCAGATGATATGTCGAAGAACAACTTCACCATCATTACCCCGAAAGGTTCTGCCGCAGAGGCTTATGCGATTGAGAAGGGGATAAAGTACCGGAATGAGTGAAGGATACCATTGATGACCAAGTATGCAGAAAAGTGAAGTAACTTTGTTCCCCGCCTTGGAAAACTTTTGGTAAGGCGGGGAACAAAGACGGTTTTAAAGGAAGGCAGGTTATTTAAAAATGTAAGCAGAGTGATTTCTGCCCTGTGGTAATGGTCTAAATATCCCCGCTCATGTTCCTCCTTTTGGACGCAAAAAAGACGCAGAATTATACTGTTCCATACACCTTTATGCTGTTATTCTGAAAATAAATTGTTTTCCTACGGATTGATTATGCTGTCCGTATCACTCTCGCAAAGAACATTAACCTTTTAATCACATCAGTATCAACTCCGTCAAAAAATTCCTTTGATAAGAAAACCTAAATCGTTATAAATCCCGCCTGTCAGCTCTGTATCATTCTGCGCCTTATCACCTCAATTTCTAAAAATCCGTAGCAGATGATATGATATAGCCTATCCTGACTTCAATTATACAAAAAAACATCCGTCTTTACAATAAAAAAGTATGGAGCTGATTTTATGCGGTACGTTACACAGTCCGGAGTTGGTGGAAGCCTAGATTCCCGCAGACGTAAAATTTATCTGCCCGGATGTGTATTAGAAACATGGACGGAGCGAAGAGAAAATGCCAGATTGTTGTGGATGGGAATAATACCAGTTACTATAGCATTTTCGGTGTTTTTTGCTTACCTCTATGATACGAAAGACGAATCAAATGGATTGATATATGTTGAACCCCATTATGCCATGCAAGCATCGGAAATTTAACTTCTGATAATTTCTAATACATCTTTTTTGTTGTAGAAAAACAACAGACATAGGCAAAACAAACTTTCTACTTTTGTAATATTATAATATTGCACAGACAAAATTACCGTGATATAATAAAATAATCAAATTATTATGGAGGAATATAATATGAAAATGCCAAAAAAATCAAACGTGGGGGTTCTGTCATCCGCTACTTTGCAGCACGCGCCCCGTGCGGCGAGCAGTGCAGAAAAACATTCCCCTACTCAATTGATACGAGGAAATCATCTATGAAAAATTCAAAAACACCTATCATATTTACAATTATTTTCATGTGCTCTGCCCTGCTTACCGCCTGCCAAAAGGCAGACAGCACGCCAGAGAATGACCGTTCCGGTTATGAGCGATATGAGTATTCCACCATCGCAAGTGAGGACGGCTTTGAGGCTTTTGCAATCAGTCCTTCCGGCGAGATTCTGGTCGGCGCAGGCGATGGCTGCCTATACTCCTACGACATTACAGGGAAATTGTTGGAAAACAGCACCCCTGGCTCCTTTTACGGAAATTTCTGTTACGACGGCGAAAAATGTTACGCTTACGATTATTATCAGTCTGCCATTGTCGAACTTTCCGGTGATGCGCCAAGGGTTATCACGAATTCCATCCTCTTCCAAATCATCCGGAACATGGTCGCCCTTGACGGCAAGATTTATGTCCTTGGAATTCCGTATACTGCGCAAAGCCAGGAAGGGATGTTTACGTTCGGTGCGCAGGATTTCGAAAACTACGGAGAAATCCTCTATTGTATCAATGCAGAAAACGGAACCTATACGACACTGCCGTTAAAAAATATCATAGCAGAGTGCCGCACGGAGAACGGGGAGATTTATTTCTATGGTTGGGAGGAAAATAAATATTATCTGTATCTTTACGATAATGAAAAAGGGAAGGTAACGCAAAAATACCATCAGGACAATATGAGAAATTCCCTTGCGGTTGCGGTGGACGGCGGATATTTCTTCGCGATGACACCGGATGCGGGGTTAATTGCCATTAATTTGCAGACAGGGGAAGAAACGAGCATTGCCGCGCAGGCTTATACAATGTTTGGGAACGACCTGCAGTTTTACCGTGGGAATGTTTTTTTGTATGATCTGGGAGAACGGGCATTGATTCAGACTGCTTTTGTCACGGAAGATGGTGGGCTTGAGATTTTTGCGCAAGAACAGCCTTCGGACGCAGAAACAGCAGGAGAACCCCAAAAATCAGTACGTGATGAAACAATCGTCGTCAGCGGCTATGCAAATGTTTATCGAAGCCTTAAGACGGGTGAGATCAGAAATCTTACCGGGATGAAGACAAAGCTCGTTGATATGCCGTTGGATTACGAGTCGATTGTAACAGAATTAATGGCAGGGAATAGCGATGTTGATATTTATTTGCTTGGAACGAGCAGTATTTTTGCGCGGCAATGCCGGGATTTGGGAATTTATGAAAGCCTGCAGGGTTCGGATATCATCTGTGGGTATCTGGAAAGCTGTCTTGCTTCCGCACAGCAGGCAGCAAAAGCAGAGAACGGGGATATCTGGATGCTGCCGCTCGATATCGGCACGGATATGACATGGTATGTAGAAGAAAATATGGAGAAATTCGGGTTGTCGCCGGAAGACCTGGGAACGGCAGAACACTATTTGCAGACATTGGAGCGGCTTCAGGGGAATACCGGAGAATACCGGTATTACAGCAATGCACTTTCTTTTATCTTTCTATGTGACAGCCGCTACGACCTCAATTATAACGATTTTGCAAACAAAAAAGTGGATTATTTTACAGATTTATACCGATGGCTTGCCGAGAAGCTCTGGACGGGTTGGGATATCAACAGCGAGACACCGTTCCACCCCCTTTTCCATGTGCTTGCGCAGGATTATGGGTCGAATTTTCTCGGGGACATCAAAGATGCCCACGAATATGACAAAACACGGGTCATATTCAAGACGGACTATGATAAAAGCCTGCTTTCCTATGATTTTATAGGGGAGGAAGAGATAAATGAGCAGCTTGCGGGTTGGCGTGCGATGCCGGTACCGGTGCTTGCCGACCCTTCCGAAAAATTGTCGGCAGGGCTTGCCTTCGCATTGCTCAATCCTTATGGCAGGCAGAAGGAAGCCGCGCTTGCATATCTGGAAGCTTTGGTCACCGGAGGAATCCGTACATATAACAGCCCGACCAGCATATTTTTGCGGGAAGATTTGGAGGCACATGAAAGTATTTATGATACCTCGCTCCCGGTCATCCGCGATATGCATGAGATTTACTCCCAGGCAGTTATCGAGTTGGGATATATCTGGGCGCCATATACCGATTACATCAATGAATACCAATTAGGTCTGATTAGTCTGGACGAAGCTTTGGAGAAGAAACAACGCCAGGTCGAAGCCTCCCTGATGGAATAATATCCACATCCCAGGACTGCCGCACGAAGAAAAACCCACAAAATATCATCGTTTTTACCTTTACCCGATACCATATTTTATGCATTTTCCCTTCGCGCGGCAGTCCTTTCCATACTTCCCCTTACGTATAATACTGTGCCTGCGCCTGCCACAGCTCATAATACTTCCCGCCCACATCCGCGACCAGATTCTCGTGGCTGCCCTGCTGCACAATCTGACCCTTGTCAAACACCGCGATATCATCGCAGAACCGGCAAGACGAAAGTCTGTGGCTGATATAAATCGCTGTCTTATCCTTCACAATCTCACTGAACTTGCTGTAAATCTCCGCCTCCGCAATCGGGTCGAGCGCCGCGGTCGGCTCGTCCAGCACAATAAACGGCGAATTTTTATACAGCGCACGCGCAATGGCAATCTTCTGCGCCTCACCGCCCGAGATATCTACGCCATTGTCACTGAAATCCTTGTACAGATGGGTTTCCAACCCTTCCGGCATACTCTTAAGCTTCCCGCCAAGCCCCGCCTTAACCAGACAATCCTCTGCACGCTCCTTATCATAATCCATCCCCGCCGCGACATTCTGCCCGAGCGGGAAAGCAAAAAGCCTGAAATCCTGAAACACCACGGAAAAAATCGACATATAATCCCGGTAATTGTATTTGCGGATATTGATTCCATTCAATAAAATCTCGCCCTCCGTCGGGTCGTAGAGACGGCAGAGCAGCTTAATAAACGTTGTCTTCCCGCTCCCGTTCCTCCCCACCACGGCAAGGCGCTGCCCAATACGAAATTTCATATTGATATTTTTCAGCGCCCAGGTATCGCTGCCCGGATAGCGGAAGGAAACATTTTTAAATTCCACCTCATAATCGCGGTCTTTCCTTTTTTCTACGGTAAGGCTGCCCTGATACATTGTGTTCGGGATATCGAGGAAGCGGAAATTTTCCTTCAAAAATGGGGCATTGTTGCGGATATCTCCCATTGCCCCGACCAGCGAGGATACCCCGACGGATACCTTTGTAATCGAAGCAATATACTGCGTCACTTCCCCGATGGCAAACGCACCCGCCCATGCCTTTAAGCAGACGAACGCGTAGGCAATCCCCATAAACGCAACGGACACCGCCGCCGATGCCGCATAATATAGTCCTCCAGCCCTTGCCGCATACTTCGCGAACAACCCATTGGAATAAAAGATTCCGCTTTTATCGCCATCATATTTTTCCATAAACCTATCCTGGCGGTAAATCCGCACATCCGATGCCAAATCACCCTTATAGGTCATGAAAGCCAGTTTAAAACAAAATATCCTGTTTCCCGCCTGTCTGGCATCCGAATTTTTGACCCAATATCTGTCCGCCTTTGCTGTTAAAGCAGGGGACAGATAAATGGTCGCGAACATAACGGCAACCATCGCCAGAAGGAAGAATGGATGATTTAACAGCATATACGCGCCGGAAGCTTTTGGTACCCTGCTTGTAAAAAGCGAGACCGTCAGCACAATGCCGCCTAAGATGATAAACAGCGCGGATACCAACTTTTCAAAAATCAACAGCACACGCATCAGCCCCCAGCCACCCCCGTAGCGGAATTGCTCAATCTTATAATACAAATCATGTGTCCTGCTGTCGTCAACATCAATAAAATCCATATCCAACAGCTTTTCTTCATAAAACTTCTTCCATTTGTAATTTGACCCGGCGTTGACATAATTTTTCCATTTTATGAGTATTGCATTCGCAAGCGCCAGCAATGCTTCCGCGCAAAGCGTAACAAGCACCAGTTCCCGCAGGCGTTCCACATCCCTTGCCCCGGCAAGCTCCCCGATAATAAGCGCCGAGAGGTAAATACTGATATATGGCGTGAGCGCATCCCATACAGTGCTGACAAAACGTGAAAATATCATTTGAGGATACTTTTTGTAAATCAGACGGAATGCCCTTCCATTTAACCGGAAAGCCTCTCTCCATGAGAGCTGGTTTTTATCTTTGCCTTTCATTTGTCCGCGCCCCCTCTCCCGGAATCTTCCGATTTTTCCGAATTCCCTGAGCCTTGTTCCAAGACACCATCATTTCTTTCCGGATTCCCAAAATCACCTTCCGAAATTTCAGCATCTTTTCACCGTTCCTGGAAATTTCTTCCGGACAATTTTCAAATTTCGTTATTTCTCCAAATTTTTGCGCTTCCTTGCTGCCCTCCTGGTAATACTTGCTCTGCACCGCAAACAGCTTTGCATAGCTTGCGTTTTTCTCAAGCAATTCCTCATGTGTTCCTTCCTCCGCAATCCGGTTTTCTTCCAATAAGATTATCCGGTCGCAGAACCGCGTGGAAGCAAGCCGGTGCGAAATATACACCGAAAGCCGCCCCTTTGTCATTTCGTTATATTTCTGGTACAGGTATGATTCGGCAATCGGGTCAAGCGCCGCGGTCGGCTCGTCCAGCACAATCACCGGGGCACCCTTGTACAGCGCCCTCGCAAGCATCAGCCGCTGCATCTCGCCCCCGGAAAGCTCAACCGCCTCCTCGTACACTTTGCGGTCCAGGAGCGTGTTATACTGCCCGCTTAAGCCTTCTATCTTCTCTTTCAGCCCCGCCTCCTCTATACATTTCTCCACCCGCTCCCCATCAATCCCGTCTTCCGTCTGGGCGATGTTGGCGGCAATGCTCCCCGCCAGAATGCTGAAATTCTGGAATACCGCAGAAAAAAGGGCATAATAATCGCGCCGGTTATATTCCCGGATATCCCGCCCGTTCAAAAGCACGCGCCCTTCGGTCGGGTCATACATGCCGCAGATAAGCCGGACGAGCGTTGTCTTCCCCGCCCCGTTCACACCCACAATGGCAAGCTTCTCGCCCGGGTGCAGCGTGAGGTTAATCTTGGAGAGGGTTTCCTTCTCTGCGCCCGGATAGCGGAATGAAACATTTTCCAGACGGATTTCATAATCCGCATTTGAATCAGGTTTCAGGCGCTCCCCATCCTCAAACCGAAAACATTCCGGGTATTCCAGACATTCCCGCACGGTCGATATATCAAGGCACTGTTGGTGCAGCCTGGCAAGGTTCCCCAGAATACCACACACCCACATTGTAAAACCACCCACCGCTGAAAAATACAGCAAAAACTGTGCCGCTGTAATTTCACCCAGAACCACAAGCCGGATTAAGTATAAATAAGCAATCCCGTTGCGAAGAAACGCAAGGATTAAATCTGCAATCCGCCCCCAGGCATAAACACCCTCCGCCCTGTTGCGAAACGCCATGTAAGCCGCCATTGCCCGTTCCCCCAACTGCGCCAGCCAGGGCCGCATACCGAAAATTCGGATGTCCTTCGCCGCGCTGTAATCCCCTGCCCGGCTGCTGACATACCACAGACGTTTTTCATGCCCCGACAGTTCATCGCGGTGACGGTACTCATAACCGCTCACATACCGATTCACAAAATAACCAATGACAGACGTAACGAAAACCACGGCAATCATCCGCAGGTCTACATTTGACAACAACAATAGCCAGAGGATAAAGCATACGCCATCCTGCAAAAGCCCCGACAGCGTTCCCCAAATCGCTTCCGTTGTACAGATATTGTCGTTCGTTACCGTCTGGCATTTTGCAACTAATTTGATAAACGCATCGTCATTTACGTTCGGGTAGGAGGTCATCATCGTCTTTCGGTTGATATGCTCCAGGACAGCGGTGCGCACGGTTATTTTCCCATATGGCAGATTGGTGTTTACGTAGGCAAGTACCGCGGAACACAGCATCATTGCCCCGGTAAAACAAAAAATTGTAAGCAGTAGCTTTGGAACGGGTTCCCTTTTTTCAACGACCGAAAGGATGGTCGGCGATACATAGAGATTGACCAGATGGTTGAAAATAGCAAAACATGCGAGAAGTATACTGAGGAAAATAACTTTCTTTTCCTTCTCTTTCCACGCAAAGGCGATATAATATGCGGTATTCTGCCACATATTATATTTGGGTTTTTGTTTTGGTTCTGGTTCTGGCTTTTGTTCTGGTTTTTGTTCTGGTTTTTGCTTTTGTGTGCTCTTTTTTGCCGCTCCAGTTTCGGGTTCTATTTCTGTATTCTGTAAGGATTCCATTTCTGATTTTCTTCCGGATTTTATTTCCGGTTTCTCTTTAGATTCCCTTTCCGTTTTCACATAATACCCCTTTCCTGCACACCGTGGAAATGACCAGGGCATACATTGTTTTCTTTATTCCGTATCTTAGCACGAATTTTGGAGCTTTTCGTTCCGGGGGATGAATTGTTTCTTTTGGGGGATGAACGGAAGGATGAGAAAATAGCAGGGGGATTCCGGCAGACACGACCGCTATGCGGTGCAAAGGTGCGCTTCATATTTCCTGCCGGATGGAGGCATTAGCCCTTCTGTGGCAGCATAATCTCTGTCGTAAATGCCCCGTCCTCGCTGTTCCGGGAAAGGTAACCGCCGTAGCGGGCAACGATTTCATCAATCCTTACTAACCCGAAACCATGCCCCTCCCCCTTCGTTGTCTTAAAAATCCCGCCGCTTTTTGTGCGCTTCTTTCCGGCGGTAAAATTGGTAAAGGACATATAAAGCTGCGTGTTTTTCATATCCATGTACACGCGTATCATCCGCTGGTCTTCCGGAAGCGCGAGGGAAGCCTCAATCGCATTGTCAAAGAGATTCCCGATAATCACGCACAAATCAAGCTCGGAAATCGTCAGCGCCACCGGGATGTCGGCATCCGCCTTAACCGGGATATTCTTTGAGCGCGCAAGGGAAATCTTGCTGTTGATAATGGCATCCGCCATCTTATTTCCCGTTTTCACCACGGTATCCACGTTGGACAAATCCGTGTCCAATTTCTCCAGATACTCGCAGATTGCCACCCAGTCCCCCGCCGCCGCATAAGCCTTCATCGTCTGGATGTGGTTGCGGTAGTCATGCCGCCACCCACGCATTTTTTTATACATATTCTCCACCTCCGCATAATGGGTTGCAATCAGTTCCTGCTGATATGCGGAAATGCGCTTGTCGATTTGTTTTGAAAAGAATGACATAGGGATTGCCTGCCTTTTATGTTATGAAAACGATTATAAACAGATTTGATTTTCCTGTCAACTGTACTGTGCGAAATAGGGGGGCGGTAAAATTAAGCAATATTTTATAGATTTATCCGGTTTGTTATGCTAAAATAAGGGAACAGATACCAAAAAACAGCCAAACAGCGCAGGGAAAGGTATGGTCATCCCATGAAAAGATTTAATCTTACCGGTTTGTGCATCCCGGAAAAACATTATATGGTTGATTTATCCAAAAAGGTAGAACAAATCATCCGCGACTACATTGAACAGGGTTCCTATTTTACCATTAACCGGGCGCGCCAGTTCGGCAAGACTACCCTGCTTTCCTCCTTACAGCGAAACTTATCCGACCGGTATCTGGTCATCCGGTTAAGCTTTGAGGGTGTGGATGGCAATAATTTTGACAATAATACATCTTTTGTCAATATGTTTCAGAAAAATGTCGCAAAACGCCTCATCCAAATACAGGCAGACCAAAAACTTATTGATGCCTGGAATGAAGCGCCGAAGAAGAATCTCATTGTTTCAGATAAAGCCTTTGATATCCTTGGCGATAAAATCACCGGACTTTGCAGCCATGTCGGCAAGGGTGTAGTTCTTTTGATTGATGAAGTAGACCAATGCTCCGACAACCAGGTTTTTTTGAACTTTCTCGGAATGCTCCGCAACAAATATCTGGATATGCAGGAGCAGTTGGATACATCCTTTCAAAGTGTGATACTGGCAGGGGTTTACGATGTCAAAAACCTGAAATTAAAGCTCCTTCCCGGCGCGGAAAAAAAATATAACAGCCCGTGGAATATTGCCGCGGATTTTCGGGTTGACATGAGTTTTTCCGTTGATGAAATTGCCCAGATGCTTGAAGAATATTCTGCTGATACTGACACCAGAATGGACACGCACCGGATTGCCGAAAAAATATATTTTTATACCAGCGGTTACCCGTTCCTGGTCAGTTGGCTCTGCAAATGGATGGACGAAAACATCCGCGGGGAATGGAGCGTTGAAAATGTGACAGATGCGGAAAAAGAACTGCTGAAAAATGATAATACGTTGTTTGATGATATCATTAAAAACATCGAAAACAACCACGAACTTCGCAAAGCAGTTACCGGAATCCTATTTGATGGTTTACAAATCCCCTTTGTCCGGTCGGATTCCATTATTCATCTTGGCATCATGTTCGGGATGTTTTCAGAACAAGACGGGATGGTTGTAATCTCCAATGTTGTTTTTGAAACACTTTTATATAACCATATCATAGCTGGAAAAATTTTAGAAAAATACCACTCTGATATTGCCCCAACCCAGTCAAAAATACCGGATAAACGCCCGGTTTAACGGCTCATAGTACCCCCTTGCAAGCGGCACGCTAACCCCTCCCTCCAAAACCACCTCCGACTTCATAATCTTGCGGATATACTTCATATTCACAATATACGAACGCCCCACCCGGAAAAAGCCCTCATCCAGCTTTTTTTCCAATGCGGACAGCGTCATTTTCACAGTTACCTCCTGCACTGCATGGATTGTAACATAGTTTGAGCGCACCTCAATAAAACGGATTTCGTAGAGCGGAATCCGCACCATGCCATCTGGCAAAGAAAAAAGCAGCGCCGCCTCATTCTTTTTTAATTTTTCCCCTGCGCGCACAAGGACGGTCTCAAGCTTTTGTTTTTGGACAGGTTTTAAAATATAGTGCAGCGCCTCGACATCGTACCCGTCCGCAATATAATCATTGTAGCCCGTGATAAAAACAATTTGCATTTCACGGTTTGTCTGGCGGATTTTCTTCGCAAGCTCTACACCGTTCATGCGCCCCATCTCGACATCAAGCAACAGGATGTCAAAATTCTTGTCATCCTCATAACAAAAAAGAAAGCTCTCCGCGGAGGGGAAGCTTTCCACGAAAACCCCAATCCCCTCCGCAGCAGCCCATTCTTTCACGAGCGAAGCGACATAATCCATATCCGCCCGGTTGTCGTCACAGATTGCAATCCTGTATTCCATCCTTATCTCCATACATTCCGCAGGCAAAGCTACGGTACGGTTTCTATGAAAATTTTTAAAACGCTTCTCTGGCTTTTGGTATTCCTTCTCAGTCAAGTGATTTCCATTCCACGTCAATCACATCATCGTTCCGGCTCGCCTTCACCGCCCTGGAAATGCAGTAAACCATATAGCCATGCCGGAGCCCGCTGATAATTAAAACAATGCCGATAAAGACCATCAGCGCCGCAGCTCCCCCAAACGGGTTTGCCAGCAGCAAAACCGCAAATACCAAATCAATGAGCCCGATTGCCAGAACCGCCCACCAGGACGCAACATGCGCGCTGCGCATTCCAAACGCCGTCTGAATGTCCTGGATACTCCTTGACAGGACAAAAAGCCCTGCTGCAATCGGTAGAAGCTTTGCGGCTCCATACGGATGCAGCAGCAAAAAGATACCTGCCAGGATGCTGCAGATGCCAAATAGGCTGTCAAACCGGAAAAATACCCCGGCGGCTCCCAGTTTAAAATACCGTGCCAGTTCATAAATCCCTGCCAGGATGCAGATTGCCCCAAGAACCATGCATACAGTCAGCGCGGATATGCCTGGCCATGCCACCAACACAATCCCCAAAACAAGCATACCGACACATTGCGCCGCCACGCCCATGCGGAATTTTTTCCATTTTTCTTTCATCGCAATCCCTCCGTTCCAGTGCCCCGTCTGGCGCGAAACGAGCAGTCCGCAGGTTCTGTTTCTGACCGGATGGGCATTTGTATTGATTGGCAAATATAATATCATATTTCCCGGGTAATTTCTATTAAATTTTTATTATTTCTCACCCCGTAATTTTTGCTGCCTGGTTCCCTGCCGATACTCCGGCTTAGCTATGGCACATAATACCCATTCCCACCTTGTTCAATCCCATTCCCACTGCATCAACTCCTGCCAGAAAAATGCCTTTTCACTGTTTTTAAAAATATCATGGTCAGCAAAGAAACGCAAGAAAAGCCATCTGTAAATTATTTTAAAAAGTTATCCCACTGCTGTCCAAATCCCTCCAAAACCATTATAAAACCCGGGAAACGCCGAAAAACTTAAAATGATAAAAAAAGTTCGGCGCGTTTTCCCGCAATGTTATATAATTATCATACCGACATTTTTTATCACGGACAAAGAGAAGCACTGCCCGGAAATATCCGGGAGAAAGGAAAATCCAATCACTTATTACAGGTATGACTGGATGATACATACAATGAAAAGCAATTCCATCCAAATCAAAAACGCAAGAATCCATAATTTAAAAGGCATCGATGTCACAATTCCAAAGCATAAACTCACGGTCATTACTGGGGTTTCCGGCAGCGGCAAATCAAGCCTTGCATTCGACACACTTTACGAGGAGGGCAAACGGCGCTACCTTATGTTTTCCGATACGCAATTCATGGTCGATACCGAGCCGGGCTTTGATTCCATCACCGGGCTTTCCCCGACGGTCGCCGTCGAACAGCGCATCATCCGCCAGTCCAACCCGCGCAGCACGGTCGGCACAAGAATAAAAATCAGCTCCATGCTCGCCGCTTTATTCACCAATTACGGCAAGCGCGACCCTGCCTATGATGACGGACTGCCGCTTGATATTTCCATGTTCCAGCGCGGTTCCGCGCGCGGCATGTGCGTGAAATGCCTCGGAAAAGGTGTTGCAAACCTTCTCGGCGAAGAAGCGCTGTTCATGGATAAAACCCAATTCATCTGCGATGTTGCGTGCGAGTTGGGCAGGCGCGGTTCCACAAGAAGTATGCTGTCCGATTTCGGCGCGAAATATGGTTTTGACTTATGGAAGCACCGCCTTAGCGATTTGACAGAAGAACAGCTCCGCCTGCTAAAATACGGGGATGGCGGAAAATCAAAATTTCCGGGGATGGTTCCGTGGATTACGATGCTGACAAACGGCGCGCTCTCCACTTCGGGCAGGCTTGCCCACCTGCTGCGCCAGAAGGGTATGATGGCACAGCGCACCTGCCCGAAATGCCTTGGGACGGGTCTCGGCGAGCAGGCAGCACATACTACCTTCCACGGAAAAACCATCACGGAGCTTGAAAATATGTACATCCGCGACCTGTACGGATTCCTTTCCTCCTGTGACAACAGCACAAACCCGCTGCTTACTGAGATTTGCAGCAAGCTCTCCTGCATGATTGAGGTAGGGCTGTTCCACCTCGCGCTCTCCCGCCCGCTTCCGACTCTTTCCGGCGGCGAGATTCAGCGGCTTTTCCTTGCCTCATATATCATCACGGAGATGGACTCGATTATTTTTGTTTTTGACGAGCCAACCATTGGGCTGCACGAGACAGAAAAGCAAAATCTCATCCGAATTATCCGCTGTCTTGTCGATAACGGGAATACCGTAGTTGCCGTGGAGCACGACGAAAATTTTATGCGCGAGGCAGACTATATCATTGATATCGGACCCGATGCGGGAGTCCGCGGCGGGGTAAAAATTTACGAGGGCGGCTTTGCAGAGTTTTTAAAATGCAAGACTTCCCGGACTGCCCCGTATCTGACAAAGGAGAAGGGGTTTCCAATAAAAACCGCTTTCCGCCCGGTTAGTCAGGAAAAGTGCCTCTCGCTTTCCCATGCAAACATCCATAATTTAAAGGATGTGGGCGTAAAACTTCCGCTTGGCATTATGGTCGGGATTGCTGGCGTTTCGGGCAGCGGAAAATCAAGTTTGATTTCGGATACCCTTGTGCCGAAATTAAAGGAAATATTAAAGTCCAAATGCGTGACAGGGGAGGAGGGCGGAAAAGAAGCTGTATCACCTGACATGGAACAAGACGCGTCTGATATAAGTCCGACGGGTTTTTCCAACGCAGGGCAGATTTGCACTTCCCCTTCCCTTTCTGGTGCAGAAGCCATCCGCCGCTGCTACATCATCGACCAACGCCCGATTGGCCGCAGCCGCACCTCCTGCCCTGCGACTTACACTGGAATTTTTGACCGCATCCGCGCAATGTTTGCCGCGACCGAAACCGCAAAACAGCGCGGCTACACGGCGGGTATGTTTTCGGTCAACAGTGCGGGCGGCTGCCACCGCTGTAAGGGGGATGGCGTCATTCATTACCACGTCGGCTTCGGCAACTTTATTGATATTGCCTGCGAAG
Source organism: uncultured Lachnospiraceae bacterium (assembly GCA_910579615.1). Lineage (GTDB taxonomy): Bacteria > Bacillota > Clostridia > Lachnospirales > Lachnospiraceae > RGIG4057. The sequence continues at coordinate 46,782 of CAJTUA010000016.1, read as the reverse complement.
AATGCGGCGGCTCCGGCTATCTTCCGGAAGCAATGGAGGTACTGCTGGACGGCAAAAGCATCCGTGATGTATTGGAGATGAGCGTGGAGGAGGCAAAGGATTTTTTCTGTGATAAGGATAAGAACATTGACCATCTTCTTGGCATCCTTGTGCGCGTCGGCATGGGCTACATCCGCCTTGGGCAGGCAACACCGACCATTTCCGGCGGGGAGAGCCAACGCATCAAGCTCGCAAAAGAACTTGCCAAGGGGAAAAATACAAAGGACGCGCTTTATATCCTTGATGAGCCGACAACCGGACTATCATTTTCTGACAGTGAGCGGCTGATGCAGCTCCTCGATGAGCTGGTACAGCAGGGCGCTTCGATTATTATTACCGAACACGACCCCTATGTGCTGTCAAACTGCGATTATATCATTGAGATGGGACCGGGCGGCGGAACGGATGGCGGCAATGTGATTGCGCAGGGCACACCGGATGAACTGAGGAAAAGCGAAAAGTCTGTTATTGGGAAGTACCTGAAAAATTAAAGAATGAAAGACGCAAAAGTTCCAAGAAGAAAAAACAGAAACCATATGCCAGACGAAAACAACAAAAAATCCAAAAACATCACCAGGAAAGGAACACACTCATGACATTATCCGAAGAAATCACAGACTACATCACACGCCGCCGCTACCGCCAGATTAACAGCGTCCTCGTCTGGCAGGACGGGCAGACCTTAGCCGAAAACTATTACAACAGCTTTACGCCGACAAGCCGCAACGTCCTGCGCTCCGTCGCCAAAAGTATCCTCTCTCTTGCGGTGGGCATCGCGCTTGATACAGGGCTGCTGCCAGGGCTTGATATTCCAATTGCAAATTACCTGCCGCTGTTTCGCGGGGGGCGCGACCCGATGCATCCGCTTATTACGGTTCGGCACCTTCTCACAATGACTTCCGGGATTTATTGGAACGGCGGCATCCACTATCATTGTCCAATGATGGAACAAATGCGCCGCTCCCACAACTGGCTCTCCCATATCGCAGACTGTACGGTCACGGATATCCCCGGCATGCGCTATAATTACAAGGAATTCGATGTCATTCTGCTTGCCGCCGTGCTTGAGGCAGCCTGCGGCGACCTCTATGATTTTATTGACCGCAAACTTTACCTTCCACTCGGCATCCACAGCGGCCGCTGGTATAAAAGCCCCTGCGGCGTATATTACAGTGTCGGTGACGGGGAAGATGCATCGGAAAAACCCTCCAATTTAACTGCAAGGGAAATGCTTACCATCGGGCGGCTCTGCCTTGCAGACGGCAGCTTTTGCGGGCAGCGCATCGTATCCGAAACGTATCTTGCCGATGCGGTTTGCCGCTCTAAAAATCCCGTTCCCGGAACCTCTCCCGGCTACGGCTACCTCTTCTGTCTTGGTTCGGACTGGTACGCCTGCCGCGGCTACGGCGGACAGCGCATCCATGTATTCCCGGACGAAAATATGATTGTTATCATCCAGGCAACGCCAACCGCGCGCGGGATGGCGTATGACGATTTAATCTGGAAAATCAGGGAGCTGTAAAAACTCCACGCGCTGTTGCTGTTCGTCCGTGCCATTTTCATAGATGGCCACTTTTAACTGCGTATGGTCTTCACTAAAAGAAATATCCCGGATGATGTCATACTGCCCAATATCCAAAGTGGCTAAAACAGTGCCGTCATACGCACAGATATCATTCCAGAATGCATAAACTGCCGTATGGATATCGTCATCATAAAAGGTCAGCAAAACCCCCTCGATATCCTTTTCGAATTCCCGTGTCTGCGTATTAAACACAGTATATATGGCATTGTGCGGTCCTGTATGGCTGTCAATGACAATATACTCCCCGACCGGGATGCATTCCATAATTGCATTAATCATGAAATCCCTCTCCGACATATCATAGGCGGTTCCATCATATTCAAAAACCGTCCCGTCATATGAATAGGACACCGTTGCCGCTGCAGGTTTTTCCGGCTTCGCAGCATCCTCCCCGGATTTCTGCGATTCTGCAATATTTCCCTCTGACCTTTCCAGCTCCGCATGTGTTAAAATACCAGTCAGCAAATTATCCTGCGCAATACCATCCACCGCCCCACCGCACCCGGTGCCTGCCAGCACTAGCAAAAGCGCCGCAAGCGAAGTCATGTTATTCACTTTCTTCTTTCCCAACATAAGCTTCCTCCATTTATCCTTCCCAATCCGCAGACAGCCGCCTTACAGCTTAAATTTGCCCACTTCATAGTTCAGCTTGTCAACAACATCCAAATTCGAGTTCGCTTCCTTCCCGATATCATTGACATTGCCCGTCAGCCTTAACGCCATTTCCGTCACGTTCGTTACTCCCAATGTGCTTTCATTCACTGCGACTTTCACATTTTCCAGGGCTTCCCCAATCTCATGTGTACTCTCTTTTAACCGCTCACTCTCCATTGCAAAATGCTGCAGCATCCCATTCATGTTCCCGACATTGCTCTGATAGTTCTGACTGGTTTCCAAAAGTTTCTCAAAGCCGCCTATCGCAGTCTCATTCATGAAGCGGAGCATCTCCGCCGCCTCCGCTGCCAGTTCATCCACGGCCTGGATAACTTCTGAGGTTACTTTCTGAATCTCTGCCGCATCCGTCGCGGAATCGGTCGCCAATTTCCCAATCTGGTTCGCAACCACCGCAAAACCTCTGCCGGATTCTCCCGCCCTTGCCGCTTCAATGCTCGCATTCAGTGCCAAAAGATTTGTCTCATCCGTGATATTGATAATATTCTTTGTAAGCGTCCGGATTTTCTCTACATCCTTTGATTTCTCAATTTTTTGCTGCAATGAGGATGCTATGCTTTCGACCTGTACCGATGCATCCTGTTTTTCCTTCACTGCCCTGTCATAGACCTGAACCGCTTCCTTTAAAATCCTCCCGGAAGAATTCCTCCCGTCTTCCGCCTGTGCGTAAATGCTCTCTATCGACTGGAAAATCTGCTTAATCGACTCGTTGATTTGGTCCAGCGAAGCATTGGATTCTTCCATCGCCGCGCTCATCTCCTCCATCACCGAGGAGACATCGGTAACCTCCACCCCGGCCTTGGAAAGCTGGCTTGATACCATGCCGGAGGATTTTCTCAGCTGCTCCGCGTTCTGGTTAATGTTGAGCATAATCTCCCGGATATGCGAAAGCAGTGCATTGACATTGTCCGCAATCAGCTCCATCTCATCGCCTGTACGGACATCCAGAGTCTGTGTCAGGTCACCTTCATTATGTACCAGCTCGTAAATTTTGCCATCCACCATGCGCAGCCGCTTAATGACTCTCCTCACCGTGAAATCAAGGACAAACCAGGCAATCACCATACAGATACCCGAAATCTGCAGCACCCGCTTCAATGCCAGGTCCAGGCGCTCCACAACCCCCGCCGCATTGTAATCACAGCCGACAATGGCAATGACATTCCCGTTTTCATCCACAATCGGCATATATGCCGAAATCAAATCCCCGTCCTCCGTAGAATCGATAAAATCCTGTACATACATTTTCCCGCCAAAAACCGATTTTAACTCCTCATACGGCACCTCAAAAACATCGCCAAAGTCTTTGCGCTCCCCTTCTTCGTCCGCGTCAACCCCGTAATATACCAGATTCCCGTCCGTATATAAAGTATACATGTACTCAATCCCACAATCCTGTTTGACACCGTACATTAATGTTAACAGCGTATTGTATTCCTCACTGCCCTGTTTCTCTGGCGACAGCCCTGCCAAAAGCTGCGCATCAATAACTTTTGTGGAAACCGTTGCCGCCATCTGCGCTTCCTCCACGCCCATGGCAACCAATCCTTCCTTCGTCCGCAGATACGAATTCGTACCCATAATGACGCACATAAAAAGGATTACCACGCTCGCCGGAATCAGAATTTTTGCCCGGATACCGAGTCCTCTTGTTTTTCTCTTTTCCATATCCATTCTTCCTCCCGATATTGAATGACATTTCACCGCACCCGAAAATACTTCTTAAAAAGATTGCCAAAGAACAGTACGGATAAGCACAGCCAATCCCTGTAAGCCCACCGCAAAAATCCATAATAAAATTAAAAAAATAACAGGAAAGGAAACACTTATCACAAAAATTATGCCATTGATATTTTCAGAGTATTTCCATTCGGAAAACATGAATCATAGAAGAAAATCACGATTTTTCCATTAAAGAACCCGAATGAAAAACTCGCCGTTTTGCTATTTCACCACTTGTATAGTATAACATAAAATCACCATTTCGTCAATGGGTTTGCACAGATTCGACTCCCTTTTTCAGCACAAATGTTAAGGTATTTCTGCCTTCCCGCTTCCGCACCTTTACAACACGCGAAAATTCGGCTATAATGTAGAAAAATACCGTATGTCGGGAAAGGGGATTTTTATGGAGAAAGAGCTGTACGATTCGTACATTGAAATACTAAAAGAAGAATTGCTGCCCGCAATGGGCTGCACCGAACCGATTGCCGTTGCCCTCGCGGCGGCGATTGCGCGCGACACGCTTGGCTGCCTGCCGGAAAGGGTGGAGCTTTTTGTCAGCGGGAATATTGTCAAGAATGTAAAGAGTGTCATCGTGCCGCACACGGGCGGCTTAAAGGGGCTTGCTGCCTCCGCCTCCGCCGGAATTATCGCGGGCAATGCCAGGAAGAATTTGGAAGTAATTGCGGATGTGACAGCGGAACAGATTGCGCAAATTACGCAGTATCTGGAAAAAACGCCGTGCACGGTGACGGAGTCCAATTCCGGCTGTATTTTTGATATTGAAGTGCGCGTTTTTGCAAAGGGGCATTCTGCCACTGCGCGAATTGCGGGGCACCATACAAATGTGGTATATATCGAGAAGGACAAGACAGCGCTGCTTGATGTGGGATATCGGGATTTTACGGAGGAAGATTCTGTGGATGGCAGTTCTGGAAATTGTGCTTCTTCCGGTGACAGCAGTCCGGCAAATGACATTTCTTCCGCGGATGGCAGTCCAGCGAATAGCATTTCTTCTGCGAACAGCAGTCCGGCAAATTGTATTTCTTCCGTGGACGGCAGTTCGGCAAATGGCACTTCTTCGGACAGTACGCAAAGCACCGCTTCCGCTGCAAGCCACGCGCATGGCACATACAAGACCGACCGCCGTCTTCTCACGGTAGAAAATATTGTCCACTTTGCCGACACGGTTGACCTCTCCCTCGTCCACGATATTATCGCGCGCCAGATTGCCTACAATACCGCGATTGCCGAGGAAGGGCTGCGCCATCCTTACGGCGCCGAAATTGGAAGGATTCTTCTGGCCTCCTACGGCGACAGCGTGCAAAACCGCGCCAAAGCGACCGCGGCCGCAGGCTCCGATGCCCGCATGAACGGCTGCGAACTCCCGGTTGTCATCAATTCCGGCAGCGGCAACCAGGGCATGACCGCCTCCCTTCCGGTGATTGTATACGCAAAGGAGCTGAACGTATCGGAGGACATGCTCTACCGCGCACTGATTGTAGCAAATCTTGTCACAATCCACTTAAAGACGGGAATCGGCAGGCTTTCCGCCTACTGCGGCGCAACAAGCGCAGGCTGTGGCGCGGGCGCAGGCATCACCTACCTGTATGGCGGGCGCTACCGCGAAATTTCCCATACGATTGTCAATGCCATCGCCATCAATTCCGGCGTTATCTGCGACGGCGCAAAGGCAAGCTGCGCCGCAAAAATTGCTTCCTCCGTGGAAGCCGGGCTGCTCGGAATGCAGATGTATCTGCACGGCAGCCAGTTTTATGACGGGGACGGCATTGTTACAAAAGGGGTTGAAAATACCATCCGCAATGTCGGGGAGCTTGCGAGGGAAGGGATGCGGGAAACGGATAAGGAAATTATTCATCTGATGATGCAGAAAGTATAAAACGGGAAAGAACATATCCATTAAATCCGCTTCCGCAAAAACCCAGCCACCGCCGCGCCATACCCTGCAATTCCTGTGATTCCCGCAGCCACGGCAGCGCGCACAAATTCGTCTGCTTTTCCCTGTCCGGCGGCAAGCGCCCCGGCGGACAACAGACCCGTCGGAAGCCACTGCGCAACTCCCGGCAGCATCCCGGCGATATAACAGACTGCGACGAGCAGTACAAGCCATGCAAGCACGCTTGTTCCACTTTTTGCGGGCACGGAAAATGCGAGCAGCATAGCAATCATCCAAAGCCCGAACAGATAGAAGAATGTTGCTGCCAGGGCAGTGCGCGCCATTTCCCCATCCCCCCAAAAATACATATTATAGCCAAGTGTAATGGCAAAGCACAGCCAGTATCCCACCGTCCACACAGCCGCCATAACCACTGCCTTTGCGGCGATGACACTGTGTCTTGAAAGCCCTCTTGTCAAAAGCGGAATCAGCGTTCTCCTGCGGCATTCGTTCGTCAGGCATCCGGCAAATAAAACAAGAAACAGCAACACTGCCATGGGCGCATTTTTAAAGAACTGCGCCCATGAGGTGGATGCGTCCACGCTCATCGCGGAAACGGTCAGACCGCTTCCCGCCAGCTCGTCCGCCATCTGCTCCATCAGCCAGGGAGTCAGCTTCGCAATCGCCGGGTTCATAATCCCAAACAGTACAAATATAGCAAGAAGGATGAACAGTTTTCCGCCCCGCCAAAGTTCCCTCCACTCTTTTTTCGTAAATGCCAGAAAACCAGATTTCATATGCGTTTCCTCCTATTTTAAGTTCCGTATACGCCTTCCAGATACCCCTATCCGCGGAGTAATTTTGTCCGCTTCTCTCCCAAAATTTCTCCGGGTATCCGTAAGGCGTATACTGTTTTTTAAGTTCCGTATACGCCTTCCAGATACCCCTATCCGCGGAGTAATTTTGTCCGCTTCTCTCCCAAAATTTCTCCGGGTACCCCTCCTATTTTTCTTCGGCTTCTACAAGGCCAAAGAACATTTCTTCCAGCGTCCGCTCCTTCTGTTCGATGCGCCGCAGGGCAAATGGTTTTCCGGCGAGTAATTCCACTGCTTTCTGCATTCCTTCCCTGCCCTGCGTATATTCAAGCGTCAACGCATCCCTGCGGATTCCCCCGGGCAATAATTCTGCAAATTCCCCTGCATCTTCTGCACCCAAAAATTCTACCACGAAGCCCTTTGCCCCACTTTCACGGAATTCCGAGAGCGGTCCCTGCTTTATCAGCCGCCCGGCGTGCAGCATAGCACACTCATCACAGATTCGCTCCACGTCCGAAAGAATATGGGTTGAAAAAAGCACTGCCGTGCGCCCTTTGAGGGAATGCAAAAGCTCCAGAATTTCCCTGCGCCCTGCCGGGTCGAGCGCCGAGGTTGGTTCATCGCAAATTAAAAGCCGCGGATTCCCAAACAGCGCCTGCGCGATTCCAAGCCTCTGCTTCATTCCTCTTGAAAAACCATGAATGCGCTGTTTCGTCTGCGAAAGCCCCACAAGCTCCAGCAGTTCCTCCGCCCTTCTTTTTCCCTCTTTATTTGAAACACCGGAAATTTCTCCGCACAAAAGCAGATATTCCTCCGGGGTCAGAAATCCGTAAAATTCCGGCACATCCGGCAGATAGCCAACCAGACGGTTTGTATGGCTCTTTCCGAAACAGACGGGCGTACCATCCACCCGGATTTCGCCCGAATCCGCGCGCAGCAGACCAAGAACCATTTTCATTGTCGTAGTCTTGCCCGCCCCGTTTTCCCCGACGAAGCCGAATATCGTGTCATCTGGCACGAAGAGACTTACGTCATCGACCACGGTGCGCGCGCCGAAGCGTTTTGATACATGCGATAATTCCAGCATTTAATTCTCCCCCTGTTTTCCGAGTGCAAAATACAGAATCGGTCCCCAGAACTGCATTCCGATAATGGCGACTGCAAGCCACAGCCCCCGGCTTCCGCGCTGGTAACTGTCATGTGACAGAATATGATGTATTGTGTATGCCAAAAGAGCGAACTGTACAATGACAAGCGGGATTAAAAATGGTAAAAAATCTTTGATATTATCCATAAATTTTTTTTCTCCTATTTTTAGTTCCGTATGTCCCCTTCCAGCACCCATATCCGGCAGTGGAATTTTTCTCCGCTTCGCTCCTAAAAATCCCACTTAGGGTACTGTACGGGCACATACTGTTTTTAGAGTTCCGCAAGGATTTCCTTCCGTTCCTGTGGTGACAGGCATGAAAACACCGGGTTTTCCAGTGCCTGCTGCGCGCTGTCCATAATTACCGCACTATCCCGGACAGCCTTCGCCCCGAGCTCATTTCCCTCAAACCATTCGTCGAGCCGGTCAAGCAGCACATCACCGCAGAGCCGCATCCCGTTCTCCTTCATCCGCCTTATAATCTGCGCAAACCGCCGCAGGCGCGCGGCACCTTCTGCCAGCTTTCCGTGCGTACAATATATGGTGGCAGCATTATAATGAAACTGTGCGGCGGCATTTGGATGTATCTGCTCCAAACTTCCCTGCTCTAGCATGGCATCTGTCCTGGCAATCATCTGCTCACACTTTTCCAGTTCCCGGCCATGCACAAGCAGATAATTCCCCACACCGTTTAACATGGCAAGCGCTGCCTCAAAAATATAAAGCTGCATGCGCGCATCCGCCTTTTCCACCTCCCCCGCCTGCATGTATGCCTGAAACAGCAGGGAATCCGCATTTCTGGCAAAGCGGTACGGATTACAGACTTCTTCCATTGTCGCAATTACATCCGCGTATTTCCCCTGCTGCTGCTTCACAAGCGCCTCCAATACAATCGCATCGCTGCACAGACCGTTGTCCACGGAATTCTCATAAATCCGGACACAGAGGTTTACAATTTCTTCCAAAACCTGCACCTGTCGTTCCGGGGCAGCCAGCATATAATGGTTAAGCCAGAGCAAAGCGATTTGCAGCAGGAAACGGTAACAGGAATAATAGCTTTTTACAAGCTCCTGCGACCGGGCAAAAACCTTCTCAAACGGTTTCTTCGCAAAATCTTCTGCAAGCCCATGGTAAAGCTTTCGTATCTGCTCCCCGGAAAGCTCCGGGCGGTAACCCAGCAATTCATCTAACGTCACATCATAATAAGCTGCCAATAAAAGCAGCGTCGCTATATCCGGCAGGCTCTGCCCGGTCTCCCATTTGGAAACGGATGCCTTTGTCACACCGACGAAATCCGCCAACGTTTCCTGTGTAATACCGCGTGCGCGGCGCAGCTGCGATACATTGTCAGCAAAATTTAAATTATTCATCGCACACCTCCCTGCTGAAAATATTATAACCTTCCAGGAAATAAAAAGGCAAGCGAAGCAAACGATACTATACGAAATAAAATCAACCGAAAGGAAACAATCCTGGAAGGCAAGGTAAAAAACAATGGATTTTTTGCCTTATAATATTTACCACACTCCCCTCCTTCCACTCCCCATATTTTTGTGAAAAAATACCATTTGATTTTTCATTTTTATTTGTGATAAAATAGGCAGGCAAACAAAAAACGCGGCAGGAAAATAAAATGCAAAGCCATATTTTCTGCATTATTATCTCCACCGCGCACCAAAACTTAACAGACATTCAACGACACATGTAGCGCTTACGCGCGTAAATCTGATTACGGTACAGATAACGCATGTGTTGGTCGGAACCCAAGCCCACACATGCCCCGGCATGTGTTTTTTGTTTGTCTAAAATCAGCAAAACAGGAGGTTTTTCAATCATGCAAAGCAACACATATCTCGGCACGGAAAAGGTCGGAACACTGCTGCGGAAATTTGCAATTCCGTGCATCTGTTCGCTTATTATTTCCTGCCTGTACAACATTGTGGACCAGATTTTCGTCGGAAACGGTGTCGGCTATCTGGGAAATGCGGACACGGGCGTTATTTTCCCCATCACGGTCATCGGCTGGGGCGCATCGCTGTTTTTCGGGGATGGCGCAGCGGCTGCGCTCAGCGTTTCCCTCGGAAGGAATGAGACAAAAGATATCCACCGCAGCGTCGGCAACAGCATCCTCTTTTCCTTCCTCTCTGGCATTGTCATTATCGCCATCGCCTACCTTGGCGGCGAAAACCTGCTTCGCCTAATCGGAGCAACCGATGCCAACGTGGGGCTCGCCAGGGATTATGGCTTTATCATTTATATGATGATGCCGCTGGCGCTCGTACAGAACACACTCGCCTCCATTATCCGTGCAGACGGCAGCCCGGGCTATGCTATGGGAGCCATGCTTGTCGGCGCGATACTCAACATTATCGGCGACCCGGTTGCCATTTTCGCCTTGGATTTGGGCATCAAGGGTGCCGCATACGCTACCATCCTCGGCCAGTTTGTCAGCTTTATCATCTGCGTGCTTTACCTCAGAAAAAGCAAGACTTTCCGGCTTTCCATGTCCAGCTTCCATGTCGATTTTACTTTGCTCAAAAAAGTAATGTTGCTTGGTACCTCGAGCTTTCTGACACAGCTGTCCATTGTTGTAATCACGATTGTCAACAATGTTCTTCTTGTAAAATACGGCGGGCTCTCCAAATATGGCGAGGATATCCCGCTCTCCGCCTTCGTGGTTATTATGAAGCTGTTCCAGATTGTACTGAATATTGCCATCGGAATTGCCGCAGGTGCGCAGCCGATTGTCGGCTACAATTACGGCGCACAGAAATACACAAGAGTCAAGCAGCTCTTAAAGCTGATTTTAGGATGGACAGTGGGCATCTGCCTTGTGTGTACCTTGCTGTTTGAAGCCGGACCTTCCCTGTTTATCCGGCTGTTCGGAACCGACAGTGACCCGTCGCAGGCTCTTTTATACACACAGTTTGCTTCCCTGTGCCTGCGGATTTACCTCTCCCTGATTACGCTCACCTGCGCGCAGAAGGTCTGCTCCATTTTCCTGCAGTCCATCGGACACGCAAAAGCAGCAGCTCCGCTTTCTATATTAAGAGATGTTTTCCTGATTGTTGCGTCCCTAATCGCACCAATCGCATGTACTGCGCGATTACGAGAATGTAGTGAAAGTATTCATCCATGCCCCGGAGGAATTCCGCGTGAAAAAGGTTATGGAAATGTATGGCGACAGCAAACAGGAGGCAAAGAACAGCATCCGGCGCTCCGACGAGGCAAGAGCCGCTTACTATAAGAGCATTTCCGGGCTTTCCTGGGGAAATCCGCACAATTACAATTTATGTATTGATTCGTCGCTCGGCATCGAACCGTGCGTCCATATGATTTGCGCTTATCTCGGAAAATAAACATCCGGGCTTGCAGGCCGTGCCAATGCTTCACTGACCTGCAAGTCCACAATCCTTGTTGCAATCCTTCTGGCCAGATGCCAATTGTGCGTAACGGCAAGGATGCCCATGTTGCGTTTTTCCCCTTCTTCCAGAATTACCTTCCATATCTGCGCCTGCGTAATGACATCAAGCATCGTGCTGATTTCATCACAAATCAAATAATCCGCCCCGCTCAAAAGGGCTCTTGCCACACAAAATCTTTGCAGCTCACCACCGGAGAGTTCCCCCGGAAAACGGTTCAGCCACGCATGTTCAATGCCGAAAGCATCCAGGATATTCTGTTGCATCCCCCCACTTTCCTCCAACACACGCTTCAGCCTCCACCGCGGGTTCATTGCTTTCTCCGGATGCTGATAAATAAGCTGAACAGGGCAAACGCCTTTTTGTGGCAGAGGTTTCTCATCCAGCAAAATCTGACCTTTTGTCGGTTTCAGGTAACCAGAAAGCAGCAATGCCAATGTCGTCTTCCCATAACCGCTTGGCGCAAGCAAAGCAAGCCGTTCCCCCCGGCAAAGTGACAGACTCCGGTTTTCCAGAACCCACGGTTGTCTTTTATGATACCGAAAAGAAATATTCCTTGCTTCAAGTGGCATGGTGGCACCTCACTTCCCCGCCCCGCACCTCTTTTATTGCCGGCACACTGTCCTCGCACTTTGCGGTTTTGTGCGGACAGCGCGGGGCAAACAAACACCCCTTGGGGAGATTTCCGGCGTAGGGCTGGAATCCCCCGATTGGCTGAAAACCATTTTGCGGCAGGGCTTTCCACAAGGCTTTGGAATAAGGATGGCGCAACGCATCCGCCCCCCTTTTAAAATCGGACGCAGGCGCAATTTCCACCGTGGTGCCCGCATAGAACACGGCAACGCGGTCGGCAAATTCAAAAGCCAAATCAATGTCATGGGTAATCAGAATGACCGCTTTCCCATCCTTTGCCATTTCCCGGAACATCCCAAGCGCTTCCATTGCCTGCCCCAACCCCATCCCCGGTGTCGGCTCGTCCGCAATCACAAGCTGTGCATCCGTAATCAACGCGGTGGATACCAATACGCGCCTTGCCATACCGCCGGAGAGCTGAAACGGATAAAGCCGTTCTGTTTTTTCCGGCAGGCAAAGACGTTGGAAAAGGCTTCTAAGCTTCCCGGTTGGATACGGCCGCTTATGTCCAACGGCCTGCGCGCCTACTTTCATCCGTGGGTCAAGATAGGTGACCGACTGAGGAACAAGTGCAATCTCACTTCCGCGAAGCTGCCCCTGGCGCTCTTTGGTCAGCTCCTTTCCTTTGTAATACAGCTGCCCCCGCACCGTGGCATTGCCCGGTAAAATCCCCAGAATCGCAGAAGCCAACAGGCTTTTTCCGGAGCCGGAGGAACCGGCAACCGCAACAATCTCACCGGCGGCTACGTTCAGGTGCAGGTCTGAAATCACTTGCAAATCCCTTTGCTCCAATCCATGATGATACATGCAAAAAGAAACGGACAGATTATGTATTTCCAATAAAATGTCTTTTTTCTCATTCATCGCGTTCTCCTTATTCCTGTGCGCTATGTGGGTCAAGAACCATCCGCAGATTGTCCCCAAGCCGGTCAACCAACAGAACAATCAGCACCAGCGTAAGACCGGGCAGAACCGCCTGCCACCACATTCCCGCCGAAATATACCGCATACTTTCCGACAGGATAATGCCAATCGCAGGCTGTTCCGGGGGCAGGCCAAAGCCAAGAAAGGACACCGATGCTTCGTGCAGAACCGCATGGGGAAACAAAAGAAGCAGCCCCACAAAAAACTGCGGTATCAGATGCGGCAGCAGATGATGGGCAAAAATCCAACCACTTGTCTTCCCAAGCTTGCGCGATACCGCAATATACTGCTGTGAGCGAAGCTGCAGAACCTCGGCTCTGAGCAGCCGTGCCAGGCTGCACCAGTGCGTTGCGGCAATGCCAGCCAAAAGCCCCCTCACCCCTCTGCCCATAGCAAAAGAAATGAGAATGACAAGGATGGTATGGGGCACACTCATCACCAAATCAATCACCCAGTTAACAAAGGCATCCAGCCGCTTTGAACCGGCAGCGGCAGCAAGACTGACAAAAACAGCAATGAGCGCACTGATTAGCGATGCTGCAAGCCCTATGGTCATGCTGACCGCAAGCCCTTTCAGTGTCCGCATCAGCAGGTCGCGCCCCAGGGCATCCGTGCCAAACGGCTGCTCCCAGGAGGGCGGCTTTTTCGCATTCAGGAAGCTGCCCGCCACGGCATCCCCGGGCAGGAAAATCCCGGCTGTATAAACTGCTGCCAGTATAACCGCCATAGCCGCCGTCAGTACCACAACTTTGGTGCGGCGATTGAATCGTTTCATTCACCCACCTCCCGAATCTGCGGGTCAACAACCCCATAAAGCAGATTTGCAACCATATTGCCCGTGCATACAAACAGCGCGGAAAACAGTGTAACGCCCAACAGCAGCGGCACATCCGAATTCAGCCCCGCCGCGGATACCGCGCTGCCAAGCCCGGGATAGCTGAATACATTTTCTGCCATAACCGAGTCTCCAAACAACTCGGCAAAGGAAGCAAACTGCAGGCTCAGTGCGGGAAGTAGAATATTGCGCACCCCGTGGCGGCGCAGGATTGTCCATTTCCCTTCCCCCCGCGCCTTAGCAAACAGCACATATTCGCTGCCCTGCACGTCGATAAGCTTTTGCCGGGTGTGCAGGGCAATGTTGGCAAAAGACATCAGGCTTAACGTAAATGCGGGCAATATCAGGTGGTGAAGCTTCTGCCATATAGTAACATTCTCGTTAAGAACCCCAATCGGGCTCGAAAAACCAATGGGAAACCATCGGAGCCGCACGGAAAACACCAACAACAGCACAAGCCCGAGCCAAAACGTCGGTATTGCGCTTAAGATGTAACAAATTTTTTTGAGTATCCCGTCCGGCAACCTGCCATGATACATTCCCATAATACAGCCAAGCCCGAAGCCAATCACAGCGGATAACACCCATGCGCACAACATGAGCGCAAGCGAATTTGCAAACCGCTCTCTGATGATGTCCGCAACCGGCCTTCGGTAGATTGCAGACTCGCCGAAATTCCCGTGCAAAAGCTCAGAGAGCCAACCAAAATACCGTTGAAGCGGCGGCTCATCCACACCCCAGTAATCTTCCATTTCCGCTCTTTGCTCCGGTGAGATTGTGGTTCCTAACCCCAGGATATACTGCTGCACAGGGTCAACAGGTGATGCGCTGATGAGCACAAACGATATTGCACTCACGGCCAGCAACAGCGAAATGACCTTGACGCTGTATGTAAAAAAGATACGGGCGAGCCGCCCTAAAGTCCCTTTCATAAAAACACCCCCACAGGATTATTCCACCCATCTCCACTCGTGCAGATTCTGAATCAGCGGCAAACCGTGGCCATGCCCGTGGATTGGCTGTTCCCCGATGGACAGGCCGTCGCGGACATAGGTCACATGGTCAAGGTTCACAATCCATACCCAGGGACATTCGCCCCGCATGGCAGTCCCGGTGCTGCCATCCCACTGGGCTTTCTGCCAGTTCTCATTCGCCTCTTTTACGGTCAGCGCCTCCATGGCAGCTTTCAGGTAACCATCCGTCACATCGCTCATGTAGCCCTCCGGATTATAGAAATCATCCAACAGGGCACCTTCGGAACGATACAGATAGTAAGTCTCATTCGGAATTGCGCTGCCCCAGCCCATCATAACCGCTTCCGAAAACATCCTCTTCGTGATTTCATCCCAGCTGACACCTTCGACATTGATTTGGATGCCAACTTCCTTAACCTGTTCCGCCGCCGCCATCGCTACCGCCTGACGAACCGAATCACCGGAAGGATAGATGCAATTGATTTCAGCCCTCAGGCCATCTCTTTCCACAATGCCGTCGCCATCGCTATCCGCCCACCCGGCATCCGCAAGCAGTTTCCGGGCATATTCGGCATCGGTTTTGATGGCAACTTCCGGATTGTTCCATGGCATACCATCATTTTCCGAGTATGCGGGTCTGGCAAACCCATTCAAAACAATGTCGGCAACCTGTTGGCGGTCGATTGCATACGCGATTGCCTGGCGGATTTCGATATTGCAGGTTACATCATTGCCAATTGGCGCGCCGCTTCCGGTGGTTCTGCCTTCATCCGGGAGAAGCGGGAGCGTAAAGCCGCGGTTGTCCGCGGAGGTGATTGCCTTTACATGGTAACCGGGAACCTCTGTTGTGCCAAGGGTTGCACTAGAATAGGCAACATCGACTTCCCCCGCCAAAACGGCGGCCAGCGCGGCATCTTCGGACATGAATACAACTGTTACATTCTTAATCGCAGGAACGCCGCCGTAATAATCTTCATTGGCAGTGAATATAATTTGCTCCTGCGCTTTCCACTCGACAAACTTGTAAGGGCCAGAACCAATCGGGTGCATTCCATAATCCTCACAGTAAGCGTGCTGCGGAACAATGCCAACGGATGCAAGCGTGTTCAGGAAGATGGAAGTGGGCTTTGACAAGGTAACAACAACCGTGGTATCATCCTGCGCCACGGCACTTTCCATGTATGTAAGGTCAACGGAGCCCCGCGCCGCTTTTGCAGTTTCCAGCGTGAAGGCAACATCCGATGCAGTCAGCTTTTCCCCGTCGGTAAAGGTCACATCATCGCGGATGGTAAAAGTCCAGGTCAGGGCATCCTCCGAAAGCTCATAACTGGTTGCGAGGTCATTTTCAAACGTCAGATTGGCGGTGTACTTTACAAGCGTGCTCTGCACAATAGGAGAATTCCCATGCCCCCAACCCTTTGTCGGGTCAAGTGTTTCCGGTTCGGAGCCAATGGCAATCACTACGCTGTCACGCTCCCCCGATGTGGCGGGTTCGTTTCCGCAGGAGCAAAGCGAAAACAGCACCATAGCGGACAAAAGCCATGCGGAAAGCTTTTTCATATTCATCTTTGTATTATCCTTTCTTGTGGTATTGTATTCGGTTCAGGAATCCCGGATTTCTTTGATACCTGCGGGCGGACAGCTTCCATTCATGCTTCCACACACCAAAAAAAAGCACACCGCTTCCCTTCTGGGAAATTGTGTGCTTTCTAAGCATACGTTCCAGCAAATATTTTCCGAAATCCAATCCTCAACGCTTCTGCGCTGACCAAGGCAGCTTCGTGCTGCCCGGGATATTATACAACAAGGCAGGCAAAAAATCAATATGCGCAGATGCAAAAATTCCGGCGCGGAAAATCTCGTTTAACACTTCTGCAATTTTCCAATTTCTTCCACCACGTCCCGAATCAGCTTACCGATATTCAAATCACCCACGCCGACTACAATATTATCGCAGTGGTTGATTGGTATCAGGATTCGCCTGGCATTGCTCTGCGCAACAGCCTTCGCCATCAACGGCGTAACTTCACCGAGCAGGGCATCTGCAATCACAATGCCGACAGGTCCGGCAATCACATCCGCCCGCCTGCTGTTAACCACAACGGCATTTTCACCCGTTGCCGCATCGTCCGCCCCGGCTTTGAGCATGGCGGTGGTCGCAATGGTATTCGTCCCGACCGCCACGATGCGGGCTGCCGGAAAATTTGACTTTAACGCGGAGACAAGCTGCTTTCCGATACCTCCGCCCTGGGCATCAATTACAAGTATATTCATGATTTATCACCACCTTTCTTTGTGGCATCCCCTACACGCTCCATAATATTTTTATTCCGCTCATACTCCGCGCACGGGTCAAGCACACTGGACGGCTCATCCAAAATTGCAAGCCGCATCTGTTCCTTCCTGGCGGACAGCCGCGCAATCGCCACTTTCTGCGCCTCGCCCTCCTTCCTGCCATGCATCATAACATTCTCAATCCGGTCAACGCAATATTTCCTCAAGCTGCGCTGCCGCCACCACAAAATTATCGTAGTAAGTATCACAATCATAACACATCAAATCCATTTTCACAACCTTTCCACGCGCATCTTTTTTGAACCTGCTTTTCGGGAATTCTTCGGATTTATTTCTTCCAATTTCCCCTCTCCCAGTTCCTTGTACTTCCTGTTTTTTGTTTTCTTATCCTGCATACAACCCACCTCCGTTCGATTCCTGATAATTCTTCGCCTGCAGACGGAACATCTTTGCATAACGACCATTTTTCTCCATCAATTCCTCGTGTGTCCCTTCCTCCGCAATCGGATTCAATGCACTGGACGGGTCGCCCTGCTAGAATTGGTGAAGCGCCTTTAAGATGTTGGGAAAGAGAGGATGAGCCAGGGCGGTTTTGGCTGGTTTTTGGTTTGTTCTTTTGGCTTTGTTGGTCATGACGGCTGTGCTCCTTTGCTGTTTATGGTGTGGTAATGATAACATAAGGAACGTGACAGGTGTCTGTTATGTTTTAAGACGGAATAATTAAAATGAAAAAATGCGAAAAGGGGGGGGGCGGCAAATTTCTGGTCTGGTTATGCAACCAGAGCAAAAATTTGTCCGCACCCCCGCATCGTTCCTCTCCACTACTTTAATAGAATTCCAACCCTCCGTTTATCATTTTCCATCAATCATATTCCCGATTTAGTCAAGTTCATCTTTGTGTACACAAAATAATTTTCTTTTTGTATCTTCTCCAACACCCCACCAATCGCCGAAACATCCTTCGCAAATGAATTATTGCCCGAATATAGAAAAAGGACACTCAACCGCGTGTTATTTTCTAAATATTTCAAAACCATAACTTCAAGATTATTCTGCATTGTTTGTAATTCATCATCTGTAAACGTAATCCGCTCTAAGTTTCCCTCATATGTAACCTCAAGAATTCGTAACTTTTCAACTCCTCCGGTTAACTGCAATACTAAGTATTGCCCTTCTTGCTCCAATAAAGCTGCCAACTTTTCATTTTCCGTTGTTAAAACTGCCGCATTCCCTTCTATTTCTGTCAATTCCTCTTTTAAACGCTTTAATTCCTCTAGCAATTCTTCTATATACTCGTCTGAAGCTCCTTTTGCGACTTCTGTTTTTTCCAGATTCTCCTCCAACCCTTTAACTTCTTGCTGTAATCCCTCAATTACAATTTGCGAATTCGCCTCCTGGTTTTGCAAATTTTGATTGCTAAACATAATATACCAAAAAATGACTATCATAAAAACGTCAACGAGCGGTGATAAATTTACAATTTTTCTCATCATACTCTTCTTTTTCATTACGATTTCCCCTTATTTTTTATCTGCACGATTCTTCCTCCACCTTAGTTTCAAAATAACCATTTAATTCGAATACACTTTCAAACGCCTTACAAATAAGTGCCATAATCAACCCCCATAGAGTTGAGGTTAAAGCATATAAAAAACTATTTTGCAATTCTGATGTATTGATTGAATTTGCAATGAGAGAAACAACGGTGCCAAGAGTCCCTAATAATGGACAAGCTTCAATTCCATATTGATAAAGTGAACTTAATTTCAAACAGGCTTTCATAAGAGAATTATTCATTTTACCACGCCCAAAAATCTTGATTGCCGCCAGGAAGAATATAAAGGCAAGCGAAATTACTCCAACAAAAATAATGGCTTTATCAATCTCTGTCATATTATTATATGCGATATTCAAAACTTTCTTAAACATATTAAATTACTCCTCGCTTTCTATAAAAATGGGAATTTGTATCTTTTACGCGACAATTTCACCCAAATTTCTCCTAATTGGATTTTCCTGTCCTCTTTTTTCTTATTGTGTCACTGTACCATCGCAAATCCTCCAGGTTCTTTTCACATCATTCTTTTTATTTCACTAATTTTTCAGTTACGACAATTTTTCCTCTGCCATTCAGAATATCCCTGTCAAATATTCGCTCATTTTCTGCTTTCATTTATTCTTTCAATACCGGAGTCGGTGTCACCCACAAAATTTTATTTCTATCCAGCGCATTCTTCACATCCTCTAATGTATCCGCTATTGCATTTTCATCATGCAAAATAATTAAGATACTATCTCCTGCTTCCACTTTTTTCTGTATAACATCAATTAAGCTTTGCGCATTGCTAAATTTCTCATTGTCAAATAAAATTTCAGTCCTGTCTACAATAACAGAAAACTCCTTCGGCGCAAGTGTAACTGTTGGAAAATCAGACGGAATTACATTATCCACAACCTCATCTTTTTCACCGTCCGGGATATACTCCTGACCCTGACTCTCACCCTCACCATTTCCCACACCCTTACCTGTTCCCTTTCCAAGTCCAAATCCTATTCCCAGCGAAGCCAACACAACGATTATTATTACTACTACTAATAATAATCCCGAAATTCCACCCGTTTGGTTTTCCCAAAAAACTTTGAGTAAGTTTTTTTTAGTATTTCTTTTCATTTTGTTATCTCCTTAATCATCTTCACTATTCTTCTTGCTAAATCTACTTATTCCTATTCCAACACCGAATGCAACTGCAGCTGCCGACGCACAGATAATAACTATAGCACTTACTTTACTCGACTTCGCATCGGTTGCCAAATCGGACTCCGCATCTTCTTTATGCCTATTGTCTGTTTCCATCCGCTGTACAGTTTCCACTGCCTCTGTAGCGCCCGTCCATGATGTTGGCTCAGCCCCTGATGTTGGAACCACCTCAACACTTGGTGCTGCTTCCATGGTTGGGGTTTGCTCCGGAACCAAAGTTGGCGTTGGTTCTGGCGTTGGGGTCGAAGTCGGCTCTGGCGTTGCTGTCGGCTCCGGGGGTGGTGTTGGTTCCGGAGTTGGCGTTGGCTCTTTGGTTGGTGTCGGTTCTGGGGTCGGCGTCGGTTCTGGGGTCGGAGTCAAGGTTGGCGTTGGCGTTGGAGTCGGGG
The DNA here is from genome assembly GCA_910579615.1 of uncultured Lachnospiraceae bacterium. Classification (GTDB taxonomy): domain Bacteria; phylum Bacillota; class Clostridia; order Lachnospirales; family Lachnospiraceae; genus RGIG4057. The sequence continues at coordinate 26,678 of CAJTUA010000016.1, read as the reverse complement.
TTAAAGTCGGTGTTGGAATCGGCGTTGGGGTTCTTCTTGCAATTCCCGCATCCAAAACTTGCACCGTAAATTCTACCATGTTGCTAACAAAATCTGTGTACTCCTTTCCATTTACACTCTCCGCAAAAATCTTTAGCGCATATGTACCAATCGGCATCTCTTTTGGTATCTTTATTTCCACTTCCCCAACTTCAGCCTTCTTTTTGACTTTTCCATAGCTCAAAACCGTTCCTTCGTCATTTACTAACATTGCTGACAGTTGATTATACTCTACTCCTTCATTTGCTGTTCCAATATTATCAATACGGATTACTGCCGTTTTTCCTTCTTCCTTTACCCAGGATGCAGCAAAACCATCTCCACCCCAAAGTGTCAGTTTCCACTCGTTATTTTCTTTCGGTATGGATGTCATTTCAAACTTACTATTTTTGCCCTTACTGCTTTGGGATATAAATGCAATTGAAGATAACTTCAAGTTGATTGCCGGTGCTACACCAATACCAGACCCACCCCCGACATTTGCTGTTCCCGTTTTTCCTTGGCTGTTTATATAGTACACAATATTGCTGGAATTGGGAACTGCGGAGCGCAGCCACCACGCCGCAATGTCGTTTTTATCCTTCACCCCATGCTTTCCTGCATAGGAAGTTACCTTCAGTTTAGTTGTTTTTATATCGTCTTGTTCACTTCCGGCAAGAAAGCCATATGACGGATTAAGCACTTCATTTATGCTTAGCAAAAAAACCTTGTCATATGTTCCATTTTGCGAAAGACCACTGTTATCGCGATACCCCATATTTTCTTCGTCAGCACCTTTAATGCTTAGCGCAATAGCATTTTGCTCCCCCAAAGAGAATGCCCCTTCATAAAATCCTTCCTCGAAATATTTTGATTCTTCATAAGCTTCATAATCTTCACTGTTTAACCATTTCCTGATATTACTGTAAGCGTATTCATTTGCGTAATGAGGGTTTCCGGAACCTACATAGTATTCCCCTTCCGCTTGATATGAAGTAAAATTAAACTCTACCTTTCCTATAACTTTATCGGACAGCAACAATATGGTCGGCTCATCTTTTCTTCCATATTCCGTTGTATTTACATCCAAAACACGCCATTTTACAGAATCTTTCCCTGCAAACCATCCTTGCTTATATTCTCCGAAATATAAATAATTGCCTGACCAGTCTGAATCCACCCCCAACGCCTGTTTCGGGTCAGTAAGACCTGCAATTTCCCCTTCTTGATTTAGGTTTATATCTCGCACTTCCGGATTCCCCGCTGCATATACTGTACATACTCCCATTATTTCATCCAGCCAAAACAGCAATATACAAAATATCACTATTTTGCATACAAAGCACTTATTAAAATCATTTGACTTTTTCTTTTTTTTAACCATATAAACAACCTCTTCATTAAATCACATTATAAAAAAATATCCTCTATTTATCCCTAAATCTATACTCTTATTTCCAACTGTGCCAATCAGCCGAAAATGAAATACAACCTATAGCATTTATCAAAATACTGTATACCAATCATACCTTCAAAATATCCTTCGCCATCATTTTATATTCCCGTCGATTGATTGCCCCCTCCTGATAACTTTGCCTAATCTTCTCCAGCTCTTTCAATTGATGTTTTTTCAAATTTGCTTCACTCCATCTTCCTAAACCGAGTGCATCCAAATCCTTAATAATCAAACCTGCTATCGTCATCATAAAGCGCCTCCTATTTTACACCTTTGCTTTTACATACAAAACTTCACTTTTCTTTTTTATATTCCTTTCCTCCCAATTTTCGCAGAGTGTCGCCCTCTGCGAATCTTCCTCCCCCTGATATCCCCTCCCGTGCTCTTATTCCCCATTATAAACTTTCACCGTGCGCATTTTGTAATTCTGATTATTCTCCAGGAATAACCCCTTCCCCAATTTTCCAATGCCACAGTTGACAGAAACAAAAACTCCGTCTATAATAAAATCACAATTTACTTTAGCCAGAATATTTCATTCCATATAGCACATACTGATTTCAAGGAGGGATTGCCATGGCATATATCAAAAGAGCCGCCGAAGACAGCATTATCCGAATATCAAAGATGTTCCCGGTACTCCTGGTAACCGGTCCAAGGCAGGTCGGGAAAACGACCCTGCTGCAAAAACTGGCGGAGACAGAAATGGAAACTGGTATCAAACGCAAATATGTAACTTTGGACGACCCTGACGCGCGGTACCTCGCAAAACGCGACCCTGCCCTGTTTCTGCAAAGGTACTCCCCGCCGGTACTGATTGATGAAATCCAGTATGCAACAGAACTGTTTCCATATATTAAAATGAGCGTGGACCATTCCAAACAGAAGGGGGATTTCTGGCTCACTGGTTCCCAGGTCTTCCGGCTTATGAAGAATGTAAGCGAAAGCCTTGCAGGGCGTGTTGGTATCATAAATCTATTAGGATTGTCAGATGCGGAAATTTACGGTACGCCGAGTAAACCCTTTTCGACGGATGCCAAACACCTTATGAGCCGTTTATCCGCCGCGAAACCACGCGGATTAAACGAAATCTATCAGCGCATATTTAAAGGTTCCATGCCAGAGATTTATGCAGATAAAAAAATTGATTGGGAAATATATTACCGCTCCTATGTTGATACGTATCTGCAGCGGGATATTCGTGATTTGGCGCAGGTCGCGGATGAAATGCAGTTCTACAATTTTATGACAATCGTTGCGGCACACACTTCAAAACCGGTTGTATATGAAGAATTGGCGGGCGCAGCAGGCATATCAGCGCCAACAGCAAAGAAATGGCTGTCAATTTTGGTGTCGTCCCACATCATTGCACTTGTACAGCCATACCACAACAATGCTTTAAAGCGCGTTGTAAAAATGCCGCTCCTCCATTTCCTGGATACGGGCCTGGCGGCTTATCTTTTGCGGTGGGGAAACCCGGAAGCGTTAGAAAAGGGGGCAATGTCGGGTGCTATTTTTGAAAGCTACGTGTTCTCGGAGATTTATAAAAGTTATTGGAACGCCGGAAAAGAACCTCCCGTTTTTTATTACCGGGATAAGGACCAGAAAGAAATTGACCTTCTGATTTATCAAAACGGGGTATTGTCCCCCATTGAAATCAAAAAAGCAGCTTCGCCCGGGCAGTCCGCAATCAAGAATTTCCATGTTTTAGACCCGGTTCGTACAGAGGAACCCTTTTGTGGATTGGAAACATTAAACGTGGAAATCGGAAACGGAAGTGTTATCTGTATGGCAGCGGACTTACTCCCTATAGACGAAAAGAATTGGCAAGTGCCAGTTTGGCTGATATGAAAAATCCACCGCATAAAAAAATGGAATAATTCCAAAATAGAATATTCGTAAACAGAATATTTCCAAAGCAGAATATTTCCAAAACAAAACAATTCCAAAATGGAACAATTTCAAAATCAAATATTCTCAAAAATAATAAAACGGAGCTGTCGCACGAAGAAAAATTCAACAAAAATCGCAGCATTTTACGCTACGGAAAAGCATATTTTGTATATTTTTCTTCGTGCAACAGCCCCAAAAAATTCTCTTCTACTACTCCACAACCGCCCTGACCCGGCAGGATTTCTTACAGAAACAAATCCCGTATTTCACAAACCGCGTATAGCCCTCCTCCTTCGCTTCCGCGTCGTAACGCTGTTCTTCTATCTGACAGAGCGCCGCCTCGCACAGCGTATCCATCTGCGTGAATTTGTCCACCCTCTTCAGCTCCAAAATCACAACCGCCCTCTGCTCATCATCCGGAAACATAACAATATCCGCCCTGCCATCCCCCGTCTCCCGGTTAGAGCGCAGCTCATACCCCCCAAGACCGCTTAACACCCCTACCATAAACCCATGGTAAAACTGCTCCATCGTATCATGATAGCTGATGCTCTTTGAAAGCAAATCCTTCAGCACGGCTTCCACCACAGGACAATCCCCCACAACCAACGCCCGGAAGAATTCCGCCCGGTCCATCGCCCGCACTTTCCGGTCAAACCATGTCAGAATCGTTTCCCGATAAATATAGCGCACTTCCCAATTCGGAATTGCCAGCCGCAGATAAATCCGCTCCCCGTCAAAGCGCTCTGCTACCTTCTTCAAGTATCCGGTAAAAAGCAGGAAATTCCACAGATTATCCTGCGATTCAAAAATATCCTCATAAGTAATATCCTCATGCACCATTTTCTCAATCGTCTCGCCTCGCAGCAAAGATTCAATTTCCGCGCGGGTATTCCGTTCCGCCCTCTCAATCAATTCCCGGACAATGCTGTTAGAGGAAGTGTTCGCCCAGTACGGCTTCGGGATACTCCTGCCTGTATTTTGATTATCATCCACAAACCGGATGATGCTCCACGGATTATAAATCTCTGTCTCGCCGAATAAGTATCCGTCGTACCACTCCTTCACCTTTTCCAACTGATTTTCCATGCCGTAAACCGCAAGCATTGCCCGCACTTCCTCCTGCGTAAAACCAAAATATTCTGCGTAATTCCGGTCAAGAACCGATATCACCTTCAAGTTATTCAGACCTGTAAAAATACTCTCCTTGCTGATGCGCAGACATCCGGTAACCACGGCAAACTGCAGTGCGTCGTTCGTCTTTAATGCAGCGCCAAACAAAGAGCGGATAAATGAAACCATCCTGTCATAAAATTTGCCGAAGTATGCCTTCTCCAACGGAACATCATATTCATCAATCAGAACAACAACATTGCTGCCGTGATACTTTTTCAGGCAGCGTGACAAGAATAACAGTGCCCCGGAATAATCGCTTTCCTCCGCCTCTTTGCTTAAAATCGCCCGGAATTCTTTCTTCTCCGTTTCCGAAAGAGCCTCCCCGGACAAGACATAGGAATGCCTGTCAAACTCCGCCGCGATAATTCCCTTTAACTTCGCGTATGCTTGTGCATAATCCGGCTGCCCAACTTCCTTTAATGTCAAGCTAATCACCGGGTAATTCCCCTGCCTGGATAAATACTTTTCCCCGCATGATGAGATGTTTTTCCCGGTAAAATAATGGCTGTTGTCAATACGTTTTCCTTCCGCGTTCCGCTCATCCTCGAAAAATGTCTGGAGCATGCTCATGGCAAGGGTTTTGCCAAAACGACGCGGTCTTGTAAAGAGGCTCACTTTCGCACCAGAATCCAAAATATCTTTCACCAACAAGGTTTTATCCACATAATAATAGTTTTCGCTAACGATTTCTTTGTAATGTTCTACTCCAACCGGAACTGTTTTTGCCATACGCACATACCTCCATAAACCAACACAACACCTATAATACCAAGATTTCAACCATGCATTGTTCTGTAAATTCCGCTGTTCATTCGTTTCCATTGCATTACTTTTTACAAAAACAGATTTCGTACTTTATAAATCCGGTATTTTCTTCACCCCGCATCAAAATATGCATTCCGTTAAACAATATTTTTACATCTACCCAATCCGCGCCGCAAAATCCATCGCAAGCAGTGCCGCCTTATCCTTTTCGGAAAGGTTCGCCGTATTGCCCAGACTTCTTGCATCCCAGTTTTCCCCGTCCAGATTGTCAGCGGCGTAAAAAAACTGAAAGGTTTCCTTTCGGCGGAAGGCCGCCAGCGCCGCCACGGCAGAGCACTCCATATCAACACAGACGCAGCCCGCCTCCTTCCGGCGCAATACTTTCTCTTTTGTCTCCCGATACATGGCATCGGTTGTCCAGGTTTTACCAACGGTATAACTGCATCCGATTTCCTCCAGCATACCTGTAAATGCACTGATATATTTTTCATTGACTGCAATTTCATCCGACGGCGGCGCATAGTGGAAACTCGTGCCCTCATCGCGCATAGCGGCGTTCGGAATAATGATGGAGCAGTCGCCGATTGCCGCGTCCAGCACCCCGCAGGTTCCAAAGAGGATAATCTTTTCCACACCCATTGCAAAGATATCCTCCAGCGCGCCAATACAGGCTGGCGCTCCCACATCGGACATAAACAGGGCAATCTCCACGCCCTTGTAGTGTGTTTTATAAATCGGAATCACCATATTAGCCAGCCTGCTCTCTGCAATCACTTCTCCACCGAAACATTGCAACATCCGCTGAAATGTTTCCCGCGCAAAGCAGGTTACTGCTGTTTTGGGCATTCCTTCCACCGGCGCAACAATATCGTCCGGATTAATGACTGCCCGACCGTTTTTGTCAAATTCTTCCAGTATCATAAATTCTTCTCCCTTTCTTTTTTGGCAAAACATCAGACCTTTCTTCCGAAACCAGCAATCCTTCCAAAATTACTCCCCAATCCAAACCGCCGTATCCTCAAGGATTCTGCCGTCCGAAAAATAAGCTGCCGCTTTTATCCTGTTATTCTCACCAACATGAATGAAAACATTTTCCCACACAAATACCGTGGTAAAAAGCGGGTCGAGGGACTTTTGTGCGACCATGCCGGCGGACTTTCCATTTACAAACAATTCCACCCGCTCCGCATTGGAATAAACCTTTATCCGTGGAATTCTGGCTGGCCGTTTTCCAAATCTTTTTTCGGTAATGTGCAGCATCGGCGCACCATTCCATACGGACTTGTAAAAATAAAACGAGTCCTTTGGCACGCGTTTTCGGGTAACAAGCCCCTTATCATTCTGCCCCTCTGTGTCGCCCTCTTTTCTGCCGTCGGAAGCGAAATCAAACATGCACCATACATATTTCCCCCACAGATACCGCCTTTTGGAAAACTGCGCCCATATTATTTCATGCATGGCAGACTGATAATTTTCGTAATGTCTTTCTCCCCACGGGTCAATCTCTTTTTCCCAGTCAATGTTATCCTTGTGCTGGGAAATTGCCGCTCCGCCCCCGTATTCCGAAACGCATACCGGGCGCGTCTCTTTTTCCCTGTGATAATCATCCAGCCATTCCCCGAATTTTTCCGCAGGTCCCGCCTCCTTGTACCAGCCAAAATACCGGTTGCAGCCGACAACGTCTGCGGGCAGCTCAAGAAACCTTCCCCAGAACTGCGCGTCTGCAAATGTAATCCGCCTTGTTTCATCCTCCGCGTTTGCAAGGGCGTTCAGCTCTGTATAAGTATCAAAAATTTCATCGGACATCTGAAAAAGTTCGTTTGAAATTCCCCAGACAATGACGGACGGATGGTTATAGTTCTGCCGGATAAGCTCCGTAAGCTGCTGCCTTGCATTTTCCTTAAAACCATCGGCAATTTTCCATTCACCGGTTTCATCCGCCGCCATTTTATTTACAATCCCGATTTCCGTCCACACTGCAATTCCAAGCTTATCGCACAAGTCATATTCATGGCGGTTATGCTGATAATGCGCCATTCTCACCGTATTGCAGCCCATATCCAGCATCATATTGTAATCGCGCTCACGCTGGGCGTTGGTCATTGCCCAGCCGTTTTCAAAGCTGTCCTGATGATAATTTACGCCGTGCAGGTCCAGATATTTTCCGTTCAGGAAAAATCCAGCCTCCGGGTCTATGTGATATGTTCTTACTCCGAAGGTCTGCGTATATTCGTCAACGGATTTTCCTTCCTGAAGCAAAGATATTTTCGTGCTGTAAAGGGAAGGATTTTTTGTACCGTCCCATAAAACAGGAGTTTTCAATTTTAAAATCAGTTCCGTTTTGGTCTTTTCCCCTGCAAAAATATCGCAGGCAGTTTCCCCTTCGGCGGCGATATTTCCGGCACTGCCTTTAATTTCTGCCTTTACGGTAACTCTGCCATCCACCGCGGAATCATTGGCAATTTTCACAAGCAGCTGGATATCCGCATGTTCATCCGTTATATATTGGGGCGTACAATAAATCCCTGCCGCGCCGTAATCCATCAGGTCAATATGTACCGGGGAAACCGCGATAAGGTTGACATCGCGGTACAGGCCTCCCATTTTTGTAAAATCCCCCTGGTTGGTGATTGGCGCAATATAGTCCGTAGGGGCGTTGTTCACTTTTACTGCAATAATATTATCCTCATCCAGTTTTACAAGCTCCGTAATATCAAAGCGGAACGCAGCATAACCTCCCTTGTGGACGCCTGCGGATATGCCGTTGACAAAAAGTTCCGCAACCGTATTGGCACCTTCAAATTCAAGGAAAATCCGCCTGCCAAGAAATTCCTCTTTTGAAAAATGGAAGGTTTTCCTGTAACCTCCCATGCCGCGGTAATAATGCTCCCCGCCCTCGTCAATGCCGGTGCATCCGCTGCAGCCGTCCTTGTCATTCCATGTATGGGGCAGAGAAACCCTCTCCCAATTACTGTCATCAAAATCGGCAGTTTCCATCGCAAGCCCGGACAATCCGTTTTTCTTTGCAAGCTTTAAAAATTTCCAGTCATCGTTAAAACTTTTGGTGGTTCGTGAAGCCATTTCATTCTCCTTTTGTGGTCTCAATCCAATAGCGCTTGATTTTCTCTCCGTCAACTTCCACTGTCCTCTCGTAAACGCCCCCATTCGCAAGAATAGTCCTCTCACTGGCCGCATTTGTCTCGGAGCAGGTCACTAACACCCTCGCCATCCCGCGCGCCCTGCAGTTTAGCAGGTTTTGCCGCAGGATTTCCTTCGCGTAGCCCTTCCCGCGCTCGCACGGGCGCACCGTAAAGCCCATATGTCCGCCCCACAGCCCCAGAATCGGATGATTGATATGGTAACGCAAATCAATCACTCCGACCACCCGTCCATCCTTTTTCCGCACAGCGACATAGGTGGAAGAAGGAACCCCGCCTTCGGGTATATTTCCCCCTTCCTTGTACTGCTCCAGGACATCCAGCCATTCCTGCATACTCGCTGCTCCTCTTAGCCCCCCGCAGCCCGCAAAGGCATCCTCCCCGTCGTTCGATTCCAGAATCTCACTCCGCAGTGCCATGACCTGCTCCCCATCCTGCATAACGGGCTCCCGCAATATAATCTCATCTGCTGCCATCAATACCCTCTTTCCTTCATTTCCCACAATGGTTTCAAAATTTTGCCGCCCGATTGCAACCGTCCTTGCCACACTGCCACCTTCTTTCTGGGATTGTATAATTTCTTGATTTCAGGCATTTTTATACACTGTCTGTTTTTCAAAGAATATCTTATCACCGAGTGTTGTTTTCGTCAACACAGACTTCCCTGTCATTTTCCCATAAATCCCCCGCACTCGTTCCACATCATTCCCATGCAAATACTCATGCCAGAACACAAAGGAAGTCAGCACATCCGCCGCATCCATGTACCGGAAAATTTCTTCCCCATCGAGAGTTTTCCCGGAAATCCGCTTAATTTCCTGCGCATAAAAATGAACTGCCTGTTTCTCATCCAAATGAATGCCATCCGCGCCAAGCCTGCTAAAGAGAAAGCTCAAATCGCCCGATGCTGCCCCCACCGAAACACCCTGCCAGTCACAAATCAGAAGATTTCCCTGCTCATCCAACAGCAGATTATCCCAGTGAAAATCACCATGGCTAAGTACCTTGCTTTCTTTTGCAGCCCACAGGATAATATTGTTTATGTTTTCTGCAATCCCCGCCAACGGCGCTTCGTCAAAAACACCTGGATGTTCCGCAAGCACGCTGCGCCAGCCGGAAAGGAAGGTCTGGATTTCCTCATCCGAAAACAGGTGTGGGTCTGGATTGTCCTGCTGTCCTTTTTCCAAAAATCCCGGAATTTTTGCAGTGTGCACGGCAGCAAGTGCTTTCATAATTTTTTCCAGTAATTCTTCATCAATATTTTCCCGCGGAACGGTTCGATAACGCTTCATCAAAATCGCAATTTCTTCGTCCGTATAACGGACATCCAGGATTTCCGGCAAAAATGGAAGGCAAAAACCAGTTCCTTTTCCCATCGTGCTTTCGTACCATAATGCTTCCCTGCGGTAAGAGACATATAATTCGTCGTTTTTGAGTTCCATTCTGCGGACACGTTTAAAAACATATTTTCCTGCGATGTCATATACTTTTGCACCGCTGCTCCCACCCGCGAGCAATGTTTCTCCGTTTCTTTCCAGATAACGCTCTGCATCTGCAATATTCATTTTATTTCTCCTATTTTAAGTTCCGTATTCGCCCTTCCAGTTCCCTTCAACCGTGGAAGCGGTTTTTGTCCGCCCTGCTCCCAAAAATCGCTTCCGGGCACTGTTCGGGCGTATACTGTTTTTTAGTCCCGTATACGCCCTTCCAGTTCCTTGCTTACAACAATCCAAACAGTTCCCGCATCCACTCCACTGACAGCCGGATATAATTATAATCCCTTCCCCGCGCTGGTTTTGCCCAGATGGTATCGTCACACCAGGGCGCGCCGTGGTTTCCTTTCGGAAAAATATGGCTCTCAAACGATACATTGTATTTGCTGAGCTGTTCCGAATAATAAAGGATATTTTCCACATTGGTCAGTTTGTCTTCAAACGTGCCATACAAAAAGGTCGGCGGCGTCTGCTCGCCTACCTGCCTATCAGGCGCTGCCAGATGCAGCTTTTCTTCATCCCCGCCGACATGCCCTGCCAAGAAATCCTTACAATGCCCAAGGCGCGTTGTAAGGATTGCATAGCATAGAATCGCGGCATTCGGGCGGTATGGGGAGTCCGGCATTGTCTGTTTTTGCGCTGCCTCCACGTTCCCAGAACAATCTTTAGTCGTGGCATTTTGCACTGCGGTGGTCTCTGTTTTGCAATCCAGTATTCCATCCTTCCCCATCCGCTGCCAGAGTGTACTCACGCTCGCGCACAGATGACCGCCTGCCGAAAAACCGCAGATGGCAATCGCATCCTCGCGAATTCTCCATTCCTCTGCATTTTCCCGCAGTATCCGAATTGCAAGCAGCATATCCTGCTGCGGCTCCGGGAAGTGATGTGGTTGTACGCTGTAGCCAAGCACGGCTGCATGAAAACCTGCCGCGTTGTACTGCATTGCCACCCTATCCCCGTCGGAATCCGTACACAGCGTCGTATATCCGCCGCCCGGGGCAATCAGCACAATTGGTCTTTTTTTGCTTCCCCCATCCACCAGGTACAGCTGCATCGTTGGCATAAACCCATATTCCGTTGGCGTTTTCCGCACATTTACCTGAAAATGCCTCATTCAAAAAACCACCTTTCTGAAAGATTATGTTGTGAACCTGTTTTCTCGGTTATACCATCATCATAACATTTCTCAAAAAGGTGGTGTACAAATGCAAGGTTTTGTTTTTATAAAATAGAATTCTTTTTAAGCACAGCGCGCATTTCTTCCAACAATCCACAAAGCTGTTTCGCCTTCTCCTCCGTATGCAGAAGTGTTTCCATATACCGGTCTGCCCGGTAAATCAGCGTTTCACTCTCCCCCGGGTTCATAAGCACCGAAACCGCCGCCTGCCCGTCTCCCTCATCAAATTTTGCAAAAAAGCTCTTTACTGCCATCATACTGTAACCATTATCTAGCAGCAGACGTATCACATACATGCGCTCGATGACCCACGGGGAGTAAAAACGTTTCTGGTAGGGCGGCGTTTGCCCGAGCAAGCCGTTGCGCTCCCAGTTCCGAATTGCTTCCGGCGTGACCCCAACCAATGCTGCTGCCTGCTTTTTCGAACAGGTGTCCTTCACAGAACAATCTTCCGGTTTATCCGTCTGCCCATCAAAATGGTGCATCCTTCCTGCCCCATCCTCCGGCTTTAACGCCCCCGTCTTCCCGAGCACCACAGCAACCGCCTTTTTTGTCCCTCCGATATCCTTCTGCACTGCCTGCAGATAATCCTCTGCTGCCTTTTCATACGCCTCCAAATCCCATTTCCCCGCCGCCCAAATCAATTCCATGCTGATTTTCCGCAGCCGCTTGTTGACAAAACCGCCAAATACGAGCCTGCATATGCGAACCTGATAAATATGTCTCTCATCGAATATCCGATAGCCGTTCGGCAGACGTTGTGCCGGTGCCAGGAAACCGCATTTCTCATAGAAGCGGATGGTTCCTGATTTCACCCCGGTAATCTGTGAAAGCTCCCCAATCCGGAATTTTTTCCTGATATTTTCTAATTTTTTCATTTTCCATCCGCTCCTGTTTTCTCTGCTTTCCTCTTCTCTGCACTTCCCAAGTGCGCTGGGGCGCTTCGCTTTCCCGCTCCTGTTTTCTCCGTCCTGTCTCTTCTCTGCACTTTTCAAGTGCACTGGATTACTCCACTTTCCGGCTCTTATTCTCTGTACCCGTTCTTTTCTCGCACTCCTTAAGTACGCCGGAACACTCCTCCCACCCCTTCTGCAATCACACCTTCCATCCAAACGATATCATAATCCCACCAAACTTCGTAAACGCCACATCACCCCTATGCTGTTTTAAATACCGCACAATCCCATTCTGTTGCGCGCAGTAATCCTCCGCTTCCTTCCGGCTCATCCCATGATTGATAAAATACGCGATATCCTTCTCCGTTTCCTCGTCCGTCTTCTCATCATCCCAGTGGTCGGCACAGATGACATCTGTAAGTCTCCTGTCGTAGTCCTCCTGCCCCGGACATAGAAAATTCACCCGGTCATTCATCCGGCAGTCAACATCCCTAAGCCCCGCCCTGCGCATATAGTGCGGAATTTTCATCGCAATCGAATAGTCGCGGTTCTGCATGGAAAGCTCCGTCTGCCAGAGCTTTTTTAACCCGGTGCAGGTGCAAAGGCCAGCGTAATCCATCCCCTCCACATAAAGCCCGTCCGCCTCAAATTCACGGTTGCATTCCATGCTGACCACCAGCCCGCCTGCCTTCGTTTGGGCAATCATCTTCTTAAGCAGGCGCTCCCCGCAGTCAACGTGGCGCAGCAGCGCCTGACCAATTACCATATCATATCTCTTTGCGCTCTCCCATGCGAAAAGGTCAGCACGGACAAATTCCGCCGGCACGCCCTCAGACGCGAACAATTCTTTTGCGGACGCAAGCATTTCCTCCGAGAAATCAACGCCCAAGTAGCGGCTGCCCTTTGGCAAAAGCCGAAACAGCATCCGCCCCATTGCCCCACAGCCACAGCCGCAGTCCAAAAGCTCCACCGGGCGCTCAATCTTCCATACTTCCCGCACAAGAAAACGAAGATAATCTTCGTTCCACATCGCCCTCCTCGTGCGTTTCAGATAGTCCACGCGCCCCGCCCAGTATTCTTTGCATCCGGAATCCGACGGCTGGTAATCCTGCGAGAGCGGCACCAGACCAAGCAGCGCGTCCACGGACACGCAAAAGCAGCGGGAAAGCTTCGGCAGCATCGTTACATCCGGCAGCACCACGCCGTTTTCCCATTTGCTGACCGTCTGGTAGGAGACCGAGAGCAGGTCGCCAAGTTCCTGCTGGGTCATATTATTCTTCTTTCTTAATTCCGCGATTCTTAACTGCATTTTCTCAATCCTCCTGTTTTGGTTTCCGCATATGCCTCCCTGCGCCGACATCCAACCGTAAAATTTTTCTTATGTTCCCTTCTCAAAATTTCACTTAGCGCCATCCGGCATACACTGTTATTGACTTCTATAGCGTAACACAGGAAAATTGTTTTGTCTTTCGCTGTTTTTGCGAACAAACTCACCCATAGAATATATCCAGAATTATAATGCGGCAAAATGCATTTATCAACTTCTTTTTTCCGCACAACGGAGCCTGTTTTTTGCTTCTCACCAGGCAATTTTCCCCTTCAGGCAGTTTTTTTAATCAGGCAATCTTTTAAAAATCAGGCAGTCATCAAAAAAATTGCCGCAGGAAGCAGACAATACGCAAAATACGTGTTTTGCAAATGGAAATCCCACCGCATTTTGCCATGCTTTTTCTTCCTGCGACAACTTTTTTTATTTCGCAATTATTCTTTTATGGTATGCCTGAACACTGCTTTCTTCTTTATGTGTCTGAAACTACTTTTCTTCGGACTGTAAATTACTCCGCCCCATGCCAGAGAATATTTTCAGAGAATTTCTACTGCTGCCTACTGCCGCCCACTGCCCTACTCCAACAACTGCCACGGAATCTTAACTTCCTCCCCCGTGCCGCCATCCGGAACACTGTCGGCATTGTTCGCGTAATCCGGCACTTCCTCGTAATAAGTTACCACCTCATCAAAGAACGCGTGCGCCCAACCGTCCGCCTGCTCGTCACAAAGCTCAAGATAGAGTTCCTCGCCAAGATACGCCGACAAATCCATGACATAGGTTCCCATGTCCGCCCAGGAACCACCCGCTGCAAGGCTCGGGAAATTGACATCACTAAAACGGTTCTGCTGATAATGTCCGATTTCTGTGCCGTCCGCCTTATACACGCGCACCGCTGCCGCATGGCCGCCCATGCGCACGGAAATGAACCCGGAGCCTGCAAGGGTGAAATTGGTTGACCTTACCGACCAGGTACTGCCCTCATCAATGCCGTTGTTCCATCCGTCCAGATGGTAGTTGCCCGCCTGGTTGTACGGCAGTGCCTCACCCCAATAATTCTCTGCGGAAACCACGCCTGCTGCCTGCCCGTCCACATAGCTCCAGCCATCGGCAAGCACCGTCCAACCTGCGAGATTCCCGGATTCAAAGCCGCCGTTTGCGACCGAATTGCGGTCCGCCATCGCAACAACCGTAAAATGTGCCTCGGCAGCCTTTCCTTCATAAGAAACCCCATAAGTTACGTCATAGCATCCCGCTTTGCCCATATCAAAGGCATCAAAGCCTTCTGTGTATTCTGTTCCTTCAAAAGCCACCTTTAAAATCTTAAAGTCTGTCACAGGCGTATCCCCGTAAACTGCCCCTGCATCCTTAAGGAACGCGGTCAGGTCAACCGTGCCGCAATCCACAACCTGATGCCCGACGTAGGAATTCATTACCAACGCCGCCAGTGGCACCGGATATGGATAATTGTTATAGTAATTCAGAAGTGCAGCCAAATCATCGTATGTAGCGGAATTGTATGTCTCATTCTTGATTTTCTCCAACTGCTCCAGTTCCAGTGCCGCCACCTCATCAAGCGTCATGGAAACCCTAAAATCGTCCACATTCATAAATGCGAAACCGCCGCCGTCGTTGTTATCTACCACCTTTAAGTAAAGTACCCTGCCCTTATACTCGCTTGCATCCACATAGACGCGAAGCAGGTTGAGCGCGAGTGCCGGGTCATTAAAATATGTGTTCTCGACCTGAATCAGCTCCTCATCGGTATTGCCGTCGCACACGGCAACATAGCATTTCTGGTTGCCCGCACCAATCATAAAGCTGATGTAGCCGTCCCCGCCAAGGGTGAATTTCGTCGAGCGGACGGAACCAGTCAGGCTTTCCGCAATCGCGCCGTTGTTGCTTCCGTCAAGGTAATACTCCCCTTCGCCGTATACGCTGCGGTCGCCCCAGTACATCTGACCCGTCGAAACAACGCCCTGGTTGGTATAGGCGGTTCCTCCCAACACCTTCCATCCGGTCAAATCACCCGTCTCAAAGCCGCCGTTTTTGATGGTGTTTAAAGTCTCATCCTCCTCAAACGGCTTCTCGCCGTATGCCTCTATCTGGCGCTTGTAATCCGCCTCGGCAGCTTTTACCTCCTCCTGCGTGGTGCAAACCTTAAAAGCATCCAGGTTCACGTAGGCATAATCAAAGCCGTCATCATTGTCCGTCACCTTAATGTAAATATTTTTACCGACATAGCCTGACAAATCCACGACCTTCGTAATCAGATGGTCCGTAATGAAAATCCCGTCGCAGTCCGTGTTCGCAACCTTTGCAATGGCGGTGTCATTTCCCTCCTCGAAAAATTCCACATACACTTTTTCTGTATTTTTCCCGCCGCCCATCTTAAAGGTAATAAACCCGTTTCCGCCAAGCGTAAACACATCCGAAGTCAGCGTTCCTTTCATTGCCGGGTTATCCGCCGCGGTGCCGCAGAAAAAGTAGTTTCCATCTTTTTCAATTTCCACACCGTTCATCTCTGCCGCATCGCTTAAGCCCCTTACATTAAAGGAGGAACCCGAGCGCGTCCATCCCGCCCACTGCCCGCTCTCATGCTCCGCCTCAAAGCTGCCGTTTACAATATCCGCCGCTGGTTCTGACGGCTTTTTTGAATCTTCCCCGGTATCCGCGCCGTCCTTGCCGCAGCCAACGCACCCGAAAAGCATCCCTGCCATGGCAAGGCCAAAAAACGCCCTTGCCGCAATTTTTCTGTTCATAACATTCCCCTCCTGATTCTTTTTGGGAGCATTTCTCCAAAATGCTTCCCTTTTGCAAAGCAGCCACCGCCAAACTTTTGCCCCTTTTATGTTATAGGCTTCATCCTTGCCACATACAAGCTCTCCACCGCCATATCCCCGTAGGAAAACAGCTCCACGCCCTGCGCCTCATAAGCTCCGTAGCTGCGCATGGTGATGGCTTTTGTGTCATTGAAAAATGCCTCGACCAACGAGCGGTCAACATAGATTTCCAACGACAGTTTTCCGTTTTCAAGGGAAAGCGAGCCTGAAACGCTGTTCGTTGCCGCGTCCGTTCCCTTATTTTTCGTGTCGCCGAAAATCTTCCCTTCCCTTGGGCTGTAGGTAAAGAAGGTCATGTTCCGGTTCCCGTCCGATTTTACGCGGATACCAAATTCTTCTTCATCCTTCGGCGCAAGAACCGCCCGGATATAGAGCATGTCGCCCTCCACCTTCGTTAATTCCTCATTTGCCTGCTGCATGGTCAGATTCTTTGCATCAACGAGAACTTCTCCTTCCTGTGAATGCAATGCATCAATCGGTGCAATTTTCACATCCGTTCCGTCCTCATTCAGCCACAGCTTCCTCGTCAGGCCGACACCGTGCGCCCATCCGGCAGACCCCTGCTCCGCTCCGTTCCTCTGGTCCTGCATAATACTGAACACACAGACATCCCCGCTCACCGGGTCCACCAAAACGCTTGGACCGGTAAATACATTGCACCCATAGTCAAGCAGTGCGGGCTGATTGTCAAATTTCTCGTCCGGCGTGAATTTCCCCGTTTCCACATCAAAATCGCCCAGGAAATAATAGACCTTGTTATCCGCCGTTGAAGCAGGTGCCGGAGAAATCATGAAAATATATTTCTGCACGGTTCCCGCCTCATTGGTCAGCGGAATCAAAATTGGCAGCTCCCAACTTGTACCGTAGAGCGCGGATGGATTCTGCAGTTCATAGACCGGACCCATGTATTTCCAGTCCATGTCCACCGTGCCGTCCGCCTTAAGCTCCAAGGTTTCCGACTCGTACAGGATGGCGCTTCCGCCCCTTGATTTTGTGCTCCCTGTACATATCAGCATGCACCAGATATCCCCTTCTTTCCAGATATGGGGGTCACGGAATTCCCCGACGCGCCCCTGCCCTGCCGTCTGCGCAACCGCAAGCTCATCGCAGATTATCCATTCGGTCAGGTTCGGGTCGGAAAGGTCTGCCAGGTAAGCAACGCCGATATTTTGGTTGGAAATCAGCCCATCCTTTGCAAAGCTGTCGTTGCCCGCCGTAAAGAACAAAAGCGGAACACCGTTTGCATCCAGCGCCGCGCCGCCTGACCACACACCGTCCGGCACAACGGTGTTCTCGGTCGGCGTGATTGCCTCTTTCACCGGCTTCCAGTTCACCATGTCTTCACTGACCAGGTGCCCCCAGCAGATATTGCGCCAATATGGGCCGACCATATTACTCTGGTAGAACAGGTGATACATCCCGTTATAATACACCGGGGCGTGCGGCTCATTCATCCAGTGCTGATATGGTCCGCCGTGGTACTGTGGCCGGTAGATATCCCCGGTCAGGATGTTTTCCAGCCAGATATCCTCAAACGCGATTTCTGGCGCATTTTGGGCTGCATCCTGCGCTGTAATCTCCTCCTCGGCAAGCACGGTATTGTAAAGCTTCAGCTCATCCATCAGTCCTGCAAACATATTGTACGTACCTGCGGCAATCTGCTCCGCGTCCGAATTCTTGCCAACCAGAAGTTTCTTATTCTCCACCGGGCTAATCTGGGAATCCATCGCAATCCATGTTGACGCGATTTGTTTCCCGTTTAGGTACAGACAGACCTGCCCGTTCTTCCCGTCAAAAGTCGCCGTCACCTGGTTCCATTCGTACTTTTTCAGATTTTCCCCGTCGCCCCAGAGCGTAATCCAATCCTCCCCGGTTCCGACCTCAAAGCACAGCCTGCCAAACCGCTGATAGCCAAGGAGAAATCCCTGCTTCTTCGCCTTATCATACTGGCTGACAATGGCAGTCAGGTGCGCGGTTCCGGCGTTTGCCGCGTTCGGGTCATCCCACTCAAACGCGCGCGGCGCCACCCACACGCTGACGGAAAAGGCATCCCCGGATACCGCGATTTCCTCCGGGCTGTACTCTAACCAGGTGGAGCTCCCATCAAAGAGCAGGGAACCTTTTTCCACGCCGTTTTCCCGCCATTCCGGCTCCATATCCTGTGTGTACGCCGCATGGGTAAAGCGGTAATGTACCTCCACATCCTGTAATTTCTTCGCACTGTCCCCTGCCGCCGTGCCGCCTTCCTCGTCAAAAGCCAGATGCAGCATCAGGTCAGGGTTTGTCTTGCTGCCGCACGCCGCGCCCGTAAGAGCGGCCATGAACAGAAATACCGTCAGAAGCAGGCAGCGGCATACCGCACCACGGCGCTGTTTCTGATGCGGTGCCGATTCACCGCCCCATCCCTTTTGCAAGCTTAATATTTTAATAAAACGCAAATCCAATCCTCCTCTCTGTCCAGGAAGCTTTGTTATAAACAGGCAAGCCACCATCGCCCGGAATTTTTACGCACAAAGGGGCATCCTTACAAACTTTTGTTTCTTCTCAGCTCTGCCTCAATTTCTCCTTTTTCCGGCATAACCTTAAGCGCACCCCTCCTTGTTGTAATCAGGGAGGCGGCACAGTTTGCAAAAGCCAGCATTTCTTTGAGGTTTTCCTCCGAAAGCCCCTCTATGCCATGCTCCAGCACATAGTGCAGCACACACGCACAGAACGTATCCCCCGCCCCGGTCGTTTCAATCGTGTCCTCCCGCAGAAGCGGCGCCGCCTCCACCATTTTCCCCTGATAATAGGCGCGGCTTCCCTGCCTGCCCATGGATACCAGGATGAATGGGATATCGTATCTTTTCAGAATCCATTCCACGCCTTCCGTATAGTCCTCCAGCCCGTTCAGCCACTGGATTTCGTTGTCCGAAATCTTTAAAATATCGCACTGGGAAAGACCGTAGAGCACCTGTTCCTTCGCCTCGTCCAGGGATTTCCAGAGCGGCGGGCGCAGGTTCGGGTCAAAGGAAATCAGCGCGCCTGCTGCCTTTGCCCCCTCCACCGCCTTCCTTGTCGCCTCACGCACCCCCTTATGGGTCATGGGGAGCGTCCCGAAATGGAAGATTCCTGTGTTTTCCAATGCCTCCTCCGGTACCTCCTGCGCGGCAAGCATCATGTCCGCGCCTGGTTCGCGGTAAAAAGAGAAATCCCTGTCGCCGTCCGGGAAGGTATGTACCATCGCCAGGGTCGTATGCACGTTTTCATCCATGTACAGATAATCCGCCCGGATGCCGGCTTCCTGGATGACTTCCTTTAACCACTTCCCGAAAAAATCATTTCCCACCTTGCCGATGAAAGCGGTGCGGTGCCCGAGCTTTGCAAGCATGGCAAGCACATTGCATGGCGCGCCACCCGGATTTGCTTCATATAAGGGATTGCCCTGGCCACTTACGCCGTTCTCCGTAAAATCGATGAGCAACTCGCCCAACGCTGTCACATCCATTTTTTCCATTTCCGATTTCCGCCTCCGCCATATGATTTTTTGAAAATTCCTGACGTTCTTATTTGCTTACCGTTCCGATACAAGGTCATATTTTACGACATCCATCGTCACCTGTCCGTCCGCAAAAAATGAAATCCCGTCCGCCGCCTGCTCCGTGTACATGGTCGCCGTCAGCACATGCTCTCCGTCATTGACAAAGATTTCCGCGCTGAAGCGGTCCAAAATAATCCGCAGTGTAAGCCGTCCCCCCTCCGTGCGCACCTGGCTACGGCGCTGATGGATGACTGCGCGCCTCGAGCCGGAAAATTTCCGGTCCACCTTCACGATTCCCTCGTAAGGGCGGAAGCTGACCGAAGTCTGGTAAACATCATTCTGCGCAAAGCGCACCGCGAATTTCCGGTAAATATTTTCTGCATCCCCCGGGCGCAACTTTATTTCCATATCCACACGCCTGCCCGTTACGCCGTCAAGCCGCAGCACATCGGTAAATGTGATATTTTCATGCCTTACCTCATTTTGGCGCAGGCTTTCTATCTCGCGCACTGGCTTTTGAATCAGACGGCCATCCTGAATCGAGAGTTCGCGCGGCAGGCTCATCTGCCCAAACCACGGCTGATCCGAGCTGTTGGCAGGGCAGGTATCCCAGTTCTGCATCCAGCCAATCATAATCCGCCTGCCGTCTGGCGCGAGCGTTGTCTGCGGCGCATAAAAGTCAATCCCGTAATCCACCGACTGGTTATGCTCCTCCACAAATTCTCCCGTCTCCTTGTCACATTCGCCAATCAGGCAGAGCGTGCCATTTCCGTTATGGTACTCAAACCCCTGCGGCAACATATCCTGCGGGCTGACAATTACCACCTGCTTTCCATCCAGTTCAAAGAAATCCGGGCATTCCCACATTTTCCCAAACCGTCCATGGTTCGCCGCCAGAATCCGCTCAAACCTCCAGGAAAAACCATCCTCACTGGCAAACAAAAGCACTCTGCCATCCCGGTTTTCATCGCAATTCCCGACCACGCAGCCATAGGAGCCGTCTTTTTTCCGGAAAATTTTCGGGTCGCGGAAATCATAGCGGCTGCCGTCCTTCGGCAAGTCAGTATCGTCCAGCACCGGATTTTTTGCGTATTTCTCATAATCCATGCCGTCTCCCACCGCAATGCACTGCCTCTGCAAATCGCAGGTTCCCCCATCCGGCTGTGTCTCCTTTGCAACCCCGGTATAGAGCAGCAGCTGCCTGCCGTCCGGCAGGGTAACGGCACTTCCGGAAAAGCAGCCGTCCCGGTCATAGTCCGTATCCGGTGCGAGCGCCGCCGGAAGATACCGCCAATGCAGAAGGTCTTTGCTCACCGCATGTCCCCAGTGCATCGTATCCCAGTGGGAGCTGTACGGGTTGTACTGATAAAACAGATGGTACTCACCGTTATAAAACGAGAAACCGTTCGGGTCGTTCATCCATCCGATGCGGGTTGAGAGGTGGAATCCCGGCCGCATTTCTTCCGGAATCGCCTTTCCTGCGGTTTCCTCATATTTTCTTGCATCACGCAAAACCTGGCTTATCATAAACAAAATCTCCTGATTCTTATAGATTCTCTAAATTTTACTTTCCTGCCGGCAGAAGGAATCCTCCTGCTTAGTTCGTCTCCCTCGCCTGTGCATAGCGGTTATAAGCGTCCTGGTAAACCTTCAAAAGCTCCTCCATGCCGCAGCTTCTTCTCAACGTGGAAAGATAGCTGTTCCACTCATCGTCCGTCGGTCCGCCATTCTTAATCCAAAGCCCTTCATTCTCCGACACGGTACTTTCAAAATCCGCCTTGTACTGGTCAATGATATCCAACTCTTCCTCCGTGAATACGCAGTCAAGCGGATAAACTGCCGTGCTGTCCACAAAGCCCATCCAGTATTCGTCCAAATCTTTCAGGCGCTGAATCGCACGCGCTTCCATCTTGAAGGTCGTATTGTAATACTCACTTAAAATCAGCTTTGGTCCGTACACTTCATACTGCCCCTTCAATTCCCCGGCGCTCTTTCCGAATTTCTCCCTCGCCGCCGCATCCGCGATACTGTTCCACAGACCGTTCTCATCCTTCTCGGTAAAATAAACGCCGATTGGACCATACTGCAGCTGCATTACAATCTCACCGTCATACCACTGGTCGTAGAATTTCAGCAGGTTCGCCGGACTTTTGCACGCCTTGGTAATGCTTAAATTGCCGCTGTTTGTCGCACCGCCGGTACGTAGTGTAACATTGTGGGTGCCGTCCGGTCCGTCAAGGATTGGCAGATATACATAATCCCCCGCATGCTCCCCGGTCAGCTCATCAACTTCCCACCAGGTCGCCACCCCGACATAGCCTTGTGAACATTTTGAAATCAGCTGTGTCTGCGACTGGCTGAACATCTCGATATCCATCAGCCCCTCCGCATACCAGTCATGGAAATAGGTGACCGCCTTGCGGTACTGTTCGGAAGCACAGATAAATTCCACCGTTCCGTCGTCCCTTAAAACAAGGTCATTGCAAACATCATTCGGCCAGTTCGTAAAACCGAAACCCGCATAAAAGACATTCTGCCCCCAGCACCACTGGTCAAAGCCCGTGCTCATCGGGATTGTGCTGCCCGCCGCATTGCCGTAATATTTCGCGCTCATGTCGTTGTCCTTAAACGCCTTCAAAACGGTGTGCAGCTCATCGAGCGTTGTCGGTACGGAAAGACCCAAATCGTCCAGCCATGCCTTGTTAATCATGGAAAACTGAGGAATCGAGTAGATGCTGTAGTCCTCCTGTGCACCGATGCCCGCCGTCCCCATCTGCTCCGCCGCCGGAAGACCATAAATCCCGCCGTCGTTCATCGTGATTGCGCTGCGGATTTCCGGGTGCTCCTCCAGAATCTTTGCAAGGTTCGGCATATATTCTTCGGTCAGGTACGGGGTCAGGTCGATGAACGTGCCGTCCTTGCCGTAATTTGACAGGTCATAATTGCTAAAGCCGACCGCCTGGAACGCATCCGGAAGGTCATCCGTTCCGATTCGGATATTGACCTGTTCGCCGAGCGAATCGCTCATCGTAATCCACTCGATGCTGATTCCCGCATTTTCCTGCATCTGGTTGAGCACCACATTGTCCTCATACCCTCCGCTTAAGGCACTCATCCCACCCATAACAGTGAATTTCGTCTGGGAAGTGTCGCTGCTTGCCACTCCCTTTTGAACATCACCATCCCCGTCCCCGCCGCCGCATGCGGACAGCACAATCCCCGCTACCAATGCACAGGAAACCGACTTTTTCCAGAAACTCATTTTCCTCATAATTCTTTCCCTCTCTTTCTTTATAATCTATACTTTTTTATATTGCTAAAAATCCCTTGTGCCCAGGCAATTCCCGCAAAGCAGGAACGACCATCCTGCATTTTAACCTTTTACTGCGCCCGACATAAATCCTTTCTCAAAATATTTCTGCACAAAAGGATACACAATCAGCATCGGGAGTGCCGCCACAATAATGGATGAAAATTTAATCATCTCCGTCATTTTGTTCAGCTCCGCATAACCGCCGTCAATAATGCCGGACTGGCTCGCGCTCGCGCTGCTCTTGATTAAGATGCCGCGCAAAACAAGCGGCAGCGGTGCGTTTTCATCGCCCGGATAATAAATCATTGCCGTAAACCAGTCGTTCCAGTACGCAACCATGCTGAATACAACCATAACCGCCATGATGGAGCGGCTTAACGGGATAATGACCTTCAAAAAGGTCTTCCATTTGGACGCGCCGTCAATCTCCGCCGCCTCCACCATCTCCTTCGGAATGCTGTTTTCAAAAAAGTTCCTCAGAATTATCATGTTGCCGACCCCAACGCCGCCCGGCAAAAACAGCGACCACATTGTTCCGGTCAGCCCGGTCTGCTTTACAATCAGGTAGGTAGGAATCAGCCCGCCGCCGAAATACATCGTAATGATAAAGAAAAGGCTGATTGCTTTTCTGCCCGGCAAATCCTTGATGCTTAGCGGGTAAGCCGTCAGGTAGAGCATAACGACGGAAAAGACAGTACCAATCACGGTGTACTTGATGCTGTTTAAATATCCGGTCAGAATCCCGTCATCCGCGAACACTGCCTTGTAGCCGTCAAGCGTGAACTGGCTCGGAAGCAGGAAGGTCTTTCCCGCATACACGTCATACGGGTTCGACACGGAGGCAACCAACACATAATACAGCGGATAAGCAACAATAAGCAGGATGATAACGCAGATGACAACCAAAACAATATCGCTCGCTTTTTCTGATAAGCCCGCCGCTTTCCTTGATTTTACATTCGCCCTCATACCACACCTCCTAGACAAAGCTGACATCCGACAGCTTTTTCGCTATCCTGTTGACCACAATGAGCAAAAGGAGGTTGACGGCGGTGTTGAACAAACCGATTGCAGTCGAGTAACTGTACTTCGCCCCCTCAATACCCTGTTGGTAGACATACACGGAAATCACATCGCTCGTCGCTTTGTTCAAGTCCGTCTGC
The DNA here is from genome assembly GCA_910579615.1 of uncultured Lachnospiraceae bacterium. GTDB lineage: Bacteria > Bacillota > Clostridia > Lachnospirales > Lachnospiraceae > RGIG4057. The sequence goes on along the minus strand of CAJTUA010000016.1, from coordinate 2,480 downwards.
AAAAGCCAAACCTTCTCAAACCCTACGTTCATGATACCGCCCGCACACATAATCAGCTGCAGCACCATAATCGGCACCAGCTCCGGAATGTCAATGTTCCGGATTCTCTGGAACATGGAAGCACCATCAATTTTCGCCGCCTCATACTGCGAGGTATCAATGTTTGACAATGTTGCCATGTAAACGATAATCCCCCAGCCTGCATCCTGCCAGATACCGGACGAGATAAAAATCGTGCGGAATGCGCTTGCCTCCGTCAAAAAGTCAATCTGGGTTCCTGCAATCAGGTTAATCAGTCCACCGGAAGGACTTAGGAAAATACGAATCATACCACAGACAACCATGATGGAAATAAAATGCGGCGCGTAAAGCACGGTCTGCGTCACCCTCTTGAAGCGCTTAAATCTGAGCTGGTTAATCATCAGGGCAAGAATCACCGGGATTGGGAAGCTCCAGAGTAAGCCATAAAAATTCAGCAGCAGGGTGTTCTTAATCATCCTCCAACAATTCGGCGACGTAAAGAAGCGCTCAAACCACTTCAAACCCACCCACTTCGCTTTCCACATGGAACCAGTCTTAAAATCCCGGAAGGCAATCTGTATGCCGTACATCGGTATGTACTTATAAACCAGGGTTAAGACAACCGGAACCAAAAGCATCAGGTAAAGCTGCCAATTTCCTAGGATGCGCTGCCTTAACGGTTTTTGCCGGAGCACGGCGGCCGGTACAGCTGCTTTGTTTTTCTTCATATACCAATCTCCTTTCTTTGCGGGATATCCCGAACCGCATAATATTCAATGTATCAAAGCGGATATCCGCATCCACTCCAATACTTTTTCGCGGGGTTTCATCTCGGTCCTCGATGCGCGCCATCTTGATGAAACGTTATTTTATATTATATCAACATTTTTCACAAAGTCAATAGTTTTTTTATATTTATTTGGTTAATTTGATTATTTTACCTGCTATTTATCGATATCGCTTGGCTATTTCGCTCATATTCACATCTTAATTCTGATGTGAAACGTTTCATATATCGTTTCATTTTACTCTTTACAAATCGAAAATTATGGAGTATAATCAAAAACAAAAAGTAAGACAGGGCTTTATTTTCTGTTTTTTATGTATATTTCAACAAAAAATACTGCCAATTTTACAGAGAAAAGAGCCATGAAAGTGTCTTGTTTTTGTGCAGAATTTCATGTTGTTTTTCTGTTTTCATGAAATTTTTCTTCTTTTCATTTATTTTCATCCAAACGTAACGACATGGTCTGCATCTGGATAACGATTATAAAGGAGACATATATGAAAAAAGAGAATTCCGCCCCGACCATGAAGGATGTTGCCCGCGAGGCAGGCGTTGCACTCGGCACGGTGTCAAAGGTTGTAAACGGCATCCCGGTCGGTGAGCTTTACCGCATCCGCGTGGAGGAGGCCATCAAAAAACTGAATTACCAGGTCAACAGCTATGCGCAGGGGTTAAAAGCAAACAAGACTTATACCGTTGCCGTCCTGCTCCCCAACACCCAGGAGCCCTTTTTCGCATCCCTGTCCTACCACATCAACCGGGCGCTCCTGCGCCGGAAATACCGGATGCTGCTTTGCTGTACCGATTTCGATTTAAGCCAGGAGCAGGAATATGTGACCATGGCACAGCAGAACAAAGTGGATGGGATTATTGGCCTGACCTACAATCCCAACCTTGTGGTGGAGGAAAATACGCCGTTTGTTGCCATCGACCGCTCCATGGGGCCAAAAATCCCGTGCGTGGCAAGTGACAATTTCGCCGGAGGGCAGCTTGCCGCGGAAAAGCTTGCGGATTTCGGCTGCAAAAGGGTCGCTTTCCTGCGCATCGGCTCCTCGCTCAACAACGAGCCGAACAAGCGCAAAGCCGGCTTTGAAAACGGATGCCTCTCCCGCGGCCTGAATTATAAAATGAAGATTTTAAACGACGGGGAACCCTACGGGGAATTCGAGAATTTCCTTGCGGAGCACATGCTGGATGGTTCTCTTATGTTTGACGGAATTTTCTGCGTGACGGACGGGCTTGCCCACGCTGTGATTCAAATGCTGCAAAAGCTGGACCTGCGGGTTCCGGAGGACGTGCAGGTCATTGGCTTTGACGGCATCCGCTATTTCAACAGCCAGGAATACATATGTTCCACCATCGTGCAGCCCGTCGAGGAAATCGCCGAGATGTGCGTTGACCTGCTGCTGCAGGAAAATATGCTGACAAAGCCGCCGTTAATCTGCCTGCCTGTCACATATGGGGATGGCGGAACAACGCGCACACCGAAATGATGCCCGGCGCGATTGCCTAGACGGCGCAGGCAGCAGAACAATACGCATGGCGCAGCCATCTGCCTCACAGCGCAGACGGCTGCAGGCATCGGCTCCATTGATTTATCAACTGCATGTTATATATTAGAGATGTGCAAAACTCATTGCTTAAAAAATAGGATTTGGCTGTTTATTTTCCT
>CAJTUA010000015.1 GCA_910579615.1 uncultured Lachnospiraceae bacterium | reverse complement strand
GCAATCACACAGCGAATAAATAAAATCAAGATTTTTTTGAAAAAGGCTTAACAAATCGCCTTTCCCAATGCCTACACATTGAAGGGACAAGTCCTCTTGCCCCTCATTGCAGCTTGACAACTGAATATACGGCATAACAGGTACATAACCCGTATCGAAGCGGAAAAGGCGCGCCGCCAGGACGGTTGCTTGCAGGAGGTGATGACAGACAGGCAATCCGAGCGATCTACGTCCAGCCTTAAACCCGGAGATGGCGTTCCGGGCGCGATGATGGTGCGGGGGCTTAAAGATACTTCCTCACGGCCCGCCAAAGACTTGGGGGGAACCCTGCGGCGCACGAGTAAAACGGCGCTGCGGAGTTATGACAGCTCTGCCGGGAGCGGCCTGTTATGTCCCTATCGTCAGGGGGCGTGGCAAATGTGACGAGAAGCAGAGATATATAAATTAGAAAGTGATTCTTCGGCTTTTTTGCTGTGATAGCTTTCTATTTCAAGATCAGATACCATGCGCTGGTAGTTTCGTCTGCCAGCGTATTCATGTGATTTTGAAAGCACAATGACAAACTTGACAGATTGGAGGGAATATGTTACATGGAAAAACTTATTACACGAAAAGAAGCTGCAAAGATTTTGGGGATCAGTATTGCCACATTGGATGCGGCTCGTAACAACGGTCTGATTGCCTATGTTCAGTATGTGCAGAATGGCTGTGTGTATTTTACTGCGGCGGGCCTTCAGGAGTATATCGCAAAATGTACCCATAGGGCAAAGCCTGCGGACAAGAGCGCGACTTACCGCAAACCGCGAAGTGCCAGAACATGACCCATTCCGTATCCTTGCTGGAATCCCGTATATCTGATAAAACAAAGATACAGCGCTGGAGATTATTTTTTAGGAGGTGACGGAATTGGCAAAAAGAAAAAGGGCAATTCCTCAATATGGTACAGTTGAACTTAACGGTATTGAATATTACAGAACGAGGATTCAGGACGCAGACGGAAAATTGGTGGCTCTTTATGCAAGAACACCCGAAGAATTATATGATAAGGAACTGGAGGCGTTAGAGCAGATTGACAACGCCACTTTCCGAAGAAAATCGCCTACTGTTGCTGAATATTGCGAAAAGTGGCTGCTGATGCAGTCGGTTCATATTCGTGCCACCACTCTGACCGATTATACATCCAAAATACAGCGGCATATTATCAAAGAACTGGGACAGAGGCGAATGGCGGATGTAACGCTGGATGACATTCAGCTGGCTCTTGTTCCTGTTTCCCAAAAATCTGCTTCGGTTTATAAGTCTGTGGTGATTCTTTATAAGTCCATTTTTCGGGCGGCGAAGGAAAGCCATGTGATTGATGAAAATCCAACGATATATCTGGATTCAAAGGGCGGCGTTCCCCAGGAGGAAAGGCAGGCTTTGACAGATGAACAAGCAGAACGACTTTTAGACGCGATCCGGGGTTTACCCCCATATGTGTTTGTTATGATTGGCTTATATGCCGGGTTGCGGCGGGAAGAAATTCTTGCGTTACAATGGGATTCTGTATATTTGGATACGGACACCCCATATCTAACGGTAAGACGGGCATGGCACACAGAGCATAACAGGCCGGTTATTCTCACCGAGTTAAAAACAAAAGCGGCAGAGAGAAACATTCCCCTCCCCGTTTGTCTGGCAGAGTGCTTAAAGGCGGCAAAGGCAATCTCCACTTCGGACTATGTAGTTGCCAATCGAGATGGTGAACCACTGTCGTATACACAGTTCAAGCGGCTTTGGCAGTATATTGTTACCAGAACAGTTAAGGAACGCTCCTATTACCGGTATGAAGATGGAAAGCGCATAAAGCATACAGTCACACCGGTTCTTGGAGAAAAAGCGGCCCATAATGGCAGAGTAGTTTACAGCCTGGATTTTGAAGTGACGCCGCACCAGCTACGACATACTTATATCACAAATCTGATTCATTCATCGGTGGACCCCAAAACGGTCCAATACCTGGCAGGCCATGAGAGCAGCAAAATCACTATGGATATTTACGCCAAGGTCAAATACAACAGGCCAGATCAGCTTGTAAGAACTATGGGCAGTGCTTTCGCCCAATGGGAAGCTGTATAAGATTAAAACTGAAAACAGACAAAAAGCGAGGCAAGGCTGTCTCGCTTTTTGTTTTAGGCTGGCCGTATCTTTGATTAAATTGGGACTTTCTGATAAAAAGAGAGTGTAAGTACATAGGCTGCACATTTCAAGAAAGGAAGGTCCAAGATGGCTAAAAAGAAAACAACAATACCTCAATACGGAACAGTCATGCGAAAGGGAGTACAGTATTACCGGACACGGATTCTGGATGCTGATGGGAAACAGGTGAGCTTATACGCAACCACCTGCGAAGAATTGTATGAAAAGCAGGCAGAGGCAAAACGTCAGGTGGAGGAGATAATCTTTCATCGGGAACATCCTACAGTTGCAGAGTATTGTGGGAAGTGGTTGCTGATGCAGTCTGCCAAGGTGTCCGCTGCCACATTGAAGGGTTATACTTCCAATATGAATAATTACATCATCAAGCCTATGGGCGATATGTATATGGAGGAAGTAACGGCAGATGACATTCGGCTGGCACTTGTGCCACTGTCAAAAAAATCTGCGGGTTTGTATAATACGGTAAATATGCTCATTAAGTGCATTTTCTGTTCGGCAGAGCGTAGCCAATTACTTCAACATAACCCTTGCGTGGGAATCTCATCAAAGGGCGGAAAGCCGATACAGAAAAAAGAGGCACTGACAGATCAACAGGTAAAAGTGCTGCTGGATACAGTGAAAGGACTTCCGCCACAACTCTTTGTTATGATCGGTCTGTATTCGGGCCTGCGCCGGGAAGAAGCACTTGCCTTGCAATGGGATTGTGTTTTTCTGGATGCACCCACACCATATATCTCTGTGCGGCGGGCATGGCGCACAGAACATAACAGGCCAGTGATTTCCACCACATTGAAAACGAAAGCAGCTCGAAGGGACATACCGATTCCCAAATGTCTGGCGGACTACCTGCGGGAAGTCAAAGAAACCTCTGCATCAGAATATGTGATTTCCGACAGCAACGGGGAACCGTTATCCGCATCGCAGTTTCAAAGGGTATGGCAGTATGTGGTGGTTCGCTCTACCCAGGCGCGCAACTATTATAAATATGTAAATGGGCAGAGCATTAAGTATACTGTCACACCGGCGCTGGGGATGACACAGAAAAACAACCCCAAGATTCAATATACACTGGATTTCCATGTGACGCCACATTTGCTGCGCCATACCTATATCACCAACTTGCTGTATTCCGGTGTTGACCCTAAGACGGTTCAGTACCTTGCCGGACATGAAAATAGCAAAACAACTATGGACATCTATGCAAAGGCGAAGTATAACAAGCCAGAGGAACTTTTTGCGGTGGTGAATGGGGCATTTCATCAGGCATTTTCCAGTTAAAATGCACCAATTTGTTTGGTTAAGGGATAGGACAACCAGTGGGGAGAAGTTCAAAAAAGCCCGAAAAATCAAGGGAAAACGGCACTAAGAGAATTTTAGTACGGCCTCAAGGCAGCGAGACGTGCGCCGCAGTTCTCCAAGAGATAATTTTATATCAATTTCAAAAAGTATGCAAAACTCCCGAAAGTCCAGTATTTTCGGGGGTTTTCTTTATTTTCTAGGTGGTCAATAATTTCTTTAAAATGTCACAAATTTTGACGCATAGCACCACTATAACATTAGAACAACACTAATTACATATACTTTCTGTGTTGTATCTTGCGTAAGACTTTGCTAAAATGCTTATGGTGAGGCATCTTACCACATTCTTAGTCTACATACCAGAGCAACGGTGCATTTGGATTATATTTAGGATGGTTTTTGTTATCTTGACATGTATATTTTACAGCGGGAGGTGTATTTCTGCAGATGCGATATACTACTTGGTCTATTTCTTGATTGGCTTCAATAAATGTGCGAATCCAACCATGTATGTATAGTGATGGTGGGTCAAATGTACTTTTGCCACCATATCCGATATCTTGTTCAATTATAAATAATTGAGCCAATATAGCCGTAATATCAATCGGATTGATATATTGTGTAAAATGAATATGGGTTAATGATTTGATTGCATCTAAAGGTTTCTCTCCATAAAAGATTTTGTCAAAAGCGACGAGAAGCGCTTCTCTGGTTTGTGGAAATTCCCTGACCCGCAATTTTAAATCCATAAGCAGGCGCAAGTGATTCGGACGGAATGGTTTGTCATCACCTATTCTAAGAAAAATTTGAAAATTTGTATTAACATCATAATTTTTAAATCGTTCAGACAATGTGCTGGGACGATAAATTAGAATTGCTTGTTCTTTGTTGTTGTAGACTTGGGTCATAGTATCAAAAGGAAGGTCTAAAACAATTTTTTTCATTTCATCATAGGTCATTCGGTATCTACCTCCTTAAAAAATTCACTTATTTCAACATTTAATACATTGGCAATCTGATTCAAAACAGATATGGATAAGCTTTTATTACATCCGGCAGCCTCGATTTTAGAAAGATAGCTGATGCTGATTTGAGCTTGTTCCGCGAGTTGTACCTGTGTTAGTTTAGCTTGTTCTCTGTAATGTTTTATATTTGAACCTATAACACAATATAGTTCAGTGTCGTTAATGAAACGCATACAAACACCTCTTTCGCTGTTTGTGAATATTATCTCATGAGAAAGGTTTTATATAAATTCACTTATTGTGAAAGAAATTAGAGGTGGATTTTTTTGGAGAATTGATGTAGACTTATTGCTATCATCAATGAATGGCGCAACTACAATGATAAGAAGGGGGAATGTCTTATAAGTTTACAACCAAATAATTTTAAGCTTGAATCTACGACAGTCTGGTCGTTTCCGGATAGGGGAAGCTGGGCAACGCATTCAGGAAAGTATCGGGGGAATTGGTCACCATATGTACCAAGAAATTTGATACTTCGTTATTCGAATCCCGGTGATTGGGTTCTGGATCAATTTATGGGTAGTGGAACAACCTTAGTAGAGGCAAAGTTACTCAATCGTCATGCGGTAGGTGTTGACATCAATCCGCAATCTGTTTCAATCTCTGAAACAAATTTGCAATTCCAATGTGAAACAAATTCAAAAATTTTTACACGAAATGGGAATGCTACGGACTTGCATTTTATCAAAGATAGTCGAATTGACTTTATTTGTACGCATCCACCATATGCCAATATCATCGAATATAGTAAAGGGATAGAAGGGGATATATCATTGCTTGGTGTGGCAGAGTTTTTGAATGAGATGCAGAAGGTGGCAAATGTGGCATATCGTGTTTTGAAGAAAGGAAAAATATGTGCTGTAATGATTGGGGATATAAGAAAGCATGGAAAAGTTATTCCATTAGGATTCCGTATGATGGAATGCTTTTTGCAGGCAGGTTTTGTAAATAAGGAGATAATAATTAAAGAGCAGCACAATTGTCGTTCTACTGATTCTTGGGAAAAACAAAATAATAATTTTTTGCTTCTGGCACATGAGTATATATTTGTGTTTCAGAAGTGAGATAATTCACAAAGAGTGAAAGTTTTGGTTGTTATTTTGTATGTTTGTAAGTATAATGGATATGTAAAAACTCGCCCATTATGGACATAGAAAAGAGGAATCGAAATGAGTAATTCAAGTGTTGCTCCGTTTGTGAAATGGGCTGGCGGTAAGCGTCAGTTAATTCCGCAAATAAAGGAACGGATGCCTGAAAAGTATAATGATTATTATGAGCCATTTGTAGGAGGAGGTGCAGTTGTTTTTGAATTTCTACCTACAAATGCTCTGATAAATGATATAAACAAGGCATTGATTAATGCATACAAGCAGATATGTAATGCACCCGATGCATTTTTGAAGACTGTTAACAAGTTGGATGAAGAAATGTGGGAAGATGGTAAGAAATACTATTATTCTCTCAGGGAACATTATAATGACAAGTTGATGAAAGCAGAATATGATGTGGAATTAGCTGCATTGTTTGTATTTATTAATAAGCATTGTTTTAATGGTTTATATCGTGTGAATGGTAAGGGATTATTTAATGTTCCGTATAACAATAGCCGCAGGGCATCTGTTGATGAAAATGCCATTATGGAGATTTCCAAATATCTTCAAGGAGTAACCATCATCGATGGTGATTTCGAGGAGGCTTGCAAGGATGCGAAAAAGGGAGATTTTGTCTTTCTCGACAGCCCATATGCACCATTGCTTCCGACATCTTTTGAATCATATACGAAAGAGGGATTTGACATAGATAGTCATAAGAGGCTGGCGAAGTTATATGATGAATTAACAGCCAGAGGATGTTACTGCATGCTTACAAATCATAATACTGACTTGATAAATGAGTTGTATGGAAACAAGGGTTACAAGATAGATGCTATAATTGTTAAGCGTATGATTAATTCGGATGCATCCAACAGAGTCGGGGAAGAAGTAATTATATGTAATTATTAGAGGGGTTGAGATAATGGAAAACTTATTTACAAAAAAAGTGCCATTATATTTCGGGACGGATGAATTACAGTTAATTGTAGGTGATTCGTTTAAGATTCTAACAAAAATGAAGCCTGAATCTGTAGATATGATATTTGCAGATCCGCCGTACTTTTTAAGCAATGATGGCATTACCTGTCAGGGTGGTAAGATGGTTTCAGTAAATAAAGGCTCATGGGATAAACTTTCGGAAAGTAGAACCAGTGTCGAAGAGAAACATAAGTTTAACAGAAAGTGGATTAGGCTATGTAAGAAAGTGCTAAAGCCAAATGGCACAATATGGATTTCAGGAACATTACATAATATTTATTCGATTGGTATGGCATTGGAGCAAGAAGGCTTCAAGATAGTCAATAACATAACATGGCAGAAAACAAATCCACCACCAAACTTAGCATGTCGATGTTTCACACATTCTACGGAGACCATTTTATGGGCAAAGAAAAACGAAAAGAAGTCCCGGCATTTTTTTGATTATCACAAGATGAAAGAAATGAATGATGGTAAGCAGATGAGGGATGTGTGGACAGGAACCCTGACAAAACCTTCAGAGAAAACAGAAGGAAAGCACCCTACACAGAAACCGCAATACTTACTTAATAGGATTGTACTGGCATCTACGGAAGAAGGACAAGTTATATTAGATCCTTTTTGTGGTTCTGGAACTACCGGAGTAGAGGCTGTGCGATTTGGGCGGAAGTTTATTGGTATAGATGTAAGTGAAGAATACCTGGAGATTTCTAAGAAAAGATTGGAGAAGGTGGCAGATGGAAAATAGAGATTTTGATGAATGGTTGAGTAAATTCAGACCGAGTATATCAAGCTATGATTACTATATTGACTTTGGAAAGGTTGTAAGAAATGTAGAAGAAATCAAGGTGGAATTGAATATTTTAAATTCTTTGATTGGCTCAAAAAATATTGAAGAAGACTTCGAGAGGATAGTGACAAAATATCCGGAAACATTGCAATGTGTTCCGGTGCTTCTTGCGGTAAGGGGATATGAAATATATGCTCAGGATGAAGAAGGTGCATTCTTGTATAACTTTAAAAAGATGAATTACAGTACGGAACAGTACAAGGTATTCATGCGTAAGACTGGATTGTTTAATATGATTGCAAATCATTTGGTAAACAATCTTGTGGATTATGCCATGGGTATCGAAACTGGATTGGATTCTAATGGTCGCAAAAATCGTGGCGGTCACCAGATGGAAGATTTGGTTGAGAAGTACATTGTGGCAGCGGGATTTGAAAAAGATGTAAATTATTTCAAGGAAATGTATCTTAAGGACATTGAAGAAAAGTGGAATGTTGATTTATCTGCAATTTCTAATCAGGGTAAGGCTGCAAAGAGATTCGATTTTGTAATCAAGACAGATAGGATGATTTATGGCATTGAAACTAATTTCTATGGTGGTGGTGGTTCAAAGCTCAATGAAACCGCAAGAAGCTATAAGATGCTTTCACAGGAAGCGGATACTATTGATGGATTTACCTTTGTGTGGTTTACGGATGGAATTGGTTGGAAGAGTGCAAGAGGTAATTTGAGAGAAACATTCGAAATGATGGAACATGTATATAGTATTGCTGATATGGAAAATAATATTATCAGGAAAATTGCATTATGATAAAGCCTGCTAATTTTATTTTAAAAGGAGAGAATATATATCAGAGAGATATGGAAACATTTAATAAAGATGTTCTATTTCTGCAAATTGTATTTTGTTAGTTCCATAGGTTCATTTTACCATACCGTTTTTCTGTTGTAAGGGGTAATGTGAACAGGCTGTAAATTAGGCGGCATAGCTCCGATTACAAGGGCTGTACCGTCTTTTCAAGTTTTTATGCGCCTTGCCACTTCCTGCTGTTCGGTCTTGCCCTTAAAACCGCAAGATATATGAAAAACAAAATAAAATACCCTGTTATAATGCAGAAGGAAAGGAGGAAGCTGCAATGCCGGGGAATATCAAAAATGTAATGGCGGCAATCGACTATATTGAAAGCCATCTGTACGAAAAACTGGACTTAGAAACAGTTGCGGGGGCTGTACATTATTCAAAATATCATTTACACCGAATGTTCACAGGTACGGTAGGGTTGACAATCCAGACTTACGTACAACGCCGCCAGTTGACCGAAGCCGCAAAACTGCTTGTACTTTCCGACAGACCAATCCTTGAAATTGCGCTTTCTGCCGGATATGAGAGCCAACAGTCCTTTACGGATATTTTCAAAGCCATGTATAAAAAATCCCCTAACCAGTACAGGGCGGAGGGGGAATTTTATCCATTGCAGCTAAGATATGTCTTGAATGAAAATCCTGCAAATTTAGAGGAAAAAGAATGGCAGGATAAAATCGCCTTTGCAACACAGGGAGATATACCCAAATGGATGGAACTGGTTCCCCTTGTTATTGATGGCTTCCCGCACTTGGAGGAGAAGCAATATCTTGAACAGCTGCAGGAGTATATCAAAAATAAGCGGGCATTGATTTTGAAAGATGCTGATACGGCAATCGGGATTATGGCATTTCATGAGGTGACGGGGAGCATTGATTTCTTTGGGGTGCACCCGCAGTACCGGAAAAGCGGGATAGAGAAAGCATTTTGTGAAAAAGCATTATATGAACTTGCATGTTCCGCACAGATTAGCGTGACGACTTTCAGGGAGGGCGACAAGGCAGACACAGGCTATCGGGAGGTATGGGGAAGTCTTGGCTTTGCCGAAGCAGAACTGCTGATTGAATATGGCTATCCGACACAGAGGTTTATACTTCACAGAGAAAAATCGGAGGGCAAAGAGAATGAATGACATAAATCCATTATCACAGAGCTTTACAATAAAATCATTGCTGAAATTTGCATTCCCGACAATTTTAATGATGATATTCATGGGACTATATACTGTCGTTGACACAATTTTTGTAGCACGATTTGTAGATACAAATGCACTTTCGGCATTGAATATTGTCTGCCCTGTTATCAATCTGATTGTCGGTCTTGGAACTATGCTTGCAACAGGAGGGAGCGCAATAGTAGCCCGCAAAATGGGAGCAGGAGAGCAAAGAAGAGCGGCACAGGATTTTACGCTGATGATCTTGGCGGGGATTTTGTTAGGCGTATTGATTGCAGTCTTGGGGACAGCTTTTATTGACAGGATTGTCTGGGGGCTTGGAGCGGGCAGTATTTTATTTCCATACTGCAAAGAATACCTTTTCATTCTGCTGTTATTCACGCCTGCAAGCATCCTGCAAGTGCTTTTTCAAAATCTAATCGTAACAGCAGGACGCCCCGGAATGGGTATGGTGCTTGGCGTAAGCGCGGGAATCACGAATATTTTACTGGACTATATTTTTATGGTACCGCTTCACATGGGCATTAAGGGAGCGGCGTTTGGTACGGGCATTGGCTATATGATACCGGCGGTGATTGGATTATGGTTCTTTTCCACAAAAAAAGACAGTCTGCATTTTAGGAAGCCAGCCATGGACTTTTCCGTATTGGCTGAAAGCTGTACCAATGGTTTTTCGGAAATGGTAAGTCAGGCGGCAACAGCGGTTACAACATTTCTTTTTAATCGAATTATGATGAAGCTGCTTGGAGAAAACGGAGTTGCGGCAATCACAATCATTATCTATACGCAGTTTTTATTGAGTGCCCTTTACATAGGTTTTTCTATGGGAGTAGCCCCTGTTATCAGCTATAATTATGGGAAGCAGGACGAAAAACAGTTAAAGAATGTATTTTTAATTTGTATACGGTTCATTATCTTTGTTTCTGTTTCTGTATTTGCGGTAGCCTTTATTTTTGGTTCGCCATTGGTTGGTATTTTTGCAGAAAAGGGAACGCCTGTTTATGAAATTTCACGAAACGGATTTTTGATTTTTCCCTTTAGTTTTCTGTTTTGCGGGCTGAATATTTTTACCTCTGCCACATTTACAGCATTATCAAATGGAAAGCTGTCAGCAATTTTGTCATTCCTGCGGACTTTTGGACTGATTACAGTGCTGTTGCTTATATTGCCGAATGTTTTGGGCGTAACGGGCGTATGGCTTGCAGTACCAATAGCGGAAGGTACCACCATGATTGTAGCACTGGTTTTTCTTCGTCAGAATATAGAAAAGTACCACTACGCATAGAAAGAACAATGCAGACAGGAATTGATAGAAGCCAGAGAAAACCCGGATGATTATTTCAATCCTGTAGAGCCACGGATGGCAGCGGTATATTATTTTCCTAACAGTTTGCATTAACGGAATTTTTTCTTGAATTTATCTGGGGATTATGCTATAGTATAGATACAAAAGAGGAAACAACCGCCCACAAAGTGGTTGGCCTCCGACTAGGTTATAAGCCTACCTTCACCGGCCAAGTGACAAGGTAGGCTTATTTATTTCCGCTTGTTGTTCCTATCAATATAGGCAAGCAGCGCAATCAGGAAGTTACCGCCCAAAAATAACAGGCTTAAAATCTGGTATGTATCCATCCGCGCCACTGCTTGACAAACCTTATCAGAGGGATGCCTTTTTACTGAGCCTGAAATATCTATTTTCAAATCCTGTATTCCGTGATAAAATATTTACATCAAAAGAAATCCAGGGAGGGCAGAAATTTGGAAATCTATTCCCGGAAAAAGAAAAGAAACAGAAGAATGCGGTATTTAAAATATAAAAGACATCTGGAGAAAGTGTGGAGGATAACGAAGCACCACTATTGTCATCCGCCTGTTATGTATGTCGATTATATATGTATAAAAGGAAAATGGTGCGACAGAAAAGCTCCTTATTACAGAAGGGAAGTAGAGAATCATGGTGGGAGAGGGCGCAGGTTTTACAAAAGGCAGTCCAACCGCCGTGTCCGGTATTATAAAGGTGGAATTTCAAAGGGAGGAAATTACCGGAAAATATTTGATTATCAGTGGATTATTGATTAGGGCGTACAGGATGCAGGAGATGGGCTTTCGGACAGGCTTTAAAGTGGGGGAAGATTCTTTTGAATGGGTGGTGGCGCTTTCAGTATCTGTTTTCATAGATTTTTGCAATTTAAAATAAACAAAATGGGTGTATCACCCACCCATCGTGATATACCCATTTTGTTTCATTATTCCTGATTCCTAATCAATCTGGCGCATCGTCGGGAAGAGCAGCACATCGCGGATGGCAGGGGAGTCGGTCAGCAGCATAATCATGCGGTCAATCCCAAACCCAATCCCGCCTGTTGGCGGCATACCGTGCTCCAACGCGTTCATGAAATCCTCGTCCGTTGTATTTGCCTCCTCATCGCCCTGTGCCAGAAGCTCTTCCTGAGCCCTAAAACGCTCCCTCTGGTCAATCGGGTCGTTTAACTCCGAGTAGGCATTTGCCATCTCCCAGCCGTTCATGAAAAACTCAAAGCGCTCCACATAGTCTGGGTTTCCTGGTTTTTTCTTTGTCAGCGGTGAGATTTCTACAGGATGGTCCATAACGAAGGTCGGCTGTACCAAATGCTCCTCGACAAATTCCTCAAAGAACAAATTCAGGATATCGCCTTTTTTGTGGCGTTCCTCAAATTCCACATGGTGTTCCTTCGCGGCAGCCCTTGCCTGCTCAAGCGTGTGGATTTCATTGAAATCAACGCCGGAATATTTCTTTACCGCATCCACCATGGTGATGCGTTCAAACGGCTGCCCGAGATCCATCTCAACGCCGCCATAGGTGATTTTTGTAGTGCCGAGTACCTCGTTTGCCACAAAACGGTAAAGCTTCTCCGTCAAATCCATCATGCCGTTATAGTCCGTGTATGCCTGATACAGCTCCATCAATGTGAATTCCGGGTTGTGCCTTGTGTCAACGCCTTCGTTGCGGAAGACGCGCCCGATTTCGTAGACGCGCTCTAAGCCGCCGACAATCAGGCGTTTTAAGTAAAGCTCCAGCGAGATACGAAGCTTTACATCCTCGTCAAGCGCATTGTAGTGCGTTTCAAACGGCCTTGCCGCGGCACCGCCGGCATTTGCCACAAGAAGCGGGGTTTCCACTTCCATAAAGCCCTCACCCGCGAGATATTTCCGGATGCTCGCGATGATTTTGGAGCGCTTGATGAAAGTGTCTTTTACGTCCTGGTTCATAATCAGGTCAACATATCTCTGGCGGTAGCGCAAATCCGTGTTTGTCAGGCCGTGGTACTTCTCCGGAAGGACATTGAGGGATTTTGCAAGCAGCGTAATTTCCTCGGCGTGCACGGAGATTTCCCCGGTCTTTGTCTGAAAAACCTCGCCCCGGATGCCGATGATATCGCCCACATCGAATTTCTTAAAGCCTGCGTACACCTCCTCGCCGACGGAATCGCGCGCAACGTAGGACTGGATATTGCCCTGCAAATCCTGTACATTGCAAAACGATGCCTTACCCATAATGCGCTTTTGCATCATGCGCCCGGCAATGGATACCTTCATGCCGTTTAATGTGTCGAAATTATTTTTGATTTCCATGCTGTGATGTGTCACATCATATTTTGTAATCTGGAACGGGTCTTTGCCCTCCGCCTGTAATTGCGCGAGTTTGTCGCGCTTTACCTGAATGAGCTTGTTAATTTCTTCCTTTGAGACAGTGGTCTCCTCTGCGTTTGCCTCTCTTACTTCCTCTGCCACAGTATCCCCTCTTTCCTTTCATAATGAAAATATGTCCAACGAGTGTCTGGAAAAGCATTCCGGTCATCTGCATGTTCTAAGGGCGCGTCTGAAACGCGTCCCGGCGTTTTGTACGCCCCACATAAAAGCCGTTTTGTGATGCCGCCTAGTTCGTTTTCTGAATCTCAAGTACCTTGTACTGAATCGTGCCGGCCTGTGTCTCGACTTCAATGACCTGGCCGAGTTTTGCGCCGATTAATGCTTTGCCGACCGGGGATTCGTTCGAAATCTTGCCCTTTAAGCTGTTTGCCTCCGTAGAGCCGACAATCTTGTATTCCCAGATTTCTTCCTCTTCCATATCCATAATTTTTACGCTGCAGCCGATGTTGATTGCGTCCACGTCAACATCTTCCTCCACAACGACTTCTGCATTTTTCAGAATTTTGTCGATTTCCTCGATGCGGGCCTCAATGTCTCTCTGCTCGTCTTTTGCGGCATCATACTCCGCGTTCTCCGAAAGGTCGCCCTGTTCCCTTGCCTCCTTGATTTTTTGTGCCACCTGCCTTCTGCGGTTTACCTTCAAATCCTGGAGCTCCTCCTCGAGCTGCCTTAAGCCTGCATACGTCAAAATATTTTTCTTTTCCGCCATCAGTACCATTCCTCCATGATAATCCCGGCATATCGTTCTTTGCAATAAGACGCAAGGCACGACTGCCCGCTATTCGAGATATTATAGACGATTCCTGCCCGGTTGTCAACTTAAAAAACGCTTGGGTAACCGCCCCTTTGCATTATGGCAGCTTATGCCTTAAAAACGGCAATATGCAGGGCAGGTACTTGCATACGGATGTTTTTTTGGTAATAATGGAGGGGGAAGATAAGCACAGGAAGGGGGATGGGTTTTGCGGATTGAAGTGGAAATCAGCGAGGATGTAACGGAGCCGGAGATTACAATAAAATGCCGGGAGAAAACGGTGGTGGTTGACCGGTTGGTTGCGGCATTGCAGATGATTGACCGGCAGATTATGGTTTCTTGCGAAGGCAGCATTACGCCGCTTGGGCTTGGGGAAATCCTTTATATCGAGTCGGTGGACGGCAAATCCTTTGTATATACGAAGGAAAAAATTTATGAATCGTCCTGTAAGCTCTATGAATTGGAGGAACGCCTGGAAGCGTATATGTTTGTACGGATTAGCAAATCGGCCATTGTGAATCTGGAGCATATTAAATCGATGAAGACCTGGTTGGACCGCAGGCTTTTCATCACGATGGAGAATGGGGAGCAGTTGATTGCATCAAGGCAGTATGCAGGTGGGATAAAAAAGCTGCTTGGGGTGCAGGGGAAGGGAACTTGATATGGAGGCAGGAATGGAAGAAAGAAAAGGTATTCTGGACTATCTGGGACAGGTGTTTGTTATTTTTGGGGTTACGCTGCTTGGGGTTGCCGTGACCTGCTGTGCGGTGGGGGCAGAAGCAAGGGAATATTCCTCCATGTTCGCCCTGGGGCGGGAGGGGATTCCGTTGGGGACGGTGTTTGAATATCTTCTGTCCTCTGTGTGTATTACGCTGCTGCGCTTTCTGTTTTTTACGGATGCGCTGTTAAAAAAAATGTCCATGACGAAAAGAACGGTTGGTATGTTGGTTTCGGTGGTCTGTATGATTGGGATTTTCGCGCATGTTTTTGGGTGGTTTCCGGTAGATGAGCCGAAATGTTGGGTGGCATTTTTTATGTGTTTTGCGGTATGCTTTGTGGTCAGCCTCAGTGCTTCTGCACTGAGGGAGCGCAGGGAAAACAAAAAACTTGCAGAGGCATTAAAACGTTGGAAGGAGGGACAGGATGGGAATGCAGGAAAAAATGCATGATGATTTTCTGGCAGCAGGAGGGATGGAAAAGGGGGCTTTATCACAGCCACTGATAGAAGTCCGGGAACTTTCGTATTCGTTCGGGGATAAGGCGGTCTTAAACCAGGTTTCCTTTCTGGTGGAGAAAGGGGAAATTGTAGGACTTCTTGGTCCGTCCGGGGCAGGGAAAACCACATTGGTCCATCTGCTGACAGGGCAGCTTGCACCAAAGTCCGGCAGCATCCGCATAGCAGGAGCCGGGAGAGAGGAAACAAAAGCGGGGCGCGGGGGAAAGAAAACGGCGGCGAATCAGACGGCTATGGGGATTATGATGGACCATTTCGGGCTGTATGAGAGATTGTCGGTATGGGACAATTTAAAAATTTTTGCAAAGCTTTATCAGGTTCCGGTAGAAAGAATTGATTTTCTTCTGAAAAAAGCGGAATTATTTTCGGAGAAGAAAACACTGGTGGGCAGGCTTTCCAAAGGAATGCGTAGCCGGGTGAATTTTTGCCGGGCGCTATTAAAACAGGCGGAGATTTTATTCCTGGATGAGCCGACAAGCGGGCTTGACCCCGCAACCACCGCAAAAATCCACGAGTTGATTCTGGAGCAGAAAAATGCAGGGGCAACTATTTTTCTGACCACACATAACATGCATGAGGCGGGAAAGATTTGTGACAGCATTCTGCTGCTGAATGAAGGGAAGATTGTGGAGCGGGGAAAACCGGGGGAATTGTGCAGGAAATACAACCTGGAAAATAAAATAACGGTTATTTTAAAGGATGGAAGCTGCCAGATATTGCATAGTGACGGTGGGAGCGCAAAGAAAATGGCAGAGTGGATGCGCACGGGGGAGTTGGTAAGTGTGCATTCCTCAGAGCCGGATTTGGAGCAGGTCTTTCTGCATCTGACAGGAAAGGAGCTGAATGTGTGATGAACAATGTTGGAACGATATTACAAAAACAGTGGAAGGATACCTGGAAAAACAAGGTAGTGCTGATACAGTTCCTTATGTTTCCGGTTTTGGGGGTTGTTATGACAAATATGGTAAAAATTGACGGGATGCCGGAGCATTTTTTTGCGAACCTGTTTTCGACAATGTATGTCGGAATGGCACCGCTCACCAGTATGTCCGCCATTCTTTCGGAGGAAAAGGAGAAAAACACGCTGCGGGTTCTGATGATGGCAGGAGTGAAACCGGGGCAGTATCTGGCGGGGATTGGCTGCTATGTGTATTTTGCCTGCCTGCTTGGCGCAGGGGTGTTTTGTGCGCTGCTTGGCAGGATGGGTGTGTGGCAGGTGCTTTTGTTTTTTGCAATTATGTCGGCGGGGATTCTGGCATCCATGATGCTTGGCGCGGCGATTGGCGTTGGAAGCCGCAACCAGATGGCGGCGACCTCGGTTACGGTTCCGGTGATGATGGTGTTTTCGTTTTTGCCAATGATTGCAATGTTCCATGACGGGGTTGCGAGGGCTGCGAAGCTTACATATTCCGAGCAGGTTAGGATTTTGGTGAGCGGGCTTTTGGAAAAGGGGGGAGATGGAAGTGGGATGGCGTGGGTGGTGATTGGGGGAAATATTCTGGTATTTGGGGGCGTGTTTGCAGCGCTGTACCAAAGGAGGGGGCTTGCGTGAGCAAGGAAGGACATGGTATAATATCGCCAGATATTATACCTGCGCCGATTCGCCGTGCGACCAAAGGGAGGACAATTTCCCTGGCGAATCGTGATTGCTCCTATGGAGCAATTCATCCCCCGGAGGGAAACATGTCCGAAGGACGTGGTATAATGTCCACGAAGAAAACAGAATAAACAGGAAAGGAAAAACGAGCAAAGAATGAGTTTAAACCAATGTACATTAAGAATTGCTACATATAACATTTGGAATAACGATGCAGGGCAAGAAGCGCGCGCAAAGCAGATTTTAAGCGAAATAGGAAAACTCAGGGCAGATATTGTCGGCTTGCAGGAGGTCACGGAAGATTTTTTTAGTAAATTTCTTGCAAACTGGGAAATTTATCCGTTCGCCCGCTTTTTTCCTTACAGTGGGGAAGATGAGGGGCTTGCAATCCTCTGCCGCTACCCTGTGGAGGAATCTTTCTTTCTGCAGGCAAGCAAAGAGTATGCGCAGAGCAATGCCCTGAATGTGCTGATAAAAGCAGACGGCATAAGAATTTCTATTACAAACCTCCACCTTCCGTGGGATTCTGTGCGGCAGCAGGAGCGGCAAATTGTGGCAATTGACCAGTACATCCATTCGCAGAAAGAGAAGGCGGATTTTTTTATTTTGCTTGGTGATTTTAACGCCAATATCAATTCCAGTGTGCACCGTTTCCTGCTTGGCGACCAGAGCATGGATGGGGAGGAAGCCAACCCGTATTGGGATGATTTGCAGAGTGCGTACTGCGCGCGGACGGGGATTGTGCCAACCGCCACGCTGGATTTTATCCGGAATCCGCGGTGGAGGGGGAAGGAGGATGGGGTTTGTGCTCCGATGGTTGCCGACCGGATTTATGTGATGGAGAGCTGGGATACGGTGCGGATGAAGGAGTTTTGGATGTTTGGGATGGAGCCGTGGCCAGATTTGGGGATGTGTGCGAGCGACCATTATGGGGTTGCGGCGGAGTTGGTGTTTGAGAAAGAGTGAAATAATATAGCGTGCATAAGATAAATGTATGGCGTACTTTCCTCTTTGTCTGGTATTTGTGTTGACATTGATTGCCAGAAGGGTTATTCTATGAAAAAATTATGTATGGAGGGATGTCCTTAAATGAAAAGATTATTCTCAAAACTACCAACGCTGCTTCTTGTTTTTTGCTTTGTGGTTTCGGTGTTTTCCCCTGTTACAACAGAAGCAGCGGCACTGAAAATGAATAAGGCAAAGGCAATTCTGGAGGTTGACGCTACCTTAAAGTTAAAGCTAGGCGCTTTGGATGGCACAGAATCAAAATGGTCTTCCAGTGATAAGAAAGTGGCGGCAGTATCAAAATCGGGTACGGTGGCCGCCAAATCGGAAGGGACAGCAACGATAACAGCGACATATAATAGCAAGAAATATACTTGCGAAGTGACAGTGGTTGATAGCAACAAAGAGAGCGTTTCGGAATCCGCAGCTGTTTCGGTACCAACGGCAACCATGGCGCCGACCCCTACGTCAAGACCGACCCCGTCGCCGACCATTGCCCCGACACCCACACCGAAGCCAATCCCAACCAAACAAAATACTACAACTTATATTTTAAATATTTCTACAAGAAAATTTCACAAAACCTCGTGTTCCAGTGTCAAACAGATGAAAGCTTCGAATAAGCAGACATTAGAAAGCACTTATGCAGAGATGATAAGCTTAGGATACTCCCCTTGCAAAAAGTGTTTCCGCTGAGAAATGCAAAAACTCGGGGGATAAAGAGAAAAAAGTTTGTCTTTGCCAAATAAAGGACACAAAAACCGCTGTAAGCCTTAAAATATATGTCTTACAGCGGTTTTTATACTTTCACGGAGCATGGAATAAGTGAATGAAGGAACATGAAAAGCATAAGTCCAGGGAACGGCTTCATCAAAGCTGACCAAATTAGTATTGCGGTTGAAAAAATGAGAAAAAGTGATATAATAAAAAACGATGATGCCAATGGAGAAAATAATACTGGAAAATGGCAGACATTTTTTCTTACATATCAAGATAGGATGTCCGAAACCGTGTTTCGCCTTTTTGAAATCCGCACGCTTGCTATCTTCCCGAGATAACCAGAGAACGTTTCAAACTTTGCATCGACGCAAAAAATGGTTATAAGATTTACAAATAGTTCCAATCGGACAGAACCGGATTTTCTGATTCTGCCTCCGAACCGCAAGCACAATCTGTCCGGCCTGGAAAAGCGCCCAATAGCGAAGGTATTAAGGAGGAACCCCACCCATGATTATTAGTGCAAGCCGTCGAACCGACATCCCAAGTTACTACTCGGACTGGTTCTGCAACCGAATCAAAGAAGGTTTGGTGTGTGTGCGCAACCCAGTGAACCCGCGGCAGGTAAGCAGGATATCCCTCTCCCCGGAAACCGTGGACTGCATTGTATTCTGGACGAAAAACCCGGAGCCGATGCTTGCGCGCCTTGGCGTGCTTTCTGCGTACCAATACTATTTCCAGTTTACTTTAACCGGCTATGGGAGGGATGTGGAGCGCAATCTGCCGCCCAAGAAAGAAAAACTGATTCCAACTTTTTTGAAGCTGGCGGAAAAGCTTGGGAATGAGCGGGTAATCTGGCGTTACGACCCGATTCTTTTTACGGAAAAATACACGCCGCAGTATCATTTGCACGCCTTTGGGCAGATTGCAGCGGCGCTGCGCGGTTACACACAGCGCTGCGTTATCAGTTTTGTGGATATTTACGCGAAAAACAGGAAGAATATGGCCGCCGCCGGGGCGTATGAATTAGGGGAAATACAGCAGATGGAATTTTGCAGGGAAATCAGCAGGATTGCAAAAGCAAATGGGATGTGTGTGGGCAGCTGTGCCGAGAAAATTGACTTGCAGCAGTGTGGCATTGAGCATAACTGCTGCATTGACAAAAATCTGATTGAGCGGTTGGCAGGATGTAAAATCAATGCAGGGAAGGATAACAACCAGAGGACCGAATGCGGCTGTGTGGAGAGTGTGGATATTGGCACTTATAATACCTGCAGGAACGGATGCCTTTATTGTTATGCGAACCACAGCGAGGAGAGTGTGCAGAAGAATTGTGGGAAATATGATGCGGCTTTCCCGATTTTATGTGATGTGGTTCGTGCGGAGGATAAGCTTAGCGAGCGGAAGGCAAAATCAATGCGGGAGCCACAGATTGGATTGTTTGAAAAAGGGCTTTGAAAAAACTCCAGAGGGAAATCCTTTGGAAAATGAAGGAAGGGAATCCGGAAGGAAAAATATTGAAACTGCTGCTTAGGTGGGAAAATAGGAGGAAGCATGGATAAAGAAGAAAAATTTCAACAGAGAATTATGGAAAACGGATGGTGGATTCGAGCCGCGACCAAAGTTATGAAGATACTTTGCATAATTTTGGTGGTATGTATGCTGGTCAGCACAGTCAGTTCTTTCTTTTTTCGGCAGTCTGGATTTTTTGCTATGACAGCCCCGGGGAAAAGAGCGGGTGGGTCCGTTACATTTTGGAGAAGGGAAGCAAGGGAGATTACAATACTTCACTTGCAGGGCTGTTTGTAAGTGCCTTGTCAGCTTTTGTTTATCTGGTTATGTCGATTTTGGCGTACCGCTTTTTCAAACACATTGAAACGCAGAGGACACCAATTACAGATTCTGCGATTGCAAAGCTGCGCCGGACCGGAATCTGGATTATCCTGCTGCAGGCGCTGCTGCTCGGGGATTCTTTTGCCATGAAGCTGCTTCTGGAATACCAACGGAAATGATTTTCCTTAAATTTTTAATGAGATTATAATGTCTGGAAAGCTTTGCCTGTGTTATAATAAAGCAAAAAGAGAGGTTCGTGTTTTAAGAAAACAGGCAACAAGGGAAAGACCGTTATACCGGGCGGGAAATGTTTTCCGCAGGCAGTTTGCAGGAGGCAGCTTTACGAGCCGGAGGCTGCCTGGCATAATGGGGAATATGATGCGGGCAATATGCTGCAAAGGAAAGGGGTTTGTGATGAAAAAGAGAGTAATATGTATGGTGTTGCTAATGGTGGCGGCTTTGTTTGGAAACGGGTGCAGTGCCTCAAATTTCTTCGATATATCCGGTTATACCTACGATAAAGCGGACAAATACACCATGGGAAATGCAGAGCTTGCGGCAGACGGAATGAAGGCGCTTGACATCCGGTGGGTGAGCGGAGAAGTGAAGGTGGGCTATCATTCGGAAAATACGGTGGTAATTTCGGAGACAGCGAACAAACCCCTGGATGAAAATACCACCATGTATTATCTGGTGGATGGGGATACGCTGCGGGTGCAATTCGGAAAATCTGGAAAATACAGTTTCTCAAACCTGAATAAGGAGCTGACCGTATGGCTTCCGCAAGGAATGGAGCTTGAGGGATTGGAAATTGATTCTGTCTCGGCGGATGTAAGTGTTGCCGGGCTTGTGGCGCAGCGGGCGGAAATTGACACAACCTCCGGCGATATTGCGTTGGATGATGTAACGGTTTTAAAGCGTGCAGAGCTTGATACTACCTCGGGGGAAATCCAGGGGGAATTCTCCGGAAGCCTTGCGGAATTTTCAGCGGACACCGTTTCCGGCGATATAAAGCTTACCCTTGAGGGCGCGGAAAAAATCAGCCTGGATTCCACGAGCGGCGGGATACGGCTTACCGCACGGACAGCGCCGGACGCGCTTTCTATTGATACGGTTTCCGGTGATGTAGTGCTTTGCCTGCCAGAAGATGCGGATTTTACAATCCGCCTGGATACGGTTTCCGGGCGCATGGACAGCGGGCGTGCCATGAAGAAGGACGGGGATGATTACATTTTTGGAGCCGGGACGAAAAAGTATGATGTGGATACCACCTCGGGGGATTTGCAGGTAGAATGTGAAGAGGCTGGAATGTCAGGTTCATCAAACAACGGACAGAAAGGAGAGGCAGCTATGGTGGCGAATTATGCGGACTATGCGGTTGTGCAGGCACAGTATCCGGAAACCGTTGCCTACCCGGACGAATCGGATAAAGCAGATTTTGCGGATTTGCAGAGTGCGTATGATGCGCAGCGCTCTGAGCGCCGGAAGCAGTCGGAAGGGTACCGGGATGGTCTTTACCCGTTTTATGGGAAAACAATGCAGGAGTTTTTGGTTTGTGAGGGAAACGAGAACCGCGTGTATTCACCGCTCAATCTGTACATGGCGCTTTCCATGCTTGCGGAGGTTACGGACGGCAATTCCCGCGCACAGATTTTGGAATTGTTAAGCATGGAAGATATGGATGCCGTGCGTGCGTCTGCCTTGGGGCTCTGGAATGCCAACTATGCGGATGACGGCATTGTGACCAGTAAGCTTGCCAATTCGCTCTGGTTAAAGCAGGATGTGGATTTTGTGCCGGAGACGATGAAGCGTCTGGCAGAAGCCTACCACGCATCTTCCTTTCAGGGGGATATGGGTGCCCCGGAATTTACAAAAGCCCTGCAGCAATGGCTGAATGAGCAGACTGGAGGGCTTTTACAGGAGCAGGCTGCAAAAATCGGGCTGGACGACGAAACACTGCTTGCGCTTGCCAGTACAGTTTATTTCCGGGCGCAATGGATGGATAAATTCCAAAAGAGCGCAACGCAGGAGGGGATTTTCCACGCAGCTTTTGGGGATATCCCCTGTGATTTTATGCACCAAAAAGACACACGGAGTTATTTTTTGGGGGACAATTTTTCCGCGGTTTTCTGTAATTTTGAAATGAGCGGCGGAATGTGGCTTTTTCTCCCGGATGAGGGCGTTTCGGTCAATGCCTTGGTGCAGGATGGGAATGTCCTGCGCATGATAAAGGAAGGCTATGACTGGGAAGAGCAGACGGCGGGGGTCGTAAATCTCGCCATGCCGAAATTTGATATTGTATCCGATATGGATTTAAAAGCGGGGCTCAGGGCAATGGGGGTCACGGATGTTTTTGACGAAGAAGTTGCAGATTTTAGCCCGATGATTGCAAAGTCGGATGTGCCGGTTCTTCTTGGTGACGCAAGGCACGCGGCGCGCGTCATGGTGGACGAGGAGGGCTGCATTGCGGCGGCTTATACGGTGATGAAGGCAGTTGGTGCAGGGATTTGGCCGGAGGAAGAAATTGATTTTATTTTAGACCGCCCGTTTGTTTTTGCAGTTACGGGGGAGGACGGTTCCATCCTGTTTCTGGGTGTGGTGGAGCAACCTTGAGAAAATCGAGCAGGGGAATGCTTTTCTGCGCTACTCGCCGTGCGGGGTGCGTGCTGCAAGGCAGCTAGATTCCATGCGCACAAAAAAGGGCTGCCTTCGCAGCCCTTTTAAGGAAATGCCCATCAATACATGCCGGAATGATGTGTGGAACGGTGGTCTGCGTGATGCCAGGAGTGGTCGCAGCCGTCACATTCCTTTTTTATTATCCGCCCGTCCGGGGCGGCAATTTCGTATTCATATTCATAGCCACCGTGGCAGAATTCAAATTCATAATACCGGATGCCGTCATCGGAGTCAACTTTTATCTTCAGGTCAAGCATATCGTTTTCGGAAATGCCTGTATCGGTCTGGACAATGGCGAGTGCCGCATCCTTTGAGATTTCATTGGCAGCGGCAGTATTGCCGTTGCCTGAACTGGTCGGAACGTGGTCTGTGGTGTCGATATTCCTTTCTAGGATTTCTCCGGTAAGGGCAGCGATTTTGTATTCGTATTCTTTATTTCCCGCATAAAAATCAATCTCATAAACCTGTATGCCATCGTCATAGTCGAGTTTTATTTTCAGGTCAAGCATTTCATCCTCGGAAACACCTGCATCCTTTCCGGCAATCTCGAGCGCTGCATCCTGCGTAATGTTGGAAACCTGTGGGGAAGTGGTCGGCAGGGCGGAAGAGGTGCGGTCAGACCGCTCCGATTTCTTGTTGACAATAGTTCCGTCCGAAACCGCAATATCATACTCGTATTCCGTATTCCCCGCATCAAAGTCAATCTCGTAGACCTGGATGCCGTCTTCGTAGTCAAGTTTTACTTTCAGGTCACGCATTTCACTTTCCGAAACACCCGCGTCTTTTCTGGCGATTTCCACCGCGGCAGTCTGCGTGATTTGTGCAGTCTGGGAAGGAGCCGCAGCCGTCGGAAGCGGGGTTGCGGTTGTTTTCGGTGCGCTGGTCGCGGTCGGGGACGGAGTGGAAGTTGAAACAGGGGCTGTTGTCGGCGCGGCGGTTGCAGTGGCTTGTGCCGCCGTGGTCGGTACAGGTGTTGCCGCTGTTTGCGCCGCAGCAGTCGGTACAGGTGTGGAATGTGCGTCCGTCGCAGGCGGCGAGATTTCCCCGGGCGAAGATGGATTCGTATCCGCCTCAATTGTATGAATGCTTTTTTCTAAGATGGTTCCATTCAAGGCACTGACCAGATATTCGTAAGCCTTTTCTTTTGTGGCAAATGTCACCACATATTCCGAAGCGGAATCGCTTTCACTCAGGCGCGCGTGAAGGCTTTCGAGTTCGTCATCGCGAACCCCCGCATCCTCCTGTGCAATCTTTGATGCCTCGGTCATAGACAAAAGTGTTTCGGTATCCACAGGTGCTGTCGGAGTTGTGTTATCCGTAAGTGCGCCGGATGGATGGAGAGCCGCATCGGGTTGTGTATCCTCTTGTGTCCCGCAGCTTGTAAGCAGTACTGCGGTAAAACAAGCTGCAATCATCAGAAATTTCTTTGCTTTCATAGCTATCGACCTCCTTTGGTTGATTTCTGAATGCATTTTACCACTTTTCATAAAAAATGACAATAATATAATTTTGAAATTTTTATATACCATATACCGCCTGCACAATCTCCGTGGCCATATCCGGCTTATTCATTGTATAAATATGGATGTCCTCCAAGCCGTTTGCCCGCAGGTCCGCAATCTGCCTTATGGCATAGTCAATGCCTGCCTTGCGCATCTCTTTTTCGTCATCGCCGTATGTGGCAATGAGCTGTGAGAGGGCATTCGGGATGCTTGCGCCGGAGAGGGATACGGTGGTGCCAAGCTGCTTTGCTGCGGTGATTGGCATAATGCCCGCGTGGACGGGAATGGTAATCCCTTTTTTGGCAAGCTTTTCCCGGAATACATAAAAGAGGTCATTGTCGAAAAACATCTGGCTAATCAGGAAAGCAGCGCCTGCTTCCTGCTTTTTCTTTAAATGGTTTAAGTCGGATTCCATGCTGAAGCTTTCAAAATGCTTTTCCGGGTAACAGGCTCCCGCGATGGAAAAATCCGTATGTTCCTTTAAAAATGCCATCATGTCGTTGGCGTGCGCAAAATCCCTTGCCGCAAACTGTGCGTCCGTCATATCTTTCGGGCGGTCGCCGCGCAGGGCAAGGATGTGGTTTACATTATTTTCCTTTAGCTGCCGGCATACTTCAAGCAGCGCCTCTTTTTTACAGCCCACGCAGGTCATATGCGCCAGCGCGTCAATGTGGAGCGTATTTTGGATATAGGAAGCCAGCTCCACGGTGCTTTTGCTGCGGCTGCCGCCCGCGCCGTAGGTGACGCTGATAAAATCGGGTCCAAGCGCTTTTAAGGCATCTAAGACCTCGTATGCCCGAGGGAATTCCTCGTCTTTTTTGGGCGGAAAAACCTCAAAGGAATAGCCGTTTTTTTGGGTGATTGCTCCTGCCATGTATGTATCCTCCGAATATTTATTTTTTGATGTATTGATATTTTGTTTTATGGGTTGGCGGAAAATATTATTTCCTGTAAAGCGATGTCCACAGGCGTAAGTAACTGCTCATAAGATTTTTTCCATAATCCAGTTGTCGGCGATTTTGGCGGCCTGTTGTACCCAATAAGGTAACCGGAAAGGAAACTTATTTGTATATTCCATAAAAATCACCTGAATGGACAATGAGATTTTGTAAAATCGTTCAACATGGTTATTTTATCACAATCGCACCAGGAATTCCATGGAATTCTACTTATTTTTTTCTTTTTTATTCTGTGCAGTTTTGCTGGCAAAAGCAGATACCGATATAAACCAATGCTGCAAACCTGAAAAACAGGCATGGAAGAATCCGGATACAAAAAGGGTACAAAATTCAAAAAAGATGTGAAATCCCACATTCGGGGTCTTGAAAATGTGCAAAGAAAAAAGTAAGATGGGGCATATGGAATGCAGGCATGTATTTCCGGAAACCGAAATATGAAAGTGTAAAAACAGCATTGGAGGAGGAGAAGAAAATGAGGACATACCATGTTGCAAAAACAGGTTCTGACAGGCAGGACGGGAGCGAACAATCCCCGTTTTCCACGATTGGGCAGGCGGCGCGGATTGCCATGCCGGGAGATACCGTCATTGTCCACGAAGGCGTGTACCGTGAATGGGTGAAACCGCAAAACGGCGGAATCAGCGATGCCATCCGGATTACTTATCAGGCGGCAGAGGGGGAACATGCCGTCATCAAGGGTTCGGAGGTTGTTTCCGGGTGGGAGAAAATAGAAGAAAATGTCTGGAGGGCGGAGGTTTCCAATGAAATTTTCGGCGGTTTTCATCCGTTTGCGCAGAAAATCGAGGGGGACTGGCTTGTAGACCCAAGAGAGTATGACGTTCATCTGGGTGCGGTCTATCTGGACGGAAAAGCCCTCTTTGAAGCAAAGGACATGGAAGGGGTAAGAAATCCCCAAAAACGGGAATATTCCCTGCTTGCGACGTGGGAGGGGCGCAGGGAAGCGGTTGACTTCCCGGAGCTCTCACTCCTTACCTGGTACGCCGAGGTAAAAGAGGATGTGACGGTGCTTTTTGCGAATTTCGGCAAAAATGACCCGAATGCGGGTCTGGTGGAAATCAATGTGCGGGGCGCCTGCTTTTTCCCGGAGCGAACGGGCGTGGACTACATTACGGTAAGGGGCTTTGAGATGGCACATGCGGCAACACAGTGGGCGCCGCCGACTGCGAACCAGACCGGGATGATAGGACCAAACTGGAGCAAGGGATGGGTGATTGAGGGGAACATCCTGCACGATGCCAAATGCAGCGCGGTAAGTCTTGGCAAGGAAGCAAGCACCGGGCACAACGACTGCACGCGGACACGAAAGAAGCCGGATTACCAGTACCAGATGGAGGCGGTATTCAAGGCGTTAAGCAAGGGTTGGAGCCGCGAGCAGACGGGCTCGCATATTGTGCGTAACAATACGATTTATGACTGTGGGCAGACCGGTATCGTGGGGCATATGGGCTGTATTTTCAGCCAGATTTACGGCAACGAGATTTACCGGATTGCCACAAGGCACGAATTTTGGGGACATGAGATTGCGGGGATTAAGCTGCATGCCGCTGTGGATGTGCAGATTCACGACAACCATATCCACCATTGCTCACTTGGCACCTGGTTAGACTGGCAGGCGCAGGGCGTGCGGGTGAGCCGCAATGTTTACGACCACAACAACCGCGATTTCATGATTGAGGTTACGCACGGACCATATCTTGTGGACAACAATATTTTTGCGTCGGATTATAATTTTACGAATGCCGCCCAGGGCGGGGCTTATGTGAATAATCTCTGCTGCGGGCTTATCAGCCAGTATCCGGTGCTTGACCGCCCGACCCCGTACCACCTGCCGCATTCCACGCAGGTAATGGGTGTGATTGGGGTCTATGGTCTGGATGACCGGTGGTATCAGAATATTTTTGTAGGGGGAGCAGAGGAGCGGCCATATGGCACGGCAGTTTATGACGGCGC
Source organism: uncultured Lachnospiraceae bacterium (assembly GCA_910579615.1). GTDB lineage: Bacteria > Bacillota > Clostridia > Lachnospirales > Lachnospiraceae > RGIG4057. The sequence continues at coordinate 87,180 of CAJTUA010000015.1, read as the reverse complement.
GGCGCTTTCACTGGAAGAATTTACCGGAAAAATCAGGGCGTATGAGGGGGATATGCTGCAGGCTTACGCAAAAATCCGGCAGCCTGCCTATATCCACCGCAATGTCTATCTGAATGGGGCAAAGGCTTTTGAGAAGGAGGATGACGCGGTATGCTTTGCGGAATACCGGCCGGAGGTTGAAGTTGAGATTTGCGGCGGGGAAACGGTTTTGCACATTACATTGCCGGAAGGGATAACGGGAAAGGGAAATGTCGTGGTGGACTCTGCCTTGCTTGGGAACCCGCGCGTCACGGAGGCAGGGTATGAGAACCCGGACGGCTCACCGCTTGCCGTGGATACGGATTTGCAGGGGGAGAAGTATAAAAACGAGGTTCAGGCAGGACCACTGCAGTGCCTAAAGCCGGGGGAGAATGTCGTAAGGCTTGGGAGGTATGGCGTCAGATAAGGAAACGCTGCATTGTAAGAATCTAATAGCAGGAAGAAAAGAAGTGCAAGGATTGCCCGATGGTGTTTTCAGGGCAGTCCTTGCACGTTTTTTGGGTATATTGCCATATATTCTGGCATGAATACCCCAAAAACAGGCACTTTTCAACAACGGGTATAATTTTCGTGAAACCGGGTGGGAATCGGAATTTAGTCTTGCAAACCGATGTACAACAGGGTAATTTATTTATATCATAAAATCAGGGAAGTGCATTTTATGATGGGAAAATATTCCGCAAAGGAGTTTGCGGAGTGGTTGAAAGGGAGGATGGTTTCATGGGTCAATTATCGGTTTATCCGGCACCGGATGGTGTGCCGATGCTGCATGATTACCGTGTCAGGGTCAGGGAGGATAAAGAAGAATGGAAGGAATTGGATACATATCTGGCAAAAATTGATATGCACAATGTCAGGGAAGCATCCATGGCATATTTTGATTTTGAGGGCAGGGTGGAGTGCGAGGTGACCAGCCTTAAGGAGGAGGTTTCCTTTGTGCAGATAAGGCCTGTGTCCATGGGGGTGGAAGCTAAATTGGAGGGAAATACCATCCGGTTTTTTCTGGAGCGCCCGGCAAAGCTGTCGGTAGAAATCAATGGGAACCGCTTTCATAACCTGCATCTGTTTGCGGGGGCGGCCGAGAAGGATTCGGTACAGGCCGTACCGGAAGGAACTGTGCCGCTGTCGGTTTGCGGGCAGGAATACCAAGATGTTACGGTAGTTCCGCCAGCGCAGGAAGAGCTTGACCTTGGGGCGGTGATAGATGCCGCGGTGTTTTCTTGTGGCAGGCGTGTGGTGTATCTTGCGCCAGGCCTGCACCGCCTGAAAGGGAATCTTTGCCCGCTCCCGTCCGATACGACGGTTCTTCTTGCGGGGGGCGCGGTTGTCATGGGCGGCTTTCTGGTGGAACGGCAGAGGAATGTCACGGTAAAGGGAAAGGGCATGGTCTATCTTGGCCATGTGAAAAAAGAAACGTATCTGCGCGGAGTGGATATCCGTTTTTCGGAAAATATTTCCGTGGAGGGCATTACGATTATGAACCCGGCACATTACAGCATCAATCTTGGCAGCTCGAACAATGTACAGATACGGGATATCAAGGCATTTTCCTGTGTGGGATGGTCGGACGGCATCGACATGATGGCGTGTGAGAATATAAGGATTGAAGGGGTATTTTTGCGCAATTCGGATGACTGCATTGCGATTTACGGCGGGCGCGGCGATTATAGCGGCGATACGAGGAATGTGGTGGTCAGGGACTCTGTTCTGTGGGCGGATGTGGCGCACCCGACGATGATTGGCGTGCATGGGGATTCTAAGGATGGCGGCAGCCTGATTGAAAATATCAGCTTTGAAAACATTGACATCTTAGAGCACCATGAGCCGCAGGATGATTATCTTGGATGTATGACCGTCAATGTCGGGGATGAGAATACTGTGTGCAATATCAGCTACCGGGATATCCGCGTGGAGCAGTTTGAGCGGGGCAAGCTCCTTGATTTGCAGGTGAAGTGGAATAAAAAGTACAACCCTGTGCCCGGGAAGACAATTAAAAATGTAATATTTGAAAACATTTTTTACAGCGGAAGCGGGGAACATACTTCTGAAATCAAGGGTTTTTCGCAGGAGCGCAAAGTGGAGGGAGTGCGGTTTAAAAATCTGGTTGTCCGGGGAGTCCACGTAAAAAAACCGGAGGAGGGCAACCTTCACATCGGGGAATTTGCAGAGGACGTACATTTTGAATAGAGAGGTACAAGGGTTTGGACGCGAGGACGGAAAGGGTTTTGAAGTTTCTGAAGAAGACAAGCGGAAAAAAACGGTTTCTCTGTAGTTTTTTCCTATGCTTTCTTTGTGGTGCGCTGCTGATTTTCCTGCCGCTTGTATTACATCCTGTGGCGGGAGGGGCGGGGAGCCTGCTTGTCTGTGTCCTGTTATGCGCGGGTATCTCATGGATGGCGGCATTCCGCCTGCAGCACATAACCCAGATATTGCTTGGTCAGGACAAAGAACTTGCAGCACAGCTGCACACCGTATCAAAGAATGCAAAGCAACATCTACTTTTGCAGCTTTTGCAGAGGGATATGGCACAGCAGGGAAGAGAGGAAGGGCTTCTGGCACAGTCCGGGATAGAATTTTTGTACCCATATTTCTGCGTTGCCGTGGTAAAACTGGATGATTTCTGGCTTGCCAGTGAAGAATATTCCGACAGGGACATTGCACTGTTCAAATTTTCGATGGCAAATATTGCGGTTGAACTGCTTGGAAAGCGCATGGAAGCGTATTCGGTGGAGAACGGAATGGATTATCTGACCATAATCTTAAACCTTGCGGATATTCCAAAGCCAGGGGAGCTGGCACAGGTTTTCAAGGAAGCCGTTGGGCATGAGGCGGATTATTTCGGGATTGGTTTCAGCGTCGGCATTGGCACGGTGGCGGAAGGGATTGGCTCCATCAGCGAGAGTTACAATAATGCCCTGGATGCCGTGACGTACCGGCTCTTTTTCGGAAAGCAGTCCGTGACGGAATATGGGGGCATCCGGGAGCAGGAGTCTGTGCATATGGACTACCCCTATGATATGGAGCAGGAGATTTTGCGGCAGGCAATGCGCTTTCACAACCGTGTTAAGACGATGGAGCATCTGGATACTTTTCTGGAGCAGGTGGGAAATATTTCCGCGGAGGATGCGAGCCTATACATCCATCAGCTTGGTGTGGCAATCAACCGTGCACTGCGCCAGACGGACCGGATACAGGCAAACCATCTGTACAGTATGCGTGAATTTTCCCACTTTATGGATTCCCTGCCAACGCTGAAGGAAAAACAGCAGCAGCTGAAAGCCACGCTCGATGAGCTTTTTTCGGCGACGGCGGAAGACTCCGGGCGCAAAAAGCAGGGGATTGTCCAGAAGGTAGAAGAATTTGTAAACCAGAATTACCAGAATCCGGATATCACACTGGAGGATATGGCGCAGCATGTAGGGCTTTCTTCAAACTATATACGGCGCATTTTCCGGGAACAATGCGGGTATTCCCCGATGGATTATCTGGTCAGCCACCGGATTGGCGCGGCAAAGGAGCTTTTGAAAAATACGGACAGCACGGCGAGGGAAATCGCGGGGTTGGTCGGTTATTCCAATACGAAATATTTTTACAGCCTGTTTAAGAAACAGACAGGATACACGACATATGAGTATCGGAAGTGTGAAAGGGGAGGGGGCGATGGCTGAGGATAAAAAGTGTCCTGCCGTTTGGGGTATAAAATCCGGAACTGGGCAAGGTTTGATATTCGGACCAGGGGTGGTTTTCGTGCACAAAATCAGGAACCGAGCGTCTTACGCCACTATTTTGGGCTTGTGGGAAAGAAGGCGGTCTGCGAAAATAAAAACGAGCGCAGGCGAAGGGAAATTGCTCTGCTGTTGAAAGGTTGACAGGGTCGGGAACGGAAAAAGGAACAATAAGAAAGGAGAGGGGTGGCGCACTTTTATGAAGGAGAAAAAGAAAAGCCAGTGGGGAAAAGGTAAGCACAGAATCCGGATGATGGCAATCCTTATGTGTCTGTGTCTGGCAGCAGGAGCCATCAAAGTGATGGCAACAGGAAATATCAGCGCGGAAGCGCAAAAGGGCAATGCCAAAACAGCGCAGAGCGTGGAAAATGTGCAGGACACCGGTACCCGGATAATAGAAGCTTATGCGCAGAAGGAATTTGATGTGGAAGTGCCGGAGGACGGTATGTACGAGCTTACCGTGGAATACGCGCAGCCGGGGGATAACACGAGGGATATCCTGGTTCAAGTGGAGGTGGACGGTGTCCTGCCGTTTGCCGAGGCGAAGAACATCCCGCTCCCGCGCATCTATGAAAATGAAGGCGGAATCCGAAAGGATGCGAACGGCAATGAAATCGCGCCAAGGCAGGCAATGGTGCTAAGCCCGGTCACACATACCCTGATGAGCACATCCGGCTTTTACGACGGAAATTATGAGTTCCCATTAAAGAAGGGCACGAACCGGATAACGATTACCTGTACGAATACGAACGCAGAAATCTATGGTGTTACGGCGGCAAAGAGAGCTGACATTCCTTCCTATGAGGAATATCTTGCCGCACATCCGGGCTCAGATACGGCGGAGGAGTACATTGTTGTGCAGGCGGAACTGGCAAAGAAAAAGACGACCTCGATGCTCTATCCGACCTACGACCGCGCGAATGCCGCAACGCAGAGTGCCGACGGGAGTTTAAACAGCGCAAAGACCATCCGCATCAACGCGGCGGGCGGGGAGATGTGGAAGCAGACGGGGCAGTGGATGACCTGGAACATGGAAGTGCCGGAGGACGGCTATTACAATTTCGGACTTAAGTTCCGTCAGCGCTTCAAGGACGGTCTGTTTACAAGCAGGAAAATTTACATTGATGGGGAAGTGCCGTTTCAGGCACTGGAGGGGGTCAGGTTTTTGTATGATGATGAGTGGCAGACCATGACCTTGTCGGATGACTCCGGGCAGGAATACAAAATCTGGCTCACGAAGGGCACGCACGAAATCAAGATGGAAGTCACGATGGGAATCTTCGCGGACTCCCTGAAAAATGTAAATGCATGTGTCCAGGAGCTGAACGACCTCTACCTCCAGATTGTCATGATTACCGGGACGAGTCCGGATGCCTATACGGATTATTTTTTAAAGGAAAAGGTAGAGGGGCTTGAGGAAACCATGAGGAGAAACCAGGAGGTACTCAAAAATGAGTTGGAGTTCATCGCATCCGTAGCGGGCGGCAGAGGCTCCGCAACTTCGTCGATTGACACAATGCAGGTGCAGCTTGGGATTTTCCTGAAAGACCCGGAGGAAATCTCCAAACGCCTTGGCAGCATGAAGAACAATATCAGCGCGCTCGGCACATGGGTGGTTGATATGCAGGACCAGGCGCTGCAGCTTGATTATCTGTACCTGAAATCGCCGGATGTAAAAACGCCAAAAGCAGGCGTGGGGTTTTTCAAAAATCTCGGCTACCAGGTTTCGCGCTTCTTCGCGTCGTTTTCCGAGGCCAACCAGCAGGTCGGCGCAGACGGCGGGCAGGGAAGGACAATCACCGTATGGCTGAATTCCACGGTCAACGCCGCGGCAAACGGCACGAGTGCGGGGCGTGACCAGGCGCAGGTATTAAAAGATATGATTGACGAGATGTTCACGCCGGAGACCGGGATTTCCGTGGAGCTGATGCTCGTACAGGGCTCGCTGATTGAGGCGACCCTGGCGGGGACGGGTCCGGACGTGGCACTGTTTACGGCGGAGGACCAGCCGGTCAATTTCGCTATCCGCGGGGCGCTGCAGGACCTTTCCGTCTTTGACGGCTGGGAGGAAGTCGCAGCGCGGTTCTACGATTCTGCAATGGCACCGTTTGAATATGAGGGCGGCTGGTACGGCGTGCCGGAAACGCAGCTGTTCAATATGCTGTTCTACCGGACGGACGTCTTTGAAGAGCTTGGGATAACGCCGCCGCAGACATGGGATGAATTTTACAATATCCTTCCGGTCATCCAGAGAAACAATCTCCAGGTGACGACGCAGGATTTGTTTGCAACACTTCTGTTCCAAAACGGAGGTGAGTATTACAACGAAAGCCACACGGCGGCGCTTCTTGATTCCCCGGAAGCGGTGGAGGCGATGCAGACGTACACAAACCTTTACACCCAATACGGATTTGAGGTGAAGACGGACTTTTATTCAAGGTTCCGCTCCGGCGAGGTGGTCATGTCGATACAGCCGTACAATATGTACAACCAGCTTGTGGCAGCCGCCCCGGAAATCAACGACCGCTGGGATATGGTTTCCATTCCGGGCACGCTCCGGGAGGACGGGACAATTGACCGTTCGGCAAGTTCCATCCTGACAGCCACCATCATGCTTGATACGGCAAAGGATAAACAGGCGTCCTGGGAATTTATCGAGTGGTGGTCAAGGGATGATGTCAAGGCGCGCTACGGTACGCAGATTGAGGCATTGCTTGGCGGTTCAGCAAGGTTTACGCCTGCCAATATTGGAACGCTCGCAGCACTCCCGTGGCCGGGCGAACAGCTGGCAAGCCTTACTGAGGCGATGGCGGCACTGAAGGGAATCCCGCAGATTCCAGGCAGCTACTACACCGCGCGCGCTATCACAAACGCATTCCGCAGTGTTGTCTACAACTCTGCGACGGTGCGCCGCGTACTGATGGAGCAAAATGAAATGATTAATTATGAAATTACGACAAAACGCCGCGAATTTGGCCTGGATGCGGGAAAGGGGGGAAAATAGGATGAAGGAGACAACAAAAAAGAAGCTTTTATGGGCGTGGCATGTCTTTTTCCCGAAGCGCGTTAAGAGCAATCTTTCCCTCTGGCAGCGCATGAAGATGAACAAGGTCAACTACCTGATGATTGCGCCGTATTTTATCCTGTTTACGCTGTTTACCATCATCCCGGTTATTGCTTCCTTAGTCCTTGGCTTTACATATTTTAACATGCTGGAGGCACCGAAATTTACGGGGCTTTCCAACTACATAAGTATTTTTCTGAATGATGATATTTTCAAGCTGGCGATTAAGAACACCATTATTTTTGCGCTGCTTACCGGGCCGGTCAGCTATGTGCTCTGCTTTATCCTCGCCTGGTTCATCAATGATTTGCCAAGGCATTTGAGGACATTTATGACATTGGTATTTTATGCGCCATCCCTGTCCGGAAACCTTTACTTAATCTGGCAGTTTATCTTCTCGGATGACCAGTACGGTCTTGTAAATTCGTTTTTGATGACCTTTATGGATCTTGGGATTATCAAAGACCCGGTCAAATGGTTTACCGACGAGAAATACATTATGACCACGCTGATTATCGTACAGCTCTGGCTAAGCCTTGGCGCGGGGTTCCTTGCGCTTGGCGCGGGCTTTAAGACGGCGGATGCCACGCTGTATGAAGCCGGGGCAATTGACGGCATCAAGAACCGTTTCCAGGAACTTATCTACATTACGATTCCGTCGATGAAGCGGCAGATGCTCTTTGCGGCGGTTATGCAGATTTCCTCGTCCTTTGCGGTCGGCAATATTTCGGTGCAGCTGTGCGGTTTCCCGAGCACGAACTATGCGGGGCATACCATTATGACACATATCCATGACTACGGGACGGTGCGCTACGATATGGGCTACGCCTGCGCGCTCTCCACGCTTCTGCTGTTGATTATGCTGATTATGAATAAAGTCATTACGACCGTGCTGGTAGAAAAAGATTAGAAGGAGGGGGCAAAATGGCGATGAAAGCGCACGGCATCAAAAAGACTAAGCGGGTCAACCGCTCCACCGGCGGCAATGTCGCGGTGTTTATGATGCTGATTATTCTGGGCAGCTTTATGCTGCTGCCCGTAGTATACACGGTCGTGCAGGCATTTAAGCCGATGGAGGAGCTGTTTTTGTTCCCGCCAAGGTTTTTGGTGCAGAACCCGACCCTCAAGAACTTTAAACTGATTTCGCAGCTGATTGACAATCTCTGGGTGCCGTTTTCGAGATATCTTTTTAATAGCGTGTTCGTAAGTGCGGTCGGAACGGCGGGCAATGTGATTATCGCTTCGATGGCGGCTTACCCGCTGGCAAAGAACGATTTTCCGGGCAAAAAGATACTCTTTAAGATTGTCACGGTCGCACTCCTGTTCTCCGGCGGCGTGCTCGGCCTGGCACAGTATATCATTATGGCAAAACTCCATATGATTAACACTTACTGGGCGCTGATTCTGCCGTCCGTTGCCACACCGATGGGACTGTTTTTGATGAAGCAGTTTATGGAGGGCATCAGCACTTCGCTATTGGAGGCGGCAAGGCTGGATGGCATGAACGAATTCCAGATTTACTGGCATATCGTCATGCCGAACGTAAAACCTGCGTGGCTGACCATGATTATTTTCGCATTCCAGGGGATGTGGAGTATGACAGGCGGGAATTTCATCTACAAGGAAAACCTTAAAATGCTCCCAACGGCACTCGCGCAGATTCAGTCCGGCGGAATTGCAAGGGCGGGCGTGGCGGCGGCCGCGAACCTTCTAATGTTCATCCCGCCCGTGCTGATGTTCTTAATCACGCAGAGCAGCATTATGGAAACCATGGCGCACGCCGGAATCAAGGAATAATATTCGTTCGTTTGGGAGGATATATGCAAAAACTTAAAATAAAGAAAAAATGGCTTCGTCCGGCGGCGTTTTTGTTTGCGGTACTCCTGTTTATGGGAAATTTCCTGCCGTCTGCTGTACATGCGGACTACCGCTATGATGCTTTTGGCAACGCGATTCCTTCCCAGTATTCCTATGTGGCGGAGACGGACTACAACGGACTGCAGCTTGGAATCGGGGCGTTTTCCTCGCCGACGGACCTCTTTGTGGCGGGGGATGAGAGAATCTATATCGTGGACGCCGGGAATAACCGGATTGTCGTTCTGGATGCGGAATTTGGGGTAGAGCAGGTTTTGGATAGCTTCCTGCATCACGGGCAGGAAGTAAGCATCAAGGGTGTGACGGGGATTTTTGTCCACACGGACGGCATGATGTACCTTGCGGATAAGGACGGCGGGCGCATTCTGGTGTCGGATATGGACGGGAACATTGTAAGGGAGGTTACCAGACCGGATTCCGCGCTGCTGACAGAAAGCTCGACCACGACTTTCCTGCCGCGCAAGGTACTGGTGGACAGCCGTGATATTATCTATATGCTCTCGGAAAATTCCACACAGGGAGCATATATGATTGACGCAAACGGGGAGTTTTTAGGGTTTTATGGGAGAAACGAGGTTCAGCTGACATGGAAAAGGCTCTACGAGGTATTCAAGCGCCGCTTCGCAAGCGAGGAACAGCGCGCGAAAATGCAGAACTTTATCCCGGTGGAATTCTCGAATTTTGATATTGATAAAGACGGCTTTATCTACACCGTAACAGCGTTCAGTGAGTCGCCGCAGACCGACGACATGGTAAAGAAATTAAACCCGCTCGGCGGCAATATTTACAGCATGAGTTTCATGAATTTTGGTGATATGCCGGATATGTCGGGCGACGCGCCGGTGTACAACACTTCCTACACGGATATCGCGGTGGATGAGGACGGATTTGCATTCGCGCTCGACGCGTATTCTGGCAGGGTATTCTGGTTTGACGATGTTGGGATTCAGCAGGCAATTTTCGGGGGCAGCGGTGCTTACCTTGGCGCATTTACGCAGGCGGTGGCCGTGGACACTTTGGGGGATGCAGTTCTGGTACTGGATGGAACCCGCGGCAGTATTACCGTATTTGAACCAACCTATTTCGGTGAAATTGTAAAGCAGGCATTTATCCTGTTTAACAGCGGCTTTTATGCGGAGAGCAAGGATTTGTTTGAGGAGATTGTCCGCATGGACGCGAACTATGACTGGGCTTATGTTGGGCTCGGGCGCGCCTGCTACGAGGAGGGCGACTGGGAGAAGGCAAAATTCTATTTTGAACATAGCGGGATATCCACGGGGTGGTATTCCGCCGTCAAGGAAGAAATCCGCAACCAGAACATGAAAGAGCATTTTACCGGAATCTTCTTTGGAATTATCGCAGGCTGCGCAGTGATTATTATCGCGGGGAAGCTTCTTGCCGCCATTCTTGCGGAGAGAAGGAAGCATTCAGCGGGCTAAAAACCGCATGTGGGGGCACATGCGGAACTGGAAAACAGCAGGTGCCCGTACAGCGCCCCGGTGGAATTTCTGGGAGCCGATTTGCTAAAGGCTCAAAAACGCGTGGATGGGCGGACAGAAATTACACTGTCGGTTGTGGGTGTTGTGGGGGCACATGCGGAACTGGAAATAGGAGGTTAAACAATGAGAAGACCGGGCTATTACAGCAATATGAATAAATACCTCTACCCGTTCTACATCCTGTTTCATCCGATGGACGGATTCCGGGAGATGAAGAACAATAACAAGTTTTCCGTGCGCTTTGCCAATGGAATTCTGGTACTGTGGGTACTTTTGGGGATTTTGGACTGGGGCTATGTGGATTTTGATTTTAAGCTGACATACCGTCAGCTGGACGGGAATGTAAATATTTTTCAGGTTCTTTTAACAAGTGTCCTGATTTTTGCAATCAGTGTCATTTCCAACTGGTGTTTCTGCACGCTGATGGACGGCAAGGGACGGATGAAGGAAGTCTGGGTCGCGGGGGCTTACGCGCTGATGCCGTATGTCATCCTTGGAATCATAAGGGTGGGGCTGACGCATGTGCTTGTCTCTGGTGAGGCAGTTTATCTGACCTATTTAAACGCGGTCGGGCTAATCTGGAGCGTGCTGCTTGTTTTTATCGCGCTGATGGCAATCCATGATTACAGTGGACCAAAAACGTTGATGTCAATTATTTTAACTCTGTGCGGGGTGCTGATTATTGCGTTTCTTGTCGTGCTTGTATCGGGGCTTGCAACGCAGATTTATTCCTTTTTCGCAACCATTTATTTTGAAATAAAGCTCCGCTATCTGTAGGGACTTTAAACTTTCATTCGGAGGCAAATATGAGAAAACGAATTTTGGCAGCGATGGCTGGTATCCTTATGGTGGTGGCGCTGGTAGCGGCTGCCTTCCTGCTAAGGGAAAGGAAGGCCGTTACGGTGGTGGCGGAGGAAGGCGCTGGCCTGGAAAGTTCGGGGGAGCTAAACACGGGCATCCCGATTCCGGAAAACCAGATTGGGAGCGGCTGGAAGGCAGCGGATGCGGATGCGGCGGATCGCGGATATACATACCTTGCCATGGAAAATGACCGGGTCGCGTTCTACGTGAACGAGGATGGCAACATCGGCGTGCGCGATAAGGCGAACAATGAATGGTATGTATCCGTTCCCACGGCGGAGCAAAGGGATGCCGACCCGCTCGCTAAGGCAATCAATAAGATGAATCTGGGAAGCGATTACCAGATAATTTTCGTGGACCAGAACGGCGCCACTTCCGCAAAGAATACGCTTGCCGGTGCCGTGAACAAGGACAATGTCCGGATTACACAGACGCAGGACGGCTTGAAGGTATGGTACTATTTTGAGGATGTGCAGGTTGGTTTTTCCATCTGCTATCAGCTGACCGGGGACGGCTTTACCGTGACTGTGCCATTTGAGGATTTTATTGAGCATATTGGGGAAGGCCGCACGGCGGCGGATCGCGGGACCGTATCGTACTGGGGGATACGCAGCATCAGCATCCTGCCGTATTTCGGGGCGGCGGATTCAGAGGATGAGGGCTATATGCTGATTCCGGACGGGTCGGGTGCGCTGATTAATTTCAACAACCAGAAAGCTTCCTACGGCGCGTACAGCCAGGATGTTTACGGCAGGGACCCGGTGCTGATACTGGATAAAAGCTTAAAGACAGCCAAGAACGTGCTGATGCCGGTATTTGGCGCTTCGTTTGGCAACCACGGTTTTTTCGCAGCGGCGGAGTCCGGGGGTGCGAGTGCGGCAGTGAATGCCGTAAGCTCCGGGACACTTACTTCATACAACAATGTTTACATGCAGTTTCGGTACCGCCAGACGATGTCGGCGACCCGCTCCGTGGCAAACAGCTACGGCGGCACCAACACGCTTGGCAGCACGGTTGTAGTAGAGAACCAGTATTCGCAAGGGTATTACCGCCTGCGGTATTTCCTTTTGACAGAGGAGAAGGCGGATTATGTCGGCATGGCGGAATGCTACCGGGATTACCTGGTTTCGCAGGGGCTTGTGAAAAAAGAGTCCGCCAAAACGGCTCCGCTGTATCTGACGCTGTACGGCGGCATTGAGGATACGGATTATTTCCTCGGTATCCCATACAAGACCGTCAAAGCTTTCACCACCTACAAGCAGGCGAAGGAGATTCTTAAAGAACTTACGGACGGCGGGGTGAACCAGATAGCGGTGCGCTATCTTGGATGGCAGAAAGGCGGCCTGCAGGCGAGCGTTCCGACAAAGGTGAAATATGAGAGCAGGCTCGGCGGGAAGAAGGACTTTAAGGAGCTTGCGGATTATGCGGAAAGTAAGGGGGTTAAGCTCTTTGCGGATGTAGATTTTATGAATCTGTACCAGAGCGGAACCTACTCCGTCCACAGCGATGCCATTCAGGCGGCAACACATGATACCGCGTATCAGTACACTTACGACCCAAACACCGGGAACAAGCAGGAGGAGAACCGCTGGCAGATGCTTACGCCAAACTTAAGCATGGAGGCGTTTACCAGGCTGATGAAGCAGAAGGATAAGCTTCTGACAAAGAATATTTCCCTTGGGGCGGCAGGTTCAACACTCTATTCGGATTTTACGGCGCGGAAGAATGCAATCCACCGCGATGATACCGCTTCCCTCTGGGCGGGAATGGTACAGTCTGCCGGAGAGAATTTTGAGGGCGTCATGGTAGAGACCGGCAACATCTACGCTGCCATATATGCGGATTATATTGCGGATGTCGCAACGGAATCCACGCATTTTAACCTGGCAGATGAAAGTGTGCCGTTCTACCAGATTGTTCTGCACGGCTATATTTCCTATTCCACGGAGCCGGTGAACTTAACGCCCGACCCGGCGAAGGCGGTTTTAAAGGCACTTGAAACCGGAAGCTGCCTGGAATTTTCCATGGTTGCGGGCGATGCCCACGAACTGGTAACGACAAGGTACAATTATCTTTACAATGCAAGCTACAGTGCCTGGTCAAAGCGGATTCAGGAATATTACGCGCAGGTGGCACCAGTGCTTTTGGCGGTGGCGGACAGTGAAATCACAGGGCATGAAAGGCTTGCAGACGAGGTTTACCGGACGGATTACGGTGCGGCGGGCTCTGTATATGTCAACTACGGGAAAAAAGATGTCACCGCAGGGCAGGTTACGGTGGCGGCAAAAAGCTATGTATTCATCGAAGGGGAAAGGAGATAGGAAGTTATGGCACGCGAAAAGAAACGCAACAAAATGCGGCAGCGGGAAGCGAAAACGGGGCTCGCGTTTATTTCCATCTGGCTCGTCGGGCTGATCTTCCTGTTTTTAAGGCCGCTTGGGATGGCATTTTACTACTCCTTCCAGGAAATGAGCATCACGCCGGAGGGGATGCAGTACAGTTTTGTTGGAATTGAGAACTTTATTTACAAATTCAGGGATGATATTTACTTTTTTGACAGTACCGTATGGCCGGGCTTATCCAAATTCATTATTGAGGTTCCAATCTGCGTGATTTTCAGCCTTTTTATCGCCATCGTGCTGAACCAGAAATTTAAGGGGCGTACCTTTGCGCGGGCGCTGTTTTTCCTGCCGGTCATTATCACGTCGGGCATCGCGATTCAGGTGCTGCGCTCCTACGGGCTTGATACTTCGATGGAGACGGAGAACACCTATCTGTTTTCAAGCAACGGCGTGGCGGATATTCTGAGCGGCGCGGGGCTTCCGATGGGGATTGTCAATGTGTTTACACAGATTTCGAACCGGATTTTTGATATTGTGTGGATGTCCGGGATACAGATTCTTTTGTATCTGTCGGGCCTGCAGGGAATACCGGCCTCGGAGTACGAGGCGGCGCAGATTGAAGGGGCGACCGCGTGGGAATGTTTCTGGAAGATTACCTGGGTGCGCATATCGCCGATTACGTTGGTCGTTGTTGTCTATTCACTGATTGATTCTTTCACGAATGTGTCAAATGTGATGATTAAGTTTATCTACGAAGAATATTCGCTTCAGGGCAATCTTGGCGGAAGCTCGGCACTCGGCCTGTCGTACTGCCTGGTTGCATTCCTGATTATCATCCTTGTGTACGCGGTGACTTCAAAACATGTATTCTATGTCAACGAGGCGTAAGCGGGAAAGGGGGATGTATGGAAAATGTAATGGATAGCAGGAAGAAGGCTTTGGCGGGCGGGGCTTTTAAACCCCGCACAAAAAAGAAATTTTCCGTGAAAAAGAAAAAGCTGTACAAACTGGGGCATTATGTCTGGGCGCTGTGCCGGTTCCTGCTGATTTTCGGGCTTGGCTTTGTAATTTTGTACCCGCTTTTGCAGGTGATTTCCAAGACATTCATGCCGACGGTTCAGTACCAGGACTTAAGTGTTATCTGGATACCGAAATCGCTGACATTGGACAACATCAGAAATGCCTTTGATTATCTGAAATTCTGGCCGTCGCTTGCGAATACGCTGATTCTGGGGTTGAGCTGCGCGGCGATACAGATTATTGTGTGCGCGCTGACCGGTTACGGGTTTGCGAGGTTCCGTTTCCCGCTCAGGGAACCGCTGTTTTTGATGGTTATCTTAACCATCATTGTGCCGACGCAGATTATTTTCCTGCCGTCGTTTGTGCAGTACCGGTTCTTTGACTTCTTTGGCATCAGCCGGATTCTTGGGTTGGTGACGGGAAAGAATTATACGGAATTTGCTAAAAACCTTGTGGATACAAGGTGGTCGTTCTGGGTTCCTTCGCTCTTTGGCGTGGGGCTTCGCTCCGGGATTTTCATCTATCTGTTCCGGCAGTGCTTCCGCAATATCCCGAAGGAGTTAGAGGAGGCGGCGAAAATCGATGGCTGCGGCAGCATCAAAACTTTTGTGAGCATCATGCTGCCAAATGCGAAATCGACGGTTCTCACCGTATTCTTGTTCTCGCTGGTATGGCACTGGAACGAGTATACGCTGACGAGGACATTTTTTCCGCAGAATAACCAGCCGCTTGCGGTTCGGCTAAAGCTTGCGATAGATGCCATGACAAGCGACCTTGCGACAAGGACGAACCTTCCGTTCCAGATGGGCGTTACATATGCATCCGTCCTGCTGTTCATCCTGCCGGTGCTGATAATCTATATTTTCGCGCAGCGCTGGTTTGTGGAGGGCGTGGAGTCGTCCGGCATCAAAGGTTAGGATATCGTTTTTGCGGTTTTTATGGGCTTTTTGCCCTTAAAAATAAACAAGGAAACCAATTATATTTTTAAGGAGGAATCATTATGAAAAAGAAAGCATTACTTAGCACGGCATTATCGGCAGCGCTGCTGACCGGGATGCTGACCGGGTGTGGCAACGGGAATGATACCGACCCGACTCCTACGCCGCAGCCGACTTCGCAGCCGCAGGCAACAAGCACACCGGAGCCGACCAAAGGGGAGGATGTACCGGAACCGACCAAGGCGGAGGATGCCAACCCGGATGATAGCAATCCGGATGACGCAAATGCCCCGGCATACCAGAGCCTTTTGGAGATTGACCATCTGGATAACCCGAACGTGGTATTTGACCATTACTGGAACCCGGACGGCAGGGACAGCTTTGAGATGGCAGCCATCCGCCGCTACGAGGAAAAGTACGGTGAGGGGACGGTTACGGTCAATGCGATTGGCTGGAACAAGGGGATTGAGACGATGCAGCAGAACCTCGCAGCCGGCACACCTTCCGACCTGATTTTTACCGAGGGCAACGCATGCTTCCCAAGCTATGTAACCAAGAATTATTTCCAGCCGATTACAGAATTCATCGCACAGGATTTGGGCAGCGATTTTATGGATGCTGCCTCGATGGCAAACTTCCAGTACTGTGATGAATACTATGTATTTACCAACAGTGCAAGGACGAAGCCGTACCTGGTATCCTACTACATTCCGATGTTTGAGGAGAACGGTCTGGAGACACCGGGCGAGCTGTATGCAAGGGGTGAATGGACATGGGATAAATTTATTGAGTACTGCGACCTTCTGACCGTGGATACGGACGGGGACGGCGTGATTGACCAGTGGGGCTTAGGTCCGCGCTACAAGCTGCAGAATTTTGCTTATGCGAGCGGGATTATCGGCATCAAGGAGTCCGGAAACGGTTTCTTACAGTCCAACTGGGAAGATGAAAATATGTTAAAATACTTTGAATTTATCACACAGCTTGAGACGATTCAGGCACGCGCGGAGGGCAATAACGGCTGGCTTGGCATCGGTGCGATGTATATTGAGGCAATCAACCACGAACAGCTTGCAAACCGTGATGATAACGGTGTCATCCTTGGCAATAATACGGATACCAGCTTTGTTCCGCTGCCGACGATGGACGGTTCGAAGGCGATGACACCGGTATGGGATAACGGCTACGCAATCCCGAACGGCTCGAAGAACCCGCTTGCGGGCGCAGTGCTTGCGGCAATGATTCTTGATGAGTATTCCAAGGGCTTAAAGGCAGAGCAGGAGCTTTACATGACACCGGAGGAGATTGCACTGTACTATGAGTGCATGGCAAACAGCATCCCGCAGAGAAAGAACAATGATTTGTATGAAGGTGTGACCATGGACTACGGCGAGGCGGAGGCAATGGCAGGAACCCCGGCGGCAACCATCGTTGATACTTACAAAAACGTTGTAAAGAGTGAAGTACAGGCGTATAACGACAAGCTTGTGGAGAAAATGGGACAGTAGGATAAAAGCCCCGGGATTGATTTATTCCCCTCTTGTAATATTCAGGATAAGGGATATAATGGAGATAAATGCAAAGGAGAGGACAGGAAGCAATGGATCGGTTGAAGCTTTATGCGATTCCGCAGGGAGTTGTCAAAAGTCAGGATTTTAGAATCAGGCTTCGCACAAGGGGCGGGGAATGGCAGGAGGCAGAGGCCTATTCTGTCAGGATAGAGATGCACAATGTTTCGGAGGCGTCTTTCGTATATTTCGATTTTTCGGGCGGCGTCGAATGCGAGATTACCAGTTTAAGGTGCAGCATGGAAACTGTTGATATCCGGCCGGCTTCCAGACAAATCCGTTCCGTGAGAAAGAAGGATACCATTTCCTTTTTTCTCACGGAACCGGCAAAGCTTTCGGTTGAGGTAAACGGCGACCGCTTCCACAATCTCCATTTGATGGCGGGGGAAGCGAAGGTATATCTGAACAGCCGGAAGGAAGAAGGAAAGCGGATTTATTTAAAGGGCGGAATGTTAAAGGACCCGGGGGAAGCCTGGGCGCTCACAAAAGAAAATGAGGATGGCCTGGAAGGTGTAATTTCCTTAGAGGGAGTTGCGCTCCATGACCCGGCGGAGCTGACGGAGCGCTTAAAGAAGATTGGAAAAGGGGCGGTCCTATGCTTCGGGGCGGGGATGCACTATATCAAAGGAGCTATTTTTGAAATTCCCTCCCATGTCCAGGTACAGCTTGAGGGCGGGGCGTTTGTCATGGGCTCCTTCCAGGTCACGAATGAACAGTATGTCTCCATTATGGGGCGGGGAATCATTTATCTGGGCTACATGAAAAAAGAGAGTTACCTGCGCGGCCTGAACATCAATAATTCCGCCCATGTACTGGTGGAAGGGATTACGATTTTAAGCCCGACGCACAATATCATCCATCTGGGCAGTGTTTATGATATCGTGATTGAGGATGTCCGCGGCTTTTCCCATGTGGGCTGGTCGGTCGGCATCAATATGATGGCGTGCGAGAATGTCCTGATTAAAGATACCTTCCTGCGCAGCTCTGACGACTGTATTACAGTGTACGGGAGAAGGGGGGAGTATCTGGGAGATTCTTCCAATGTGCAGGTCAAGGACTGCGTGCTCTGGGCGGATGTGGCACACCCGACGAACATCGGCATCCACGGGGATTCCGAGAACGGCGGCAACACGATTGAGAATGTCCTGTTTGAAAATATTGATATCTTAGAGCACCATGAGCCGCAGGACGATTATCTTGGCTGCCTGTGCATCAACGCGGGGGACGGGAACACGATTAAAAACGTGACCTACCGCAACATCCGGGTGGAGCAGTTTATGCGGGGCAAGCTTCTGGATATCCAGGTAAAATGGAACAAACGCTATAACCCGATTCCGGGGAACTGGGTGGAGCATATCCGGTTTGAAAACATTGTTTATACCGGGGAAGGGGAAATCGCCTCCGAAATCCGGGGCTACGACGAGACGAGGAAAGTGGTCGATGTGAGGTTTGCGGATTTGTATGTGCGCGGGAAGCATGTAACCTGTGCGCAGGAGGGGAATATCCATGTCGGGGAGTATGCGGAGAAGGTTATGTTTGAATAGGAACAAAAGCCGGATAGTGGTGGAATAAAATGGAAAAGCTGCTGCAAAACAGGGCTTTGATGGAGGACTTGGGCTGCTGCAAAAGGGCAGGGCGAGGGCTGAATCGAAGCAAAGGGTTTTGCGGCGGCTCTTTTTATGTTGTCCTTCCATTTTTTGGCGGGCAGGGAACCAGACTTTTTGTGTGCCGGAAACCGGATGCTTTGATGTGCCTGAAATTGTAAATAAAGTATCAGTGGACATGGAAAGGAAAATTGGGAAGAAAGAGAATGAAACAGATTTTTTTTGGGGGGCTTTCAAAAAGACTGGATATGGAAAGCCCAATATATAAGATGACGCTGCCAAAGGTGACGGATATCTCGAAACAGGAGGGAATCCGCCTTGCAGTGGAGCTTTTGGAGGATGGGGTGACGGAGCTTGAAATAACCCTCCATCCGCTTTTTATCGCAAGACCGGAATTTTTTCCGGAGGTGAAGGGTGGTGTGGCGGTAGCAGGAAAGGGAAAGCATCAGGTGGAGATTCCTTTTGGCCAGTTTGGGTTTGGGCAGATGGCAGGGGCATTTTTAAGCTATCTGGACAAGGTTTCGGTGAGGCTTACGCGTGGCGCAAGTGTTGTGTTAAGCGGCATGGAAGCGGATATCATGGGCGATTTTGGCATCCGGGCGAAGCGCACCTCAAATGCGGGGAGCGCGGGGGAATGGCTGGAATATCCTGTTGAGATTTCGAATCCGTCCGAAAAGAGAAGGCTCATCAATGTCCGGCCTTGCCAATACGGGAAGGAATGCCTTCCGGTGGATTATGTTCCGTATCTTACGCTGGAGGCGGGCGAGAACAGGGAATACTGGATAAGGATTTTGGTGACAGGGGATTTGCCGGAGGGAGGATTGGAGAAGAGCCGCTTCCTTTTTGTGCCGGACGGGGACGGGGCAAAGGCAAGGCAGGTGGAGCTTTGCACGGTGGCAAAAAGAAAGCACCCGTATCTGGTTCTGGATGAAAAGCAATGGCAGCGCCGGAGAGAAGCGATTTTGGCGGATGCGGGGCTGTATAAAACATTTTGCGCCGGGTATATGCAGAAGGCATGGGAGTGGGAGGTTCTGCCGCCGTCGGATGAGAGGGATTATGTATATCCGTCCTATTCCCAGAATGCGCTCTTTGGTGCGGCAGTGGCATGGAAGGTGACGGGGCAGGAGTGCTATCTTAAGAAAGCATTGGAGTTTTTCCGCGGTCTGACGGATGGGGAAAACGGGTATCTTGCAACCGAAAAGTCCTATTTTGAATTTATTGGGAGCAAAGAGGAGTATGCGCGGGGGGATTTTAAGGTTCGGCGTGCGCAGAGCGCGGGCTGGGTGCAGGAGGCGGAGTTCTTTAATCGAGCCGCAATGTCCTACGACCTGCTTTATGAGCATTTCACGCAGGCGCAGCGAGAGCAGATAGAGGCCTGCTTCCGGAATTATATGGAATTCATTTCGTGGCGGCTTACGGACGGAGACGGGAATAATTTCCAGATTGCGGAATCCGCCGCCGGGGCACTCTGTGCGATGGCATTGCAGGATTATGGGATGGTGGAGCGGTTTTTGTACGGCTATAATGGCGTTTTTGATTTGCTCTCGGCGGTGCTGCTTGATGACGGGATGTATTTTGAGGAGGCTTCCGGATATGTACGGCTTGCCGGGGAACTGTTTTTTGACATTGCCAACGCGGCGGAGAATTTCGGGATTTCCGTAAAGGATGTAAAGCTTCCTGCCTCCTTTGACCGGAATATCCTGCATGCGCCGTGGGCGGTGCGGGAGCGTTGGGCGGAGGATGGCAAGCCATTTCTGGGAATGAGCTTTTTGCGGTTTGAGGAGTTTACAAGACCCACCCGGTGCCTGAAGGATTATTTTGACTGTACGGCGAAACTGTTGGATGCTAAGGGGAGGATGTTCTCCGTGAATGACAGCAATGAGCAGGATTTTACGGGGCTGTACCAGAAGGCGTACTATCTTTATGGGGATGAGGCCTACAAAGAGATTGCAGGGCATGCCACGGTGCAGGAGGTTTTGTTTGTGCGCCAGGAAAAACGCAAAAAGGAAGGCTCCATGCTGCTGTCCGGTGCAGGTTTTGGAATCCTGCGGGAGGATGCATGCCAGGCGGTATTGAAGTTTGGCGTGCACGGGGGATATCACGGGCATTTTGACCGCTTAAGCCTCGCCTCATTTTTTTCAGGGGATAAAACCTTCCATAACAATGAATACGCATGGTACGGCTATAACTCGTTTTTGTTTAAGATGTGGGTGCAGACTTCGGTGGCGCACAATATGGTTGTGGTGGATAAAAGGATGCAGAAGCCTTCGCCCTGCCAGTGCGTTTATTATGCGGCGGGGGAAATGGTGCAGATGCCGGAGGGGGGATATCCGGATACAAAAACCGATACCTTCAGCGCTGTCTGCGCGCAGACGGTAACCGAATGGATTGACCCGCCCTACGGGGGGCAGACCCCTTATCCGCTCGCGTTTCCAAAGGAAAAATGCCAGAAGGAGGGGCGCTATATTTTAGAGCCGGAAAAAGCCAGGAAGCAGGGGGAAATCGGGGAATATTCGGAGCCGGTTTTCCAGAGACGCCTGCTCATTTTGTTCCATGGATACTGCATTGTCTGGGATTATCTTGCGGGGCAGCAAGAGCATTGCTACGACTGTCTCTACCATCCGATGGGAAGATTTGGAAATGAGGGCGGGCTGGTATTTGAAAAACGGGCTCGTTTTTCGGACAGTCCGTTCGGGGCGGGGCAATTTATCCAAAACTGCCATACAGCCTGGGTGGAAGGTGCGGTGTGCCTGCGCTTCCATGAAGCGCAGAGCCGCATAAATCCAAATGATATTATGGATTTTACGCCGGAAAGTGCCGTCTGGCGCGCATGGCCGGTCTCCGGCGCGGTGACGGTTGGGAGATATCCGCAGAAAACGGACAGGTTTACGCAGGAAGAGCTGGCGGCAACGGCAGGATTTTTGCAGGAAACAAAAAAGAAGACCGTCGCCTTTACCGTGGAAGGAAAATGCGCGGAATTTATTACAATTCTTGAAGCAGGGGAGAGAACCGGGCGGGTCAGGGCGGTTTGCTGTGAGAGCTTTTCAAGTCTTTGTGTGACGGAACAGACAGGGGAAGAATGGGAAATCCGTGTGGCGGGGATGGATTGTTTCGCAGGTTTTGGCATACTGCACGGCCAGGAAGATACAAGGGAAAAAAATGGGGAACAAGAGCAAGAAAAGATATCTGTGGAAATCCATAAGAAAGGATGGAATAAGAATCCAATTCAGAAAGGAAATTGATTATGGCAGAAAAAATACATAACCCGATTTTGCGCGGTTTCCACCCGGATCCCCCCATTGTCCGGGTGGGGGAAGATTATTATATTGCAACCTCGACCTTTGAGTGGTGGCCGGGGGTGCGGCTGCACCATTCAAGGGATTTGGTTTGCTGGGAGCTGATTGGGTATCCGCTCGAGCGCATTTCGCAGTTGGATTTGCGCGGGGTTGGTCCGTCCCAGGGGGTCTGGGCGCCCTGCCTGACCTATGATAAAGGCAAGTTTTATCTGGTTTACACGGTGGTAAAGGCGTTTTACTGCAATATGTACGATACGGAGAATTATCTTGTGACGGCAGAGGATATTCATGGACCATGGTCGGAGCCGGTTGCGCTGAATAATTTTGGGTTTGACCCGTCCTTGTTCCACGATGATGACGGACGCAAATACATGGTTAGCATGGTGACAGACCACAGGGTACCGAAAAAATATGTTGGCCGCCTGGTTCTCCAGGAATTCGATGAGGCGCAGGGGAAAATGGTCGGCCCGGTCAGGGACATTTACCGCGCAGACGGCATTTTCCTGGAAGGACCGCACATTTTTAAGCGGCAGGGATGGTATTATCTGTTCAGTGCGGATACCGGGACGGGGGAGGCGCACGGACAGACCATCCAGAGGGCGAGGGATGTGTGGGGACCGTATGAAATGTACCGGCCGTTTGATGGGAACAGAAGGGAAGGGGAGGCATATTCCATCCTGACTTCAAGGCATCATGAGGAGGTTCTGCTGCAAAAGGCAGGACACTGCGATTTGGTGGAGACGGCGGATGAGGAATGGTATGCGGTACATCTTTGCGGGAGGGCGTGCGGTGCGCGCAACCCTGAGGACGCGGTGCGCTTTGCCGGGGCGAGAAGGTATATGCTTGGCAGGGAGACGGCCATTCAGAAGATGGAATGGACCAGGGATGGGTGGCTTGTGATGGCGGGTGGCGGGAATACGCCGTCCGATACGGTGGAAGCGCCACATTGCGCGAAAGGAGAGCAAAAGGAACAAACCAAAGGGGAACTTCCGTTCATCTGCGATGATTTTGATGCGCCAAAGCTCCATCTGGATTACCAATCTTTGCGGATTCCGATGGATGAGCATTATATTTCGCTCACCGCGCGCCCGGGATGGCTTAGGATGTACGGCAGGAGCGGCCTTGCCTCGCGTTTTTCCCAGACGCTGATTGCCCGCAGGATGACGGAATACCATCTGCAGGCGCAGACCTGCCTGGATTTTGAGCCGGAGGTCTTCAAACAGATGGCAGGGCTGATTTTAATGTATGATACGGAAAATTATCTGTATCTGCATATTTCGCATGATGAGGATGTGGGGAAATGCATTACGCTGCTGAAGGCAGAAAATAAAAAATATGAATACCTTGCGCAATATATCCCGTTGGAGACCGGGAGGGATGTGATTTTGCATCTGTCCGTGGAGGGGACAGATGCACAGTTTTCCTACGGATACCGGGATTTTTGCAAAAAGGCGGAAAATACAAAAAATTCCGAAGCCGTGCTTTTTGATATCGGTCCGCGCGTTGATGCGAGTTTTTTATCGGACGAGGCGTGCAATGAAGGGTGGTTTACCGGCGCAATGGTCGGGATTTGCTGCCAGGATTTGACTGGGTTTGGGAAGCATGCGGATTTCGACTGGTTCAAGGTACAGGCGGAAGTTTAACGCTGTCACCCAAAAGGGCGGACGAAGCTGCCCGGCGTGCTTGTATGCTGCTACCGCAGGAAAAGGATTGCCAGAAGTCTCTTTGCATGTTAAGATAGGAGATGATGCCCCATATGGCCGGAAAATGCATCCGCAGTCCGTCTGGGATGGGGCACCGGCAAAGTTTTTCCAAGGAGGAGCATTTGATATGAACCGGGACATGACGCAGGGGAACGTGATGAAATCCATGCTGTATTTTGCCATCCCGATGATACTGGGGAATCTCTTACAGCAGTGCTACAATATCGCCGACACGCTGATTGTCGGCAAATATTTAGGGCAGAATGCGTTGGCGGCGGTGGGGTCTTCGTTTACGTTGATGACCTTTCTGACTTCGATTTTGCTCGGGCTTTGCATGGGGAGCGGAACATTTTTTTCCATCCGCTTTGGGGAGCGGCAGGAAGGGCGGTTAAAGGAGGGAATCTGTGCCTCCTTTGTCCTGATTTTGGCACTGACGGTGCTGCTAAATCTTGCTGCGTATCTTTTTCTTGACCCGATTCGGGCGTTCCTGAAAGTTCCGGAAGAAGTCTGGGGCGATATGCGCAGTTATCTTGCCGTTATTTTTGGCGGGATTTTCGCCACCTTTCTTTACAATTATTTTGCCTCGCTGCTGCGGGCACTGGGGAATTCCGTGGTTCCACTGGCGTTTCTGGCAGTTTCGGCGGTCTTAAATATCCTGCTTGACCTATGGTTTGTGGTTGGGCTTGGGTTTGGTGTGGCGGGGGCGGCGTGGGCAACCGTAACCGCGCAGTATGTTTCGGGTATCGGCATTGCCCTTTACGCGTTTGCCCGCGTCCCGTATCTGAAAATGAAGCGGGAGGAACGGCGCATCCGTGCAGGATGCATGAAGGAGATTGCGGGATTTTCCGTGCTGACCTGCATTCAGCAGTCCGTGATGAACCTTGGCATCCTGATGGTGCAGGGGTTGGTCAACAGCTTTGGCTCCGTGGTGATGGCGGCATTTGCGGCGGCCGTCAAGATTGATGCTTTTGCCTATATGCCAGTGCAGGATTTTGGCAATGCCTTTTCAACCTTTGTTGCGCAGAATTACGGCGCGGGGAAGAAGGAGCGCGTGCGTGAGGGGTTTCGCGGCGCGGTCGCGGCATCCGTGGGCTTTTGCCTGGTTGTTTCCGTTTTTGTTTTTGCGTTTGCGCGCCCGCTCATGGCAATGTTTGTGGATGAGGAGGGTGCCGGGGTGGTCGCGGAGGGTGTCCGTTACCTGCGGATTGAGGGAACCTTTTATGCCGGGATTGGCTGTCTGTTTTTGCTTTACGGGCTTTACCGGGCGCTCGGGAAACCGGAAATGTCGGTGGTGCTTACGGTGATTTCCCTTGGGACGAGGGTGCTGTTGGCGCATTTGCTCTCGGGGGTTCCGGCAATCGGCGTAACCGGAATCTGGTGGGCGGTGCCGATCGGGTGGTTTCTGGCGGATGCTGCAGGGTTTCTTTATTATTTTGCCCGTTATAAGGGGCAGAACCCGGATGGCGCAAAAAGCTAGGGCGTGACGGAAAAAAATAAATTTCTTGACGTTATCCGGAATATGCGTTTATAATAGATAGCGGTAAGATTTGAAAAAATTAAGGAGGTGAACAGCATGGATGGTTGTGACAGTACAGGCCAAAGTATCCGTTTCGGTGATTTGGAAAATTTCAGGGAATCGCTGCCGTCCGTGTTCTGTTCCGGATAGGCCGTTTTTCTGCCGGCTTTTTCATTTTGTTTTTCCGCTGCCAAAAATTTTTCGAACACCGAACATGGGATTTTGCGTACTACACGACTGAAGGGAACGGGTACGCTTCGGGATTCCGGAGGCGGTGTATTTTTTGTGCCCTTTTTTGCATCAGGGTTTGCCGGAAAACGGCTTTTTTGTGGGCGTGCGCAGCGCAGGAATGCACTACCGGGCACACTCGTAAGAAGGAATTACATCCGTGGTGCCATAAGGGGGCAGGAAGGAGGCAGAAATGGAAAAGAAGGTATTAAAGGAACCAAGTTTTGTCCAGGAATTATTGGAACTGGTTCGGGCGGGTTTGCCGGATAAGGAATTGCTTGGTCGCCTGTCAGGCTATCATGAGAATGATATCGCGGACGCGCTGGCGCAGTTAAGCGGGAAGGAGCGCAGGACGCTTTACCGGCTTTTGGGCAAGGAGCGTCTCTCGGAGATTTTTACCTATCTTGAGGATGTCGAGGTTTATTTGAAGGAGCTTCCCGCACAGACAGCGGCGGACATTATTTCCTGTATGGATTCCGACGATGCGGTGGATGTCCTTGAGGAGATGGACGATGCCGACCAGGAGAAAATTGTAAGCCTTCTGGACGATGAGGCGGAAAAAGATGTGCGCCTGATTCTTTCGTATGATGAGGATGAGATTGGCAGTTATATGACAACCAATTATGTTGTGGTTGGGAGCTGGCTTACCATCCGCCAGGCAATGCATGAGCTGGTTCGGCAGGCGGGGGAGAATGACAATATCTCTACGATTTATGTGGTTGATGAGAAGGATATTTTTTATGGCGCGATTGACTTAAAGGATTTGATTATTGCGAGGGAATATCAGGATTTGGGGAGCCTGGTCAGCACGTCCTACCCTTATGCCACGGACCATGAGAAAATCGGGGACTGCATTGAGAGAATCCGGGATTACGCGGAGGATTCCATCCCGATTTTGTCGGAGGACGGTCATATCTTAGGAATTATTACGGCGCAGGATATCGTTGAGGTCGTCGATGATGAGATGGGGGAGGATTATGCGAAATTGGCGGGCCTGACAGCCGAGGCGGATTTGGAGGAAAGCACGGCGCAGAGCATGAAAAAGCGGCTGCCATGGCTGGTTGTGCTGCTGTTTTTGGGGATGGGTGTATCGTCCGTGGTCGGGGTTTTTGAGGCGGTTGTTGCGGTGCTTCCGATTGTGATTTGCTTCCAGTCACTGATTCTTGATATGGCGGGAAATGTCGGCACGCAGTCGCTTGCGGTCACCATCCGGGTACTGATGGACGAGGAGCTTACCGCAAAGCAGAAACTCTCGCTTGTGGGCAAAGAGGTGCGGGTCGGGTTTGCGAACGGTTTGTTTTTGGGGGTTCTGGCATTTTTGCTGATTGGGGTTTATGCCTGCGTATTCAAAGGGAATCCGGCGGGGAATGCCTTTTTGATTTCCGGCTGTGTCAGTGTGGCGCTGATGCTGGCGATGGTGGTTTCGAGCATGGTTGGCACACTGGTGCCGCTGTTTTTCCATAAAATTAAGGTGGACCCTGCGGTTGCGTCGGGACCGCTGATTACGACAATCAATGATTTGGTGGCTGTCGTAACATATTATGGCCTTGCGTGGGTGTTGCTGATTCAGGTATTTCATATGGCATAGGTGCGCGGGGCAAAAAATCCCGCCGGTTTTGTTCCCCGGCGGGATTCTATCCTTTCAGATTACAGAAGTTTTGTGGAAGTGTGCGGGGGCTTAGTAGATAAACTCAAGCACCTGCCCCGCGTAAATGGTATATGGTGCGTCAAGTCCGAGCGCCTCTGCGAGAAGCTGCCAGTTCATTCCGAGGGAAGCGGCAATCTTGCCGAGGGTGTCGCCTTTCTGGACGGTTACTTTCTCCGGCGTGATTACGGCATTCTCCGGAAGCACAAGCACCTGCCCGGCATAAATCTTGTACGGGGATTTGATGCCGTTTAATTCAGCAATTTCCTTCCAGTCTACCTTGTAGCGCTTGCCGATTTTTGCAAGCGTGTCACCCTTGCGCACGTAGCAGGTCTTTTCTGCTGTGTCCGGCTGTGGTTCCTCTGGGTTTTGCTGTTCCTCGTCCGGCTGCGGTTCCTCCGGGTTTTGCTGTTTCTCGTCCGGCTGTGGTTCCTTGGTGTCGGTATCCGGCTGTGGCTGCATCTGTGCAAGCAGGTCAGCGAAGCGCTTTTCAAGGTTGAAATGCTCCATTAATTCTTCGCCGACAGCCTGGATTTTTTCCGGTGCGAGCACATCGCCAAGCCCGGCATCTTCCATTACTTCGGAAAAGCCTTTGTCGGTTTCTGCGTTTGCCACGTCAAGATAAGCGTTGATGGCCGCCGACGGATTTTCCATGGCAAGCTCGCGGATGGCGAAAGCACCTGCCACGGAGGTGGCATAGCTGATGTAGTAGCACGGGCTTGTGAAATAGTGCGGTACCTGTACCCAACTCTTGCTGTAGTACTGTGTTGTCCAGGTTCCTGGCTGCATCTGCTCATAAGCGCAGAGCAGTTCTGCGTGTTTTGCGTTTAAGGCATCCAGGGTAAGGTCTTCCTGCAAGTAAGCCCATGTCTCAAGCTCGTTGTTTAAGCAGCCGGAGATAAAGGAATAGAGCTGCTGGAGGGTAACGTACTCCTCAACAATCCCCGCGTCATCTCCGAAGAGGTCTTCGTAGTGCTCCATAAATAAAAATTCAAGCCCCTGGGACTGTACTTCGGCAACGTCGATGGAGCCCATGCTCCCCTGCTGATAGTCCGCATTGAAATGACCGAATTCATGCACCATTGTCAAAAGGTCATAGGTGTTGAAGCTTGGCTGCATGATGATGCATTCGGTATTGTAATACGGGAGATATGTAGTGAAAGCACCTGACATTTTGACATCGGAGTAAGCAATGTCATAAAGCTTATGGTCAATCAGGTGGTTAAGTCCATCCTGCAAATCAGCGGAGGTCTGCGGGATGTATTCGGAGAGAATCTCAAAAATCTCGTCCGGCGTGTACTGAATCATCAGGCATGGCGAGGAAAAGTCCGTAAGATTCTGCATATAGTAGTATGGTTCGGACAGGTAAGTCCTTACGGAATCGCAGAAAGCCTGGATTTCTTCCGGGGTATAGTCGCGGCCGTAAGCTTCGTACATGTAGTCATTGTAGTTTTTATAGCCGTTTAAGGTGGCAATTTCCTGGCGCACTGCGACCAGGCGAAGATAAACATCGCCGAGCAGCGCATTCTGCTTATCCATCAGCTCCATATGCTTGGAGTAGTAGGTGTCCGCATCCAAAAGCCCTGCCATGGCAGCTGCCTCGATATCGGTAAAGCCCATTTCGGTGCCATTTATATCAACCGTCATCATGGCGGCTTCTAACTGCTTTGCACCGTATTCCTGGAGCAATGCCTGTTCGCGGTTCGTTGCGTCAAGCTGTTCTGCGGTCATTTCCTCGTAGGTGGAGAAAAATTCAATGTCATCCTCGGTCATTTCCGCAACGATATCGCTTGCGCCCGGCAATTCGAGGATATCACGTAAGCAGATGCAGAATGCGTCGCGCATCAGGTTGATGAGGCTGGTGTTATAGACATCCTCCTCCAACATTTTTTCGTCCATCGCATTCACGCGGGTTGCAATGGATGAAGTAATCCACATCGTGTACGTTTTTGTGTAGGCAATGTCGAGCTTGTCATAGAGCTCTTTGGCTGCCTCCGCGTTCTCTTCGTCTGCGGCAAGCTTTGCCAGATCCTCCAAATCCGCGTAGAATTCGGCCGGGTCGGTGTGCTCGTAGTTTTCAAAGATTTCCGCAAGGGAAAGTTCTGCATGCTCGTCGCCGTTTAAAACGGCTTCCGGCATTTCCACGGCTTTTGCCTGGGAAACCGGAGTGAGTGTAAAGAGCATGCACAGGAGCAGCAAAAATGCCCAAAGCTTCCTTGTTTTCTTGGTTTGCATGATTCGCCTCCATGCTGCGGCTTATTTTGTTTGAGGCAACATATGTTGCAAACCCTGCGCAGCAGAGGGTTCAAAAGGTATTATAGCATACTGTTTTTGGATTTACCAGTGGGGGAGGGGGATTTTTTTGTGGGATTTTGGGGTGGGGCGGAGGGGGAGGCAATATTTTTTATTGGGGACCAGGGTGCGCCTGATTCAAAATCAATAATTTTCGTGGTACAATTTTTGCTGCAGCCGCCCTTGCTTGCGGGCGCGTTCTTCCTCGGCCGCGGTCAGCTGGGCATTCACATGGTAGATAACCGTTTCGACCTGCCGGCAGAACTGCCGGAGCGGTTCATATGCTTTTTTGATTTGGCGCAAAACCAGGGCGTCCGCAATCAACCCGTCAAAAGCATAATCCGAGAATTTTAAAAAGCTGCCCACGCGGATGGAAAATCCTTCCTGCAACTGGATATTTGCAAGCTCTCCCTCAAAAAGCCTGGTCTGTTCGGCAAGGGAGTCTAAGAGGTTTTGTGCCCGGTTTAACTGTTTGTGTTTTTCAAGCCCGGTAAAGAGATTGCCGCCGTACAGGTCAAGCCATCCAATCTGCTCGGCGTTTTCGATAAGGTCTAAGATTTCATGTGCCGTTGCGTGTGCGCCGCGCGCGGTCTGTAATATATGGCGCAGTTGCCTGGACGTATCCTGTAAGCTGGAAATTTCTTCTTCCAGCCCGCGCACTTGCGTGTCCGTTTCCCGCACGGCGCTGATGCGGGCAGCAGTTACTTCTTCCTCCATCTGCGAGAGACGCCGTTTGGCACCCTTTATTTTCAGAAGCTCGTTTTCATAAAAATGGATTTGTGCTTCTGGCTCTTTTTGCTGCGCTAACGCCTCCTCGTATTGTGCGGTGAGTCCGTCATCTTCTGAGTGCAGACGGTCAAGTGCATTCTGGTGTTTGGAAAGGATATGGTAAGCGAGAGATTTCAGGCTGTGTTTTTCTAATTTCTCGATTTCTTTTTGGAGTTTTTTGCGTGCGTTGTATATTTGTCTTTGCTGTTCCTGTATTTCTTCATAACAGGCATTCCATTTTGCAAGCTCAGCCCTCAGATGTGGCTCACTGTCAATCTGTTTTTCAAGCTGCAGGCACTCTTCTTTTTGGTTGTACTCCATGTGCAGTTCCCCCCTTTTTATCATTATATTCTTGGTGGTTCTATTTGTCAATGTGGCAAAAAATTTGGTAGGTGAAAGAGGGTGGAAAGCATGAAGAATGGTCGGATTTGTTTCTATAAAATATTATTTTACAGATAGAAAGAGGAGACGTGACGCGGGAAGTGCTGAATTGTTACAAAATAATACAACCAGGGAACAAACGTGGCATTGACAGCGGCTCTGGAAAAATTTATAATTAGTTTATATAATTAGTTTGTATAATTAGTTTGTAAAGAAAGGCGGGGTGATTCCTAATGATTTACACAGTAACCTTAAACCCATCCCTCGACTACAATGTGAAGATGGGCGGTTTAAAGACTGGATTTGTGAACCGGACGCAAGAAGAAGTTATGCTTCCGGGCGGCAAAGGTATCAATGTATCGTTGGAGCTGCATAATCTCGGGGTTCCGACGACGGCGCTTGGTGTTGTGGCGGGCTTTACCGGGGAGGAAATCGTCCGCCTTGTGAAAGAACGGGGTGTGCGTGCGGATTTTATTCATGCAGGGCAGGGATTTTCGCGCATCAACATGAAAATACACCACGGGGAGGAGACCGGGATTAACGGGCGGGGACCGTATGTGGGCAAGGAAGAGATGGCAGCGCTTTACTGGCGGTTCGATATGTTGGAGGAGGGCGACATGTTGGTGCTCTCCGGCAGCGTTCCAAGCGGGCTTCCAGACGAGGTGTACGCGGAAATTGCAAATTATATGAAGGGAAGAGGCGTGCGGATTGTTGTGAGTGCGACGAAGAACCGGCTGGAGAAGGTACTGCCGTGCCATCCGTTCCTGGTTAAGCCAAGCCGCCATGACATTGAGGAAATGGGCGGGATGAGCAAAGATAAGGATGCGGTTACCGCATACGCGAAGGAGCTGCGCGGACAAGGTGCCTGCAATGTGCTTGTTCCGATAGCGGATTTCGGGGTCGTGCTTGTGACGCAGGACGGGCAGGAGCTTTTTGGAACGGCACCTCACGGTGAAATTGTGAGCGTGGTTGGGAGCGGGGATGCGATGGTGGCAGGTTTCCTTGCGGGTTATCTTGAAAACCAGGATTACGGGGAAGCGCTTCGCCTTGGCATTGCTGCCGCGGTCGCGAGCGCTTCGGAGACAGAGTTCGCAAAGGAGGAGCATATCCGGGAGCTTGCCGGAAAAGTGGAAATTTTTGGAAAATAGAGGACAGAAGAGGAGGACGGATGCAAAATGACATCCGTCCTCCTTTTTGCCTTGTTGCGACAATGAAAAGCGGAAAGATTACCGGTCGTTTGTAAGTGCCAGTATGTAATCCGTCGATACCTTATAATACTTGCTTAAGGAAATAAGATGTCTGATCGGCATTTCGTTGGCACCACGCTCATAGCGAGCATACATGGTCTGAGAAATGTTAAGTACATTTCTTGCCACGGATTCCTGGGTAAGATTGTTTTCCAGCCTTAAGTCGCGGATACGTTTCTTGTAATCCACAGCATTCACCTTTTTACTTTGAGACTTAACAACGAGTTGCACACTTATTATAACACAAAATTTGTAATATGCAAATAAAAAAATATAAATTTTCTGCTAATTTGTCGCAAAATCTGTTTTTCTGTATTGTTCCGTCAAAAAAAAGATAATACAATGGGTGCAGAAGGGAAGATAAAAGGAATTTTAAAGAAATAATTGGAAAATAATGCATTCTGAAAAAGGGGCTAAAGAAATTAAAATTTTTGGTCGATATAAAAAAAGGAGTTATTGTTTTTGAGAGAAGAAAAGAAAGAGACGGAAAGAAATGCTTTTTTATAAGCTATGATTCTTTTCGCAGAAACGAGGGAAATATGAAGAAATATCAGAGGCTGTGCGCGGAGGCAGCGGCTGTGACTGCGGCTTGTATGCTGTTTACAGCGTGTGGCAAAGAACAAGGAGGAGAGATGCCTACAACACCACCGTCCGATGTGACATTGGCACCAGAGATGCCGACCCCGCCGCCGGAACTGGGAAATCCGACACCGGAGCAAAAGCCGGAGCAGGATAGTGAACCGGATGCGACGGAGCCAGGAGAGCAGACAGATGAGGAACGGGCAAAATACATGGTTGTAAAAGATTCGCAGGGAAGTTACCTGATGTATCAGGGGATTTATTATGAGATGATTGACGGGGAGACCGTGCGAATTCCGGATTATTATGACATTGAGATGACGGAGCTGGTTGTGCCGGATACCATTACATATGAGGGGAAGGACTACCGTGTGACGAGTATTGGGGAGGATGCGTTTTCCTATTTTTATGGTCTGACGAAGGTGGTTCTTGGAAACAATGTTGAGGTATTGGGGGCAAACGCTTTCTGCGGCTGCTCCGACCTGACAGAGGTGGTATTCGGGACAGGGTTAAAAGAAATCAGGGAACATGCGTTTGAGGCGTGCGACATACTGGAAGAGATTCACCTGCCGGAAGGTCTGGAAACCATCGGCGAGGAGGCGTTTTGCAGCTGCGTTTCCCTGAGGGAGATTACCCTGCCGTCCACATTGTCCGTGCTTGGGGACAATATGTTTTTTGACTGCGAATCCCTTGTGGGCATCAGCATCCCGCCATCGGTCGAGGCGCTGCCATACGGGCTGTTTACAAACTGTGAGCAGCTTGAGAAGGTGGAGCTTGCCGAGGGGCTTTCGGTGATTGAGAAAGAGGTGTTCTGGGCGTGTGAGTCCCTGACATCGCTTGTGCTGCCGGAGAGCCTTGTCTTTATCGGGGAGCGCGCATTTTACAATTCCGGGCTGGAGAACATCACATTCCCGGACAAGAAGGTATCGCTCGGGGAAGACATCTTTGATTTTTGCGATAACCTGACGACGATTTATACATCGCAGGCCGTGCAGGAGTATTATATGGATGCCTTCGATTATGTTGGCGTGGAATTTGCAGTATTGCAGTGAACAGCATAAGCCCGTGTCCCGGAGGCATTTTTCAGGGGCGGCGCGGATAAAAATTCCCTGTCCGTTTCGGGAATGGAAACGAAAACGGAAAATGCGCAGCTTAAAAAGAATTCCAAATAAGAAAGGAGACAATGGAAATGAAAAACAAACTCAAACTCTTTTTTGTGTTGCTATTAACGGTTGTCATGGTTGCACAGCCATTTGCGGCCGTGGAGGCAGCGACAGCAACGCCGACAACGACCGTGACGAAAAAAACACTTTATGTCGGAGGAGATAATTATAAGATTCAATTTAAAAATCTTGCGGCAAATGCTACCATAAAATGTGTTTCTTCCGATAAAAAGGTTGCGACCGTGACCGCGACAACCGGCGTGATTAAGCCGGTGGCAAAGGGAAAAGCTACCATTACAGTAACGATTACCCAGTCAAAGAAAACCTATACGAGCAAAATCGCGGTTACTGTGATGAATCCGTATGTTAAGATTACCACGGCGGCAACAACGATGAATGTAGGGGATACCCAGACATTGGCGGGGAAAACGTATGGCTTAAAGCAGACCAAAATAGCATGGTCAGTTTCTGACAAAAGTGTTGCGAGCCTGAACACAAAGACACGCGTGCTGACGGCATTGAAGGCGGGAACCGTGAAGGTAACCTTTAAAGATACGGTCAGCAAAAAATCGCATTCGGTCACGATTACGGTAAAAGCGGCACCGACACCGACACCGACCCCGGTTCCTGTGTCAAGCACGGAGGATTTGCCGGAGCATGAACTTTTTGGCTATGATGTGGTGGATGGCAAGGCAGTGATTACAGAGGTTTATGATTCGGCGGTGACTTCGGTGACCATTCCGAATAAGATTGGAAAGTATACCGTTGCTGCCATTGATGACGGCGCGTTCGAGGCGCTGTATGATTTGAAGACCGTTAAGATGCCGTCCACCATTACAAGAATCGGCGACAGTGCTTTCGGTTCCTGTGAGTCGCTGACCTCCATCACGATTCCGTCCGGTGTGACAGAGATTGGTGATAATGCGTTTGAATACTGCACTTCCCTGACAAAGCTGACGCTCCCGGAAAAATTAAAGGAAATGGGTACTAATATGTTTGAAGGATGCGAGAAGTTAGCATCCATCACAATTCCGGCTGGTGTTGAGGAACTGCCGGATTCCACCTTTATCGGATGTACCGCGCTGAAGACGGTTACGTTTGCCGAGGGTCTGAAGCTGATTGATGACAATGCCTTTGAGGGCTGCACTTCCCTGACTTCCCTGACTTTCCCGAAGTCGCTTGATACCATCAACGGATACGCGTTCCTGGATTGTGAGTCGCTTGCGAAGGTTACGTTTGCGTCCGGTCTTGAAACGATTGAGGATGGCGCATTTGAAAACTGTGTTTCGCTGACAAGCATTACGCTGCCTGGCACCCTGACTTACCTGGGAAGCTCATTTTCCGGCTGCACAAAGCTGAGCAGCGTTACGATTCCGAAGTCGGTTGAGGATATCGGCAGCGGTGCATTTGATGACTGCAGCGCGTCGTTAAAGTTAAAGGTCAAGAAAAATTCGTATGCTTACGAGTATGCGGTTGACGAGGAAATTCCATATACAACATACTAATTCCGGCGCGTAGGTTGCCGGGAGAAAGTGCATCAATGCCGGGGGAGGAGCTGTCTTCTCCCGGCATATGCTTTGTGCCGGAAGAAGAAATGTTCTGTGGGGAAGAAGAATGTGCCTGTAAGCACAGGGAAAATCATTGTTGGAATGAGGGAAGAAATGATAACCATCAGCGTATGTATGATTGTCAAAAACGAAGAGAAGGTATTGGCCCGCTGCCTGGATAGCCTTTTGGGGATTGCGGATGAGTTTGTCATCGTGGACACTGGTTCGGACGACCGGACAAAGGAAATTGCGGCGGCGTATACCGACGGCATCTATGATTTTGCGTGGGTGGATGATTTTGCCGCCGCGCGTAATTTTTCATTTTCCAAAGCGAAGATGGACTATATTTATGTGGCGGATGCGGATGAGGTTTTGGAGGAGGGGGAACGGCAGAAATTTTTGGGGCTGAAGGCAGGGCTTGACACGCGCATCGAGATTGTGCAGATGCTCTACACCAATCAACTGCAGTATAATACCACCTACAATTTTGATGAGGAACTGCGCCCGAAGCTTTACCGGAGGCTGCGCGGATTTTACTGGCAGGACCCTTTGCATGAAACCGTGCGTCTGGAGCCGGTCATCCTTGATACGGATATCCGTATCAAACATATGCCGCTTTCGAACCATGCGGACAGGGATTTTGCGGGCTTTGAAAAGGCAATCCGCAGGGATGGGGGGCTGTCTGGGCATCTGGCGCAGATGTATGCGAGGGAGCTGATGATTGCGGGCAGCAAGGAGGCGCTTTGGCGCAGTGTTCCATTTTTTGAGGAACAATGTGCACATACAGCGGATGAAAAGCTGCTCCGGCAGGCAATGTGTGTGCTGGTTCGCGCCGCGCGCTTAAACGGTGATACCGGGCTCTTTTTTAAATATGCGGTGAAAAATATGGCAATGGGGGAGGCTTGTTCGGAGGTCTGCTATGAGCTTGGAGAATATTATTTTGACAGGAATGACCTTTACGAAGCGGTACTTTGGTATTATAATGCGATATATGAAGCGGGGGCGGAGCTGAACCTGAAAATGGCGGGCAGCCTTCCGGCGGCACGCCTGGCAGAAAGCTACAAGCGTTTGGGGCAGGAGGAGCTGGCATCGCAATACCGCGATATTCTGGAAGAGTTTATAAAAGCAGCAAAATAAACAGGGAATGCGGACAAGGATGTGGACAAGGATATGACGGAGCATATAATGGAAATTTTTCAGCAGAATAAAGAACTTTTGGCGGCATTGAACCAGGCACTTCTTTATTTCCGGGAATTTGATTATGAGAAAGCCCTGGCACTTGTGGCGGACACGGCGGAGGGGATACGCCTGGTGACGGACGCGGTGCTCTCGGAAAAAGAATATTTTAAAAATGTGTCCGTGGAATCGGTGACGGAGATGTTTTCCGGCATTGTGGAGGCAAAGAAAAACAAGGACTATATTCTGCTTGCGGACCTGCTAGAGCTGCAGATGGTGGGATTCCTCTGCAGCATCCAGAGATTGATTGTACAGCACGAGGATTTCAGTGCGTTTGACGAGGAGGACTATCAGAAAAACCTGGAGCTGCTGGAGCAAAAGTTACACAGCTCAACCGCCCTTTTTGTCGAGGATATCGATGAGCGCAGGATACAGTATGGCAGGGTGCTGCGCCTGTTGGAAGCGGACCTTTACCCGGAGCAGCTTCTGATGCAGGGCTATTGTGTGGAATTTACCTCCTGCGGCGAAATGACTGCCGGGGCGCTTGATATCTGGGGCAATACCATCTATCTGCACACAAACCATTATGTGGCGCAGGAAGCGTTTCTGCTTGCGAGGAGGTGGATGGTGCCGGGAGCAAAAAAATATGTTGTGTACGGGTTTGGCATGGGGTATGTTGTCCGCGCGCTTTTACAGCTTGTGGAAAGTGATGTCTGGGTGGAGGTCTATGAGAACGACATGAACATCCTAAAGCTTGCGTGCGCTTTTACGGATGTGGGGAGCTGGATTGCAGATAAGAGGCTGCGTCTGGTCTATGACCCGGACTGCACATTTATCCGCGGGGCATTGGAGGGAAAAGAGGAACAAACACAGGTTTGTATCCATTATCCATCCTTGTGCCATCTCGTGGGGGAGGAAAACAGGGAGATGCTGTTGGATTATGTGCCGTGGGCGAGGAAAGTCGAGCAGTGCTAGAGGTTTTTGCGGTTCAGGAAAAAGGCTGTCGCGCAATGGTTATATTCATTGCTGCGATTGCCTTTTTCAATATGTACCAATGTTCTGTCTGGAGAATCAGCGCACGAGGTTTAACGCTGCCTCAATAAATCCCTCAAACAGAGGATGTGGGCGGTTCGGCCGCGACTTAAATTCCGGGTGCGCCTGCGTGGCAATAAACCACGGATGTGCCGGCAACTCAATCATTTCCACAATGCGCCCGTCGGGGGAAAGCCCTGAAAGCCGCATACCATGCTGCGTTAAGGCATCGCGGTAAGCATTGTTGACTTCATAGCGGTGGCGGTGGCGTTCTGTAACCGTCTCTATGCCATAGAGGCGGTACGCAAGGCTTGCCTTATCGAGCACACACGGATAGGAGCCAAGGCGCAGCGTTCCGCCAAGGTCGGTCACACCGTCCTGGTCTGGCATCAGGTGGATGACAGGGTGCGCGGTTTCCGGGCGCAGCTCTGCGCTGTGGGCATCCGCGTAGCCGATTACATGGCGCGCGAATTCAACAATGGAAAGCTGCATGCCAAGGCAGAGCCCGAGGAATGGGATATTGTTCTCGCGGGCGTAGCGGATGGCATGGATTTTCCCTTCGATGCCGCGCTCCCCAAAACCGCCTGGCACAAGGATGCCATTTACATCACAAAGCAGCTTATCTGCGGATTCCCCCGTCACATTTTCTGACGGAATCCATTTGATTTCCACCTCTGTGCGGTGCGCGACACCGCCGTGCTTTAATGCTTCCACGACACTGAGGTATGCGTCGTGGAGCTGTGTATATTTCCCGACAAGTGCGATGCGCACCTTGCGCCTTGGATTTTTCCACGCATACACCATCCCGGACCATTCGGCAAGGTCTGGCGGCGGGCAGGCAAGTCCAAGGCATTCGCACGCCACATCGGCAAGATGCTCCTGCTCTAACATCAGCGGCACTTCGTAAAGTGTTTCGGCATCAAGGTTTTGCAGTACATGTGAGCTTGAAACATTGCAGAAAAGCGCAATCTTTTCGCGGATGCCGGGCGTAAGCGGCAGCTCCGTGCGGCACATGATAATATCCGGCTGGATGCCCATGCCCTGCAAATCCTTTACGCTTGCCTGCGTCGGTTTTGTTTTCATTTCACCGGAAGCTTTCAGGTAGGGGATTAGCGTAACGTGGATGAGCAGTGTATTGCCTGCGCCTGCCTCATGGCGGAATTGGCGTATGGCTTCAAGGAAGGGCTGGCTTTCGATGTCACCGACCGTGCCGCCAACCTCAATGATGGCGATGTGCGGTGTCTTTTGGTTTGTGGTTTCATCCTCCTGCGGGCGGTAGAAGCAATCCTTAATTTCGTTTGTGATATGCGGAATCACCTGCACCGTGCCACCGCCGAAATCGCCGTGGCGCTCTTTGGAAAGTACCGACCAGTAGATTTTTCCGGTCGTGA
Organism: uncultured Lachnospiraceae bacterium; assembly: GCA_910579615.1. Lineage (GTDB taxonomy): Bacteria > Bacillota > Clostridia > Lachnospirales > Lachnospiraceae > RGIG4057. The sequence goes on along the minus strand of CAJTUA010000015.1, from coordinate 48,681 downwards.
CATTGGAGCGTTTCGTTAGGCTTTCGTCGATAAAGCGTTCATAATGTCCGAGGTCAAGGTCGGTTTCGGCACCGTCGTCCGTCACGAATACTTCACCGTGCTGGATTGGGTTCATCGTGCCCGGATCCATATTGATATACGGGTCGAATTTCTGCATGGTGACATGGAAGCCGCGCGCCTTTAAAAGCCGGCCAAGCGATGCCGCTGTGATGCCTTTCCCGAGACCGGATACCACACCACCTGTTACAAACACATATTTAACAGACATAGATTTTCCTCCTATTAAAAGTACCGCATGTTCACGCTCTGCGCCCAATAAACGGCAGTGGGATTTTTTGTCCGCTCCGCTGCCCAAAAATCCCACTGGGGCACAGAGCGTAAACACGCTGATGAAAGTTTGGCATAAAAAAAGCATTTAAAACGGGTATCCTCCTTCTTTTTGGAGAAAAAATCCCTGTTTTAAACGCTAACGCCGTTGTTAGTGCTGCAAAACAATTTTCAAATAAAAATATAGGATATCATATCACAGATTTTTTGAAAACACAAGCGATTTTTCTTGTTTTGCCTGATTTTTGTATATTCTGCGTTTTCCTTGCGGTTGAATGGAAATGCTTTATTTGGAAATAATTTCCGAAATGGAGATATGATAATTTTCAAAAATGAAATTTACGTGAATTCGCTGTCAATTTGCTTGATTTATGGAAAGGTAATGACTATAATATCTGTGAAAAGGAAAAGAAAGCTACCATAATAAGGAGAAACTATGGAGAATCATAACAATAACCAAAACAATCCGAACCAGAATGGAAACAATCAGGACAACAACCGTAAAAGGAACAACCGTTTTAGTTGGATATTCTGCCTGATCGCGGCGTTGTTTGTTGTGTTTTCATTTTCCTATATGTCAAAACAGATGGAGGCGAGCACGCTCAAGGAGATTACTTACAGTGAGTTCATCGACCTCTTAGAACAGGGGAAGCTTTCGGCGATTGAAGTGCAGCCGGACAAGGAGCGCATTGTGCTTACGCCGGTGACGGCAAGCGTCGATTATAACAGCGGGATTACTTACTATACCGGTTATTTCCCTTACGATACGGGGCTGCAGCAGCGCTGTGAGGATGCCGGGATAAAGTACACGGCGACCTACACGGACAAGACGGTCACAATCCTTGATATTATATTGTCCTATGTGCTGCCGTTTGTGCTGATTTATGTCGTGATGATTCTTCTGTTCCGCATGTTGACGAAAAACGGCGGCATGATGGGAAATGTCGGGAAAAGCAACGCAAAGGTCTATGTTGAGAAGGAGACTGGCGTGACGTTTAAGGATGTTGCAGGCCAGGATGAGGCGAAGGAGTCCGTGACGGAGCTTGTCGATTTCCTGCACAATCCAGGGAAATATACCCGCATCGGCGCAAAATTGCCGAAGGGAGCGCTGTTGGTAGGCCCTCCGGGAACCGGGAAGACGCTGCTTGCAAAGGCGGTGGCGGGCGAGGCGAAAGTACCGTTTTTCTCGCTTTCGGGTTCGGATTTTGTGGAAATGTTTGTCGGTGTCGGCGCGTCGCGCGTGCGCGATTTGTTCCGCCAGGCACAGAGCCAGGCTCCGTGCATTGTTTTTATTGATGAGATTGATGCCATTGGAAAGAGCCGCGATTCGCACTACGGCGGGGGCAATGACGAGCGGGAGCAGACCTTAAACCAGCTGCTTTCCGAGATGGACGGATTTGATGCTTCTAAGGGCGTGGTAATTTTAGCGGCGACCAACCGGCCGGACGTACTTGACAAGGCACTGCTGCGCCCGGGGCGCTTTGACCGGCGCATCATTGTTGACAAGCCCGATTTGAAGGGAAGGCTTGAAATTCTGAAGGTGCACGCGAAAAACGTGCTGATGCACGATTCGGTGGATTTGGAGGCGATTGCGCTCGCAACCTCCGGCGTTGTTGGTTCCGACCTTGCCAATATGATTAACGAGGCGGCGATTCTTGCCGTGAAAGAGGGGAGAACCGTTGTGACGCAGGAAGACCTCTTTGAGTCGGTGGAGGTCGTGATTGCGGGCAAGGAAAAGAAAGACCGCATCCTGAGCGCGGAGGAAAAGAAGATTGTAGCGTACCACGAGATAGGGCACGCACTTGTCACGGCGCTTGAAAAGAATGCAGAGCCAGTACAGAAAATTACGATTGTGCCGCGCACGATGGGTTCCCTGGGCTATGTGATGCAGGTTCCAGAGGAAGAAAAGTACCTGATGAGCAAGGAGGAGCTTTCCACAAGGCTGGTTATGCTGCTTGCCGGGCGCGCGGCGGAGGAGCTGGTATTCGGGTCGGTGACAACCGGAGCTTCGAATGATATCGAGAAGGCGACTTCCATTGCCCGCGCGATGGTCACGCAGTATGGTATGTCCGAGAAGTTCGGGCTGATGGGCTTGGAGTCGATTGAGGACCGCTATCTGGACGGCAGGCCAGTCTTAAAATGTGCGGATGAAACGGCGGCGGAGATTGACCACGAGGTGATGGAGCTGCTGCGCGTGGCGCATGAAAAGGCGGTCGCACTCTTAAAGGATAACCGTGAGCCGCTTGATAAGCTGGCGGCGTTCCTGATTGAGAAGGAAACCATCAGCGGCAAGGAGTTCATGCGGATTTACCACGAGGCGAAGGGGATGGACGCGGAGGCGGGGAATCCGGAAACCAAAGACTTAGAGGCTGCAAGCACGACGCCGGAGTATGAAGGAGGGCAGGCGTAAGAAAATAAAAATGAAGTGATTTCTTTCGTTGCGGCGGAACAGGAAATGTGATAAAATAGAACTGGCAAGGGAGCCGGCAGGCAAAAACATGGAAATGTGTGCTGTGTTTTGCCTGCCGGTTTTGTGCACGGCGGAGCGAATGTATGTTTGGATGTCGGAATTTGCTGTTTTGCAGCATATGCCTTATGTGCAATTAAGCATTATATATATCACAGAAAATGCATGGGGAATCTTCCCTGTTTGATTGGTACAGGAGGGAACAATGTTTGACTTGGAAGAAGAATTAAAAAAGCTCCCGGCAAAACCGGGTGTTTATATTATGCATGACTCGCATGACGCAATCATCTATGTCGGCAAGGCAATCAGCCTGAAAAACCGCGTGCGGCAGTATTTTCAGAGCAGCCGCGGCAAATCGCCGAAAATTCAGCAGATGGTTGCCAACATTGCGTATTTTGAGTATATTGTCGTGGATTCGGAGATGGAAGCCCTTGTCTTAGAGTGCAACCTTATCAAAGAGCACCACCCGAAGTATAACACGATGCTAAAGGATGACAAGAGTTATCCCTACATCAGGGTAACGGTGAACGAGCCGTACCCGCGCGTACTCTACGCGCGCAGGCAGAAAAAGGATAAGTCGAAATATTTCGGACCTTATACAAGTGGTTACGCGGTCAAGGAAACATTGGATTTGCTGCGCAAAACCTACCAGTACCGCAATTGCAACAAACAGCTGACGGGGGAGAAGGCGGCGGAGCGCCCCTGCCTTTATCACCACATCGGGCAGTGCAAGGCACCCTGCCAGGGCAATGTGCCCACGGAGGAATACCGAAAGAACATTGATGAGATTTTGGAGTTTTTGGGCGGCAATTATGGCATCCTGACGAAAAAATTAACAGCAGACATGCAGGCGGCGGCAGAGCAGTTGGAATTTGAGAAGGCGGCGGAATACCGCGACCTGATTAACAGCGTCAATAAGCTTGCCCAACAGCAGAAGGCAAGCGACACGGCGGGCAGCAACCGCGACATCATTGCCTTTGCGACGGCAGGCGACGAGGCGGTCGTGCAGGTGTTTTTTATCCGCGAGGGCAAGATGATTGGGCGTGAGCATTTTTACCTGACTGGTGTTCAGAACGAGGAGCGCGCGGATATTATGATGAATTTCATCAAACAATATTATGCGGGGACGCCCTACATCCCGCGGGAGCTGTTGCTTGGCACCCCGCTTTTGGCGGAGGACGAGGAGTTGGCTGTGCGTTGGCTTTCCGAGAAACGCGGCGGCAAAGTGAAAATCCTCGTTCCGCAGCGCGGCGAAAAGGAGCGCATGATTGAGCTTGCGGAAAAGAATGCATCCATGGTATTGCAGCAGGATGCCGAGAAAATCAAGCGCGAGGAGGCAAAAACGACGGGAGCCATGCGCCAGATTGCCGCGTGGCTTGGGATGCCGGAGATTTACCGCATCGAATCCTATGATATCTCGAACACGAGCGGATTTGAATCGGTTGGCTCAATGGTTGTCTATGAGAACGGGCGGCCAAAGAAGAACGATTACCGGAAATTTAAGATTCGCACGGTTGTTGGACCGGATGATTACGCGAGTATGCGGGAGGTGCTGACGAGGCGGTTTTTGCATGGTATGAACGCGCAGGGCGCGGGGGAAGGGCAGACAAAGCAGGAGACGGCGCTTGACAGTTTCCACCGCTTTCCGGATTTGATTATGATGGATGGCGGGCGTGGTCAGGTCAATGTTTGCCTTGAAGTGCTTGCGGAGCTTGGGGTTACGGACGTAAAGGTTTGCGGCATGGTCAAGGATGATCACCACCGCACGAGGGGATTGTATTATAATAACGTGGAAATTCCAATTGATACGGGCAGCGAGGCGTTTAAGCTGATTACCCGCATCCAGGATGAAACGCACCGTTTCGCGATAGAGTATCACCGTTCGCTGCGCGGCAAGGCGCAGGTACATTCGATTCTGGATGACATTCCGGGCATCGGTGCGGTGCGGCGCAGGGCGCTGATGAAGCATTACCAGTCTCTTGATGCCTTAAAGGCGGCCGAGGAAGAAGATATCGCCGGGCTGCCGGAATTTAACCGCCGGGCGGCAAGGCAGGTATATGAATTTTTCCATGCAAAGGGTGGGGAGAAGGAGAGCGGGGAGGAGGAAAATTCCGGGAAAGGATGTTGAAAGGGAAGCAATGTCACATAAATCCTATGAAAACTCTTTATGATTTGACAAATTTTACGGAGTGGAGGTTGGAACATGGACAATATCAGAGAACAGGCATACCGTGCGGCAAAGGAGCTGTGTGAGTGCGCAGGGCTTGCACCAGGGCAGATTATGGTTGTCGGTTGCTCCACAAGTGAGGTGACGGGGCGCAGGATTGGAACAAATTCAGACCCGGACACGGCGAAGGAGTTGTATGCGGGCATCGCGCAGGCGCTTTCTGAGTGCGGTGTTTATCTCGCGGCACAATGCTGTGAACATTTAAACCGTGCGATTGTGATTGAGCAGGAGGCAGTGCCAGATGCGGAAATCGTGAATGCCGTGCCGCAGAAAAAGGCGGGCGGCTCGTTCGCGACCGAGGCATACCATGCGTTTGCACACCCGGTTGTCGTGGAGGAAATCCGGGCGCACGCGGGGCTTGACATCGGGAATACACTGATTGGCATGCATCTAAGGCGCGTTGCCGTGCCGGTGCGCTTGAAACAGAATAAAATCGGGGAGGCGCCGCTCGTGGCAGCGCGCACCCGCCCGAAATTCATCGGGGGAATCCGCGCAGCATACGATGACAACCTCGGCACCGACCACCGGGAAATATAAAGGGTTCATGCGGAACTTAAAAAAACAGCATGAACCCGGAACGTACCCCCAGTGAAATTTATGGGAGCGAAGCGGACGGAAAGTTCACTGGAGGGAAAGGGGTGCGAGGAGGGTTCATGCGGAACTAAAAATAGGAGACCAAGAAATGCAAAAGTTTACCGACGAAATTCGCGCGCATTTATTTGAAATGCAGGATACCGCTTACCGGGATTTCCACGCGAAACTGATACCGAATATCGACAAGGAGAAGGTGATTGGCGTGCGGACTCCGGAACTTCGCAAATATGCAAAACAGCTTGCGAAACATCCACAAATTGATACATTTCTAACGGATTTGCCCCATCAGTATTATGACGAAAACAATGCGCATGCCTTTGTTGTGGAACAAATCAAGGATTATGAGGGCTGTCTGCAAAAGGTGGAGCATTTCCTCCCGTATATTGACAACTGGGCGACATGCGATATGCTCTCGCCGAAGGTATTCGCGAAGCATACGGACGATTTGCTGCTCCATATCCGGGAATGGCTCGCATCCGGCAAAACCTACACCGTGCGCTTTGGCATTGGCATGCTGATGCGGTTTTATCTTGACGATGCATTTTCACCGGAATATCCGGAGTTGGTTGCTTGCGTGCGCTCGGAGGAATACTATGTGAACATGATGATAGCCTGGTATTTTGCGACAGCACTTGCCAAGCAGTATGATGCGGTGCTGCCATATCTAAGCGGGGGGCGGCTCTTTGTCTGGACGCACAACAAGGCAATCCAGAAAGCGTGCGAGAGCTATCGCATTACGGCGGAACAGAAGGCTTACCTGCGGGGGCTTAAGAAAAAAGAAAAAGCGTGAGAGGTATTGTATGGAAAAGAAGACCCTGCGGGAAGAAATCATTACATACGGAAAAAAGAAATATCATTCCGATGCAGAATACCTTTGGGCGGACACACCAAACGCGGCAGTGCTGCGCCATGGCGACAACCATAAATGGTACGCCCTTATCATGGAGGTATCCCGGGCGCGCCTTGGGCTTTGCGGGGAAGGGGCTGTGGATGTCTTAAACGTGAAATGTGACCCGGACATGGTTGTGATGCTGCAAAACACACAGGGATTTCTCCCGGCATATCATATGAGCAAGACGAAATGGATTTCGGTGCTCCTTGACGGCACGGTGGGAAAGGATATGGTTCTGGATATGGTGGACAAAAGTTTTGGGCTTACCGCTCCAAAGAAGCCGGTAAAAAAAGCCAATCCCAAAAGCCAAAATATAAGTAAATAAAAAATGATAAAGAAAACCGCCAGGACAGCATAACGTGACACAAAAGTAACCATGGAATAAACAACCGAAAAATAGTTGTAAAACAGCTTGGAACGGTTTTAAACCGATGATTTGGAAAGAACAGGGAGGTGCCCTCATGGCATTTACACATTTGCATGTACATACGGAATTCAGCCTGCTCGACGGTCTTGGGCGCATCAAGGAAATGGTGGCGCGCGCGAAGGAGCTTGGCATGGACAGCATCGCGATTACCGACCACGGAGTCATGTATGGGGTCATTGATTTTTACCGCGCCTGCAAGGAGGCGGGAATCCGCCCGATTTTGGGCTGCGAGGTCTACACCGCACCGGGCTCGCGCTTTGATAAGGAGGGGGCGGTTTCGGATGAGCGCTACCATCATCTTGTGCTGCTTGCTGAGAACAACAAAGGCTATTCCAATTTGATGAAAATTGTTTCAAAGGGCTTTACCGAGGGCTTTTATTACAAGCCGCGTGTGGACCACGAAGTGCTGCGGGAATATCACGAAGGTGTGATTGCGCTTTCCGCCTGCCTTGCCGGGGAGGTGGCAAGTTTGCTGCGCAAGGGTTTTTACGAGGAGGCGAAGGCGGCGGCGCTGGAGCTTGCGGACATTTTCGGGAAGGATCATTTTTACCTTGAAATGCAGGACCACGGCATCCCGGAACAAAAAACCGTGAATCAGGGACTTTTGCGTATGCATGAGGAGACGGGGCTTGAATTGGTGGCAACAAACGATATCCATTATGTGCTCGCACAGGACTGGCAGGCACACGACATTCTGCTGTGTATCCAGACGCAGAAGAAAGTGACGGACGAGAACCGCATGCGTTATGAGGGCGGACAATATTATTTAAAATCCGAGGAGGAGATGCGTGAGCTGTTCCCGTATGCGCCGGAGGCGATTGAAAATACGCACAAGATTGCGGAGCGCTGTGAGGTCGAAATCGAATTCGGACACTATAAGCTGCCGAAATTTGATGTGCCGGAGGGCTATACCGCGTGGGAATATTTTCAGAAGCTTTGCAATGAAGGGCTTTTGCGCCGCTATCCGGACAATGCAGGGGAGCTGAAAGAGCGACTGGAATATGAGATGAATGTCATAAATGACATGGGCTTTGTGGACTATTTCCTTATCGTATGGGATTTTATCCGCTACGCGAAGGAGCATGGCATTGCGGTAGGACCGGGGCGGGGCAGCGGCGCGGGCAGCATTGTCGCCTACAGTCTTGAGATTACCAATATTGACCCAATCAAATACAATCTCCTCTTTGAGCGCTTCTTAAACCCGGAGCGTTTGACCATGCCGGATATTGATATTGACTTCTGCTATGAGCGCAGGCAGGAGGTTATCGACTATGTTGTGGAGAAATATGGAAAAGACCGTGTTGTGCAGATTGTCACATTTGGTACCATGGCGGCGCGCGGTGTCCTGCGCGATGTCGGAAGGGCGCTTGACATGCCATATGCACAGTGCGATGCCATTGCGAAAATGGTACCAAATGAGTTAAATATCACACTGGACAAGGCACTTGCCATGAACCCGGATTTGGCGGCGGCGTACCGCTCGGATACACAGATTCAGTATTTGGTTGACATGTCAAAACGCTTGGAGGGTCTGGCGCGCCACAGCTCGATGCACGCGGCGGGGGTTCTAATCAGTAATGCCCCGGCGGACGATTACGTACCTCTCTCCCGCTCGTCGGAGGATACGATTACGACGCAGTTTACAATGACAACACTGGAGGAGCTCGGGCTTTTGAAGATGGACTTCCTTGGGCTGCGCACGCTGACCGTGATTCAGGACGCCGTGCGGTTGGTTCAGAGAGGGTATGATGCAAAGAAGGCGGGGACAGGGCAAAAGGCAGCGTCCAAAGAATCCCTGGATATACAGTTCCCGGGCTTTATCGATGGCATCCTTGACATGGACAAAATCGACTACGCCGACCAAAAGGTGTATGACCTGCTCGGCTCCGGCCACACGGAAGGGGTGTTCCAGCTAGAAAGTGCGGGCATGAAAAACTTCATGAAGGAGCTAAAGCCACACAACATCGAGGATGTTATCGCAGGCATCTCCCTGTACCGTCCAGGACCGATGGATTTCATCCCGAAATATATCAAGGGCAAGAACGAGCCGGATTCCATTGAGTACGAGTGCAGGGAGCTTGAGCCGATTCTGGAACCGACCTACGGATGTATCGTCTATCAGGAGCAGGTGATGCAGATTGTGCGGGAACTCGCGGGCTACAGCTATGGCCGCAGCGACCTGGTGCGCCGTGCCATGTCGAAGAAAAAGACATCCGTCATGGCGAAGGAGCGCAAAAATTTCGTCTATGGGAATGAGGAAGAGCATGTGCCAGGATGTATCGCAAAGGGCATTCCCGAGCAGGTGGCAAACCACATCTTTGACGAGATGACAGACTTCGCAAAATACGCATTCAACAAATCGCACGCGGCGGCGTATGCGGTCGTGGCGTACCAGACGGCATTCCTGAAATGCTATTACCCGGTGGAATTCATGGCGGCGCTTATGACCTCTGTCATTGATAATCCGGGGAAGGTAGCACAGTACATTTTCCACTGCAGGCAGCTTGGAATCTCTATCCTGCCGCCGGACATCAATGTGGGGGAGGCATCCTTTTCGGTGGACAATGGGGCAATCCGCTACGGTCTGACGGCAATCAAGAGCCTTGGGCGTCCAGTCATTGATGAGCTTGTCAAGGAGCGTGAACGGGGAGGGCTTTACCAGAGCTTAAAAGACCTCGCAAAGCGCCTTACGAACAGGGAAATCAACAAGCGCACAATGGAAAATTTCATCAAGTCGGGGGCGGTCGATACGCTTGCCGGGACGCGCAAGCAGAAAATGTATGTCTACGCGTCCATCCTTGACCAGGTGGCGGAGGAGAAAAAAGAGTCCGTCAGCGGGCAGATGAGCCTTTTTGACATGATTGCACCGGAGCAGAAACAAGCCTACGATAACCAGTTTCCGGCGGTCGGCGAGTATTCGAAGGAGGAATTGCTTGCCTTTGAAAAGGAAGTTTTAGGGATTTATATCAGCGGGCACCCGCTTGAAGTCTATGAGGCGGCAATGCGCAGGAATGTGACCAAAACGACGCTGGACTTCCTTGTGGACGAGGAGACGGACGAATGCAAGGTGCAGGATGGGAACATAGAAGTAATCGGCGGCATGATTACTGCAAGAACGTTAAAAACCACGAGGAATAACACCATCATGGCATTCCTGACGATAGAGGATATGCTTGGGGCTGTGGAGGTCATTGTGTTTCCGCGCGATTATGAGAAGTATAAATTGCTTTTGAATGTAGATGCTAAAGTTTATATCCGCGGGAAAGTGGCGGTGGAGGAAGATAAGCCAGCAAAATTAATCTGCCAGGAAATCATTCCGTTTTCCGCGGTTCCAAGGGAAGTTTGGATACAATTTGGTGATAAAAACAAGTTTGTTGAAAATGAACAAAATTTATATTCTTTATTGGGTGAATTTGACGGAAATGACACGGTCTGCATCTATTTATCGCAGGAAAAAGCCGTAAAAAGGCTGCCAAAAAGCAGAAATATTAGCGTAAATAACGATAGTCTCCAGAAACTTTACGAAAATTACGGAAAAGAAAACGTGAAAGTCGTGGAAAAGAGTATTGAAAAACGCTGAAGGTTGTACTAAAATGGGAAGTAATGAGAATGGAAAATTTGGAAATGAGGTAGAGTGTTATGGCAAAAGCGAAAGCAGCAGACAAAAAGCAGGTAAAAACAATCGGTGTTCTTACGAGCGGCGGTGATGCGCCGGGCATGAACGCTGCCATCCGTGCGGTGGTGCGCACAGCAATCGCAAGCGGATTGAAGGTGAAGGGCATCCGCAGGGGCTATACCGGTTTACTTGAGGAGGATATCGTTGATATGAACGCGCGCAGCGTGGCGGATATCATCCAACGCGGCGGCACGATTCTTTACACGGCGCGCTGCCCGGAGTTCATGACGGCGAACGGGCAGGATAAGGGCGCGGACATCTGCCGGAAACACGGGATTGACGGACTTGTTGTCATTGGTGGTGATGGTTCCTTCCAGGGCGCAAGGCAGCTTGCGGCGAGGGGTGTCAATACGGTCGGCGTGCCGGGAACAATTGACCTTGACATTGCCTGCACGGAGTACACGATTGGTTTTGACACTGCGGTCAATACCGCGATGGAGGCAATTGACAAGGTGCGCGATACTTCCACCTCCCATGAGCGCTGCAGCATTATCGAGGTTATGGGAAGGCATGCGGGCTATATCGCGCTCTGGTGCGGCATTGCAAACGGCGCGGAGGATATCCTGACCGTGGAATGTTATGACCGCGACGAGAGCAAGATTATTGAGAACATCCGCGCCAAGAAAAAAGTCGGCAAGACCCACCACATCATTATCAATGCGGAGGGCATCGGCGATTCCTACGAGATGGCGAAACGCATCGAGACGGCAACCGGGATGGAGACACGCGCGACCGTAATCGGGCATATCCAGCGCGGCGGCAGCCCGACCTGCAAGGACCGTGTTTACGCTTCGGCGATGGGCGCGAAGGCGGTTGATATCCTGACGGCGGGCGGGAGCAACCGCGTTGTGGCGTATAAGCACGGGGAATATGTGGATTTTGATATTGAGGAAGCGCTGCGGATGAAGAAGACGCTTGACCCGTATTTGTTTGAGATGTCGAAGAAGCTTGCGCGGTAGAGGGGTTGCGTAAAGGGGATTAAGGGAGTACCCTTTCACATGTGTATGCCCCGCGTAATGACAGTGTTAGGGTGGAACGTTTTGGTATGTGTGTAAATGTGGAATGGGACAGAGATATCTGTCCCATTTGTAAGTTATAAGCGATTTAAGTAAAAGGGTTTGATAAAAAAATGGAGAGACGAAGAAATCGTCCCTCCTGAAAGTTCAATCGATTTGAGCTTCAGAGAGAGGCTTGATTGATTCTATCAGGTATAGTATATGCGGTTTATTGCACTTTTATGATTCGTTTTGTTAAAAATGCTGTTCCCAATCGGAGGGAAAATTCATTTTGCTGATATCATAAATGCCCTTATATTCTGTAAGTAGCTGTCTAAAGCTGCTGACAAAAACACTCCAAGATTCCTCCGTTGGACGAAGATATTTCATTGACAGCATAATCTGGTACAGACCATTATATCGAGGTTGCGGTTTTATCACATCAGAAACAATAAGTTGTGGTCTTATGCTGATGGTGCGATTGTATATACGACTATTATGCGCACAGATATTTCTCATCACAGAAACCGCTTGAACCCATGATGTGAACATATCTTTTGATGGGCGAATATCAATCCCCCTGATATTCTTAAACTTATAATTCTGCACCAATACAGAAAATACACTTTGGTTTCCGGTCTTTAGGTTCTTAATAATTTTTGACAAAGAACCAAAGGACATGACTTCAACAGATGCCCATAATGGGATTGCACCTTCATAATTATCAAAATTGTGTTCAATAAAAACATCGTTTGAACGACAGACCTCCGACGCTACTGTGCCTTGGTTTTTCCAATACAGCTTCTTGTCCTTAAATGAGGAGGGATCATTTAATATTAATGCATCGTTTTTAAATTGAAAGGCATTGACAAGGCGTGCTCTTAACGCAACTTCTATTTGAGACAGGTAGCAAAAAATTAAGTGAGACAGGTCATTATCAAAGTGATATAATTTTAGAATATTCGTGAGATTTGTGCCGGGTAAATATTTTTTTGTGGCATGGTCAATGAAATGGTAGCTATAACCCTTTAATCTGTAATACCCAATTGTTGTTAATGCCATGGTTGCCTCATCGTGTGATGTTATTGTCATTCCGTTATTTTTGAGATTTTGGATTAGCTGTTCCGTTGATAAAAAAGTTTTTGGGTATTGGTACATTTGGCCTCCTCTTAAAAAAGTCCCGCCGGGTTGCGCATTCTTACTTACGTAAGACTAAGCGTGGCGGGTTCTGTTGGTTATAATTATATAGCGAGAATACGATATTTGTCAATAGGGGAAAAGAGTTTTTTGGGGTGGCATTTGTAACGAAATATAAGTCGCATTTACCAGACGAAGAGGAAATGCTTCCATCAGTGAGAAGGAAAGCAAAAGGTTGACAGCCCCATCTTTTTTGAGTAGAATTAGAAGGCAACACAGCAAATGGATACCAACACATTCTGGCACATATGTCAGTTGTTTTACCGGACTGCACCGATTCAATTACTCGCTTGCAGCTTCTGCCCATACCAGAATTTTTGGCAAACTCAGACAGGATGCAAATCAAAAAATAGGAGGAACGTCAATATGCCAAGAACAGTCGCGATTGGAAGTCCGGATTTTGATGGGATTATCTCAAATCAATGCTTCTATATCGATAAAACAAATTTCATCAGAGACTGGTGGGAAAACAAGGACAGCGTTACCTTGATTACCCGTCCAAGACGTTTTGGGAAAACTTTGACCATGATATCCTGAAGTTAAAAAAGCATAGCTGAACAAACCGTATGAAACAGGACAAAGAAGAAGGGGAGAAAAAAATGAATCCAAGGGCAAAGAAATTTTTATCTTATTACAAACCATATCTCGGCGTATTTACCGCGGATATGCTCTGTGCGTTTGCGGTGGCGGCGATTTCGCTCGTCCTGCCGATGATTGTGCGCTACATTACGAATACCGTGCTTGTAAACAATGCAATCAGCGAGGCGGCAGGGATTATCGCAAAGCTTGCGGTGCTGATGGCGGCGCTTGCAATCCTGCAGTTTTTCTGTAATTTTTTCATCAACTACCAGGGGCATATTATGGGCGCGAAGATGGAATACGATATGCGCAACGATATTTTCGACCATTACCAGAAACTGTCCTTTAATTTCTACGACAATCAGAAGGTCGGGCAGCTGATGACGCGCGTGACGAACGATTTGTTTGAGATTACGGAGCTGTGCCACCACGGTCCGGAGGACATTGTGATTTCAATTATCAAATTCGTCGGCGCGTTTATCATTCTGCTTTCGGTCAACTGGAAGCTGACACTGCTTTTGTTCGCGGTGATTCCGATGATGTTTCTCTTTGCCTATATCATGAAGAACAGGATGAACCGGGCGTTCCGCAAAAACCGGGAAAATATTGCGGAAATCAACGCGCAGATTGAGGATAATTTATCCGGCATCCGCGTTGTGAAATCCTTTGCAAACGAGGAGTGCGAAAAGCAGAAATTCCGCACCGGGAACGGGAAATTCGTCGAGAGCAAGAGCCACGCCTACTGGCAGATGGCAACCTTCCATTCAGGGCTCGGGTTTTTTACGAGCATGATTAATGTGGTTGTGATTGTCGGAGGCGGGCTTTTGATTGCGCGCGGCGGGCTCAGGGTGAGCGACCTTCTGACATTTTTGCTTTATGTGAACAATATCATTGAACCCGTGAATAAGCTGATAAATTTTACGGAGCAGTTCCAGAACGGCGTGACGGGCTTTTCACGCTTTATGGATATCCTTGAGATTGAGCCGGATATCAAGGATAAGGCGGACGCGGTGGAGCTTGAGAAAGTGAAGGGCGATATCCGCTTTGAGAATGTGGCGTTCCGGTATGAGGGAACGCGGGAGGATGTATTTGAGAATATCAATCTGGAGGTTCCGGCGGGCGGCTACGTGGCGCTTGTGGGGTCTTCGGGTGTAGGAAAAACGACGCTGTGCAGTCTGATTCCGCGCTTTTATGAGGTCTCGGAGGGGAGCGTTTCGATTGATGGGATGGATGTGCGCGATGTGAGCCTGCGCTCGCTGCGCCGCAACATTGGCATTGTGCAGCAGGATGTCTATCTTTTTGCGGGTACGGTGGCGGACAATATCCGTTATGGGAAGCTTGATGCGACACAGGAGGAAATTGAGGCAGCGGCAAGAAGTGCGAATGCGCATGAATTTATTATGGAGCTGCCGGATGGCTATGATACGTATATCGGGCAGCGCGGCGTGAAGCTTTCGGGCGGGCAGAAGCAGAGGCTTTCAATTGCGCGGGTATTTTTGAAAAACCCACCGATTCTGATTTTTGATGAGGCAACCTCGGCGCTCGATAATGAGAGCGAGAAGGTCGTGCAGGAATCACTTGAAAAACTGGCGGCGGGCAGGACAACGTTTGTGATTGCGCACAGGCTGACGACAATACGGAATGCGCGGGAGATTTTGGTGTTGACGGAGAGCGGGATTTGCGAGAAGGGTACGCATGCGCAGTTGATGGAGAAGAATGGGGTGTATGCGGCGCTTTATCAGGTGGGGACGGTGTAAAAGGGGAGATGTTACAGAACCGGAAGATGTCTAATAGCGCTCTGGTGGAGTAGGGTCGGCGGGTAAGGTTACTTCTCTGCTTTCGTCACTGCATATTTCGAACTTTGTACCGTTGTTTACCATACCTGATGAATTGGTCGCTGAAAAGCTGATACTTAAGGCAACCAAGATTGTCAAGACACAACATTTGATTTTTTGGAATTTTTGTTTCATTAAGTATAACCTCCTTGCTGAATGCGTTTTTAGGGATACCTTTCTTTCTGTCTGAAATTGTAATGCACATAGAGATATTTTGCAAGGGCGCAGACTGGTGAACAAAAAAGGGGAATTTGGAAATTCTGTTCACTGGTCTGCTACTTGTACCTTCCATTAAAATAAGATAAAATACAAATAGCTTGAGGAAGTGGAAAATATTGAGAAAGAATGAAGGTTTATTCGATTTCCGTGGCAAATAAAAAAATTAAGTGAGGTGATAGGAATTATAATATTTCAGTAACTCAAAGTATCCATTAGGAGAGGTGATTTCGAAACAGGTTCGCAAGTTTGACTATATTTTTGCGGACTTTGCTGTTTCGCAAATGCCTATTGACTGATAGCAATGAAAGGAGACTATTTATGTCTTGGGAAATCGGTTTATTACGGAAGATGAAAAGTTATCGGCGAGCAATAGGGGTATTTCTTATGATATTGATGTTGGTTTCGACATCTAGTGCAGTATTGCAGGCAGAAGATAATTTAGAGAAGTATCAAAAGTCAAAAATGGAACATGAAGAAGCAATAAACAAACTTTTTGATGAAATGAATGAACTTACTTTACAAAAGATTATGGTATCGGAGAAAGAGAATGTTGCAAAGGTTAGTGAGGCTTTAAAAAGTGACATACAAGAGAAACTGGAAAAAATCGATGCTGAACTGGAAGAGCTTGGAGTAAGAAGAATTGATACAAACAATCCAAGAGATAGGGAGATATTGGATGAAATGCCTGTCTTTCCAATCAATGATGCCAAGGTGCAAAGTGGCATATATGACGATGCACCAACACTTTTAGCAATAGTTGATTATTATACCATATACATATATGATGGCGAATACACTTGCAATAGTGGCAGAACATATTCACATAGGAAGATTTATGTACATGACGGGGCAGGTCTTGAATTGACACAACTTAAAACCTATGATTTAGGAGTTGTGAAAAAACCCTGTGTGTTGAAGGATTTGTTGGGAT
Source organism: uncultured Lachnospiraceae bacterium (assembly GCA_910579615.1). Taxonomy (GTDB): domain Bacteria; phylum Bacillota; class Clostridia; order Lachnospirales; family Lachnospiraceae; genus RGIG4057. The sequence goes on along the minus strand of CAJTUA010000015.1, from coordinate 32,315 downwards.
ACAATTTTCAATATGGGATTTCTCAGCTATTAGCTAAAGTTTCATATGGGGCAGTACTGGATTGGGCTTTGGGAAATGTTATTACAGTTTTGAAATCCTATGATGGGAATGCAGGTGTGACGATTCATGATGGTAATAGCGCATATAGAGCAGATGTGGGAACACAAACAGAAATGCGCTATTTTTATGTGTATGATGGGAGTTGGAAGCTTATTGGAAACGCTGCTACAGTATGGGTTAGTCGTTTTGATGAATTTGTTGGGGTTATTAACGGTCAATTTGTCAAGAAGATGGCAGATCCTGAAAAATGGAACGCTAGTAATGGTCAATCCTATTGGCAATATATTGAGAGTTATGACTTGACGGGAAGAAATAATAACAATTTTATGCTTAGTTTTCCTCTGGGCAGTTTTGACGTAAAGGGAATGAGTGAAACATATACCATAGTTCCCCCTTTCTATAAATATCCTGGCGAGATTATTATAGGAAAACCAGGGGAATAAAAAGAATTTCGGAAGTTGTTGCACCGGATTGATTAATGCGCATATAGTTTTGAAGTTTATCGTATAAGTATTATCATATCAGTGCAACGGCTTCCGAAGCTGATGGGATATAGGGTAGTTTAAGGAGGAATTGTGCGAAAAAGGCTTTGTTTTTGTGGTATAGCTACTGTATTTATATTTGTGGTATGTGTTGTATTAATCTGGTACAGGAAACCGAAGGAATATTGCATTATAGAAAACGCTGTTAAGATGTGTGACGAGACAGGGGAAAAGGTTATTCTCATGACTTGTGAGCTGTATTTGCATCAGTATTTTTTTAAAGGTTCAGAAATACATGGGAGCATATATGTAGATGGGGTGAAGTACACAAGTATATTTGATTTGAAGGAATACCAAAGGTGGACAGAGGGATTTACAAATGATAATGATTTTTTTGCGAAGCTTGCTGGAAGAGAATTTGCAGTGCCGTTTATCAATGTGGAATATTGGAGAAAGCTCCAGGAAAATGATTTTCGCACAGATATGTTTTTCAGGCAGGAAACCATAGATGAAGATATGATTATGTTTGCAGAAGAAGACTTATTTATGTTTACCCTTTTTGGAGAGGATAGGGAAGCCACAAATTATTTCGGACCTGCGGGAAATGTGGTAGAGTATGATGCGGTTATGAAAAAAATTGTACAGATGATACAATAAGAAAAATTGCCACAAATGAAGGGGCAGACACATTTTGTGTTGAAGGTTTTAAGGTAAGATATCACAGTGTGGCATTTGTGGTGGAAGATGTGACGTGGCGAAAAAATGGGGAAACTCAAATTTACTTGCTATTGACTTTATTGGAGTTTTGGCATATAATAAAAATAACCGGAGAGGCTTATGATTTTTCGGATTCATGGGCGGAGGTTTTTCTGTAAGTTTCGGTTCACTTACACCGAATAGGCGTGAGCTGAAAAAAAGAGAACTGTTTTTTAGGATTTCAGAAAGCTCTTGGCTAAGGTCAAGAGCTTTTGGTATTTTAAGGAGGATTATTTGAATCAACTGGTAGATAAATTTAGTGAGTACAAATCTATGGTTAATTACTGCATGGAGTATACTTTTGAAAATAATTCGGTCATAACATTTACCCGAAAGAAAAAGCCAGGCGCGGGCAGCGGACTGCCGCCATCCACACTCTTTCAGCCCCCAGACATCAACAACTCTTTTATAATCCCAACAAGGTAAAGCGAACCCGCACACAATAAAATTCCCTTTCCCTGTCCGCATCCCATCGAGCTGCCACCAAATTCTTTCATGCCCCCCATCTCCTCCAATCCGGCGGCAAACGCTTCCTGCGGGGAAGCAAATGTCGCGACGGGGGCATCCGTATGCGTGAGGAAAAGAGCCTTCAGTTCCTCCGGGGCAATGGCGCGCGCGCCGCCCACGGTTGTGACCAGGTAGCGGCCAAACAGCCCGCTTTCGCAGACTTCACGAATCATTTCGGCCGTGTCCTTTTCTTTTACCGCAGTAAAGAGGAGAGTGGCTTTGCGGTTTGCCACAACCGGGCGCAGGGAAGCGAGCAGCATGCGGATGCCGTCAGCATTGTGCGCACCGTCCAGATAGACGTTTGGAAGAATTTCCTCAAAACGCCCCTCCCAGGCTGAGAGGAAAAGTGCCTCCCGCAATGTGGCGCGCAAAGATTCCGGAATGGAACCAGAAGGTTTATCAAGCAGATATACCCAAAGCGCCGCCATATAGGCAATCGCCGCATTTTCCATCTGATACAGGGCGGGGCTGTTCACGGTGAGCGTTTCGCGGATGCCGTCCGGGAAAAAAACTCCGCATTCTTCTGCGGGCAGGCGGAGGAAAAATCTCAGGCAGTGTGGGAATGAAGAAGAGGAAGGACAGTCTTGTGCGCCCATATCGGAAGCATCAGCATCCAAAGCAGAAATATCGGGAGCAGTAACGGGAAAGCTGCCGTCCTCAGGGTTCGTACCCTGACCGGAAAGCAGGGTGCAGTGACGCCGTCCAACCCCGACACACGGCGCCGCCTTTTCTCTTGCCGTCTTTGCAATCACCGCGCACGCCCCCGCCTCATCTGCACAGTAAATGAGCGGCACTCCCGGCTTTACAATCCCTGCCTTTTCCGCCGCAATTTTTTCAATTGTATCCCCAAGGATTTCCGTATGGTCAAGGCTGATGGATGTAATCACGGTAAGAATCGGCTTTTCCACCGCGTTTGTCGAGTCCATCCGCCCGCCGAGCCCTGTTTCGAGCACGACATAATCCACAGCCTTTTGCCGGTACCAGCAGAGTGCCACCGCAAAGAGGTAGTCAAAATATGTGATTCCGGTATAGCCTTCCTGCGCAAGCTGCTTTGCTGCCGCCTGCACCATATGGAAACAGGAGACGAAATCTTCCTTCCCAATCATTTCCCGGTCAAGCTGGATGCGCTCGCGGATATCAACGAGATGGGGCGAGACAAAAAGCCCGGTGCGGTAACCCTGCGCCGTGAGCATATCGGCAAGGAATGCACAGACAGAACCTTTGCCGTTGGTTCCTGCTACGTGGATGATGAAAAGCCCGCGCTCCGGGTGGCCGAGCACCTCAAGCATCCGGGCAGAATTCTCAATGCCCGGATGCTCGCTGTATTTTCCGATATGGTCGATAAAGTCCAATATTTCCCTGTATGTTTGCATTTTTATACCCATCCCTGTCACGGGCAGCCCGTGATATTGCTTTGATAAAGAGCCTGAAAATCAGGGATTTTAATCAAAATCCGCTTTGCTCCCGAGCACTACCGTCACATTGCGTTCCACATATTCCCCATTTTCCAACCGCGCAAGTGTCACTTCAATCTCTGTGCCAGCGCGGTAGGAATTGACCTTTTCCTGCAGCTGTGTCCTGGCGGTCACGGCCGAGCCGTTAATGGCGGTCACGATATCGCCGGAAACAATGCCCGCCGCTGCCGCTGCGCCGCCCTCCACAACATTGGCGATGTAAACTCCGCGCGGGAAACCGTAAAGCCTTGAGATTTCCGCTGTAATTTCCTGTTCGGAGAGGTATACGCCAAGGTAGCCGCGCTCCTCGTCGGTCAGGATTTCGCGGTTCATCAGCTCGGTCAAAATATCGATGGCATCGTTAATCGGGATGGCATAGCCGATTCCCTCTACATTTGTACTGGAAAGCTTTGCGGAGTTAATGCCAATCACCCTGCCGTTCGTGTCGAGCAGGGCACCGCCGCTGTTGCCGGGGTTAATTGCGGCATCCACCTGCAGCGCGGTATAATTCACGGATTTTCCTGTGGAGGAGTCTGCCACGGTAATTTCCCGCTCCTTCGCGCTCAGGTAACCAACCGTTGTTGTCTGGCCGTAGCCGAGCGAATTTCCGATGGCAATGACCATCTGCCCAACCCTGACCTCGTCGGAATTTCCGAGAATGGCAGTCGTAAGCGCTGCAAGTGTTTCCTGCGGGATATCCGCAAGCGGCACAGAAACGATGGCGAGGTCGGCAGCTTCCTCCGTGCCGCGCACCGTCGCATCCACCTGGTTGCCGTCAAGGAAGGTTATTGTTGTTGTAATGGCATCATCCACAACATGGTTGTTTGTGGCAATCAACAGTTCCGTATCGTTTTTCCCGACAATGATGCCGGAGCCGGAGCCCTCCGTTGTGCCCTCGTACAGATAGCCGAAAAAGCTCGTCGTGTTGCGGAAGGTGCAGGAAATCGAGACGAGGGATGGCATCGCTGTGTCCACAATGGAAGAAACGTCCGCGGTTGCGACGGAGGTACCCGGAGAGACCGCCGTGTAGGAGATGAACGACTGCGGCGAAGCATTGCTGGTGCCCGGTTCGGCGGTGCCTGCATGGTAGGATGGTCTCGCCGAAGGGTTTAGGTGGTAGTAAAGCTCATTAAAGCCGATAAAAGCCCCGCCGGCGATGGTGCCAAAGACAAGCGCGGCTGCAACGAACTTGCCCGTGCGGCGGAAAAATTTGCCCAATGTTCCTTTTTTTTGCCACACCATCCCGCTGTCTGTGTAGCGGGCAGGGAGGGTCGGCGGTGCAGAGGCCAGGATATCTGCATGGTCGGGCTGGTCTTGCAGAACGGATTCTTCGTCAGGGTGGTTTTCCTCTTCGTGGACAGAACCTGCCGCGGAAATTTTTTCTTCCGGGAAAGGAAGTCCTTCGTCAGAGTTCCCTTCCACGCCGGAAGCGGTTTCTCCTTCCGGGGTGGTTTCCTCCTGTTTCCTGCTCGCAGTTTCTGCAAGAAAACTGTAGCCATTTTGGTTCTCATCGGTCATAAAAAAGGCTCCTTTCTATCGGAATTGTGTTAATATTGAATAATTTTGCTTGCATATTACGGAATTTTGTTTATAATCATTTGCAGTGTATCAAAATATTGTGATGGAACTGTGAACGAATTCCAACGGTTTCTTTAAAATTTCTTAATATTTTTTTTGTTGTGTTGTGTGGAAAAATCATGTATTCTTGAAATATGGAAAGAAAACGGATTGGATGAAAAGCTGCCATAAGAGAGGGGGGCTTGCATTTTATGATAAAAGATAACCAAAAGTCGCTGAACCGGCTTCACATTGTCATTGACGCGATATTGATTGTCGCGGCTTTCGTGCTGGCGTATGAGGTGCGCTTCCATGTGCTGACGCGGTTCTCCCTGTTTGCGCTCTCGGAGAACGAGCGCTATTATTCCCTGCCAAAGTACGCGCAGAACCTGTATTACCTTGTTCCGGCGTATTTGATTATTTACGCGAACTGCAATCTCTACAAGCCAAAGCGGGGCGGCGGCGGGCGTTTGCTGTACTGGAATCTGTTTAAGGCGAATATTCTTGGGCTGTTTGTCTTTGCGACGGTGCTTTATGCAATCCATGAGAATGATATTTCGCGCGGTCTCTTTGTGGCTTTCGCGGTGATGAATTTCTCTTTTGGCGCGGGCTTCCGCTTTATCTTAGGGCGGATATTGAAGGCAATCCGCAAGCGGGGCTTTAACCAGAAGCATGTGCTGATTGTGGGCTACAGCCGCACGACGGAGGCATACCTCGACCGCGTCCGGCAGAACCCGCAGTGGGGCTACCATATCCACGGGATTCTTGACGATAACATGGAAGTCGGAACGATGTACAAGAAGGCGGCGGTGATTGGCACATGCGATGATTTGGAGGATGTGCTGCGCGAAAATAGCTTTGATGAGATTGCGATTACCCTTGGCATTGACGAATACATCAAACTGGCGCGCCTGGTCGGAATCTGCGAGAAATCCGGCGTCCACACGAAATTTATCCCGGACTACCGCAGTGTCATACCGACGGTGGCGGTCATGGAGGATTTGGATGGGATTCCTGCCATCAACATCCGGAACGTGCCGTTAAACAATGTTTTTAACAGTGTCATAAAGCGGGCGTTTGACCTGGTCGGCGCGTCCGTCGCGCTGGTGATTTCCATGATTCCGATGCTGGTGATTGCTATCATTATCAAATCCACATCCAAAGGACCGATTATTTTTTCGCAGGTGCGCGTCGGGCTGCACAATAAGGAATTTAAGATGTACAAGTTCCGCTCGATGGAAGTCCAGAGCGAGGCGAAGGAGAAAAAGGCGTGGACAACGGCAAACGACGTGCGTGTGACGGGAATTGGGCGGTTTATACGCAAGACAAGCCTTGATGAGCTCCCGCAGCTTATCAACATTATCAAGGGTGATATGAGCCTGATTGGCCCGCGCCCGGAACGGCCGTATTTTGTGGAGAAATTCCGGGAAGAAATTCCGCGCTATATGATTAAACACCAGGTGCGTCCGGGGCTTTCCGGCTGGGCGCAGGTCAATGGCTACCGCGGGGATACCTCAATTAAAAAAAGGATTGAGTATGACCTTTACTATATTGAGAACTGGTCGCTTGGGTTGGATGTTAAGATATTGTTCCTGACGCTATTTAAAGGATTTATCAATAAAAATGCATATTAGGAACACAGGCATAACCGGATGGCGGAATGAGAAAATAGGAGGACTGATTATGGAAGGGGAAGATAAGGAAGAATTGCAAAAGACAGGGAAGGAAGGCGGAGAGGAAAATTCACGAAAACGTGAGGTGGAGGAATGCTGTTATCTTTGCCGCAGGCCGGAGAGCGCCGCGGGCAAGCTGATACAGCTCCCACAGAACATCCGTGTCTGCCGGGAATGCCTGCAAAAATCGATTGACATGCTTGAGAGCGGCAACAATCCGCTTTTTAACGGTATGATGGACCCGATGCTGTTTTCGTTCGGGATGCCGCCGACAGGCAATGTTCCGCCAATGGGAGGGAGAAAAAGGCAGAAGGCAAAGGAAGAAAAGGAAAAAAGGGCACAGGCTGCGGCGAAGGAGGAGAGGTCCGCGCCCACAAGGGTTCCGGCACCGCACCGGATGAAGGAGCAGCTTGATGAGTATGTCATCGGGCAGGAACAGGCGAAAAAGGCAGTATCTGTTGCGGTTTACAATCACTACAAGCGAATCCGGGATGACGGGGCGGACGGGGTGGAAATCGAGAAGTCCAATATTTTGATGTTAGGGCCGACCGGGAGCGGGAAGACCTACATGGTACAGACGCTGGCAAAGCTTTTGAATGTACCGCTTGCGGTGACGGATGCAACTTCGCTGACGGAGGCAGGATACATCGGGGATGACGTGGAAAGCGTCCTCTCAAAATTGCTTGCCGCGGCGGACAATGACATTGAAAAAGCGGAGATGGGGATTGTGTTTATCGACGAGATTGACAAGATTGCGAAGAAGCGCAACACCAACAGCCGCGATGTAAGTGGGGAGGCCGTGCAGCAGGGGCTTTTAAAGCTTTTAGAGGGGGCGGATGTGGAGGTTCCGGTCGGGGCGACAAACAAAAACGCGATGGTTCCGATGACAACCATCAGCACGCGGAACATCCTCTTCATCTGCGGCGGCGCATTTTCCGGACTGGGAAAGGTCATAAAGGAGCGCTTAAATAAGGCATCCACCATCGGCTTTTCCGGGGAGCTGAAGGATAAATACGACAAGGAGAAAAATATCCTGAAGTATGCGACGGCGGAGGATTTGAGGGAATTTGGCATGATTCCGGAATTTTTAGGCCGACTGCCGGTTTTCTGCACGCTCGAGGATTTGAGCCGTGACATGCTTGTCTCAATCCTGACAAAGCCGAAAAACGCGATTATTAAGCAGTATAAAAAATTGTTTGCGATGGATGAGGTAGAGCTTTGCTTTGAGCAGGAGGCGCTGGAGCTGATTGCGGAGCGCGCACTTGAGAAAAAGACAGGGGCGCGTGCGCTGCGGGCGATTCTTGAAGAATTTATGCTGGATATTATGTATGAAATTCCGAAGGACGAAACCATCGGGCGCGTAACCATCACGAAAGACTATATGGAGCATAAGGGAGCGCCGGGGATTGAGCTGCGCTCCGGCAGTGTCCGTGCCCTGATTGGGCAGAATGTATCAGGAAGGTAGAAAGGGGTATCCCATCCGGCGGCAGACTGGATAATACATGCATTAAAGGAAGCAAACACCGATGGAAAATAGGGATAAACTCTGTTATACTGCGGATAGCACGATAACAGGAGGAAGTGGAATATGAAAAAAAAGAAAAATCGATTGTCCAATATTATAAGATGGGAACTTATCTGCCTGGCGGCAGTCACCATTTTCGTAGCAGGACTTATTAAATGGTCCGAAGGCAAGGCATCTGACCCGGGAAATAATAACACGAGGCAGACAGCGTCCGGCTTGGTCAAGGCGGATGAAGGGAAGGATGGGGAAGGGAACAAAGAAAATGACCAGAATCCCGGATTTCTAGGAAATCCAGATAACTCCGGGGAGGGAACCCCTGTGGGGGCGGATGCCACACCGGACCCGACGCAATTTTACGCAGGGCAGAATGGGACAGACCCGGCAACGGCGCTGACACCGGGCGCGCAGGGAACCGAAGCTGTGACACAGGCACCGGACCCGACATCGGCGGCTTTGCAGGAGCCAACGTCACGTCCGCAGGCAACATCGACACCGGAGGTAACGTTACGTCCGACCCCGACAGCGGTACCGGAAGCGAGCCTGCCTCCGACCCCGACACCTGTGCCGGAGGCAACCCCGCGTCCAACCCCGACGAGCACCCCGACACCAAAGCCAACATCCACGCCAACCCCAACGTCCACGCCGACGCCAAAGCCGACCCAGGGCGCATTTACGGAAGGCATGGACGCGGATTTCATTGCGTCACTTGGCACGCCGCAGAGCGGGGAGCTTTTGACGGCGGACGGAGCGGTGGATACGGTATATTATATGCAGACGGATCCACGCTGGGGCAATAAAATCTACGGCGGGGAAGATACCATTGCAAAATATGCATGTGGGCCGACCTCAATGGCAATCGTTGTTTCGAGCCTGACCGATATCGGCATTGACCCGGAGCAAATGTCCGCGTGGGCGTTTGGCAAAGGTTACTGGTATCCGCAGAGCGGTTCACTGCATTCGGTCGTAAACGGAACCGCAAAGGCGTTCGGGCTGAAATCGGAAGGTGTCGGCAATGACAGTGATACGCCGGAGAAAGTAAAGAAAGCCCTCAAAAACGGCGACATGGTCGTTGTGCTGATGGGCAAGGGGCATTTTACCAAGGGCGGGCACTTTATTGTGCTGCGCGGCATCACCGCAGAAGGCAAGATTCTGGTGGCGGATTGTAACAGCAGGGAGAATACCATGACGGAATGGGATTTTGAAACAATTCAGTCGGAGGCAAAATGGGCTTCGGACGGCGGACCGTTCTGGATTATACGGAATCCGAATATAATGCAATAATATCTTTGGGAAGGTTGGGGCTGCCGCGCGACGGAAAAGCAGTATTATTTTTTTTCGTGCGGCAGCCCATAATATTATGGAGTGCAAGCAGGCAGTATATTCGCAGGATATGCAGGAGCTTTTTATTCAACGCGTTACGCCGTTAGAGGAATTGAGAAATACCTATGGGTTCGATTGCATTTTCCCATTAAATGACCAGTACGCAGTAGCATATGTCGAATCAAGGCGTGTCAGCAGCATCAACGGGGAGTTTCCGTCGATTTACAGTGCAGTACCAAGATGCTATGCAATTATGGAAGATGCAGGGGGTGGTGAGGTTGCAACTTCGAGTAACCCGGTGCTTGAGGCGATGGGGATTGCGAGGCTGAACCGCCTTCCTTATCTTGATTTGTCCGGACGGGGTGTCATGATTGGCTTTATCGATACGGGAATTGACTATACCCATCCGGTTTTCCGCAATTCCGACGGCACAAGCCGGATTGCGGCAATCTGGGACCAGACGGTGGAGGACGGTGTGCCGCCGCAGGGTTTTGTTTACGGGGAAGAATATACAAGGGAGGAACTGACACAGGCGCTTATGAGCGAGAACCCGCAGGCGGTCGTTCCGGAGCAGGATGAGAATGGTCACGGAACCTTTGTGGCAGGGGTGGCGGCAGGGAATAATGACCGTACATCCGGTTTTTCCGGCACAGCACCTTTTGCAGAAATTGTTGCAGTAAAGTTAAAACCGGCAAAAGCATATCTGAAAGAACTTTTTCGCATTCCGCAGGACGCGGTCTGCTTTCAGGAGACGGACATTGCATGGGGGCTCCAATACCTGATTGACAAGGCAGAGAATGCAAGGATGCCGCTCATTATCTGCATGACATTGGGCACGAATTCGGGCGGGCACTCCGGCAGGGGAATTCTGGACAGTATGTTAAATTATATATCGGGAAGAAACCGCATGTGCGTGGTGGCTTCAAGCGGCAATGAGTCCGGCTATGGCCTGCACTACCGTTCGGCGGGAACCGGCTCAGAGTACGAGGAAGTGGAGCTTCGCGTTGGGGAGCGTGAGAGGGGATTTACCATGGAGCTTTGGGCGGAGTCCTTAAACCAGTATTCCATCTCGGTCGTATCGCCTACCGGGGAGCTGATACGGCGGATTCCGGATCGCAGGAACCACTCGCAGAACATGAATTTTTTGTTTGAGGATACCAAAATTGTCCTGGACTATTTTATGGCGGAGGGGAGAACCGGCAACCAACTCATCCTGATAAGGGTTACTGACCCGACGGCGGGCATCTGGCGTTTTCAGGTATACGAGGACCGGACATTTAGCGGGGGGTTTGATATCTGGCTTCCAGTCCATAATTTTTTGACCCGCGATACTTATTTTTTGCGCGCCGACCCCTATGTAACCATCGCTGACCCGGGCAATGCAAGCGAACCCATTACAGTGGCATCTTACCGGACTGAGGACAATTCGCTTGCGCTGCATTCCGGGCGCGGTTTTACCAGAACCGGCGAGGCAAAACCGGATGTGGCGGCGCCGGGAGTGACCATTTACGGTCCGGCGGCAGGCGGCGGCTTCCAGACTAGGAGTGGCGGGGGTGCCGCGGCTGCGCTTACTGCGGGCGGGTGTGCACTGTTTTTTGAATGGGCGATTGTAAATGGGCGGCAGCCGCAGATTCGCACGCAGGAGATGAAGCGGTTGATGAAAGGCGGGGCGGAGCGGGAGGGGTTGGTTCAGCCAAGCAGGGAGTGGGGTTATGGCAGGGTCAATTTTTATGGTGTATTTGAGGAGCTGCGGATGGTGGTCGGCGGGTAGTACAAAATGTATAAGAAGCAGAAGGGTGGCTTTGGAAGGAGGAAATGGGACAATGCCAGAATCGTTTACACTTTATATGCTGATGCACAAGGGCATCCCGGTTGCAAAGCTGACACTGGATGCCGCGTCCGGAGCCACTGTTTCCAGCAGTTCCGAAAGGAATTGAAAAATTCTTGCAAATATTTCAAATATGTGATATGATGGAAATAAGAAGGAAGTAACCGCCCACAAAGTGGTTAATCTCCCGTTTTAGGCGAAATAAACCTACCTAGCTCTGGTCAAGAAACAAGGTAGGTTTTATTTATTTTCGCTTATTGTTCCTGCCGACTAAACAGGAAAAACCAACAAAGTTGGTTTTGCAATGCCATCAGGAACGAATCTGCCAAAAACAACAGGCTTAAAACTTCGTAATGCTTAAAATGCATTGTGAAAGATACAAAAGAAGATTTCACGGCGATTATGAAATGAGAAAATAATTCCGAAATACATTTCGGAATTCGGGATATGAAGTGATATACAAAAATTGGATGGAGGTGTATGATGGGCTATTATTTAAATCCAGGAAAAAAGGGGTTTGCGGAGTCAGTCCGCTCGAAGATTTACGTCGATAAGACGGGGTTGATTGCGTATACGAATGATTGTCTTGACACGGAACAGAAGTTTATCTGTGTGAGCAGACCGAGGAGATTCGGAAAATCAATGGCGCTTAAAATGTTGGCAGCGTACTACAGCTGCGGATGCGATTCCAGGGACTTGTTTAAGGAACTGAAGATTGCGCAGGAAGCAACTTTTGAAGAACATTTGAACCAATACAACGTAATCTATTTGACGATGACCCAGTTTTTAATCGAGGCAAAAGATGGGTCTGTAATAGAGTATCTGGAGCAGGAAGTATTAAGGGAAATCCGAAAAGAGTATGGAGAATTCCTGACGGGGGAACCCCCTGGGCTTGCCGCTGCCATGAGGCAGATTTACGGGGAAACAGGCAAGGAATTTATCTTTTTGATTGACGAGTGGGATTGTGTGGTGAGGGAACGGCAGGATTTTGAAGAAATGCAGAAGCAGTATCTGGATTTTCTGCGCAATCTTTTAAAAGACCAGCCGTATGTAGCATTAGCTTATATGACCGGCATTCTTCCAATTAAGAAGTATGGCGTGCATTCTGCCCTGAACATGTTTACGGAATATTCCATGACGAATCAAAGGGAGCTGGAAGAATACACGGGATTCACAGAGGATGAGGTAAAAGGGTTATGCGGACGGTTTGGTATGGATTTTGAGGAAGTAGCAAGCTGGTATGACGGATATGAGCTTCGGAGGATTCAGCACATTTATAATCCGAAATCCGTTGTGGAGGCCATGCGCTGTAAAGATTGTGATAATTACTGGACAGCCACAGAAACTTATGAAGCTTTAAAAATTTACATTGATATGAATTTTGACGGGCTGCGGGATGCTATTGTGCAAATGCTTGGCGGCGCAAGGGTTTCCGTCAGGACGGGAAAATTCAGAAATGATATGTGCAATCTTAATACAAAAGATGATGTATTGACATTGCTAATCCATCTTGGCTATTTGTCGTATGATGCAGCAGGAGAAAAAGCATTTGTTCCAAATAATGAGATTATGGGGGAGTTTGAAAATGCAATCAGCGACGGCGGCTGGGAGAATGTGATGAAGGTTATTATGGACTCGGAGCGTTTGCTAAAAGATACGTTGGATGGCAGGGAAGATGAAACTGCGTCAGCGCTTGACCGTATGCATACGGAGATTGCGTCGAACCTGAATTATAATGACGAGTCTGCCTTAGGCTGTGCAATTATCTTAGCTTACTGGAGCGCGAGGAAGGATTACAAGATTATCCGGGAGCTGCCTGCGGGATATGGCTATGCGGATATTGTATTTTTACCTCTGCCGGGCAGGAATAAGCCGGCCATTGTCGTGGAACTGAAATACAATAAAGAGGCGCAGGCGGCGATTCAGCAGATGAAGGATAAAAAATATGCGGATGTGCTGAAAGGCTATTCCGGCGAGGTGGTACTTGTCGGGATAAATTATGATAAGGACAGGAAAGAGCAGGGGCATACTTGCAAGATAGAACGTGTGGAGTGCCTGGGACGTGATATTGTGTTATAGCCCCTGTATGCTGTGTTCACAGAGATGCAATGTTTTTAAGGCGGAGAATCTTGAACCGGAAGACGGGTGTTTGGGTTGGATTTTGTGGGGATGATTTGATGGAGGAATGGAGGGGGTGCCAGATGATGCACGACAAACTTGAAGGTGGAACTGTTTTATGGGGGGGCTAAGGCTTCCCCTTTTCTTTTTGGGATAGTGTTAGTTTTACTACATGAAATTAAATAAATTGCGCCATGATTCTTATAGGATGGAATTGATATAAAGAGCATCTTATCTGGCGAGATATATAGCAAAAAAATAATGAAGTACCGTACTTCATTACATGGAAAATTTCGTAAAAATCGTGATAGTTTGTACTACTAATCTTTAGAATTGTATCACAAGAGTATCTCTTTGTCAACAAATTCGCGAGCAATATTTCTGCTTTCTTCATGAAAAGATATGGAAATAAACTAAAAAGACTACACATAAAAATATTTAAAAACCATATACAATCTATTTTCTCCTTGGACCATCGTCAATTCGCAGTCAGAATAAGTGTCATAAAACAGCGCTGTTTTCTGCTGTTTCAGCGCTTCTTGAGCCGTAGCAATGAAAGCATTACTTCTTGGAAGAAGAATGGGCGGGGCATCTAAGAAAACAATCTCCTCTTTTGCATCTTCCATAATTCGCAGTCAATTCGCAGTCAAAACATCATTCAAATGCCTCGGTGTTTCCGCACGATTCCTTACTTTCATGGCAAAGATTCCCTTGGGTGTAATGAAGTACGGTACTTCATTACACTTTTTCAACAGCCACAGAAAGGAGACGCGAATGGGAAGCATCTTATTTGAACATAACCGCAAAGCCTACGAAGCGGCGGCACAGATGTTGGCGCAGACCGGGCGGGCAGCCGTCATTCACCCGACCGGGACGGGCAAGTCCTTTATCGCGTTCCAACTCTGTGCAGATAAAGCAGGGCAGAGAGTCTGTTGGCTCTCACCATCCGAATATATTTTTACAACACAGCTTGAAAAGTGGAAGGGAGCGGGAGGCGCGGAGCTTAAAAACGTACAGTTTTTCACCTACGCGCGCCTGATGCGCATGGAGCCGGATGCATTGGCAGAAATCAAACCGGATTACATCATCCTCGACGAGTTCCACCGCTGCGGTGCAGCCCAGTGGGGCAGCGGGGTAGAACGCCTGTGGGCAATATACCAGAAGGCGAAGGTACTGGGGCTTTCCGCGACGAATATCCGGTATCTGGATAACCAGCGGGATATGGCGTGGGAGCTTTTTGGCGGGAATGTTGCATCGGAACTAACGCTTGGCGCAGCGGTGGCAACCGGGATTCTGCCAGCGCCGAAATATATACTTTCTGTTTATTCTTATCAAAAGGAATTAAAACGGTACGAGATGCGGGTGCAGCAGGCAAGGAACAAAGCGGTGCGGGATAAGGCGGAGAAGGAACTGGAGGCACTGCGGCGGGCGCTAGAGAAGGCGGATGGGCTTGAGGAAGTCTTTGCAAGGCATATGCTGCCGGAAGCCGGAAAAGTCAGCCCGGGGGCAGAAACGGCAGGATTCCAAGGAAATGCAGATGGTACAATACATTCAGTATCAGGGGAAAAACTGGATGCCCTGATGCCTGAAAACCTGGAACATTCATGGGAAAGAGAAGCTTCTGGATTCCGGAAAACTACAAGGCAAACCTCAAATTCCGGCAAATACATTGTCTTCTGTGCGAGCTACGAGCACCTGTTAGAAATGCGCGAACTTGCCCCGGAATGGTTTGCAAAGGTGGATGCCAAGCCGCATATCTACACGGCATACTCGGACGACCCGGCAACTTCGGCGGAATTTGAGGCGTTCAAGGCAGATGTGAGCGGGCATCTGAAGCTTTTGTACTGCATCGACATGTTAAACGAGGGCATCCATGTGGACGGCGTGGACGGGGTCATCCTGCTGCGTCCGACAGTCTCGCCGACCATCTACAAACAGCAGATTGGGCGGGCGCTCGCGTCGGGTGGAAAGAAAACACCAGTTATTTTCGATATCGTCATGAACATCGAAAACCTCTGCAGTATCGGTGCAATAGAGGAGGAACTGCGGGAGGCGGTCTTTGCGTACCGGGAAAATGGCAGGGGCGGGGAAGTGGTCACTGAGCATTTCCGGGTGGTTGACGAGGTAGAGGACTGCAGGAGATTGTTTGCACAGCTAAACGAGACACTTGCCGCATCCTGGGACGCAATGTATGCGATGGCAAAAGAATATTACGAAACCTATGGGAATCTGGAAGTTCCGGCAACCTACGCCACGGCGGACGGCTATTCCCTTGGGGCATGGATTGCCACGCAGAGGAAGGTTTATGCGGGAAAGACGGCGGGTTGCTTAAGCGGGGAGCAGGTGGAACGGCTGAACGCGATTGGGATGCGTTGGCAGGGCGCGCAGGAGGTAGCGTGGGAGAGTAATTTTGCCGAGGCGGAGAGGTATTTTAAGACGCATGGGGATTTGGATGTCCCGGCGGATTATGTGACAGAGGATGGATGCAGGCTTGGGCGGTGGCTTCGCAGGCAGCGGGAGGTTTGCCGGAAGCTTGCAGGCGTAGGGCAGAACCAGGGGAATGTTGTGGTTACTGGGCAGGGGCAGGAGGATGCAGTAATTGCCAAGGCATCTGGAGCAAACAAAAAGCTTTCCTGGCAGGGGAAGAGGAGCGTCCATATGGAACGGGCGCAACGGCTTGCCCAGATTGGCATGGTCTGGGAAAATACCGACCCATGGGGGCGGAAATTTGAACTCGCAAAGCAATATTACGAGGAGCACGGCAACCTGAGGATGCCAGCAGATTATGTGGTCGAGGGAGTATGGCTTGACCGCTGGCTGCGTGAGCAGAAAGCGCGGTGGGAGCAGGAAGGTTGCGGTGGGGAAGATGCGGCGGACAGCTCCGAAAACATCGGCAGGCAGCAGGAAGAAGAAAATGACCTGCAGAATCAGGAAACATCCCGAAAATCCAGTAAATCATTAACTGCGGAGCAAAAAGACAAGCTCCTTTCCATCGGGATCAGGCCAGGCGTATCGCAGGCAGAGCTTTCCTGGCGGGAGCAGTACGGGGAAGCGGAAGAATTCTACCGCAGGCATGGGAACCTTTCCATCTCAAAGCGCTACGCCACAAGCAACGGAAAAAACCTTGGAATCTGGTTACAGCACCAGCGCGTGAACCGCAGGAACGGGCGGCTGTCCGGTTGGCAGATTACAATGCTTGACGGGATTGAGATGGTCTGGGAATTCCCGGATGCATGGGAGGTCGGCTTTGCGCACGCGGAGGAATACGCGCACCGGATGGGAAACCTTGAAGTGCCGAACGCTTATATTTGCGCAGATGGCTACCGCCTTGGGAAATGGATTTCAAACCAACGCTGTATGTATGGGGGATGTGTTGGGAAAGGGCTGGAATGGGAGAAAATCCGAAAATTAGAAAAAATCGGAATGATATGGAATGCGAAACGAGGGAGAAATTGCGGAAGCCTGCCCGGAAATGTACCGATGGAAAAGGGGTATTGAGATAAGTGCAAAAAGGCGCAGGATGTCTGGAAGTGTGAATGGATTGGAAAGATTGTCAGAAAAATCCCAAAGAAGAATTGTCGCTCTGCCGCATTCGGACTGGGGATTGGCCATGCAAAAGAATGAACCATGGAATTTGTTTTAAAACATTGTAGGATAGGTGCAATGTTTTAAGACAAATCCCATGGAATGGCGAAGCGTGCCCTTTTTTCCAGGGTGCGAATGTGGATGGCAGCACTTCTCTAACTGTAACGGGAATGAATTATTTATCGTTTATAGAAAAAGACAAACAAAGATAACAATGAGGAGGACGGAAATTTTGTACAAACATTTTGGGAAAAGAATCATCGACCTTGTGTTTTCCGGGGTTGGGATCGTGTTATTTTCCTTCCCGATGCTCATCATCGCACTAATCATAAAATGTTCTGACCCTGGCCCGGCATTTTTTAAGCAGAGGCGGGTCGGGATACATAAAAAACATTTTACGCTGCTGAAATTCCGTTCCATGAAAATGTCAACCCCGCACGATATGCCAACGCACCAACTGGAAAATCCGGAGCAGTACCTGTTAAAGTTTGGTGCGTTCCTGCGGAAATATAGCTTAGATGAATTGCCACAGATTTTCAATATTTTTTGTGGGGAAATGAGTTTCATCGGTCCGCGCCCCGCCCTTTGGAACCAGTATGACCTAATTGCGGAGCGGGAGAAGTACGGAGCAAATGACGTAAAGCCGGGCTTAAGCGGACTCGCGCAGATCAACGGGAGGGATGAGCTGGAAATCCCGGTGAAGGCAAGGCTTGACGGGGAATATGTAAAAAGGATGGGGTTCCGGCTGGACTGCCAATGTTTTTTCGGGACGATTGGAAAGGTACTAAGGCATGATGGCGTGGTGGAAGGCGGAACAGGGGAGATAGAACGGAAGGAGAGCTCACGGAAAATAATAAAAGATAAAAAATAAAAACCAAAAAGGAAAAGGATAGAGGAACGAAAAATCCAAAAGAGAAAAGAGAAGGCAAAAAGTATAAGCGAGGAAAGAGTAAGAGACGGAACAGGTTTTTGAATAAAAAAGGGGGAGCTTGCGATGAAGCGGATACTTGTCACAGGCAAAAACAGTTTTATCGGGAATGCGTTTCGGGATTACATGGCACAGTTTGCGGAATATACGGTTGACATGGTAAGTGTGCGGGATGGCGCATGGAAGAAAATAGACTTTTTCGGATATGATTCCGTATTCCATGTGGCAGGAATCGTGCACGCAAATGCGGGAAAAACATCAGTGGGTATGCGGGAAATTTATTATAGCATAAACACGGAGCTAACCATCGCATTGGCAGAAAAAGCAAAAATGGAAGGTGTGGGGCAGTTTATTTTTATGAGTTCTGCCGCCATCTATGGGAATGGCGCACCAATTGGGAAGAAAAGAGTAATTACAGAGGATACACTGCCATCCCCGGCAAATTTTTATGGGAACAGCAAGCTAAAAGCAGAGGAGGGGCTGCGGAAACTGGAAAGCAATCTTTTTAAAGTTGTGATTCTGCGCCCGCCAATGATATACGGGAAAGGATGCAAGGGGAATTACCCGGTGATGATGAAGTTCGCAAAAAAGCTTCCAGTATTCCCAAAGGTAGAAAATGAGCGGAGTATGCTCTATGTTGGAAACCTGGTAGAATTTGTAAGGTTGATGGTTGCAAATGGGGAATCGGGTATATTTTGGCCCTGCAACAAAGAGTATTCCAATACAAGCGAGCTAGTAAAAAAAATAGCGGCAGCACACGGGAAGAAAATATTGCTGATGCCAGGGTGCGGATGGATGCTGAGGCTGCTGCGACATATAAGTGGAAGTGTGGACAAGGCATTTGGGAATTTTATGTATGAACCGCATCTTGGGGATTACTGTGAAGAATATAGGAAATACAGTTTGGAAGAAAGTATTTGGCAAACGGAAGGAGATAGATGATTTGGCGCGTTTGATTTATGCCAGTTTGGATATTTTGTTGAAAAGTGTAATGAGGAATATAAACCAGATAAAAAGGGCGGGGCTGAGTTTACAGCTTCAATACAATAAAAGCGTAGCGAGGTGATTGTGCAATGAAAATATGGTATTTCCATCATTATGCGACACCATGCGAAATAGCGGGATTGCACAGACCGTTTGAATTTGGTTCGTATTTCAATAAATCGGGAAATCAAATAGCGGTCTTTACCTCATCATATCTGCATTATGCTGGTGAGAATATGATAAAAGGAAAAGAAAAAGTCCTTCTTCATGAATATGACGGGGTGACCTCGGTTTTTGTTCGAACCTGTGGATACCAGAACAGGATTAACCGTATTATGAATATGATTCAATTTGGACAGAGATTATTTGGCACAGCAAAGTGGTTTGCAAAAAATTACTGGAAACCGGATATTATTGTTGCGTCTAGTCCTCATCCGCTGACGGTACTTTCAGCGTTAGAAATTGCAAAAAAATATAAGATTCCTTGTATATGTGAGGTTCGTGACCTTTGGCCGGAAGTATTTTTCTTGGGCGGTGTGGTGAAAGAAAAGGGGTTAATCGGAAAGTTTTTACTCCACTGTGAACGCCTTATGTATGAGAAAGCAGACAGGCTTGTATTCTTAAAAGAAGGCGACCACATATATATTTCAGAGCATAAGTGGGATACAGCGAACGGTGGAAAAGTAGATATGTCAAAATGCGCATATATCAATAATGGTGTTGATATTCAGTTGTTTGATAAGAAAATGGCTGAGTATACTTACCACGATGAAGATTTGGAATCCAGCAAATTTACAATTGTCTACTGTGGCACAATCAGACCAGTCAATAACATTGGTATGCTTTTGGATGTTGCAAAGAAACTTGGTGACGATGTACTTGTTTTAATATATGGGATGGGAAATTGTGTTGGTGAACTAAAACAAAGAGTTATAGATGAACATATCAATAATGTTCGGTTTAAGGGGTATGTAGATAATAAATATATCCCATATATACTCAGCAAGTCATCCTTAAACATTTTAAATTATTCCGGCTCAACATACAACTGGTCGAGAGGGAATAGTTCAAACAAGCTATTTGAGTACTTGGCAAGCAGAAAGCCAGTTGTTTCAACTGTGAAAATGGGTTATGACATCATCGAGAGATACCATTGTGGATACTCTGTTGACGAGTGCAGCGTTGAAAATATCGTTAAGCTCATAAACAGAGTTAAGAATCTTCCTCTTGATGAATATGCGGAAATGTGCAGATGTGCCAGAACAGCTGCAGAAAAATACGATATCCCAATTCTTGCCCAAAGATACGAGCGGATATTGAAAGATACAATAAAACAATTTAAAGGAGAATAGACAACATGATTAATGTAATTGGCCTTGGCTATATCGGGCTTCCGACTGCCCTCATGATGGCTTCACACGGACTGGAAGTTGTTGGAACAGATTACAACAAAGAGCTTATAGCAACGCTTAACGCAGGTCACACCACCTTCAAAGAAAAAGGTCTTGACGAACTGTTTGCGGATGCAGTAAAAGCCGGTATCAAATTTACTGCTGAATATCAGGTAACTGATACTTACATCGTATCTGTACCTACGCCCTATGACAAATTTTCCAAAAAGGTTGATGCTTGCTATGTTGTATCGGCAGTTAAGACTATTATGGGTGTTTGCCCCAAGGGTGCAACTGTTGTCGTCGAATCCACCGTATCACCCGGTACGATTGACAAATTCATTCGCCCTGTCATCGAAGCGAACGGTTTTGTGATTGGCAAAGATATCAACCTTGTTCACGCTCCGGAACGTATTATTCCTGGAAATATGCTTTATGAACTGCTTCACAATAACCGCACCATCGGTGCAGATGACAAGTCAATTGGCGAGAAGATTAAAGAACTATATGCTTCCTTTTGCCTGGGTGAAATAGTTGTAACTGACATTCGTACAGCCGAGATGACAAAGGTTGTTGAGAATACTTTCCGTGCTGTTAATATTGCTTTTGCAAATGAACTTGCGAAAATCTGCCGCCATGACAATATGGATGTGTATGAGATTATCAAAATTTGCAATATGCATCCCCGTGTAAATATTCTTCAGCCTGGTCCTGGTGTTGGAGGACATTGCATCTCGGTTGACCCGTGGTTTCTCGTCGGCGATTATCCGAGCCTTGCAAAAGTTATTGACGAATCTATGAAGACAAATGATGGTATGCCAGACTTCGTACTTAACCGTATCTATGAGATTATGAAAGAAAACGGTATTACGGATATTAATCGTGTTGGTTTGTACGGACTCTCTTATAAGGAAAATGTTGATGATCCCAGAGAATCGCCAACAATCCAGTTGCTTGAAAGTCAGGAAAGACATCTTGCCTCTCCACTTAAGGTATATGATCCCTTCTTTGAAACCGACTTGGTTCCCAATCAGTATCACAATTTTGAAAAATTTTTGGAAGATACCGATTTTGTTGTAATTATGGTAAACCATAATCAGATTAAGGAGAATATGGACAAGCTGAAAGGTAAGATTGTTTTTGATACCCGCAAGTGTTGTGATCTCCCCGGTATATATAGGCTTTAATAATATTAAGGAGTAAGCATATGATAACAGTTATGCTTGTCTTTGGCACAAGACCCGAAGCAATCAAAATGTGTCCTTTGGTAAATGAACTGAAATCAAGGAAAAATTTCAACACGGTAGTCTGTGTTACTGGGCAGCATCGTCAGATGCTAGCTCAGGTTTTGGAGGCATTCAATGTTACGCCAGACTATGACTTGTCCATCATGAAGGAAAAACAGACTCTGTTTGACATAACTACCAATATCTTAAATGGTATCGGTGAGATCCTTGACGAAGTAAAGCCAGATGTAGTTCTCGTACACGGTGATACCAGCACTACCTTTGTGTCAGCCCTTGCTTGCTTCTATAAGCAGATTGCTGTTGGTCATGTGGAAGCTGGACTTCGTACATACGATATTTACAATCCGTATCCAGAAGAATTTAACCGTCAAGCAGTCGGTATTGTTGCAAAATACAATTTCTCTCCTACGGAATTGTCCAAGAACAATCTTCTCAAAGAGGGAAAAAATCCTGACAGTATTTATGTAACAGGCAATACAGCCATTGACGCTTTGGCAACGACAGTTCGTGAGGATTATGTGCACCCGGAATTAGAGTGGGCGGCTGATAGCCGTTTAATCGTTATTACTGCTCATCGCCGTGAGAATCTTGGCGAGCCGATGCACAACATGTTTCGTGCCATCCGTCGTATTATGGATGAGCATCCTGATGTCAAGGCAATCTATCCGATTCACATGAACCCGGTAGTACGTGAAATTGCAGCGAAGGAATTAAGGGGATGTGATAGAATTCATATCATTGAGCCGCTGGAAGTTCTTGACTTTCATAATTTTCTTGCAAGAAGCTATTTGATTTTGACAGATAGTGGCGGAATTCAGGAGGAAGCCCCTTCGCTCGGCAAGCCTGTTCTTGTTATGCGTGATACTACCGAAAGACCGGAAGGTATTGCTGCAGGTACACTTAAACTTGTTGGAACGGATGAACAGGTTATCTATGATAATTTTAAGTTGCTCCTTGAAAACAAGGAAGCATACAATGCGATGTCAAAGGCAAGCAATCCGTATGGAGATGGGTTTGCCTGTAAGAGAATTGCAGATATTTTGGAATCATAAAAGGTATTAAGGAGTAAATAATGAGGTTACAAGTATTGGTCGCTGCAATGCATCAAAAGGATTTGTCACTGCCAGGTAAAATGAACATCTCTACAGATGTAATTATAGGGAATCAGTGCAACCATTGTTCAAACGAAGAATACACCATGGGAGATTGTAAAGTATCTTATTATAACCGTCCCAATCGTGGCGTAGGAATGAACAGAAATGTCGCATTGATGCACGCAAATGCTGAAATACTTACATTTGCAGATGAGGATATGGTATTTCGGGATGATTATGCATCTATTATACAAAACGCTTTTGATTCCTTATCTGATGCCGATGCCATTGTTTTTAATATCGAGTCTGTAGGTGCGCAAATAAAGCGTCGTATTAATCAACGTGTGAAGCGTGTTCGATGGTATAATGCGCTTAATTACGGTGCGGCACGTATTTCAGTTCGGTCTATATCAATTAAGCGGGAGAATATCTTTTTCCACAGTTGTTTTGGTGGAGGAACCCGTTATAATGCTGGAGAAGATGTATTGTTTGTCATGGATATGCTCAGGCACGGCTTGCGTTTATATACATATCCTGTATGTATTGCACAGGTAGATCAGACAACTTCTACTTGGTTTACTGGATATAACGAGAAGTTTTTTCATGACAAGGGAGTGCTGTTTGCAGCAATATCCCGAATTTGGAGCAAGCTTTTTTGTATTCAGTTTTTGATCCGACACCGCTATACCTACCAAAATAGTGAGATAACGGTAGCAAAAGCTTATCGGCTGATGAAAGAAGGCATCAAATCCTTTAAAAATCTCCGGACTTTCGGTGAATTAATGGATAATGAATAATACAAGTTTTCAACGAGACTAAGAGATATCATGAAGCAATATAAAATACTTTTTATTACGGCAGAACCATTAGAACACTGGACTTCTGCAAATATTAGAAATCTAAACTTGATTGAAGGTTTGCTTGCGTGCGGATATCAGGTGTCAACCTTGTCCACAGAGCTTCAGACCAATGCCCACGGAAAGGGAAACGTTGTACCAGATGCGTGCAAACGGTACTTCATTCCCATGAATAAGGTTCACGCATTGATGACGCAAAAAAAACAAGGCAGGCCAAGTTTGCCAGGCAAATGCATTTTCGCATTGAAAAAAGGTATTTATTCCTTAAAAAAGAAGTTTACCTTATATGATACAAGAAAAATGGAAGTGCCAAATGTGGATGAGGTTGAGATATCCGAGCATTTTGACCTCATTATTTCTTCGTCTGATCCGAAATCGGCACATTTATTTGCTGAGCGTCTTATACAGAAGAAACCAAATATTGCTGATAAATGGATACAGTATTGGGGTGATCCTTTTACTGGGGACATTAGCAAAGGCTATATTGGACCAGAAGGGATTTTGATTGCAGAGGAAAAGCGACTCTTATTATTATGTGACTTGGCAATATATGTATCTCCATTGACTGCAATGTATATCCAGAATAAGTACAAGGATATTGAAGATAAGGTATATTTTACTCCTATTCCCTACAGCACAGGAAACTATTTTCATGCGCCGCTTGGCGGAATATTCAAGATTGGCTATTTCGGTGATTATACCTGCAGGAATCGTGATATCATGCCTTTGTATCGTGCCATGAGTAAGCTTGATAACAAGTACCAATTGAAAATTATTGGCACATCGGATATGGTTTTAGCTTCAACTGATAATGTGGAGATATTTGAGCGTGTACCCGCCAATGAACTGAGAGAGACTGAAAGGATGTGCAATCTTAGAGTTTGTATCTGCAACAGAAGTGGAACACAGATCCCCGGAAAGATATATCATGCTTCAGCCACGGACACACCTGTGCTGATAATTCTGGATGGTGAAAATGCCGAGACAATTCGAGAATATTTTGAGCAATATAACAGATTTTATTTTTGTGAAAACAATGCGGATAGTATATCCTCCGCAATTAAGATAATTGCAGAGAAACCGGATTTACATATTCAGTCAAGTCCGGTAGAGGCGTTTTCCGCGAAATATGTAGCCCAGTGTATTATACGAAAGGTTTATGAGTAAATTAAAATTTGTTGTATGCAACATGCGAGGGGAGATGAAAGAGGTATGCTGTTGATAACTTTATATATAATAATCGCAATCGGTGCAACATTTATTTTTATAATGCACTTAAAGAATATAGGGATATCTATAAGCACCACATTTCATGTTGTTTACCTGGTATATTATTTCATCATTCCGCCTGTGATGTTGTGGATGTTGGATTACACGGATATGCTGAGCTTACATATCATTAGATTTGATTTTATAGCCAACACAACAATAGAACAGCGATATCTGTCATTTTTATTAGCTGCCATAGGTTATGTGTTTTTCTTGCTTATTTTTCATGCAAAAATTTTTCCAAAGAAAACAGAAACGCTTTCCATTGGCGAAGACTTTTACGAAACAAAAGGCTTATACAACACCTTAAGTAATGCGGGGTGGGTCTTTGCGATGATAGGCATTATAAGCTTTTGTGTTGTGATTTTTGAACTTGGCGGTGTTTCATCAATGTTGGCGATTGCAGGGAGCCTTCGCGGCTATAATGTTGATATATCTGGAAATTTTTCCGCTATTGGAGCTATGTGTCTGCAAATGACGGGATTTTTGTTCGGGGCTGCAATTTGTTTGATTTCATGTCGGAAAAAGAAAAAAAATATAAGTTTATGGCTTGCGGTTGTCCTATTTTTTTTGGTACTTTATCTTCTGTATAATCAGGGAAGATCACCCATTGTGTTTTTTTCTGTATGTGTACTGTATGCGTATCTTAAAAAAAAAGGAATTAAGGAATCAAGAATTATTGCTGTCTTTTTTGTATTGGCAGTAGCGGTGATTTTGGGATCAGGTTCGTTACGAGCGACGCTTCGGTCGGTATCGTCCGGTCAAGTGGTTGAACTGAGTTTGATAGATAATATCGAGTCAACCTTGAGCGATTTGTCGTATCCATATGCAAATACACTGAATGCAATGTATTTCACCGAAAAATATGGATTTCGGTTTTTTAAGGATTATTTGTTATGGATTCCAGAGATACTCCCAAGCCGTCTTCTTTCTCTGATTGGTATTCAATTGCCAGAAGCGCAGACAATGACGGAGATTGTATCTTATGAGTATTCAAAAGGTTTTACCTATTTGGGAGGAGTGCCGGTTGATTTTCTTACTTCCGGTTATTTTCAGGGAGGTGTCTTAGGAGCTATTGTAAATAGTATGATTGTTCTGTGTTTATTGAGAAAAATGGAGAGAATCATAGATTCTTTACCAAAAGAATGTTCTTCAATCAAGTTTTGGATGTGTTGTACCATTACATTGGCCGTGGTGATTAATCTGGATCCATGTAAATTGCCGCTATCATATCTGTATTTGTTTATTCTCATTTTCATTCTGAGGAAGCAGGCAATTCGAATGCGGCTATATAGACGCATATTTCGATTGATGTGATAGGATATATTTAAGAGAGGACTTTCATGAAGACTATTGGACTATATGGGGCATCAAATATTGACAAGCTATTGGAACAGGTGGTTGATGGCAAGTATAAGGTTAAGTATTTAAAAAATCGAAAAAAAGGTACATCCTCCTATTTCAATCGCATAGCGAGACTGATTCGGTTTTTGACCAAAATATTGACGGTTGATGTGGTATATTTTACATATATCGAAAAACATACTGGAGTCTATGCAAAAATCGCGAATCTTTTTGGGAAAAAGGTTGTTTATCATTGGGCGGGGACGGATGTGCTGAATTATCTGAATCATCCTGAATGGCTGAAAACATGGAATCCCAAAGTGGATATCCACTTGGCTTATGCACCAAATTTGCAAAAAGAACTGGCAACATTGGGAATTAAGAGCAAAGTGCTTACGATTGTTCCAAAGCTCAAACTGGAGCCGGCTCTTATGCCGGAGAAGCATGCCGTGCTACTCTCCATACCCGATGACAAACCGGGTATGGCGGATTTTTATGGCTATGGAATGATGCGAAAAGTAATCGAAGCATTTCCGGAACTTACATTTGTGGTTGTTCGGTCCTCCCATCCGGAAAAGTATCCATATCAAAATGTTCGCCATATGGGCATATTAACATGGGAGGAAATGGAGGAAATATATAATAATATTTCCATTGTGATTCGATATCCTGACCATGACGGATTATCTCTGTTGTTGATGGAATCCACTATTAAAGGAAAGTATATGCTGTATCGGTATGAATTGCCGTATACGATTCATATTTCCTCCTACGAGGAACTTTGCATATCGCTTCGCACCTTGATTGCAACACCCCCGACAATCAACAGAAATGCCAGCGATTATGGTATAAAGACCTACAGTCAAGAAAGATGTTTGGATGAAGTAACGAAAGTAATTGAGTCGCTCTGGGACAAGAAGGATGGTAAATAGCTTATGGGCGCGCTGAAAGCAAAAATATGCAAAGGAATTAATTTTTTGAAAAAGGATGTTTCGCGCGTTTTGTTCGCCACAGCACTTAATAAAGTGCTGGCATTGTTACTTAGTATCATCATTGTCAGAATGCTGACAAAGGCGGAATATGGTTTATATACTTTTGCGTTTAACAAAATGTCTATTCTGCTGATATTCTCCGGATTTGGGATCATCAGCGGTGTTATGCAGTACTGCTCAGAGAGCAGGAGTCTTGAAGAAAAGCGCGGTATCTATAAATTTGGTTTTTCTTACGGAATCATTGTGAATCTGCTGCTGTCTGTCATTTTGCTGATTTATAGTTTTTCTGCACCAATGAAAATAGAAGGTGCAGCAAAATATGTCCTTTACCTGTCTGCTGCCCCAATGTTCTCTTTCCTCTATGAGTACGGAAATATTTATTTGCGGACACAAAACAAGATGTCCCAATATGCTAATTCTACCAACATTCATACATTATCGTATATGATTGTTTCCGTTGTGTTTACTTATTTCATTGGATTGAACGGATACATTCTTGGCTATTATGCATCGTTTGTTATTGCTTTGGTATACATTTTGTTCGTTACATTAAGAGGAAATGCTCCTTGCGGTTATAAGTCTGCAAAAATCGACTATTTTACATGTAAGTCACTGATAAAGTTCTCAACCATCTGTGCATTGACAAATAGTTTGTCTAGTCTATTGAATTATATCGGAATGGAACTTGTAGGATATGTTGTTCCGGATCCTGAAATACTGGCCTCCTATAAAATCGGTATCGGTATTCCGGACAATGCTTCCTTTATCACATTGGCAATTATCACAGTGCTCTACCCTTCATTTGCAAAAAATCAGAATAACTATGAATGGTTAAAGGTAAACACTAAAAAGTTACTATTAGGCTTGTCAGCACTCAATGGTTTTGTGTCTGTGGTGATTTTTTTTGGTGCTGAGTGGATCATTAAAATACTTTACGGAACGGACTATATGGATGCTGTTTCGTTGCTCAGAATTGCTTCAATAGGCTTTTTAATAGCGTCTGTATTTAGAATACCGTTCGGAAACCTGCTGCTGGCAATGAGAAAAGTCAAATTCAACTTGGTTGTTTGCATGGTATGCGGAATTGTAAATATAGTGTTTAACCTACTGCTGATTCCTAAATACGGTAGTATGGGTGCGGCATACACTTCCGTTATTGTGGCAATTGTATCCGGCATCATGTCTACGGTGCGGTATGTTGTTTATCTAAGAAAAATCAAAGAATAGCCTAATATAGGCAATTACGATTAAAATGAAAGGAGATTATCATGGGAAGTATTTTTAATGAAGGAACGTTGCTGATTACCGGAGGAACAGGAAGCTTTGGCAATGCAGTGTTGGGACGTTTTCTGAATACAGATATCGGAGAAATTAGAATTTTTTCCAGAGACGAAAAAAAGCAGGACGACATGAGACACTATTTTCAGAACCGTATGCCAGAAGTGATTGGAAAGCTGAAGTTCTATATTGGAGATGTGCGCGATTTATCTTCTGTAAAGGAAGCCATGTCTGGCGTGGACTTCATTTTTCATGCTGCAGCTCTAAAACAGGTTCCTTCCTGTGAATTCTTTCCGACGGAAGCAGTCAAAACAAATGTGTTGGGCACAGATAATGTTTTGACTGCCGCCATTGAAGCAGGTGTCAAAACGGCGATTTGCCTGTCTACAGATAAAGCGGCTTACCCTGTCAACGCAATGGGGATTAGTAAGGCTATGATGGAAAAGGTAATCATTGCAAAGAGCAGGACTGTTTCGAGCAATCAAACGAAAATCTGCTGTACCCGTTACGGCAATGTGATGTGTAGCAGAGGCTCTGTTATTCCCCTTTGGGTGAACCAAATCAAAGAGGGCAAACCGATTACCATCACTGAGCCTAATATGACGCGCTTTATTATGTCTTTAGATGAAGCAGTTGACCTGGTATTGTATGCGTTTGAGCATGGCATGACGGGAGATTTGCTTGTCAGAAAGGCTCCTGCTACCACCATTGGTACATTAGCGGATGCATTGATTAGTATTTTTGAACCTCATGTTAAGGTTGAGAAAAAGATTATTGGTGTCAGACACGGTGAGAAGATGCATGAGACCTTGCTGACAAATGAGGAATGTGTACATGCAAAAGATATGGGAGATTTTTATCGTGTGCCAAGCGATAAGCGCGACCTGAACTATGATAATTATCTGATAAATGGCGATATTACAAGAAATGCTTTGGTAGAATTCAACAGCAGTAATACATGGCAGTTGAATCTGGAGGAAATCCGTGAAAAGTTGTTAGGTCTTTCCTTTGTACAGGATACGATGGAGGAGTTTAGATTATGAAAATACTTGTATTAGGCTGTAACGGTATGACGGGACATATGATTTCACTCTATTTTTGCGAACGCGGATATGAAATATATGGGCTTGCAAGAACTGAATCAAAGCTGGTTTCCGCATTCATCTGTGACGCTGCCGATTTTTCTAAGATGAAAGAAATCATCTTATCAAATCAGTTTGATGTTATTATTAACTGCATAGCGATTTTGAACAAACATGCTGAGGACGATAAGGTCGCAGCAGTTCGATTGAATTCCTTGTTACCACATTTCCTTTCAGCTATAACAGAACATACAAAGACTAAAATTATTCACATAAGCACGGATGGTGTATTTTCAGGAAATCAAGGGGGTTATACGGAGGTAGATTTGCCGGATGGTGCAACATTTTATGCTAGATCAAAGGCCTTGGGAGAACTCAATGATCAAAAGAATCTTACTCTGAGAAATTCTATCATAGGTCCGGATATAAATGTAAATGGAATTGGGCTGTTGAATTGGTTTTTAAAAAATAAAGCTAACGAACTAAACGGCTTCACCGGGGCTGTTTGGACAGGACAGACAACCCTACAGCTTGCCAAAACAATGGAGGCAGCAATACAACAAAACGCAGTAGGTCTAGTCAATGCAGTTCCGTCTGAAGAAATTACAAAATACGAGTTACTTTGCTTGTTCAATAAGATTTTTTATAATGATCGGAAAACGATCGTTCCGGTTATTGGACTTGTTGCGGACAAGTCTTTAAGAAGAACAAATTGGAATTTTGATTATAAGATTCCTGGATATGAAGAAATGCTTGAAGAATTGTATGAATGGATGAAGCAACACCGTACTCTTTATCCACACTATTCTTTGTAACCACATGACGGATGCCCTTGAAAGCTTACCGGAGGGAGGAGTTAAAATGCCAGGTATTTTTGTTTCGAACTATCCGGATATTCAAATCCCGGATGGCGAATACCAAAAAAATCTCGTTCGGCAGACGATGAAAACGGATACATTTGTTGTTGAGCGCAATACACTGAACAAATACATGAATGACAAGCTATTTTTTGAAAATGAACAGCTAATTGTTTTGCTGGATGGCGTGATTCTGAATAAGAGTGAATTATGTCGCACATACGGCTCGGATAATTTTTCTGAGGTGGTGTTGCAAATGCGCGAGAAAAACGGAGAATTGTTTTTCAGTGACTTCCGAGGAAGTTTTGTCGGTGCAGTATACGAAAAAGCGGCGGATGCATGGCTGTTTTTTACCGATCATATCGGGCGTTCTTTGTTCTGGTATGAAAATGAGAATGGATTTATTGTCGGCTCTGAATTGATTTACATTACCAAATCCATGGAAAGTATGCGGATCAAGCGTGAAGTAGAGCCGTCCACCTATGAGTATATGCTAACCTACGGCTGGATGTTGGATAAGCGTACCTGTGTCAAACATGTTTATCGTTTGATGGCTGGAAATTGTCTGCATATACAAAACGGAGAAATCCGCGAAGAATGCTATCACCGAATTACCAATAAGCCGAATTATGACATTACTTTCGAACAGGCAATCGTGGATATGAACAGCCGATTTAACCGGGCGATGAAGCAGATTATCATGAAGGATGAGGAATATGGATATAGAACCGTGTTGGATCTGAGTGGCGGTCTTGACAGTCGTATGATCTGTTTCGCTGCTAAAAAGCTGGGCGTAAAGAATCCGATTCTCTTTGGTTTCGGTCAGAGCGGTTGCCTTGATCAGAAAATTGCACAGCAAATTGCCGAGTACCTTGGCTACCCGTTTATCTATTATTCCATTGACAGTGCAGCCCATTTGTATGATATCGATCAGATTATCAGGATGAATAGTGGAAGCTGTTATTATTCGGGCATTGGCGCGACCAAATGCTGGATGGAAATGTTGGATTCTTCGTCCATGGGTCTGTCTGTGAACGGTATCTTTGGGGATGTTTACGAAGGTGCACACCTGTTTGCGAACACAGATGATGGTTACCTGCCAGTTGTGATCAATGAGCGAAAAAAGTGCCTGTCCCACATGCTGCCGATTGTATTGGACGAATCTTGTACGCAGGGTTATGAAAATATTGAGATGTTTCTCTCGTATACGCGCGATATGATAGGCAATATGAACACCGCGCTTACGAAAAGGTACTTCATGGAAACAATTTCGCCTTTTGCTGATGTGGAGTTTCTGTCTTTCTTCTTCTCGTTACCACGAAAAATGCGCATAGAAGATAAGGTAGGTATAAATTGGATGAAACAAATTTATCCTATGGCTGCGCGATTTAAGTATGCAACCACCAACACACGTCCCGATGCTTCAAAACTCGCTGTCTTTGCCAATCGTGTTAAATACAGACTTATCCGCGAGATTGGGAGACTCAAAGGAAAAAAAGTAGCTGTTTCTTGGAGTATGGCAATGAACCCGTATGAATACTGGTATACAAGGAATCCAGGACTTCGGCTATTTTTTGAGACCTATTTTAATGAGAACATAAATAGGTTTTCGCAGAATTCACAAATTCAAAGCGCTATATCTGAATTGTTTGTAAAAGGAAGTATATTGGAAAAAATTTTGGCTTTGAGTGCTTTGGCGTGTGCAAAGCAGTTCAATGATTAAGTAATGTTTTTCACCGGGATGGGTGTCCCATTCTGTTCAAATCACTCTGTACCTGTCCATTGAATGTGTTACTTGTCAACGGATGATATTTTGTAAAAGAATAGTGTTATACAAGAGGGGGCAAAGCCGGATTTCGGTTTTGCCCCCTCTTGCGTTATACGCCTTTCTCCGGCTCGCTGCGGACAAATCCATATCTGGCATCTTGCCTGAAACGGCTGGCAGTTGTTGCGTGTTGTGGCATTTTAAGTCGCTGCGGACAAAAAGTCATATGAAAACACTTAAAAAAATTTTTTTAGTAGTATTTTGCAGGGAAATGTGATAGAATTCATAAGAAAAAGAAGATGCATACATAGGTAATTGCGAAACAAATGTTAAATTGGATGCCCAGTAGTCAAAAATCCTGA